>JAHBWD010000018.1 GCA_019637175.1 Labilithrix sp. | reverse complement strand
CCTGGCCGATCACTTCCTCATCCCGCGCGTGCCCGAGCTCAGGCGGCGCTTCCCCGAGATCCGGCTCGACGTCTTCGCGGACATCTCGCACGTGAACGTCCTTCGGCGCGAAGCCGACATCGCGATCCGCCAGCGTCCGCAAGACAAGTCCCCGGCGGAGGCGTCGGCGCTCGTCACCAAGGTGGGCTCCTTTGCCTTCGCCGCGTACGCGAGCGCGGCGTACGTCGAGCGGCACGGCGGCCCCGCGTACCCCGCGCAGGATCTCGAGGGCCACGAGATGATCAGCACGGGCAAGTGGAGCCCGGGCGATCCGTGGAACGAGCAGCTCGCGCACCCGGCGAAGTACGTGCTCTCCGTCTATCCCTTCTCCGCGGCGATCGCCGCCGCCGCCGCCGGGATCGGCATCGCGGTGCTGCCCTGCCTCGGCATGGATCGCGACCCTCGGCTCGTTCGCCTCACGGACGTCATCTTCGCGTACGACACGTGGGTCGTGACGAGCCCGGGCGCGCAGAACAATCCGCGGGTGACGAAGGTGAAGGCCGCCTTGATCGAGATGCTGCGCGACGCGGAGCGCGAGCTCAGCGGCGCGTTGACGCTCGGGCGTACCGAGGTATGAGAAAAGTACGAGCTCCACGAAGGTCGCGCTCAGCATGCCTTCGCTGCGTGGCGTGCCAACGACGAGACGTTCTGCGCCGCGCTCGAGAGAAACGCACGCGCACTCGATGAACTGCGGGCAAAGCACTTCGGTTCGCGCGCGCCGGCCGAAGTGCTTCGTCTGGCGAAGAAAGAAGTCGCCGCGGGCCAATGGCTGAGCGCGCGCGTCGGGTCATCGTCGCTTCGTCTTTCGCTGCGTGGACGGCCAAAGGTCGTGTGAATCTTTGGTGCGTCATGACGCGGCTGACCGCGTGCCGCGGGAATGCCGCGTCCCCAACGGAGGGCCCAACGGTTCCGTGCTATTCTTCCGTGCGGGACCGAGTCCGTGGAGAGGAAGCTCCGCGGCGTGCGGTGTACCGTCGGAGGCGGCGATGAGCTGGCGTGATCGAATCGTGTCCAACCCGGCCATCATCGGCGGCCAAGTCTGCATCAAGGGTACCCGGATCCCCGTCTCCGTCGTGCTCGACAACCTCGCGGCTGGCCTCTCCGAGGCCGAGATCACTGCGAGCTACCCATCGCTTTCCGCCGACGACATCCGCGCGGCGATCAAGTACGCAGCCGAGCTTGCCCACGAGCAGCTCATCCCGCTTCGTGGAACGGGTACGTGATCGCGTTCAAGATCGACGAGAACTTGCCGATCGAGGTCCGCGAGCTCTTACGACGAAGCGGCTTCGATGCGTTGACGGTGTCCGACCAGAATCTCGGCGGACATCCCGACGCGGACGTCGCCGCGGTGTGCCTCTCCGAAGGGCGAGTCCTCCTCACTTTCGATCTCGACTTCGCCGACACGACCCGGTACCCGCCGGCGAGCTACGCGGGCATCATCGTCTTGCGGCTCATGCGGCAAGACAAGCTGCACGTCATCGATGTCGTGACGGCGCTCGTGCCTCATCTCGTCAGCGAAGCCGCGCTGCGCGGACGCCTATGGATCGTCGAGGAGACGCGGATCCGCATTCGAGAGTAGAGACCCGAGCCGAAGGCAACTCGCCAGGAGTCGCTGGATCGACTTCGGGGGTCAGGTCACTGCGCGGGCGCTTCGGTCTTCAGAACGGAACGCGGCCGTCACCCGAGCCTGCCTAAGTCACTCCGCGTACATGCGGATCTTCGTGGCCGCGAGGAAGCTCATTCGATACGCCTCGTCCCAGTCGGGGTGCCGAACGAGGACGTGGCCGTCCGAGAGGAGCGTGTGCTTCCAGTTGCGGCGCGGCGTGCCGGGGCGAAGCAGTCGCTCTTCGACCACGCAGTCACCGCATTCGCGGAGGAAGTCGCCGAGGCCTTCGATGCGCGTGATGCGGCCGCGGCCCTGCGCTCGCTTGAAGACGATGCCGGCGTTGTACTTGCGCGCCGTGCTCGCCTCGAAGCGGCGATGACACACGACGCGCGCCCACTCGCGGAACAGATCGATGTCGCCCGTGTAGTTCATCTGATCGACGATGTGCGCGCCGCCCGGACGGCAGCCGATCTCGCCGAACACCGCTTCGCCCTTCGGCGTGAGAAACCACTCCATGTGCGTGAAGCCGTCGCCCATGCCGAGCGCGGAGAGGACCTTGCGCCCGAGCTCGATGCCCGCGGCGAGCTTCGGCTGCTGCATGTCGCGCACGGTGATGATGACCGGGCTGACCCACTCGAGCGTCCGCATCTCGAGCGGCTTCGGTAGATACTGCGCGACGTTCTCGTAGGCGGGCTTGCCGTCGATGCACACCGTGTCGAACGTGAACTCTTCGCCCGTGACGTACTCTTCGCAGCTCGCTTCGGTGACGCCGCGCATCTGCGCGAGGATCGCGTCGAGCTCGCCCGCGTCGTCGACCTTGTGCGTGTCGGCGCTGCCGGCGCCGGCGATCGGCTTCAACACGAGCGGGTAGCCGATCTCCTCGGCGGCCGCGCGCGTCTCCCGCTCGGTGCGCACGCGCTTCGAACGCGGGACGCGCAGGCCCGCCGCCGCCACGCGCTCCTTCATGAGCTGCTTGTCGCGGAAGCCGCGCACCGTGTCGACCGACATGCCGGGCATGCCCCAGCGCTCGCGGAGGCGCGCCGCCAGGATCACGAGGGGCTCCCAGTTGGAGAGGACGCGATCGACGGTCGTGATGCCGCGGCTCTTCAGCCACGCGGTCACGCGGTTCATGACGTCTTCTTCGTCCATGATCCGCGGGACCTGGAGATAGTCGTAGAGGTAGGGCTTCACCCGCGGCGGCAGGGCTTCGCGCGGCGTATCGCCCACGCCGTAGACCTGCGCGCCGATCTCGGCGAGCCCGCGCGTGTACTCGATCATCTCCGGCGGGTAGCTCGGTGCGAGGAAAACGACGCGCATGCTCATTTGGGGCTGGGGCGACTACTATCATGCGTCATGCCTCGCAACGTCGTCTTCGTGGCCCCGTTTCCGATCGAGACCACGATGCGCTTCGTCCGCGCCACGGCGAAGCTCTCGGACGTCCGCCTCCTCGGCGTGGTCCACACGCCTCCGGAGCCGGGCAGCGCCGACGCCGGCCTCTATCACGACGTCGTCCGCGTGACCGAGCCGCTCTCCGCGCAAGACACCATCGACGGCGTCGAGGTCTTGAAGCGTAGGCACGGCAAGATCGATCGCGTCGTCGGCATCCTCGAGGCGCTCATGGTGCAGATGGCCGAGGCGCGCGAGCACCACGGCGTGCCGGGCACCTCGCGCAAGACCGCCGAGCTCTTTCGCGACAAAGCGCGCATGAAGGACGCGCTCCGCGCCGCGGGCCTGCCCGTCGCGCGCCACAAGCTCGTCACGAGCGAGGCAGACGCGCTCGCCTTCGCGAACGAGGTCGGCTTCCCGATCGTGCTCAAGCCGCCGGCGGGCATGGGCGCGAAGGCGACGTTCCGCGTCACGAGCGAAGAGGCCTTCCTCCGCGCCGTACAGGGAATGAACGTGCAGCCGGAGCAGCCCGTCCTCGCCGAAGAGTTCCTCCGCGGGCGCGAGTTCTCGATGGAGACCATCACCCTCGGGGGAAAGGCGCGCACCGCGTCGTTCTCGCAATACCTGCCGCCGTGCCTCGAGGTCCTCGAAAACCCGTGGATCCAGTGGGCCTGCCTGCTCGAGAAGGAGCTCGATCATCCCGTGTACGCCGAGGCGCGCGAGATGGGCTTCGCCGCCGTCGAGGCGCTCGGACTCGACGACGGATTCACGCACATGGAGTGGTTCCAGCGCGCCGACGGCTCGCTCGCCATCGGTGAGATCGGCATGCGCCCGCCGGGCGCGAACATCTCGCTCATGACCGGCATCGTGCACGGGATCGATCCGTATCGCGCGTGGGCGCGTGCCGTCGTCGACAACGAGCTCGACGCCCCGTGGGAACGAAAGCGCGCCGCGGGCTGCGCGTTCCTCCGCGGCATGGGCCAGGGCCGCGTCGCGCGCGTCACCGGCGTCTCGGAGGTGCATCACGCGCTCGGCGACATGGTCGCCGAGGCGAAGCTCCCGACGATCGGCGCGACCAAGGCCGACGGCTACGAGGGCGACGGCTACGTCGTCGTGCACGACGAGAGCACGGGGGAGGTGCGCGCCGCGCTCAAGAAGATCATCGAGACGATCCGGGTCGAATACGCCGGCTAGGTCATACCCTTGCGCCTCTATGCATAGAGGTGCTATGTACATGTCATGGCCGAGAAAGAGTCGTTGCCGAAGGAGCTCGTCGCCGCGTCGGCGACGCCGCTCGTGCTCTCGATCCTCGCGCGCGGCGAGAGCTACGGGTACGAGATCCTGCAACGCGTGCGCGAGCTCTCCGGCGGTCGGCTCGAATGGACCGACGGCATGCTCTATCCGATCCTCCATCGCCTCGAGGAGCAGGGGCTCGTCAAGGCGGTGTGGAAGACGTCGGAGGCGGGGCGCAAGCGGAAGTACTATCGGCTGCGCGAGGCGGGGAAGGATGCCATCGACGCGCAGCGGGCGCAGTGGAACCTGGTGAACGAAGCGCTGCAGGCCTCATGGGGGGTGCGTCATGCTCGATGAGTCGATCCGTGCGTGGCGATCCGAGCTCGAGGCCTCGATGCGCGCGGAAGATCTCGACGAGCTCGAGAGCCACCTCCGCGATGCGATCGACGCCGAGATGGCGTGCGGCGCCTCTGCCGAAGAAGCGTTCGCCGCGGCCCACGCCGCGCTCGGCGACACGAAGGCGCTCGTGGCGGAGCACGCGAAGGTCCACCCCTCGGCGCGATGGCGAGGTCCGCTCGGCGACGCTGCGATCGGCGCCCTCGCCGCGGTGATCCTCGGCGCGGTCGGCGCCGCGCTCCTACGAGCAGGGCAAGATCTCGTCGCGTGGAGCGGCGCGCACGGCTGGCCGGTAAGGATCGTCGCCACGCTCTTCTTCGTCGGCCTCCCGCTGGCGTGGTTCGGCGCCGTCGTGCATCGTCCGCCGCGCATCCGTCGCGGCGCTGTCGCCGCGCTCGCGCTCGCAGGCCTCGCGATTGGGCTTCGCGTCTTCACCCTCGTCGACGGCTTCGCCGACGTGAGCGCGCCGGGCCTCGCCGATCTCTGGGACACGGAGGCGGCGACGCGCCCGCTCGTCGCCGTCGTCGCGCCGCTCTTCCTCGCGTGGCACACGTGGCAAGGCCGGCGCTCTTGGGTCGCGCTCGGCGCGCTCGCCGGGTCCACGCTGCCCGTGGTCGAGAGCCTCGTGCGCGCGGGGCTGCTCGTCTCGAGCACCGATCGCGTGCTCGCGATGGAGGTCGCCTTCGCGATTCCGGTCGCCCTCGTGCTCGCGGGCCTCGTCGTCCGCCGCGTCGATCCCGTCCGCGTGCTCGCGAGCCCGGCGCCCATCTTCCTCGTCGCGCTCTCGGTCCTTCGCGAGGTCGTCGTCGCTCCGCTCTCGGGTCTGGCGATCGCGCGTCACGGCGCCGGCGCCTTCTTGCAGGGCCTCCATGCGTCGACGGACGCGTTCTTCGTCGCGCAGACGACGGCGTGCGTCGCGCTCGTCGCGCTCGCGGCGCAACGCCGAGTCGTCGTCGCGCGCTGAGCACCGTCTCCTCTTGCGCGACGGCCCTTCGCGCGCTAATGATGAACCATATGGTTCAGTATCAAGGTGCCCGCCTCGACGCCTCTTTTGCCGCGCTCTCGGACGCCGTCCGGCGCGGCGTCCTGGAGCAGCTCGGGCGCTCCGACGCCTCGATCACGGACCTCGCCGCGAAGTTCCACATGACGCTGACGGGCATGAAGAAGCACGTCGTCGTCTTGGAACGCGCCGGGCTCGTCAGCACGGAGAAGATCGGCCGCGTGCGGACCTGCAAGCTCGGGCCGCGCCGGCTGGAAGCCGAGACGGCGTGGATGGAGAGATACCGCCAGCGCTGGGACGCACGCTTCGACGCGCTCGAGAGCGTCGTGGCGGAGCTGGCGCAGAAGGAGAAGATCGATGGTCGCAAGACGTGAGAGTGAGCCCACTTCCAAGAACGAGACGACGATCGAACGGAAGACGGATCGCGAGCTGGTCGTCACGCGAACCATCGCCGGGCCGGCGCGCCTCGTGTTCGAAGCGTGGA
Organism: Labilithrix sp.; assembly: GCA_019637175.1. Taxonomy (GTDB): domain Bacteria; phylum Myxococcota_A; class Polyangia; order Polyangiales; family Polyangiaceae; genus Labilithrix. The sequence goes on along the minus strand of JAHBWD010000018.1, from coordinate 129,970 downwards.
GCAAGCCCGAGCTCTTCATGCGGTGGTGGGTGCCGAAGTCGGTGCCCATCCACGTCATCTCCTGCGAGATGGATGTTCGCACCGGCGGCACGTACCGCCTCGTGTTCGGCATGGAAGGCCGCGAGCCCATGGCGTTCTTCGGCAAGTACCTCGAGGTGACGCCGCCCTCGCGCATCGTCTGGACCAACGACGAAGGCGGCGAGGGCACGGGGGCCGTCACCACCGTGACCTTCGAGGAACGCGACGGCAAGACGCTGATCGTCATGCACGAGCTCTTTCCCTCGAAAGACGCGCTCGACGAGGAGCTCGCCTCCGGGAGCAAGGACGGGATGGCCGAGACGTTCGATCAGCTCGACGAAGTCATCGCCACGCTCAGCGGCCAGGCGCGACCAGGCGATAGATCTGCTCGTACGCCGTGACGCGCTCGGTCCACGCGAAGCGACCCTCCATTCCATTGCGTTGGAGTCGCTTCCACTCGGTTGTCCCGAACAGCGAGAGCGCGCGGCGGAGCGCCCACATGAGGCCCTGCTCGTCGAAGTGCTCGAAGGCGAAGCCGTTGTGCGCGTTCACCGTGTCGGCGAGGCCGCCCGTGCGATGGACGATCGGGACGGTGCCGTAGCGCAGGCTGTACATCTGGTTCAGCCCGCACGGCTCGTAGCGCGAAGGCATCAGGAACATGTCCGAGCCCGCCTCGATCAGGTGCGCGACCGGCTCGCTGAACGCGCTGAGGTACGCGACCTGGCGCGGGAAGCGGCGAGCGAGCGCGGCGAAGAAGTCTTCGTATTGCGGCTCGCCCGTGCCGAGCACGACGAGCTGCACGCGGGCGCGCGACAGCACCCGCGGGAGGACGCCGAAGCAGAGATCGAAGCCCTTCTGCCAGGCGAGGCGCGAGACGACGCCGATGAGCGGCACGCCGTCGACGTAGGGGAGGTTCGCGCTCGCGAGGAGCGCGCGCTTGCAGAGATCTTTTCCGGAGAGATCATCGAGCGAGTAGCGATGAGGGATCTTCGCGTCGCGATCGGGGCTCCACTCGTCTTCGTCGATGCCGTTCAAGACGCCGAAGAGCACGTCGCGGCGATCGCGCAAGAAGCCGTCGAGCGAGGCGCCATGCTCCGGCGTCTGGATCTCGCGCGCGTACGTCGGGCTCACCGTCGTGATCGCGTTCGCGTAGAGGAGGCCCGTGAGGAGGAAGTTGATCCGCCCCTCGCGGAGCTGGTCTTGGTGGAAGTGATGCGCCGCGCCGGCGAGCCCGGTGTCGCCGAGGGCGCCGGCCCCGAACGTTCCTTGATGACCGATGTTGTGGATCGTGAGGACGGTGCGGGTCTGCGCGAAGAGGCGGTCCCACGCGAACATCGTCCGCAAGAGGAGCGGCATGAGCGAGGTTTGCCAGTCGTTCGCGTGAACGATGTCGGGCGCGAAGCCGATCCGCTGGCAGAGCGCGAGCGCCGCCCAGCTCAAGACCGCGAAGCGGAGGTGCTCGTCGTGATCGGTCGTGTAGATCCCCGGCCGACCGTAGAGGCCCGGGCACCGCACGAAGTACACCCCGTCCTTCTCGAGGACGGACACGACGACCCTCGTTTCGCCCAGCGAGAGCACCATTTCCCGGACGACCGGCGTCGCGCCCTCGAGGCCCTTCACCCGAGAATACAGCGGCATCACGACGCGAACGTCGTGGCCGGCGGCGACGGACGAGCGGAGAGCCTTGGGCAGCGCGGCCGCGACGTCGCCGAGGCCCCCCGTCTTGGCGAACGGCGCCACCTCCGAAGAGACGAAGAGGACCTTCAAGGGCGTGGGATCCTTACCACATCGCTGCTACCGTCCATCGCCAAAGCGCGTGGACGTCATCTTCGTCGAGCCGAGCTTCCCGGCCAATCAGCGCGAGTTCGTGCGAGCCCTCGCAGAGGTGGGGGCACGTGTGATCGGCATCGGCGAGCGAGACAAGAGCTCGCTCGACGACGGCCTCCGTCACTGGCTCGCGCACTACGAGCAGATCGGCAACGTCACCGACGTCGGGCAGCTCGGCAGCGCCGTGCGCTTCGTGCAGAAGCTCCCCGGCGTGAACCCCGAGCGCCTCGAGGCGGTCGTCGAGGCGCACGTCATGGCCGCCGCGAAGGTGCGCGAGGCGTGCGGCATCCCGGGGACGAGCACGCGCACGGCGTACCTGTGTCGCGACAAGCCGGCGATGAAAGAGGTGCTGCGCGCCGCGGGCGTCCCGTGCGCGCAGTCGATCGGCAGCTCCGACAAGCGCGAGATCCTCGCGTTCGCCGAGCGCGTCGGCTTCCCGCTCGTCGTCAAGCCGCGCGACGCCGCCGGCGCCTCGGGTACCCACCGCGTCGACGACCTCCGCGAGCTCGAGCAGGTGCTCGGCGCCCAACCACACGACGTCGCCGTCGAGGAGTTCATCGAGGGCCACGAAGGCTTCTACGACACGATCAGCATCGACGGCCGCGTCGCGCACGAGTTCGTCTCGCACTACTTCCCGAACGTGCTCGACGCGATGCGCACGCGATGGATCTCGCCGCAGTTCGTCGCGACGAACCGCCTCGACATGGTCTCTTCGTACGACGAGGTCAAGGCGATGGGCCGAAAGGTCATCGCCGCGCTCGGCATCGAGACCTCGGCCACGCACATGGAGTGGTTCTTCGGCCCGAAGGGCCTGAAGTTCAGCGAGATCGGCTGCCGGCCGCCGGGCGTGCGCGCGTGGGATCTCTACGCCGCGGGAAACGAGATCGACATCTATCGCGAGTGGGCCAACGCGATCGTCCACGGGCAGGTCGCGCGCAAGCTCTCGCGCCGCTACGCGGCGGGCGTCATCGCGCTCCGTCCCGAATGCGACGGTCACATCCGCGGCTACGACAACGGCGACGAGGTCTTCAGGAAGCTCGACGGGATGATCATCGATCATCACCTGCCGCCGCCGGGAACGCCGACGCAGCCGGTCTCCGCCGGCTACATGGCGAACGCGTGGATGCGCCTCAAGCACCCGGACTACGACACGCTGCGCGCGATGCTCGACTGGATCGGCCAGACGCTGAAGGTGCGCGCGTCGTGATCTCGGGCTTCACCACCGCGGTCGTCCTCCTCGGCGCGCAGCGCTTCGATCCGACGCTGCGCGCCGCGATCGACGAGCTCGGCGTCACCGGGAAGATCGCGACCATCACCGCCGGTTGGCAGGAGCGCGAATCCGACGACGACGACCTCACCGAGCACCTCGGCGGTCGCGACGTGAACTTGCTCCTCCACGCGCGCGCCGAACAGCTCTTCCGCGACGACCCGGAGCTGTTCGCCGCGCATCGCGAGCGCCAGGCGCTCTTGCGTCTTCGTCAAGACTTCTATCGCGTACGCCTCGAGCACGCGCTCGACGCGGCGTACGTGATCGGCAAACGCTCGGCGCCGAGCGGCATCCTCGACGACGAGGCGCGCACGTCGATCGAAGCCATTCGCAACATCGACGCGCTGCACCTCGATCGCTGCAAGCGCGATCGCCAGGAGTTCGACGCGCGGATGCGGCCGAGCGAGCGCCCCGCGCTCCAGCGTCATCGCGCGGAGATCGAGGCGATCCTCGCCGACTGCGACGCGATCGCGATCGCCGGCGGCCACGTCGCCTCGCTGCTCAATCGCCTCCAGCTCTTCGGCATCGGCGAGCTCGCGAACGACAAGGCGATCTTCGCGTGGTGCGGGGGCGCGATGGTCGTCACCGAGCGCGTCGTGCTCTTCCACGACTCGCCGCCGCAAGGCACGGGCGCGCCCGAGGTGCTCGACGCGGGGCTCGCGCTCGTCGGCGACGTCGTCGCCTTCCCGCAGCCCGAGCTCCGCCTCGCGCTCGGCGACCGCGACCGGCTGCGCCTCCTCGCGCGCCGCTTCGCGCCCGCGAAGTGCGTCGCGCTTCCTTCGCGCTCGCGCGTCACGTGGAAGAAGGCCGGGCCGAGCGCGCTCCGCGGCGCCTTCGCGATCCGCGAAGACGGCTCGCATCCGTTCGAGGGAAAGACCATCCCTCCGGCCGCGGAGTCCGACGTCAACGCGCCGGGGCTCGCGCCCGAATCGATGCCGAGGACGTCATGACGGCGCGCGCGCTCCAGCCGCTCTTCGCCGCGGGCGACCGCGCGTGGGAGAAGGTCGACGAGCTCCTCGCGTCGAACACGTTTCCGCTCGTCGAGGGCGGCAAGGTCACGTTCATCTGGCGCGGCGACGCCGACGGCGTCAACCTCCGTCACTGGATCTACGGGCTCGAGCAAGACAGCGCGCTCGCGCGCGTTCCCCACACGAACCTCTGGTACCTGTCGTGCGACATCCCGTACGGCTCGCGCGTCGAGTACAAGTTCGAGATCCACCACCGCGGCGGCAGCACGTGGGTCGAAGATCCGCTGAACCCGCACCGCGCGCGCGATCCGTTCGGCGCGAACTCGGTTCTCCAGGGCGAGGGCTACGCGGTGCCCGGCTGGGTCAAGCCGGATCCCGAGGCGCGCCCCGGCGTCGTCGAGCCGTTCAGCTTCCATTCGAAGACGCTGAACGGCTCTCGCACCGGGCACATCTACCTGCCCGCGCGCTTCCGGAAGACGCGCCAGTATCCGCTCCTCGTCGTGCACGACGGCAGCGACTACCTGAACTTCACCGGGATGAAGGTCATCCTCGACAACCTCATTCACCGCCTCGAGATCCCCGATCTCGTCGTCGCGTTCACCGACTCGCCCGATCGTCTCCGCGAGTACGCGAACGACGAAGGCCACGCGAAGTTCCTCACCGAGGAGCTGCTCGTCGATCTCACGCGCCGCCTGCCGCTGCTCGATCGCCCGCAGTCGCGCGCGCTCATGGGCGCGAGCTTCGGCGCGGTCGCCGCCTTCTCCGCGGCGTGGCGCTATCCCGGCGTCTGGGGGCGGCTCTTGCTCCAGTCGGGATCGTTCGCGTTCACCGACATCGGCAAGCGCAATCGCCGCGGGCCGCTCTTCGACCGCATCGTCGAGTTCGTCAACGAGGTGCGTGACGAGCCGAAGGCGGTGAGCGAGCGCGTCTTCATCTCGTGCGGCGTCTACGAGTCGCTCATCTACGAGAATCGTTCTCTCGCGCCGCTCCTCGACGCCACGGGCATGCAGGTCCGCTTCGTCGAGGCGCGCGACGGTCACAACTGGGAAAACTGGCGGGATCGACTGCGCGAAGGCCTCTCGTGGCTCTTCCCGGGCCCGCTGATGTTCGTCTACGAATAGGAAGAAATAGGGGTCATGGGAGACATCGTTCGTCGGATAGGGCTGTCCCTCGGCGCCGACATCTGTTGGCCGCTCTGCTTCGAGGCGCTCATGCGCGACCTCGATCTGCGCATCCCGGACGAGAAGACGGGCGACACGATCCGCTTCGAGGTCGAGCGCGTCTTCATCGAGCCCTTCGACCTGCGCCAGCCCTGCAAGTACGACGTCGTCGTCGACCGCCTGACGCACTGGTACCACACGAGCCGCGAGTGGATAAAAAAGGCCATCCTCATGGACGGCCTCTACGTCTTCAACAACCCGTGGAGCGTGCAGGCGAACGAGAAGCACACGACGTACTGCGCGATGATGGCGCTCGGCATGCCCATCCCGGACACGTGGATGGTGCCTCCGAAGAGCTACGAGCCGACGCCGGATCTGAAGCCGACGCTCTCGCGCTACGCCAAGCTCTTCGACGTGAAGCGCATCGGCGACCGCATCGGCTGGCCGATGTTCATGAAGCCTTACGACGGCGGCGGCTGGCGCGGCGTCTCGAAGGTCGACGACGCGGCCGCGGTCAACAAGGCGTACGAGGAGAGCGGCAAGTCGGTCATGCACCTCCAGTCGATGGTGAACGGCTGGGATCGCTTCGTCCGCTGCATCGGCTTCGGCCCGCAGACGCGCTGCGTGCTCTACGACCCGGACGCGCCGCTCCACGATCGCTACACGATGAAGCGCGATTTTCTCACGAAGAAGGAAGAGGAGCACCTCCGCAAGGTCACCCTCACCATCAACGCCTTCTTCGGCTGGGAGTTCAACTCGTGCGAGGCGCTCCACGCGAACGGCGTGTGGCACCCGATCGACTTCGCCAACCCGTGCCCCGACTCGCAGGTGACGTCGCTCCACTTCCACTTTCCGTGGATGGTGAAGAGCTACGTGCGGTGGGCCGTCTTCTGCGCGGCGACGAAGAAGCCGATGCGCAAGAACCAAGACTGGGCGCCGTTCTACGCGGTCGCGGCCGACGAAGAGCTCTCGTACGAAGAGAAGCTCGATCGCTACGCGGCGATCGCCGACGAGCGCTTCGAAACGGCGCGCTTCGAGGAGTTCTGCGCCAAGCACCTCGCGCACCTCGACGAGGTGACGTGGGGCTTCTTCGGCACGCCCGTCGCGCGCGACGCCGTCCACCAGAAGGTCGCCGCGCTCTTCCCCGCCCACGAGACGGAGCAGTTCACCGAGCTGTTCTGGTCGCGGATCCAGGAGTGGCGAAAGGTGGAGCAGAAGTCGTGAGCACGTTCGAGTCGTCGCGCTGGTACTCGGAGCGCGTACGCTGCGAGGTCACGCTCAATCGGTGGGGCCACTCCGGCCAGCCCGTGCTCGTCTTCCCCACCGCCGCGGGCGACGCGGGCGAGGTCGATCGGTTCCTCATGATCCGCGCCCTCGAGCCGCTGCTCTCGGCCGGGCGCATCAAGGTCTACTCGTGCGACAGCGTCGCGGGGCAAGCGTGGTTCGGCAAGGAGGGCAGCCCCGAGCATCGCATGTGGATGACGCACCAGTTCCACCAGTACGTGAAGCACGAGCTCGTCCCCGCCATCCGCATGGACTGCAAGTCGGAGGGCATCCCGATCTGGGCGACGGGCGCGTCGATCGGCGCGTTCCACGCGGTCGCCGTGACGTGCCGCTTCCCGGACATGTTTCATCGGGCGCTCGGGATGAGCGGAACGTACGATCTGATGAAGTGGATCGAGCGCCCCGATCCCACCGACTACTACTTCGTGTCGTCGCCCATGCACTTCGTCCCGACGCTCGCCGGCCTGCACCTCGACGTCTTGCGGACGCGCCACATCACGCTCGCGTCGGGCGAAGGCAAGTGGGAAGACATCGGCGAGAGCTTCCGGATGGCGAAGGTCTTGGGATCGATGGGAATCCCCAATTGGGTCGATTCCTGGGGTAAGGAGTGGGATCACGACTGGATGACGTGGCGCGCGAAGCTGCCCGGCTACCTCGACGAGTGGACCCAGAAGCCGCGAGAGAAGAACGAACCCTGATGGAGGACACGCACGAGCACAAACAGACGACCGGGGAGCTCACGAGCGCCGAGCGCCGTCGCTTCATGCGCGCGCTCTTGACCGATCTCCGCGCCGTCGAGCGCATGCTCGCCGAGGGGATGTTCGAGCAGGGCGTGGCGCGCATCGGCTGCGAGCAGGAGATGTTCCTCGTCGATCGTTCGTGGAACGCCGCGCCGCGCGCCATCGATCTCCTCGAGAAGCTCGACGACGCGCACTACACGACCGAGCTCGGGCTCTTCAATCTCGAGCTCAACGCCGAGTCGCAGCCGCTCGAGGGGCGCGGCCTCGCGCGCATGGAGTCGCAGGTCGGTGAGCTGTTCGCGCGCGCGCAGCACGTCGGCGCCGGGCTCGGCGTCGTCCCCGTGCTCGCGGGCATCCTGCCGACGCTGACGAAGACCGATCTGTCGGTTTCGAACATGGTGCCGAACCCGCGCTACCTCACGCTGAACCGCGTGATGACGGAGGCGCGCGGCGAGGGCTACGACATCTCGATCAAGGGCCTCGACGAGCTCATCGCGAAGCACGACAGCCTCATGTTCGAGGCGTGCAACGCGAGCTTCCAGGTCCATCTCCAGGTGAAGGAGCCCGAGCGCTTCGGGCACTACTACGACGTGGCGCAGCTGCTGCTCGCGCCGACGCTCGCGATCGGCACGAACTCTCCGATGCTGTTCGGCAAGCGGCTCTGGGCCGAGACGCGCATCGCGCTGTTCGAGCAGTCGTGTGACATCCGCGCGCCGACGCTCCACCAGCGCGATCGGTCCGCGCGCGTGTCGTTCGGCAAGAGCTGGGTGAACGGGGGCGCGCTCGACATCTTCAAGGAGAACGTCACGCGGTATCGGCCGATGATCGGCACCGAGATCGAGGAAGACGCGCTCGCCGTCCTCGATCGCGGGGGCGTCCCGAACCTCAAGGCCCTCCGCCTCCACAACGGGACCATCTATCGGTGGAACCGCGCCGTCTACGGCATCTCCGACAACGGCAAGCCGCACCTCCGCATCGAGCTGCGCGTCTTGCCGTCGGGGCCCACGGTCGTCGACGAGGTCGCGAACGCCGCGTTCTGGCTCGGCTTGATGAGCGAGCTGACGGCGACGATCGAAGATCTGCCGTCGCGGATGGACTTCGATCTCGCGCAGGCGAACTTCTACGCCGCCGCGCGCGACGGCCTGGCGGCGCGGCTGCATTGGCTCGACAGCGAGGAGGTGATCGCGCAGCCGTTCGTGCTCGATCGCCTGCTGCCGCTCGCCGAAGCGGGGCTCGCGCGCGCCGGGGTCGACGACAAGGATTCGAAGCGTTACCTGGAGGTCGTCGACCAACGCGTGAGGTCTCTTCGCAGCGGATCGCAGTGGGTGCTCCGCTCGATCGCGAGCATGAAGAACCGAGGCTCTCCCGGCGAGCGTTCGGCCGCGGTCGTCGCGGCCACGGTCGCGCGGCAGAAGACGGGCCGCCCCGTGTGCGAATGGGAGCGCGCGCGCCTCGACGAGATCCAGGGGCGCGCGGGCTACAACCGCGTGTCGGAGTACATGCAGACGGACGTGCTGACGGTGCACGCCGACGATCCGATCGAGCTCGTCGCGGATCTCATGAGCTGGGAGCGCATCCGTCATGTGCCCGTGGAAGACGCGAAGGGCCGCCTCGTCGGCCTCGTGACGTCGCGCGCCGTGCTCCGCCATTTCGCCGAGCTCGCGAAGCGTCCCGCCGCGGCGTCGCGGGAAGAGAGAACGTCGGTCTCGGCCATCATGCGCCGAGAGCTGCTCACGGTCTCGCCCGACACGCTCACCGTCGACGCCATCGCGCTCATGCGCCGGCAGCGCGTCGGCTGCCTCCCCGTCGTCGACGACGGCCACATCGTGGCGCTGCTCACGGAAGAAGACTTCATGGGCATCGCGGCCGATCTCCTCGACGAGCGCTTCGGCCACGTCGATCCCCCGCACACGCCGAGGCGAAAGTAGTGGAAGTTTCGCGCGAGATCGGTCGGCTCGTCGCGGAGGCCCCGGGCGCGACGCTGATCGCCGTCGCGGGCATCCACGGCAACGAGCACGCCGGGATCCACGCCTCGCGCCGCGTCCTCGATCGCCTCGGGCGGGGTGATGTCGGGTTCACGGGCGAGGTCCTCGCGCTCGCGGGCAACGTCGGCGCGATCGAGGAAGGCCGTCGCTTCGTGAACCACGACCTCAATCGCGTGTGGAGCGACGCGCAGGTCGCCGCGCTCGACGCTCTGAATGCGCATCACGAGCACGACGCGCCGATCGCAGAGCATCACGAGCAGCGCGATCTCCTCGCCGCGATTCGCGCGGCCATCGCGCGCGCGCGCGGTCCGGTCTTTCTCGTCGATCTCCACTCGACGAGCGCCGCCGGCGTTCCCTTCGTCGCGTGCGGCATGTCTGCCGAGCAGCGCGCGTTCATCGCGCGCGCCGAGCTGCCGCTCCCGAGCATCATCGGCCTCGAAGACAAGGTCGACGGCGCGCTCTCCGCGTACTGGAACGCCCACGGCTGCACCGCGGTGACGGTCGAGGGGGGCCAGCACGACGACCCCGCGACGATCGACAACCTCGAGGCGGTCCTTCTCCTCGTGCTCGAAGCCGCGGGCGTCGTCGCGAAGAACGCCGTCCCCGAAGCCGCCGCCGCGCGCGCCGCGCTCGACGGCCGCCGCGGCGATCTCCCGCGCATGATGGAGGTCGTGTCGCGCTTCGCGATCACGCCGGATCAAGGCTTCACGATGATGCCGGGCTTCCGCAACGTCGACTACGCGCGCGCGCTCCAGCTGCTCGCGCGAGACAAGAACGGCGAAATCCGCGCGACCGCGGACGGCATCGTGATCCTTCCGCTCTACCAAGGGCAGGGGAACGACGGCTTCTTCTGGGGCCGCGCGATCGAGCCCGAGGGCGCGTCGCACTCGCGAGAGTGACGCGCTCGCGGCCAGTCCGACCGACGTGAGTCGAGCGGATCCGCGCGATGGTATCTTCCGGCGATGGGCACCCGCGAGGACACGGCCGCAGCGATCTCCGAATTTTGGAAGTTCTGGACCAGCGCGCATGTGCGCATCGCGCGCGCGATCCACCAAGGCGGCATGCATGCCGACGATGTCGAAGCGATGAACGCGCGCGTGGGCGCGATCGCTCCGGACCTCGACTGGGAGCTCGGACCTGGCCACCGGAGCCAGCACCACCTCGCCGTGACCGGGCGAGGCGATCCGGTGCTGCGCGTGATGACGGCCCGCTGGCTCGCGGCAGCGCCGGAGCCGACGGAGGTGTGGGAGTACCACGCGTCCCGCCAGCCAGCTCGAGGCTCCGGCCTCTGCCTCCAGATCGGCGGGCATTCCGTCGCCCTCGACGAGCTGCAGGCCGCGGTCGAGGTCGACGCGAGTCGCGAGATGCTCGAACTTTTGGTGCACCATCCCGTCTTCGCGAAGATCGACGACGAAGGGCTCCATCACCGGATTGCGATCCTCGGCCTCGAGAACCTCATCGGCGAAGACGCGTTGGTACGCTGGGTCTGCGCCGTCGACGTCGCCGTCGATCGCCCTGCGACGGCGGCTCCGTGCTCGGCGCTGCGCGAGCGAATCGACGCGCTCGCCGCGAGCGCGACAGGTGATCGGTGGGTCGTGCTCCAGGGGGAGCGGGATGGGAAGCCGATCTTCGTCACGTGTAATCGCGCGCTGAAGCGGATCGATCACCCGACCCTCGACGTCCATGTCGAGATCGCGTTGCCGATCGCGGATGGCACGGACGCTGGTCTGACGACGAACGCGGAAGCTGAGATCCTCAACACCATCGAGGATGACCTTCTCGGTGAGCTCGGTCCTTCGGCAGTGCTGATCGGCCGCGAGACGTGGAACGGCCTGCGGATCGTCCATCTTCATACGGATGGCTCGGGTGATGCCGGCCGCAAGCTCGACGCTTGGCGCGCTCGCCATTCGAAGTCATACGAAGTGCGCATCACGCAGGAGCACGACCCCACGTGGGAAGTCTCGGCGGCGCGGTGGTTCTAAGTTAGGTTCTCTCGGTAGAAGATCGCCGTATCCACCATGACCGCGCATCGCTTCTCGCGACTTCTTCTTCGACCTCCGCACCAGAAGCGCCAGCGCGTAGTGCGGTCAGCGCGGAGGGGTCACTGGCTGCGCCTTCCCGGCGCGCGTCGTGATGCGGAGGTTCGCCGCAATCGTGATGGTGAGCTTGCCTCCAGGAGACGCTGCCGTGAACGTGGTCGTAGAAGGGCCCTTCGCGCTGGCGTTCCCTACGAAGCGGTGCGATGGCACGTCGGCCGCACCGGTGCTGCCGCCGGAGGCGGATTCGAGCGTGGCCTTTCCGCCAGGAAGGTTCGGCACGTCGAGGCTCTGGCCCGGCTGCCCAGACAGTGTCTGGACGATGTCGACGTGCACGGCGTCGGCGTCGAGCTTGGTCACGGTGTAGATGGTGCGGAGGTTCAGCGCGCTCCCCGACACGGGTAGCAGGCTCAGGACCTCCCATCGTCCACCGGTGCCGAGCTCCTCCTGAGGCAGCATGCACACCTGACCTGTCATCGTCTCGAGCAGGTGCGCCTCGGCGGGCTGCCCGTAGAAGGTGAGCTCCGAGGCGATGCCACGGCTCGAGATCCGCGCAGAACCGCGTGCGCCCCTCATCGCGGCGAGCTCGCGTTCCGTCTCCTCACGTGCGTTCTCCGGGAGGGCGCGGTCTTTGAGGACCTCTGCGCTCTCCGCCGTCAAGGCGACCTTGACGTCCCCTTCCGGCGTCACCTCGTTCGCTTCGATCCTCCACCGAATTCGCTTCGTCGGTAGCGCCGTCGTCGGCTGCGACTGGCCATTGACGATGATCGTCGTGTCGGACTGCACGTCGATCTCGGCCCACTCGACCGAGCCCGGCTTGATCTCGTAGCGAAGCGCTCGCCTCGGAGGTTTGCCGGCGTCGAGCAGCCTGATCGAGGGCGTCGCTTGCGCCGGCGCCACGTTCGTCGGAGGTCGCTCTTCGACGGCTTGCGCCGGTTTCTCGATGACACTTGGCGTGAGCGTAGGCGAGCTCGCTGCGCTCGATGCCGGCGCCATGCCGGTTGAAGCGGGAGCCTTCGTCGCCGGTCCGCACGCAGCGAGGAACACGAGCATCAACGTGGCTCGGCGCATGGACCCGAGAAAGCCACGGCCGCCTACGCGACACAAGGGCCTCGAGCTGTTCGACCGACGCGCAGCCGTCGCTGTCGTTGAGCGTCGCGGCGTACATCTGTGCGGTCGCTCTCCGGCGAGCTTGGCCTCGTCGCGCATGCCGAGCTGCCGCTGCGGGGGCAGCGTCGCCGCATCACCGGATCGGTGAGCCCAACCGAGGGAAGGGCCCTTGCGTGCTATCCTCTCCCCATGAACGCCGTACGGGGTCGAGTTCGGGGAGGGTACATCGAGACCGAGGCGGCTTTGCCCGAGGGGGCCGAAGTCGTCGTTCTCACGCGCGGCGACGAGGAGCCGTTCGAGCTCGACGACGCCCAGCTCGACGAGCTGGAGCGCCGGATCGTCGAGGCCGACAGGGGTGAGGTCGAGCCAGGTGAGGTCGTGCTCGGCAAGCTTCGCCGCGCACGATGAGCGAGCCGCTCGCCGCGTCGTTCCCGTCCGCCCTCGGCTGGTTCGTGCGACAGCCGTGGCGTGGCAGGGAGCTCACCATCCGCTGGAGCACGATCGGCGCGAGAGCGAGGACGACGGGGTACCGCTGGATCGCGATCCGAATCGGGACGTCGCGGCTCGGCGTGTGGGCCAATCCACCGAAGGCCTTCCAGACCGACAGCGTCGAGGGCGCGCCGGTCGACATCCAGCTCGTGGCCGCCGTCGTCGTGCTGGTCGTGACGGTCGGCGTGTGCGTCATCGTCGCCGCGATCGGGTCGAGCTGCTAGATGTCCGAGCCTGGCCGGCCGTCATGACGACGAAGGTTGAGTGGGAGAAGCTCGAGACGCACGACGGAGACGCCTCGAGCGTTCCCGCCGTCGTCGCGGCTCTCTTGGCGGGCGACGTCGACAAGCAAAACCTGATTCTCGAGGAGCTGTTCATCCACGAGGGGCAGACGTGCAGCGCCGCCGGACCGACCGTCGGTTTGCTCCTGAGCGAGCTGCCTTCGGCGGCTCGCCCCGAGTGGGCGCTGCGCGCCGCGGCCAACGTCGCGGGAGGCGATCTGTCGTGGGCATGGCTTCGTCGTCCCGACGCCGTCGACCGCGAGATCGAGCGAGCGTTTCAGGAGTGCCAAGGTCGGCTGTGGGAAGCGCTCGAGCACGAGAGCGGCGAGGTGCGCTCGGCGACGGCGTTCGTCTTGGGGTGCGCTCCTGCGTCACTCGCGGAAGAAGCCCGCGAGCGACTCACGCAGCGGCTCGGAGCCGAGAGCGACGCGCAGGCGATCGCCAGCTGCCTCTTGGCGCTGTCGCGGCTCGATGCTGCGCCGGTGCGTGAGGCGATCGCGTCGTTCGCGTCGGCTCCCTCTCGCCTCGTGCGCGGCGCGTGGGGCGTTGCCCAGCTCCGCATGGGCGGGTCGATCTCGGACGAGCGCGTCGCCGCGGCGGTGGTGGATTGGCTCGGCGCCTTCGGGGATGTCTCACCGAACGGGTTCTGGTGGTGGGCTCCGACGATTCGCTTCTCGGCGCTCAATACGTTCTTCGAGCGGAGGCTCCATCACGGCATTGGGCTCGGAGAGATGGCCAAATCGGGTTACGGCGCGGTGGATTCGAAGTCCTGGACGGATCTCATGTTGTCCGTTCCTTCGAAGACCGAAGAGGGATGGGCGCTCCGAGGGGCGAGCGATTTTCTGGCCTACGTTCACGGAACGCTCGAAATCACGCCACGGGAGATCATGACGCCCGCCGAGCTGACCGCGGACCAACGCGCGCTCGCGTCGCGCCTCGAGGCGAGCCCGCTGTGCCCAGAGGCTGGTCACGGCCTGCCCGCGTGCGGAGCGGTCAGGGCCCGATGGTTGGGCAACGCGGCCCCGAGCGTGATGGAGCAGCTCCTCGTGGCCACGGAATCAGACGCGCACGGCCGATCCGGCAAGGTGCCTTTGTATTGGGCGGAGAGCCGCCGGATCCTCGGGAAGCCCGCCATTCCAGAGTTGGATGCCCTCGAAGGATTCGAGAAGTGGCGCGTGCTCGTCTCCGACGCCTTCGGCGAATACTCCCCGAATTGGCTGCCGCCGAGCTTGGAGGAAGTCGACGGGTGCGTCGAGCAGGCGTGCGCGGATTCGCGCATGGCCGAGACGCTGGCGTCGCTGGCAGACGAGTGCGCCGCGCGGGTCCGTGAGTTTCGGCGACAGCGTTTGACCCCGAAGTACTGGGCGATCTCGGCGTTGCTCCTCGTGCGGCCGCTGACGAAGCACGGTGTCGCTTGGAAAGACGAGTGGGAGAGCCTCATCTCGATGGCGGGAGATCCCGAAGCCTGGGTGAGAGAGATGATCGCGTGGGTGCCCGCCGACGTTCGTGAGCGCTGGTTGTGGGAGAACCTGCAGCGCCTGAGATTCGAAGTTCACTACGTCGACTTGCTGCCCTCGGCGCGACTCGTCGAGCGATCGCTCCTGTCCATCCACGACGCCCGCAATGCGGGCCGCAAGCTCTTGGCGACGACGCTCGATCTCGAACGAGCGATCCATGAATTGGCGAAGACCAATCCGGTGTTCACCCAAGCCGTTCGGGAGGTGAACGCCGAAGCGCGCACCACCAGCTGACGCGCTACTTCTTCTTCGCGGCGGGTGGCGAGCAGATCGGGTCGATCTCTGCTTTCAACGCCGTCACCTTCGGCTCGGCGTCGAGATGCTTCGCGGTCAGGGCCGCGAGCTGTTCGCGGATCGACGCGCAGCCGTCCTTGACCGTCGCGGCGTACATCTGCTCGGTCGTCTTGTCTTTCTTCTTCAGCGCCTCGGCGAGCTTGGCGTTGTCGGTCTTCAGCGTCGCGACAGCGCCTTCGAGCTTCACGTCGACGCCGCAGAAGACGTCGATCTCGCGCGTCGTCTTCACCGCGTCGGGGTCCTTGCTGTCGGCGAAGTCCGCCGCGAGGCTCTGCAGCGGACCGCAGTCGGTGTCGACGACCTCCTTGTTGGCGTACTTCGCCTTCGCCGTGGCGAGCGCGGCCTTCGCCAGATCGAGGTTCTTCGGCCCGGCAGGCGCGGCGCTCGCGTCGGCGGCGGCGTCGACGACCTTGTCGATGAGGTCCTTCTTGTCGTCCTTCGAGCAGCCGGCGAGCGACGACAGCGCGAGGGCCGCGATGACGAACGAGACGCGAACGATCATGCGGCCAGCCTATAGGGCTTCACGCGCGGGAGGAAATCCGTCGCAGGCCCGCTCGGGGTTGACGGTGCGCGCCACGCAGGCGATGGTCGGCCGCTCTCGCGTACGAGAGCAAAGACGATCCTTTCACCGAAATGACTCGAGGAGCCCTCTCATGAAGCTCAGGCTTGCCGCGCTCGCACTCTCTCTCTCCGCCGTCGTCGTCGTGACTTCCTCCTGCAAGGACAAGGAGAGCGCGGCGGACGCCAAGGAAGGCGGCGCCGGCAGCGCGGCTCCCGAGGGGAGCGCGGCCGCGAGCGCGGTCGCGAGCGCAGCGCCCGAGGCGAAGGCCTCTCCCGCGCAGGACGTGACCATCGATCAGTTCGTCGCGAAGGGGCCGCCGGCCGCGTGCAAGACGATCACGTCCTGCAAGAACGACAAGGTCAAGGTCGTCGTCACCATGCCCATCATGCTCGTCGCGGGCTTCGGCACGCTCGACAAGCCGGAGCTCGGGAAGGAGCTCAAGGCCGTCGATACGTCGATGAAGGCCGAGAAGCGCTTCACGCCGAGCGAGAGCGAATGCACCACGCTCTCCGGCATCGCGCTGAAGGTCCTCGGGATCGACGGCGAGAGCCTGAAGGCCAAGATCGACAAGACGATCTCTTACGATGCGAAGAAGGCCGCGGCGTGCCTCGACGCGCTCGCGACGGCGCCGGAGGCTTGCGCGCAAGAGACGAAGCTCGCGACCGAGCCGAAGATGAAGGAGATGGAGGCGTTCGACAAGGAGCTCAAGCCGTCGATGGAGGCGTACCTGAAGCCTTGCGAGGGCGTCATCGAGGGGCTCGTCGACGAGGGCGGCGCGTGCGAGAGCGACGTCGAGTGCAAGGGCAAGGGCGCAAAGTGCAAGGCGGCCGGCGGCGCCAAGGCGAAGGACGCGAAAGCGAAGGACGCGAAGGCGAAGACCTGCACGGCGGCCAAGCGCTGACGTCTCGTCGTCATGAAGCCGAACCGATGAGCTGCCGCACGAGCTCGACCTGTCTGTGCACGCCGGCCTTCGACATCGCGCGCTTCAAGTGAGTGCGCGCTGTCTCGGTCTTCACGCCGAGGTCCGCGGCCGTCTCCCTGATCGATAGACCTGCGGCGATGGATCGGACCACGCGCTCTTCCGTCGGCGTGAGCCCCCATGCAGGGGGCACGCGCGCGCCGGCGACCTCGGCCGAGAAGACCTGCGCGCGAACGGCCGAGAAGACGTCGTCCGGCGACGGCTCCTTGGCGAGGGGCTGCTTCTCCGCGACGCGGACGGACCATCGCGCGGAGCGACGCGACAGCTCCGGCTCGACGATCGCGTCGGCGCAGCTCAGCACGCGCGGCAGCCGACGAAGGATCTCCGTGAGGATCCGGAAGAACGCTTCGCACTCGCGAAGCGGCGGTTCGATGCGCGCCTTGACGATCCAGCCCTTCGACGTTTCTCGCGACTGGAAGTTGAGCATCGGCCAGCCGTGCGTCCAGCCGTGGAACGCCGCGCGATAGAGCTCCGCCGGGGAGACGAGATACGTGCCGACCATGGCAGGTATCGGGCAGTCTTCGACGTAGAAGTCGGCGAAGCGTGAAGGCACGTCGCGCGCGAGAGAATCGAGCCGCGTGAAGAGCACGGCGACGTCGTCCCACGCCGCGCACTCGCCGCGGCGCATCGCTGCCTCGAGATCGCGCGGGAGGCCGGCGAGGAGCCGACGCGTCGCGCAGTCGTGCTTCTTCGCGAAGCGGAGGATCGTCAAGACGATGAAGCCGGGGAGCGTGGTGCCTTTCGTCATTTCAGGCGTTCGTACTCGAGTCTAGCGGCGACGACGCCGAGGTCGCGCAGACTTTCGAACCAGGCCTACCCCAAATGGGGGTCGCGCGTTGGAGCACCTGCCATCGAGACTCAGCACCATAGGCGAGCTTTCGCTCGGCGGAGGAGGAGACGATGGGAGACGATCGAATGACTCGGCGTTGCGTGGCGTTCGTTGGAGCGATCGGGATTGTCACTTGCTGCGCGATGCCCGTCGGCTGCGGAGGCTCCGACGCGGTGGCGAACGGCGGAGACCCCGGCGTCGACCCCTCCGAGGTCGACGCGGGCAACGACGCCTCGACTCCGCCCGGCGCTTGCGCCGCGGGCACGTGGGACGACGACGCGAACCCGTCGACGCCGTGCGTCGCCTGGACGTCGTGCACGCCGGGCCAGCGCGTGGCGACCGGAGGCAGCGCGACGGCGGATCGGACCTGCCTGGCGTGCGCGACGGGGACCTTCAGCGCGACCGCGAACGCCGACGCGTGCGGGGCGTGGAGCGAGTGCGCCGCCGGAACGCGGCTCGAGGCCGAGGGCACGACGGCGGCGGACCGGAGCTGCAAGGCGTGCGCGACCGGAACGTTCAGCACGACGGCGAACGCCTCCGAGTGCACGTCGTGGACGGCGTGTGCCGTCGGTGAGAACGAGAGCGCGGCCGGCAGCACGACGAGCGATCGCAAGTGCGTCGTGCAGCCGTGGATGCGTCAGTTCGGCTCCACCGCGACCGACCGCGTGGAGGCGGTGAGCGTCGACAAGAGCGGCAACGTCGTGGTCGTCGGATACACCAACGGCGCGCTGGCGGGGGAGACGAGCGCGGGCAGCACGGACGCGTTCGTGCGCAAGTACGACGCGGCGGGCACCGTGCTCTGGACGCGCCAGTTCGGGACGAGCGAGGCGGACTTCGCGCAATCCGTGAGCGTCGACGCGAGCGGCAACGTCATCGTCGGCGGCCGAACCTTCGGCGCGCTGCCCGGCCAGACCAGCGCGGGGGCCTCCGACGCCTTCGTGCGCAAGTACGACGCGGCGGGCACCGTCCTCTGGACACGACAGTTCGGCACCGCGACGAACACGTCGAGCGAGTACGTGCGCTCGGTGACCGCCGACAAGGACGGGAACGTGCTCGTCGCCGGATACGTGCAAGGCGGCACGCTCCCCGACCAGACCGGCGCGGGCAGCACCGACGCGTTCGTGCGCAAGTACGATCCCGACGGCAACGTCGAGTGGACGCGGCAGTTCGGGACGACGGGGAGCGACTTCGCCCAGGCGGTGAGGGCGGACGGGAACGGCAACGTCGTCGTCGCCGGTCGCGTGATCGGAGCGCTGCCCGGGCAGATGTTCGAGGGCGGCAACGGCGACGCGTTCGTGCGCAAGTACGATCCCGCCGGCGCCGAGCTGTGGACGCGGCAGTTCGGGACGACGGCGCTCGACGGCGTCAACGCCGCGAGCGTCGACGCGATGGGGAACATCGTGGTCGCGGGCTCGACCGAGGGCGGAACGCTGCCGGGTCAGACGAGCGCGGGCGGCACGGACGCCTTCGTCCGAAAGTACGACGCCGCCGGCACCGAGCTGTGGACGCGGCAGTTCGGGACCGACGCCACCGACGACGCGCACGCGTTGAGCATCGACGCGGCCGGGAACATCATGGTCGCCGGCGACACCGCCGGAGCGCTGCCGATGCAGACGAGCGCGGGGGACGTCGACGCGTTCGTTCGCAAGTACAGCCCCGCCGGCGCGGTGCTCTGGACCGCGCAGCTCGGGACCACGGCGGCCGATCACGGGGCCGGAGTCGCCGTCGACGCCCGCGGAAATCCGTTGGTATGCGGATTCGTGGGCGGCACGCTCGCCGGGCAGATGTCTGCGGGCGGCGCCGACGGCTACGTCGTCAAGCTCGTGCCTTGATCGCCATCGGGCGCGCAGCGTCGCGACATTGCAGACTCGTGACGAAGCGCGCCCGGAACCTGCGCTACTCGTCGTCAGGTGGCGAAGCACGTCCTCACCGGCCTCTACACCTACGCCGAGTTCGGGCTCTGCGTCCTCGCGTTCCTCCCCGCGATGGCGATCTCGTCCGCGCGCCATCGTGGCGATCCGACGCAGCGCGCTCCCGGTCGATGGATGAGGCGGCTCGGCCGCACGACGGGCCGGCTCACGCCGCTCTGGCGCTTCGCGATCGAGGGCACGCCACCGGACGACATCGCGCGGTCGGGGTACGTCGTCGTCGCGAACCACGAGTCGCAGGCCGACCCGTTCCTCCTCTCGTGGCTCCCGTTCGACATGCGCTGGGTCGCCAAAGAGGAGCTCTTCGCCCAACCCCTCACGGGGTGGGCGATGCGCTTCGGTGGCGACATCCCGCTGCGCCGCGGCGTCGGGGAGAGCGTGCGCGAGATGATGGGCGAGTGCGAGCGGGCGCTCGCGGGCGGCATCTCCGTGATGATGTTCCCGGAGGGAACGCGATCGAAGGACGGCGAGCTCCTCCCCTTCAAAGACGGAGCGTTCGATCTCGCGATCCGCGCGGGCGTGCCGGTCCTCCCGGTGGTCATCGCCGGCACGCGCGCGATGCGGCCGAAGCACTCGAAGTGGTTCGGCAAAGCGCACGCGTGCGCGAAGATCCTCGCGCCGATCCCGACGCGCGGCCTCGTCGCAGGCGACGTTGGCGCGCTGCGCGAGCGCGCACGCGACGCGATCGCGGCCGCGCTGCCCGAGCTGCGCGAGCGCTACGGCCGAGCGTGACGAGCGCGGCCGGCGAGCTTTCGCGCGTGCCGCGATGCAGCGATCGCTAGGGAGCGAAGAGCTCCAAGCGTCCGCAGTTGTCGCAGCGGTACGCGACGATCGCCTTCCGAGGGTTCGCGGCGCCCGCCATCGGAAACGGAGGTTCGCCGTCAGGCGCCCACGTGAACGGGGAGTTGCCGTAGTTGCCGACGTTCTGGAGCTTGCCCGGGCGCGTCGGAGCCGAACACCTCGTGCACGGGATCTGCGTCGTCATCTCGTTCGATTCTCCTGGGATCAACGCGCTCACGAGCGACGCGCGCATACGCGGAATAGACGATGGCGGGCAGCTCGGCAATCGTGCGCTCGACGTCGCGAGGTCGCGAGGTCGCGAGGTCGCGAGGGAGGGGACGGAGCGACGTGCTAGAATCTGCTCCTGGTGGCGCGGAACGCGAGAGCCGGGGTCGCGTTCGCGTGGGTCGTCGCGCTCGTCGGTGTCGCCTCCGTGGCCGCGTGCGGTGACGAGCCCAGCGTCGATCCGCAGCCTCTTCCCGACGCCGCCGTCGATCGCGACGACTCGCCGACGTTTTGCGCCGACGGCAAGCCGACGGTCGCGTGGCCTCCGGGCCCGTACGAGATCGCGCTCGAGTCGACGCTGCCTCCCGATCTGACGTGGGCGAGCCCCGAAGGCGCCGTCGACATCGAGAGCTACTTCGAACCCTGCGCGCCTCGATCTCGGTTGCTCGTCATTCGCGTCGGTGCGCCCTGGTGCGGCACGTGCCTCTGGCACGCGTCGCACACGCAGCGGCTCCTCTCCGAGCCGAAGCTCGCCGAGCGCGTCGTGCTGCTCGACCTCGTCCTCGCCGACGAAGACAACATGCCGCCGACCCTCGCGACCGCCGCCAGGTGGCGTGAGCGGATCGACGCGCCCGGCAAGGTCGCTATCGATGCACAATACACGTTTGGCCCCGCCGTGGGCTCGCGCGAGGTACTCCCGCTCTACCTCTACGTCGACACGCGCACGATGCGGCTCCGCACGCTCGACGGCGATCCTTCTCCTCAGACGTTCGCGAGCAAGGCGCTCGGCGAGCTGGCCGAGCTCGACGGCGAGCCTCGGCCGGCGGCGATCAAGCCGGCGTTGTACGACGGCCTCTTGACCGAGAACCAGTGGGATCTCGTGCGCGAGATGAAGCTCGTCGCCGCGCCGCCTCCGGATCCGACGAACGCGTACGGCGATCTCCCCGCGGCCGCGGCGCTCGGCAAGAAGCTCTTCTCGGACGCGCAGCTCTCTCCTTCCGGTACGGTCTCGTGCGCGACGTGCCACGACGCGGCGAAGGCGTTCGGCGACGGGCTCGCGCAGTCCGTCGGCCTCGCCAAGGTCGACCGCAACGCTCCTTCCATCGCGCTCGCGAGTCACGCGCGGTGGCAGTTCTGGGACGGCCGCGCCGACACGCTCTGGATGCAGGCGCTCGGTCCGCCGGAGAACGCGAAGGAGATGGGGTCGAGCCGGCTCTTCGTCGCGCACCAGATCGAAGCCCGCTACGCGGCGGAGTACGACGCGATCTTCGCCGCCAAGTATCCTCGTCCCGATCTGTCGGCGCTCCCCGCGGAGGGCAAGCCCGGCGATGCGACGTACGACGCGCTGCCGTCGGAGACGCGCGACGCGATCACGCGCGTCTACGTCAACGTCGGCAAGGCCATCGCGGCCTTCGAGAGATCGATCCGCGTGCAGCCGAACGCCCTCGATCGCTACGCCGGCGGCGACACGAGCGCCCTCGACGACGAAGAGAGGCACGGCCTCTCGGTGTTCATGCGCGTCGGCTGCGCTCAGTGTCACTGGGGGCCGCGCCTGACGAACGACGCGTTCCACGCGCTCCGCTTCGCGACCGGCAGGCAAGACGGCGCGGCCGATCGCGGGCGCATCGACGTGCTCGCGACGCTCTCGGCGGCCGAGTTCGTCGCCACCTCGAAGTGGAGCGACGCACGCGCATCGGCGAAGCCGCTCACGTTCCCGTCTGCGCCCTCGATGCTCGGGGCCTTCAAGACGCCGACGCTCCGCGGCGTCTCGCGGTCCGCTCCGTACGGTCACGGTGGCACGCTCGCGACGCTGCTCGACGTCTCGACGCACTACGGTCGGCGCGCCGAGCTCGTTCCGGCTTCTCAGGCCGCCGGCGTCGTCGAGCCGTGGTCGCCCGAGTTCGACGGCCACGCTCAGGGCGGGATCACGGCGCTCCTCTCGATCCTCGAGGCCGATCTTCCGTGACGAATGCCCTCGACGGCCTCGGCCGGCGATGCTTCGATTCGGCCGCGGGGCGCGGCGGCCCCGGGCAACGAGGGATCATGCGCGACGAAGCGGGGGACATGGAGCGTGTTGGGCAGGTCGCCTTTCCGCTGCTCGCCTTCGTCTTCGAGCTCATCAAGTTCGAGGGGATCGACCTGAACGGTCTCGAACCGCCTCTCTTGCAGCTCGCGAGGAGCGAGTCTCCACCCGACTGCGTCGCGTGGAGCGACTACATCGCGGCGATCGAGTTCCTCTCGGTCGGAGCTGGTGGCGCCGAGGGGATCGCGCGCGCGATGCGTGGCGTCCGGCCGTGGGCGTACGCCGAGCTGCGCGCGATGTACGGGCTCTTCCCGGGCGTCCTCGCGTACTTCGTGTTCGTCACCGAGCACCTCATGAAGGAGCTCTGTCCGTCGGTCACCTCCGAGGTGACGAAGCTCTCGCGCGACCGCCTCGGGCTGAGCTACCGCATTCGCGACGGGCTCGTCGGCTCACGCTCCTACTTCGACGGGACCGTCACGCTGCTCGAGATCTTTCCCACCCACCACGGTCTTCCCGAGGCGAAGGTCGTCGTCCAGTCGTGCACCGATCGCTCGCTCGTGCTCATCGCCGACTTTCCGACCGCGCGGACCCGCCCCGTGGTCGCTCCGCCGATCGCAGGTCAGGGCGTCTTGACCGCGCGCGAAGAGGAGGTCTTGCGGTACCTCTGCGAAGGCCTGACGAACGCGGAGATCGCGAGCGCCCTCGGCACCGCGCCGAACACCGTGAAGAGCCAGGTCTCGGCGATCCTCGGCAAGATGGGCGCCTCCAACCGCACCGAGCTCGCCGCGCGGGCATCGCGTACGTAGCGGGTCGCGCTGACCGAAGCGTGACAGCACGGTGACCTCGGCCGCAGTAGCGTGCGCGCCGACGTGCTTCATTCGATCGCCGATCACGCGCTCACCTTCGCCCTCAATCTCGGGCTCCTCTATCGAGAGGGCTTCGGCGACCGCGCGGTGCTCGACCGGATCATCGAGTCGATCGAGACGTTCACGCCCGCCCGGCCTGCGGGCGACGTGATGATGCGTCGCGAAGGGCGCGCGAAGTCGGTCCCCGGAGGTGAGCTCCAGCTCGCGACGTTCGAGAGCCCGGCTCCGACGCCGATGCCCGCGGAGTGCCGCACGGCGCGCGTCCAGATCTGGATGCCGGCGCGCCACTCCTCGGGCGCGATGTGCATCCATCTCGCGGCGACCGGCGAGGAAGGCTTCTGGCGCCGCGAGACGTTCGCGCGTCGGCTCCTCGCCGAGGGCATCGGATCGATCGTCCTCGAGAATCCGTTCTACGGATCGAGGCGGCCACGCGGGCAGTACGGACCCGTGCTCCGCACCGTGCTCGATCAGTTCGCGATGAGCACCGCGATGGTCGACGAAGCCCGCGCGCTGCTCGTGTGGCTTCACCGCGCGGGCTACGTCCCGGGCGTCACCGGGTACAGCCTGGGCGGCTTCATGGCGGCGTTCGCCGCGGCGTTCGTCGACTTCCCGGTCGTCGTCGTGCCCCGCGCGGCGGGCACCAACGCGGCGCCGGTCCTCACGGAGTGGGTCCTCCGTCGCGCCGTTCACTGGCCGTCGCTCGCGCGCGAGTCGGGCACCGTCGCTCGCGCGCGCGCCGACCTCGCTCGATACCTGAGCGTCGTCGATCTCACGCGCCACCCGCCGCCGGTCGCGCCCGAGCTCGCGACCGTGATGGTCGCGCGTCACGACCGCGTCTTCCCGCTCTCGAGCGGCGTCGCGCTCCACGAGCACTGGCCGGGCTCGAAGCTCGTCGTCTCGAGCTCGAGCCACGTCACCTCCTTGTTCTTCGACGACGCCGCGCACGCCGATGCCGTCGTCTCCGGGTTTCACCGCGCGCGCGCTCCGTTTCTTCGTCAGCTCGAGCGAAGAACGGATCCTTCCGGGAGCGAGAACCTACGGCCCTCGACGGTGTTGGTGTAGAATACATCTTGTTTCGTTCGCGCCGAGATGCGCGGACGTCGGCCGGCCGTCGACATCGGGTGCCGGTGCGCCTACCGTGGAAACCGAACGGGCGGCGAGATGTCGGACACGAAGCGGATCGACGACCAGCGTGACGCGCCCACGGAAGCGGACGCCGGGACCGCGCCGCTCGCGTCGAGTGAGGGGGCCTCCCCGAGCGGGTCTCGAGATCTTCGCCTCCGCGAGGTCATCGGGCGCGGCGGGATGGGCCAGGTCTTCCGCGGCGAGCAGGTCGCGCTCGGTCGTTCGGTCGCCTTCAAGCAGCTCCTGAACGTCGACAGCAAGACGCAGCGCGAACGCTTCGTGCGCGAGGCCCAGATCACGGCGCAGCTCGATCACCCGAACATCGTCCCCATCCACTCGCTGGAGGTGTCGACCGCCGGCGGCGTGGTCGGCTACGCGATGAAGCTCGTCGAGGGCAAGACGCTCCGCGGCTTGCTCAACGAGGCGATCGCCGCGATCGAACGCGGCGAGCCGCTCACGCCGGAGAACACGCGCGCCGCGCTGCTCGATCACTTCCTCAAGATCTGCGACGCGGTCGCGTTCGCGCACGCGAGAGGCGTTCTCCACCGCGATCTCAAGCCCCCGAACGTCATGATCGGCAAGTTCGGCGAGGTCTACGTGATGGACTGGGGAGTGGCGCGCGCGATCGGCTCGGTCGACGAGCGCGCGGAAGGCGCGACCGGCGACGCCTCGCGCCGCGCCGCCGAGCTGACGCGCGTCGGCCAGGTCGTCGGCACCGCCGCGTACATGTCGCCCGAGCAAGCGGAAGCGCGCAACACGGAGCTCGACGCTCGCTCGGATCAGTATGCCCTCGGTCTCATTTTGTTCGAGATCGTCTCGCTCCAGCGTCCGCTCGGCAGCGGCACCGACGAAGAGATCTTCGCGCGCGCGAAGGGCGGCAAGACGGTTCCCCTCGAGCACGTCTCGAAGCGTGAGCGCATCCCCGCCGAGCTCCGCGCCGTCGTCGAGAAGGCCACGGCGTTCAATCCCGACGATCGCTACGCTTCGGTCGCCGCCCTCGGCGACGACGTTCGCCGCTACCTGCGTGGCGAAGCGGTCGAGGCCCGGCCCGACAGCGCCCTCGAGTCAGCGGTTCGCTGGGTCGGCCGCCATGGTCGCGTGATGATCGCCGTGTTGCTCGGCGTCGTCGCTCTCTCGGCGCTCGCGATCAGCTGGACGTCGTATCGCAAGGCGATGAGCGAGCTCGAGGCGAAGCGGCACGGCGAGGCCCTCACCGCGCTCTACATCGACGTCGCGGCTCAGTCGCGCCGCATCGACGCGCAGTTCCAGCTGATGGAAGAGGCGCTCGAGGGCCTGCGGACGGCCGCCGAGTGGGCGCTGACGGGGCCGGCGCCGCCCGCCGACGTTCCTGCGCTCTTCTTCGATACCGACTTCGCCGATCCTCGCAGGCGCCCCGCCGACTTCACCGACCAGAGTCGCTATCGCTGGCCGGTGTCGATGGACTCTCCGGTCGTGGCGGTCGCACCCGGAAATGATCGGCAGGCGCTCACGCCCAAGCTCCGGCGCCTCGCCACGCTGCGAGATCACATGGCCGACATGTTCATCGCGGCCGGCGGCGAGACACCTCGCACGCTCTCTCCCGAGGCCAAGCGACGGTACTTGCTCGAGCGCAAGAGCCCCATCGACTACGCGTACGTGCTGCTCCCGGAGGGCGTTCACTTCATGCTCCCCGGCATGGACTCGATGCCCCCCGGCTACGACGTGCGAACCTCCAGCTTCTACACGATGTCGGCCGACAAGCCGGGCCGCCGCTGGGGAGCTCCTTACGTCGACTCGACCACCGACGAGCAGGGCGACGACCTCGTGCTGCCGTGCACCCAGGCGCTCTGGTCGCCGAAGGGCGAGTTCATCGGGGTCGCCGGCGTCGAGATCACCGTGACGAAGCTCGTCACGAGCGGGCTCGTCTTGCCCGGACGAACGACGGTCCGCGCGAGCCTCGTCACCGGCGAGGGCAAGAAGGTCATCGACTCCTTCGACGCCAACAAGCGCTTCAAGACGAACGGAAAGGACGAGGGGCTGAAGCTCGCGGACTTCGACATCCCGGAAGTGACGTCGGCGGTGCGCGGTCGCGCGCAAGGCATTCGTGAGATCGTGCACGCCGGCAAGAGCCTGATCGTGGTCTTCGTGCGCCTCGACGTGCTCGGCTGGTTCTACGTGGTGGAGATCGACAGCGCGTCGCTGTCGAGTGCGGCGCCGCGATGATCTGGCACGACGCCTGCTCTCCTTCGCCGTCATGGACGTTCGACGCTTCGACCCGATGCGCCTCGCTGCCGGCGGCTACAAAGCGCTGATCGCGCTCGAGAGCTACCTGAAGTCGTGCGGGCTCGAAGGCGGCCTCGTCGACCTCGTCAAGCTTCGCGTGTCTCAGATCAACGGCTGCGCCTTCTGCATCGACATGCACTGGAAGGAGCTGCGCGCGCGCGGCGAAGCCGAGCACCGGCTCTACGGCCTCGACGCTTGGGAGGAGATGCCGTGGTACACGCCGCGCGAGCGGGCGGCGCTGCGCTGGGCAGAGGCCGTCACGACGCTGCACGAAGGACATGTCTCCGACGAGGTGCACGCCGCGGCGCGCGAGCAGCTCTCGGAGAGCGAGATCGCGAACCTGACCCTCGCCGCGGCCGCGATCAACGCGTGGAACCGTCTCGCGATCGCCGCGCGCATGTCACCGCGCGACCCCCGCTGAACGAGCTCGGTCCCCAACACGTCTCCGAGGGGCCGTCGCCAGCCCGCGTCGCGAGCGAACGGGTACGACCACCGACGCTCGATGATACCTCTCTCGCCACGCCGGCATCGCAACGGGCTCGTCCTCCTCCTCGCCTTCGCGCTGGCCTTCGCGGTCGTGCACTGCGGAGCCCGCGTCGAAGATCCGCCCGAGCCTCGGCGAGGCACGAAGCGCGACGCGATCATCGACGGTCGGCGGAGCGCCAGCAACGCGACCGTCGCGCTCGCGACCGCCGACAAGCAGACGTTCTGCTCCGGCTCCGTCGTCGGATGCAACACGGTCGTCACCGCCAAGCATTGTCTCACCGCGTTCCTCGGCGCGACTCCTCCACCGCTCGCGTACGTCTACGTATGTACCGAGCCCGACGCGTCGCGGATGAGGAACGACGCGTCCTGCTGGGTGCCGGTGCGACAGGCCATCTCGCGTCCCGAGACCTCCTTCGTCTATGACGTGGGGCTCGTCTACACGAAGACGCCGATTCCGATCGCGCCGATGCGGCGCCGCCGGACGCAGGTCCCGATGGACAGCGTGAACGGCGTGATCGTGCGCGGCTTCGGCGCGAGCTACGGCCCAGGCGCGAAGCTCTGGACGCTCGACGCGAGCTCGCCCGATCGCTCTCTCTACTCGGGCTCCGGCGTCCGACGATGGGGCCGAACGATCGCGAAGGAGCACGGTACGTGGACGTTCGAGCTCTATCCCGACGTTCAGGATCCGTACGCGGTCCTCGCCGCGTATGGAGACTCGGGAGGAAGCGTCATTCTCGGCAGCGAGCTGGTCGGCGTGATCTCCCGATTTTACCATCCGGGGCCGCAATACCAGCTCGGTTGGGACGGCGCCGCGGGGCTCGGGAGCGGGGGATGGGGCTTCTGGGCCGTCGACATCACGAATCCGCTCTTCTCCGCTTGGATCGACGCCAACATGAACGCGCCTCGCGGAGGCGGCGCCAGGCCGCTCGCCGTCGATGAGGAGGCCGAGGTGTGCGTATCCGTGGATCCGTGCGCCGCGTGCGGAACGAGCGCGTGCTGCCCCGTGATCGACGGCACCTCGGCGGGTGACGTGTGGTGCGCGCCTCCGGGGGCGACGTGCGGGCCGGGCGGAACGTGCGCGAGCGCGGGCGGGAGCTGCGCGAGCGCCGCGAGCTGCTG
This sequence comes from Labilithrix sp., assembly GCA_019637175.1. Lineage (GTDB taxonomy): Bacteria > Myxococcota_A > Polyangia > Polyangiales > Polyangiaceae > Labilithrix. The sequence continues at coordinate 101,810 of JAHBWD010000018.1, read as the reverse complement.
CGGTGGGCTTCCGTGCTCGAGCGGAACGTGTGGACATCCCTCGTGTGACACGTCGCCGTGTGATCGTGCGAGCTGGCCGCCGAACACTTGCGGCTGCATCGTGGGTCCGGCGCCGGCGTGCGGCGTCGACTACATCGCGTGCAGCGACGGCGGCAGCGGCGGCGCGTGCAGTCGAGAGAACGCGCCTCATTGCTTTCAGGATTCCTTCTGTGGATGCATCGAGTCGTCGAGCGGCGCGGTCGAGTGCGTGCCGTGCCAAGAGAACGACGGCGGAGTCGGCGTCGACGGAGGAACGCAGGACGCGAGCGACGCATCGACGGAGGCGGGCCTCGGCGATGCAGGTCCCGCGGACGCGGGAAGCGACGGCGCCGACGCCGGCGACGCCGCAACCCTCGTCGACGCGACCGACGTCGACGTCGACGTGCTCGACGCCGTCTTCCGCTAGGATGAAGCACGAGACGGCGTGCTTCGTCGCCAGCTCTGCCTCTCAAAAAGAGAAGCCGAGCTGGAGCGGCGTCCACGCCGAGCGTGTCGCTCGGCTCTCCGTCGAGAGTCGGTCACGCGGCTCGACCCGAAGCGCGTCGTTGCCGAGCATGCTCACGCCGCCGACGATCATCGCCGTTCCGCCCGCGAGCCCCAAGCCGCCGCCGACGATCATCCCCGTCGTGTCCGCGGTCGCGTTCGGACCCGCGAACGCGGACCCGATGACGAGGAAGAGGCTGCCGAGCACTGCGGCGAAGAAGCCGCCGGTGACGAGGAACGCTCCGCCGACGTAGTAGCCGGGAGAATGCTCCGTCGTGACGACGAGGTCGCTGACGCCCTTCCACGAGCTCCGAACGACGAAGTTCTTCCTTCCGCCGCCCGCGACGACGCGGAGAGTCGACCCCACGTCCACGCTCGCGTCGCAAGGGAGCCTACAGAGCTCTCGCCATCCGCCGTCGGCTCGTTGCGTGAGAACGACTCCGAGAGCCTCGTCGGCGTGTGCGATCTTCACCCTCGTGACCGCCGCGCTCGTCTCCTCGTCTCGCGCGTCGGGCTCGCTCGCGCGAGCCTTCGCGGGCATCGGGAGCGCGGCGATCACGATCGCGACGGTCATCGCTCGGTGCGTTGCGTACGTCTTCCCCAGCCTCGGCATGGTCGCCTCCCTTTCGGCGCGACGAGCTGCAAGGCGAGGACCGCTCGCAAAGTCCCGCGTCGACGACGGCGCGCGTGCAGGCGCATGCACACCGGGCAGCGAGGTTCACGTGACCGGGGCAGCGCAGTGCCCTCTCGTCGGTCAGGGGCCGAAGCGGATGATGATCTGTCCCGAGCCCGAGCGGCCGCCCGCCGTCGTCGAGCCCGCCGTCACGCTGCCGACGTAGCCGGAGCCGCCGGCGCCGCCTTGCCCGGTGAAGGTCATGTCGCCTGCATAGAGGCCGCCGCCGCCGCTCGCTCCGCCGCCGACGCCGCCTGTGGTCGCGGCGTTGCTGCCCGACTGATTGCTCGACTCCTCGCCGCCGCCGGCGCCTCCGAGCCCGCTCGCGCCGCCGGCGCCGTTGTTCGTGGCGACATACGTGGAGGTGCCGCCCGTTCCTCCGGCGGCCTGCGTGCCGCCGGTCGGCAGCGCTCCGGCCGTCGCGCCCGGGAAGCCCGCGCCGCCGCCGAACCAACCGCCTCCGCCGCCGCCGCCCGTGCCGCGCCCGCAGCCGCCGATGCGATTGCCGCCCGCGCCGCCGCCGCCGCCCGCGACGATGACGCGATCGCCGAAGCCGCCCGTGCCCGTGCGGACGTCGGAAGCGCCGCCGCCGCCGCCGCCGCGCGCGTTCGCGCACGGGCTCGGGCCCGCGGCGCCGCCGCCGTTGAAGCCGCCCGCGATCGACGTCGCGTCGCCGCCGCCGACGTACACGTGGAGGACCTGGCCTCCGGTGACGCCGAGCTTGCCCGTCGCGTATCCACCGAGCGCGCCGACGACGCCGAGCACGTTGCGGTTGCCCTGCGCGCCCCAGGCCTCGATGGTGACCTCCGAGATGCCCGCCGGCACGGTGAAGAGCTGCGGCGCGCCCGTCGCGTTGAAGGTCTGCGATCCGCTGCAGCTCACGACGACGTCATTCACGTCGGCGTTGCCGACGGTGCCCGTGCCTCCTCCCGTCACGGCGCACGTGGGGCCGCCGGCTTTCGGGACGACCGTGACCGCATAGCTTCGTCCGGTCTCGAGCGCCGTCGGGAACGCGAACGTGAGCGGCGCGCCGCTCGGAGGCGCGGTCACGTCGAGCGTCTCGGCGTCGTTGTTCTGGAGCGTCAACGTCCCGATGAGGCCGCGGATCGAGCCTCCGATCTTGAACGGACCCGTCGCGCTCGTCGCGCCCGTCGTGCACGTCACGCGCACCGACGTCACGTCTGCGTTCGCCTTGCCCTCGCCCGCGCTCACCGTGCACTCCTGCGAAGGCGCGCTCGGGTTCGTCTCGACGACGACGCCGTAGCTCGTGCCCGCCGGAACGCGCACCGGGAACGTGAACGGGATCGTCGCGCTGCCGGCGACCGCGGAGAGCCTGACGCGGTCACTTCCGTTTCGAAGCACGAGGCCGGAGCCTTCGAGCCCGGTGACCTCGCCGCTGAGCACGAAGCCGTCGCCGATCGGTCCTCCGTCGAGGGATGCGAGCTCGAGGTCGAAGCCGTTCGCCTCCGCGCCTCGCGCGCACCCGAAGAGGAGCGCGAGGATCGGCAAGAAGGCGACCCGCCCATAGGGAGTCGGCCACATGCCCTGATGATACCGAGGTCGCGCGCGGGCGCTAGCACGGTCGAGCTAACGATCGAGACGTGGTGAAACGTCGTCGCAGGTGGGTCAGGTCAGGCGCTCGGCGACCGCGCTCACGAGATCGACGTGCGGTCGAACCCGCGCGGCTTCGTCTCTCATTCGCCACGAGCTCTCGAGCACGATCTCCGGGATGCCTTGGTCTTCGGAGTACGCGATCGTCGCCTTCATCCCGAGCGTGAGCGCCCAGAGCTTCGTCACGAGTCGCGCGCCCGGCGACGAAGCCGAGAGCCCCGGCGGCGTGAGCCGCAGGCCGAAGTAGTCTTTCTCGGCGAGCACGGTGCCCCCGGTCGCGAGCGCATCGCAGAGCGCGTGGGCCAGCTTCGTCTCCACGTGGCGGTTCGTGAATATGAACGTCGCGTCTTGCGGTCCCTCGTGGAGCGAGATCACGAAGTCGGGCCGCTCGGCGTCGAAGACGTCGCGAACGACGCGCGCTTCGGGCGTGCCGAAGCGCACGAAGTCGCGATTGATGTCGTATCCCTCTGCGTTGAAGCGCGAGAGCTCCGCGGCGCCGACGGGGTTGACGGGCGTGACGACGACGAGCCGCACGCGATCGAAGCTCCACGCCTCGAGGATCGGCGGCACGGCGAGGAGCCCGGCGTGCTCGTTGCCGTGGACGCCGGAGAGCACGAGGAGCGTCTTGTCGGCCTCGCCGCGCGAGCGCACCGAGAGCACGGGGTGCTCGCGATCGCGGTACGTCACCGTCGCGCGCGTGGCGACCTCGAAGCGTGGACCGTCGAACGCGCGGATGCGCTCGACGTAGCGATCGAGATCGAACGGGAGCGGCACGATGCCGAGATCGTCCTCTCGCGCGGGGTACGTCTCCGCGCGGCGCACGAGGTGATAGCGCGCGAACTTGGCGAGGTCGTTCGGGAGCGTCGCGAGCGAGGGCATGCGGCCGACGATAGCGTATGATCCCGGTCTGTCGTTCCGGGGGCGCTGCGAGTCCGCAGCCGATGGAGGTACGCAGTGGATTCCACTCCGGTTCATCGGCGAACAGTGACGGCGCTCGCGTTCGCGACGACGGTCGCGGGCTGCGCCGCGGCTCGCTCGCCCTCGTCCTCACGGTGAAGGCGGGCTCGCCGGCGAGCCGCGTTCGACATCGAGCCCGGCAAGGCGCAGATCTTCGAGATCTCGAAGGATCGATCGCAGCCGTAGCGCTACGTCGCCGTGAAGGCCGTGTGATCGAGGAAGTAGCGCCCGAGGAGACGGTCGGCGGGATCGTTCGCGTGGAGCTCCAACGTGACGCGGCCGCTCGGGAGCTGCCGGAGCAGCGACGAGCGGGCGACGTAGCTCACGGTGCCGCGCGCGGCGTCGAACGGGATGTCGTCCATGCGGAGGGAGCCGCCGAGACCCGGCAGCGTGACCGTGAGCGTCGCGCGCGTCACGCCGCCGAAGTCGGCTTCGACGACCGTGAGCGCGTAGATGTCCGTCGCAGACACGGTGCACGGGACGACGGCGCCGGCGGCGAGCCGGTACGAACGCGATACGAGGCCCTCGGCGAGCATGCGATCGGCGAGCGACGTGGTCACGGGAAACGTGAGGCCGCCGGCGCGAATGAGCTCGCGCGCGGCGTCGCCGATGCGCACGAGGCGCTCGAGCGTGGTCGCGCACGCCGTGCAGGCGAGGACGTGCTCCTCGGTCTCCGCCGTCTCGGCGTCGTCGAGATCGCCGAGCGCGAGGCGCGCGAGTCGCTCGACGGCGATCATGCCTCGCCTCGCGTGACGCACGCGTGAAGCCGCGCGAGCGCGCGGTGGCGCGCGACGCGGACGTTGCCGGTCGACATCGAGAGCTCGCGGCCGATGTCGTCGGCCGCGCGCTCGTCGAAGTACGTGAGGGCGATGATCGTCCGATCGCGCGGAGCGAGCTCGTCGAGGCAGTGCTCGAGCCTCGCGACGTCGACGGAGACCGGCGCGATCTCCGTGACGCCGTCGAACGACGCCGCGTACTTCTCGAGGACTGCGCTGCGGCGGCGTTCCACTTTCTTCCACTCGATGACGGTGTTGCGACAGACGCCCATGACGAACGCCGCGAGCCTGTCGGGTTCTTCGACGCGCCCGGCGCGGAGCGCCTCGAGCACGACGACGAGCACGTGCTGCGCGAGGTCGGCGGCTCCGGCGTCGTCGCGGAGGCGGCGGAGGCCGTAGGCGCGAATCCTCGGGAAGAGGCGCCGACAGAGCAGCCGCGCGGCGTCGGCGTCGTCGCCCGCCGCGATCCGTCGCGCGAGCGCTTCGTCTTCGAACGCGTCGTCGGAGCGCGCGGTCACGCGACGAGGGTAACAGACGCGCGCGCCGGCAGGATCACGGGTCGAGCACGTCGCCGAGCGCGCCGAGGAGCTTCGCGCCGTCGCCGCGCCACGCCGCCCCGTGCATGCACGCGAGCGTCCTCGGCTCGAGGCGCGCGAGCTTGTCGATCAGCGCGCGCGAGCGACGCGTGTGGGAGAAGTAGTCCATCGCGCCGCGGAACGCTTCGCTCGGGCCGAGGATGTCAGCCTCCGTGATCGGCGCGTGATCGGCGCCGGGTTGGGTGAAGAGGTCGCCGCAGAAGAGCACGCCGCCCTGCACGTCGGCGAGCACGCCGCACTCCCACGCGTGCGGCAGGTGAGGGGTGTCGATCCACGTGAGCGTCCGCTTGCCGATGCTCAGCGTCTCGCCGTCGATCATGCCGCGCGCGGCGCGATCGGCGACGTCGTCGACGCTCACCATCGCCGCGACGTTCGAGCAGAGCGGCTGGGCGTCGGGCGCGACCGCGAGGATCTCGTTCAGGGCGCCGCACTCGTCGGCCTCGAAATGGGAGAACGAGATCCAGCGCAGGCGATCGATCGGCATGACGTGCGCGATCGCCTCGCGAACGAGCGGGAACATCTTGCGAGGACCCGTATGGAAGAGGAGCGGCTCGACGTCGAAGACGAGATACTGGTTGAACGAGAAGCCGCCCGGCATCGCCGGCACGGGCGTGTGAATCTTGAAGATGCCGTCTTCGATCTCGTCGATCCTCGTGCCCGATTCGCGGTTGGTGACAGCCATTTCGGCCTCCTTTTCCCGTATGTAGCGCGAGGGGCCGAAGCGTTACGCCGAAGCTTCAGGCCGCAGCGACGAGGATGAACGCGAGGCTCGTCGCCAACGACAGGATGGGGAGCGCCCACGACAAGAAGTGGAAGACTTCTCGCTGCACGTGGCGCCCGAAGAGGCGGCTCACGAGGTTGTAGCGGAAGCAGACGACGACGATCGACAGCGTGATCGCGAGCATCGCGTAGTTGAGCCCGAACAGGCGCGTCACCGTGTTGTCGCCGTTGGCGAGCGCGCCGTACGACGAGTAGACGGCGAAGCTGAGGGCGATGACGGAGAAGAGCCCTCCGATGCCCATGTTCGCGAGCTCGAAGGCGTCGACCTCGAACTCGCCGTCGTCGCCGGCCTTGTTCATCCAGATCGCGAGCAGCGGAATGAGCAGCGAAGCGAAGAGCGGGATGAAGATCGGCGCGAGGCTGGCGCTCGCGTGGCGATCGACGGAGAGCTCCGCGACGAGGCGCGAGTAGCGATCGCCGTTCCAGCCGGGAACGGACTCGGCGCGGAGATCGACGTGCCCGAGCGCCCACCCGTCGAGCTTCGCCTCGCGCGCCGGACGGCTGAAGCCGACGTCGTCCGTGTCGAACGTGAGGAGCACCTCGTCGGTCGTGTCCTCGCGCACGATGAGCTCGAGGCCGAGACGCTGGCGGTCGAACGGAAACGTCGCGACGTCGGCGTGCGTCGTGTGACGGGACGTCGTGCGGCTGAGGAGCTCGACGCGCCCGTCGGGGAAGATCCGCAGCCTGCGCCCGACGTATCCGGATCCCTCGAGCCGGTTCGTCACCTCGATCGTCGGCGTCCAGAGCTTCGTGAGCTGCTCCTCCACTTCCTTGCCGCGGTACTCCTTGTAGCCGCGCACGCTCTTCTCGACGGTCGCTCCGAGGCGCAGGTCGGTCCAGCGGAGTCGGAGATCGGTCGTCGCTTCGAACTCGCCCTTGATGTCGTCGAACGTTCGGACCTCGAGGAAGAACACGCCGACGTTCACCTTGACGGGCAGCCCGCGACCGATCGGGATCGACGTCGGATCGGGCGGTTCTCCCGCCGGCGGCGACGGCGCGGCGACCGCGGCGTCACCCGCGTCGGGAGAGACGCCTGCGTCGTCCGCCGCCGGCTTGCGCACCACCCCTTTGCGCGGGCGGGAGGTCGCCGTGCCCGCTTCGCCGGCACCTGGCTCGGCGCCGCGCCCGCGCAGCGGTGAGAGAACCAACGCGAGGCAGACGGCCACGGCGAACATGGCCAGCGTGACGACGCGCGCGCGCCGTCGCTTCACGGCTGCCTCTGCCGAAGGCGCTCGTAAGCCTTGGCGAGCGTCTCGAGCTCCTCGCAGTAGTCGTCGGCGGGCGGCGCGGGGCGCGACCCGTCTCCCGCGGCGAGCGCGACGACGCGCTCCGTGATCGACGCGAGCGGTGACACGAGGACGCCGCGGATGACGACGAGGATCACGCCGGCCATCGCGATGACGGCGAAGACCGCCGCGAGGAGCTGCCAGACGAGCGCGCGCCTGGCCAGCCGCTTGTCTTCCTCGAAGCTCGTGGCGAGCGCTACCACGCCGATCTGCTTGTTGGCGTAGTTGTAGAGCGGTATGAGCTGCACGCCGTATGGAACGCCGCCGACGGTGCGCTCGTAGCTCGTCGCCGTCTGAACGTCGACGTCGCGATCCGTGACGAGCGCGGTCGCGAGCTGCGGGTGCGTGGAGTGGAACCGCGTGTACCGGCCGACGCGGTTCTTCGGGCTGACGACGTCGCCCGGCAGATCCGTCGCGATCTCCTGGAGCTGCTTCTCTTGGAAGAAGACGGCGCCTTCGAAGCCGAACTGCGCCTTCATGTCGTCGAGGATCGGACCGAGCTCGAGCCCGACCTCGAAGCTCCCGGCGAGGTTCCCTGCGTCGTCGAGGATGGGCACGATGCCGAAGATCGCGGGCCCGGCGCGCGTGATGTCGACGCCCTTGCGCAGGCCCTTCTCGTGATGAACCTCCGCGAGCATCGGGCGGTAGCTCGTCTGATCGTCTCCGAACTTCTGCGGGCTTTGGACGCGCAAGAACGAGACGCCCGGCGGCGTGTGGAACTGCGCCTGATCGATCGCGTACTTCTCCTCGAGGAGCTTGTAGGCCCGCTCGCACTGACCGAGGAGCTTCGCGCGATCGCGCTCGATGAACGCGGCGCGCACGCTCGGGATGTTGGCGAAGATCTCGGCGTCCGACGACGCTTCGTCGGACATCGACTTGAGCGTTCCGCTGAACGCGCGCCGCATCAAGTCGTAGTCGCCGGTGTGCGCCGTCTCGGCGAGTCGACTCGTCATGAGCAGCGCGACGAGCGTGATCGCGACGACCGTGAGGGTCGACGCGACGATGAGCAGACCTGGGCCGGAGCGCCGAAACTTCACGCGCGCAACACTCCACCAGCGCCGAGACGCCGGTCAAGACGTTGCCGCCTCACCTGTCGGCGTCGACAGGTTTCGAAGGACCGAGCTTCGTGCGGATCGCGTGCCGCGTCTCTTCGAGGCGACGCTTCAGGGGCCCGAAGTCGAAGTCGTCTTCGTCGGCCGGCGCCTCTCGGGCGAGCGACGCGATCTGCTCGTCGAGGTAGGCGATCGCGTCGTCCTTCGCGACGTAGCGATAGTCGCTCGCGCCGCGGACCGTCGGATATCGCGCGCGCACGTCGCTCGCGCTTCGACCGGCGTAGACGACGATGCGCACGTCGAAGCTGTCGGTGACGGCGAAGCTGCCGCCCGGCTCCCACGACCACCACTCGGGGCCGAGCACGCGGCTCGCCATCGCGCTCGGTCCGAAGGCCTCGTACGGAAGGACGAGCGTGAACGGCGGCTCCGCGGGCGGCCCGGGCGGAAGCCGCTTGAGGGTGCCGTCGGAGTTCCGATCCGCCGACCGCGCCGTGACGGCCACCTCCGGTCGCCGGGCGCCGGCCTCTTCCGTGCAACCCGGCGCCGTCATCCCGAGGAGCGGGACGACGAGCGTCCACATCCATCGCCGGAGCGTCGCCGCGTGCACCATGACCGCGACGAACGATAGCGTCGAGCGGCGCTCAGAGCGAGTATCCTCCGGTCACCTCGATACGCTGGCCGGTGATCCAGCGGCTCTCCGGCGCGAGGAGCATCGCGACGACGCCGCCGATGTCGTCGGGCACGCCGATGCGCCCGAGCGCCGTCTGCGACGCGACGATCTCCTGGAGCGCGCGATCGCGGAGCGCACCGCCGCCGAAGTCGGTCTCGATCCCGCCGGGCGCGACGGCGTTGACCGCGATGCGTCGCGAACCGAGCTCGGCGGCCATGTAGCGCGTGAGGACGTCGACGCCGGCCTTCATCGCGGCGTACGCCGACTGCCCCGGATACGTGTAGCGCGTGAGGCCGGTCGTCACGTTCACGATCCTCCCGCCGTCGGCGATGAGCGGCAGGAGCCTCTGCGAGAGGAGGAACGTCCCCTTCAAGTGGATCTCGAACTGCTCGACGAGCTGCGCTTCGGTCGTCTCGGCGAACGGCGCGTGCGCGCCGCTGCCCGCGTTGTTGACGAGGAAGTCGAAGCGCTCGCGGCTCCACGTGCGCGCGAGCTCGGCCTTCACCGTGTCGCCGAAGGCGGCGAACCCCGCGCTCTTGCCGACGTCGAGCGGCAGCGCGACGGCCCTTCGGCCCTTGGCCTCGATCTGCGCCGCCACGTCGCGCGCCTCCTTCGCCGCGCTCCGGTACGTGAAGATGACGTCGACGCCGCGTTCGGCGAGGTGCAGGGCCATGCTCTTGCCGAGGCCGCGGCTCGCTCCCGTGATGACGGCGATCGGGCTCTCGTGTTCGTCGGTGCTCATGACGTCTAGTCTTGGCGTACGGCGGCTGGCGTGCCTAGCAACACTTTCGTGCTATACACACCAATGAATTCCATACGCACCGATTGGTAACCATGCCGGCCGTCATCAAGGAGCTCCCCGTCGTCCCTGCCGAGCGCGCGCTCAAGATCATCGGCGGTCGATGGAAGGTGTTCATCCTCTACTTCCTCTTCGACGGCACGCGCCGCCTCTCGGAGCTCAAGCGCCTCATCCCGCAGGCGAGCCAGAAGGTGCTCGTGCAGCAGCTCCGCGAGATGGAGGAGCACGGCGTCGTTCGGCGCGAGGTCTTCGCCCAAGTTCCTCCGCGCGTGGAGTACTCGGCGACGAAGCTGGGGCGAAGCCTCCAGCCCATCGTCGCGTCGCTCTGCGAATGGGGCCGCCGCCACGCCGCGGAGCTGAACGCCGTCGACGGCGTCGTCCTCAGAGACTCGCGAGGTACGCGAGCGCGACGGCGAGCGCCGTGAAGACGCAGGCGCCGACGACGGCGAGGCTGTTCGCCCAGCGGGCCTCACGCGCGAGCGTGGCCACGAGGCCGCGCTCTTGGCCCGCGTGAACGAGGACGGGGGCCACGCCTTCGCCTCCGAGCGTCGGCGAGCCGCGAACCGAGCGGTAGCCGTGCTCGGACGACGTGAGCGCGATCTCGCTCACGTCGCCGAAGACGTAGAGCGGCTCGCCGGCGTGGATGACGCGCTCTTCGACGAAGTAGCGGAGGTGCTCCGGGTGTCGCTCGACGACGATGCCTCGTTCGCGGTAGCGAGGCGAGAGCTCGACCATCGTGACCTTGCGCAGCTCCACGTCGAGGATGCTCCGCGTGAGCCTGAGGACGCCGTCACCGCTCTCGTCGCCGACGTCGAGCTCGTCGCTCTCGCGAACGACGAGCCGCTCGATCCGTGCGGCGTACTTGCCCTTCTTGTACGTCTCGACGATGCGCGCCTCGCTGAACGCGACGACGTCGTCGCCGATGAGCGGCTTGACGCCGTCGCCGCGGAGCCGCGCTCGGACGGCGAGCTCCACCGTTCCCGAGGCCTTCGCGAGGAGGCTCCGCGGCGTCGCGAGGACCGGCGTGAGCGCGGCGAGCGCTCGTCGTCGATGGAGCATGCGAGAGAGCGCGAACAGCGTCCATAGCGTCAGCGCGGTGATCGCGAGCGCGAAGCCGCCTCGTCCGGTCGCCCACGTGCTCGGGGGAGGGACGCCGTGCATCAAGACGACGGCGAGGCCGGCGAGCGGAGGGATCGCGAGGAGCGCGCGCGCCGCGCCGAGGTTACGTCGATGCGGGGGACCGCGATCTTCGAGGCCGCTCACGAGCGCGTTGGGCGCCCGCACGAGCGCGAGCACGGCGACGAGGAGCGCGAGCGCCGCTCCGCCGGCGAAGAGCGCGATCTCGTCGGCGGCGTCGTCGACGGCGGCCTGCGGTTCGCCGGCGACGAGCCCGTAGAACGGGAGACCCGCGCAGGGCTCGATGAGCCCCTTCTCCGCCGACACGCAACCTTCGACGAAGACGCGCGTCGCGTCGTCGAGGCAGGCCTCGACGATGCGATCGCCGGGGCCCGCCAGCGACGCCTCCGTGAACCCGAGGTTCGCGGTCTGCGCGATGCCCTTCCACGTCGCCGCGCGCGCGCTGTCGCGCGCGACGACCTCGAACGCAGGACGTCGCGGCTCGAAGCGGAACTCGTGGGAGAGCGTGAGCTTCGGCGGGAGCGGCGACGAGCCCCACTCGACGTCGAGCTCCGCGCGGGCGAAGGTCATCGCCTCGTGTGTCTCCCAGCAGCTCGATCTCCCGCAGCGCTGCTGGCGCTGATGGACGACGGAGCACATCGCGGGCAGCTCGCTGTCGAGCGCGCGACGGAGCGTTCCTCGAACGAAGACGTGCGGCGCCGCCGCGGGCTCACCGTAGCGCCGGATCGCGGAGGCCGGATCGCCGTAGCGCTTCGCGGCATACATCAGAAGACCAACACACGCGAGGACCCCCACCGCCACGCACAGAGCGCGGACGACGCGGCTCACGAGCGGCTCTCGCCGTTGATCGAGCACGCCACGAACATAGCACTCGGTCGTCGCGCGCCGACCACTCGTGATCGCGAACGGAGCACGCGTCGACGCTGAAGATCATGCAGGCGAGCGCGCGAACGCGCTCGGCGAGCAGCCCGCTTGACGGGTGAACGCGGTGCTGAACGCGCTCGCGGATTGATAGCCGATCTTCTCGGCGACCTCGGCGAGCGGCGCGCGCTCGCGGCGGAGCACGTCTTTCGCGATCGCGATGCGCCACTCGAGCAGGTACTGCATCGGCGGCATTCCGACCGTGCGCATGAATCGCTCGGCGAAGACCGCGCGCGACATGCCGGCGGCGCGCGCGAGATCGGCGACCGTCCATCGGCGCGCGACGTCTTCGTGGATGCGTCGGAGCGCGCGGGCGAGCGCCGCGTCGGCGAGGCCCGCGAGCAGCCCTTGCTCCTGCTTCGCCGCCGCGGATGGCCGGAAGCGCAGCGCCTCCACGAGGAGCACCTCGACGAGGCGCTCGAGGATCAGATCGCGGCCCGGACGCCGATCGCGCGTCTCGTCGGCGATGAGCTCGACGATCCGCCGCAAGCGCGCCGCGCCGGGCTCGCCGCGCCGGATGAGGACGATCGACGGCAGGAAGCGAACGAGCAGCTGCGCGTTCGTCCGATCGAAGCCGAAGTAGCCGCCGAGCATGCGCATCGAGGGGGGCACGCCTCTCGTGCCGTGGCGGAGCTCTTCGGTCTGCGTCGGGGCGACGAGCTTGGGCCGGAGCGCGAGATCGCTCGCGAGCGTGAAGCCGGGAGTCGCCGGCAAGAGGACGAAGTCTCCCTCGCGGAGCTCGATCGGGCCGGCGCCGTCGGTGTCGAGGAAGCACGATCCCTCGAGCACGACGCAGAAGCCGGGATCTTCGTGCGCCGCGTAGCGCACGCTCCATCGACCCGCGCCGGTGATGATCTTCGAGAGCACCGTCCGCGGTCGAAGGAGCTCGATGACGGCGGCGAGCGGATCGGTCCGCGAGGGGGCCAAGAGGGGGTCAGACGATCGCGAATGCATTCCGGATGATCCATTATAGCTCGTCTTGCCCGCGCGCCGTACCGTTCTGGGCATGAAGAACGTGCTCATCACAGGCTGCTCGTCGGGTTACGGCCGCGCCACGGCGGCGCACTTCCTCGAACGCGGATGGAACGTCGTCGCGACCATGCGCACGCCTCGGCAGGATCTCCCTGCGTCCGACCGGCTGCGCGTCGTCCGCCTCGACGTGACCGATCGCGGCTCGATCGCCGACGCGATCCGCGAAGGCATCGCGGCGTTCGGCGGGCTCGACGTCGTCGTCAACAACGCCGGCATCGGCCTGCTCTCGGCCTTCGAAGCGACGCCGGAGAAGACCATCCGGGAGGTCTTCGAGACGAACACCTTCGGGATGATGGCCGTCACGCAGGCGATCATTCCTCACTTTCGCGAGCGCCGCGCGGGCACGCTCGTCAACGTCACGTCGAGCGTCGGGATCGTGCCGATGCCCCTCGTGAGCGTCTACGCGGCGAGCAAGCTCGCGATCGAGGGCTTCACCGAGGCGCTCTCCTACGAGCTTTCGTCGTTCGGCGTGCGCACGAAGATCGTCGAGCCCGGCTACGGCCCGTCGACGAGCTTCGTCGCGAACGGCATGGATCGCATGCAAGGGCTCGTGCCCGAGGCGTACGCTGCGTATGCTGAGCGCCTCATGGGCGGCCACGCCGCAGCGAAGACCACGAACGCCGACGACGTGGCGCGCGCCGTGTGGCTCGCGGCGACGGACGGGAGCAAGCGCCTCCGCTATCCGGCCGGTCCGGACGCCGAAGATCTCGCGGCGATGCGTGGCGCGATGCCGGGCGAACAATACCTCGAGCAGATGCGCGCGCTGGTCGGTCCGAAAGCCGGCGAGTGACCTCGATCGACGGAACGCTGCGCGCGATCGTCGCCGCCGATCGTCTCTCGCTCTCGGAGACGATCGGCGGCCAGGATCTCCTGCATCGCCGAGTCACCGTCTTCTACGGCTACTTCGCGCTGCTCGGCGTCCTCGCCGCGATCGTGACTCGCCTCCGGAGCTTTCCGCCGGATCTCGATCCTCGCGCGCTCGGCTTCATCGTCGACGTCCAGACCGGGCACGCCGTCGTGCTCTCCGCCGTCTTCGTGTCGCTCCGCTTCCACGTCCAGCGACCCGCCGTCGTGCGCGCGCTCGACGCCGTCGCGACCCTCGCGACCGCGACGACCGCGGCCGTCGCGCTCTCCACCGTCCCGTTCGTCGTGACCGTCGACGTCTCCGCGGTGGGCTTCTTCGTCCTCTTCTTCGTGGTGCGGGCGGCGCTCGTTCCGACCGGGCCGCTCATCGCGGTCGCGGCCGCCGGCGTCTCGGCCGTCCCCTTCGCGATCGGGCTCGCGATCTTCTATCGCCGGGCCGGCGCGGCGCTCGTGCCGGATCCGGGCGCCGCGACGTGGGCGGCCGTGCGGAGCATGGTCGCCGGCGTCGCCGCCGTGTACCTGGTGTCGAAGACGATCTATGGCCTGAGGAGCGCGGTCGAGAAGGCGGTGCAGCTCGGGCAATACGTCGTCCACGAGAAGATCGGCGAGGGCGGGATGGGCGTCGTCTATCGCGCGAGCCACGCGATGCTCAAGCGACCGACGGCGATCAAGGTGATCCCACCGGACCGCGCGGGAGAGACCGCCGTGGTGCGCTTCGAGCGCGAGGTCATGGCGGCGAGCCGCCTCACGCACCCCAACACGATCTCGATCTACGATTTCGGTCGCACGCGCGGCGGCGTCTTCTACTACGCGATGGAGCTGCTCGACGGCGAGAACCTCGCGAGGCTCGTCGAACGTGAAGGGCCGCAGCCCGTCGAGCGGACGCGACACATCCTGGGTCAGATCGCGGCGGCGCTCGGCGAAGCGCACGACGCGGGCCTCGTGCACCGCGACGTGAAGCCGGAGAACGTCATGCTCTGCACGCGCGGCGGCGTGCCCGACTTCGTGAAGGTGCTCGACTTCGGTCTCGTGAAAGACGTCGCCTCCGACGTGAAGATCACGAGCGAGCGCGCGATCGCGGGGACGCCGCTCTACATGGCGCCGGAGTCGATCCTCTCGCCCGAGACCGTCGGCCCCGGCGCAGACGTCTACGCGCTCGGGTGCGTCGCGTACGTTCTTCTCACCGGGCGGCCGCCGTTCGAAGGCGACAACCTCGTCGAGGTCTGCGCCGGGCACGTCCACGGCGTCGCCGAGCCGCCGTCGGCGTACGCGCCCGACGTTCCTCCGGAGATCGACGGGCTCGTCCTCCGCTGCCTCGAGAAGAGCCCGGAGGCGAGACCGACGACGCGCGAGATCGAGGCGGCGCTCGACGCGTGAGCGCCCGACGCGTGAACGACGCCGACGCCGAGAGCGGCGCTCACTCGACGCGATCGCCCGCGAGGCGCACGCGCGGCAGATACCGGCCGCCTTCGTACGTCTGGAGCCACTCGACGAGGCGCTCGCGCACCTGGACGCGCAAGTTCCACATGGTGCCGGGATCGGCCGCGGAGACGAGCACGCGGACCTCGATCGACTTCTCGGTCGCCTGCGTCACCTGGACCGTCCTCGTGCGGCCGTCCCAGAGCGGGTGACCCTCGAGGAAGCGCTCGGCCTCCTTCCTGAGCTCTTGCACCGGCAGCGTCCAGTCTGCGTAGAGCATCACCGAGCCGTGCAGCGCGGAGCCCGACTTCGTCCAGTTCTCGAACGGCTGCTCGAGGAAGCGCGTCATCGGAACGATGAGCCTTCGCTCGTCCCAGACCTTCACCACCACGTAGGTGAGGGTGATCTCTTCGATCCTTCCCCACTCCTTCTCCACGATGACGACGTCACCGATGCGAATGGGCTGGGTCGCCGAGAGCTGGATGCCGGCGATCAAGCTGCCGACCGTGCGCTGCGCGGCGAAGCCGATGACGACGCCCGCGAGGCCGGCGGAGGCGAGCAGCGAGACGCCGACGCTGCGCACGATCTCGAACTGCATGAGCGTCAGCGCGAGCGCGACGATCCCGATGCACACGCTCACGACTCGCCGGAGCACACGGACCTGCGTCTGGATCCCGCGCGACGCGAGCTCGGCCTCGCTGCTCGCGCCCGCGGCCTGCTGCGCGCGGAGCTCGACGTGGCTCGCGATGACGCCGACGAGACCGATCACGGTCCACGCGACCACCACGATCAGCGCCGTGCCCACGATTCGCGCCACGACCGCCGCGACGGCCTCGGGGAGCGCGAGCGAGGGCAAGAGCGCGTCGAACGTGAGGAGCGCGACGAAGAAGCGGGAGGGAGGCCCGAGCGTGCGCAGCACGCCGTCGTCCCACGTCGTCTTCGTCGTCTGCGTGATGCGCGTCGCGATGCGGATGAGCCAGTACGAGACGACGCGTCCGACGAGATAGGCGACGAACACGCTGGCGACGAGGCCGAGCCACTGCCAAAGCGCGAGGCCCGCGACCGTGCCGCGCAGCGACGACGGGACGCGCGCTTCGAGCCACGTCGGCGCGAGCTCGGGGATGCGCGAGACGAACATGTCTCACAGTACGAAGATCGACGCGGGAGTCACTGCGGTGATGCGCCACGTCGCGTGATGCAGCGTCGCGCGAGCCGCGAGCTGCGAGCATGGCGTGGCGCTGCGTCACAAGATCGTGAGCGACGTGCCCGAGTCGGGTATCGTGCGGCTTCGATGAGCGCTGTCGTATCCCCATCGGCCTCGGCCGCCGAGCTGCCCGCGGGGCTCTCGTTCCTCCACGAGCGCGCGAAGGCGCGCGCGGTCGCCGCCGTGAAGGCGTTCGAGTCGCACACGTCCGCCGAGCTCGTGATCACGATGAAGAAGCGAGCGCGCGCGTACCCCGAGGCGCACCTGCTCTTCGGCGTCGTCTTCGCGTTCGCCGCGCTCCTCTTCCTCCTCTTCTATCCGCGCGACTTCGCGACGGCGCTCATGCCGCTCGACGTGATCCTCGCGTTCGGCGCCGGCTACGGGCTCTCGTACGCGCTGCCGCCGCTCCAGCGCCTCGCGATCGCGAAGAAGAAGCGAGAAGAGGCGGTGAGCCAGGCGGCCAAGGCGGCGTTCGTCGATCTCGGCGTCTCGAAGACGACGGGGCGCACGGGCGTGCTCGTCTACGTCGCGCTCTTCGAGCGCGCCGTCGCGGTCGTGGCCGACGCAGGCGTGACGCCGGAGGCGAGAGCGGCGGCGGAAGGCGCGGAGCGCGCGCTCGAAGAAGCGCTCACCCGCGCCGACGTTCGCGCGTTCGCCGAGACGCTCGAGGCCCTCGGCCCCGTCTTCGCGGCGACGATGGCGCGCGCGGAAGACGACGTCAACGAGCTCGCGGACGAGATCGCATGAAGCGCAACCTGCTCCCGCGCTCTGCGATCGCCGTCGCGCTCGTCGTCGCGAGCGTCGTGCTCTGGGCGACGCTCGCGTACGCCGCGCGCCCCGGAGGCGGCGGCTCGTACTCCGGCGGAAGCGGCGGCGGAGGAGGAGGAGGGGGAGGGTACTCGGGCGGAGGCGGCGGCGGAGGAGGCGACGGCGAGGCGATCGGCGCGCTCATCATCCTCTGCATCGAGCACCCCGTCATCGGCATCCCGCTCCTCGTCATCGCCGTCATCGTCTTCGTCGTACGGTCGCGCGCGACCAAGGCGATGCGAGGCAGCGAATGGTCGACGCACGCAGCGGCGCAATGGACGCCGCCTCCCCCTCCGCGACGCGAGCCGCTCCGCGGAAAGCTCGAGGCGCTGCGTCGCACCGATCCAGGCTTCTCCATCGTCGTCTTCGAAGACTTCCTCTACTTCCTCTACGCCGAGATCCATCGGGCGCGAGGGGCCGGCGGCGCCGAGGCGCTCGCGGCGTACGTCGCCGATCACGCGCGCACCTCGTTGCGCAACGACGGGCGCGTCGCCGAGGTCACCGGCATCATCATCGGCGCGATGACGTACGAGCGCGTCTTCGTCGACGCGCAGGGCGCCGCGCAGATCGACGTGCTGATCGAGTCGAACTACGTCGAGCGTCATCGGCCGCAAGGCGAGCAGCGCTATTACGTCAAGGAGCGCCTCTCGCTCTCGCGCGCGGCGGGGGCGCGATCGCGCGAGCCCGGCAAGGCGCGCACGCTGAACTGCCCGAGCTGCGGCGGCCCGCTCTCGAACATGCGCGGCACGACGTGCAACTTCTGCAAGGCGACCGTGCCGCAAGGCTCGAGAGACTGGGCCGTCTCGGGCATCCAGCTCCTCGAGCGCGAGCCGCGCGGGCCGCTGCTCACGTCGAACGTCGCCGAGGAGGGCACCAACCTGCCCACGATCATCGCGCCCGACGCGCCGGCCACGTTCGGGCGCATTCAGGCGAAGGATCCGGCGGGCACGTCGTGGGCGCTCCTCCAGCAGCGCGTCGGCCTCGTGTTCCAGGAGTTCCACGCCGGTTGGGTCGCGCGCGATCCCTCGCGCATCCGCCCCTTCATCAGCGACAACCTGTTTCAGTCGCAGCTCTACTGGATCGATCTCTATCGCAACGCGAAGTGCATCAACCGCACCGACGGCTCGCGCATCACGCGCATCGAGCTCGCGGCGGCGACGACCGACGCCTACTACGACGCGGTCACCGTGCGGCTCTACGCGACCGGCCTCGACTACACCATCGGCGAAGACGGCCGGCTCCTCTCGGGCAGCAAGTCGAAGCCGCGCGCCTACTCCGAGTACTGGACGATGATCCGCGGTGCGCAGAAGAAGCACACCGACAAGAACGAGCGCCAGTGCCCGAACTGCGGCGCGCCGCTCAAGATCAACATGACCGGCAACTGCGAGTTCTGCGCCGTGAAGGTGACGAGCGGCGAGTACGACTGGGTGCTCTCGCGCATCGAGCAAGACGAGGCGTACACCGGCTGACTCAGGCGCGAGCCTGCACGCGCCGGCGCACCGTGGTTCGGTCGACGCCGAGCGTGCGCGCGGCGCCCGCGAGGCTCCGCCCGTTCTTGTCGAGGACGCGCCGGACGTACCAATCGACGACCTCATCCATCGTCGCGGTGCAGTCGCGGAGCGCCGGAGGGAGGGCGTCGCGGGCGTCGGCCTCGAGGGCCGGGACGGCCGCGTCGTCGCCGGGGTCGAGCCCGAGCAGCAGGTTGCGGAGCGCGTTCTGGAGCTCGCGCACGTTGCCCGGCCATCGATGTCGGCGCGGCTCGGCGCTCGCGAGCCACGCCTCGATGCGCCGCCGCGTCGCCGGCAGCGCGTTCGCCGGCAGGTAACGCTCGACGAACGCGTGCCCGATCGTGTCGATGTCTTCCGGGCGATCGCGCAGCGGAGGCAGGCGGATGATGGTGCCCGCGAGGCGCTCGTGCAGATCGCGCCGGAAGAGCCCCGCCTCGACCATCGCGCCGAGGTCCTTGTGCGTCGCCGCGAGGTACCGGCAGCTCGCGCGGTAGGTCTTGTCGGATCCGAGCGGGCTCACTTCGTCGGTCTCCATCACGCGCAGCAGCTTGACCTGCGTGCTCAGCGGGAGATCGCCGACCTCGTCGAGGAAGAGCGAGCCGCCGTACGCGGTGCGGATGCGCCCGAGGCGCGCTTCGTTCGCGCCGGTGAACGCGCCCTTCGCGTGGCCGAAGAGCTCGGCGGCGACGAGCGTCTCCGGGACGGCCGCGACGTTGAGCGCGGCGCGGGGCGCGGGCGAGCCGTCTTTCGGGCCGATGCAGGCTTCCTGGAGGGCGTGCGCGACGGCCTCCTTGCCCGTCCCCGTCTCGCCGAGGATGAGGACGTCGTGGTCGTGGATGACGCGCGCGAGGATGAGCGCGTGCATGAGCGAGTCGCCGAAGGAAGCCGCCCACGTCGCGCGCCGCACCGCGGCGATGGCGTCGCTCGTGCCTCGCAGGGCGTCGAGCGCGCGGCGGCATCGGCCGGCGGCGGCGCCGATCGCGATGTAGTCGCTGCGCGGGTGCGGGAGCGCGCGGGCGAGGCTCGCGGGGACCTCGGATCCGAAGAGGTGTGTGACCTTGTCGGGCGCGGTGCACGCGACCGCGTGGGCGGCCGCGAGGACGATCCGCTCGGCTGCGCGCCCGTCGTCTCGATCGATCGCGGCGCGGAGCATGGGCTCGACCGCCTCGCGCCGGCTCAGCGCGGCGATCGACGCGGCGAGTCGATCGGGCGCCACGCGGAACGGGTTCTCGAGCAGCGTGGTCACCGCGTCGGCGGTCGAGGCGCGCGTCGGCATCCCTGAGAGGATAGGCGAATATCGCCACAAGGCGAGATTCACCCGAGCAAATTTCATCATTCTGGGGGACGGGGCGCCGCCGCCGCGTGATTCATGCGTGCGCGCGCGTGGCACGTACCTCGCAAAGAGGAGCCGCGTGATCCTCCTCTACCTCGCCAGCGCGGTCACGGGCGGCCTCCTGTTGCTCCTCTCGCTCGCGGGCGGCCATCACGACGACGCCGAGGCCGACGTCGAGCTCGAGGCGGAGGCCTCCCCCGAGATCGAGCTCATGCTGGAGGCGCTCCCGATCGCGTCGCTGCGGTTCTGGACGTTCCTCCTCGCGTTCGGCGGCCTCACCGGCGCGCTGCTCACGTGGCTCTCCGGGCTCGGCCCGATCGCCGTCGCGGCGACCGCCCTCGCCGTCGGCTACGCCGCCGGCCTCGGCGTGACGAAGCTCGTCCGCTGGCTCGCGGCAGATCAGATCTCGAGCACGCTCGCCCGTGACGCGTGCGTCGGCGTCAGCGGCACCGTCGTGTTGCCTCCGGGCCGGGGCGCGCTCGGCCGCATCCGCGTGCGGCTCGAGAACCAGATCATCGATTTCGACGCCGAGACGGAGGACGAAGGCGTCCTCGAGATCTCCGATCCGGTCGTCGTCTACGACGTGCGCGACGACGGCGTCGTGCTCGTCACGTCCACGAAAGCAACGAAAGGGAAAGACCAGCCGTGAACGCCGTGAACGTAGCCATCGAATCGATCCTCGTCGTGGGCGGCGGCGTCGCCGTCGTCCTCCTCTCCCTCGTCGGCATGGCGCTCGTCAGGCGCTTCTTGCACGTTTGCCGGCCGAACGAGGTGCTCATCTTCTCCGGGCGCAAGCGGCGCGCGGCCGACGGCAGAGACGTCGGCTTCCGCATCGTCTCCGGCGGCCGCGCGTTCCGCGTCCCCGTCCTCGAGCGCGTCGATCGCATGGACGTCACGCTCGTGTCGGTGCCGATGGCGGTCAGCGGCGCCTACTCCGAAGGCGGCATCCCGCTCACGGTCAGCGCGATCGCCAACGTAAAGGTCTCGAGCGAGCCCGCGCTCGTGGGCAACGCGATCGAGCGCTTCCTCGGCAAGAGCGTCGGAGAGATCGCGCGCGTCGGCAAGGAGACGCTCGAGGGTCACCTCCGCGGCGTGCTCGCGACGATGACGCCCGAGGAGGTCAACGAGGATCGCCTGAAGTTCGCCGATCGCCTGAGCGAGGAGGCAGGGCCCGATCTCGCCAAGCTCGGCCTCCAGCTCGACACGCTCAAGATCCAGCACGTCTCCGACGATCGGAGCTACCTCGACAGCATCGGCCGTAGTCGCATCGCCGAGATCTTGCGCGAGGCCGAGGTGGCCGAGTCCGACGCCGTACGCGCGGCGGAGAAGGCCGAGGCCGAGGCCGCGGCGCGAGGTCAGATCGCGCAGACGCAGGCGAACGCGAACGTCCAGCGGCGGCAGAACGAGGCGCGCCAGCGCGTCGCCGATCTGTCGGCCGAAGCCCGGTCGGAAGAGGAGCGCACCGAGCAGGCCGCCGCGGCCGCGCGCGCCGAAGCGGAGCAGCAGCTCCACGCGCTGCGCGCGGAGCTCGAGCGCCTTCGCCTCACCGCCGACGTGGCGATCCCCGCCGACGTCGGGAGGCGCGTGCAAGAGCTGCTCGCCGAGGGCGACGCGTCGGCCATCGCCGCGAAGGGCGAGGCGGTCGCAGAGGCGCTCGCGCACATGCACGACGCGTGGATCGCCAGCGGCGAGCACGCGATGGACCTCGTCGCGGTGCAGCACGTCGAGGACGTCTTCGCGCGCATCACGCAGGCGGCCGCGCAGGTGCACGCCAAGCAGGCGTCGCTCCTCGACGCCGGCGACGGGAGCACCGTGGCCGGCTACGTCGGCGCGTATCCCGCCACCGTCAAGAAGCTGCTCGATCAAGTCTCCGACGTCTTCGGCGTGAAGTTCGCCGCCGTCCTGCGCGGCGACGACCCGCCGGCCACCGTTCGCGAGCCCATCGCCGCCGCGGCGGAGTGAACCCCCTCTCTCATTCGCATCGAAGGAGCCCATCGTCATGTTGACCACCGCCGTCGTCGTCGTCGTCGTCCTCGCGCTCGCGGCCCTCGTCGCCCTGATGATCGTGAGCAAGCTCATTCACATCTGTCAGCCGAACGAGGTGCTCGTCTTCTCCGGTTCACGCCGGCGCGAAGGCGCGCACACGGTCGGCTACCGCCTCGTGCAAGGCGGCCGCGGGCTGCAGATCCCGATGTTCGAGACCGTCGACCGGCTCGACCTCACGAACATGATCATCGACGTGCGCGTCGAGGGCGCGTACTCGAAGGGGGGCATCCCGTTGAACGTCAACGCCGTCGCGAACGTGAAGATCGCGTCGACGGAGCCCGTCATCGGCAACGCGATCGAACGATTCCTCGGCAAGCCTCGGCGCGTCGTGGAGGCGGTGGCGAAGGAGACGCTCGAGGGCAACCTGCGCGGCGTGCTCGCGACGTTGACCCCCGAGGAGGTCAACCACGATCGCGTGAAGTTCGCGCAGAGCCTCTTGCACGAGGCCGACACCGATCTGAAGCGGCTCGGGCTCGTGCTCGACACGCTCAAGATCCAGAACGTCTCCGACGACAAGGGGTACCTCGACAGCCTCGGGCGCAAGCAGTCGGCCGAGCTCCAGATGCGCTCGCGCGTCGCCGAGGCCGAGAACCGCGCGCTCTCCGCCGAGCGCAACGCGGCGAACTTCGAGACGCGCACGATCGCGCGCGTCGACGCCGAGGTCGCGAAGGCACAGGCGGAGGCGGCGCGGCGCATCGTCGACGCGCGCAGCAAGCGCGACGCGCTCGTCGCCGAGGAGCGCGCCGAGGTCACCGCGCGCATCGCCCGCGCGAGCGCCGAGCTCGCCGTGCAGAGCGCGCGCATCGAGCAGGTGCGCCTCCAGCTCGAGGCCGACGAGATCAAGGGCGCGGAGGCCGAGCGCGACCGTCGCGTGCTCGCGGCGCGCGGCGCGATGGCGGGGATCGTCGCGGGCGGCAAGGCGCGGGCGCAATCGCTGCGTGACGTCGCGCGCGTCTGGAAGAGCGCCGGCCCCGACGCGCGGCGCATCTTCGTCGCGCAGAAGGTCGGCGTCCTCGCCGGTCAGATGCTCGACACCGTGACCGATCTTCCGATCGAGAACGTCACCGTGGTCGACCAGCGCCTGCACGGTCGCAGCTTGGCGGCGACGAGCAAGGTCGCGGCGACCGAGCTCGGCGCAGGGCTCGGCGTCGACGTCGCGAAGCTCGCGGAGGGCGTCGCCACGATCGTCGCGCGCGACTGACGCGATCGAGCCGAGAGCGCGACGACGCCGTAGGCGCGCTAGGCCGCCCGCGGCGTCGTCCGTCGCGCGAGGAGCCTCGGATCGCGAGACTGCCCGAGCTCCTCGCGGCAGTAGGCGCAACGGAACGCGATGTGATGGGGACGCGGCGTGACGCCGAACATGCTGAGCACGATCCAGCCCCACATCGAGTACTCGGGCTCCTCGTGAATGGCAGGGTCTCCGCGACGATGTCCGCAGTAGCAGGTGCGTCCGTTCGTGGGGTCCTTCTTCATGCACGCGAGCGCTGCACGGCGCGTGCCTCTCGCCGCCCTCGCGAAATCGCGCGCGAATCGAGGCGCCGGCTGCCGAAGATTCGGCAGGGGTGCCGAAGGTTCGGCGATCAGAGCCCGAGCACGCGCATGCGATACTGGAGCGTCGCGCGGCTCGTGCGAAGGAGGCGCGCGGCCTCCGACTGATTGCCGCCGGCCCGCGCGAGCGCGTCCGCGATGAGCGTGCGCTCGAAGTCGCTCACGCGTTCCTTCAACGTGGCCACCGCGTCCGGCGCGTCGGCGACTTCGCCTTTGCTCTCGCCGGCGAGCTCCGGGAGATCCTCGACGCGGATGGTCGGCCCGCGCGCCAGCACCGCCGCGCGCTCGAGGACGTTCTCGAGCTCGCGCACGTTCCCCGGCCAATCGTACGCCTGAAGATAGGCGACCGCGTCCAGGTCGATGCCGCGACGCTCGAAGCCTCGCGTCGCGATCTTCTCGAGGAGCGAGGCGACGAGCGCCGGGATGTCGTCGCGGCGCTCGCGCAGCGGCGGCAAGCGGAGCGGAAAGACGTTCAAGCGGAAGAACAGATCCGAGCGGAAGCGCCCGGCGCGCACCTCGGCGTCGATGTCGCGGTTCGTCGCCGCGACGATGCGGACGTCGATCGGGATGGGCGTGGAGCCGCCCACGCGCTCGATCTCGCGCTCTTGGAGGACGCGCAGCAGCTTCGACTGCGCGTCGAGCGGCAGCTCCGTGATCTCGTCGAGGAAGAGCGTACCGCCGTCGGCGAGCTCGAAGCGCCCGAGCCTCCGCTGCGTCGCGCCGGTGAACGCGCCCCGCTCGTGGCCGAAGAGCTCGCTCTCGAGCAGCGTCGGCGTCAGCGCCGCGCAGTTCACCTTCACGAACGGCGCGGCGCTCCGCGGGCTCGACTCGTGAACGGCGCGGGCGAACAGCTCCTTGCCCGTGCCCGTCTCGCCGAGGAGAAGCACGGTCGTCGCCGTCGGGCCCACCCGCCCGAGCTCGTTCTTCGCCCGCGCGAGCGCGTGGCTCTCGCCGACGATCGCCGGGGCTTGGGCCTCGTGGATCTCCTCTCTGAGATACGAGTTCTCCGCCTCGAGCTTGCGCTTGAGCGTGCTCACGCGGGCGAAGAGCGTCGCGTTCTCGATCGCGATGGCGGCCTGCGCGGCGAAGAGCGCGAGCTGATCGAGCTCGTCGGCGGCGATGAGCCGGCGCGAGAAGATCGCGAGCACGCCGAGCAGCTCGCCGCGGCACACGAGCGGGTAGCCGGCGAACGCGACGAGGCCGCTTCCGGCGATCCACGCGGGATCGATGAAGCGCGGATCGTCCGCGAGATCGGTCGTGTAGAGCGGCGCGCGGGTCTCGGCGATCTGACCGATCTTGAGCGATCCGATCGCGACCTTGCTGCGCGATCCGTCGAGCCGCTCGGAGAGGCCGGCGCTCGCCGCGAGGCGCAAGACGCCGGGCTCCTCCTCGCGGATCAGCCAGATGCGCGCGAGCGCGGCGTCGAGATCGCCGACGAGGCCACGCGTGATCTCGGCGAGCACCTCCTCGACGTCGAGGGAGCTCGCCATGCGGAGCGTGATCCGGCCGAGGGTTCCGCTCGAGCTCGCTGATCGGGGGGCGCTCACGCGAAGAGCATCCTAATGCGGGATCGCTCGCCCGTGGCAATCGGCGCCTTGACGCGGGGCGATTAATGTAACAAACAAAGTTACATGAAGTCCGACGGCCGCCTATCCCTGGTGCTCCACGCGCTGCTGCACATGGGCGACCTCGACGCGGCGATCACCTCGGAAGATCTCGCGGCGCGCATGGCGATCCATCCCGTCGTCATGCGCCGCACGATGGCCGGGCTGCGTGAAGCGGGCATCGTGCGCGCGCAGAAAGGGCGAGGCGGCGGCTGGGAGGTCGCGCGGCCGCTCGACGAGATCAGGCTCGACGAGGTATACGCCGCGCTCGGCGTCACGACGCTCTTCGCGGTCGGCCCGCGGACGAAGAACCCGCGGTGCCTCGTCGAGCGCGCGGTGAACCGAGCCGTCGACGAGGCGCTCGCGCACGCCTCCGACGTGTTCCTCGCGGGCTTGAAGCGAACGTCGCTCGCCGACGTTCGTCGCGAGGTCACGCACGCGCGACCGGCGTCGTGTCGGTCGCAGAGATCGTCGAGAGGAGAACAACGACATGCTTGACGCGGTCATCGTCGGGGGAAGCTACGCAGGGATCTCCGCGGCGCTCCAGCTCGCGCGCGCGCGGCGCGCCGTCGCCGTGATCGACGCAGGGCTCCGTCGCAACCGCTTCGCGACGCACTCGCACGGCTTCTTGGGGCACGACGGTCACGAGGGCCGCGCGATCGCGGAGAACGCGCGCGCGCAGCTCCTCGCCTACCCGACGGTGACCTGGATCGAGGGCACTGCGCGCGCGGCGCGCGGCGCGGCGGACGCGTTCGTCGTCGAGCTCGACGGCGCGCGGAACCTCGAGGCGAAGCGAATGATCCTCGCGTACGGCGTCTCCGACGAGCTACCGTCGATTGACGGCGTCGCCGAGCGCTGGGGCCGCAGCGTCTTTCACTGTCCGTACTGTCACGGCTACGAGCTCGACGGCGGGGCGATCGGCGTCCTCGCGACGATGCCCGCGGCCGCCCACGTCGCGCAGATGCTCCCTGATTGGGGGAAGACGACGTACTTCACGCGCGGTCTGTTCGAGCCGACGGCCGAGGAGAGCGCCGCGCTCGAGAGGCGAGGCGTCGTCATCGAGCGCGAGGCGGTGGCCGCGGTCGAAGGCGACGACGCGGCGCCGTCGGTCCGCCTCGCGTCGGGCCGCGCGCTGGGGTTCCGCGGGCTCTTCGTCGGGCCGCGCACGCGCCCGTCGACGCCGATCGCCGCCGAGCTCGGGTGCGCGCTCGAGGAGAGCCCGTTCGGCTTCTACGTGAAGACGGATGAAATGAAGGCGACGACCGTGCCCGGCGTGTTCGCTTGCGGCGACGTGGCCCTGCCCGCGGGATCCGTCGCGCTCGCCGTCGGCGACGGCGTGCGGGCGGGCATCTCCGCGCATCGCTCGCTCGTGTTCGGCCTCCCGGCGAGCGGATAGCCAAGTCAATCGCGCCAGACGATCGCGACGCTCTCGTCGAGCGCGTAGCCTGCGTCGGACGTTCGCAAGATCGGCTCGAGCCCGAGCATCCGCAGTCGTCGGATCGCCATGTAGACGCGCGCCGCGCCCGACTCGTGGCGCATCCTCTCTCCGGGCCAGCCTACGGCGAGCGTCTCGGCGACCGAGAGCGCGCGATCCGGGGCACGTCGTCGCTCGGCGAGCGCGAGCAGAATGCGCCGAAGCGGGCCGCGTCGGCCGAAGTCGACGGCGCGAGATCCGAGCTCGAAGGAGCGCCCGTCGCGCGTCAGCGTGAGGACGATCGCGTCTCGCGAAGCGATGGCCTCGCCGAGCTCGGCGAGGCGCCTCTTCCACGATACGTCGTCGGTGCGGCGTACGCCGAGCGCGAGCTCGTCGAGCCGACGCTCCGCGAGGCGCGTGTCGTCGCGCGCGCGCGCCGCGCGCACCAAGCCGAGGCGAGCCTCGAGCTCTCCTTCGACGTCGTCTTGGAGGACGACGTCGTCGAGCGCGCGCGCGAAGCGTTCCTCGGCGTCGGTGACGTCTCCGCGTCGAAGCGCGACGGCGCCTTCGTGAACCGCGAGGCGCGCGAGGTGACGCGCGTCGGTCGCGATCTCGAAGCACGACCGCGCCTCGGCGAAGGCGCTCGAAGCCGCGTCGAGGTCGCCGCGCGCGAGGTGCACCTGCCCCGAGCCGAGGAGCGCGAGGCCCTCGAGCCTCGACGCGCTCGCCGCTCGCGCCGCGACGCCCGCGCGACGATACGCTTCGCCGGCGGGCTCGAGACGACCGCCGGCGAGGTGAAGCGCGCCGGCCGCGCGCTCGACGGTGGCGTGGAGGCGCGCGTCGGCCTCGCGGCTCTCGACGGCGCGCG
Organism: Labilithrix sp.; assembly: GCA_019637175.1. Classification (GTDB taxonomy): domain Bacteria; phylum Myxococcota_A; class Polyangia; order Polyangiales; family Polyangiaceae; genus Labilithrix. Next base: position 74,383 of record JAHBWD010000018.1, on the reverse strand, counting down.
CGCGCTCGACGAGCGCCGCGGCCTCGTCGACGCGCCCGAGCGCGCGAAGCGACATCGCGAGGTGCGCGATGAGCCACGCCGTTCGCACGCCGTCGGCGTGACGCTCGGCGAGCGCAATCCCGCGCTCGAGCAGCGCGCGCGACGCTTCGTGGTGTCCGCCCAGCGCTTCGAGGCGACCGAGCGCGTAGAGCAGATCGACCGTCGCCGCCGCGTGTGCCTCGGCGAGCTCGGGCAGGCCCGCGGTCTCGCTCGCGGCGATCGATCGCTCGAGGATCGCCCGGTGGAGCGACGGCGGCCCCTGCGCGGCGAGGCTCGGCTCGAGGACCACCGCGAGCCGGAGGGCGCTCCGCGGATCGCGATCGATCGCGTGCTCCCACGCGACGACGAGGTCGTCGCGCTCTTCCGCGAGCCTTCTCCAGCTCGCGGGCAAATCGGCGCGCGGCCTCGTGCACGTCGCGAGGTGCTGCGCGAGGCGCTCGCGCGCGTCGACGGCCTCGGCCGGCGCCCGCCTCGCGGCGTAGTCGCGGACGCCCTCGAGCATCGCGTAGCGAGCGCCGTCGCACGTGTCGTGCACGTCGAGGAGCGACGCGGAGACGAGCGTAGCGAGGTCGGACGCAGCGCGGGACGCGCCGACGACCGCGCGCGCGGCCTCGATGTCGAACGTCTTTCGAAAGACGCTGCACGCCCCGAACGCCCGGCGCTCCTCGACGCCGAGCAACGTCCACGACGCATCGAGCGCTTGATCGAGCGCGTCGAGCGCGAGCTCGCCTTCGCGCAGCGCCGAGAGCGTCTCGCGCGCGCCGAGCGAAGCGACCCAACCGGCGACGATCTCGATCGCGAGGGGCAGCCCCGCGGAGCGCTGCGCGAGCTCCCGCGCGAGCTCCGGCTCGATCGTGCGCTTCGGCGCGGCTCGGCCGACGCGTTCGACGAGCAACGCCGTCGCGACGTCGACGGCGAGCGGGGCGAGCGTGACGACGATCTCGAGCGGTGACGCGAGCGCGGTCCGCGAGCCCGTGACGATGGAGAGATCGGTCGTCTCCGCGAGCAGATCGTCGACGATGGATCGCGCGTCCGCGCGGATCGCGTCGACGCCGTCGAGGACGAGCGTCGCGGTGCCCGTGTCGAGCTGGCGGATGATCCGCTCGAGGACGACGGCTTCGTTCGAGGTCCGCGGCGAGAGCCCGAGCGCGCGCGCGATCGTCGCGAGCGCCGCCGCGCGCGCGTCGACGCCGTCGAGCGAAGCGAAGAACACGCGACGGCCCTCGAGAGCGAGGCGCTCGACGAGGGCGCGCGCCAGCGTCGTCTTTCCGACGCCGGGAGGCCCGCGGAGCGTGAGGAGGCGCTCGCCCTTCGCGAGCAGCGCGATCGCCTCGACGAGCTCCTCCGAGCGGCCGTGGATCCTCCGGGAAGAACGGGGACTTTCGCGTTCTCGCTGCACGGCTCGAGAGACGATCGCACACGGAGCGTCGAGAGCCCAGAGCGGCCGCGACGCCGAGAAGTTAGGCGACGTTAGGTCATCCGCGGGCGGGAGCCTGAGAGGCTGCGCGCATGAAGTCGCTCCCTACGCACGCGCTCGCGCTCGTCATCGTGTCTCTGGCCTCGTGCTCGTCGTCGAGCCCCACGCCCGCGGACGGCGAGCCCGACCCGAACGCGGACGCGGGCGCCGAAGCCGTCGCTCCCGTCGCATGGACGTCGTGCCCGCTGCACAGCGAAGGCAAGGGGCCCGAGGTCGAGTGCGCGAAGATCCCCGTCCCGCTCGACGCGAAGGCGCCGCAGGGAAAGACGATCGACTTCTTCGTCAAGCGCTACCGGCCCGCCGGCGGAAAGAGCCTCCGCGCGCTCTGGATGCTCCAGGGCGGACCAGGAGCCTCCGCGTACGTCTTCGAGAACATCGCCGAGGCGATGGCGACGCGCTTCCCCGACGTCGACTACTACCTGCCCGATCATCGCGGCACGGGGAAGTCCGCGCGCCTCGGCTGCCCCGCGCAAGAAGCGAGCGACAGCGAGGCCGGCCTCGCGATCACCGAGGCCGAGTGGGCCGCGTGCCTGCCCGCGCTGAAGGCGAGCCACGCGGACGATCTGCACCTCTACGACACCACACGAGCGGCGAACGATCTCGGAATCGCGATCGCGCGCACGAAGACCGAGGGGCAGCCGACGTTCGTCCTCGGCGTGTCGTATGGCACCTATTGGGCGCATCGCTATCTCCAGCTCTTTCCCACGCAGGCATCGGGCGTCATCCTCGACTCGATCGTCCCACCGGGGTCGAGCCTCGCCCGTCAAGACGCGGACTCCGACGAAGCCGCGCGCGACTTCATGGAAGCGTGCAAGGCGGACGCGTTCTGCAGCGGAAAGCTCGGCCCCGATCCGTGGGCGAAGGCGCAGGCGCTCTTCGCGAAGCTGAAGGAGGGCCACTGCGCGGCGATCGCGCACCCTGACTTTCCGACGCACGTGCTCTTTCGTCGGGCGTTCTCCGCGTTCCTCATGGACCCGAACCTGAGGACGTACATTCCGGCGGTCGTCCATCGCGCCGATCGCTGCGAGGCGCGCGACGTCTCCGCGTTGAAGAGGCTCGTCCTCGTGCTCACGCAGGATGCGCCGGAGAGCGAGATGATGAAGCAGTGGGGCTGGGGCCTCACCTACAACATCATCTTCTCCGAGCTGTGGGAGGATCCTGCGCCCACGGTCGAAGAGCTCGCCGCGATCCGCGACGGCGCGGTGGCCTCGCGCGACATCACCGAGCAGATGGGCGCGCTCTACCACCAGTGGCCCCGCTACACGCCCGACGCGAGCACGAAGACGTACGCGAGCACCGATACGCCGATGCTCTTCCTCCAGGGGGGGCTCGATCCCGCGACGCTGCTCCGCAAGGCGCGTCCGATGCGGGAGCACTTCACCAAGCCTCACCAGACGTGGGTCGAGGTGCCGACGGCGGGTCACACGGTGTTCGCGTCGTCGACGACCCGCGAGGGACGATCGTGCGGGACGCGAATGATCATGGCGTTCCTCGAGAGCCCGACGGCGCCGATCGACACCAGCTGCATCGCGGACATCAGGCCGCTCGACTTCACGATCCCCGACGCCACGCTCACCTTGGAGATCCTCGGCACGCGCAACGCGTGGGATTGAAGTCAGCGGTCGGGAACGGCGCGAGGGAGGTAGACCCTGAAGACGGAGCCTCGGCCGACGGTCGAGGCGACGGAGACTCCGCCGTCGTTCTGCCGCGCGATGCCGTAGACCGTCGACAGGCCGAGGCCGTGCCCCTTGTCGGCCTGCTTGGTGGTGAAGAACGGCTCGAAGAGGTGACGGAGGACATCGGGCTGGATGCCCGCGCCGTCGTCGGCGACCTCGATGACCATGTATTCGCCCGGCGCGAGCCCCTCTCCCACGGCGAAGTCGCCGTGGCTCAACGTCGCGTTCTCGGTACGCACCGTGACCTCGCCGGCATCGGCGATCGCGTCACGCGCGTTCGCGCACAAGTTCGTGAGGATCTGATCGAGCTGCACCAGATCGATCTTCACGAGCCAGATGTCGTCCTGCGGTCTCCAGCGGAGCGTGACGGTCTCCCCGACGATGAGGCGGAGGACGTGCATCGAGCCCTCGATCGCCTCGTTCGGATCGATGACGCGAGGAGCGCCGCTCTGCCGGCCGCCGTAGGCGAGCAGCTGGCGCGTGAGCTCGGCCGAGCGCCGCGCCGCGTCTCTGATCTCGCCGAGGTGCGCGTGGAGCTCTCCGGAAGGGTCGACGTGTTTCAGCGCGATCTCCGTCCGGCCGAGAATGACGCCGAGCATGTTGTTGAAGTCGTGCGCGATGCCGCCGGCGAGGCGGCCGATCGATTCGAGCCGCTGCGCTTGCGAGAGGTGATCCTGGAGCCTTCGCTGCTCCTCCGCGAGGCGTCGTTCCTTGGTGATGTCGTAGAGCACGACGAGGTGCGTTCCCGACATCGCCGTGCCGAGCGACGCCGCGTAGGCGATCACGTCGTGGGGCGAGCCGTCGGCGCCGCAGACGATGAGCTCCATCGGGGCGAAGGGGAGGCCGGTGCGCTGCGCCTCCTCGAAGCGATCGTTCCACTCCGCGATCACCCAGGCGCGATAGGCCGGGTCGGGGTACGCGCGCGGCCACCAGTCTGCCAGCGTCGGAATGTCTTCGCGCGCGTACCCGAACGTCCTGACGAACTCGGGGTTGAGGTAGGTGATGTTCGCGTGCTCGTCGTTGAGCGCGAACGGGATCGGTGACGCCTCGATGACGGCGCGGAACGGCGCGTCCACGGCCGACGCGTGCTCCTCGCGCTTCTCCCCGACCCCCGGCATCCGGAGGAGGACGGTATCCGTTTTCGATGGCGGCGCCATCGCGTTCGAAGCCGGCGGGTCGCGACCGCCAGCGTGACCCCGAGCGCGGCGAACGCTCGAGCTCTCTCTCGACCCTCTCAACCGGCGGACGCGAGCCGCCGGTGACGCTTCTTCGTGCGTGAGATCGTGAGGATCACGAACCACGCGAGCACCGCGCACCACTCGACGACGGTCGTGAGAGAGACGGGCTGCCGTGGCTGCGCGAGCGCCGCGCGCGCCGCGACCAGGCTGAGGACGCCGAGGGCGACCATCACATAGGGTGAGAGCTTGCTGCACGCTCCGGGGGAGGCGCAGGCCTCGGACGCTCGCGCCAGCTCGGGAACGAGCCTCTCGCGGAGCAGATCCGCGCGCGTCTTCTTCATGACGATCGCGACGACGCCGTCGATGCTGAAGACCGCTCCGAGCGCGACCCACGTGCCGCCGGCGCCGAGCGCGGCGAGCGAGAGGAGACCGGCGACCGGCAGCACGACGGCGCTCGCGGTGGTCGCGACGAGGTCGATGCGCTGCGCGCGCGCGAGCGCGGTGGGGGAGAGCGAGAGCGCGATCCCTTCTTCCTCCTTCGTGGATCGGCGGGGCAGCTCGCCGCGTCGGACGGCGTCGGCGAGCGCGAGCAGCTCGCGCGCGGGGCGCGGCGGCGGGGCCGGCGCGCCGCGGGCGAGGATCGGCGCGACGAAGTAGAGAGAGAAGAGGAACGCGCCGAACCCGAGCGGCAGCGTGAGGAGCATCCCCACGAAGCTCACGACGCCCGCCGCTTCTCCGAGCGAAGGCGCGAAGAGCTTCCCGACGAGACCAACCCCGATCGCCGCGAGCATCACCGTCGCGAAGCCGATCGCGCTCGCGATGCTCTGCTGGCGCTTCATGCGCGCGTCGGCGATCTCACGCCAGCGCCGGCGCGTCGCGAGGTACGTACGCAGCTCACCGTTCGCGAAGACGCGGCCGCCGCGCGCCTCTTCCTCGCGCACGCGAGCGAGGTGGAGCGTCACGAGCTCCGCGAGCGACGTCGCGTCGACGAACGAGAGTCGGTAGCGGTGACGCGCGGGCGTGTGCTCGAGCCCCCAACGATAGAGCCACCAGCGTCGCGCGCTCGGCTTCGTGTTCGTGCTGAGGATCGTGCCGTCGTCGAACACCGTGCGCACCGATCGGTCGTCGACGAGCCGCGCTCGCGTGAGCTCCAAGAACGATCGACGGGCGCGATCCGCGAACACGGCGCTGATGACGAGCATCTCGTCGACGTCGGTCTCGGGTGGAACCGTCGCGGGCATCGAGCACGCCCATCCGACGTGCTCGAAGCCGAGGCGCGTCGCTTCGTCGAGCCACGCCTGGGGAAGGCGCGATCGCTCTCGGACCGTCGGATCCGCCGTCACGTCGGTGAGCGTCAACATGGCCTGTTGCAGAGCAAGCAACATGCGCGCACGAAGCAGAGTCTTTGCGCGGGGATGGCGAAGCCGGCGGGGATCGCGCGCGATCCGTGGATCCTCCCTCACGCGTTCATGTCGAGCGCGTGACACACCTGCCTACCTCACGTTAGCGTCCCCATCCATGGCCGACTTCAGCCCCGCGATCCGCGAATTCCTGGCTGCTCCGACCGACGCGCGCCGCCTCGGACCGTATCGGTGCAAGGAGCTGCTCGACAAAGCCGGATCGGCGCCCGTCTTCAAGGCGGTCGAAGAACACGCAGGCCTCGGTCTCCGCGAGGTCGCGCTCAAGGTCTTCGACATCGGCAAGACCAAGGACGCCGACGGATGGCAGGAGCGCGTCGTCGCCGAGGCGCGCACGCTCTGCCGCGTGCAGCACCCGAACGTCATTCGCTTCCACACGCTGACGACCGATCCGAGGCGCGGGCTCATGGGGCTCGTGATGGAGTTCGCCGCGGGCATCAGCCTCGACCGCGAGCTCGCCGAGCTGCCGCCGGGCGACGCGAAGCGCGTGCCGCTCGCCGTCGAGGTCGGCATCAGCATCGCGTCGGCGCTCGCGGCTGCGCACGAAGCGAAGGTCGTGCACTGCAACGTCAAGCCGTCGAACGTCATGCGCACCGACGGCACGCACAAGCTGATCAACTTCGGCATCGCCGCGTCGCTCCGCCACACGATCTTCCCCGGCGAGCGCGCCGGCCTCGCGCTCGAAGATCTTTCGCCCGACTCGATCGGCAGGAAGGCGTCGACGCTCGACAAGTCGGGCGAGAGCGATGCGCCGATCACGGGGACCATCGGATACATCGATCCCATCTGCCTTCGAACGATGACGCCGCCGAGCTCGACGAGCGATCTCTATTCGCTCGGCGCGACGCTCTACCAGTGCATCGCCGGCGACGTTCCTGCGCTCGCGACGGCGAAGAAGCGAGGCGAGAAGGCCGTCGACGCGAAGGTGCTCCTCGGCGACGCGCCGGCGGCTCCGCTCGCGGAGGTCGCGCCGTCGACGCCGGCCGCGCTCGCGAAGCTCGTCGACGCGCTCGTTTCGTCGACGCGCGAAGGCCGGCCGCGCTCGGCGGACGTCGTCGTGCGTTCGCTCGAGCGCATCCGCAGCGCGCTCGCGGGGCGCGAGCGCGCGCTTCCCTCCGAAGAGCGCGGACCGTTCCCCGGGCTCGATCGCTACGAGGCCTCGGATCGCGACGTCTTCTTCGGACGCTCGGCGGAGATCGCCGGCGTCATCGAGCTCGCGCGGACGCGCGGGCTCGTCGGCATCGTGGGTCTCTCGGGGACGGGCAAGAGCAGCATCACGCGGGCGGGCGTCGTGCCCGCGATCGAGGAAGGTGCGCTCGGCGGGTGGCCCTCGCGATATCGAAGCGTGCTCGTGACGCCGGGGAGCGATCTCCGCGGCGCGCTCTACGGCGCGCTCTCGAAGCTGCTCGGGGCGCCGCTCGGCGATCACCCGGAGGCGATCGCCGAGCAGCTCGCGGCCAACGTCGACGCCAAGGGCGAAGGCATCGTCATCCTCGTCGACCAGCTCGAGGAGATCGTCACGCTCCACGACGCGAAGCGCGATCAAGACAGGCTCGACGCGCTCGATCTCCTCGCGCGCCTCGCCGACGCGCCCGCGGGCTTGCGCGTCATCGTTGCCGCGCGGCGCGATCTCCTCGACGGCGTGCTCGCCGTCGATCCGAACTTCTCTCGCGCGCTCTCGCGGGGCATGCAGCCGATCGGCCCGCTCTCGGCCGCGGGGTGGGAGGAGGTGCTCGATCAATCGCTCGAGGCCTTCGGCTACGCATTCGAAGACGAGGCGCTGCGGCGCGACGTGCTCGCGGACATCGAGACGCGCGAGTCGGCCATGCCGCTCGTGCAGTTCGGGCTCACGCGCCTGTGGGCAGCGCGCGACCCGAAGAAGAAGACCCTTCCGCGCTCGGCGTTCAACGCCAAAGAAGGGATGGGGAGCGCGCTCTCGGAGCACGCGGCCGCGGCCGTCGCCGATCCGAAGATCCCCAAAGAGACGCTGCGCGACGTGATCCTCGCGATGACCACGCCCGAAGGGGCGCGCGCGCACGTGCGACAGAAGGTTCTCGTGGAGCGCTTCGGCGATCCGGCGAAGCAGGTGGTGCGCGCGCTGATGAGCGCGCGCCTCGTGAGCGAGGAGAAGGAGGGCGTGACCTTCGTGCACGACTCCATCCTCCGTGAGTGGGGACTCGTGCGCGGATGGATCGCCGAGGCGCGCGACGATCGGCAGCTCCTCGCCCACCTCGAGCGCGACGCCGCGCGATGGAGCGAGTCGCGAGACGTGGCCGAGCTATGGCGCAAGGGCCGGCTCGCCGCCGCCATCGAGCTGTGGAAGAGCGGTCGCGTGAAGCTCGGCGACGACGCGCAGGCGTTCCTCACGCGCAGCTTCCGCGAAGAGCAGAAGTCGCAGTACGCGTTCTGGGGGCTCGTCCTCCTCGTCGTCGCGCTCATCGTCGGCGGCTCCCTCTTCTATGCGCGCGAGAGCAGCGCGCGAGCGGCGCAGGCGCGAAGCGACGCCGACGCGCTCGCCGCGGCGCTCGCCGAGGTGAAGACGCTCAAGCAGCAGGCGGAGGAGAACGCGGGCGAGGCCGCCGCGACGGCGAAGCTCCTCGCCGATCTCCAGAAGAAGGCCTCCGACGAGCGCGCGGCGAACGTCGAGGCGACCCTGAAGAAGGTGGCGAGCGCGACGAGCCTCGACAACGCGCAGAAAGCGGCCGCGGATCTCAAGGGCCTCACCGGCTCGCAGAACCAGCTCGTGCCTCTTCCGATGGACTTGACCGGCGGCCCGAGCGTGCCGAAGCTCGACACCGGCGGCCCCGGGCCGTCGGCGGGCGCGGGCACGTTCGATCAGGGCGCGGTCGAGCGCGTGATCAACTCGCGCAAGGCGGGCGTGAAGCGAACGTGCCTCGATCGCGGCGGCAACACCGCGGCGAGCACGAAGGTCACCGCGTCGCTCACGATCGCGCCTTCGGGCCAGGTGCAGAGCGTCACGACCTCGGGCGACAACCCGACGGTCGCGAAGTGCATCGAGCAACAGCTCCGAACGTGGTCGTTCCCTCCGCCGGGCGAAGTGAAGCACGTGCAGATCCCGTTCGTGTTCGTGCGGCAGTAACCGCGCACGAGCAGCGGACGAATCAGACGAGGAGCACGTCGGTCGTCGTGTGCTCGATGACCCAGCGGCTCATGCTCCCCAGCAAGAGGCGACGCGCCGCAGAGCTCTTCCGAATGATCACGAGGAGCGTGCGACTCTTCGCGGCGTGCGCGAGCACGCGGTGGCGGTTGCCGCGGGTGAGCTGCAACGCGCTCGGAGAGAGGCCGGCGGCCGCGACTCGCGGCGTGAGCTCCTCGAGCGCGACGGCGCGGCACTGTTCGCGATAGTCACGCAAGACCGAGTGGCCCGCGCCGTGGAGGTGGAGCCTGCTCTCGAACGGGCACTCGTAGGCGTGCAGGAGCGAGAGCTCCGCGCCGTTCCCCACGAAGGTCGCGGCGTCGACGGCGCGCCGGACGTCCGACTCCTCGTCGATCGCGACGACGACGTTGCGGTAGCGACGTGCGCTCGGCTCGCGGGCCAACAGCACGGGCGCGCCGCCGACGTCGACGACGCGCTCCGCCGTCGAGCCGATGAGCGCGTCGGAGAGCGTGCGACCTCGGCTTCCCACGACGATGACGCGAGCGTCGACCTCTCGCGCTCTCTTGCGCAGGACGGGCGCGGCGCCGCCTGCGACGGTGTGCGCGACCGCCGCCGTTCCTCCGGCGCGCAGATCGGCGACCATCACGTCGAGCGCCTTGCGCGCGGTCGCCGCTTCGTCGGTGTCGAGCTGGCGCGCGAGGGCGCGCGGCAAGCGGCTCGTCGCGTGGACGACGTGTAACGTCGCGCTGCGCTCGCGGGCGATCGTCGCCGAGCGCGCGACGGCGCGCGCGGCGCCCGCCGACAGATCGGTGCCGACGACCACCGCTGCTCTAGGTCGCACGCGCCGCGCCCTCCGCCGCGCAGAGGAGCGCCTTCGCGCTCGCGAGCGCCTCGTCCGATCCGACGGTCGCGACGATCACGCCCACGTCCAGGCGCTCCGACGTGTCGGGGAGCATGATGGCCTTCCCGTCGCGAACGAGGGCGAGCACCGCGGCGCCGGTCTTCGATCGGAGATCGATCTCGCCGAGCGTTCGCCCCGCGACGGAGCTCTCCGCCTCGACGCGGAACAGCTTCGGCGCGCCGAGGCCCGGCAGAAACGCGGCGACGTCGTCGGCGAGCTCGCTCTCGACCGCGGCTCTCTCCGCGACTTCGTCGTGCTCCTCTCCGTCGTCGTCGTGTGGACGCAGCTTCGATCGCAGCACCGCGACGACGACGGCGCCTCCGGCCTGCACCTCGACGTCGAACTGCTTCGCGTTGCGCCAGAACGCGAAGATCGCGGCGGCGACCAGCGCGGTGAGCAGGAGAGCGCCGACGCCCGCGGGGACGAACGGCTCGACCACGACGATGCACGCCGCGCCCACGGCGGTGAGGAGGCCGAGCTGGACCGCGATCGCGATCGAGCCCGACGTCGCCGGCTCGCTCTTCTTCTTCGTCTGCCCGAGCCCGACGACGGAGAGCCCGATCGCGCGCGTGAGCCGCACGACGCCGAGCAGAAAGGGCAGCCCGATGAGCGCCGCGCCACCGACGAAGATGGCCTGGGAGACGACCTCGCCGACGCCGAAGCGCGTCGCCAGCGCCTCCTCGGCGCGCTTGTGGAGGAGCGCGCCGCCGAGCAGCAGTCCGACGATCGCTCCGGCGTCGAGCAAGAGGAGCAAGACCTGTCGCCGCACGCGCGCGCTCGTCGTCGAAGAAGTCGGCGCCGCGCGCACACGCTCGAGCCACGCGCTGTAGAGCGTGATGAACGAGACGACGTTGCGCGGAAGTCGCCGCTCGATCGCGAGCGCGGTCGCGTCGGAGCGGCGGACGAGCGCCGGCGTCGTGAGCGTCGTGATCGCCGACACCGCGACCGCGACGGGATAGAGGAACGGCCGCGTCGCGCCGAGCTGGAGCCCGAGGCCGACGATGATGAAGGAGAACTCGCCGATCTGCGACAGGCTCATGCCCGCCCGGACGGACGTGCGCAGGCCGCAGCCGCTCACCACGCCGCCGAGCGCGACGCCCAGGATCTTGCCGACGATGACGACGACGGAGAGGACGACGACGGCGAGCCAGTTCTCGGCGACGAGCTTCGGATCGATGAGCATGCCGACCGACACGAAGAAGATCGCGGCGAACATGTCGCGCACGGGGATGAGCAGGTGCTCCACCGTGTGGCCTTCGCCCGACTCCGAGATGAGAACGCCGGCGACGAACGCGCCGAGCGCGACCGAGTAGTGGAACGCGGCGCACGCGGACGCGAGGCCGAAGCAGATGCCGACGCTCGCGACGAGCGTGGTCTCGGGGCGATCGAGACGAACGACCCATCGCATGAGGCGCGGAACGACGAGCAAGCCGATGACGACCATGCCGACGAGGAAGGCGAGGAGCTTGCCCGTCGTCGTGGCGAGGGTCATCGCGTCGAGGCCCTTGCCGCTCGAAATGGTGCTCATCGTCGCGAGCAGGAGGATCGCGAGGATGTCTTCGATGATGAGCACGCCGTAGACGATCTCTCGGAGCCTCGCCTCGACCTTCATCTCGTCGAACACCTTCGCGATGATCGTCGTGCTGGAGATCGCGATCGCGCCGCCTGCGTAGATGCTCTCTTGCACGGTCCAATCGAAGGCGCGTCCCACGGCGAAGCCCGCCGCCATCATGAGGGCGACTTGGAGGACCGCGATCACGCCGGCGGTGGGAGCGACGCGAACGAGCTTGTCGACGTTCAGCTCGAGGCCGATCGCGAACATGAGGAGGATCACGCCGAGCTCGGAGAGCGTGTGGACCGTCTGCGGATCGGCATGGATCGGCAACGGAACGTGCGGCCCGACCAACAAGCCGGCGATGATGTAGCCGAGGACGACCGGCTGGCGCAGTCGCTGGAAGACGATGGTGGTGATCGCCGCCACGCCGAGCACGATGGCGAGGGTGGCGAGGAACGCGTGAGCGCTCTCCATTCACGAAGGAATAACTTGGAGCTCCAACGGTGCGCGCCTCAAAAACATCGAGCGAGGAACAATGCCTCGACTGTCGGCCAGGGCCGACGGCGCGTTCTGCAACATGCATTTTCTGACCCGTCAGAGCCAGGCGTACGCGCTTCGCAAGACGTCGCGGCCGCCGCTCGCGATCGGCGCGCCGTGCGCCAAGAGGATCCGATCGAAGTCCCACGCGAGCATTCGATCGATCTGCGCGCGCGCGCTCTCTCTATCTCTCATCATCACGCGCTCGAGGAGCGTCGCGCCCGGGCGGCGGTTGCCGAGGAGAAGCGCGACCGCGCGGGTCACGCGTGACGGATGCTCGGCGAGGTTGAAGACGGCGTCGGCGCACACGAGCGTCCGGCTCGTCGCGTGGAAGAACACCACCTCGTTCTCCAACGTGCGCGCGCCGAAGAAGACCTGCTCGACCGCGCCGCGCCACGCCTCTTCCGCCGCGTCGCCGAGCACGCCCGTCCACGCGACGTCGGCGCGCTTCTTCTCGAGGCCGGGGCACGCGTAGACGAGCGCGTCTGGATAGGCTCGCACCCATTGCCCGACGGCGAGGTGATGAAACTTGCTCGGCGCCACGATGGCGCGGACGGGCCCGAGCGCGTCGACCTCTCGCTGCAGCTCGGGATCGAGCGCGACGGGAGAGTGCACGAGGAGGCCGTCGCCGACGCGCATCACCGTCATGCGCGATCCCGTCTCGACGCCGAAGAACCGTAGCGGGCGCGTGGTGGTCCAGAGGCCTTCGTCGATCCGTTCGATCGCGGCGAATGCGGCAGCCATGAGCGCCTCGGAGCGTAGTCGAGATCCGCTCCGAGATCGCCTCGTCGCGGGTGTAGGCTCCGCTCCCGTGCTCGGCCTCCTCCGTCCTCTTCGTCGATGGCTTCGCCGCGGGCGCCAGCCGGTGCCGTTTCCCCCGGCGTGGGCGAAGATCCTCGACGAGCGCGTGCCCCTCGCGCGCGCGCTGCCGGAGGCCGATCGCCACGAGCTCGAGCAGCTCGTCGTCGTCTTCCTCGACGAGAAGACCTTCGAAGGCGCGGGCGGCCTCACGATCACCGACGAGATGCGCGTGACGATCGCCGCGCAGGCGTGCCTCCTCCTCCTGCACCGCGACACCGACGTCTATCCCGATCTCGACACCGTCGTCGTCTATCCCAGCGCGTACGTCGCTCCGGAGACGCGCCACGAGGGGCCGGTGGTCATCGAAGACGAGAGCGTTCGGCTCGGCGAGTCGTGGCAGCGAGGCCTCGTCGTCCTCGCGTGGGACGCGGTGCGCGGCACCATGGTCAACGAGAGAGACGGACACAACGTCGTCCTCCACGAGTTCGCCCACCAGCTCGACGCCGAAGACGGCGTCGTCGACGGCGCACCCGATCTCGGCAAGCGCGCGCGCTACGCGACGTGGGCGCGCGTGCTCGGCGACGCGTACGCCGATCTCGTCGCGCGCATCCACGCCGGCCGCGACACCGACATCGACGCCTACGGCGCGACGAGCCCGCCCGAGTTCTTCGCCGTCGTCACCGAGATGTTCTTCGAGAAGCCGGCCCGGCTGAAAGCGCGCCACCCCGAGCTCTACGCGACGCTCGCGGACTTCTACCAGCAGGATCCCGCCGCGCTCTAGGGTTGCATCTGGATGTCGCGCGGTCGCAGCGGACCGATGACCAACCGGTCTTCGACCCAGCGCACACCATCGACCGCGCGCGCGTTGGCGATCAAGCGATCGCGCTCCTCGGGCGTGGTGACGCGGCCCTCGAGCTTCACGACGCCGTGGCGCACCGAGACCTCGACGTGCTCCGTGTTGATGGGCTGCGCCGCGAGGATCTGCTCGACGTCGTGCTCGAGGCGGCGATCGACGTCGCTGCACGCGAACAGCCCCACGAGGATCACCGTCGCGATCGTCCGCATGCGCCTCCGAGGTGCCAGAGGCGTGCCACGAGAAACTCGCAGCTCGAGTGGGAAGAACGTCGGGCGCCGCGGGTTCTACGCCGCGTGAGACTTCAACTACACCCACGCTCCAGGCTCGTCGCGCTGTCGATTCTCGGAACCATGGCCGCCGGCGCCGTCCCCGCGCTGGCGCTCGCGCAAGCTGCGTCGCAAGAGCCCGCGATCCAGGCTCAGCCGGCAGGACCTTCGGGTGACGTCTCCGCGCTCGTCGCGAGCGTGCAGCCCGCGGTCGTGAACATCACCGTCGAGCAGCTCGCGAAGACCTCGGCCTCCGAGATGGGAGGCGAGTCGCCCTTCGACTTCTTCTTCCGCGAGTTCGGCGGTCGCGGCGGAGCTCCGCCCATGATGCCGCACGGCGGCAAGCGCGTCGGCGCGGGCAGCGGCTTCATCATCGACGACAAGGGGCACGTCGTCACGAACGCGCACGTCGTCGACGGCGCCGACACCGTCAAGGTCAAGCTCTCCGACGAGCGCGAGCTCGGCGCGAAGGTCCTCGGCAAGGACGAGCGGCTCGACGTCGCCGTCCTCGAGATCCAGGGGGGCAAGAACCTCCCGCACGTCACCCTCGGATCGAGCACCGGCCTCAAGGTCGGTGAGCCCGTCGTCGCGATCGGGAACCCGTTCGGCCTCGGCGGCACGGTCACGTCCGGCATCGTCAGCGCGAAGAGCCGCACGATCGGCGCCGGACCGTACGACGACTTCATCCAGACCGACGCGTCGATCAATCCGGGCAACAGCGGCGGTCCGCTCTTCGATCTGCGCGGTCAGGTCGTGGGCATGAACACCGCGATCAACCCGAGCGGGCAGGGGATCGGATTCGCGATCCCGTCCGACGCCATCAAGGAGATCCTGCCGCAGCTCCTCGAGCACGGCCACGTGCGGCGCGGCAAGCTCGGCGCGCACATCCAGGCCGTGAGCGAGCCGCTCTCGAAGGCGCTGGCCCTCGGCGACACGCGCGGCGCGCTCGTCGGCAGCGTCGAGAAGAACGGCCCCGGCGAGAAGGCGGGCCTCCGCGACGGCGACGTCGTCATCTCCGTCGACGGACGACCGGTCGCGCACGCGCACGATCTGCCCCGCTTGATCGCGTCGCACGCGCCCGGATCGAAGGTCATGCTCGAAGTCAGGCGCGGCACGTCGACCGTGAACGTGCTCGTCACCCTCGCCGAGCTCGGCGACGAAAAGCCGAGCGCGCCGCGCCGCGAGGCCAAGCCCAAGCCCGGGCAGCTCGGCATCGAGCTCGGCGACGCCAAGGGCAACGGCGCCGTCGTCGGTCGCGTCTCCGAGGGCGGTCCCGCCGCGGGGCTGCTCTTGCCCGGCGACGTGATCGTCGAGGTCGATCGGCAGCCGGTTCGATCCGCGGCCGACGCCGTGAACAAGATCGAGCGTGCGTCGGTCGACAAACCGCTCCTCCTCCGCGTCGAGCGCGAAGGATCGAAGCGCTGGGTGGCGATCGAGCGACGCTGAGCGTTCGCGCGCTGAGCCGCGCATCGGGCTAAGCTCACGACGGGATGCATTGTCTCGCCGTCTGTGAGCTCGGCGCGCCGCTCGAGCAGGAGCAAGAGCCGGTCGCTTCGCTCCTCGGCGTCGCGGCGTACGACGTGCGCGTTCGACTCTCCGGGGTCTTGCCCCGCGTGATGAAGCAGTACGACGACGCGCACGCGGCGATCGCGGTCGCGGAGCAGCTCCGCAGCCGCGGGCACGGCGCCATCGTCTTTCCCGCGGCCGACGCCGTCGCGCTCGCGCGCATGACGCTGATGCGACGCTTCGACGTCGCCGGCGACAGGCTCTTCGCCAACGATCGCAAGCCGCCCGGCCACGCGCTCGACGATCTCGTCGCGCTCGTGCACGCCGCCCTCGACGTCCGCGTGACGCGTACGGCGCGCGACGTCGCCTATCGATCGACCGGCCGGGGCACGGTCCGCGAGTCCGTCCAGTACAAGTCGACCGAGCAAGCCGTCGAGCGCGTCGCGCTCCTCTTCTGGCGCGAAGGCGGCCCCTGGCTCCTTCGGCAATCCGAGGCGCGCTACGTCGCGCTCGGCGCGCAGGTTCGTCCGACCGTTCACGAAAACTTTCAGCTCGCCGTCGAGTGGCTTCGCGCGCGGGCGCGCAACGCCGTCTACGACGATCGCTTCCTCGCTTCGCCCCTCAGGTCGGCGCGCACGGTGGAGACGCGCGACTCCGAGTCTGCGGGCGCGCTCTCTCACGATCGCGTCGTCGAGCAGACGCTCCACGCGCTCGGCACGTGGCTCGCGCGAGGTCGAGGCGGCCCTTACCGCTGAGCGCCGATCAGGGCGACGCGAGGAGCGTGTCGAGCGCCGCGCCGAGCGCCGCCTCGTGCATCTCCGCGTCGATCGAGAGCGGGCCCGCCGCGTGGAGCTCGCTCGCTTCGTACGGATCGTCGTCGAGATCGTAGAGCTCGACGCCGCCGTCGTTGAAGCGGATCAACTTGTACCGCTCGTCGCGGATCGCCTTGCCGAGCCGGCCGCCCGCGAACGGCGCGCCGCCGAACACCTCGGTCATCACCCAAGGGCGAAGCGGCGCCTGGTTCGCGCTCGTCAGATACGGAACGAGGCTCACGGAGTCGACGGTGTTGCCGCCCGCCGGCAGCGCGGCGCCCATGTCGACCTCGGCGAGCTCGAGCACCGTCTTGAAGATGTCGACGGTGTGAACGATCGCGCTGACGCGCCGGCCGCCGTCGACGACGCCGGGGCCGGAGATGAAGAGCGGGACGTGCACGCCGCCTTGATAGAGCGAGCCCTTCGACGCCGTGTACGGCGCCTGCGTCACCTCGGGCGGCGTGCCGTTGTCGCCGACGAAGATCACCCACGTCTTCGCGCGCACGGTCGGGGAGAGCCCGCCGAGCAAGCGCCCGAGCTCGGTGTCCATCGCCTCGAGCGCCGCGTGGTAGTGATCGATCGGCGGGTTGGGCAGCGGCGGGCCCGTCAGCGTCGTGTACGTGTGAAGGCCCGCGGGCGGAACGTGGAACGGCGCGTGAGGCGCGTTGAACGCGAGCCAGACGAACCAGGGCGTCGTCTGCGCCTGGATCCAGGCGTTCGCGTCGTTCACGTTCGCCGTCGTCGCGTACGTCGTCGTGTTCGCGGCGAGGCCGTTGGTGACGCGCGACCAGTTGAAGAAGTTCGACACTTGCGCGCCGAGGCTGCCGGAGAACTGCGCGAAGCCGACGTTGTTCGGATGGTTCGCGCCGCCGTTGCTCGCGTTCGAGAGGTGCCACTTGCCGAACGCCGCCGTCGCGTAACCCGGTTTGCCGGCGACGAGCGCCTTCGGCAGCGCGCGCTCGCCGACGGGGAGCGGGAGGTTCACCGTTCCGACGCCGGTGCGGAAGCTGTGACGGCCCGTCAGGATGCCCGCGCGCGTCGGCGAGCACACGGGCGCCGTCCACACGTTGTCGAAGACGACGCCGCTCGCGCAGAGCGCCTGGAGGTGCGGCGCGCGACCGGGATCGGCGCCGACGGTGTGACAAACGCTCGCGTCGAGCCCCATGTCGTCGCCGATCACGAGGAGGATGTTGGGCGGAACGCGCGGCGCGCTCGCGTCGCCGGCTTCGCCCTCGCTGGCGACGTCGGACGTGCGCGCATCTTCGACCGACGCGTCGGCCGAGGCGTCGACGCTGGCGCTCGCGTCTTCGCCGGGCACGATCGTCGCGTCCGGCGGATCCTGCGCGTCGGCGACCACCGCTCCTCCGCCTCCGCACGCGCCCTGCGCCACGACGAAGAACGCGAAGGTCGCCACGAACGCACGCCCCCGCATCATTCGACGATTATGAACCGGTCGTCAGTGATCGCCAACCGTCGCCTTCGACCACGCGTCCGCCGAAATCGCACAACGAAAGCCCTGGTGGTTGCTCGAAGAGTCGGGGCTCGTCTTCATTCGCGCCGCGGGGCGAAACGACGCGCAGTACGTCGTCGTGCAGAGGAACGATCCTCCGCGAATCACGCGCTTGGGCGCGTGAGGCTCGTCGGGATCGAGGCTCGTCGCCGGGCCTCGAGGGTCGACGTCGACGCCTCTCGCCGCAGCGATCGCGTAGGTGTCCGCGCGGTACCAGTCGCTCACCCACTCCCAGACGTTGCCCGCCATGTCGTGCAGGCCATAGCCGTTCGGCGGAAATTTCCCGACGGGCGCGGTCGCTTCGTAGCCGTCCTCGCGCGTGTTCTCGTGAGGAAAGCTGCCCTGCCAGATGTTCGCGCGCTTCGGATCGAAGGGCTCGTCTCCCCAGGTGAATCGCTTTCGCTCGAGCCGCCCGCGCGCCGCGCGCTCCCACTCCGCCTCGGTCGGGAGGCGACGCCCGGCCCACGCGCAGTACGCGACGGCGTCGTCCCACGAGACGTGCACGACGGGGTGATAGTCGTTCCCTTCGATCGCGTCGCCGGGACCGCTGGGGTGCCGCCAGTCGGCGCCCGGCACGTACGACCACCACTGCATCCAGTCGCCCGGCTGCCCGAGCGCGACCGCGCGCTTCGTCTTCTTGAACACGAGCGACGACGGTCTCAGCTTCTCCGGCGGAGGCGGCGGCGTGCCCGGCGGAACCTGTCGCATGATCTCCTCGAGCTTCGCCGGCCTCTCCGCGGTCGTCTGGTGGCCGGTCGCGTCGACGAACGCGCGAAACTGCGCGTTCGTGACCTCGAAGACGTCGATGTAGAAGTCGCTCAGGCGCACGGTGTGGACCGGTCGCTCCCACGCCATGCCGTCGCCCGAGGCGTCGCCCATCGCGAACTCGCCGCCGGGGATGGCGGCCATTCCCGGCGGTCCGTCGCCTTCACGCTCTCCGAAGCGAGGCGGCGGCGTGCACGACGCGCTGCCCACGGCGACCGCCGCGGCGTCTTCCGGCGGCGGCGGCGTGGGCTTCTTCGACGCGAGCCACGCCGCGACGCCGACGACGATCGCACCGAGGACGACGACGCCGATCCGCGACGCTCTCATGGCGCGCGGCTAGTTGGGGCAGGCCTTCATCCCGAAGCGGGAAGAGAACGCGTGGCAGTTCTTCTCGATCTCCGCGACGGTGAGCGCACGGTTGTAGGTCATCACCACCGCGACGTCGCCCTTGAAGCGGCCCGTCGCGACGCCGTTGATGCGCGTTGCTCCGCCGATGACGAGCCGAGCGAGCGCGCCTGCGGACGGCCCGCCCGTCGGCGCCGACGTCGCCTCCGACTTCGCGTTCAAGTAGATGACGCGCGAGGTCGCGGGGATGTCGAGCGTGTAGCCGATGAAGTACCAGGCGTCGTCGGCGAGCGCCGTCGTGCCGACGAGCGGCACGTTGGCGTGCGTGCCCGTGACTTCGTAGTCGATGCCGATGACGTTGGTGTCGGTGATCGAGAGGAAGTAGTTGACGTCGGTGTCGTCGGTAACGTCGCCGTCGGCCGTTCCCTTCGTGACGATGGGGAAGGTCGACGTGAGACCTGCGGGGTTGCCGACGCCGCTCGATCCCGGCGTTCCTGCGCCGGTCTTGCGCACCCAAGCGAGGATGGTCTGCCGCGTGTTGGTGGCGATCGGCGTCACGATCGAGTTGACCGCGCCGAAGTCGACGCTGTCGTTCGTTCCGTCGAACGCGAGGCGGAAGGGATCCTCCGGCGTTCCCGTTCCCGCCCATCCTGACGTCGCGCCGCACGTCGTGGCGAAGTCGGAGAGCGTGCCGGGGAAATGGGATGCGCCGAGATCGGTCCACGTCGTCGGGCCCGACGCAGGGCAGTTCTTCGCCCCGGCGTTGCCCATGTTGTCGGCGTTGGCCGCGTCGAGCATGAAGGTGAGCCCGGTCGTGACGGGGTTCGCGACGCGCACCTCGGGCGGGGGCGTCTTGAGCGGCGCGCCGTCGAGGCTCGCGACGACGGACACCTTCGTGCCTTCCGTCACCCCGGTGAGGAGCGCGCGGTAGGTTCCGTTGCCGAGATCGGTGGCCGTGGCCGCGGTGAGGACGCTCGTGCCCCCGCTGAACGCGAAGGTGACCGTGGAGCCGACGCGCGGCACGGCGTCGCCGGTCTCGTTGCGCGCCGTCAAGGTGGCGACGATGGTCTTGCCGACGGCGACGCCGGTTCCGGAGAGCACGAGCTCGGAGAGCCCGGGTGACGGAGGAGGCGCCGCATCGACGTCGGTGTTGGCGTCGCTGCCGGCGTCGTCGCCTCCTCCTTCGACCGGCGGGGCGCTCCCATCGGGGAGCGGAGCGCCGTCGGGGAGGATGGGCGAGTCGGCGCAACCGTCGAAGCACGGATCGACGCCATAGTCGCCGACGCCGGCGATCGCGACGCACGCGACCGGTCCGACGAAGACGGTCGCGAAGGAGAAGAGGAGAAGCTTCGAAGCGTTCACGGTCCGATCGTCACGCGTCAGGAGGGAACGCGCAAGCCCTAGGTGTCGGGCAGTGACCCGGAGACCGGCGGATCGAACAGGAGCACGCTCGGGACGCTCTCGGGCGCGGCGAATCGGAGCAGCTGCCAGCCGATCCCGGCGAGGCCGGCGAAGAGGCCCGGCGTCTCGATCCCGAGGGGCACGCCCGGCAGCGGCCCTTGGCGATCGAGGCTCGCGCACACGCGCCCGAGTCTCTCCACGAACGCTCGCCGGCTGCGATCGCCGTCGAGATCGCGCGCGGCGAAGAGGAGCTCGAGATTTCCGAAGTCGCCGTGACAGAGCGAGTGGTTCGAGCCGAAGCCGCTCCGCTCGGTGGCGCGCACGGCCGCGCGCGCCTCGTCGAGGAGCTGCGGATCGCGGAGCGCACGATGGGCCTCGAGCCGAGCGAGACCGATGCCGGGCGCGCCGTGACACCAGTGCGTCGCGAAGACGCGCCCGCGCCCGGCGATGTCGCGAAGGTCGGGCCAGCCGCCCGCCTCTTCGTCGAAGAGCGTTCGCTCGTACGCGAGCGCGCCGCGCGCGAGATCGACGAGGCGCTCGTCGCTCGTCGCGGCGGCGAAGCGAAGGAGCGCGATCGCGATCCCCGAGCCGCCGTGAGAGAAGCCGGCGAGCGGCGCCGAGGAAGGGATCGTGCTGCTCCACGTCATCCCCTCGGCGCGCGTTCGCGCGCGCGCGCGAAGCGCGTCGCCGGAGCGAGCCGCGATCGCGAGCAGATCGCTCGACGGCCTCGCGGCGTGGAGCGCGAGGAGCGCGAGGACGCAGCCGGCGTGGCCTTCGGCGACGTCGTCGTCCTTGCTCGCGCTCGCGTGTCGAACGAGCGCGTCGCGCGCGATCTCGACGGCCGCGTCGAGGAGCGCTTCGTCTTCGAGGAGGACGCCGAGGTGAGCGAACGCGAAGAGCGCGCCGCCGATCTCGCCGATCGCGCCGACGGGGATGGGCTGCGACGACGTGACGCGCACGCGCAGGCGCGGCACCACGGTGTTCATCGCGGCGCGCGCGAGCTCCGTCCATCGCGTCGCCCCCGTGACCTTCCCGAGGTGCGCGAGAAAGAGCGCGATGCCGGGCGTGCCGTTGTAGAGATCGGTCTGCGAGGGCATGACCATCCAGTCGCGCTCGCGCTGGAGCGCGACGCCGAGCCACCCGACGCGTCCGTCGCGCTCGATCGCGAGCGCCTCGAGCCTCTCGGCGATCCGCCCCGCGCGCGCGAGCAGCGCGTCGCGCGAGACGTCGACCGGCTCGAGCGAGGCGATCGAAGGGACCCAGCGGCCTTCGCCTTCGCCGAGGGTGATCGTCGCGAACGACGCGCGGATGAGCCAGAGCTGTCGGCGCATCTCCGCGGCGTCGAGGCTTCGTGCGCGGCGCGCCGCCGCCTCGAGCGGCGCCTCGGAGAACGCATCGGCGATCACGCGCCCCCGCGAGTCGAGCACGTCACGGCTCGACGGGATCATCGAGAAGAACGGGACGTCGCCGTCGTGGAGATCGGCGCGCTCGGAAGCGACGAGGCGGCCGAGCAGCGGCTCGTAGCGCACGCCGAGCCACAGCTTGTCGAATACGCGCTCGCGCTCGAGCCCGTCGGAGAGGAGGCTCGGGTGATAGCTGGTCATCAGCATCGCCGCGTAGACCCGCGTCGCGCGCGGAATGATTCGAATCGCGGTGCGCCGGAATCGATCGAGCGGTCCGGCGACGAGCTCGTCGCGATGCGCTGCCAGCACCTCCCATGCGCGGGTGAAGCCGTCGCAGATCACGTCGACCCAGTCGGCCGCGTCGAGCTCCTGCCCGTCGAGGATCGGGCGCGACGCGGTCTCGTCGAGCTCGGGCCGCTCGTACGCGACGCGCATCTCGTCGGTCGCGACGTTCTTCATGATCGCCATCGGGCGGCTCTCGCGCTGACCCGGTCGATGACCGAGCGCGGAGACGTCGAACCCCGGCGTCTCGTCGGTGCCCTCGACGCGAGCGGGCAGGAAGAGCGCGCCGAGCACGGAGGCGAGCGCGACGTCGGCGGCCGGGTTGGTGTCTTCGAGCTCGGGGCGCAGCGAGATGCGCGGCGCGAGCAGCGCCTCGAGATCGACCAGCATCGGATGCTCGCCCGCGGCGATCATGTTCTCCGCGTGCATGTCGGTCGCGCCGAGCACGTAGAAGAGCGCGAGGTGAGCGCCTTGACGGCGGTAGAACCGCTCGACGGCGGCGCGATCGTCGCAGGCGTCGCGCGCGACGAAGGCGCTCCACAGGTGATCGCCGCGGCTCACGATCTTCGGCGACGCCGCGACGAAGACGTCGTCGCCGCCGCGCGCGGCGAGCCACTCGAGGAGCGCGGCGTAGGCGTCGTCGACGTCGCCGGCGCGAGGCTTGTAAACGAGGCGGAGCCCCGACTCGAACCGTAGGTGAATGACGGTCTTGCCGCGGCGGTGCGTGTCGCCTGCGCCCGGCTTCATCTCCACGAGCGGCCCGGGAGGCCTGCCGGCGGCGAGCGACGCGAGCAGCTCCGGCCAATCCTCGCCGAGGTGCGTGAAGAACGTCGCGCAAGCCTCGGTGAAGCACGCGATCGCCGCCGACACGTGGCGCGCGAGCACCGCGTGTCGTTCGTAGAAGTAGAGGAGCGCTTCGGCGTCGGCGATCGCGTCGATGAGCTCGTCGAAGCGCGCTTCGCTCGAGGCGGCTGTGAGGAGACCGCGCGCGCGGGCCACGCTCACTTCGAACGCGACGACGCGCATCAGCGGCAGCCCTGCGAGCTCGGCGACGTGGGCGACGGCCTGTGAGAGGAGCGCCGCCTCGTCGAGCGGCGCGCGCGTCGCGGCCGCCATCACCGCCGCGCGCAGGCGCGGGAGCTCGCGCTCGATGAACGGCGCCACGAGCCGCAGCGCGGCGCGATGGTAGCGCTCCGCTTCGCTCGCGATCGCCTGCGCCAGCAGCGGGTCGGGCGCGCGGCCCGCGGCGTGAGCCGCGAGCGCCTCGTCGAGCGCGATCATCCAGTCGGGCGCGCGGACGCGCGCGCTCGACTCGGCCGCGCTCTCCGCGAGGAGCGCGGCGAACGTCGGCTCTCCGAAGCCTCCTTCGGCGAGCCGATCGCTCCACAGCGTGGGGTGCAAATCGAACGGCGACTGCTTGCGCCAACGATCGAACCGCTCCGACCTCTCCTTCGAAGGCGCGACGCCGGCGCGCTCGGCGAAGTTGAGCGCGGCGAACCAGGCGTGGGAACGAAGGCTCACCGCGTGCGCGCAGCTACTTGCAGGCGCCGGTCGTCTGCGAACGCTTGCAGGCGAGACACGAGCCCGTCGTCGTCCCGCAGCTCCCGGCACCCGCCGGCCTCATGCCGCCGGCGACGTCGTCGAGCTCGGCCTCGCTGAGCTCGCCGCTCCCGGCCGCGTTCGCGAGGAGCTCCTTGACCTGCTCGTCGTCCAGGCTGTCGAGATAGGCTTTGTCCTTGAGCGCACGCTTGATGTCGACCGCCATGTTCGTTCCTCCCGTCGAGAGGGAAGGGAGTCTATCGGAAGGCCCTGGTCGCGACCACTGGCGACCTGTCGGGAGATCGACATGCTGATGGGAGGGCCATCAGCGTCCTCGCGGCAACCTCGCGGAAACAGACGTTCTCGGTCGAGGCACGGCGGATGCTGAGCTCCGTGTCGAAGGAGATTCGTCATGACCCCGTTCGGTATGTTTCACACGGTCCTCAGCTTGGTCGCCCTCGGCGCCGGTCTCGTCGCCCTCGTTCGCGACAAGAAGATCTCGCTCGAGAATCGCGTGGGGAAGCTCTACGTGAGCATGACCGTCCTCACGGCGGCCACCGGGCTCGGCATCTTCCATCACGGTGGCTTCGGCAAGCCGCACGCGCTCGCGATCCTCACCCTCGCCGTGATCGCGCTCGCCGTCGCCGCGAAGCGCACTTCGATCTTCGGTCGCGCGTCGCGGGAGGTCGAGACGGTCGCGTACTCGGCGACCTTCCTCTTCCACCTGATCCCCGGCGTCACGGAGACGACGACGCGACTGCCCGTCGGCGCGCCGCTGGTCGCGAGCCCCGAAGCGCCGGAGCTCCAGGCGGTGACCGGCGCGCTCTTCCTCCTCTTCCTCGTCGGCGCGGCGCTCCAGGTGCGCGCGCTCCGTGGTGAGCGCGCGTCGATGGGCGCGGCGCGGAGGCTCTACGCTCGCATCGGCTGATCCCCGCGACCGTTGCGAATTGCAACAGAGCCGCCCTCACGCTTTCAAAGCGTCGAGGGCGTTCGCGTTTTCGTGTGGTGCGTCTTGCCCCAGTCGACCGGCCGCGAGACCCCTCGCCGTGGTACCGTCGCCTCCAGTGAGGGCGGACGATTACATGACCGGCTGCCCCATCGAGCGGCAGCGACTGCTCGGTCGGATCATGCAGCCGTTCACGTGGGCGCTGTTCGATCGCGTCGGCGTCAACCCCGAGATCGCGTGCCTCGACGTCGGCTGCGGCATCGGGAGCGTGACCTTCGAGCTCGCGCGCCGCGTCGGACCGAAGGGGCGGGTGGTCGGCGTCGAGCTCGACGCGATGAAGCTCGACGTCGCGCGCGAGCAGGCGCAGGCGACCGCGTCCTCGTGCGTCGAGCTTCGTTGCGTCGACGCCACCAAGATGGGCGGAGCGCCGGAGTTCGATCTCATCTACGTGCGCTTCGTCCTCACGCACATGAGAGATCCTCTCGCCGTGCTCAGTCGACTCGTCGAGCTGCTCCGGCCCGGCGGCGCCATCGTCGTCGAGGACGTCGACTTCTCGGGCTCGTTCTGTCATCCCGCGAGCGCTTCGCACCGTCGCTTCGTCGAGCTCTACACGAGGACGGTGCAGAGCCGCGGCGCCGATCCCAACATCGGCCCGCGCCTGCCCGGGTTGCTCTCACGCGCGGGCCTCACCGGCATCGAGGTCAACGTCGTGCAACCGATGGGCATGCGCGGCGACGTGAAGCTCGTGCCCGGCCTCACGATGAGAGCGATCGGCGACGCCGCGATCGAGGAGAGGCACGCGCTCCCCGACGAGGTGGAGCCGCTCGTCGACGATCTGCTCGGCATGGCGGCCGACGTGGAGACCGTGATGGGGCTCCCTCGTGTCGTTCAGGCGTGGGCTCGCCTTCCGACGTGAATCACTCTTTGGCGCGTCGCTTCACGACGACGCTCGCGACGAGCAGACCGCCGCCGATCACGACGCCGATGCCGACGTCGTAGAGCGCCTCGGCCGCCGTGCGCCCGCGGATCCGCGCTTCGTCGCCGGCCGACAGATCGGAGGACTGGAGCTGGATGCAGCCCTGCGCGATCCCGATCAGCGTGCCCACGACGCTCACGCCGATCACACCGAGCCCGAGCACACGAAGGATCCGCGCCAGCTTCGCCACTGCGCAGAGTCTACCGCGGCGGCTCGTGCTCCACGAAGAGGGGTAGTAAGCTCTGGAGGATGAACGACGAACAGGCGGGCCTCATCGAGAACCTCGCGTCGCTCCAGAAGCTGCGCAAGATCGTCGTCCTCATCGCGATCGGGCTGATCGTTCTCTCGCTCGTCCAGCGCATGCCGATCTTCGTCTACGGTCGCGTCGTTCTCTGGGCGACCGCCGGCATCGTCTCGATCCTCGAGGGCAACACGCTGAAGAAGCTCGGCCAGCCCGCCGGCAACGCCTGGCTCAACGCGGCGATCTACTTCGCCGTCTCGCTCGTGCCTCTGCTCGCGCACCGCTGATCGGTCGAGCGCGTCGGGCGCGCGCGGTGCGCGGATTGCACTGCGGTGGGAATGCCCATCCAGAGCATCGACCCCGCGACCGGCCAGGTCATCGAGGAGATCGACGAGCTCAGCGACGCCGAGATCGACGAGCGAATCTCGCGCGCCGCGCGGGCCTACGGCGTCTACCGGCGGACCACGATCGAGCTTCGCGCGCGCATGCTGTCGCGTGTGGCGGATCTCCTCGAAGCGGAGGCGCCGCTCCTGGCCGGAGGGATCACGCTCGAGATGGGCAAGCCGCTCGCCTCCGCGATCGACGAGGTCAAGAAGTCCGCGCGCGCCTGCCGCTACTACGCCGAGCACGGAGCGGCTCACCTCGCCGACGTCGAGATCCGCACCGAGGGTATGCGAAGCTTCGTGCGCTTCCTGCCGCTCGGCGTCGTGCTGGCGATCATGCCGTGGAACTTCCCCTTCTGGCAGACCTTCCGGTGCGCGTCGGCGGCCCTCATGGCGGGCAACGTCGTCCTCTTCAAGCCGGCGTCGTCGACGCCGCGGTGCGCGCTCGTCATCGAGAAGCTGCTCGCTCGCGCCGGCTACAGCGAGGGGATCTTCCAGACGCTCCTCGTCAGCGCGGACCGCGTGCGCAGGGTCATCGACGATCCGCGCGTCGCCGCCGTTTCGCTCACCGGGAGCACCGAGGCCGGTCGATCCGTCGGCGCGCGCGCCGCGCAGCGCCTCAAGAAGACGGTGCTGGAGCTGGGCGGCAGCGATCCCTTCATCGTGATGCCGAGCGCGAACCTCGAGGACGCCGCGCGCGTCGGGGTGCGCGCGCGGACGGTGAACGCGGGGCAGGCGTGCAACGCGGCGAAGCGCTTCATCATCCATCGCGAGGTCTATCCGCGCTTCGAGGAGCTCTTCGTTCGCGGGATGCAGGAGCTGCGCGTCGGCGATCCGCTCGATCCCGAGACCGACGTCGGGCCGCTCGCGACGCGCGAGGCGATCGAGCGCGTCGAGCGTCAGGTGCGGGAGAGCGTCGAGGCCGGCGCGCGCGTGAAGCTCGGCGGCGACCGCCTCCCGCGCAAGGGCTTCTTCTATGCGCCCACCGTGCTCGTCGACGTGCCCAAGGGCTCGCCGGCGTACGACGACGAGATCTTCGGCCCCGTCGCGTCGCTCTTCTCCGTGAGCGACGTCGACGAGGCGATCGATCTCGCGAACGCGACGCGATACGGCCTCGCGAGCAGCGTCTGGACGACGGATCGCAACGAGCGGGCGCGCTTCATCGACGAGATCGAAGCAGGGATGACCTTCTTCGGCGCGATGGTCTCGTCCGACCCCCGGCTTCCATTCGGCGGCGTCAAAGACTCGGGCTACGGACGCGAGCTCTCGCGCGAGGGGCTGCGCGAGTTCGTGAACGTCAAGACCATCCGGCTCTGATGGCGCGAGTCTTCGAGCGCGTCGGAACGAGGCAACGTCCGACGACCATTCGTCGTCAGACCTGATAGCGATCTCTCCATGTTCGATCGCCCCATCGCGTCCTTCGACATCGAGACGATCCCCGATCCCGACCTCGGCCGGCGCCTCACGGCGATCGAGGGCACCGACGCCGAGGTGATCCACGAGATGGTGCGCCTGCGCCTCGAAGAGACCGGCGGGCGCAGCGAATATCCTCAGCTGCCCTGGCACCGCGTCGTGAGCGTGTGCGTGACGACGCTCGAGCCGTCGACCGGAGCCGTGAGCGTGCGCGAGCTCGGCGGCGCCGCGATGGACGAGCGGAGCCACGTCGAGGGCTTCTTCGCGCTGGCGTCGCGCGCGCCGCGCCTCGTTTCGTGGAACGGCGGCTCGTTCGATCTGCCGGTGCTCCGCTACCGCGCGATGGTGCTCGGCGTCGTCGCGGGGGACTTCTATCGCGTCGACGGCGAGCGCGAGGCCAACAACTACGTCAGCCGCCGGCACGATCTCCACGTCGACGTGATGGACGCGCTCTCGAGCTTCGGCGCTTCGGCGCGCGCCGGTCTCGACACGATGTGCGGCGTGCTCTCGCTGCCGGGCAAGGGCTTCCTCGAGCGGCCGATCTACGATCACGTGCTCGAGGGCGACGGGCGCGTGGCCGAGTATTGCAAGCTCGACACGGTGCAGACGCTCCTCGTCTTCCTCTCCTGGGCGCGCCACTGCGGGCGGATCTCGCCCGCGGACTTCGACCGGAGCGTCGACGGCGTCCGCGCCGCGATCGCGACGCTTCCCTACGCGGGCTGGCGCGCGATCGAGAGCGCGCTCGCAGGCTGGCCGCGCTGGGCTTGATTCACCGGCGGATCGTGCCGTGCGGCGTGCCTTCGCCGTAGCCCGCAGGCGTCTGGACGCCGACGACCGCGCGCTCGTGGAACTCGGTGACGGTGCGCGCGCCGGCGTACGTGAACGCCGACTGAACACCCGTGATCATCTCGACGAGGATCGCGGCGGCGCTCTCTTGGCCCTCGCGGATGTAGATGCGCGAGGTCGAGATGCCTTCGCGGAAGAAGCCCTTCTTCGCGCGCTCGAACGGATCGTGATCGGCGGTGCGATCGCTGACGGCGCGCCCGCTGGCCATGCCGTAGTTCTCTTTGTACAAGAGGCCGTCGCGATCCTCCTTCACGTCGCCCGGGCTCTCGTAGGTGCCGGCGAGCGCGGTGCCGATCATGACGCGCGAGGCGCCGGCCGCGAGGTAGAGCGCGACGTCGCGCGGGTGCTTCACGCCGCCGTCGGCCCACACGTGCTTGCCGAGCGCGCGCGCCTCGCGCGCGCAGACGAGCACCGACGTGAACGTCGGCCGCCCCGTGCCCGTCTGCATCCGCGTCGTGCACATCGCGCCCGGGCCGACGTTGACCTTCACCACGTCGGCGCCCGCCTCGATGAGCGCCCGCGTGCCCTCGGCGGTGCACACGTTGCCCGCGACGATCGGCACCTTGCCGTTCACGACCGCCTTCACGGCGCGGATCGCCTCGAGCATCCGCCGCTGGTGGCCGTGCGCGGTGTCGAGGACGATCGCGGAGACGCCGATGTCGAGGAGCTTGCCCGCGAGCTCGGGCGCCTGCGCGGAGATGCCGAGCGCGGCGGCGACCATCAGCTCGCCCTTCGGCGAGAGCGCCGGCCGGAGGAGCTCGAGGCGCACCGCGTCGTCGCGCGTGATGACGCCGTGGAGCCGCCCGCTCTCGTCGAGCACGGGCGCGGCGGAGACGCGATGCTCTTCCATCTGGAGGAAAGCCTCGCGGTTCGAGATCCCCACCGGCAGCGTGATGAGGCGCTGCGACATGAGGAGGCGAGCGGGAGTGTACTGATCGCGATCGCGCAGATCGGCGTGCGTCAAGATCCCGATCGGGCGGCGCTCTTCGTCGATCACGACCACGAGATCGTGGGAGCGCTTGCGGATGATGCCCTGCACGTCGCGCAGCGACTCGCGCGGCGAGACCGCGAGCGGCGTGTCGTAGCGAGGATCGGCCGCGTGGATGAACTTCACGATCCGCGCGACCGTCTCGAGATCCATGTCCTGGGGAAGAACGCCCAAGCCGCCAAAACGCGCCATCGTCTCCGCCATGCGCTTGCCGGTGACGGCGTTCATGTTCGCGCTGACGATGGGGTGCGCGCTGCCGGGGAAGTCCGGCGGCGCCAGGTTCGTGTCGAGCCGCGAGCTACCGTCGAAGTAGCCCGGGTTCAGGAACACGTCGTCGTTGGAGAGCTCCAGCTCTTCGTCGTGGGCAGGATGGAGGAATCGCAAAGCGCCGGAACGCTAGCGCAGATCAGGTCACCGTGGCGACCGTCCGACGCTCTTCGCGCAGGCGCGAGGCGTCGACGAGCAGGTATACGCCACCCAACCCGACCACGGTGTAGAGGATCCGGCTCAGCAGCGTCATCGGACCGAAGATCGCCGCGACCAGATCGAAGTTGAAGAGACCGATGAGGCCCCAGTTCAGCGCGCCGATCACGACGAACGCGATCGCTACCCAGGTCAACGTCGACAACTTTCGCTCGACCATGATTCCCTCCATCTTCGATCGAGAGCCATGCGAGCGCCGTTCCAAGTCATCGGCTCATCGGCGCTGCCAGAGCACGAGGGCGACGTAGATCAACGCGAGCGGCAGCAGGTAGACCTGACGGAGCATCACGCAGCCTCCAGGATGGCGGTCGACGACGGCAACGCTTTCGTCGCGCGGAAGAACGCGGCGGCGTCGCGGAGCGTGTCGAGCGTGGGGCGCGTCGTGAGGCCGAGCTCGGTCCGCGCGCGCGTCACGTCGTACCAGGCGTACTTGCCGTAGACGTCGCGCACGGCGTCGCGCGTGAGCGCCGGCGTGCCGCCGGTCATCGCGGCGGAGAGCTCCATCGCCGCGGCCGCGGCCGTCATCGCCCATCGAGGAAGCGCGACGTGCTTGACGGGGCGACCCGTGACGCGCGTCACGAGCGCGCCGAAGTCACGGACGAGCATGTTCTCGCCGCCGAGGATGTAGCGCGCGCCGGCTCGCCCCTTCCGGGCCGCTTCGATCATCGCGCTCGCGAGATCGCGCACGTCGATGACGTTGAGACCGCCGTCGATCGTCACCCCCGCGCCGCGGAGCATGTCGACGAGGAAGCGCGACGACGGCGTGACGCGATGATCGTCGGGGCCGAGGACGAGCGTCGGCAAGACGGTGACGAGCTCGACGCCCTCCTCCGCGGCGATCTGCATCGCGACGCGCTCCGCCTCCTGCTTCGCGCGGTAGTAAGGAACGGAGAGGTCGTTCGCCCAGTTGCTCTCGTCGAGGAGCGCCTCCGGACCGTCGCCGAACCCCGTCGCAGCGACGCTGCTCGTGAGCACCACGCGCTTCGCGCCCGCGCGACGCGCCGCGAGGACGGTCGCGCGCGTGCCTTCGACCGACGTGCGGTGGAGGACGTCGGGCTCGCGGGTGTGGATCTCGAAGACGGCCGCGCAGTGGAAGACGACGTCACATTGGTGGGCGGCGGCGATCAGCGACTCGCCGTCGAGGACGTCGCCGGTGGCGACGGTCACGTCGACGAGCGGCGCGCCCTGATAGCCCGGACGAACCAGCGCCACGACCTCCACCCCCTGCGCGCCGAGCGCGCGGCAGAGCGTTCGACCGATGTGACCCGTGGCGCCCGTCACGAGGGCCCTCTTCATGAACGTGGTCTTCATGAAGGAAGGGAGAACGCCCGGCCGATTCGTGAGGAAAAAATCGCTCACATTCTCCGGCGCTCTTCTCTCTAGGATTGAGCCTGCATGAAAGCTGACGAAATTCGCGCGCTTTGGGACGCCGGCGACATGTCCCGCTGCGCGTCGGCCGCGATCGAGGCGCACGGGCCCGAGGTGCTCGGGTGGCTCGTCGTCACCACGGGAGACGCGTCCGAGGCCGAAGAAGCGTTCGCGACGGCGAGCGAGGATCTCTGGCGCGGTCTCTCGACGTTCCGCTGGGAGTGCTCGATCCGCGCCTGGCTCTATGCGCTCTCGCGCCACGCGCTCATCCGACGCCGCAAGGTCGCGGCCGAGCGGCGCGAGCGGCGTCTCCCCCTCGACGAAGCCTCGTCGGTCGTCGATCGCGTCCGAACGCGAACGCGGCCCTGGCTGCGCACCGAGGTGAAGGACGTGTTCGCCGAGCTTCGCGCGTCGCTCGCGGAGAGCGAGCGCGAGCTGCTCGTCTTGCGCGTCGATCGCGATCTGTCGTGGGACGAGATCGCGACGGTGCTCGATGAGCCGGCCCCGCGCTTGCGGAAGCGCTTTCAGGCGATCAAGGAGAAGCTCCGCGCGGGCGCGCGCGACAAAGGCCTCATGGGCGAAGAGCCGTGAGCGACGACGACATCGACTCGCTCCTACGCAACGTCGGCCGCGCTCCGCCGCGTCCGCTCGACGCGCGTTGGGTCGACGACGGGCGCTATCGACTCGGCGAGCCGCTGGGCGAAGGGAGCTTCGGCACGGTCTACGAAGCGTACGATCGAGAGCGCGACGAGACCGTCGCCCTCAAGATCCTGCGCCGATCGACGAGCGACGCGCTCCTCCGCTTCAAGCGCGAGTTTCGTGTCCTCTCCGAGCTGTCGGACGCGAGCTTCGTGCGCCTCTACGACCTGCACGGCGAAGGCGAGCGCTGGTACTTCACGATGGAGCGCGTCGAGGGCGTGCCGTTCGACGCGTGGGTGCGCGATCCCTACCGGCTGCGCTCCGGCTTCGAGTCGCTGTTCGCCGCCCTCGCGCGGCTCCACGCGCGCGGGCTCGTGCACCGCGATCTCAAGCCGTCGAACGTGCTCGTCGATCGGCAGGGGCGCGTCGTGCTCCTCGACTTCGGGCTGATGCACGCGCTCGACGACGGAGGGAGCACCGCGATGGGCGGAACGCCCGCGTACGTGGCGCCCGAGATCCTCGCGGGCATGGCGCCGACGCCCGCGAGCGATTGGTACGCCGCCGGCGTGATGCTCTACGAGGCGCTCACCGGCGAGCTGCCCTTCGCGGGCTCGGCCGAGGCGATCCTCCGCGAGAAGCAGGCGCGCGAGGCGCCGGCCGTCCGCGCGCCGCACGCGCCCGACGATCTCGCGCGCCTCTGCGAGAGGCTGCTCCGCGCGCGCCCGGAGGAGCGCGCGGTGGATCTCGCGCCGCGCGCGCCGAAGCGATCGTCGTTCGTCGGCCGGCAGCGCGAGCTCCACGCGCTCTTCGACGCGCTCGACGAAGCGCGCGAGAAGCGCGCGGCGGTCGTCGTTCGCGTCCGCGGACCGTCGGGCGTCGGCAAGAGCAGCCTCGTGCAGCGCTTCGCGGCGGAGGCGCGATCGGGAGACGCGCACGTGCTCGTGGGGCGATGCAACCCGAACGATCACGTTCCGTTCGTCGCGCTCGACGGTCTCGTCGACGCGCTCTCGCGCATGGTGTCGCGGATGCCCGCCTCGCGCGCGGCGACGTTCGCGCCGCGAGACGCGGGCGCGCTCGTCCGCGCGTTCCCGGTGCTCGCGGCGCTCCCCGGGTTCTCGGGCGCCAAGAGCGCGGAGTGGTCGCGCGGTCAGGTGGGCGCGGCGCTCCGTGAGCTCCTCCAGCGCATCGGCGAGCCTTGGGTCCTCGCGATCGACGACGCTCAGTGGGGTGACGCCGACAGCGCAGCGGTGCTCGAGGAGATGCTCTCCGGTCTCGCGCTCTGCCTCGTGCTCGTCGAGCGGAGCGACGCCGGAGAGGCGCTCCTCGCGGATCGCTCGGCGCGCGCGCTGGATCTTCGCGCGCTCGACGTGAGCGAGGCGCGCGCGCTCGCCGTCGCGACGCTGGGAGAGCCGCACGCGGCCGTCGACGTCGACGAGATCGTGACCGACTCGGGCGGTCATCCGCTCTTCGTGGTCGAGATGGCGCGCGATCGCGCCGCCGATCCGAGCCGGGCGCTCCGCCGTTCGCTTCGCGACATCGTGCTCGGCCGCTTCGAGGCCCTCTCTCCGGAAGGGCGCGCGTGCGCGTGCCTGCTCGCGGCCGCCGAGCGCCCGGTCGAGCTCTCGGTGCTTCGCCACGCGGGGATCCACGCGCGCGCGGTCGACGAGCTACGCGAACGAGGGCTCGTCGTCTCGCACGACGCCGAGAGCGTTCGCGTTCATCACGATCGCTTGCGTGAGGTGATCGCGGAGACGATCGAGCCCGCGCGCGCGCGCGAGCTTCATCGCGATCTCGCGGGCGCGCTCGTCGCGCTGCGCCCGGAGCGCGCCGAGCGCGCGGCGTTCCACCTCGAGCGAGCGGGCGACGAGACCGGCGCGATCGAACAGCTCGTCCGCGCCGCGCGTCACGCGAGCAGCGCGCGCGCGTTCGCGCGTGCGCGCGCGATCTACGACGCGTTGCTCCTCCTCCGCGCACGTCAGCGTCGCGGAGACGATCTCGAGATCGATCTTCGCGTCGAGCGCGCCGAGGTCATCGCGCGGCTCGGGCGCTCGGTCGAGGCGGCGGAGGCGTTCCTCGGCGCGAGCCGCCTCGCCTCCGCGGATCGCGCGCTGCTCCTCCGCGTGCGAGCGGCCGAGCAGCTCCTCACGTCGGGGCACCTCGAGCGCGGCGAGAAGATCCTCGACGAGCAGCTCCGGCGCCTCGGGATCTCCACGCCGAGCAACGCCCCGGGGCGCCTCTTCGGCGTCGCGCGCGACGCCGTGGGCGGGCGCGTCGATCGGTGGCGAACGGAGCCCGCGTCGGAGGCGCGCCTCATCGCGCTCTGGTCGGCGTATCGCGCCTCGATCGGCGTGCAGCCGCTGCGCGCGCTCGGGCTCGGGAGCCGCCTCGTCCGCGAAGCGGCGCGCCCGGGCGCCGACGCCTATCACCGGCTCGCCGCCGCCGTCGTCGACGCCTTGGCGATGGTGGTTCCCCGCGGACCGGACGCGCTGCCGCGCGGCCTCGCGCGCCTCGCGCTCGCCGCCGGAGCGCGCGCGGAGCCGGAGATCGCGCAGCTCTACACGTTCGGTGAAGCGCTCGTTCGATACTTCGGCCTCGAGATCCGCGAGGCCGCGGCCGCCTTCGACCGGCTCGTCCGCATCAACGTCGAGCACGGGCTCGGCCGCGGCGCCGAGGAGACGCCCGGGCGCAGCCTGCGCTCGTCGTGCGCCTGGGTCCTCGGAGACGTCGATCACCTTCGGCGAAACGTCGGCGCGCTCTGCCTCGAGCTCGAGGAGCGCGATCACCTCGCGGGGTGGGTCTTGTGCGCCATGCATCGCATGTGGATCACGCTGCTGAAGCACGGCCCCGGCCAAGAGGTCGACGCCCAGCTCGACGAGGTGCGGCGGCGCTGGGTCTCTCGCGGGCTCGAGCTGCAGGGCTGGTGGCTCGACATGGCGCACGTCTTGATCGCGCTCATTCGCGGCGACGCGCGCACCGCGTGGCGCCTCTCGCACGCGCGCCCCTATCGCGAGCGCGTGCTCGCTTCGCTGATGCACAGGCTCGAGGCCCAGACGCTGCTCGCGCGCGCGGCGGTGCAGATTGGCCTCCGCGATCCGTCGAGCCGCGAGGTCGCCGAGGCGCGTCGGGTGACGGCGGCGTTGGCGCGCGTGCCTTCGGCCTGGACGCGGGCGCACGCGACGGCCCTCGAGGCGAGCCTGAGCTCGCTCTCGCCCGATCGCGGGGCGACGCTCCGCGCGTTGCGCGCGGCGCGGCCCGCGGCCGAAGACGCAGGCATGCCGCTCTTGAAGACGCTCCTCGAGCTCGCGGAGGGGCGCGTCCTCGGCGGCGACCAAGGCGCGCTGCTCGTGAGGGGCAGCGAAGAGACGCTGCGCGCGTGGGACGTCGATCGCGACGTGGCGCTGACGAGCACGCTCCCAGGGCGCTGGTAGTCGAAGTAAGTGTTCGTCAATGCGACGCTTTTCGTGATCGGTCTGGCGCCGACGCGTTTGCGTGCGACGCGCGATGTGTCACAGGCTCCTCACCGCATGGCACCGCCCTCCGTCGCTCGGCGCGCGACCGTCGCCCTCGCCGTCCTCGGCTCGTTCTACGTGACGACGGCGACGCTCGCCCTCGCGCTGCTGCCGCTCCCGGTCCTCGCGGTGATGTACATGCGCCCGGTCCGCGTGTTCATGCTGCTCCTCATCGCCGCCGGCTGCTGGATCACGGCGTACGGGCTCATCACCGGCCTGCTCGGCGTCCGCCCGCCGCGCTTCGAAGAGCCTGGCGTACGCCTCGGCCGCGGAGACGCGCCGTCGCTCTTCGCGATGATCGAAGAGCTCGCGCAGCGCGCAGGCATCGCGCCGCCTCACGACGTGTACGTGAGCGCGATGCCCGATCTCTTCGTGACCGAGACCGGCGGCGGCTTCCTCGGGGGAAAGAGCCGACGCGTGCTGTGCGTCGGCGCGCCGTACCTCGCCGTCTTCAGCGTCTCGGAGCTGCGCGCCGTCCTCGCGCACGAGCTCGGGCACTACGTCGGCGGCGACACGAAGCTGACGGGCGTGCTCGCGTACACCGAAGGCGCGTTTCGCTCGGTGCTCGCGTCGACCGAGCGCAACGCGCTGCGCGAGGGCACGACGCACTGGGCGATCGACGTCGGAGGATGGATCGCGAGCGTGGTGGGTGAGGGCCTCGTGAAGGTCTTCGCGCGCGTCTACCTCGGGCTCACGCGTCCGATGTCGCGCCGGCAGGAGCTCGCGGCCGACGCGCTCTCCGCGGCGCTCGCCGGGCGCGACGCGGCCATCCGTGCGCTCGAGCAAGCGCACGTGATGGGGCCGCTCTACGAGGTCTACCTCGCGAACGAGGTGAAGCCCGCGATCGACGACGGCGTCATGCCCACGGATCTGCTCGACGGGTTCGCGCGCTGCAACGCGGCGCTGGCGCGATACGGGAGGGTCGCCGAGCTCTCGCGCGCGGTGCAGGAGGACCGCACCGACCCCTTCGACACGCACCCCGCGCTCGTCGATCGCGTCGCCGCGCTGTCGACGCTGCCGGCGGGCTCACCGCCGATCGTCGACGCCCGCGCGGTCACGCTCCTCGACGGCGCGTTCCAGCTCGATCGATGGCTCGTCGACGCCACGCTCTCGAGCGTCGTGCGTGCGGATCAGCCCCCGGTCGCGCGCATGACATGGGCCGAGGCACACGCCAGCGTCCTCCCGGCGCGCGTTCACGAGCGCGCGAGGGAGACGGCGGCGCGGCTCTTTGCTTCGATGCCCGGAGCGCGCACGATGACCGAGATGCTCGCGGCCGTCATCGCCGCCTACGACGCGGGGAAGACCTACGACGTCGTCGCCGGGCTCGAACCCGAGCTCCACGCCGCGCCGCCGCACGTGCGCGCCCAGATCGTCCCGAAGCTCGCGGGCGTCGTGGTGCTCTCGCTGTTCGAGGGCGCGCTCCTCGAGCGCGGCGCCGTGCTCGAGGATTCGCTCGGCGAGCCGAGCCGCGTCTTCCGCTTCGGCGACGAGACGGTGCGCGCGGGCCTCATCGCGATCGACGCCATGAACAGCGACGTCGCCCGCGGCGAGCTCCTTCGCCTGAGCGCGAAGCTCGCGCACGCGTCCGCCTGAATCAGACGGTGTGCGGGAGATCGTGGTGTAGAGTGCCCGCGTGCAGAAGCTCCAAGCCGGGATCCACCACTTCCAAGCGAACTACTTCGCGACCCATCGCAGGCTCTTCGAGGAGCTCTCCGAGAAGGGCCAGCGACCCGAGACGCTCTTCATCACGTGCTGCGACTCCCGCGTCGTGCCGGATCTCATCACCAGCGCCGGGCCTGGCGAGCTCTTCACCGTGCGCAACGTGGGCAACATCGTCCCCTCGGTGACGCGCGGGCTCGTCGGCGGCGTGTCGGCGGCGATCCAGTACGCCGTCGAGGTGCTCGAGGTTGCGGGGATCATCGTGTGCGGTCACACGCAGTGCGGCGCGATCGACGCCATCCTTCAACCCGAGCGCGTCACGCACCTCACGTTCCTCTCCCAATGGCTCGCGGAGTCGGCGCAGATCCCGCGGCTCATCGCCGAACGCTACGGGCACCTCGAGGGCGAGGCGCGCAGGCTCGCGGCGGTCGAGGAGAACGTGCTCGTGCAGCTCGAGAACCTTCGCTCGTTCGACTTCGTCAGCCGGCGCCTCGAGGCGGGCAGCCTCAAGATGAACGGCTGGGTCTTCGAGATCGCGACGGGCGCGGTCCACGACTACGATCCGGTGACCGAGCAGTTCGTGCAGCTCGGAGAGCCGCCCGCGTAGCGATCAGGGTCGATCGCCGGAGGCGAGCCGCGCCTCGATCACGTCGAGCAGCGGCGGCACATCGGCGATGCTGTCGACGACGTAGTGTGCGCCCGTGTCGTAGAGCCGGGCGTAAGCGCGCTCGAGGCGACGCTGGAGATCGCTCGGCGGGAGCCGCGCGATCTCGGAGGCGTTGAGCCCCATCTCGTTGCCCGTCTTCGCGAGGCCGACGGTCCACATCCCGGCGTCGAGCCCCTCGAGGATGTCGGGCAGCGTGTCGCCGATCTTCACGATCGCCTCCATCGGGAAGACGCGCAGCCGCTTCGCGTTCTCGAGGCACATCCAGGGCTCCGGCCGGCCGAACGGCACCTCCTCGGCGCAGACCGTCGCGTCGGGCTCGTAGCCGCGACGCTTCGCCTCGCGCTGGAGGATCTCCATCATCGAGATCGTGTAGCCGGTGGTCGATCCGATCTTCAGCCCGCGCGCGCGGAACGCCGCGACGGCCTCGAGGCAGCCGGGGATCAGATCGGCGTAGTCGGCGAGGCAGGCGAGCTGGAGCGGCACGAAGTCGGCGAACATCACGTCGATGTCGGCCTCGGAGCAGTCGCGCCCGCGCGCGGCGCGCCATCGCGCGGCGACCGAAGGCGTCTTCGCGATCGCCGCGATGTGAACGCGCTTGTGCGCGCCCATCGGCCCGCGCGCCTCATCCATCGTGATGGGGACGCCCTGTCGCTTGAACACCTCGACGAAGACGACGGCGGGCGCGTAGCACCCGTAGTCCATGGTGGTTCCGGCCCAATCGAGGAGGATCGCCTTGAGCGGTCCGCGGTAGATACGGCGCGCCATGTCCGGAACATAGCCACGCGCGCGCGGCCCGCGATGCGGCCGCGGGCCTCGTCCTACATCGACGCAGCGATCGACGTCACTTTGTTGGTCCCGTCACGTCGAGCCGTATACCCACGAGCAATGCTCGACACCGAAGCGTTCCGGGATCGGATGGCGACGCTCCCTCACGATCTGTCCGAGTACGCGCGCGTGCAGACCGGCCCGGCGAGCTGGTCGGCGCATCCTCACGCCGAGGAGCTCTCCGCGTGGGCGCTCGAGGATCACGTCGATCCCGCGCTCGTGCGCACGACCGCTCTGCTCGTCGACATCTCGCCCACCGACGTTCCCCACGTGGCCGTGCCCCACGCGGACGTCGCGCAGCTCGTGAGCCACCGTGAGGCGTTCGTGGTCGCGTCGATCAACGGCGAAGCGACGCTCGAGACGATGCTCGACATCGTCGGCCTTCCTTCGGGCGAGCTGCTCGCGATCATCTGCAGCCTCTGCGCGCGCGGCATCGTCGCGCTCGATCGATCGCACCGCCT
Source organism: Labilithrix sp. (assembly GCA_019637175.1). GTDB lineage: Bacteria > Myxococcota_A > Polyangia > Polyangiales > Polyangiaceae > Labilithrix. The sequence goes on along the minus strand of JAHBWD010000018.1, from coordinate 35,594 downwards.
CGTCACGCGCTGACGCGATCAGGCCGTGCCCGCTTCTCGCATCCGCCGCCACTGCGTCGGGCTCATGCCCACGTAGCGGCGGAACACCTTCGCGAGCGCGTCTTCGCTCGAGTAGCCGACGCGCTCGGCGATCTCCGCCGTCGAGAGATCGCGGCGCGTCATGAGGTCGGCCGCCGCGTGGACGCGCCATCGCGCGATGTACCGCGCGGGCGGCTCGCCCACGAGCTCGCTGAACCGGTCGAAGAACCGCGTGCGTGAGAGGCCCACGCGCCGCCCGAGCTCGGCGACCGACCACGCGTGGCCGGGCTCGCCGTGGACCAGCGCGAGGGCTTGACCGATCTGCGCGTCGCGCGCGGCCGCGATGAGGCTCGACGTCGAAGAAGCCGAAGCCGCGGCGGCGCCGAGGACGTGCACGAAGACGGAGTCGACGAGGCTTCGTACGCCGGGTTCGCGGCCCGACGGCCAAGGCTCTTCGTCGAGCAGCGCGAGGGTCGACACGATCCAGCGCTTGCGCGCGCCGTCGCCGGCCTTCGCGCTGAGGCAGGCGGGCAGGAGGCTCACGATGCCGTCGGCGGCGGGGTGATCGAGCGTGATGCTCCCGCACACGATCCGCGTCTCTTCGTCGCCGCTCGCGCCGTAGTCGACCGTGGGGATCCCGCGCGCGCGATCGGTGGCGATCGATCGAAGGGGGACCGTCGAGGCGCCGCGCTCGTGCACGAGGGTGTGCGCGTCGCCCCGCGTCAGGATCGCGACGTCTCCGGGCTCGAGCACGACGCGCTCGTCGGGCGCGGCGTCGCGCGCGAGCACCGCGTGCCCCGTGACGATGCCGTGGACGATCATTCCGGCGCCGCCGGTCGCGTGGACGCCCCACCGGCCGCGGAGGTGCGCGCGCGAGATCATCGCGCTCTCGAGGCGGAGCGACGCGAGGATCGTGCCGAGGGCTTCCATCGACCGAGAGCATAACGCACCGCCGTGCCTCGTGTTTTCGGCGGGACGATCGGACGGATCTCGAGGACGCTCGGCGGCTTCGCGGCGCGGTGCCGGTGCGTAAGGAAGGAACATGCACACAGCACGACTTGCCGTGGGGATCCTCCTGGGATGGGCGCTCGTTGGATGCAGCGACGACGCGACGTCGTCTTCGCCGCCGCCAGCACCGACGAGCGCCGCCGACGCGGGCGCGCCGCCGGCGTCGGCCGGCGTCTACATCGCCGTCGTTCGCGGCAAGCTCGCCGGCGCGACCCTCGCGGAGGCGCAGGCGATGCACGACGAGATCGCGCGAGGAGGCGAGGCCGCCGCCAAGGCCGCGGGCGACTTCGCCCACGACGCGTTCCTCGGAACGAAGATGCTCGACTCGATCGAGAACGAGTTCCTCGGGATCGATCAGTGGAACGACGGCGCGAAGATGCAGGGCTTCTACGCCGACCCCGCGTTCCAGCAAGCGTTCGGCAAGCTCTTCGCCGAGCCTCCCGCGGTCGAGTACTTCGTGCACGCGCCGACGTGGACGGGCTGGGGCGACATGCGATCGGGCAAGCCGCACGATCCGCACTTCGTGCACCTCGCCATCGGCACGCTGGCGAACACCGACGTCACGAAGAACGAAGCGGCGCACAACGCCGTCGCCGCGGGCGGAAAGGATCCGTCGCTCGGCGCGGGCAACCTCGCGCACGTCGTGTTCCTCGGGCTCGCCGACGAGCGGCGCTTCGTCGCGGTCGACATCTGGTCGAAGGGCGACGCGATCGAGGGCTTCTACTCGAACCCGCAGTTCCGACAGGTCTTCCTCCCGCTCTTCGAGAGCGTGAAGGAGCCGGTCTACCAGTCGACGAAGTGGCACTCGTGGTGAGCGACGAAAGGAGCATGATCATGGCGACGTTCGGGAAGAACATCAGGATCGCGGTCGACAAGGCGTACCGCGGGCGCGTGCGGCAGCTCTTCACCGAGGTGTTCGGGTGCGCGCTGAAGACGCCGCGCGACGACCTCGACGTCTTCGTCTTCGCCGGCGGCGAAAACTTCGGCGCGTACCTGGTCGACGCGGAGCACGCGCTCGCCGAGGCCGATCAGAAGAAGGCGGCGTGGCTCGAGCTCGCGGTGGAAGATCCGGCTGCCACCGAGCAGAAGCTCGCCGCGCTCGGCATCACGCCGTTCGACTACGCCGACAAGTCGCACAGCTACTTCTGCCCTCCGTGGGGTCCCGTCTTCCGCCTCACGCGCGCCTGACGCGTTCAGCGCTTCTTCGTCGCGCCCGCGTCGGGACGCGGCGCGACGACGGAGAGGCAGGGCCTCGGCGGCGCTTGCGCGTCGGACGCCTCCGCGTCGGTGACCGGCGTCTCGGGCGTCGGCGGAGGCGAGAGGCACGGCAGCGGCGGCGCGGCGTCTTCCACCATCGTCGGCTCGAGGCACGGCTGCGGCGTCGCGCTCTTTCCACACGCCACGCCGACGCTCGCCATCGCGGCGGCGACGAAGCGCGCGCGGCGCGCGAGGATCGCCCTCTTCGCGTCGCTCTCTCTGCGATCGTCGTCGCTCATGGTCGACCCGAGATCGAGTGTATCCGCCGCCAGAAGCGATACCATCGCTTTTCGCCATGGTGTGGGCCGCGCTCCTCGGGAGCGTTCTTCTCTTCGTCGCGCTCGATCGGAGCCGCAGGCTGCACGCGCCCATCGTGTTCGGCCTCGCCGCGGCGGCGACGCTCGCGACGTGGTCGATGATCTTTCGGACGGCCGCGCTCGGGCGATCGATGGCGTCGCTCGAGCGACGCGATCTCGGGCTCCACCATCCCGTCGCGCTCTCCGAGCGCGATCTCTGGCTCCGCGGCGAGCAAGGTCTCGTGCGCGCGGATCTCCCGTCGATGCGCGTCGCGGTCATGCCGTGGGGCGAGCGCAAGCCCGGCGTATGGCACACGGTGGCGTGGAGCGGCCGCGTGATGTTCGTCGCGTGGCACGACGGGTCCGAGGGCACGTACGGCCTCGCCGGCCGCGACGGGTGGATCGTGGCGCCGCGCAAGGCGCCGGAGGGCGACACGCAGGCGACCGCGTACTGGGACGCCGAGGCGCGCGCGTTCGTGATGACGTGGCGATCGACGGGTGAGCCGCGCAAGCGGATGTTCGGCCGGCTCGACGAGGACGGCACGCTGCACGACTCCTTCGACGTGCCGCTCGATCTCGAGACGATCGCCTTGACGGGGCTGTGTCGCAGCAAAAACGAGGTCTTCGCCACGACGCTCGTCACGACGGTGCGCGCGCCCGCGCCGCTCGGGCCAACCTCGGCGTGGACGAGGGTGCCCCTTCCGAGAGGCGAGCGGCGCGATTGCCCGGGCTCCGTCGGCGTCGGCATCGAGCCGACCGGCTGGCTCTTGCCCGCGGGCCCGCTCGACCCAGCGCCGTTGCCGTCGCCGCTCTCGTCGCTGTATCCGCGGCGCACCTACGATCGTGAGCTCTTGCTCCGCGACGGGTCGGTCGAGGCGCGCGAGAACCGCGTCGGCGTCGACGGCTCCACGCTCTTTCCGATCGACGACGGCTACGTCGTCACCCGACGCGTCGCGGCCGACGACGCGGTCGCGCGCGGCTCCACGCACGAAGAAGAGATGCAGATCGAGTGGTTCGACGCCGCCGGCACGCGCGTCGCCGAGGCCTTCCTCTTGTTCCCTCCGTTCCGCTGGCGCGTCGTCTCGACCGGCGCCGGCGAGATCGCGATCGTGGGCGACGGCCTCGACAAGGTCGCGCGCTTCGAGAAGCGCACGCTGCGGCGCCTCGATGCACCGTCGGTGCGCGCCGCGCTGCGGGATCGACTCTGGCGCTGGGGAGGTCCTTCGTACGTCTACGAAGCCGGGATGATCGCGACCGCGGCGCTCGCGGTCGTGCTCCCGCTCCTCGCGGGGGCGTGGGTGCTCGAGCGAAGGCGCCGCCCGGGCGCGACGACGGTGGTGATCCCTCGCGTGGCCGCCGTCGCCGCGGTGATCGCGATCGCCACGTTCGCGTCGACGCTCGTTCGATACTTCTACTTGTGAGCCTCACGAAGGCCGTCGCCCCCGCCTCTCGCGAGGTCGCGGGCAATCGACCCCGCGTCCCTCGCGCCGACCGTGGTCGGCGAGATCCACGTTCGCGCGCGCGCCTCGTATTTCGCGAGCGTCGCGCCGGCAGCCTCGAAGCGAGGCGTCGGATTCCGGTCTTCCGCGCGCGCGCGTCGAATTCAATCTCGATGTAAAGCGACACCCGACGGGTGTCGGATTCGCGCGCGCCGTCCACGTCGCTGCGCGCGAAGCTTGCAGTGACATCGTCACGCCGGCGTGACCGACGCGGTCGAGGAGATCATCGCGCACGCGATGATGGGAACGCGGTCATGTGAACGCGCGCGTCGCGCGCGACGGCGGAGCCACGTCGTTCGCAAGGAGAATCACCCATGAACCATCGCCTCGTCTCCCTCCTCCTCCTCTCGACCGCGGTCGCCTGCGGGAGCCCCGAAGCATCGCCGCCCGTGGACGCGCCCGAAGGGCCTCCGCGCGTCGATCCGGCCGCGGGGCCCGTCGCCGATCCGCCGAGCAACCCGCTCGCGTCCGGCAAGGAAGGCACGACCGCCGAGCTCATCGACGCGCTGAACCGCAACGACGGCCCGGTGTTCGTCGTTCTCCGGCCGGGTACCAAGCTCGCCGGCGGCGACGTCGTCGCGCCCGACGAGAACCCGGCGGCGCGCGCGCTCCGGCTCGCCGGCGACGCGCGGCTCGTCGTCGAGCTGCCGCGCGACGGCGTCAGCGCCGAGATCGAGCTGGCCTTGACCGACGTGCGCTACCTCAAGGAGATCGATCCCGCGCGGCTCGGCGTCGAGATCGATCGCGCCACCAAGGCCGGCGTCTCCGAGCTCGAAGACTTCGACACCGACGAAGAGGCGCGTCGCGTCACGGGGCTCATCGGCGGTCCGCCGCCGGGCATCGCTCCGGACTTCGACTGCGTCGTTCGCTTCGCGAAGATCACCGCGAGCAGAGACTTCGTGCCATTTCCGCTGACCAACTGCTCGGCGCCGCAGCCGCCTGTCGGCGATCCCGAGCGCATCGCCGACGCGGTGAAGGCGAAGAGGGTCGCCGACAACATCTACAACCAGCAGCTCACCGACTACCGCAACGCCCAAGCGATGATCGCCGCGCTCCAGGCGCGCCTCGTCGCGATCCAGAACGCGTACGTCTTCATCCGTCACGACCCGTACTACAAGGAGTACAACGTCACGCATTTCAAGGACTTCCTCCACGGGCGCAAGGACTACAACGATCGCTACGAGCGCGCCGAAGCGCTGCTCATCGCCGCCGCGCGCGCGACGACCGCGCAGCTCTCGCACTACCAGCAGGTGCCGCCGCCCTCGGCGATCGACGCGCGCTCGCAGGCCAACCGCATCGTCGCGCAGAAGTGGAACTGCGTGCTCGGTCAGGGGCTGCTCAACGACGCGGGGCGCTCGAGCGCGAGCACGATCGTGGGCGTCTCGCTCGAGACGCTGGGCGCGCCGTTCGTCAACGTCCAGATCATGCTCGACGATCACCCGCCGCTCCCTCAGGCAGAAGGGTGGGGCGGCCTCTTCCAGACGTCGGCCACGCCGACGCTCGGGTCGGACGTCACGCGCTTGCCGGTCTCGAGCCTCGTGCCCGTCCGCGCGAGCGTGGGGCTGCCCATCGTGATGTTCCGCTTCCAGCCGCTCGACGCGAAGAAGACGCGCCCGGTGGGCAAGGCGTGCAACTTGCGCGCGGGTATCGTCCAGTGATCCACTGAGCGAGGCCGATGAAAGGGGACAAAGACAAAGATCCGCGCAAGCAGGCGCAGCAGGAGCGCAGCCGAGCGACGGTCGACGCGGTCTTCGCCGCGATGGATCGCGTCGTTCGTCGCGACGGCATCGACTCCTTCAGCATCGCGCAGGTCGCCGCCGAAGCCGGCATCGCGCGCGCGTCGATCTACGACTACTTCCCGACGCGCGAGGCGATCGTCGCCGCGTGGGAAGAGCGGATCATCGGCCAGGAGACGGCGCGCATCGGCGCGCTGGTCTCCGAGCTGATCGCGAACCCGCCGCCGTTCGAGCACTCCGTGATCCGGCTGGTCGAGGCCGTGCTCGAGGCGTTCGCGCGGCAGGCGGCGGCGTTCGGCTATCGCGACGGCCTCGGTCTCCACGCGCGCTCGCGCGTTCGCGGTGAGGTCGCCGACGGCGTCATCGCGATGATGACCGGAGCTCTTGCGAGCGCGCCCGATCGCGCGCGCCTGCGCGTCGAGCGCGCCGACGTCGCCGCGCGGATCGTCGTGCACACCGTGCTCAACGTCGCGCGCGTGCTCGCGGGCGCGAGCATGAGCGAAGAGGAGCTGCACGTTCACCGTCGCGAGCTCGCGCGGATGATCTGCCGCTACCTGCTCCACGATCCCGTCGACGTCCCCCACGACGCGGCGGTATGAGCGGCGGGACGCACTGAACGCGCGGCCAGACACGTCCAACGAGCGCCAGTCGTTCGCTCCATCCGACGGATCACGTCGTAGGGATGAGCCGTTCGATCCTTCGCCAGTGGGCGATCCTCTCGCTGCTCCCCAAGCCGCCGCGTCGCATCGACTCGGCGTCGATCGAGGGCGAGCTGCGCGCGCGCGGCTTCGCCACCCATCGACGCACGATCCAGCGCGATCTGCTCCAGCTCGCCGAGGTCTTTCCCATCGCGGCCGACGAGCGGCACAAGCCCTACGGCTGGCGCTGGCTCGAAGACGCGCGCCTTCCGCGCTTCGTCGCGGCGGGCTCCGATCGCGTCCTCACGGCGCGCCTTCGCGTCGCCGCGGCGTCGCTCCCTTCGGTGCTCGAGGCCTTCCGCGGGCTCGCGCCCCGCGTCGAGCGGAGCGGCGAAGACGCCGTCGTCGTCTGCGCGATCGCCGACGACGCCACGAGCCGGCGCCTCGTCATGGGCCTCGAGGTCGAGGTGCTCGAGCCCGCGAGCCTGCGCGGCGAGATAGCCGCGCGTGTCGCGCGGCTCGCGCGGCTCTACGGCGTCGTCACCGCTCGCTGAGCGCCTTGTCGAGGTTGTAGGCCGCGCTGATGAGCGCGAGGTGGGTGAAGGCTTGCGGGAAGTTCCCGAGCGCTTCGCCGCGCGCGCCCGTCTGCTCGGAGTACAAGCCGAGGTGGTTCGCGTAGCCGATCATGCGCTCGAACATGATGCGCGCCTGATCGAGGCGCGCCCGATCGACGCGGCCGGCGCGCGTGAGCGCCTCCACGAGCCAGAACGAGCACATGTTGAACGAACCCTCGAGACCGCGGATGCCGTCGGGCTGGATCCGCGGATCGTAGCGGTGGACGAGGCCGTCGCTGTTGAGGCCGCCCTCGCGCGGAGGCTTCATGATCGCGTCGAGCGTCGCGAGCATCTTCGGGTCGGTCGGTGAGACGAAGAACACGAGCGGCATGATCAGGTTCGACGCGTCGAGGGTGGTCCCGTCGAGCGTCTGCACGAACGCGCTGCGCTTGGCGCTCCAGCCGCGCCGCATGATCGTCTCGTAGACGTCGTCGCGCGCGTGCTTCCACATCGCGTGGTGGGCGGGGAACGAGCGCTTGTCGGCGAGGCGGAGCCCGCGATCGAGCGCGACCCAGCACATCAGCTTCGAGTAGACGAACTGCTGCCGCCCGCTCCGCACCTCCCAGATCCCCTCGTCGGGCTCGCGCCACGCCTCGACGACCCAGTCGACGAGATACCGGAGATGAGACCAGAGATCGTAGCCGATCGGGCTGCCGTGCTTGTTGTAGAGGTACACCGCGTCGAGCAGCTCGCCGTAGATGTCGAGCTGGAGCTGCTCGTACGCGCCGTTGCCGATGCGCACCGGCCGCGAACGCCGGTAGCCCTCGAAGTGATCGAGCGTCGACTCGGAGAGGTCGGCGCGCCCGTCGACGCCGTAGACGATCTGGAGCGGCGCCTGATCTTCGCTCACGCGATGGCAGCGCGCTTCGAGCCATTGCACGAAGGCCGCCGCCTCCTCGGTGAAGCCGATGCGAATGAGCCCGTAGACGGTGAACGCGGCGTCGCGAATCCACGAGTACCGATAGTCCCAGTTTCGCTCGCCGCCGATCGACTCCGGCAGGCTCGTCGTCGCTGCGGCGACGATCGCGCCGGTGGGCTGATAGGTGAGGAGCTTGAGCGCGAGCGCGGAGCGATGGACGATCTCGCGCCACCTCCCGCGATAGGAGCAGTGCGCGAGCCAGCGGCGCCAGTAGTCCACGGTCCGCTGAAAGACGGCCTCGGTCGTCTCCGCGTTCATCCACGGACCGCAGTCGCCGTCGGGCGCGCGGCGCAAGACGAAGGACGCCGTCTCGCCTGCGCCGAGCACGAAGTCGGCGTGCGCGCCGCGTTCGTCGAGCGTGAGCGGCACCGCCGTCGCGAGCGCGAGCCTGAGGTCGCCGGCGTCGAAGACGGCGCCGTGCGGCGTCACGGTCGTGCGGTGCCTCTTCCGGCCGTAGTCGAACGCGGGGTGGCACTCGACGCGAAACTTGATTTCACCGCGCATGACGCGCACGCGGCGCACGATCTGGTGTCGATCGTCGCCGGTCTCGCCCGCCGGCATGAAATCCTCGAGCTCGCCGACGCCCTCCTCCGCGAGGAAGCGGGTGAGCAGGACGTTGGTGTCGGGCCAGTAGAGCTGCTTGACGCGGACGTCGTGCTCCAGCGGGGCGATCGAGAAGTGACCGCCCTTCTCCCAGTCGAGCAGCGACGCGAACACGCTCGGCGAGTCGAACGCGGGAAAGCAGAACCAGTCGATCGTGCCGTTCGTCCCCACCAGCGCGGCGGTGTGCATGTTGCCGATGAGCCCGTGATTCTCGATCGGGAGATACTTCATCGGCGCCTCTCGATCCGACGGCGACGCAACCCTCGTGCCCGCTCGCGCTCGAGCTCGCGTATCCTGCGGACGTGGGCCAGCGCACACCGACGGAGACGCTGTTCGGCATCGTCGCCGCGTTCGTCGAGCGGCGAAGGTGGTCGCAGTCCGAGCTCGCGCGGAGGCTCGAGACGAAGCCGGAGACGATCCGCCGTCGCCTCGGCGAGCTCAAGGCCGGAGGCTTCAAGCTCGAACGAACGGAGGAGCCGCCGCTCGTGTACTGGAGCGTACCGAAGAACTGGTTCCCCGGCGTCTTGCCGTTCAAGGCGGAGGAGGCGCGCGATCTGCTGCGGCTGCTCGGCCGCGCGCGTTCGAGCGAGCTGCGCGATCGCTTGCTCGGCGTGGTCGTCTCGCGTCTCTCGAACCTCGGGCAGTCGGTGGATCTCGATCCCGACGCGGTGCGCGGGCCGGCGGTGCGCCACGACGAGGAGCGCTGGCTCGCGGTGATCGAAGACGCCGTCGCGAAGAAGACGGCGGTGAAGATGCGCTACTTCACGGCGAGTCGCAGGCACGAGTCATGGCGTCACGTCTCGGTGCACCGCATCGACGTCGGCGCGCGCCCGCACTTCATCGCGACCTGTCACGTCGCGAACACCCTCCGCCGCTTTCGCGTGAGCAACGTGCTCGAGGCGAGGCTCGATCTCGGCGAGCGCGTGCGCGCGGCGAAGGCCGAAGACCTCGCGCGGTTCGACGTCGAGAGCTTCGGAGGCTTCCGCCACGACGGACCTGCGGTGCCCTGCGCGTTCGTGGTGCGCGATCCGGAGTCGGCGTGGGTCGCGCGAAATCTGCCCGACGAGACGCTCGTCGAGGAGGCCGTCGCCGGCGGGATCCGCTTTCGCGTCGAGACGAGCGCGGTGATCGTCCTCGCGCGCTTCGTCGTGGGGCTCGGCGAGGCCGCGCGCGTCGAGAGCCCGGAGCTCGCGGAGCAGGTCGCGACGTTGGCGCGCGGCGCGCTCGCGGGTGCGAAGGCTCAGCGCGCGCGCCGATAGCAGACGACCTCGATGTTGTTCCCTTCGGGATCGTAGACGAACGCGGCGTAGTAGCTGGGACCGTAGTCGGGCCGCAGTCCCGGCGCGCCGTGATCCTTTCCCCCCGCCGCGATCGCGGCGGCATGGAACGCATCGACCTCGTCACGATGCTCGACGCAGAACGCGCAGTGAGCGCCGCCCGAGGCCTTCGGATCGCGCGAGAGCCAGAAGATCTTCTGCGTCTTCGATCCCATGCCGAACGCGTCGCCGACGTCCATGTTGACCTTCATGCCGATCGCCCCGAGCGCGGCGACGTAGAACTTGCGCGCGGCGGCGAGGCGCCGGACCGGGAGCGTGATGTGATCGAGGGTGGCGATCGGCGTTCGCTTCGTGCGCTTCATGCAAGGTCCCCTTGCACGAGCCGCTCCCAGAAGAAGCTCGCCACCGACCCGTCGGTCACGCCGCGGAACCATCGCGCGCCGCACTGGGGGCAGCGGAGCTCCTCGCCCTCGTAGTGGCCGTCGCAGAACGGGCCGACCGCATCGAGGCTCGCTGCTGGCGCGCGGCCGGACGCCGCCGCCGCGTCGCAGTCGCAGTCGGTGCTTCGCGCGAGCAGCGCGGATGCGTAGCGGAGCGCGGAGAGGAGCTCGTTGATCCAGTCCATCGCTTCGCCCACCGCCGATCGCCGCGCGGGGAGGGGAGGCGCGGCCTCGCCGGGCCGCAGCTTGAACCAGCCTCGCGCGACGCGGAGCCACGCGAAGTGCGCGTCGGTCTCCGATCGCGGCATCGCGTCGATTCGCCGGCGCCAGGTCGCGTGCTCGCGGACCACGGCGTCGATCGCGGCGTCGCCGCGCGCTTCGACGTGAGCGACCCAGCGCGCCTTCAGCGCGCCGAAGCGACGCTCGAGCGTCGCGACGAGCTCCGCGGGAGCTCCTTCGGGGTGATCGCCGGAGACCGCGTCGGCTTCGGCGAGGAGCGCGCGCAGGTCGGCGACGAGAGCCTCCGCCGAGATCACGGCGCGGCGCGTCGACGGCCGAGACGGCGGAAGACGCGGATTGTCATCAGGCCGCGGCGGATTCGATGCCCGGCAGCGTCATGCTCTTCTGACGCTCGGCGTCGCGATCGATCGCCTGGTACTTCGTCTCGACGCTGTCGACGTCGAACTTCAGGATGCGGCCGTAGAGGTGGAAGACGAGGCCGAAGAAGCCGCCGTGGCAGTTGGCCTTCACCTTCTCGTCGTAGTGCGGGTAGGCCGCCTCGTGGAACGACTTGAGGTTGTACCAGGGGATGCCCGGGTACTTGTGGTGCTCGACGTGATACGGAACGTTGTTCCAGATCCACGCCATCAGCGGCATTCGCGTGCAGTAGGTGCGCGAGCCGTACGCGTCGTCGCCCTCGGGCATCTCGTAGTGCTCGATCATGCTCGTGACGCTCGCGAGCACCGCGCCGAACACGAAGGCGAGCGGGAAGGCGAAGAGGAACACCTGGAGCGGCATCAGGTAGCCCATCACGCCGATGAGGCCCCAGAAGCCCGCGAGCTCGAGGTTCATCCGGAGCTTGCGCGCGGGCGTCAGGCGCTTGATGTACCGGAACATCTGGAACATGAAGTACGTCGGATAACCGAACGTGTAGACGACCAAGAGGAGCGCGCGCGCCAGGAAAGGGTTGCGCGTGTAGTCGGTCACCACGAAGTTGTCGACGTCGGGGTACGTGTTCGTGATGCGGTGATGATGCAGGTGGTAGTTCTGGTAGATCGTCACGCTCATCCCGCTCGGCGCCCAGCACACGAGCCCGATGAGGTAGGCGAGCGTCTTGTTCTTCGTCACGGTGCCGTGGATCGCGTCGTGGGCGATCGAGCCGAGCCCGCGGACGAGGTTCGTGATGAGGAGGCACACGGCGAGCCCGATCGGGATCGCCCAGGGGCTGTCTTTCGTCGCGTAGAGGACGGCCACGCCGCCCGCCCACATCGCGTAGTAGAGCGGGATCTTGATGAGGGGCCAGTGCCTGCGCTGATAGGCCGCGCGGAGGATCTCCGGCGGTACGTCGTCCATCCCGGCCATGTGCAACTACTCCGGCGCGGACCTTGGCACAGCTTCGGCGGGGATGCCAAGCCGGTTCCCTCGTCGAGGTGCGTAGGACATTTCTCGCCGCGGGCAGCCCGTATTTTCAGGGACGGCGCGATACGCTCGGGAGGGTCATGAGGCGGCTGTTCGGTGTGGTGCTCGTCATGCTCGGCCTCGCGGCCTCGAGCACCGCGCGCGCCGACGCGCCGCCTCCGGGGCGCGCCGCGATCGGCGAGGAGCTGCACGGCTACTACGTCGCCGAACGAAACACGGCCTTCTTGTTCATGGGCATCGGCGCGGCCTCCGCCGGCGCGGGCGCCGTGCTGGCGACGCGCGACGGCGACTTCGCGCGCGGCCTCGGCTGGTCGCTCGTCGCGGTCGGCGGTCTCGAGCTCCTCGGCGCGGCGTTCTACGCATTTCAGGTCGACGCGGAGATCGATCACTACACCGGCGTTCTGGCCAAGGATCCCGACGCGTACAAACGCGAAGAGTCGGCCCACATCCACGGAACGACGTCGCGCTTTCTCTACTATCGCATCGGCGAGCTGGTGCTCGCGGTGGCCGGCACCGGCCTCGCGATCTACGGGTTCGCGGCCGACGAGGACGTCTACAAAGGCGTCGGCCTCGGCATCGCGGTCTCGGCGCTCACGTTCTTCATCCTCGACGGTTTCGGTCAGAGCCGCGCGAAGCGCTACGAGGAGCGCGTCAATCGATTCGATCCCAGCGTGGCCTTCAGCCCCGGCGTCGGCGACCGGCCCTGGGCGCTCACCGTGGGCGGTCGGTTCTGAAGAAGCTCGCCGCGCTCACGCTGCTCTCGCTCGGTGGTTGCGAAGGATGTGACGAGCCTCCTCGCGGCGCCTCGACGCGCGCGCCTCAGGTGTCGAGCGCGGCGCCGAGCGCACCTCCGCCGGGAACGGGCTGCCATCGTGCTTCGCTCGAGGGCATCGAGCACGATGCTTCGTGCGTCCTCGCCCGCGCGACCGACGACGCGATGCGCGACTTCGCCAAGCGCGTGACGATCGATCTCGTCCCCGACGCGCGCGTCGTCCCCGCGGGCAACTCGACGCTGCTGCGCCTCACCCTCAAGAACACCTCGTCCGAGGAGACGCTCCTCGTGTTCGATGCGCTGCCGCGCCCGCCGGGTCCACGCCCCGACTATGCGCGGCTCGCGGGCGTTCCGGAGGCGCACCCGACGAACGAGTCGACGCCGCGACTTCACTTCGGTCTCACGACTACGAACTCGCACGATCAGAACGTCGACGGGATGCCGACGATCCCGAACAGCGCGCCGTCGCCGTCGCCGCCGCGCCTCCTCGGCGTTCGCCTCAGGCCGGGCGCGAAGCTGACGCACCAAGTGACGTGGTACGCCCTGCGCATTCCGCCGCCGCCGCCCGTCGTCACCGACGACGCCGGTCATCGCTTCATCCCGAAGACGCTCGCGGTGCCGCTCTACCCGGGCGAGTACACGGCGGCGCTCGAGGTCCCGTTCCACGGCCTGGTTCCAGCGGAGCGCGTCATCTCGACCAAGCTCACGGTCGAGCCCGTGCCGGATCCGGTTCCGAAGAAGAAGCCTCTTCCGCCGACGCTTCCGCAGCTCCCGCCGCCGGAATCCTACAGCCCCTAGTCGATCGCGTAGATCGAGGTCGCCTTCCAGATGGCGTCGAGCGCCCTCGCGGCTTCGAGCGTCTCGGGGCTGCTGCCCGCGAGCACCTCTTCGAACGTCGGCTTGTGTCTCGGCTGGCCATCCGGGGGAGGTCGATGCGTCTCGAGCCGCTCCACGTGGCTCACCATCTCCGCATCGAGCCTTTCGTCGCGTGCCATCGCCGCTTCGTCGGGCTCGTCGACGTCGTAGTCGTGCTCCGCGGTGTCCCAGAACATGTGCGCGATGTACTTCGCGATCTCGGCGGCGTCCGCGACGAACGCGCGGCCCTGCTCGTGGATCCCGTCGAAGAGCTTCCTCAACTCGTCGCCGTGAAGAAACCGATTTGCCGCCTCGAGAAAACAATCGAGCCCGAACTCCGTCATGATCACGTCACGGAGCCTCGGATTGTCGCGATCGGGCCTCCGCCACACGAGCCCCTTCTCCTCCATTCCCTTCACCATCTTGCAGATGGTCCCCCGCGAAACCCCGAGCTCCTTCCACAGATCACTCTGACAAGCCGCACCTCCGTGCCTCCTCAGCACGAACATCACGTCGAACCGCGCCGGCGTCATATGAAACTCCTGCACGAGCCCCTTCATCGCCTCCACCACCCGCAGGTGCGCCCTCTTCAACCCAAAGCTCAACGCATGCATCCTTCACCTCGCCCCCACCACCCAGCACACCGCATGCCGCCCCCCACCCCTCCACCCTCGGGAACGGGGAGGGGGAAAATAGATGTATGCCTGGGCACACCTCGCGATCCCCCCCGCGCCCGGGGTGGGGGGCGGGGGAGGGCGTGACCCTATGGCCGGGCCAGATTTGGGGTGGCCGCGGCCAGGGGTCAGGGGGGGCGGCGGTTGCGGGCGACGAGGCGGGACTCGAGGCCGGCGCGGCGGCGGAGCCAGCGGTAGCCGAGGCGGCGAAAGGCGGCGGGGCCGCGGGCGCCCGTGGCCGCTTCGGCGATCCAAAGGGCGAGGAGGTAATCGAGCTGAGCGAGCTGAGCGCGGTCGCTCACGAGATCGATCAGCATCTCCTTGTAGCTGACGCTCAAGTCCGAGCCGAGGTCGAAGGCCGCGTTGGTGACGCCGGCGAGGATCCTCGCGCGAGCTTCGGGCGTGGCGTCGGGGACGAGGCGCGCGGTGCGGCGGATGCGCGCGCGGAGATCGCGCAACGCCGCTCGCCACTTCGCCGGGGGGAGCGAGATCGTGCCGTCGAATCCGACCCAACCGCCGAGGAACGCGAGGCGCGAGACGGCCTCGATCTCCGGCGCGTGGGGTGCGGGACGCGCGGCGTTGTTCCAGTAGAAGATCTTGACCTTGTCGGGGTTCGGCTCGAGGCGGCGCGCGACGAGGACACGATCGAGCTCGCGCTTCGCGCGTTTGACCACGTCGAGATCGAAGTGAGCGAAGAGCACGTCGTCGCCGAACCGCGCGTACGCGCCGCGGAGCGCGTCGAAGGCGTCGTCGAGCGGGATCAAATACATGTTCATCAGCGCGTTCGACGTCGGAGCGCCGAAGAGCACGCCGCGATCGCGCGAGCACGAGGCGCCCTCGGCGTCGACGAGCTCCTGCAAGACGAGCGAGCGCACCATCTCCCAGTGCGGCGACGACTCGTCGAGCTCGCAGATCGCGCGGAGCTCGGGCCAGAGGAGCGACTCCGCATCGAGCGGGATCGTCGGCGCGTACCGCTGGATGTCGCTGCGAAGGACATAGAGCCCGCGCGTCCGCGGATCGGGCCTCCGCGCGCTGTCCATCCGCGCGACCTTCGCGAGCCAGCGGAGCGCCTGCCACGGCGATCGCTTCGCGCGATACGAGTAGACGCGCGGCGAGAGATGATGCTCGAGCCTCTCTCCCAAGATCTCCGCGACCACGCCGTGCGCGATCACGTCCAGCGGGCCCAGGCGCGCGACGTCGCGCCACTTGCCGGCGATGAACGAGCGAGAGACACGCGCGACGCCGGGCCGATAGCTCGCGTCCGCGAGCGCGCGTCCGATCACGCGCACGACGCTCTCGCGCTCCATGAGGAGCTGCGTGAAGCGCACGCCGTCTTGCACCAGGAGCTCGAGTCGGCGGCCCTTGGCGCGCGACGCGAGGCCGTCGATCTGCCGGTGGACGCGGCTCAGATCCGCGACGTCGTCTTCGAACTTCATTCGAGCGAACGAGAGAAGCGCCCCCGGGGGATGTTGAAGCTCGTAGGAGCTTCGTTCGTCGGCGCCAAGACCGCGATCTCTGGCTGCCGAAGCAGAGCAGCTTTCGCCGCGGGCCCCGAGGGCGGCTTCACGCTACCAGATCGAAGCGCTCGATCACGGCGGAAGATACGTCATCCACGGCTTGCCGTCGGCGCAGCCCGCCGCCTCGCACTTCGTCGTCCACGACGGATTGAAGCGCGTCTGCCAGTTCTTTCCGTTCTGGTAGAGATGCGAGAAGCCCGTCGGAATCAGCGTGATGGGCTGGCCGGAGGGGCCCGAGCTGTAGCGCCACGTGATCCCGGAGAACGCCTGCTTGAGCGCGGGCGTGACGACGACGTTCGTCGAGTTGGTGACCGCGGAGACCCGGTACCAGGACGCCAGGTAAGGCTCGCTGGGGACGTAGACCAGGATCCAGCGGTTGACGAACGACGCGTTGAAGATCGCGAGCGTCGCGGTGATCGTCGAGCCGTTCACGGTCCCGCTGATGGTCCCCGAGCCCGAGAAGCCCGGGTTGACGCGGTCGTCGACCGCGAGCACCTCGGGCGCCGTCCCGGCCGCGTTGCGTCCGATGCACAGACCTTGACCTCGGTACGAGAGGACGAGCGCCTCGCAGTCGATGTACTTCGGTCCGCGTCGGAGCTCGACGGGGCCGAACTGCTTTGCCAGCGCCGAGCCGAACTCGAAGCTGTTCTTGCAGTCCTTCTTGACGGGGTTGATGTACTGCCGGCGCACGAGCAGCATCGTGCGCGTCGGGTTGAGCACGTACTTGTGACGGAGGCTGCGCTCGTTGACCGTGTGATCGAACGCCGGCGCGGTCGGCAAGGGCCAGGTCGGCATGTACGTGGCCGTCTTGACCTGGCTGAACGGGATCTTGATGAACGGGTTGCGCAGGAACATCGGATCCGACGGCGCGTTGCCCGGCACGGGGAACGGATCCAGGTTCACGAACGTACCCGGGAACTGCGTCGCGTACGTCTGCGCGACGGCGAAGTACTGCGCGTCGGTGAACTTGGGGCCGTCGGCCGGCGTGTCGGGGCGCGGACACGTCGCCACGCGGTCGAGCGAGTGGTGGACGTAGAAGTGGAACGTGGCCGTCGAGCTGCGGTAGTTGTCGCTCCGGTAGCGGTGCTCCGTGCGGTAGGAGCCCTCCGGCGTCGCCGCGGTCTCCTTCGGCACGTGCACGAGGCCCAAGCCCTCGGGCGTTCCGTCGCAGCTCGCCCACGGCGGCTCGGTCGGCGTGAACGCGGCGTCGGGGCCGGTGCGGCACTCGTACTTCGTGCCCGGCGCGCCCGTCGACTTCACCTTGAGCTGGATCGGCGTTCCCTTCGAATCGAGCCAGCCGGTCGTCTCGAGCGGCGTCGTTTCGAAGGCGGCGAGCGGAGCGGCGACGCACTGCGCGTTGCAGATCTCGTCCGACTGACACGCGACGCACGTGGGGCCGCACTTCTCGCGGCTCGCCGTCACGCACTGCCCTGCGCAGAACGCGGTCTCCGGCGAGCACTTGCACTCGCTCGCCTGACACGTCTGCCCGCCTTGGCAGACCGTCCCGCACCCGCCGCAGTTACGGCTGTCGGTCGTGGTGTCGACGCACTGGCCGTTGCATGGGGTGCACGCATTCGCGTCGCCGCCGCCGTCGCTCGCGACGACTTCGAAGTCGCCGAGCAGGCTGGTGCACCCGACGAACCCGCACGACGACATCACCACGGTGAGAGCAAGCAGCGCGAAGAGGAAGGGCTTACGCATGCAACGACGGAGGATACCGAGGATCCTCCTTCGTTTCACGTCTCCTGCGACCCTTCGCGTTCGCCCAGGCGCCAGCCGAACGGCGCGAGCTTCGCGTACCACGCGGCGGCGTGCTCGCTCTCGATCGGGCGGGGCGCTGCGAAGAGGAGCTCGGTGGCTCCTTCGGGGGCGTAGACGGTCACGAACCAACCGGAACGACTCCGAATTCCTCGCTGGCCGCGGAGGGCGTCGCGCCAGATGGCCTGCCGCAGCGTCGGCGCGAGGCCGAGGAACGCGGCAGGCGAGGGCGCGCCGACGCGAAGCACGACGCCGTCGGGAAAGAGGCGCGCGTGGGCGGCGGCGAGGGCGTCGAGCGGAGCCCGCGCCGGCTGGGCGAGCCGCCCGCTCGCCTCGAGCTTGGCGCGCAGGCGATCGCCCGGCTCGGGCGGCGCGCCGCCGTCGAGCGCGACGAGCGCGCCGTGGCCCGCGCGGAGCCAGGCCGCGCGCGCGTCGCCGAGGTTCGCGTTCTCGACGTGTTCGAACCAGACGACGCGGCGTCCGAGGCGGACGAGCGCGCCGCGGTCGCCGAGCTCGCTCGCGATGCGAGCGGCGACGCGAACCGGACGATCGATCGCGCGCGCCTCCCAGATCGTGACCGCGGTGCGCGTGCGGCCGAGCGCGCGCACCCACGTCGCGAGCGTCGTGACCTCGCCGGTCGCGGGCGCGGCGCGCCAGCGGCTGAAGACGGCGTGAAAGGCGATGGCCGCCCAAGGTCCCGCGCCGAGCGCGATGTACCACGTCGTCGTGCCGAGGAACGTCGACGAGAGCGCGACCCAGATCACGGCGATCATCGCCGCCGCGCTCGCGACCTGGCGGATGAACTCGCCGCGCGCGAACCCGCGGAGCTGGAGAGCGGTCCAGACCGATAGACCGAGCGCCGCAGGGAAGAGCGCGAGGAGCGCCGGCCACACCTCCTCGAGCGGCACCCAGATCGAGACGAGCGCGCACGCCGAAGCCCACGCGACGACGCTCACGATCGCCGCGGTCGCGAGCAGGCGCCCGTGGAGATGCGCGGCGAGCGTCTCGGCGAGCTCGTCTTCGAGGCGCTTCCAGTCGTGATAGAAGACGAGGCCCCACTGCCCCGCGACGAACAGCAGCGGCGCGGCGATGTGGAGCGCGAAGGCGAACGGCTCCACCGCGGAAGCCTCCTCCTCGAAGACGTCCGGGCGCGCGAGCGAAGGCACGATCGCCGCGAGCAAGACGACGCCGCCGATGCGCGTCGTCGTGTTCGCGATGCCGGCGAGCACCGCGTCGCGCAGCAAGCGCCAGTCGAAGGGCTTGCCGCGGAGGCGCAGCGTGAGGCGCCACCGCGGCGGGCAGACCCGGCGCAGGCGATAGGCGCTCCGCGTGAAGTGATAGAGGAGGGCGCGCGACGCGATCACCGAAGCGGCGAGCGCGATCGGGAAGCTCCACCCGGCGAGCGCCGGCCAGAGCGCCAGGGTCACCCCGATGACGAGCGTCGGCGGCACGAGCGGCGTCCACAAGGGCCGATAGACGCGGTGATGCGCGAAGACGCCGGAGTAGTACGTTCGCAGCACGACGTCGGCCCCGAGGCGCAGCGCGCAGATCATCGCGTAGACGTGGAAGAGCGACGGGGCCAACCCGCCTTCGAGCCACTGCCAACCGACGCGCAGGATCGGCGTGATCGTGATCGCGATCGCGAGCCAGATCGCGACGGTGAGCCAGCGCGATACGATCGCGGCGGACTCGGTCGCCGGCCCGAGCTCGCGCGCGCGACGGCGCATGCCCTCGAGCGCGCCGAAGAGCGCCGCGTCGAGGACGAGCGTCACGTTCTGGAGCGCGAGCGAAGCGACGAAGGGCTTCGCCGAGAACACGGTCGCGAGCCACGTGAGCTCGAGCACGTGCAAGCCGATGCCCCACCCGCGCGCGAGGATGAACGCCCCGAGGCGGCGGAACGCGTAGCGCCCGAAGCGGCCCGAGAGGAGCGACTCTTCGACCGCGACCATCTGCCCGGCGAGCGGCGCGCGTCGCGCGAGCCAGGTGGCGAGCGCTCGTCGTCCCGTGGTCTCCCGGAGGCGCAGTCGCATCCGGGGGCGTTTTTACTACGTCCGCGCCTACCGCACGACCGCGGTCGCGGTCGCGACCGTGAGCGGTCGCGCGGGCGCGACGAGCGGGACGCGCTCGTACGTGATGGTGTAGGTGCCGGGAGCGACGTCGGTGACGACGAACGAGACGTCGCCCGTCCGCAGGCATCGCGACACGTGCGAAGGCCGCTCGCGCAGAATGCGGATCGCGCTGCCCGTACGGATGACCTCGGTGCGGGCGTTGGTGGTGCAGTAGTCGGTGACGCCGCGCACGGTCACGAGCAGGCCTTTTTCGTGCGGCGCCGCTTCGAGGATGGGCTTGTCGGCCTGGGCCGGGCCCGCAAAGAAGAGGAGGGCAGCGGCGAGCGCCGCGGAGGCGAGAGGGCGAAACATCGTCGTCGAAGACAGAACGCTCATGGCACCACCGGCCTTTCATGACGCGCGCGCGCGGCAGAAGTTCCGGCGGGGTGATCGATTCGATCGTTCTTACTCTGTCTTACAAACGAGAAAACACGGCCGTACCAGCGGTATTAAAGCGGCGCGCTCGCGCTGGAGGGTCGCACCATGAAACGTTTCATCGCTTCGATCGGAGTGGCGCTCGCCGTCCTCGCCTGCACGATCTCGGGCTGCGGATCCTCGCGCGACGGCTTCGACGATCCGAACGGGCTCGGCGGGCCGGCGGGATCGAACGGCAACGGCATCGGCTCCGGTCAGCCGGGCACCCTCAACTGCAAGGGGCTCACCGACGGCACGAAGAGCAGCGCCGGTTGCGACTACTACGCCGTCGTCCCCGACGTGCTCCTCAGCGGCAACGGCGCGTGCTTCGCCGTCTTCATCGCGAACACCTGGAGCGAGCCGATCTTGATCGGCGTCGAGTACGACGGCAAGGCGCTCCCGACGCAGAGCTTCTCGTTCATCCCGAGCGGCACCGGCGCGGCGACGAAGTACAAGCCGCTCGAAGGCGGCGCGATCCCGCCGGGCGAGGTGGCGATCCTCTTCTTGAACCGCGCGGCCGGCGGCCTGCCGATGCCCGGGCTCAACTTCGACTGCCCCGCGGGGATCACGCCCGCGATCAAGGGCGTCGACGCCGCGGTGCACGGCACCAACATGGGCAAGGCGTTCCACATCACGACGACGGCGGCGGTCGCGGCCTACGACATCTATCCGTACGGCGGCGGGCAGAGCGCGCTCACGAGCGCGACGCTCCTCTTGCCCACCACGTCGTGGGATACGAACTACATCGCCGTCGACGCCTACGGCGACGGCCTCGGCTCCGGCGGCGTCGTGCAGATCGTCGGTCAAGCCGACGGCACGCAGGTCACCATCAGCCCGGCGAACGACATCGTCGCGGCCAACGGCGTCCCGGGCGCGAAGAAGGGAACGCCGACGACGTACACGATCAACAAAGGTCAGGTCCTTCAGTTCACACAAGACGCTTCGCTCGCCGGCAGCGCGATCCTGTCGACCGCGCCCGTCGGCGTCTGGGGCGGCAAGACGGGCCTCGCGATCGACGCGTGCTGCAACGACAGCGCGCACCAGCAGATCCCGCCCGTGCGCGCGCTCGGCAGCGAGTACGTCGGCGTGCGCTACCGAAACCGCTACGACGGCATCGAGGAGACGCCGCCGTGGCGCGTCATCGGCGCCGTCGACGGCACGACGCTGACGTGGGAGCCGTCGCCGCCGTCGGGCGCGCCGATGACGTTGAACCAAGGACAGGTCGCCGAGTTCCGCAGCCCCGGCGGCTTCGTCGTGCGGAGCCAAGACGACGCGCACCCCTTCTACATGGCGCAGTACATGACCGGCGCCGCGCAATGGGACCCCGAGCAGACGAGCGGCGGCAAGGCCGACGGCCGCGGCGACGCCGAGTTCGTCAACGTCGTCCCGCCGGCGGAGTACCCCTCCGACTACGTCTTCTTCACCGACCCGACGTACCCCGAGACCAACCTCGTCCTCGTGCGCACGAAGGTCGACGGCGCGTTCGCCGACGTGAACCTCGACTGCGCGGGCAACCTCACCGGCTGGCAGCCGCTCGGCACGTCGGGCAACTTCGAGTTCACGCGCATCGATCTCGTGCGCCACGACTTCCAGAAGATGAACGGCTGCGACAACGGCCGCCACGAGATCCACAGCAAGAACCCGTTCGGCCTCACCGTGTGGGGATGGGGCTCGGCCGCCACCGGCGTCTTCGGCGTCGGCTTCTACTCGCAGTACGTGAGCTACGCGTACCCGGGCGGCGCGAACGTCAAGCCGATCAACAACGTCGTGGTCAAGCCCGTCGTCCGCTGAGCCGTGGTATGCCTCTCGGCATGCCCAAGGCGAAAGCAGAGCGCTTCGAAGGCTTCGGCGACGCGCGCGCGTCGTTCTTCGTGCGCCTGGCCAAGAATCAGAACAAGGATTGGTTCTCGGCGCACAAGTCCGAGTACGAAGAGGGCTGGCAGAAGCCGATGCAGGCGCTCCTCGGCGAGGCGCGCGTCGCGCTCGACAAAGCCTATCGCCACGCCGAGCTCGGCGAGCCGCACGTGATGCGGATCTACCGCGACGTCCGCTTCTCCAAAGACAAGTCGCCGTACAAGACGTGGATCGGCGGCGGCATCCCGCTCGCCGCGGGCAAGGCGAAGATGCCCGAGATGCCCTCGGCGCTCTACATGCACGTCGGCGCCGACGAGCTCTTCGCGGGCGCCGGCCTCTACATGATGGATCCGAAGGCGCTCGCGCGCTTCCGCGCGGCCGTCGTCGACGAGAAGCGCGCCAAGGAGCTCGACGCGATCTCGACCAAGCTCGTGCGGAAGGGCTACCGCTTCACCGCCGCCGAGACGCTGAAGAAGGCCCCGAAGGGGGTCGACCCCGAGCACCCGCGCGTCGAGCTGCTCAAGCGCAAGGGCCTCGTCGTCGTCTACCCGGCGATCCCGCGAAAGAACCTGACGTCGCGCGCCCTCCTCGACGTCGTGGTGAAGGCTTCGAAAGAGGCGGCGCCGCTCGTCGAGTGGATCCGCTTCGCGACGGCCTGAGTCACTTTACGGTGTAAAATAATCCTTGCGCGACGCGCGATTTCGCCCCAGAAATGAGGAGTGAAGGATACGCGCGCCCTCGTCTCGCGCCTCGCCGCGGCCGCCGTCGTCGCGGCGCTCGTGATCGCCGCCGTCGCCCTTCGCCGGAGCGGCGTCGACGCCGAGATGCTCCAGCGCGAGCTCGAGGCGCTCGGCTGGCTCGCGCCTCCGCTCTTCGTGCTCGTCTTCGCGGTCGGTGAGCTCTTGCACCTGCCGGGCATCCTGTTCGTCGTCGTCGCGCGCGTCGTGTTCGGTCCCTGGGGCGGGTTCGCCCTCGGCTACGTCGGCGCGCTCTTCGCGCTCACCGTCTCGTTCGCCGTCGCTCGCCGCCTCGTCTCCGCCGCGCGCGCGACGCGCGAGCCCTGGCGCCCGAAGATCCGGCTCCTCCGTCGCGCGTTCGAACGCCTCGAGGCGCACCCCGTCCGCACGATCGCCCTCTTGCGTCTCGTGCTCTGGCTCGCGCCGCCGCTCACGTACGCGATCGCGACGACGCGCGTGCGCGCGCGCGATCACCTGATCGGCTGCGCGATCGGCCTCGTGATCCCGGTGCTCGTGGTGGCGCTGGCGGGCGGGCTCTTCTAAGGGCGCTTGCTGACGCGCCAGACGACGTCGCCGCCGTCGTCGGTGACGTAGAGCGAACCGTCCTTCGCCTCGGCGACGGCGACCGGTCGCCCCCAGACGTCGCCGCCGGCCGTGACGAAGCCGGTCATGAAGTCGATGTACTCGCCGGTCGCCTTGCCCGCGTTCATCGGGATGAAGATCACCTTGTAGCCGGTGCGGCGCGCGCGGTTCCACGAGCCGTGCTCGGCGGCGAAGGCGCCGCCGCGCCACTCTGCGGGCAGCGCCTGCGAGACCGTGAAGACCATCCCGAGCGACGCCGAGTGCGACTGCACGAGGACGTCGGGCGTGATCACCTTGTCGCGCAGCTCGGCGTGCTTGCCCGCGTGCCGCGGATCCTGATGGCCGCCCATGTAGAACCAGGGCCAGCCGTAGAAGCCGCCGTCTTTGACGCTCGTGACGTAGTCGGGCACGAGGTGATCGCCGAGCTCGTCGCGCTCGTTCACCGACGTCCAGAGCTCGCCCGTCTCGGGGCTCACGGCGAGGCCGACCGGGTTGCGGATCCCGCTCGCGAAGACGCGCTCGTTCTTGCCGTCGGGCGTGTACTCGAAGATGCGCGCGCGTCGCGCCTCGCGCTCGTCGTCGTCGACGTTGGATCGCGATCCGACGGAGACGTACATCTTCGATCCGTCCTTCGAGAAGACGACGTCGCGTGTCCAGTGGCCGCCGCCGCGCAGGCGCCCGCCGCCGGAGAGGTTGTCGACGATCATCTCCGAAGGGCCGCGCGCTTTCGTGTCGCCGTCGGCGTAGGGAAAGCGCACGACCGAGTCGGTGTTCGCGACGTAGACCCACTGCGGCGCGCTCGGCGGATGGAACGCGACGCCGAAGGGCTGCTGGAGCCCGGTCGCGAAGATCTCGTCGACCTCAGGCTTGCCGTCGCCGTCGGCGTCGCGCAAGAGGCGCACGCGGTTCGCGCTCGACTCGACGACGAACAGATCGCCGTTCGGCGCGACGCGCGCCTGGCGCGGGTTCGTGAGGCCGGTGGCGAAGAGCTCGACCTGGAAGCCGTCAGGAACGCGTGGAAGCGCGCCGTCGGGCCGCTTGACCACCGACGGGCCGTTGTCGACCGATCGGGTCGCGAAGGGCGCGGGCAGATCGGCCAGCGTGAGCTTGCGACGGACGCCGGGCGCGTCGCTCGTCCAGTCGCCCATCGCGGCTTCGCCCGTGAGCAGCTCGCCCGCGCGCGGAGGCGGGCCCGAGGGCGCCGGAGGCTTGGTGCTCGTGCACGATGCGGCAACGACGAGGACCGCGAGCGAAAGGCCCGTTCTCATGTCCGAGACCATACCAACG
Organism: Labilithrix sp.; assembly: GCA_019637175.1. GTDB lineage: Bacteria > Myxococcota_A > Polyangia > Polyangiales > Polyangiaceae > Labilithrix. The sequence goes on along the minus strand of JAHBWD010000018.1, from coordinate 11,093 downwards.
GACGCGACAAAACGCGCTGCGCTACGGCGTCGCGCCTCGCTGCCTGCGCCAGCGCTGATCGAAGGTTCCGGCCCACTCGCTCTCGCCCGTCACCACGAGATCCTCGCCTCGCGGCCGGAGGGTGAGCGTCGCGACCACGGAAGAGGGAAACGTGTCCGGCGTCGGCCAGTAGCGCACGTCGCGGCGAACGAGGCGCGTGGCGCCGTCGGTTCTCCACTCGCCGTGGGCGAATAGATCGCTCGAGTGGACGATCGTGCGGTGCAGCGTGAACGTCCCGTCGCCCCGGAGCTCGAGCCGCGTGGGCGCCGGGCTCCGCTCGAGCATGTAGACGCCCGCGAGCGGGGCGTCGCCTCCCACCTTGCCGCACGCCACCACGAGGAGCGCGGAGGCGAGCCCGATGAACGCGAGACGCGCGCGTGCCACGGGGCGTTCGACCCCGCGGCGCGCGCGACCTTGGGCTCTGCCCTCGTGGGTCACTTGTGGGGCTGAGGCGCGGGCTTTTCCTGGAGCTTGTCGTGCACGTCGTGCTTCTCCGGCTTCGCTACGCGCAGCTCGTCGCGCACCGACTTCACGTTGGGGTGCTTGCGCACGTCGTCGAGGATGCCCTGGCGCATGTTCTCGTCTTCGACCACGCCGCGGACGGTGACGACGCCGTTGTCGTTCGTGATCACGAGCGATCGGATGGCGCCCCACGCGGCCGGGTTGTGCTCGAGGAGCACGAGGCGCACTTGCTCCGTGTCGACGGTGCTGGCGCCGGTCGTCTGCGTGGTGCCGGGCTTGTCGTGATCTCTCGAGCAGGCCGCGAGGGCGAGCACGCAGAGCAGCATGATGGCTTTCGTCATGGGCGAACCTCCAGTTCGATTTCTTCTTTCGTCGACCGCGCTCAGGCGAGCGCGCGCTCGGGCATCTCGAGCGAGGCGAGGAGCGACTCGCTCGCGTCGAGCACCGACGCGATGTCGTGCTTGGTCTCTCTCGCGCGCGCGCGAACCGAGTGGATGGCGTCGTGGAGCGTCTCGATGACCTTCGCGAACGCCTGCGCGTGCTTCGCGTCGTCGTCGAGTCGACCCTGCACCTCGCGTACCTTGGCGACGGCGTCTTCGAGGAGATCTTCGGCCTGGGCGAACCTGCCGGCTTCGGCGAGCCTCTCCGCGCGCCGCGCGGCCGCGCGGGCGCTCAGGATCTGGATGCCCGCCTCGACGCGGCGGAGGCGCCTCGAGAGCGCCTCTTCGATGCTCGCGGCCGTCGACGTGAGGTGAGTCTCGGCGCGGCTGCGCACGCGCGCGACGTCTTTCTCGACGTCGTCGAGCCGATGGCAGAGATCATCGCGCCTCTCGCGCAGCGGCTCCGGCGCCTCGCGCTCGGTCTCCGCGAGCGAGTCCTTCGCGCGCGTCAAGCGCCCCTCGAGATCGCCGAGACCGCGGCGAACGCGCACGGCGAGCTCGTCGGCCGCGAAGCGATGGCGCCGCTGCACCGACGTCGCGAGGCTCGAGATGCGCAAGATCGCCACGAGAGACGCGATGATGCTCATCAGCGACAGCGCGAGCGCGAAGAGGATCCACGAGGCGTGTCCCGCTGAAAGCTGCATGGAACCGACGACGAAGCATCGGACGTTCCACGGCCCTCACGCCGCAGGGAGGATGGCTCGTCTCAGAGGCACGCGGCCGTGCGCGCGACGGCGCTGCCCTTGCCTTTGCCGCACCACGACGGGAACACCGCGGGGAGCGCCTTCGAGGCGTAGGGCGACTCGGCGGCGCCGAGCCAGTACGGGTGATCGAGGACGAACCTCCAGACCACGTCGAACTGAAGCGCGCCCGCCGCGGGCGGATCGAACGGCGGCACGTCGTGCCCGCAGTTGTGCGTGCACTCGACGACGAAGTGATTGTCCGTCGCGAGCGCGTTGACGAGCTTGTTCGACACGTCGTTGAAGTTCACGAGCGGGAAGCTCTCGGGATAGACGTCGCTCGGGCCGCCCCACAAGACGAGCGCGGGGAGTCGATGCGGCGTCGTCGACCACGGGCGGACGATGTTGCCGACGCCGCCCGAGAGCGACACGATGCTCGAGAGGCGCTCGGAGCGCGCGACGCCGAGCTGCGCCGTCCAGAGCGCACCCGCGCTGATGCCGATCGACGAGACGCACTCCTTGTTCGCCGGCAGCGAGGCGGCGACGCACGCGAGCATGTCGTCGAAGAAGACGGCCTCTTCGTCGACGCGCGCCTGCGGGCGCGCGGCCTCGAAGGGCCAGCGAAAGAGCCCGTCGCCCTTCGGGTCCGGAATGACGGCGATGAACCGGCGCGCGTCGACCGCGGTCTGGACCTCGAGCACCTCGGCCATCTTCTCGGGGCTGCCGCCGAGCCAGTGCCACAAGAAGACGACGGGGAGCTTCTCGCCCGGCGCGATCGCCTGCGGCTTCACGGCGATGAACTTTCGCTGCGCGCCCGAGCTCGTGATCGTCGTGAGGCCGGGCGCGGCGGTGAGCGCGGGGCACGTGCCCGCGTACGTGGGGAGCGCGAGCGCGCGCGGGCCGCTCGCGGGGATCGCCGAGCTGCACGAGGCGTTGCTCACGTCGACGGGCGCCGGCGCGCTCGGGCCGGGCGCGGGCGGGTCGCCCGGCGTGCTCGGCGCGTTCGGCGAAGGCGACGAGGGCGACGAAGCAGCAGGAGCGTCCGAGCCAGTCGGGCCCAGCGGCGCGTCGCTCTCCGCCGCGCCGCACGCCACGCACACGCCCGCCACCGACAACGCGAAAACGACACGTTTCATGGGCTCGCCTCGCCTTTCGAAAGGATTAGAGCTTTTACTCTAATCAGGCGCGCTCGGAGAACACTTTGTTGCTCGACGTCTCGAGCTGGCTGCGGACGAGGACGACGAGCGCCGTGTAGGCCAGCGGATCCATGTACGGCTTGAAGAGGTGCAGGACGAGCACGGCGCCTCGCTCGACCGCGGCGCTCGCCCGCGCAGCCCGTGCTTTCGCAGACTTGGCCGGTGGGCCGGCGACGTCGGCCGTCTCCGCGTAAGGGACGCAGAAGAGACCGATGAGCCAGGCGCTCTCGGCGAGCGCGCGGAGATCGTCGTCGTCGCCGACGTTGAGGAGGAGCCCCGCGTCGACCAGCGGCCGGAGCACCGCGACGAGCTGCTCCATGCGACGCGTCGCGATGGTGCCGTAGCGTTCGCGCAGCTCGGGATCGGCGCGGAGGAGCGACGTGAGCTCGCGCGCGAAGAAGATGTAGCGCGCGTAGAGCGTGAGGTTGCCGACGACGATGCGCTGGAGGGCGAGGGGATCGACCGCGGGCTTCTTCTTCGAAGGGGGGTCCGGCGGCGGATCGATCTGCCAGACGGCGTCGGCCTCGGCGTTCATGCGCTCGAAGGCGTCGCGGACGATCTCCTCCTTGTTCGCGTAGTGGTAGTAGAGGTTCCCCGGGCTCATCCCGAGGTGGGCCGCGATGTGGTTGGTCGTCACCCCCGCGACGCCCTCCGCGTTGAAGAGGTCGACGGCCGCCTCGACGATCCGATCCTTCGTCCGCACGGCGCCGACCCTAGCACTCGCGCGCGCGCAGCGCGCTCGGTGCGCGCGCGCGCGTTGGGCCCCCCGAGAGTGCGGGGTTTTCGTGGCATTTGCGCTGGTATCCACCTTGCTCCTCCGAGATTCGGTGTCGGAGGAGGAAAGCGGAATGCTCGGTGCGTTGAGCTTCGCGTTCGAGGTGAACGAGGGCTCGGATCGGCTCGATCCGAGGGTCTGGAGGGCGATCGTCACGGGCGCGCTCGCCCGCTCAGGCGAGGGGCTCGTCGTGTGCGACGTCGATCTCGGCGTGCTCTTCTCGACCCCGCGCGCGCTCCACTTGCTCGGAAGGCTCGGGACGACCGAGGGCGACCGGGCGCTGCCCGAGTGCGTTACGCTCGTCGTCCGCGACCAGCTCGCGGGCACCGACTCGTCGCGCGTCGATCGCGTGCCCGTGCCGCGCGGAGGCGCCGCCGTGCTCGTTCACAGCGTGCCGCTCCGCGGCGTGGCTCCCGCGCGCGCGGCCGTCTGGCTGCGCGAGGAGGTGCTCCGCGACGATCGCCTGTATGCCACCCTCAAGGAGCGCTATGCGATCAGCCCGCGTGCCTTTCACCTCGCGCAGCTCGTTCGCCAGGGCCTCACGAATCGGCAGATAGCCGCGCACCTGCGCTTGACGGAGTCTACGGTGAAGGTCTACCTGCACCAGCTCTACCGAGAGTGTGGGGTTCCGAGCCGTACGGCGCTCATCGCCCTCCTCGATCGGTGGTCGCGATAGACTCGACCTGCGATGAAGAGCCTCACACGCTGCCTGCCGATCGTGATCTCGGGGCTCGCGCTCGCGCGGCCCGCGATGGCGCAGGAAGAACCCGCGCCGCCGATCGAAGCGCCGCCGGCGGCGCCGGAGGCCGAGCCCGTCGATCCGAAGACGGAGGAAATGCGCGCGCATCATCGTCGCGGCCTCGAGCTGTTCGACGAAGGCGACTTCCGGCTCGCGCTCATCGAGTTCGAGCGCGCCTACGCGATCGGCGGCAGCGCGAGGATCCTCTTCAACATCGGGCAGGTCCACTACCAGCTCAACAACTACGCGAAGGCGCGCCTCGCGCTCGAGCGCTACCTCGCCGAAGGCGGCGACGCGATCACGCCCAAGCGCCGCGCCGACGTCGAGCGCGATCTCGCCGCGCTCCGCCAGCGCACCGCCACGCTCTCCGTCCGCGTGAACGTCGACGGCGCCGAGATCGCGATCAACGACGCCACGATGGGCAAGGCGCCGCTCGAGCGCGCGCTCGTCGACGCGGGCACGCTGCGCGTCCAGATCACGCGGGCCGGCTACGCCACGCGCGTCACGGAGATCACGCTCGCGGGCGGCGATCAGCAGGTCGTCACGATCGATCTCACCGAGACGAGACCCGACGTCGTGGTCACGCACACCGGTCTTCCGGCCGAGGCGATCACCGGATGGATCGTCACGGGCGTCTTGCTCGCGGGCACGGTCGGCACGGGCATCGCCGCGATCTCCGCGTCGTCGACGTACGACACGAAGCGCACGACGCCGATCGCCGGCTCGCCCCAGGAGGCCCAGGCCGATCTCTCGCGCCAGCGCAACCTCGTCGGCGCGCTCGCCGTCACCACCGACGTCCTCGCGATCTCCACGATCGTCGCCGCGGGCGTGTCGCTCTACTTCACGCTCCGCGGCAAGCCCGAGGCGCGCGTCGGGCCGCGCGTCAGCGCGCGGCCCGGCGGCGCGGTCTTCAGCTTCGGGTTCTGATCGCGCTCGGGTGGATCAGGGATCGTCGCGATCGAGCTCGCGCTTCTTCGGTCCGTCGGGCTTCGTTGCGGTCGTCACGGCCGGCATCACCGGCGGCGCGGAAGGCACCGCGCTGACGGTCGCGCTGGGCACGATCGCGGGCGTCGTGCTCGCGACGAGCGCGACGGGCTTGATCGTCGCGACGGTCGTGACGCTCTTCACAGGCGCCGTCGTCGAGGCGATCGCGCTCGGCGGAGGCGTCGCGATGATCGTGTCGCTCGGCGGGCTCGCGGTCGGCGGAGGGAGCGAGGTCGCGACGACGAGCGCGGCGTCGTTCGGCGCGGCGATCTGCGGGGCGCTCGACATCGACCGCGCGACGTACGCGACGCTCGCGATCGCGGCGAGCGCCGCGATCGCGAGGGCCGCGCGGCGTGCCTTCGGTCGCGGCTCGTCGTCCGACATCGTGCTCTGCAGCGGCGCGAAGGTCCCGCGCGCGCGCGCGAGGTGCGGAGGCTCCTTCGTCGGTCGCGACGTCTCGGTCTCGTCGTTCGACGGCGCGTCCGCGTCGCTCGGCTTCGCGTCTTCGAGCGTCGCGATCTGCTTCTGGTTCTTTTTCCTGGGTTGCGGGACGGCCTCGGCGGTGGCATCGAGCGCGAACGACGGGGGCGACATCTCCGTGGGCTTGCGCCGCGCGAGGCGCGCGGCGAGCGCGGACACGTCCGTCGGCGCGAACGGCGTGAGCGCGCTCGCGAGCTCGGCGACGCTCTCGAAGCGATCCTCGGGCTTCTTCGCGAGGCACTTCATCACGACGAAGGAGAGGCCCTCGGGGAGGTCGCCCTCGAGCGGCTTCGGCTCACGCTCGCGCACCATGAGCGCGAGCTGCACCATCGACTCGCCGACGAACGGAGGCGCTCCGGCGAGTAGCTCGTACATCATCACGCCAATGCTCCACACGTCGGAGCGCGCGTCGACGTCGCGCGACGACTCCATCTGCTCGGGCGACATGTACGCGGGCGATCCCATCGTCGCCGCGGTGCGCGTCATCGCCTCGGCGCGGGGCAGCTTCGAGATCCCGAAGTCGAGCACCTTCGCCACCGTCGAGCCGTCGGGTCGGTTCGCGAGGAAGACGTTCGCGGGCTTGAGATCGCGGTGCACGATCCCGAGGGCGTGCGCCTCGGCGAGTGCGTCGCAGGCTTCCACGACCCAGCCCACGACGACGTCGGGCGGCTGATGCCCTTCGCGTTCGAGCTTGCGCGCGAGATCGGTCCCCTCGAGGTGCTCCATGACGATGTAAGGCTCGCCGGACTCGAGGCGACCGAAGTCGAAGACGCGGCACACGTGCTCGCCCTTCACCTTCGCGGCCGCTCGTGCCTCGCGGAGAAAGCGATCGACGGCCGCCTCCGACGGTTCGCCGACGAGGAACTTGATGGCCACCCGCTCGTCGAGCTCGAGGTGTCGGGCCGCGACGACGACGCCCATGCCTCCCTGTCCGAGCACGCGCTCGATCTTGTACTTCGCCGCGATGGTCTCGCCCGGCAGGACTGGAGCGTCGTTGACGCTCACGGACATGGCTGGCCTCCAGGGGTGCGTTCCACGGCGTCCTCCATTCTACGAGAAGCGAACCTGCGTCGGCGAGCTGGCTCCCTTGCCGGCTTGCGAGCGCGCCCAGGGACTTCATCGACGACGCGTCCTGTTTACTAACTTTCGTGAATCGCCGGCTTCGTCCCGCGGTGTAAGGTGTCGGTCGATCGGGTGACTGGCGCATGCGCGCGCGCGCTACTAGAGTGAGCGCGCGCACGGCAGACGGGGGCAGACGCAGGCATTTTGGCCCCCGCCGGCAAGGAACGCCTCTTGCTACGTCACGGCCGAACCACTCTTCGAGGAGCTCCACGATGATCAACGTCTCTCGCCTTGCCGCCCTCGCCGCCCTCGCCGCCGCCGTCGTGGCATGCAGCTCGGCGCCTGCCGACGAAGCGGTCTCCGTCGACGTGGACACCAACCAGGTCGCTCCCAACTGCGTGAAGGGCGGCATCTCGTGCGGTGTGTCCGGGACGGTCGTGAGGCCGCCCATCATCAACCCGCCTGGATTCGTGCTCGACCCCATCCAGCCCACCCCGCCGCCCCCCGAAGAGTCTGTCGCGCCGACCGACTGCGGGGACTCCGGCTGCCGGTGGAACGTGAAGCGCACCGCGTGCGAGTGTGGCGGCGCGGGCTACGGCCTCTTCAGCACGGTCAACTGTTCCAGCAACTACAGTTTCCCGTGTCCACGCTCGGTTTTGGGAGAAGTGCGCTGCTACAAGGCGGAGCCCAACGGAACCTGCCGCTGACAGGCCGAGGCAAGCGGCTATCATCGTCGTGTGAGTTGCAGCCGCCTTGCCCGCGTTGCCCGCGTTCCCGCGTGGCTGCTCGTCGCCGCCTCGTGGAGCGTGGCCTGCGCGCCAGCGCCCAGCGTGTCTGACGCTGCCGCTGACGCGAGCGCGCCGGCCTCGGATGCGAGCGCGCAAGCGTCGGACGCTGGTGGAGATGCCCCAAATGAGGGCGGCTCCTGTCCTTTCCCGTCACTCGGCTCGCCGCTTTGCGAGCGATGCCTTGGCGAGCGGTGCTGTGACGTCATCGTCGCCTGCGACGACGACCCTGCGTGCAGCACGATCTTCACGTGCATGCGCGCCTGTCTCAAGAAGCCAAACCTCGGGCCGTGCATCAACAAGTGCGTAAGCGACACTCCCGCGGGCGCCGTGAAGTACAACGCTTTCGATAGCTGCATCAAGGGCGACGAGCCGACCGGCTGCTCGATTGCCTGCTCGCAGTGACGCCGCGATGGCAGCTACGCCGCCGCGCGCATGTCAGGAGCGCCGCGATGAGGCCGATGATCAAGACCGTCTTGGGCGTTGCGCGCCCGAGGTGCGGCGCGGTCCGACAGCCGCCGTCGTTGGCCAGCAGCGCCGGATGGGCGACGCACACCTCGCTGTCGCAGCGCTCTCCCGCGCTGCAGCCGGCACTGCACCGTCGCGCGCATACGAACGACCGATGACCATCGAGCGAGACGCAGCGCGCGTCCGCGGCACAGGCGTGTGTCTCGTCGCATAGCTCGCCGACCCCGGGCCGCTCTGGAAACGCGGCGCTCGCCCACGCCGGGGGCGTTGTGCCAGTCGGCGTCGCGCGGAGTACGGTCCGCGCGATGAGCCATCGCCAGTAGTCCGTACGTTCGAAGACACCCTCCGTGCACGCGTCACCCTTCACGCCTCCCCGCGAGAGCACGCCGAAGATCGTGCCGCGATCGTCGTCGGTCATGGCGCCACCGCCGGAGTCTCCCCCGCAGGGCCCCGCGCCGCCGGTGAACTCGCGCGCATCGATGTACCCGAATGCGGAGTCACACTCGAAGCCGGGTTCACCGGGGATGCACTTCACAGGCACGTCCAACCTGCTCCTCCGCGTGCCGACACCTTCGCCGGCCGGGGAGGTGGCGCCGAAGGCCGCGAAGCCGAAGCGGCGCCGGCGCGCAGCGTCGAGGACGAGGGCCGTGTCGAGCAGCGGCCTCGCCGGGACAGCCTCGGACTCGGCGAACGGCGTTGCAAGGACGAGCAACGCGATATCGTTGCCGCAGATCTCGCGTGGGATTGGCAGTTCCCAAGACGCGACCTTCTTCCATGTCAGGCCGGGCGCCACCCACGGCGTCGCGTCGACCCAGAACTCTCCCGGCGCGCCCTTCGCTTCGCCGAAGGTATTGCCGCAGCTCGCGGCATCGATCGAGAGCTGCGCGACACAGTGACGAACGGTGAGCACCACGTTCGGACTGATGAGCGTCCCTGAGCAACGCATGACGGGACTCGTCGGACCGCCGGTAGCGATTGCCACAGAGTGCGCGGTAGCTGAGTCTTCGTGCCCGCCCTGCACCGCAAGCGCGGTGCTCGCGGAGGCGAGCATGCCACTAATCGCGAGCCACACCGCGACGGCGCGCGCCGTCAATCGCACGAGTAGGCGCCGTCGACGACACCCGTCGCCGTGGTCAGGTGGACTCCGGCGTTGGGCTCGATGATGATCGAGCCCGTCTCGTCGCGCTTCAAGCAGTACATGCTGACGCTGGCGTCGAAGTCGTGCGTCGTGATGCTCCAGTCGAGATCCGACCATAGCCCACGCACGTCGATCGAACCGATCGTCGAGAGCGTGAGGTTTGCGAATGGGATGTTCTCCGGGCGAAAGTCCACGACGGTCCCGCTGCGCAGCCGCTCGATCCCGGCGGAGATGTGGACGCCGTCAACGAGCGGCTGGCTGCTCGCCCCGAGGATGCCCATGCCGAGCACGTAGAAGGCGTCGTAGCCACTGTGGCTTCCGTCCGGATCCTTGTAGTTGTTGGGCGGTCGGTAGCGACCGTCGAACGCGTCGACGTTTGCCTGGAGCTCGGGCGCGAAGCCCGGGCGCGTGCCGCTGATCCGCTTCCGGAGCGATTCGTTGCTCCCGACTGCGGTGCCGAACGACTCTAGGGTGTAGTTGAGACCCGTGGTGATGTAGTGGGGCCGGCGCGCGCCGGTCCACCGCGCCTCGACCGACCGGAGATAGAACTGGCTGAAGTCGCCGCCCATCGCGACGAGCACGATGTCGGGCTCGAACGCGAGGAGCTCGAGGATGTGCTTCTCGTGGGCGACCAACGTCTGCCGCGTGTCTTCGGCGACGACGACCTTGAAGTCGGCGCCGTTCTCCGAGATTGTCTTGCCGCCGTTGAAGCGAAGGATGGACTTGAGCCTTGTGATGTAGTCGCGCGTCGAGCGCTCCTCGTGCATGAGGAGGGCGATCTTGATCTTCGCGGGCGGCGAAGGGAGCGCCAAGAGCTCGCTCTCGAGCTGCGACACGCGCCAGTTGGCCATCGGCGCTTCGAGCTCGAGGCGCGGGACGATTCGCCAGGCAAGCGGCCCCTGCGGGAGCGCACCGATGCAACCCTCACACGCGATCGCGGTCTTCTTAGCGGTCAGCTCGGCGGCGATCGTCGTGATGTCCTCGTCGGCACCGACGATCAGCGCGGGGGAGCCGACGACCTCGGTGAGGTGCTTCATCGCGAGCATTGCGCCGTCGGCGCTGAGGCCCGAGTCGCAGTGAAGCACTGCGATCGGACGCCGCGTGTTGCCCGGGAACAAGACGCCGCCTGGCACCGCGGCCTCGAACTCGGATGCCGCGAGGTCGATGGCGCGTCGGACGCGGTCGGCGTAGTCACTCGCCGGTTTCGTGCCATCGAACTGCCTGATGGTGAACGGCAGGATCGACCCGATGATGATGGTGTTCGGATCCTTCGCGGCCGCGATGTTGCTCACCTTGCGGCACTGCTCGGTCTGCCAGACCTGGCACCGGCCGCCCTTGGTCCTGCACACCGAGAGCTGCCCGCTGTTCGCCTGCGTGCACAGTTCGGTCGAGACGCAGGGGTCGGAGCCGTCGGCGATCACCGGGCCCGGGGCGTCGATCCCCGGGATCACGCAGAAGCCGCCCTGGCAGACGCGGTTGCGCAGCGTCGGGCTCGCCGCGCAGTCCGCGTCCGTGGAGCACTGCGTCGGTTCCGCGGTACTGAGCAGGAACGAGCATCCCATGCCCAGGAGGCAGAGCAGCGAGGCAACGAGGAGGCGGCGACGCATGTCAGGGGCCAATCACGATTGATGCCACGAAGGCCCGGTCCCACCGATCGGGGCGGCCGGCCGCTTCATCACGCACGAGCAGCATACCGCGTCGCGCGCGCGCACACGATGCCCGCGCGCGCGCACGACCATCGCCATGCTGGGCACCGTCGATCGGCTCAGTCGGGAATGTTCAGCTTTTTCATGAGCCGATGGAGCGCGTGGCGGCTCGGGAGGCGGAGGTCGCGCCAGGCCTTGT
>JAHBWD010000017.1 GCA_019637175.1 Labilithrix sp. | reverse complement strand
TCGTCGGCGACTTCCACGGGAGCTTCGTCGCGTCGATCGCCGTCGTCGTCGGGCAGGTGCTCTCCTCCGGCGGTCCGGTGTCGACATCCGCGCGGTCACCCCGCACGTCGCTCGTCGGAGCGTCCGTGCCCGCGTCTTCGGTCGCCTCCGGTGGCGAGCTGCAACCCGATCCGCTCGTCGCCATCACGAGGCCCGTCAGCGTCGTAACGCTGGCGAGCGCAAACATCTTCGTCTTCAGCATGGACGTCTCCTGTGGCCGCGCCGCGGCCGTCAACTCCCTACCGCCGTGAAGCGGCTGTCGTGGATCCGGCGCGACGCAGCTTCGCGACGACCGGCCGATCAGGCCTTTTCAGCAACGCTCGTGCCGCGTCCTACCTTCGCGATGGACAGCGCCGTGACCACGACGAGCATGAAGAGCTGCGCCTTCGCGAACGTCTCCGCGAGTCGATGCAGTCGCTCGAGCGCGAGACCGCCGTCGCCGAGACCGCGGACCGCACCCGCGTGATGCAGCTCGGCGATGCCCGGCGAGAGCCACGCGCCGATCGCGATCGCGAGGAGGCCGGCGATGGTGAGGAGCGACGCGCGCGCGACGTCGAGGCGGGTGACCTTGCCTCCGCGCGTGATGAAGGCGACCTCGGCGGCGAGCGCGACGGCGGCGCACGTGATCGCGACGCGATCGAAGCGCTGGAACACCAAGGTCATCGCGTCCGCGCTCGTCGGCGCCGGGACGACGCGGAACACGATCGGCGCTGCGACCGCGCCGAGCGCGACGAGACCGCCGGCCCATAGCCCGATCGCGAGGATCTGCACCACGGCGATGAAGGCGAGCCTGCGGTTTGCATGCATGTTACACGTACATCCGAACACCGTGGTGGCGATCGCGCGTGCCGATCTCGAGCGCACCGGCGCGCGAGGTCGCCACCAGGGCTCGCCTCCCGGGGACGCGCAGCTCGACGCGGGCGCGCGCGATCTTCGTGTTGAGGCAGTAGGTCATCGCGCCCGACGGGTTCGCGTAGTGGAGGCCGACGAAGTCGTCGGTCTCGGCGTCGAGCTCGGCGTGCACCTCGATGCCCTTCCCTTTCGCCGAGACCTCCCAGCGGCGCATCGAGATCGATCCGCGGTTGGATCCGAACAGCTCCGTCGCGTTGAGATCCCAGGTCTCGCCCCGGTGACGGACGAACACCGCCGTCGCCATCGGCGAGAGCACCGGGCCCATCCGCACGCGCGCGCTGATGCCTTCGAGCGCGAGATCGTCGGCGTCGTCCCACGCGTTGCAGTGGACCCACGCGTACAGGCGCGGGTGACCCTTGCCCCAGTTGTGCCCGATCATCGCAGGCCAATCCGCGACGCTCCACGCCTCGCGCGCGCCCTCTCGCTCGACGTGGACGACGCCCGAGACGCGCCCGTCGGCGAGCGGCGTGACGAGCTTCGACGACGGGAACCGGCCCTCGTAGAGCGCGCCCGACGGGAGGTGCACGATCGGCGCGGCGCGCTCGGGGCCCACGGTCAGCTCCCACGCGAGACGCCGCGCGCCGTTCGCGATCGCACCGCGCGCGTGGCCGAGCGACAGCTCGCAACCGTCGACGGCGACGTCGAGAGTTCCGCGACCGAAACGCGCTTGCTCGAGGAGCACCGTCGTCTTCGTCGCGATGTGCCCGCGCTCGCGATCGAACGCGATCGCCCAGGCCTCCGCGACGGGAGGCACCGGCGCGTGGCGCTTGTCGGCCGAGAGCGGCCGCGCGTAGACGGTGGCCTTGAGCCAGATCGCCCGGCGCCCTCCGGGCTCGTTCGCCTTCATGAACCAGCTCTCGACGTGGCCGCCGCCGCGATAGCGAAGCCCGAGGAGATCCTGCGAGACGATCATGCCTGCTCGTTCGCGGCGCGCTCGAGGCGCGCGAGCGCTTCGCGCACGAGCTCGGGATCCATCGCGACCGTCGGGAGGCGCTCGAGGATCGCCCGCGCCTCGGCGATACGCGCGCGACCGGCGGCGACGACCGCGGCGCCGAGCACGTCGGGGCGCGTCGACTCGAGGTCGCGCATGATCTCGGCGATCGCGCGGGGATGCTTCATGCGGGCGAGCGCGATCTTCGCATGAAAGGAACACGTGTCTTTGACGAAGCGCATCACGCCCCACGCGCGGCGCTCGAGGTGCGGCGTCGCTTCGACGAGGCCGAGCTCGCCGGCGAGCTCGACGGCGGCCTGCTCGTCTTCTCTCTCCGGCGCCTCGCCGCCGATCTTCTCGCCGCGGACGACGCGCATGAGGAGCGCGTGCCCCGCTTCGTCGGCCGCCTTGCCGAGGAAGATCGCGGCGACGAGCGCGAGGTGCGGCGACGCCGACGCGACGAGCGCGCGCGCGCGCGTGACGAGGCGAGGATCGGCCGGCTTGCCCGCGTCGAGCCGCTCTTCGGCGACGCGGAGGGCGATGTGCGCGACGGCGTCGTCGTCGTCTTTGGTCGCGGCGAGGAGAACCTGACCGATCTCGTCGTCGTCGGCGGCGGCGACGCGCGAGAGCGCGATGACGGCCTGGTAGCGCATCTCCGGTCGCTTGTCGGAGGTCGCGCGGCGGAGGCGAGGCAGCGCGCGCGCGTCGCCGAGCTCACCGAGCGCGTTGAGCGCCATCTGACGGACGTACGCGTCGTCGTCATCGGCGGCGAGGAGCACGGCGGGCACGACCTCCATGGCCTGGAGCTCGCCGATCGCGACCGCCGCGGCGGCGCGCACGCGCGGGTGCTCGTCGGCGAGGCGCTTCTCGAGCAGCGGGATCGCGCGCTTCTTCACGTCGTCGTCGGCGCGGGCGTGGCGGGACAGATCCTCGATCGCCGACGCGCGGACGTCGGGCCGCGCGCTGCCGAGGTCGCGGAAGCTGGCCTCGAGGTTGCGGGGATGCGGCGGGGGCGCGAGCATCCCCTCCTTCTTAGTGTCGAGCGCGGGCGCGAGCAAATGTTGGATCGAAGGCGCGCCCGGCGATCATGAGCGCGACGCTCGTGAGAAAGACGCTGGCGGCGCCGACGAGCAAAACGTGCGGCGCGCGGAGCATCGCCGAGACGCCCTGATCGAGGATCGATCCGAGAGAGACGCCGTCGCGCGTCCCGAAGCCGACGAACGCGAGCGCGGCCTCGCTCACCACGATCGCGGCGCCCGTCGATCCGAGCTGGACCGCGACGACGCCGAGGAGGTTCGGCACGACGTGGGCGAAGACGACGCGGAGGCCGCCCCCGCCGAGCGCGCGCGCAGCCTCGACGAACGCGGCGTCGCGGATCACGCGCGTCTGCGCGAGCGCGAGGCGCGCGAACGGCGCCCACGCGGTGAGCACGAAGACGGCGGCGAGGTGCGCGCGGGTCGGCGCGCGCACCGCCGAGAGCACGACGAGCGCGAGCAAGAACGTGGGAAACGCCTGGACGAGATCGCACGCGCGCGCGACCGCGCGCTCGAACCGACCGCGCGCGAGCCCGGCCGCGGCGCCGAGCGGGCAGCCGATCGCGAAGCCCGCGAGCGCGACCGCGGTCGCGAGGAGAACGCCGCGCTGGGTCGCGTGGGCGGCGAGCGCGAGCAGATCGACGCCTGCTTCGCCGCACCCGAGAGGGAACGCGCCCGTCGGCGAGGCCCAGGAGAGCTCGGGCGCGAGGCGCGTCGGCGATCGCGCGCCCGCGGCGACGATCGACGCGAGCCCGAAGATCGCCGCGAGCGGCGCGACGCGGAACGAGCGGCGCACCTACGACCTCACCCGGGGATCCAGCGCCGCGTGCGCGGCGGCCGCGAGCTGCTGCGCGCCCACGAAGAGCGCGCCGGAGAACACGACCGCGGCCTCGAGCACGGGCAGATCGCGCGAGGCGTAGGCCTCGAGGATGAGCGTCCCGAGGCCGTGGCGCTCGAAGAGGCGCTCGAGGACGACCGCCCCGCCGAGGAGCGCGCCGAGCTGCGTGCCGAGCACGGTGACGATCGGGCCGACGGCGGCGGGCAGCGCGTGGAGCCAGATCATTCGCGCGAAGCTCCCGCCCTTCGCGCGGGCGACGCCGAGGAACTGCGCGCGCGCGACGTCGTCGAGCGCGGCGCGGGAGACGCGCGCGACGTGCGCGGCGAGCGGGAGCGAGAGGAGGCCGCTCGCGAAGACGAGACCGGCGGCGCCGGCCTCCGGATCGCCGGGCAGCGGCACCACGCGGAGGCGCGCGGCGAGCGCGAACGTGAGCACCGGCGCGAACGCGAGCAGCGGCGTCGCCGCGAGCGCGGTCGCGACGCGGTCGACCCACCCCCGCTTCGCGCCCAACCAAGGCCCGGCGCCGAGGACGGCGGCGCCGATGCCGAAGAGCGCGCCCATCAAGACGGCGACCGCCGCGAGCGAAGCGGTCGGCGGCGCGGCGTCGAGGACGCGCGCGACGGCGGACGCGCCGGGCCGGCGGATCGAGTCGCCGAGATCCAGCGTGACGAGCCCGCGGATGAAGCGTGCATATTGCATCCACATCGGCTCGTCGAGGTGGAGCTTGGCCCGCAAGGTGGCGCGCTCGGCCTCGCTCGCCTGATCGCCGAGCACGAGCGCGGCCGGATCGCCCGGCAAGAGGCGCAGCGCGAAGAAGACGAGCGTCGCGAGCGCGAGGACGACGACGGCCGCCTCGGCCGCGCGGCCGATGCCCACCTTCACGACCGTGACGAGGCGGCGCACGGCGGCGGGCTATCCGCCGTCCGACGCGTCGTCGCCCGCGTCGAGATCCCCCGGCCCGGCGTCGGGCACGAGCGGGGGCACGACGCCGGCGTCGGTTCCCATCGTGGGCGCGCTCGCGTCGATGGGCGCGACGTTCGAGCCCGGGAGGTCGCAGATCGGCGCCGGCGGTCGCGGCGTGAAGCTCGCGCCGCCGTCGACGTCGAAATCGGCGGACGCGACGAGGCAGGTCTTACGATCCTGGACCTTGTCCTGGACGAAGCCGTTCCAAGGCGGAAGCCGTGGATCGGCGCAGACGTAGCCGCTCCGGCAGTCGTCGTTCGTCTCGCAGGCCACGACGCAGAACGAGCGGGCGATGCGCGAGCCGCCCGCCCCCGCGCGATCGTCGTAGCTGCAGCCCGGCACGGCCGGATTGAAGAGGACGCACGCGGCCTCTTCGGGGCAGCTCTCGGCCTTGCAGTTGAACTGGGTGCAGTAGCCCCCCGGTTGCGCCGTGTCGCAGAGCCGATCGCCACGCGTCGAGCAGTCGGTCGAGATGATGCATCGATCGCCGATCGAGGGTCGACACCCGCTCGCGGCCATGGCGAGCGCGACGAGCGCCAAGCGAAGGGAGAACCTCACGATCCGACCGGGCTTCTAGCCTCAATCCTGGTTTGACATCAAGCGTGTAGGACCCTAAAAGACACAGCCATGGCGACCCACATCACCGCAGATTGCATCAACTGCGGCGCTTGCGAGCCCGAGTGCCCCAACGAGGCCATCAGCGAGGGCGAGGAGATCTACGTCATCGATCCCGAGCTCTGCACCGAGTGCGTCGGCTTCTACGATCACGAGGCTTGTCAGGCGGTCTGCCCGGTCGAGTGTTGCCTCCCGGATCCGACCCACGTCGAGGACGAAAAGTCGCTCATCGAACGTGCGCTCCGTCTGCACCCCGACGACGAAGAGCTCAAGAAGCGCACCGACGGGAACAGCTTCCCGTCTCGCTTCCGCAAGTGATCCTCCGGCGCACCGCCGCGATCGCGGCGGTCGGCGCGCTCCTCGTCGGCTGCGGCGGCGGCTCGCCCATGCTCCACCCCGCGCGCACGCTCCCGTCGGGCGACCTGCGCGCGGCGAGCGGCGTGAGCGCGAACGTGGCCACGGGGTCGCTCGGCGACGATCTCACGCGCGCGCGCGACATCGCCGCGAGAGATCCGCAGGTACCCGGCCCGCCGGGATCGAACCCCGACTATGCGAAGGGCGCGCTCGTCGCGGCCGCCGTCGCGCCTGGGCTCGCGCCCTTCGTGAGCGCGCGCGTGGGCGTCGGCAGCCAATTCGAAGGCGGCCTCGCGTACACCGGGCGCGGCGTCCGCGCCGACATGCGCCGCTCGTTCGACGACGGACCGTGGTCGCTCTCGCTCGGCCTCGGCCTCATGGCCGCGCTCTCCGGCCGGCAGCAAGGCACCGAGCTGCCGAACGTGAGCCTGGGCTCGCTCCGCGGATACGGCGGCGACATCCCCGTGCTCGTCGGGTGGGAGAGCGTCAACGGCATCTATCGCTTCTGGACGGGCCTGCGCGGCGGCTTCGAGCGCTACGTCGTCGAGACGCTCACGAGCGAGCCGAAAGACATCGTGATCGGCGCGCCGCCCCTCCGCCTCGAGGCCAACCGCTACTGGGGCGGCGGCGTGCTCGGGATCGCGACGGGCTTTCGCCATGTGCACGTCGCGCTCGAGATCGCCGCCGCGTATCAGGCCATCGAAGGCGAGTACAACGGCACGAAGGTGACGGTGAACGGCGTCACGCTCGTCCCGGCGACGGCGCTGTGGTGGACGTTCTGACGAGCGCGGCGAGGGCGTCGTAGGCGACCTCCGCCGCGCGGGCCGACGCGCGCTCGTGCGTCGCCTTCCACTCGTCGCGCCCGCGCGACCCCACGCGGTTGGCGACGCCGAGCGCGACGCCGCACGCGAGCCCCGCCGCGGCGCACGCGCGCGCGAACGCGAACGCCTCGAGGTGCTCGACGTCGCCGGACCCGCCGAGCTCGGCGGCGAGCGCGTCGTCGACCGTGATCCCCACGGTATTTGCAATATGCACGCTTCTCGCGCCCGCGGCGACGAGCGCGTCGTGGAGCGCGGCGTCGAAGGCGGCGCGCGACGGCATCGGCGGAGGGAGCTCGGACGCGCGCGCGAGGAGGCTTCGGTCGACGAGGCTCGCCCCGCTCGCGGTCACCACCGAGCCGAGCGGCGCCGCCTCCTCGAAGGCTCCGCAGGTGCCAATGAGGAGAGCGTGGCTCGGCTCGTGACGCAGAATGCAGCGCGTCAGCCCGATCGCAGCCTCGACGAGCCCCACCCCGACGGGCTCGACCACGAAGCGATCGTCACCCCTCGACAGCGCGCGAAAGCGGCTGAGCTCGGGCTCCCAGGCAGCGGCCACGAGGATTTTCAAGCGGTTGCCGTCATCGCTGGGGATTGACGAAATGTCCGGTGCCCAGCCGTCTGCGGGCTGGGCGTTGGGCGCGGGCCGCGCGCGCTTCGCGGTCCTTTGTCACTTGTGGTCGGGGCGGAGAGGTACCAAGAAGAGGAGGGGCGCGCACTTCGCTGACCACGTAACACCAAGAGAGGTGGGTTGCCGACGTTGGCTCTGCCGTTTACTCTACAGTTGTTCATGCGTCCTCTGGCACTCGTCGGTCTGACCTCGTTCGCGGCCATGGGCTGCGCCGTGTCCCCTTCGGCCGACGGTCCCGACGCGGAGGCGACCTCGACGAGCGCCGCCGCGGTGGTGGTCGTCGAACGCACCTCGGGTCCCGGCGACGCGATCCGCGCCGATGCGATCGTCGCGCGGTTCGTTCGCGTGCGCCAGGGTGCCGTCGACGATCAAACGCTTCGGATCGCAGGCGTCGCCCAAGATCTGCCGGCCGTCGGCACCTGCTCGGCCCGGCCCGACGAAGACGCGCACGCCGCCCCGAGCGCCCAGCCGCGCGGCGTCGATCTCCTCGATGTCGGTCCGGTGAGCTTCGCGTCCTCCGCGACGTCGAGCTCGTCGCCCTCGACCGTGCTCCTCCCGCGCGCGATGCCCGATCCCGCGGGCCTCGTCTCCGGCGTCTTCTACTCGGCGCGATCGATCGAGGCGTTCGCGCCGGCGGCGCGCCTCCAGCTCCGCGCGAGCGGCGGTCCCGATCTGCTCGACGGCTTCGCCGTCAACGTCGCCGCGCCGCGCGAGGTGAGCGACGTGCACGCGACCGCGAACGGCGCCGGCGTCGACGTCGCGTGGGACGCGACGGACGCCGATCTTCGCGACGTCGTTTACGTCGACGTGCTCGGCGCCAACGCGCACCTCGTCGCCCGCTGCGCGACGCTCGACGTCGGGCACCTCGCGATCCCCGCGAGCGCGCTCGGATCGTTCGAAGAAGGCCAGCTCGCCGTGCACCGCGTGCACCGCGAGAGCTTCCGCGCGAAGGGCATCGAGCCGGGCGAGGTCCGCTTCGACGTCGCCCGCGTCATCGCCTACCACCGCTGAAGCGATGCTCTCGCGTCCGCTGGCGATCGCGCTCACCGCGCTGACGGCGCTCGCGCCGGGGGTCGCGCTCGGCGATGCGCCGAAGCGCGCGACGGTCGCCAAGCGCGGGCCGCAGGCGGTGCCGGCTTCGCGTCGATGGCACACCGCGACGCCGGGCAAGACGGCGCCGGTCGACCCCGCGGGCCGCCCGATGCTGGTGCTCCAAGGGCTCAACATCCCCGATCGCGTCGAGCTCTCCGCGCACGCCGATCGCGGCGGCTTCTCCGCGCACGACGCGGATCGCGCCGCGCACGTGATGCGCGATTCTTCGACGGGGAACGAGCATCCGATCGATCCGCGCCTGCTCGACATGATCTATCGGCTCCAGACGCACTTTCACGCGCACGAGATCCGGATCATCTCGGGCTATCGAACGCCTCGACAGAAGGGCGTGCGCACGTCGAACCACGGCAAGGGCCGCGCGATGGATCTCGTCGTGCCGGGCGCGAGCGACGAAGACGTGGCGCGCTTCGCGCGCGAGCAAGGCTTCGCGGGCGTGGGGATCTATCCGGTGAGCGGCTTCGTCCACGTCGACGTCCGCGAGCGCTCGTACTTCTGGGTCGACACGAGCGGTCCGGGCAAGCGAAGCCGCATCCGCGGCATCCTCGCGGATCTCGCGCAGAAGAGCGACGCGCAGGCGCTCGCCCGCGGAGACCGCCCCGTCGGCCCGTTCCAGATCGGCACCGACGTCGACGCCGCGCTCGGGAGCCCACAAGCTCCCTCGAGCTCGGCCGCGAGCGCGAGCCCGATCGAAGAAGACGAAGGCGATACCGTCAGTCCGTAGCGATCGCTCGTCGTATGATGGACGCGGGATGGATCCGGAGGTCGAGCGGCTCGTCCGCGAGGAGAGGCTCGTCGCCGCCGCCGAGCTCGCGGCCTCACGAGGCGACGCGCGCACCGCGAGCGCGCTCTTCGAACGCGCGTGCGACTTCCGGCGCGCGTCCGAAGAGGCACGACGCGCGGGCGACTTCGCGCGCGCGCTCCCGCTCGCGCTCGAGGGCAAGGATGCCGAAGGCGCCGAGCGCGCCCTGCCCGATCTGATCCGCGACGCGGCGCAGTCCGAGCGCGTGGCCTTCCACCTCGAGCGCCGCGGCGATCACCTCTGGGCGGGGCGCGTGCTCGAAGGGATCGGCAAGCGCGTCCCGGCGGCGCGCGCGTACGAGCGCGCCGGCGAAGCGCTCCGCGCCGCGACGCTCCTCGAAGAAGAGGGAGACGTGATCGGCGCCGCGCGCGTCCTCGAGGCGCAAGCGCGCAAGGATCCCGGCCGCGCCTCGCTCCACGTCGCCCTCGGGAGCATCCTCCTGCGGTACGGCAAGACCGACGCGGCGGTGCGCGCCCTCCAGAAGGTCGGGCACGACGCCCCCGAGCGACGCGCCGCCCTCTCGCTGCTCCTCCCCGCGCTCGATCGGCTCGGGCTCTCGCAGGCGCGCGTCGAGGCCGAGCGAGAGCTCGACGCGCTCGGCGGCGCGGTCGAGGTCCTCGTCCCCTCCCCTCGCGCCGCGCCCGTGAAGACGCGGCTCTTCGGCCGCTACGAGGTCGTCCGCGACGTCGCGTCGTCGCCGAGCGCGCGCGTCCTCGAGTGCATGGACGGCGTCCGCGGCGAGCGCGTCGCGGTGAAGATCTTCGCCGGCTACGACGCGCGCGGCGGCGGGCGCGACGCGCTCGCGCGCTTCGAGCGCGAGGTGCGCGTCCTCGGCACGCTCGATCACCCCAACATCGTTCCTCTCCGCGACTACGTGCCCGAGGGACCGGCGCTCGTCCTCGCGTGGATGGGGCGAGGGACGCTCGAGCACATGCTCGCCGCCGAGCCGCTCACGCCGATGCGAGCGGTCGAGATCGCGCAGGCCGTGCTCTCGGCGCTCGGCGAGGCGCATCGCGTCGGCGTCATCCATCGTGACATCAAGCCCGCGAACGTGCTCTTCGACGACGCTGGCGTCACGCGGCTCGGCGACTTCGGCGTCGCCCACCTGAGCGATCTCTCGTCGACGGCGACCGCGGGCGTGATCGGCACGCTCGGCTACATGAGCCCCGAGCAGCGCGACGGCAGGCCGGCGACCGTGCAGAGCGATCTCTACGGCGTCGGCGCGCTGCTCTGGGAGATGCTCACCGGCGAGCGGCCCGAAGCCGGCCTCGGCGCGGCCACGCTGCGCGCGCGGCCGAGCGGCGTGCATCGCGATCTCGACACGCACCACGACACGCTCGTCCTCTCCTTCCTCGATCAGGATCCCGCGGGCCGCCCCGAAGACGCGTTCGCCGCGCGGCGCGCGCTCGGCGCGCTCGCGTGGCCCGACACGATCGAGCGCGCCGCGGTCACGCACGTCCCGCGGCCGAAGAGCGAGCGACCGAGCGCGATGCGGCTCGCGCCCGAGCTCGACGGCTCGGCGATCGACCAGTGGCTCGATCGCCGCGTGACGACGCTGCCCTTCGACGCGGCGACGCTCGCACGGGCTTCGGTGTTCGCGCGTGCCGATCACCCCGTGCTCCAGGGCGTGCTCCGCGCCGATCGCGAAGGCCGCGCGATCTGGCTCGCGGCGCCGCGGGGCGCTCCGCTCACCGGCAAGCTGAGCGCCGCGCAAGCCACGTCGCTGCGCGAAGCCCTCGCGCGCCTGCACGAGATCGGCGAGACGCACGGCGCGGTCGACGGCGCGCACGTCCTCGTCGACGAAGACGGCGCGGTGACGCTCGCCTTCAGCCCGCCCCCCGGCGCGACGTCGACCGCCGATCTCGATCGCCTCGCGCTCGCGCGGCTCTGCTGATCGCAAAACTTGCGAAAGCGGGCGCGTTGTGGAGCAATCTCCCCCATGCAGATCCGCCTCGCCCTCCTCGCCGGCTCCTCCCTCGCGCTGCTCGCCTGCGGGAGCTCGCCGCCCGCGAAGAGCGCGATGAACGAGACGCTCGTTCCCGCGGTGGCGCCGTCCAACGTGCCCGACGTCCCGGTCGAGAAGACGACGCAGCTCCGCCGCTCGGCGGTGAAGAAGACGATCTCGCGCGGCCTCGGCTACTTCCTCCAGGGCGTGTCGCTCGACGACTACCCCGTGATGAAGGAAGGCAAGTTCTACGGCTTCAAGATCAAGCAGATCACGCCCGAGTGGGGCATCGACCTGCGTCCGGGCGACGTCGTGACGCGGGTGAACGGCATGGCGATCGAGCACCCCGACGAGGCCGACGCCGCGATGCGATCGCTCGAGCGCGCGAGCGCGCTCCGCGTCGACTTCGATCGCGACGGCAAGCGCCAGATCCTCGAGCTCCCGATCGTCGAGGAGTGATTCAGCTCTCGAAGCGGGCGCGGTAGGCGTCGTAGACGCGGCGATGCACGTCGTCGACGCTGCCGGTCGCGTCGATCACGACGATTCGATCGTCGGGCATGTGCTTGGCGAGATCGCGGTAGAACGCGGCGAGCGCGCGCTGCACTTCGTTCTGCTCGTAGAGCTGCGCGGGCTCGCCGCGGCTCTCACGGCGCGTCGCCGCGAGATCGGGCGAGAGATCGAGCACGACGGTGAGATCCGGCCGGAGCGCGTGACGGTTGAGCTGGCGGATCCACTCGACGGCCTGCTCGCCGCCGCGGCCGCTGCTCACGCTCTGGTACGCGAGGCTCGAAGCGTCGTAGCGATCGGAGATGACGACGCCGCCCGCGGCGAGCACCGGCTCGATCTCGGACTCGACGTGATCCATCCGGTCGGCGGCGAAGAGGAGCGCCATCGTCGTCCACCCCGGCGCGCGGCCGCCCGGGTTGACCATGCGCCCGGTGAGCACCTGGCGAACGAGCGATCCGATCGGTCCGTCGCTGGGCTCGCGCGTGGCGCGGACCGGAGATCCGCCGCGCCCGCCGTCGGTGCGCAGCCGCTCGGCGAGGCGCGCCGTCTGCGTCGTCGTTCCGGCGCCGTCGATCCCTTCGAGCACAACGAATCGTCCCGTCCGTGCGTCCGACATCGTGGCGCTCGCATATCAGGTCCGACGTCGAGCCGCTACGGCTGGGCGTGTGGAGGCGGATCTTCACCGAGGACGAGGTTGTCGATGAGGCGCGTGCCGCCGATACGACAAGCGATCGCGAGCAGCGCACGCTTGCCTACAAGGGAGGCTTCGTCGATCGGGGTGAGCGTGTCGACGTCGGCGAGGGTGACGTAGTCGATCGACGTGGCCGCGCGCTCGACCTCCGCGTGGACGAGGCCGCGAAGCGTGCCCGCGCGCCGCTCGCCCTCGCCGAACGCGCGAGCGGCGGCCGAGAGGCCGCGCGAGAGCGACAGCGCGCGCACGCGATCGTCGGCGGAGAGATACGCGTTGCGCGAGCTCATCGCCAGACCGTCGGCCTCGCGCACGATCGGATGACCGACGACGCTCACGGGCAGGAACAGATCCGTCACGAGGCGGCGGATGATCGCGAGCTGCTGGAAGTCTTTCTTTCCGAAGACCGCCGTAGACGCCCCGACGATCGCGAACAGCTTCGTCACCACGGTCGCGACGCCTTCGAAGTGCACCGGCCGGTGTGGGCCGCAGAGGTGGGCGGCGAGACCGGCCGCGCGGACGCGCGTCTCGTCGCCCGGCGGATACATGGCCGCGACGTCGGGGGCGAAGACGACGTCGGCCTCGTGGAGCTTCTGGAGGTCGCCCTCGAGATCGCGCGGATAGCGAGCCAGATCCTCGTTCGGGCCGAATTGGGTCGGGTTCACGAAGATCGTGACGACCACGAAGTCGGACCGCCGGCGGGCCTCGTGAACGAGCGCGAGGTGGCCCTCGTGGAGCGCGCCCATCGTGGGAACGAGGCCGACGCGCTTCCCCGACGCCCGCGCTTCGTCGCAAATACGGCGCACCTCTTCGGGGTCACGCAAGACGATCGGGCCTGGCATCGGCGGTCATGCTAGATCTTCGGGCGCCGAAAGGAAGTCGTCATGCGCCGAGACGTACGCATCTCGATCGCCGTCGCCGCGGGCGCGCTCGCCGTCATGCTCGGCGCGTGCGGGAGCCGAGGACCGCTCGACGACGAGCCGCTCGCGACGCCCGCCCCCGCTGCGGACGCCTCGACGACCGACGACGTCGCCGTGGCCGACGCGTCGCCGCCCGTCGTCGCCGACGCCGGGCGCGAGGCGAGCATCATCAACTGCGGCGCGTGCCTCGTCGACCAGTGCTCGCAAGGCATCCTCTCGTGCGCGCAAGATCCCGCGTGCCGCGACGTCTTTCAGTGCGTCCTCACCGACTGCCTGGCGGCGGGCGGTACGCCGAGCCCGGCGTGCCTCTTCACGTGCGCGAGCGGTGACACGAGCGCGGCGCTCAAGATCTTCCGCATCTTCCAGTGCGTGACCGAGACATGCGGACCGGACTGCAGCTCCGTCCTCGCGACGCTCGGTTCTCTCGGCGGCCTCGGAGGCGGAGGAGGCGGCGGCGGCGGCGGCGGCGGTGGTGGCGGCGAGGCCGGCGCCGGAGCGGCCGCCGGTCCCGGCGGAGGCGGCGGCGCCCCGATGACGCCGCGCGACGCGTACGCGAAGCTCTTCTCCCCTTGGCCTGCCCTCTCTGGCCCACGCTGACGATGCGAACGCGCGCCCTCACCCTCGCCGTCGTCATGGCGCTCGTGCCCGTCGCGAGCGCGCACGCCGATCCGGCGCCGGGGAAGGAGCACGCCAAGCAGCTCTTCGACGAAGGTCTCGAGCTCGAGAAGAAGAACGATTTCGCCGCCGCGCTCGCGAAGTACCGCGAGGCCAAGCAGATCACGGTGACGCCCGGCCTGCGCTTCCACGAGGGCTACTGCCTCGAGATGACCGGCAAGCTCGCCGCCGCCCTCGAGGAGTACGAGGCCGCCGAGAAGATGGCGCGTGAGCAGAACAAGCAGGACGTCCGCAGCGCCGTCGTCGCGCGCCTCGATCCCTTGCGCGCGCGGGTCCCGCAGCTCGCGATCCGGCTCGCGACGCCGGCGAAAGACGCCGAGGTGAAGGTCGACGGCGTCGCGGTCGCCGCGCCGCTGCTCGGCGGAAAGTCGTTCCGCCTCGATCCCGGCGACCACACCGTCACCGCGCACGCGCCGGGCTACAAGCCCTTCTCGCGATCGGTCAAGGTGCCGGAGGCGGTCACGACGACGGTCGACATTTCGCTCGACGCCGTCGAGCGCCCCGTCGGCGTCGCCGTCGTCGCGCCCGCGCCGGTCGCGGCGGTCGACACGGCGCCGCCTCCGATCGAGCCGCCGCGCGAAGAGGCGCCTCGCCGATCGGTCGCGCTGCCGATCGCGACCACGGTAGGCGCCGTCGCGCTCGCTGCCGGCGGCATCGCGATGTTCGCGGTCGCCGGCGGCGCGGCGAGCGACGCGGAGCGTGACTGCCCCTCGAAGGTGTCGTGCGACGACGAGCGCTCGCGCGTGCGCACGTTCGACACCCTCGCGCTCGGCGGCTTCATCGGCGCCGCCGCGTTCGGCGTGATCTCGGTCGTTCTTTGGACGCGCACGAGCGTCGTCGCCACGCCGACGAGCGCAGGCATCCGGGGGACGTGGTGACGCGCCGTCACGCCCTCGTGCTCGCGCCGCTCTTCGCGCTCCTCGGGGCGGCGTGCGTCGATCTGTTCCACGGCACCGAATTCGAAACGCTCTGCGTGCGATCGCCCGAGGCTTGCGCCGTCGACGGCGGCGCGCCTGGCGCCGACGCGGGCGAGCCGCGACCGCCGCGCCCCGACTTCTGCAAGTGGACCACCCTCGAGGCCGAAGAGCAGGCCAAGCGCGCCTGCGCTTGGCTCGGCGCGTGCGAAGGACCGCTCGGCGCCAGCACGTTCGGATCGTGCACGATCGCGGCGCAGCTCGCGTTC
Source organism: Labilithrix sp. (assembly GCA_019637175.1). Classification (GTDB taxonomy): domain Bacteria; phylum Myxococcota_A; class Polyangia; order Polyangiales; family Polyangiaceae; genus Labilithrix. The sequence continues at coordinate 121,972 of JAHBWD010000017.1, read as the reverse complement.
GACTGCGTCGCCAACCCGACGCTTCGCCCTGCGGGCAACGTCGACGCGTTCTGGGCGTGCATGGCGACGGTGCGCTCTTGCGCCGAGGTCGACGAGTGCGTCTTCCCTGGCGGCGCGCAACCCTGCACCGGGGCCGCGGGCCCGTTCACGAGGTGCGGCACCGCAGGCAACGAGCACGTACGCCTCGCGTGCTCGTCGCCGACGGAAGCGAGGCCGGTCGGCGTCGAGCCGTGCCTCATCGTCGGAAAGACGTGCGTGAACGAAGACGAGGGCTCCACGGCGAACTGCGCCGGAGGCCTCGGCCTCGGGAACTGCACGGCCACCAAGTGCGTCGGGACGAAAGCTGTAGCCTGCAATCTTTCGGGCGCCAAGTCGTTCGACGACGGGATCGACTGCGCAGGCTACGGCGCACGCGAATGCGACGACCGTTCCGGTGGCGGCCCGCGATGCGTGCCTGGTCCGGAAGCGAAGGCCTGCCCGGCCTCGGAGCCGCCGACCGCGACGTGCGACGGCGGCAAGGTCACGAGCTGCGTCGCGAGCAAGCAGATCGTCGTCGACTGCCAGAGGCTCGGGCTCGGGTGCGACGTCACGATCCCGCCGCCGAGCTACGATCCAGGTCAGGCGTGCGTGAAGGGCGGCGCGACCCCCTGCGTCGAGCCTGACGACTCGTGCAGCGAAACGATGCTTCGAAGCTGCGGTCGCGGCGCACGCAAGTCCGTCGACTGCGCGTCGCTCGGCTTCAGCACGTGCACGGTCACGAACGGGCGCGCGGCGTGTGGTCCACGCCGCTGACGCCCGCGCGCTGATTCAGAACGTGCTCTCGAGCTGCGAATCCTGAAGCGCCTTGAGCGCCTTCTTCTGCTCGGCCTCGAGATCCGGATCGCCCTTGGCCGCAGGCGCCGGCTTGCCGGGCTTCGCGGGCTTGGCCGCGGCCGGCTCTTCGGCGACCGGCGCAGGCGCGGGACGCGCCGGACGTGGCGCGGGCGCCGCCGCCGCCGGACGCGGCGCGGGTGCCGCGGCGACGGGCTGCTTCGGCTGCGCGGGAGCGGCGTGCGCGTGCGTGGTCGGAGCCGCCGCAGGAGCGGCCGCCGGGCTCGCGGCGACGACCGCGGGAGGCGCTTCGGGAGCGGCGGCCGGAGGCGCGGCGGGCGGCGCGTTCGGATCGTTGGTCGGCGCCGGCGGAACGACGACGGGAGGAACCCCGACGACCGCGACGGTCGGCGCTGCGACGGTCTCCGCGGGCACCGGCGTCGGCGTCGGATCCGCGGCGGGCGGAGCCGCCGCGGCCGCCTTCGCGGCGCGCGACGGATCGACGAACGACGCGCTCGTCTCCACGAAGCCTTCGGCGTTGCCGCGCATCACGGCGACCGCGCCGACGCCGACGAAGAGACCGAACGTCAGGAGCGCGACCGCCCACGACATCGCCGGTCGCCCCTTGACCTTCGTGCGCGCGGTGACCGCGGTTCCCGGCGGATCCAGACGCGCGTCCGAGTACGGCGCTTGCGGCACCATGAAGTGCGCGGGCATCGACTGCGGACCGAGCGCCGACGGCGGAACGCTGTGCGGCGCCGACGGCGGACCGCCGTACGGAACCGCGTAGCCGCCGCTCTGCGTCGCGCTGAGCGCCGGCACCGCGACCTGCGAGCTCGGCGGCGCCGGAGGCACGCTCATCGGACGCGCCGAGCCCGGCGGGATCGTGCCGTGCGAGACCGGCTGCGGCTGGAGCATCTGCGGGCCGAGCGCCTGGACGCCCTGCACCATCGGCATGCTGCCCGACGTCGAGAGGATCGCCGTGTGCTCCGAGCCGACGTCGGCCGGATGCGGCTCTTCCTTCTTCGCCGCTTCCTTCAGCTTGTCTTCGAGATCTTCGAGGAGGTCGACGGGCGGCCCCGCCATCAAGTGCTCGCCCGTGCGCTTCGCGGAGCGCGCGCTGTCGAGCGTCGCTTTGATCACGGCGGCCGGCGAGATCGTCGTCACCGGTCCCGTCGGCATTCCCATCGTCGCGGGCTTGCCGCGCTTGACGATCTTCGGCGCGCCGCGAACGACGGTGCGTCCGTCTTCTTCCTCGTCGTCTTGCGCGGCGAACTTGCCCGAGCGATTCGCGGCCGAAGACTTCGCGGGCGGCGGAACGGTCGCCGGACGACGCGACGGCGGCGGCGCGCCCGCTGCCGGACGCGGCGAAGGAATCGCGGCGATCGCGCCGCTGTTGCCGAGCGCCTTCGTCGGCATCAGCTGCGTGAGCTCGTCGTCGGACGCGGACTTCATGAACGGCCGCGCCGCCGGCGAAGCCGCAGGCTTGGAGGCGGGAGGAACGGGGGCCGACTCAATTTCGAGATCGTCCTTGGTGACGGCGTCGTCGTCGCGTCCAGGGCGTTTCGTGAAAGGCAGCATGATCCTCCGCTCGCGTTCGCTCGTGACGCTTGCGAAGGGCAAGCCAGCCACGGGCCATGACACGAAAAGAATACAGTGCCTCTTCGCTCCGAAAAACCGGGTTGGAATTAATCAGTGGGATTCTTACGTACAACCGCCACTTTCGGATCCGCGTAACAGTTTGTGCAGCGCCGCCGACCGGTGGTGGTCGAAAGATCCAGCTCCTCGTTTTCGAGGGGGCTAGCGAGCGAGGGCGAAGACGGCGATTCCGCCGCCCACGACGAGCGCTGCGATCCCGACGGCGACGACGATGAGCCAGGGCGGGCGGCCCTGAGGGATCCCGGCCGGCATGTCGCTTTCGTCGTAGTGCGCAGGCGCGGAATAGCCGGGGCTCGGGGCCGCCGGCGGGCTCGGCGCAGGGCTCATCGGGGCGCTGCCGCGCGGCGGCGCGTTGCCCATCGGCGAGGTGCCCGTCGTCGGCTTGGCCGCGAAGGGATCGGGCGCCGCGAACGGATCCGCGACGACGCTCGGCGCGACGGGACCGCGCGCCGCGGCCTCCTCGATCTGCCGCAGCAGGTCGGCCTGCGGCGCGCGCGCCCATGCGTGGTGATCGCCGGTGAGCCCGTACGCGCGCCCCACCGCGTCGGCGAACGCGCCGACGCTCTTCGTGCGAATGTTGGGGTTCTTCGCGAGCGCCTCTTCGAGCACGTCGTCGAGCGCCTTCGGGATCGGATGCTTCGCTCCCGCGCCCTTCGAGCTCGCCGGATCGGGATCCTTCGTGAGGATCGCGAGGAGGATCGACGGGCCGTTGTTGCCGGTGAACGGGACGGTGCCGGTCACGCACTCGTAGGTGATCGCGGCGAGCGCGAAGACGTCGGCGCGCGCGTCGAGCGTCTCGAGGCCCTGCGCCTGCTCGGGCGCCATGTAGAACGGCGAGCCGATCGTGGTGCCGAGCACGGTGAGCTTCTTCGCGTCCTTGTTCTTGTCTTTGACCGATCCGAAGTCGAGGATCTTGACGTTGTCGCCCTCGCGCGTGCCGCAGAGGAACAGGTTGTCGGGCTTGAGATCGCGGTGCACGAACTGGCGCCCGTGCGCTTCGTCGAGGCCGAGCGCGACTTGCGAGAGCATCCGGACGAGCCGCTCGCGCGAGACGGCCTTCTCACGCTTGAGGATGAAGCGCAGCTCTTCGCCGTCGAGGAACTCCATGACGAGCAGCCAGACGCCCGACGACTCGTCCCGCTGGAAGTCCATCACCTTGACGATGAACTCGTGCGGGAGCTGGGACGAGATCTCGTATTCGCGCTTGAAGCGCTCGAGCGCGACCTCGTCTTTCGACACCTCGTCGTGCAACACCTTCACGGCGATGCGCGAGTTGGTCTGCTTGTCGATGCCCTCGTAGACGCGCCCCATGCCGCCGTCGGCGACCACGCGGCGAAGCTCGTAGCGGCCGCAGAGGCGCGAGCCGAGACGAGGATCTTCGGTGTTGGCGATCGGCACCATGCTCGCGTGCTGCAGCGCGCTCCCGTCCGCGGGGCAGAAGCCCGCGTCGTCGGGGAACGTGCGCATGCACTTGGGGCAGCTCTTCATGGTGGCCGGTCAGCCGGTTAGTCGACCTTCTTGGCTTCGGTCGTCGCTGCAAAGTAGATGATGCGATTGCACGACGGGCACTGCTCGATGAGGGGCTCGCGACGGAGCCGATGATAGAGCTGCGGCGGGAGCGCCATGTTGCAGCGGTTGCACGTCCCGTCCGTCGTCTGCGCGATCGCGTTCCCGCGACGGCCGCGGATCATCTCGTAGCGACGGTAGAGGACGGGCGGCAGGCGCTTCACGATCGCGTCGCGGCCGCCGCCTCGCTCGGTGCGGTCGGCCTCGAGCTGCGTGACCTTCGCCTGGATGTCGCCTTCCTTCGCGGCGAGCTCTTCGCTCACGCGCTTGTGGTCGGCTTCGGTCGTCTCGACCGCGGTGCGGACCGACGCGGTGTCGCCGTCGAGCCGCGTGATCTCGTCTTCGCGATCGCGCACCAGCTTGCGAAGCTCTTCGAGCTCGCGCTGCGCTGCGTTCGTCTCGCGCTCGGTGCGCGAACGATTCAGCTTCTCGCGCGAGTGCTCGATCTGCTGGGTCATCGTGCGGATGTCGAGGTGCAGATCGTTTCGCTGCTTGTCGGCCGCCCCGACGGTGGCGCGATCGATCTGGAGCCTCTCGTCGAGCCGCTTCAGGCTCTCCTTCAGGGCGTTGAGCACGCCCCTCTCCTCCGCGAGTTTTTCTTCGAGGGCCTTCACCTCGGCGTCCATCGCCGCCAGCTCTTCCAGCGCGCGAATCTGCTCGCTCGTGCTCAACCGCCCTCTCCTTGTTCTCGCGCGCGTGGGCCCACCTGGGTTCGAACCAGGAACAGCCCGGTTATGAGCCGGGGGCTCTGACCGATTGAGCTATGGGCCCTGTTGTCCCCACGATCACGTGGGGCGCCTCTCCGAACATTCGCCGCACCTATCGGGGGTGGGCTGATTCGTCGCCTCGTCACGCCGAAAAAGCTAGTCGAACCGGGCGGCGGGGGGAAGAGGCACGTGGCGTGCCGAATCGACGTGCCCGTCTCGCAGGCGTATCTTCTGCGTTTGATGGGGGGTTTGGGGCCCGGCCGCGCATACGAGCCCTGGCTCGTCACCCGCCGCGGGCGGGCCGCGCTCGCCGCCGTCGGCTTCGCGTCGTTCGTGCTCGCGGTCGCGCTCCTCGTGCCGCCGCCGTCGCTCCCGGTGCCGGCCGCGCTCTCTGCGACGGTGTCGATCCTCGCGATGGCGCTCGCCATCGGCCGACTCGACGGCAGTCACGAGATCGAGGTCGACGAGGGCGGCGTGCGGTGGCGCCGCGGGCGCTCGACGGGCTACGTGCCGTTCACGCGCATCGCCGACGCCACCGTTCGCAAGGGCATCGTCGGACCGAAGGTGCTCGTCTTGCTGCTCGCGGACGGCGGCGTGATGAAGCTCGGGATCCAAGAAACGCCGCCGGCGGCGCTCCTCGGCGCCGTCCTCGCGCGGATCTCTCGATGCAAGAGCGCGCCCGCGCCGCCGATCGAGCTCGAGGCGCTCGCGCGCGACGGCCGCTCGCTCACGGCGTGGATGGCGGACGTCCGCGCGTCGACGTCGACGTCGACGACCGCGTATCGCACGCGGGCGACCGATCTCGACGCGCTCGAGCGCGCGTACCTCGACGAGCGCAACGATCCGGAGCTCCGCGCCGCCGCGATCCATGCGCTGCTCGCCAACGGCGACGCCGCGTGCGTCGAGCGGATCGCCGCTTCGCTCGGACCGGGCTCGCCGCCGATCGTCGTCGCGGCCGCTTCCCTCGCCGGCTCCGTCGATCCGCAGCTGCTCGACGAGGCGCTCCGCTATCTGCCCGCCGCCGATCAGCCGGCGGAGGCGCGTCCTCGCGTCCGCGTCGCGCCCGCCGCGCGCATCGAAGCGCGCGCGCCGATCGAGGAGATCACCGACACACGAGACGACGAAGCGCGATCTGCCCGGCCGCGTCTGCGGCGCCCGCCCCCGTGACGACGAAGAACGTGTCCGCGCCGATCGCCGCGAGCACGCGCGAGCCGTCGAGCGACGGCTCGGTCGTCGCCGCGGCCGACGCGACGAGCCCGGGCCCGAGCGGCGCGAGGTGCGCGCGCTCTTGGATGTCGGTCCACGCAAGCCAGCGCGCGCCCGCCTCGGATCCCGCCGGCACGACGAGATCGGCGAGCGCCTGACCGACGCCGGCGTCGACGAGCTCGACGCCCTCGATCGCCTCCCCCTTCTCGGCGACGACGTAGCGAACGATGCGCTCGCCCGCGCCCTCCGCGTGCGCGGCTTCGTCTTGCACGACGACGACGAGCTCGGCGCCGGGCGTCGAGACGAGATCGAACGACGCGACGCGCCCGGCCTGTGGCGACACGCGGCGCACCGGCGAGACCACCGCTCCTTTTCCGTCGAGCGCGACGATCTCCACCCAGCGGAACGCGCGCCGCTCGCCCGGGCCCTCGGACGCCGAGGCATCGTCGGCCTTCGCCGAAGCCGTCTCCGCGGGCTCGGATCGGCGCGCGAGCCACGCGAGCCAGTAGCCTCCGCCCGCGCGCGGCGCGAGGCGCGGCGACTCCGCGTCGGCGGTCTCCGGCGAGGCGACGCGCGGCCTCTCGTCGCCGGCGAGGAGCTGCACCTTCACGACGCCGCGATCGATCTTGCCCGCGTCTCCCGGGGGCGCGTCTTCGTCCCATGCGACGAGCGGCGCGCCTCCCGAAGCAGGCCACGCGACGTCGAACGCGAGCGACTCGTCGGCTTGCTGGACGACCGAGCCCTCCTTCTTTCCGAGCGTGACATCGCCCTCGAGGCGCACCAGGTCGAGCACGCGCGAGGCCGTCTCGTCTCCATGGGCACGCGCAGCGCCTGCGTCGGCCTTCGACGCGCGGGTGTACGCGGCGACGAACACCGCGCCGCCGAAGGCGCGAGGAGAGGGCGGCGGATCCTCGCCGTACGCCGGCCCGACGTCGACGATGCGCGTGCCCGTGAGATCGAGCGCGGCGCGCATGACGCTCGCGACGCGGCGGCCCTTGCTCTCGTCGCGTCGCACGACGCCGACGAAGAGCGCGTCGTTCGCGACCACGGCGTCGCCGACCACGACGTCGCCGCCCGGGATCGCGAGCGGCAGGCCTTCGGCCCGGCAGCGCGGGAGCGACTCCTTCACCACCGTCGGCGCCGCGCCGTCGAGCGACGACGTCGGCGTGTCGTTCTTCTTCTCACATCCGCTGCACGCGCTCGTCGCGATCGGCGGCGCCAGGACGGCGCCCATCAGCGCGAGCCAGGCGCGGCGACGGCTCATGCCTTGGCCGCCGCGGCGGCCTCCGGCGAGGCGAAGCCGTCGATCACCTCGAGCGCGAGCTCGTAGCGCTCGAACGGCGGCATCACGTACGCGCCGGCGACGCGCGAGCGGACGGCGCCGAGCATCTCGCGCGCGATCGCGACGCCTTCCTTGCGCGCCTGCGGGCCGGAGCCGGCCTTGCGCATGCGCTCGCGCACGCTCTCGGGCACCTGCATGCCGGGCACCTCGTTGTGGAGGAACTCGGCGTTGCGATGGCTCGCGAGGGGCAAGAGCCCGACGAGCACGGGCAGGCCGAGCGGCTCGATGTCGCGCAGGAACTTCTCGAGGACCGCGGGATCGTAGACCGGCTGGGTCATCACGATCTCGGCGCCCGCCTCCTTCTTCTGGCGAAGGCGCGCGAGCTCGCGCTCGTAGTTGAGCGCGGCGGGCTCGGCGCCCGTCGCGAGGACGAAGCGCGTGCCTGCGCCGAGCGGCTTGCCGCCTGGATCGACGCCGTGGTTCAGGCGGGACGCGAGCTTGAGGATGCCGATCGAGTCGAGGTCGTAGACCGCGGAGGCGTCGGGGAAGTCACCCATCTTCGGCGGATCGCCCGTGATGACGACGAGGTTCTTCACCCCGAGCTCGTGGGCCGCGAGCAGGTGCGCGAGCGTCGCGAGGAGATTTCGATCGCGGCCGCATACGTGCAGGATCGTCTCGACTCCTTGCTCTTGAACGCGCACCGCCATCGCGAGGTTGCCCATGCGCGCCTGCGCGCGCGCGCCGTCGGCGATGTTCACGACGTCGACGCCGCCGGCGCGGAGCATCTTCGCGGCGGCGAGCGCTTTGCCGAGGTCGAGGCCGATCGGCGGGTTCACCTCGACCGACACGACGAACTGCCCCTTCGCGATCTTGGCCGCGAGATCGCTGCGCTCGGCGAACGGCGCGCACTTCTTGCCGTCGGCGCCGACGTCGGCGGGATCGGCCGACCAGGCCTGGAAGGTGTCGCTGCCGCGCCCGACGGCGTCGGAGTCCGGCGGGCTCGACTTCGCCTCCGTCGAAGCGGCCATGCGCGCCGCGGCGGCGATGCGCTTGACGTGGTCCGGCGTCGTTCCGCAACAGCCGCCGACGAGGCGCACGCCCAGCTTGTACATGCGCCGCGCGTAGACGCCGAAGTACTCCGCGGTCGACACGTACACGAGCCGATCGTCGACGCGCCGCGGGAGACCTGCGTTCGGCACCGCCCAGACCGGCAGCTTCGACGCGATCATCGGGTCGATCGCCTCGAGCACGTTCATCGGGCCGTCGCAGCAGTTCACGCCGACGACGCTCGCGCCCCACTCCTTCATGAGGCGCGCGATCTCGGCCGACGTCGTACCGTCGGCCATTCGATTGTGCTCGTCGACCGACGCCGACGCGATGACCGGCACCTTGCCGGCGACCGCGACGGCGCTCTCGATCGCGATGCGGAGCTCGTTGGTCTGACGGAAGGTCTCGACCAGCACCGCGTCGACGCCCGCGCCGACGAGCGCGCGCGCCTGCTCGCCGAGCGCGGCGCGCACCGTCGCGACGTCGTCGGGCGACGCCTCGCCGAGGAAGTAGCCCGAAGGCCCGACGGCGCCGACGACGAACGCCTTGCTCCCGGCGGCCTCGCGCGCGACGCGCACGCCCGCCTCGTTGAGCTCGCGGACCTTCGGCGAGAGCCCGTGCTTGTCGAGCCGCATCGCGTTCGCGCCGAACGTGTTCGTCTCGATCACGTTCGCGCCCGCGCGTACGTAGTCTTCGTGGACCTTGCGGATCAGCTCGGGCCGAGAGACGTTCAGCTCCTCGAGGCACGCGTTGTACAGAACGCCTCGTTCGAAGAGCTGCGAGCCCATGGCGCCGTCGACGACGAGCGGTCCGCTCGCGAGCGCCTCGAGAAATGTGGCCATCCGGGGCTAGCAGTTAGCGCGGTGAGGCACGCGCACGCAAGGTGCACTACCATCGGCCGGGTCGATCCGATGAGCCCGTCCGACGCCGCAAGGCGGCTTGCCCAAGACTTACCCGACATTCGCACGAGCGAAGATCCCGCCGATCGCGTGGCGTACGCTCGCGATCTCTGGCCGAGGCACCACCTCGCGGTGCGCGCGGGCAACGTCGCCGAGCATCGACCCGCAGGCGTCGTCTGGCCCGCGTCGACCGACGAGGTGTCGCGGATCGTGCGCTGGGCGCACGACACGCGCACGCCGATCGTGCCGTTCGGCGCGGGCAGCGGCGTGTGCGCCGGCGTGCTCCCGCACGACGGGATCATCGTCCTCGATCTGAAGCGAATGACCCGCTGGCGATCGCTCGACGCGGGCGCGCGCACGCTCGACGTCGAGGCCGGACAGATGGGCTTGCCCCTCGAAGAGGATCTGAACCGGCGCGGCTACACACTGGGTCACTTCCCCTCTTCGATCTTGTGCAGCACCGTCGGCGGCTGGGTCGCGGCGCGGAGCGCCGGCCAGTGCTCCGGCATGTACGGCAAAATCGAAGACATGGTGCTCGCGCTCGAGTGCGTCACCGGCACCGGCGAGATCGTGACCTTGCGCCACCGCACGAGCGGCCCGAACCTGATCCCGCTCGTCGTCGGGAGCGAAGGCACGCTCGCGATCGTCACGAGCGCGACGCTGCGTCTTCATCCGCGCCCGAAGGAGCGCGCGTTCGCGGCGTTCTCGTTTCCCTCGACCGAGCACGGCTGGGAGGCGATGCGCGCGATGTTCCAGGCGGGCCTCCGCCCGGCGGTCTCGCGCCTGTACGATCCGTTCGACGCGATGCTCGCGCGGCGCGGATCGGTGAAGAAGGGCGGCGCCGACGCGGGAGGCACGCCCGGCCTCGGCGCGGCGGCGCTCCGACGCCTCTTGCGGCGGCCGGGCGCGATCAACGAGCTGCTCGAGGGACCGTTCGGCAGCAAGGTCTTCGGCGGCGCGCTGCTCGTCGTGATCTTCGAGGGCGACGGGCCGGGGCCGCAGAACGACGTCGAGACGATCCGCGCGCTCTTCGAAACGATGCGCGCCAAGTACGAAGGCGAAGGCCCCGCGCGCAAGTGGCTGCTCCATCGCTATTCGGTGAGCTACCGCCAGGCGCCGGTGTTCAGCGCGGGCCTCTTCTCCGACACGATGGAGGTCGCCGCGCCCTGGTCGAAGCTCCGCGGCCTGTACGACGGCGTCCGCCGCGCGCTCGGCAAGCACGTCTTCGTGATGGCGCACCTCAGCCACGCGTACCCCGACGGATGCTGCATCTACTTCTCCTTCGCCGGCACCGCGGCCGCCCGCGGCGGCCGCGACGGGTGGGACGAGCGATGCGAGATCACCTACGACCGCGCGTGGAAGGACGCGATGGCGGCGGTGATCGAAGCGGGCGGGCAGCTCGCGCACCACCACGGCGTCGGCCGCTCGAAGGCGCCGCGCATGAACTCCGAGCTCGGCGAAGGCGGCGTCGAGACCGTGCGCGCGCTCATGCGCGCCTTCGATCCGCGGGGCATCTTGAACCCGGGCAACCTGCTCCCGCCTCCGGAGCCCGCGCCCTACGTCGACGACGCGCACCCCAAGGAGGTGCTCGCGTGATCGCGATCGATCCCAAGAGCCTGCTCGCCGACGCGCCGGGCGACGCGACGCTCGACGCCGTCGAGACCGAGCTCGCCGCGCGAGGGCTCACGCTCGGCTTCGCCCTCGGCGCGCACGGCAAGACGACGGTGCGCGACTGGCTCGCGCGCGGCGCCCCCGGCGCGCCGTGCGCGTTCGAGGATCCCGCCGATCACCTCGTCGCGGGCGTCGAAGCGACGCTCGCGAACGGCCAGAGGCTCGAGGTGCGGCCGGGCCCGCGCCGCGCCGTGGGGCCCGACCTCGTGGCGCTCGTCATGGGGACGACCCGCTTCGCGCGCGTCGACCGCGCGTGGCTGCGCGTGCACCTGCGCGAGGCGCGCCGCCCTTCCCTCGGCGTGCCGGCGGTCGATCTCGATCCGCCGCCGTCGCCCGCAGAGGCGAGGCTCGTCGACGCGATCGCGAGCGCGCTTTCGAAGCCGTAGCGCTCACTTGCGCATCACGAGGCGCGGCGCGATGCGATCGCCGAGCGCCGCCATCGTGCCGGCGTAGCCGCTCGTCACGTCGCGAGGACAGATCGACGAGACGAGGCCGCGGTCGCCGAGCGCCTTCGCGACGCGGAGCTGGCGGATCGACGGGTACGCCTTGCCGCGGAGCTGCACGCCTTCGGCCGCGCCGCAGAGCGGCGGCGCCTGCGGCCCGGCGCAATCGCAGCTCGGATCGGCCAGCGTGCACGTGCGCGGCGCCGGGAGCGCGAAGGTACATGCATACTGCAAGTCTTCGCTCGCCGTGTCCCAGTCGCGCCCGACGGGATAGACGGGATCGCCGTTGTCGCCGCGCGGCGCGGGCGGCGGGACGCCGTCGCGCGGGGTGACCGACGGGATCATGTGCGGATCGACGCCCGTTCGGTCATACGTCTCCGGCGACGCGCCGAGGATCTTGGTCCAGTCGATCGTGCCGGCGACGAGGCTCTCGGGGACGCCGCCGATGACGGCGAAGAGCACGAGCTCTTTGCCGCGCGGCCCGCGCGGCAAGGAGCAGAGATCCTGGTTCGCCGACGTCGGGAGCGACGAAGCGAAGAGCGGGTTCGTGCAGTCGGTCGCGCCGAGGTACGGCGTCATCACGCCGTCGACGATCAGGTGCTCGCCGTCGCGGTTGGGCACGCCGACCTTGGTGAAGCCGCCCGTGTACCGCGCGAGCGGGAACTGCGGATCGACGCCGAAGCGGCGCTTCATGTCGAAGAAGCGCACGTTGAGGCTCTCCTCGTTCGGACCGTAGAAGCCGCCGTTCTTCTTGCACTCGGGATCGTCCTTCGACGCCGCGAGCGCGCACGAGTCGCAGTCGGCCGATCCCGGGTTCGTCGCGCACGCGCTCGTCGCGCGCGGCGCGGTCGTGGTCTTTCCGTCGGCGCGGAAGACGTTCGACCCGGGGAACTGCTTGGTCATGAACGCCCACCCCTGACCGCCGACCGCGCGCGGATCGGCCGACGAGTCGTCCTCGTCGCTCAGCAAGACGACCACGACGAGCGAGTCGGGGCGGAGGAAGGCGGCGCGCTGCTTGAGGAGCACCTCGTCGACGCCCGCGTACGCGCCGCGGTTCTTTTCGTCGCGCGTGATGCTCTGCCAGGGATCGGGCTGGACGAGGAACCGATAGGCGCTCTCGAGCTGCGCCTCGAGGCCACAGCCGCTCTGCCCGATGCCGCGCACGATGGCCTCCGCGTCGCGCACGAACGCGTCGACGTCGTCGGTCCCGAGCGCGCCGCCGAAACGCAAGAAGCCGTCCTTCGCCGCGGGGACGACCGCGCCGCCGGCCTCGGTGTTCCTGAGGTGCGCGCGTCCGTCGTGCGCGTCGTTCGCGCCGCAGACGTCGCCGCCCATGCCGCCGAGCGAGGTCGAGATCACGCCGAGGTGCACGTCGCCGGTGGGCGCGACCTTGCGCGCGAGCCGGCCGATCGATCCCGCGAGGATCTCGGCCTTGTCGCTCATCGACGCGGAGTCGTCGACGACCAAGAGCACGTCGACCTTCGACGCCGTCGTGGCGCCTTCAGCGTCGGGATTTTCGGGACCGGCGTCGCCGCCGTCGGCCGGAGGATCGGGCGGCGCGGCGTCGGGACCGACGCCGACGTAAGGAGAGCCGCCGCAGTGCACCGCGAAGAGACCGAGAGCCGCGAGAGGCAGGAACGCGAGCGAGCGCATGAGACCTCGAAGTGGGGATGGAAAAGCGAGGCGCCGAGCGCGCCTACTTCCCTCCACAGCAAGGCACAGGCCGCGACCGCGCGATCCGCGCGACGGCGTGAAACCCGCGGAGAACGCGGGCCGGTGCGCCGGCGTCCCACGACAGCGCTGTCAGGTTGCGTGTCCGCGGAGATCTCGCTCGCGCGTCACTTCACCGGCGGCACGGGCTTCGGCCCGACGCACACGCCGACCTCGAGCAGGATGTGCATGAGCGCCTTCTCCTGCGCGAGGAAGTCGCCCTGGCCGAAGACCGAGTCGCTGCCCTCGGCGTGGTACGTCGAGTAGAGGACGCGGCCGCAGCGATCCTGGAACGAGACCGTCGCCGGCCGCGCGCCGCCGCCCTGCATCACCGACGCCCACACCTTCGGCGTCTGGGTGAAGGGCTTGCCGTTCTCGTCGGTCGACGAGATCGCGTTGACCTTGTCGATGGTGCTCCACGCGGCCTTGAGCGTCGCGCTTCCTTCGCCGAGCGCCACCATCCAGTCGTTGAGCGACTTGTCGTCGAAGCGCGCGGGCGCGTCGGCGCCGCCGGGCTGGCACGCCGAGCCCATCTGCCCGGTCTCGCCCATCCACGAGATCGCGCCCGGCCATCCCTGGCGCACGTACTCGTAGCTCCAGTCGGAGACGTAGAGCTTGCCGCCGCGCTCGACGAAGTCCTTGGCCGCGTTCTTGAGCTGCGCGTCGACCGACACCTCGCACGCGGGCCCGCTGGCGCCCGACTCCTTGACGCGGCCGGAGCACGGCAGGAACACGATGTGATAGCTCGGGAGCGCCTTGATCTTCGCGGCGTAGGCGTTGAGATCGAGGCCGGGCTCGAACTTCTCGAAGTCTTCGACGCCGATCTTCTTGAGCGACTTCTCGACGTGATCCCACTGCCCCGGCCAGATGAGCATGCGCGGCGTCGTATCGCCCGCCGCGTCGTTGGTGCGCGGCGGAAGTCGCGTGAGCTCGGTCGCGAGCGCGTGGTTGCCGGCCGCGACGGTGATCTTCCTCACGCGCCGGAACTGGCCCTTCTGCACGACGATGAACTGATCGCCCTCGTGGTACGACGGGAGCTCGAACGTCCCGTCGGGCTTCGAGTACGTGAACGCGTACGAGTCGAGCCCGACGCACTTGTCGCAGTAGGCCTCGCGCGGGATCGGCGCGGGCGCCGCGTCGGTGAGGTAGACGAGCGCGTCGGAGATCGGGATCGTCCCCTCGGGCATGACCACCTTGCCGGTGAGCGTGCCGATGGCGGGAGGCGGCTTGCCTTCGCCGGGGTCTTTGCTCTCGAAGTCGCCGCCGCCGCCTGGCCCCTCGCCCGGACCTTGCCCGCCGGCGAAGGGATCTCTCCCCTCCGATCCACACGCGACGACGAAGAGGAGGGCGCCCAGCACGCAGACGAGCGGCTTTCTCATGGTGTCAGGATCGATACGCCTCGGCGGCGGGATCCTGCCATCTCCGTCGCGTCCCAATTAGAGTAATTGCTCTAACTCGCGAGCATCACTCCGGAAGGCGCTCAGCGCGGAAGATCCTCCCGGGCGGCCGGGAAGGTCGCGCCGCTCGATCCCCTGGGGAGACTTCGCTCCCTCCGGAGCCTCGCGATCTGCCGCGCGACCGAGTCGTGGCGGATGCGCACGAAGTGTTCGACGCCGAGGATGAAGGTGCCGCCGCGGCGCAGCTCGTGGTGCTCGAAGCCGTGGCGCGCCACCTCGTCGTTCGTGAACTGGCGGCCCGTGTGGGCGGGATCGCCGAAGTTGCCCTCGAGGAACGCGGCGGTCTCCACGCGGCCTCGCAGCGCGCGCACGAGGCCGCCGACGTGATCGACGGTGAAGAGCGTGTCGTTCATGTGCTCGAGCGCGTCGAGGTAGTAGCCGAAGAAGGCGTCGTTCTCGAACAGGTGCGCGAGGAGCGGCAGATCCTTCATGTTGCTCGAGCGCCCGTCGTACTTCGAAAAGTCGGAGACGCTCGCGGTCGCCCAGCCGGCCTCGTGGAAGTCGATGCCGAAGGTGTTGTCGTAGTCCCAGGGGATCCACGTGAAGTACGGCTTGGCCATGAAGGCGTCGCCGCCGTCCTTCTTGCCCGAGTTGTAAACGTAGTAGTTGGCCGGCGTGGACCAGTAGTTGTCCCACGCGCCCATGAGCGCGTTGAGCGCCGCCCAACGGAGGAACTGCTTGGCGTTGAAGACCTCTTCGACCGCCTTCGGATACGCGGGCGACGCGAACCTCGCGGCCGGATCGCCCGGCGTCGTCACGCCGTTGATCACGCGGATGAGCGTCGCGAGATCGTCGTACGTCTGGTGTGCGGGATCGTCGTCGCGCTTGTCGTTGGTCTTGAGCTGGTAGGTGCGCTCGTCGACGTTCGCGTTCTTCTTGTACTGCTTGCCGCCGTCATCGCCGTTCGACGCGCGGTAGCCGAGCGTCGCCGGGCCGAGATCGTCGTCGGGCCAGTAGGCCTTGTACAGGTTGCCTCCGTCGTTCTTCTTGCCGAAGGCGTCCTTGGCGAAGGCTTTGTCGACCTGCTCGATGAGCGAGTACAGGCCCATGTACTTGGTGAAGGGCTGGCCGTTCTTCTTTCCGTCGACGCAGAGCTTCGCGTACGTGTGGAGCGGCGCGACGACGCCGGCCTGGGCGAAGAGCCGCCACGCGATGCCCTCGCGCATCTGCGAGACGTCGTTCCACATGCTCTTCAGGTTGAGCGACTTCATCCCGAAGAGCCGGTCGTCCTTGTCTTCCAGCGTGACCTTGTAGCTGCTCTTCGGCGTGCCGTTCGTGAGGTTGCCCGACGTGCGGAGCGTGAACGCGCTCGTCTTGTAGACGAGCGTGTTGCCCGACGTCGGGCAGTGCTCGTTGCTGCGCGCGCTCGCCTTGTAGAGGAGGAGCTCGGGGCTGCCGAGGCGGAGCGCGTCGCGCGCGTCGCGGAGCGCGTCGGGATCGCCGCCCCACCCGCGGACGCGAACGAAGAGCATTTCCTGATCGAACAGCTCCTTCTTGCTGCGGAGCGCGTCGGTCGTGATGTCTTGCTCGCCCTCGGCGGTCTCCGCGTCGGGGCTCGCGCACGCGGGCGCGAAGGCCGCGGCGAGCGCGACGAGAAAGACGGCGCCACGAACCCCCGGTGTCATGCCCCTCGCCGAGCAACATGTGTGCCCATGTGCGACAGGGCTCCATCCCTCTATTAATAGGAGCGCCGCCGGGCGGGGAGCGCGACGCGCAGCCCGCACCCCGGGACGTCGGCGATCCAGCGCGAATGGTGCTAGCTCATGACGTTCGATGCTCTCGCGCGCCTCTCTCTCGTTCGCCGGCGCGCTCTTCGTCGCCACGCTGACGATGATGGCGTGCGGCGACGATCCGACCGGCGAGCCGATCGCGCCCGACGCTTCGCCCGCCGAGGACGCGTCGTTCGACGCCGGTCCCGACGACGCCGCGCCGCCGGACGCCGACGTCGACGCCGCGCCGGTCGCGCCGCGCGCGCGCTTCGTCATCCTCGGCGACTTCGGCTTCGACGACGCCAACGAGCTCGCGGTCGCTTCGCTCGTGAAGTCGTGGGAGCCCGACTTCATCGTCACGGTCGGTGACAACAGCTACCCCGAGAGCAACGCCTCCACGATCGACGAGACGATCGGGAAGTACTACGGCGACTTCATCCATCCCTATCGCGGCAAGTACGGACCGGGCGCGAAGGAGCAGCGCTTCTACGCGTGCCTCGGCAACCACGACTGGCAGAGCGGATCGATACAAGCGCACCTCGACTACTTCGATCTGCCCGGCAACGAGCGCTACTGGGAGATCGCGAAGGGGCCGGTGCGCTTCTTCTGCGTCGACAGCGACACGCACGAGCCCGACGGCACGACGCCCGCGTCGGTGCAAGGCGCGTGGCTGCAAGGCGCGCTCGGCGCGGCCAAGGATCCGTATCGCGTCGTCGTGTTCCATCACCCTTCGCACTCGTCGGGCCAGCACGGCTCGCAGGCGTACATGCAGTGGCCCTTCCAGGAGTGGGGCGCGAGCGCGGTCTACACGGGCCACGATCACGACTACGAGCGCTTCGACTTCGGGCCGGGGACGATCCCCTACGTCGTGCAGGGGCTCGGCGGCGCCGATCTCCGGCCGATGAGCACCTCGCGCGCGGGCAGCGTCGTGACGTTCAACGCGGCGCACGGCGCGACGTTGGTCGAGGCCGACGAGCACTACGCCGTCTTCGCCGCGATCACCGTCACGAAAGAGCGCGTCGACGAGCACGTCGTCGCGTCGTCGATCGAGGCCAAGCGCGGCACGGAGATCTTCCTGCCGCGCGGATCGACGCTCCGCTACGTCGACGACGCGGCGCCCGCCGCCGGCTGGACGTCGCCTTCGTTCGACGCGAGCGCATGGAAATCCGGCGTCGCGCCGATGGGCTACGGGCAGGGCGGCGAGCAGACCGTCCTCGCGAGCGGCCTCGCGCACTACTTCCGCGCGACGTTCACGGTCGCGAATCCGAGCCTCTTCGATCACGCCGTCGTGTGGCTCCAGCGCGACGACGGCGCCGTCGTCTACGTCAACGGCGAGGAGATCGCTCGCTCGAACATGCCGGCCGGCCCGATCGGCGCGACGACGCTCGCCCTCCAGACCGTGGGCTACGCCGCCGAGCGCGCGTGGGTGCCCGCGATCGTCCCGCGGCGCCTCCTCCGCGCAGGCGACAACGTCGTCGCCGTCGAGCTGCACCAAGCCTCGGCGACCAGCTCCGACTGCACCCTCGATCTCGAGATCGAGGGAAAGAAGTAGCCCTCACGCTCCGCGCCTCAGCGCCTCTCTTTCGCTCTTCGAGAGCGGCGAGCCGCCGAGATCAAGATCCGCAGCAGCGGATGCCGCCCCAGGGGGCGGTGTTGTTGCGCGGGAAGACCTCGACCTCGCGGCACGTGAGCCCCTCCGGCGAGTGGAAGAATTCGCCTCCGCGATACGCGCACGAGTCGTCCGGACCGCCCGCCGAAGTGACGCACGAGTCGTCCCACTCGGCGATGTTCCCGCTCATGTCGAAGAGCCCCGGCGGGCCGCCGACGCAGCCCGGGCTCGTCCCGACGCTCGCGGGGCGCGGGCCCGTCGAGTCTTCGCCGACGCACGCGGCCGGCACGTACGTCGAGCCGTAGGGATACTCGCGCGTGCCGGCGAGCGTGCACGCGTACATCCACTCGCTCCGCGACGTGTTCCTCCGCTCGGAGGGCGCGAGCGAGCCGCCGCCGATCTTTCCGCACAGCCGCTTGCCCGCCCACGCGCAGTACGCGCGCGCGTCGCACCAGTCGACGCCGCCGACGGGCAGATCCTCTTCGCCGCTCGCGAAGGGCCAGCGATCCTGCGGGGTGAACGTCGCGTTCCACGAGCAGATCGCGGGCTGCGCCGACGCCGACGGCGACGAGGCGAGGAACGCCGCGTACTGGCTGTTCGTCACCTCGGTCGTGTCGATGCAGAAGCTCACGGTGCCGTCGCCGATCCGGATCGCGACCGGGCCGGCGGTGCCGGGGCAAGGGAGACCGGCGTCGCCGCCGTCGTGCGCAGGCGGATCGCCCGCGTCGCCTGCCAGGCTCGGGCCCGGATCCGCGGAGGCGTCGGCGCCGAGCAAGCCCTCCTCGTCCGGGGCGACCTCCTCGCCTCCACCCGAGAGGCCGTGGAGCGACACCATCACGGAGCACCCCGCGAGGGCGCCGCAGAGCACACCGATGCATGCTCGGTGGAGCGGGCTCACCAAGCACAGCATATCGAACGAGGCCGCTGGGCCCAGCGGCTCGTGCGACTTACATCCCCCCACGCCGAAGACGCTTCAGTGCGAAGCGGCGCCCTTGGGCCGCGCGTTCCACACGCGCGTCGCGAGCAGGAAGCCGAGGATCGCCGCGGGCAGCATCGCCGCCGGCCACGTCCACCAGTTGCTCGCTTCCTTCGCGATCTCCTTCTGCGGAAGCACGTGGCCGAGGACGAACGCGCCGAGCGACGAGCCGAGGTACACGAAGCCGTCGATCACGCCGACGACGATGCCGACGTTGCGCTTGCCGCCGAAGTCCATGCTCGCCGTGCCGCTCAGCATGCCGTGGACGCCGATGATCGCGAGCGTCATCGCGACGACGACCCAGCCGACGGCGCGCGACGGCATCGCGACGAACATGAGGAGCGAGCCGATCACCATGATCACGTAGAGCACGCCGGCGACGGGCCCGCGGCGCGAGCCGAAGACGCGATCGGAGATGAGCCCGGCGACGACGCCGCCGGAGATCCCCGCCATGCAGTTGAGCATCCCCCAGTGGTCGTGGACGAAGTCGCTCGGCGCGATCGTGCCCGCGGCCTCGGCGATCTGCTTGGCCGCGTCGGTCGCGACGCGGCCCGTGTCCTTCGCGAACGGTTTGTAGAACTGGAGGATCGCGTTGCGGAGGAAGCCGCTACAGAACTCGATCGCCGCGATGATCATGATGGCCGGGTTCGTGACCATCATCTTGACGACCTTCGCGAGCGGGAGCTTCTCGCCGCCGTCGCCCGACGACGCGTCGCCGAGATCGAAGTCTCGGTGGCCGGCCTCGCCGGGCGTGTCGCGCACGAACACCAGGTCGAGCACGGCGAAGATCCCGAGGATGATCGCCGGGGCGAAGAACACCCACGGCGCCGACATCTTCTTCAAGACGATCGGCGACCAGTCGTACGCGAAGTAGAGGCCGAGCGAGATCAGGATCCCGAAGATGCCGCCGAAGGTGCCGCGCTCGCGCAGGTGGAACCACGCCGCGTTGACCTTGACGATCGAGACCGCGCCGAAGCTCTGGAAGTACATGTTCACGGCGTAGAGGAGGCTCAGCGTGGGGATGATCCCCGCGCGCGCCTCTTCCGGCACCGTCGTCCCGCTCAGCGCGCGCATCACGACGACGCCCATCGCGAGGTTCGCCGCGAGCGAGCCGATCGCCGAGAGGAGGATCGTGCGCTTGCCCCCGAGCCGATCGGTGAGCGGCCCGTTCACGACGAACGAGACGCCGTACACGAGCGTTCCCCACCCGTAGATGATCGCGAACTGCTTCTTGTCGAAGACCGGCCCGATGCAGGTGTTGAGGTTGTAGCGCCCCATGTAGAGGAACGCGTACGTCAGCCCGACGGGGAACCAGTTGACGAAGCGCCGGCGGAGGAACGCGGGCGAGTGACCGAGATCGATCTTCGGCAGGCGCGCGACGACGAACGCGACGAGGGCGAGGAGGACGACAATCGGCGCGACTTCGCTGACCCAACCGCTCATGGTGTCACCCGCGCGGCAGTTATGGCACGAAGCCCGGACCCTTAGTTCTTTTTCGTCACTTCGACAGCTCGGCTATCGCACGGTCGAGCGCGTCCGCGGGCAGCGTACGGAAGAGCGCCGGCGGCATGTGCCGGCGGTCCGACGCGGGGAGCCTGAGCCGCGCGATCGCGTTCTGTTTCATCGCCGGCGACATCGTGTCGAGCGCGGTGACGTCGAACTTCGCGCGCGAGATCGACGGATCGAGCTTGCCGTTGTGGCACTGGGCGCACGTCTGGACGAGGACCTCGCGGCCCGTCGCGCCCGCCTTCGGGCGCATCGTCATCTCGGTGAGCGCTTCGTCGAGGAAGACGCGACGGATGTCCGGCAGCTGCGACGCGCTCATCTTCCCTTGCACGAACCTCGCGTACGCCTCGGTCGCGAAGCCTAGCTTGTCGGGATCGGTCACCTTCACGTCGTGGTACGGCGGCGGGATGAACCGGCCGGTGAACGAGGCGTCGTAGAGGCGCTGCCACGTCTGGCTCTTGCCCTTCGGCGTGTTCGTCTCCGGCTGGGCCCTCGACGAATTGCGCACCTCGTTCTCGATCCGCGGCGAGTCGAACACGTTCGGCTGGTTCGCGAAGCCCTGGCCCTTGACGAAGTCTTCCATCGCGCGGCCGTCGGAGCTCTGCATGATCGCCGCGGGGATGCCGAAGTAGTCTTCCTTGTCGCCGTGCGCGCGGAGGTAGTCGGCGATGAGCGCGGCGCCGCCGGGGCGATCGCTCCGGAACCAATGCGTCCACGGATCCTCGAGCTCCTGCATGCGCAGCATCATGCGCGTGCCGGGGCCGTCGGGCTGGTGGCAGTGCCGGCAGTCGACGAGCGTGTTCTTGAGATCCTCGTCGTCGTAGAGCGACCAGCCCTTCCAGCCCTTCTCCACCGCGGGCGTGAGCAGATCGCCCGCCTTGCACGAGTGATCCGCTTCGCACGCGATCTCGAACTTGAGGAGATAGAACGCCGGCGCGCGCGTCTGCGCGTCTTCGGCGGCGATCTCGACGAAGGGCTCGCCGCGCGCGAAGCCCATCACGACCCAGCCGGGCAAGCGCTGCGGGCGGCCCGGCGGCGGCGTGAACACGAACGCGCGCGGGTTGATCGCCGACACGCTGCGCGCGACGAGCGAGCTCGAGTGACCGAGCAGCGCGAACGCGGGATTTCCTCCGCCGCCGTTCTGCCCGTTCTCCGAGCGGTTGCGGAAGCCGAGGCCGAGCACCTCCTGGAGCTTCTCGACGGAGTCGATCGAAGGGTTCGCGCAGAGCCGCTGCGTCACTCTGTTGTTCGCGCCGCGCGCGCAGACCCTCGCGAGCTGCTCTTGCCCCTTGGGCAGGCCCTCGAGCGGGTCGGGCAGGATCTCCTGGAGCGGATCGCGCGGATCGTTCGAGCCCGCCGGCGCGCTCGGCGTCTGGGGACCGGGCGCCGGATCCTCTCCGTTCTGGAGATTGTCTTCGCTCGAGCACGCCGCGGCGGCGAGCCCGAGGGCGAAGGCGAAGCCGAGGACGAGGGTCGACCGCTTCATGGGATCGATCTCCACGAGCAACGACGATGCCGAACAGACACGGAGGAAACTTCCGCCGCGAGCGAATCGCCTCGAAAATTCGCGAGCGAAGCGTGCTCCACGGCGGGGGCGCGATCCCGCGGGCGTGTGGGATCGTTGGTTCGAAGATCCATCCCGCGAGGGCGACCGACCTCGATGATCGTCGACGCGCGTGGGAGGTGGGCGCACACGCGCGCGTCGTGTTTCACGGGCGCTCGCGCGCGTTTCACGATGGCCTCGCTCGTGCATCGTGTCGCGATCGGGTGAGCGGGGTCTGGAGAAGATCCCATGAGAGCACGTGTCCTTTGCGTGATGGTCGCCGCGGTCACGATCGTCGCCGCGACTTCGGCCTGTGACGGCGACGACGCGAGCGCGATCGAGATCCAGAAGACGACGCAGGCCTCGACGGTCGTCATCGACATCCACGCGCGCGGCAAGGCGCTCGGGACGTGCTCGGGCACGCTCGTCGCGAAAGATCTCGTGCTCACCGCCGGCCACTGCGCCGCGGGCGCGGCGCGATGGAGGGTGACCTCGCCGAGCACGGGGACGACCGTCGACGCTTCGCGCGCCGTGACGCCGTGGAAGGCGTTCGGCTCGCGCCTCTCGCACCCCGATCACGCAGACGTCGCGCTGCTCGTCCTCGACGCGCCGATCGAGCTCGATCGCTACCCCGCGATCGCCAAGGCGGCGCTGCCCGAGGGATCGCGCGCGCTCCACATGCATCGCGCGTCCGAGCGCGCGACCGAGGCGCAAGCTGCCGCGGTCGAGATCGCGAGCGGCCGTTCGAAGGGCTTCCGCCTCAACTACGCGACGAAGATCGAGGCGGGGACGTACCTCGATACCGGCGGCGCGATCGTCGATCCGAAGACGGGGCGCATCCACGGCGTCGTCTCCGGCAGAGGCGAGACTTCGGGCCTGCTCTTCATCGCGCGCGTCGACAACTACGCGACGTGGATCGGACGATCGCAGGCGTGCGGGGCCGCGCTCACGACGCGCGGCTACGGCAGCAGCAGCGGCGGCAGCAGCAGCGGCTACGGCGGCGGCGAAGGCGGCGGAGACTGGGGCGGCTACGGCGGCGGCAAGAAGGTCGACGCGGGGCCGCTCCCGAGCAGCGACGGCGGCGCGCCGTACGACGCCGGCGGCAGCGCCGACAGCGGCGCGAGCGCGCCGAGCACGCCGAGCGACTCCGAGAATCCAGGATCCGACTCGACCGCGGGCAGCGGCGACGGCAAGTGCCCTCCGCCTCCGAGCTGCGAGGGCGACTGCCCCGGAGGCTCGAAGGGAGCGGAGACGCCCGGTGGGAAGAAGAAGCCGGGCGGCGGAGAGGTCGCCGATCCGCCGAAGGCGGGCGGCGCAGATGAGGTGAAGATGCCGTCGCCCGACGAGTGCCCCGGTCCGCCGGACTGCCCCGAGCCCGACGATCAGCGCTGCAACGGCCCCTCGTGCGGCGGCTGCTCCGGCGCGCCCGGCTGCGTCGACACCACGATCGACTACGGAAACTGCGCGTCGTGCGGGGAGAAGTCCGGCGGGAGCGGTCCTGTCGTGAGGTAGAGGTAGGCCTTGCGGATCGCCCGGCGGGCGCGCGACCATCGAGCTTCGCGCGCATGCTTCACGCCGAGCTCCTCGCCCAGATCCCCCTCTTCGACACGCTGGCGGCCGAAGACCTCGACGCGCTCGCCAGCCGCATGACGGAGCGCAAGTACAAGGCGGGCGAGAAGGTCTTCGACAAAGACGACAAGGGCTCGAGCATGTACGTCGTGCTCTCGGGGGCCGTGCAGATCTTCCTGCCCGGCGCGGGGCCCGAGGAACCTCGCGTCGTCTTGAAAGACGCGCGCACCGGCGAATACTTCGGCGAGCTCTCGCTCTTCGACGACAAGCCGCGATCGGCGAGCGTCGAGGCGACGGTCGACACGACGCTCCTCGAGCTGACGCGCGATCACTTCTCCGATCACCTCTCGCGATCGAAGAACGCCGCGATGACCATCCTCGCCGAGATGGCCGAGCGCCTCCGGGAGACGAACGCGCTCCTGTCGCAGCGCGCGGCGCGCGACGTCGTCAAGGAGTTCGAAGAGAACCTGTCGTGGAGCCAGAGGCTCGCCGACAAGGTCGCCGAGCTCAACGGGAGCTGGTCGTTCATCCTCTTCCTCCTCATCCTCACGTTCGTGTGGGCGGGCGCGAACAAGTGGCTCCCGACGCCGTTCGACGAGTACCCATTCCAGTTCTACAACCTCGCCCTCGCGATCCTCGTCGCGCTCCAGGGCCCGCTCATCGTCATGAGCCAGAACCGCCAGTCGATGAAGGATCGCGCGACGGCGGAGACCGACTTCCGCGTGAACCTGAAGAACGAGGTCGGGATCGAGACGCTCATCCGCGAGCTCGGCGCGCTTCGCGCGGAGACCAACAAGCGCCTCGAGGTCCTCGAGCGCATGATCCGCTCCGAGCGCATCCGCGCCGAGATCCCGGTGAAGAAGCCGGGCGGCCCCCTCGGCCCCTCGTGATCGCACGCCGCGTACGCTCGCCGCGAACGCCGTAGGGTTTTGCAACAGCCGCCGCGAGCTTGCCGGCGCGGCAGCCGAGCGCTAGACCGCGAAGCATGAGTCTTCGCCCCGTCATGTTCGCTTCTCTGGTGCTCGTGGGGGCGAGCATCGCGGCTTGCAGCAGCAGCACCGAGACGCCCGCGCCGGAATCCGGCGTCGACGGCAAGGCGTGCCAGACCGACACCGAGTGCGCGACGGCGGCCGCCAAGGGGATCTGCGACACGACGGCGAAGAAGTGCATGGCCCTGCCGCCCGGTCACGAGATCGGCTACCGCGACGGAACGCCCGCGTCCGTCGAGTTCGCCGAGATCAAGGCGACGAGCGCGGCGACCAAGCCGGTCGATCTCGCCTTCCACAGATCGCCCGAGCGCGCGTGGGAGCTCTGGGTCGTGGGCTACGGCGACAACTCGACGTGGGTCGGCAAGGCCCTCGACACCGACGCGCCCACCTGGGAGCGCTTCGTCGATCCGGCGGCGCGCCACTTCATGCACAAGCCCACCGCGATCTCGATGAGCGAGCGCAACGACTGGGGCACGTGCGGCGACAACGACAACTCGCAGAACGATCGCTCGCCCAGCAACTTCATGGGGCCCGCGCTCTTCTCGGCGGATCTCTCGATCTTCGCGGTGCGCACGCCGACCGGGCTCGGCTCGCACCTCGACATGCTCCACTCGACGCCGTTCTGCCGCGGCATCGCGCACGAGACGAACCGCGTCTACTGGGCGTTCAACTCGTACGATCAGTCGATCGATCGCTACGACTTCGCCGAGGATCACGGGCCGGGCAACGACGATCACTCCGACGGCATCATCCATCGCTACGCCGTCGGTCAGGTCAAGGGCGTCGACGGCGTCGTGAGCCACCTCGTGTTCGATCCGAGCGACGACTACCTGTACTTCGCCGACACGGGCAACGGCCGCATCGGCAAGCTCGACACGAAGTCGGGCACGAAGGGCGAGAGCCTCCCGCGCCGCAACGAGCCGCTCGTCGATCAGGGGTTCATGGACGGCACGAACGTCGAGGTCGTCGTCGCTCCCGGCGTGCTCGATCAGCCGAGCGGCATCGAGATGCGCAACGATCTCATCTACGTCACCGACGCCGCGACGAGCACGTTCCACGTCTTCGACAAGTCGGGCAAGGAGGTTCGCCGCCTCACGACCGATCTGCCCCCGCACTCGCTCGCCGGCTTCACGTTCGGCCCCGACGGCAAGATCTGGTTCACCGACAGGGTGACCGGCCGGATCCTCCGCATCGATCCGCAGTAACCGGCCCGCCTCGTCCGGCATCCAAGGCTCCGCATGTCGTCGCCCGAACGTCGACCCGACGTCCTCGTCCTCTTCGAGCACCCCGAGTGGCAGAAGCCGCTCTTCGCCGCGCTCGAGCGCCGTGGCGTGTCGTACGACACGCTCGATCTGAAGCGCGCGGCGTTCGTCGCCGGCGATCCTCCGCCGGCGCGCGTCGTCTTCAACCAGGCGAGCCCCAGCGCGTACGTGCGCGGCAACGCGCGCGCGGTCCCGGTCGCGCTCGCGTACCTGAAGACGCTCGAGGGCGCAGGCGTCCCCGTCGTCAACGGCGCGCGCGCGTTCGCGCTCGAGCTTTCGAAGTCGGCGCAGGCCGCGCTGCTCGGGCGGCTCGGGCTGCGCACGCCGCGATCGATCGCGTTCAACGACCTCGACGCGCTGCGCGCGCGCCTCGAGGGCGAGCGCGCGTGGCGATGGCCCGCGCTGCTCAAGCCCGAGCAGGGCGGGAGCGGCGCGCGCATCCGCACCGTGGGCTCGTACGACGAGCTCAGGGCGCACGTCGAGTCCGCGGCGGGCATCTGGGAGCCCGACGGCGTGCTCCTCCTCCAAGAGTACTTCGAGCACGATCCCGAGCGCGGCATCGTGCGCATGGAGCTGCTCGGCGGCGAGCTGCTCTACGCCATGCGCGTCGTCGCGCACGGCCGCTTCAACCTCTGCCCGTCCGAGGTGTGCAACCCGGCCGATCCGGACGCCGAAGGTCACTGCGAGGTCCCGCAGGCGGCGGCGCCGCCGGTCGAGTTTTACGCGTACAAAGACGTCCCAGCCGAGGCCGTCGCTGCGGCGAAGAGGATCGTGCAGGCCGGCGGGATCGACGTCGGAGGGATCGAGTACCTCGAGTCGCGCGGCGAGCGGATCTTCTACGACGTGAACGCCAACTCGAACCTGCGCGCGCCGATCGCGCGCGAGCACGGCTTCGATCCGTTCGAGCGCGTCGTCGACTACCTCGTCGCTCGCGCTCGCGCCTGACGGCACACGTCGTGTAACGGCCTCGTCGATCGCGAGGCGCCATGCACACCGTCACGGACGAGCTGTCGTCCTGCCACCTGCGAGAGCCGCAGGCCGACGCGGCCGAGGTCGAGGACGATCCGACCCTCGGCGACATGCGCCGCCGGCTGGTGGTCGCGACGATCCTCACGGTGCCGCTGTTCGCCCTCGCCATGACGGGCAAGGCGCCGGCCGAGGTCGAGCTCGCGCTCGCGACGCCGGTCGTCGTCTGGTGCGCGCTGCCGTTCTTTCAGCGCGCGTGGCGCTCGCTCGAGGCGCGGCGCGCGAACATGTTCACCCTCATCGCGCTCGGCATCGGGGCGGCCTACGCGTACTCCGTCGCCGCGACGCTCGCGCCCTCGATCTTCCCCGCCGCGGCGCGCGCGGCCGACGGCAGCGTCCCGGTGTACTTCGAGGCGGCGGCGGTCATCACGACGCTCGTGCTCGCGGGCCAGGTCCTCGAGCTGCGCGCGCGAACGCGCACCGGCGACGCCGTTCGGGCGCTGCTGCGCCTCGCGCCGAAGACGGCCAGGCGCGTGACGCGCGAGGGCGTCGAGGAAGACGTCCCGCTCTCCGCGATCGCCGTGGGCGACCGCTTGCGTGTGCGCCCGGGCGAGCGGATCCCGACCGACGGCGTCGTGGGCGAAGGCGAGTCGTACGTCGACGAGTCGATGATCACCGGCGAGCCGATCCCGACCCTCAAGGAGCCCGGCGCGAACGTCATCGGCGGCACGTTGAACGGCGACGGCGCGATGATGATCCGCGCCGAGCGCGTCGGCGACGACACGCTGCTCGCACAGATCGCGCGCTACGTGGGGAGCGCGGCCCGATCGCGCCCGCACGTGCAGCGCCTGGTCGACCGCGTGAGCGCGTGGTTCGTGCCGATCGTGATCGCGATCGCGGCCGTGACGTTCCTCTTCTGGTTCCTCTTGCCGGCCGCGCCCGCGCCCGCGCTGGCGCACGGCCTCGTCCGCGCGATCGCGGTCTTGATCATCGCGTGCCCGTGCGCCCTCGGCCTCGCGACGCCGATGTCGATCGTCGTGGCGACCGGGGCCGGCGCGCGCGCCGGCATCCTGGTGAAGAACGCCGACGCCCTCGAGACGCTCTCGCACGTGACGACGCTCGCGGTCGACAAGACCGGCACGTTGACCGAGGGCAAGCCGCGCGTCCGGATCGTCGAGATCGTCGACGGGTCCCTCCGCGACCACGTCGTCGCTCGCGTCGCCGCCCTCGAGGTGGGCAGCGAGCACCCCATCGCGCGCGCCGTGGTGGAGAGCGCCGAAGCCGAGCACGCGCCGCCGCTCTCTGCGACGCACGTGACGGCGCTTCGGGGGATGGGCGTCGCCGGCGACGTCGACGCCCAGCGCGTCCTCTTCGGCACGGCGACGCTCCTTCACTCTCGTGGCGTCGTCATCCCGGAGGCCGCGCTCGCGCGCGCGGAGGCGCTGCGCCAGGAAGGCGCGTCGATCTCGTTCGCGTCGATCGGCGGCGTCTATGCCGGTTTCTGGGCGATCGGCGACACGGTGAAGGCCGACGCGCGCGAGACGGTCCACGCGCTCCAGCGCGCGGGCATCCGCGTGATCGTCGTGACGGGCGACGCGCGCACGACGGCGAGCGCGATCGCGCGTCAGCTCGATCTGCACGAGGCCGACGTCTACGCGCAGGTCTTGCCCGACGAGAAGGCGGACCTCATCCGCGCGCTGGAGGCGCGCGGCGCGATCGTCGCGATGGCGGGCGACGGCATCAACGACGCGCCGGCGCTCGCCGCCGCGCACGTCGGCATCGCGATGGGCGCGGGCGCCGACGTGGCCGTCGCGAGCGCGGAGGTCACGTTGGTCAAGGGTGACCTGCCCGCGCTCGAGCGCGCGCTCCGCCTCGGGCGGATCACGATGCGGAACATCCGGCAGAACCTCGCGCTCGCCTTCGGCTACAACGTCGTCGCGATCCCGGTCGCAGCGGGCGTCTTGTACCCCGTGCTCGGCGTCGCGCTCAGCCCGATGATCGCGGCGGCCGCGATGAGCCTCGGCTCGCTCTCGGTCATCGCGAACGCGCTGCGCCTCCGGCACTCCCTCCTTGCTCGCGATTCGGGGAGGCGCTAAGAACGGCGCGTTCGCACGAGGCGGGAAGTCGGTGATGAATCCGACGCGGTGCCGCCGCTGTAACCGGGGACTCTCGTAGACCCACGCCACTCCGAGCGCGCTCGGGGGAAGGCTCTTCGAGGGGGTGATCCGGAAGCCAGAAGACCTCTCGTGCGGTCTTTCCTTTCATGCCGCGCGAGCCACGCGGCGAGGAGCCCGAAGCGTGAAGTCTACACTCATTTTGCTCGCCGCCGCGCTCGCTTGCGCCGCGGCTCCCCTCGCCTGCTCCTCGGATCCCGACGCGTCGCCCGCCGACGCGGGCATCTCGCTCGGCGAGGGCGGCTACGTCGACGCCCCCGATCCCGACGCCGACAGGTCTCGCGTCGACGGCGGCTTCCTCGGCCCCGACGGCGGCGTCCTCCGCGAAGATCGCTTCGTGATGAAGGTCGTGAGCTTCACTCCCGGCCCCTGCGCGGGCTTCGGCGCCTCGGAGATGCCGGGGGTCATCCAGGGTCCTCCCGTCGGCGCCGGGGAGCTCAAGGGCAGCTTCGACGTCGTGTCGCTCGGCATCGGCGGCGAGATCGTCGTCTCCTTCGAGCCCAACGAGATCGTCGACGGCCCCGGGCCCGACTTCATCGTCTTCGAGAACGCGTTCTACGCCGCGGGCAACCCGGCGACGCCGGCGGCCGATCTCGCCGAGGTCGGCGTGAGCGACGACGGCGTGACGTGGAAGACCTACCCGTGCACGCCCGGTCCGAGCGCGCCGTACGGTGCGTGCGCCGGCTGGCACCCGGTCTACTCCGCGCCGGGCAACGGCATCTCGCCGGTCGATCCCGAGAAGGCCGGCGGCGAAGCCTACGATCTCGCCGCCGTCGGCCTCGCGTCCGCGCGCTTCGTGCGCATCAAGGACATGAGCTCGTCCACGTGCGACGTGGTACCCAAACCGACCAACGCGGGCTTCGATCTCGACGCGATCTCCATCGTGAACGCCAAGATCCCCTGATCTGTAAGGGACCGACGCCGCCGCGCGTTGGCTTCGACGACGACACAGCTCGAGCGTGGTTTGCCGGCGAGCGCCGTCCAACACGGAGGCGAACGCTGCAACGTACATTCCCCTTCACGCCCGAGCGCTGTTCCGAGTTATGCTCGCGCTCGATTTTCCGAAGACCTTACCAAGGAGCCCCGCCGTGAATCGAACCGGCCTCACGATCTCGCTTGCTGCCCTCGTCACCGTCGCCGCCTTCGGCACCGCGTGCAGCAAGGATCCGCCGCCACCTGAGACGCCGCAGCCGTACGCGGGGGGCTATCCGCAGCAGCCCGGGTATCCGCAGCAGCCGGGGGCTTACCCGCAGCAGCCGGGCGCCTACCCGCAGCAGCCGGGCGCCTACCCGCAGCAGCCGGGCGCGCAGCCTGGCTTCCCGCCTCCGGGCCAGCCGGGCGATCCGAACCAGCCTCAGCCGGGCCAGCCCGGCCCGTTCCCCGGCATCCCGGGGCTCGGCGGCGCTCCGGCCGGCGGCGCGGCGGGCGGCACCGCGCAGGCGCTCCCCGAGTCGGCGGCGGCGCTCGCCACCGGCCCCCTCTCGATCTTCGCCGGCAGCGAAGCACCCGGCATGCAGAAAGACGGCCCCGTCGTCGCGGGCAACTTCCAGGAGGGGCAGACGCTCGAAGGCGCGTTCAGCTTCCAGCCGGGCAAGTGCTACACGCTCGTCGGCCAGGGCATCGGCATGCAGAAGATCGAGCTCGAGATGCAGTACGTGACGCCGATCCCGGGCCTGGCGCCGAGCATCGGCCGCAGCTCGCAGAGCGGCACGCAGGCGTCGATCGGCGGCAAGGCCAACTGCCTTCGTCCGATCAGCCCGTTCCCGGCGAACGCGAAGTTCATCATCCGCTCGGCCAAGGGCGGCGGGCTCGCGGCGGCGCAGCTGTTCTCGAAGTGATCTGAGCCGCTCCGTCTTCGAAGGAGAGAGACGTCGTCTCTCTCCTTCGTCGTTTTGTGCGCCGACACGTCGCGAGCGCGAGCAACGTCGCGGCCAGCCCGGCGCTCCCGCGACCGCGCGGAGCCACGGCGCACCCGCCGCGCGCGTCGTCGGCGGCGCTGATCTGCGCGTCGATCCACGCGCGATGCGGCGGGCGCGCCCGACGACGTGATCGCCGCCGGTGCACACGAGCCGCCCCGCGTCGTCACGAAGCGCGACCGCCGCCTCGCCGGAGACGAGCATCGCCGCCGACAGCGTGGCGGCGATGAGCGCGGATCGCGGGGTCATCTCACTTGCACTCGATCGTGCAGCCGCCGCGGAGCTCGATGCGACCGTTCTTGAAGATGCCGCTGGCGGCCGCGATCGCGTCGCACCGCTTGGTGACCTTTCTTCGGGCCGTTCGTGCAGCGGTCGCGTGCGAGACGCTCGCAGCGATCCTGACCGGTCGTCTCGCAGACGATGAACGCGCTCAGCGCGGCGAGGATGCCGACGCCCACGACGATGGAGAACGCGATGACCGTCACGCACGCGACCTCACATCGAGCTCGAGGCGGTTTCCGTTCCGAAGGAGGGTCGCCGTCCTGCCGTTGCCCGCGTCGACGTCGACGCGCTGCGCGGTCAGGACCTTCGAGAAGTCCGTCGTCTTGACCCCGTCGACCGAAAACTCCGTCGTGTTGCCGAGGACGCCGTCGATCTCCTCCTGGGTGAACGCACGCTTCGTCTCGCCCTCGCCTCCCACCACCGCGAGCGACGCTCCGTCGGCGGCCTGCTCGGCGGCCGGATCGTCGCCTTCCGGCGTGGAGGAGCATCCGAGTGCGATCGGGAGGAACGAGACGAGGGTGACGAAGGCGGCGCGTTGAAGGAGGTTCATGGGGTTCGTCCTTGGGTGAGGGCGGGGTCTTCCCCGCGCAGATGAACCTAGGCGCGCGTTTCTCCTCCGGAACTGGCCGGCGGCCTATGCGACCCATCGGGATCCGGCGTCACCGATGGGGTGACGCCTTTTCCTTGACGTAGGCAGCGAGGGTGTCGAATGTCCCTCTGCCGACATGCTGGACATCGCCTTCATCCGCCAGAACGCCGACGTCGTCCGCGCCGCGATCAAGAACAAGCGCGTCGAGCTCGATCTGGACGCGCTGCTCGCCGCCGACAAGACCCGCCGCGAGACCGTGGGCAAGATCGAGCAGAGGCGCGCGCGCAAGAACGAGATCGCGCAGCTCATCCCGAAAGCGAGCAAGGAGGAGCGGCCGGCGCTCATCGAGGAGGGCAAGGCGGTGAAGACGGAGCTCGAGCAGCTCGAGCCCTCGCTCGCCGAAGCGCAGAAGGCGTTCGACGATCTCATGCTCCGCGTGCCGTCGATCCCGCGACCCGAGGTCCCGATCGGCGCGGGCGAAGACGACAACGTCGAGATCCGCAAGGTCGGCAGCCCGCGCGCGTTCGACTTCAAGGCCAAGGATCACGTCGAGCTGATGACGCTCCACGGGATGGTCGACTGGGACGGGCCGCGCAAGTACGCCGGCGGGCGCTCCTACGCGCTCATGGGCACCGGCGCGCTCCTCGAGCTCGCGGTCACGCGCCTCGCCGTCGACGTGCTCGTCGAGCGCGGCCTCACGATGGTCGTGCCCCCGGTCATGGTCAAAGAGCGCGCGATGACCGGCACGGGATTCTTCCCTCTCGGGCGCGAGGAGGCCTACGCGATCACCGCCGACGAGCTGTTCCTCGTCGGCACGAGCGAGGTGCCGCTCGTCTCGCTCCACTGCGACGAGACGCTCGACGCGTCGCGGCTCCCGATCCGCTACGCCGGGATCTCGAACTGCTTCCGCCGCGAAGCGGGCGCCTACGGCAAAGACACGAAGGGCCTCTACCGCGTGCACCAGTTCACGAAGGTCGAGCAGGTGATCTTCTGCCTCCCCGACGAAGAGGTCGCGGAGAAGGAGCACTACCAGCTCCTGGCGAACGCCGAGGCGATCCTCGCGAAGCTCGAGATCCCTTATCGCGTCGCCATCGCGTGCACCGGAGAGATCGGCCTCGGCCAGACGCGCAAGCACGAGGTCGAGTCGTGGATGCCGGGGCGCAACGACGGCAAGGGCGCCTACAACGAGACCCACTCGTGCTCGACGCTCGGCGACTTCCAGGCGCGACGCTCGAACATCCGCCTCCGCGCGGCCGACGGCACGTTGACCTACCCTTACACGCTCAACAACACCGCGATCGCGAGCCCGCGCATCCTCATCCCCCTCCTCGAGAACCACCAGAACGCCGACGGATCGATCACGCTGCCGAAGGCGCTCGTGCCGTACATGAACGGCGTCGAGGTCTTGAAGCCGCGACGATCTTAGCGCCGGAACGGGAAGCGCGGCGGCGGCGGCTTCGCCGAGGTCGACGCCGCCGCGGACGGCGGAGCGGCCGGATCGGCCTTCTTGTTCCTGTCGTGCTTGCCGCGCGGCGCGTCGACGTGCCTCTGGAAGTCGGACGACGCGGTCGACGCCGTCGGGACCGACACCTCGCCCTCGCCGCGGTTGAGCACGATGAAGAGCGTCACCGGCACCAGCAGCGACACGACCGCGACGACGCCGACGATGAGGCCGTAGCGCGGTCCTTTGCCGAAGTCGACGTCGTGGAGGCTCGGCTGCTGCGGCGCGAACGCGTCCATGGTCGCCGCGAGCGCGCGCGGATCGTGCGGACCGGTCTCGAGGTGACGGCTCGTCGGCCCGACGCCGGACGTGCGCGCGTCGTGCACGCCGATCGCGCGAAGGCTCGCGTGCTCTCCGCTCGCGGATCCCTGGCGCGCGACGCGCAGGCCGCTCTCCGACGTCGGATGAAGCTGCGGCGCCGTCGCCGCTTTGGACGCGAGGTTGATCTGGGGCCCGGTCGGACGGATCGGCGGGAGCTCGCCGCGCGCCTGCTGCGCGCTGACCTCCTCGATCACGCTCCGAATGGGCGCGTTCGCCATGACGGCGGTGCGGTTCTCGGGCAGCTCTTCGTCTTCGATGGCGGCCGCGGCGGCCGGGTCGTCGGCGGCGATCACGCGGAGCATGTTGGTAAGGTTGCCCGGCGCCTGCGTGGTGATGCTGTCGACCTCGCTGTCGGCCGGCGATCGGGTCTTGAGCTTCTTCACCCGCTGCGTCGTGCCGTCGGTCCCTTCGTCGATCGGGAGGCCGTCTTCGATCGCGACGGCCGGCCCTTGCGTCGTGACGCTGTCGTCGGATTCGAACGGATCGACGGCCGGCCCTCGCGTCGTCACGCTCTCGTCGTCGTCGGCGTCGTAGAGGGGCGCGTCCTTCTTCGCGGCGCTCGTCAGCGACGGCGGCGGATCGGCGAGCCCGGGGCGCGTGGCAGGCTCTTCGACGCCCGGCCGCGTCGGCGGCTCTTCGGCCGGCGCCGCTTGCGACGCGCGCGGCGCGCTCTTCACGGCGCTGCTCGAGCGCTTGTCCGGCGGGGGCTGCGCGCGCTTCGGCGGATCGAGATCGGGCACGGACGCGATGCGCGGCGCCGGCGCCTCGGCGGTGACGCTGTCGGGCTCTTCGTCGGCCGGCTCCTCCGCGGGCGGCGACGGCGGCGCGCCCGCGGCGGGCCGCGGCGGAGGCGGATGCACCGGCCGCGTCGACAGCTCCTCGGCGGGTCGGAGCGGCGCGGGCAGCGGCGAGGGAATGTCGCGCGGGACGCTGCGCACCTCGGTGCGCGCCTCCCCTTCGTCGTTCTCGAGCGCCTCGGATACGTCACCGGCGGCGCGGATCTCGACCGTCCCCGGGATCGCGAGCGGCATCTTTCGCGAGTCGAGCCGCGGCGCGGTCGCGGTGATGTCGTCGGGCTCTTCGATCGGCTCGAGGTGCTCGGAGGCGACCTCGATCGGCTCGTGGCTCGAGGGCAGCGTCTCTTGCGTGGGAGACGGCGACGCAGCGATCGCGGGCGCCGACGGCCTCGGCGGGAGCGCAGGGCTCGACGCGCGGGCGAGCTGCTGGACCGTGCGGTCTTCTTCCTCGTGACCGGCGGGCCCCTCTTCGGCCGGCGGCAGAGCTTCAGCGGCGGTCGCGTCGTCCGGAACCGAGCGCCGACGGTCGCCCGGCGTGCCCGACATCGTCGGCGCGTCGTCTTCCGGCAAGGCTGCCACGTAACCATTCTACAGGTCTCGCAAAAAGAAGCCTAGCCAGCGCGGTCGAGGGCGCTCGCCCCGAGAAAATAGAGCCGCCGAGGAGCGGAATCCCGACGGTCCGACACGCGCTGCGGAGCGTGCGCGCGAGGCCGTTGACCGCGCCGTCGATGCCCGGTATCGATGCAGGGCCTCGGCGCGGTAGCCAAGTGGTTAGGCAACGGTTTGCAAAACCGTCATACGTCGGTTCGAATCCGATCCGCGCCTCTGAGCAAGTCCCCGCGATCAATCGCGGATCGGCCACGATCGCAGCGCGAGTCGTGGGCCGACTCCGCCCTGGCCTCATCCGAGTCTCGTCGCCGGCGAGTCTCCTCCTGTTCGAGGCGAACATCGGATCACGCGATCGCCGAGGGTATGAGCCTCGGCGTCATCAGATCTCCGACGTGTTCTCGTACGTGCGAGGGACCGCGGGCGGGCGATCGTCGTCGAGATCGCGCTCGACGCGGTCTTTGAGGGCGTCCCAGATCGCGTCGTCGATCGGGCGATCGAGGATCGACTTGTCGCGCGCGATCCGGACGCGGAAGCCGCGCGCCGCGGCGAGGTCGCGCTGCTTCTCGAGGCGGCGATCGCCCCGCGAGGCGACGACGCCGCGCTGGAGATCGGCGATGCGCCGGTCGACCCACGCGAGCTCACGCGCCACGAGATCGCGAAGCTCGCGGGTCTCGCGCGCGATCGTCTCGGCGGCGTCTTGCGCCTCGCGCGCCGCCTCCTCCGCGCCCGCGGCGGTCTCCTCGAGCAGCCGCTCGGCCTCGTGCGACTCGCCCCGCTCGAGCTCGCGAACCACGCGCTCCTGCTTCGCGTGCTTCGCGGTGCCCGCCTCCCCGGCGCCGTCGTCGCGGCGGCACGCCGCGACGGCGACGGCAGCGACCAAGACCAGGCTGCAGCTCCGCGGGCTCATGTTCTCGACCGCCTCTCGAACGCCTCGAGCGCTGCAAGGCACGAGCCCGACGGCACGCGCGTCGAGCGCGATGTCGGTGACGCAGCGTCGCGGTCGCGATCGGCCACACCTGTGACGGCGTGGGGCGATCCGTCTTGCCGCACCCCTCGAATGACCCGAAGAAAGCGCGAGCCTCGAAGCGGCACATCGCGTGCTTCAGGTCCCGCGATGGCCGCCACGGGACCGACGTCGAGAAACGCGGGCGAGCGCGCGAGCTCGCGCCCGCCGCCTTCGGGCGCGCGCCCGCGCCGTCATCCCGACGACGAAGCGCTCGAGATCATGATGCGCTTCGCCGATCGCGTCGCGGTCGCGAGGAGCCTCGCGCGCATGGTGAGCGGCGCGTTTCGCGCGAGCGCGACGCACGCGAGCATGCAAGCGGTGCGCGTCGCGCGCGCGGCCAAAGACGCGGCGCTCCACGTCGCGCAGAAGACCGCCCGAACGGGGGCAGAGGCGGAGGAGCGAAGGGAAGACACGAGAGACGAGACGCGATGACGACGCCTCTCCTCTCTCCCCTTCGCCTCTCCGCCTCTACGCCCGTTCGGTGAAGAGGCCCGCGACGGGCTCGCGGCACGCGGGGCACGACGAGCCGTCGAGGCGCACCGCCGTCGTCTGGTAGTTGCGGCGCTCGACGAGGGTGAAATGGCACTTCGGGCACCGCGTGTGCTCGAGCTCGCCGAACATGCCCGTCACGTTGCCGACGTAGACGTGCTTCATCCCCCGCGCGAGCGCCGCGCCGGCGATCGAGACGAGCAGCTCGGGGTGCATCGGCGGCCGATCGCGCATCTTGTAGCGCGGCTGGAACGCGTTGAGGTGCCACGGGATCGCGGGATCGATCGCGAGGAGCTTCTTCGCGAGCGCGCGGAGGCCCGCCGGATCATCGTTGAAGCCCGGCACGACGAGCGTGACGACCTCGACCCAGAAGCCGAGCCGGCGGGCCTCGGCGATCGCGGCGAGCACCGGCTCGATGCGCCCGCCGAGCGCCTTGTACTGCTCGGACGAGAACCCCTTGAGGTCGACGCGATAGACGTCGGTGACGGGACGAACGAACGCGAGCGCCTCGGGCGTCGTGTTGCCGTCGGAGACGATCATGGTGAAGAGGCCGCGCGCGCGCGCCTCGCCGAAGACCGCGCGCACCCACTCCGCCGCGATCATCGGCTCGTTGTAAGCTGCACACATCACGCGGCAGCCCGCGGAGACGGCTTCGTCGACGAGCGCGGCGGGCGTCATCGGGATCGGCGGGGTCGCGCCCACCGCGGCGTCGCCGTCGCGGAGCGCCTGCGAGAGCTTCCAGTTGTGACAGTACGGGCAGCGCAGATCGCAGCCGTACATCCCGAACGTCAGCGCCTTCGCGCCGGGCACCACGTGGTAGACGGTGTTGGTCTCGACGTTCCGGACGTAGCGGCGCGCGACGTAGCCGAACGGGACCAAGCCGGCGTCGCCGCGACGCTCACGAACGCCGCACGCGCCGGGCCGACCGTCGCTCAAGACGCAGCGATGCGCGCACGCCGTGCAGCGGAAGAGATCGCCTTCGCGCGCGAAGAGCTCGCCCGGGGCGACGAAGGCGCCGAGCTCTGCGCTCAGCGCCTCGCGCGTGCGCGTGAGCGACGCGACGGGCAGGAGATCGTCGTCGTCGGTGACTTCCTCCATCGGCGCGCTGCTCGTAGCACAGCGGCGATCGCGAAGCCCACGAGCAGCGGCGACGTCGACGCCGGCGCGGGCGCGCGCGCGGACGCACAGCCGAGCTTCACGCGCGCCTTGCCGATCGCGTCGAGCTCGTCGTCGTCGTCGCTCGGTCCCGGATCGGGCCACTCCGCAGACAGCTCGCTCGCGCGCGGGGCGCCCGCGTCGACCTCCGTCGCGGGCGGCGCCGCGGCGACCGGCGGCGTGGCGGCAGGCGGCGGCACCGAAGCGTTCGCGTCGCCGCAGCAGCGGAAGCCCTGCTGATAGGCCACGAAGTCTTCGTTGTGCGCGCGCGTCGCCGGGCGGCAGCGCGCGCGCACCGGTCCCCAGTAACCGCCCTTCAGGATCGAGGTGTAGCCGGTCGGTCGGACCGAGCGCGTCCACTCGTCGACGTTGCCCGTCATGTCGTAGACGCCGAAGGGGCTCTTGCACGCGCCGCGCGTGCCCGAGGGCTCGGCTTGCCAGAGGCGATCGAGCTCCGCGCGCGCCTTCTGACCGTCGCGCGGCGCGAGCGCGCCCTCCTTGAAGGGGCGCCACGATCGATCGACGACGCAAGCCGTGGTGTCGCGCGTCCATCCGTAGGGGTACGGCCTCACCTCCTCGCCCTCGCAGGCGAACGTCCACTCCGTCTCGGTGCAGAGCCGCTTCTTCGACTTCTTGCAGAGGTTCTGCGCCTCGTTGAACGTGACGACGATCATCGGGTTCTGCCCGAGCACGTTCGGGTACTCGAAGCGATCCATGCAGAAGTCGAGCGGCCGCGTCGGCAGCTTCGCGACGTCGGCGGCGATCTTCTCCTTGTCGAACGTGCGGCAGCGAGCGGGGAACTCGCGGCTGATCCAGTCGGTGCACGCGCCGTCCTGGATGCGCTCGATCTCGCCCGTCGCTCCCGCGAGCGACTCGACGCGATGGTTGCCCTTCACGCGCACCATGCCGCTCGCGCAGCCCGCGCCGTTGGCCTCGCGCGCGTCGGTGATCTCCGACGCTTCTTCGGAGGGGAGCGGAGGGCTGCCCTCGAGGCGCGTGATCGGTGAGAGCGCCTGCCAGTGCTTCTTGTCGACCGAGCGCCAGTCGTAGCGAGGATCCTCTCCTCGACGCAGCTCCGTGGTCGCCTCGCCGATGGTGAGGCCCTGCGCACGGAGCCACCACGCGCCGTAGACGCCGAGGGCCGAGAGCGCCGCGAAGGCGGCGGCCTTGGCGATCAGGATCCGACGGAGGCTCTTGTGGCTGCTCGATTCCACGTGCGCGAATCCAGGAAGAGGATGGACGAAGCGCGGCGAAACGCGATGCATTCGGCTGCAATTCGGCCGCTCGCCGCCAAAAAAGAGGCCTCCTATCTAGTTGAAATCACGTCGGCCGTGGTCGAGTTTCGCCGGTTTCACTTGACGCGCGGCGTGGGGAGGGCGGAAAAGAGCGGCTCCTGGAGGCAAAATCATCATGAAGAAGCTGATCGTTCTCTTTGCTCTTGGCCTTACGGCTCTCGCGTGCGGCGGTCTGCCGGAGGTCCCGAAGGTTCCGGACGTCAACGCGGCCGTCCCCGGCGCGCCGGCGGCTCCGGGCGCCCCCGCGGGTGACCCCGCGGAGAAGGCGGCCCCCCCGGCCGGCACCGCGGCCCCCGCGCCGTCGACCTCGTCGTCGGCCGCTCCGGCGACCCCCCCCAAGAAGTGAGCACGATCGTGCGCGTTCGATAAACGCCGACGCGCACGTGCCGAGCAAGGCCCGCTCCTCTCCCGTTCTTCGGGCGAGTGACGCGGGCCTTTCTCGTTCTGCCTCGTTCTGCACGGAGGAGACATGACGCGCCGAGTCGGCCTCGCGAGCTGCAAGCGCCTGCCCGAGCCCGATCCCGATCAAGAGCTGCTCTGCGACGCGCTCGCGCGCGCGGGAATGGACCCGCGCATCCTCGCGTGGGACGACGACGACGCCCTCTCGCTCGTCGCCGATCAGCGCCTCGTCGTCCTTCGCTCGACGTGGAACTACTTCGAGCGACACGAGGCCTTCGTCGACTGGGCCGACCGGGCGTCGCGCGTCACGCGCCTCTTCAACCCGTCGCCGGTCGTCGCGTGGAACGCGGAGAAGACGTACCTCTCGAAGCTCGCCGAGCGCGGCGTCGAGATCGTGCCGACGGAGATCGTCGCGCGCGGAGAGACGCGGCGGCTCGCGGAGATCCTCGACGCGCGCGGCTGGGACGAGGTGGTGATCAAGCCCGTCGTCTCCGCGGGCTCGTTCCGCACCGAGCGCTTCGCGCGGAGCGAGATCGACGAGGGCGAGCGGTTCTTGTCGGAGCTCGTCCGCGATCGCGCGACGATGGTGCAGAAGTGGATGGCCTCGGTGCAGGCCTATGGCGAGCGATCGCTCGTCTGGATCGACGGCGCGCTGACGCACGCGATCCGGAAGTCGCCGCGCTTCGCGGGCGGCCACGAGGAGGTGTCGAGCGAGGTGCCGATCGCCGCCGACGAGGCCGCGTTCGCCGAGCGCGCCGTCGCGCCGTTCGCGCACGATCTGCTGTATGCGCGGATCGACATGGTGCGCGACGAGACGTCGCTCCGCATCATGGAGCTCGAGCTCATCGAGCCGTCGCTCTTCTTGGCGCAGGCGCCGCGCGCGCTCGAGCGCCTCGTCGAGGCGATCGACCGGCGGTGCAAGTGATAGAGTCAGCGCCCATGGGCTGCCTGTTCTGCAACGTCCTCGAGAAGAAGGTCCCCGCCGACGTGGTCTACGAAGACGAGCACGCGCTCGCCTTCAAGGACATCCGGCCCGTCGCGCCGACGCACGTGCTCGTCATCCCGAAGAAGCACATCGCCGCGATTCACGATCTGACCGACGCCGACGCGACGACGATC
This sequence comes from Labilithrix sp., assembly GCA_019637175.1. Classification (GTDB taxonomy): domain Bacteria; phylum Myxococcota_A; class Polyangia; order Polyangiales; family Polyangiaceae; genus Labilithrix. The sequence continues at coordinate 81,734 of JAHBWD010000017.1, read as the reverse complement.
GGCCAGGTGATGATCGCCGCCAAGAAGGTCGCCGAGCAGCTCGGGATCCACGCGAACGGCTTCCGCCTCGTCGTCAACGACGGCGACGAAGCGGGGCAGACGGTCCACCACATCCACGTGCACGTCCTCGGCGGCCGCACGATGACCTGGCCGCCGGGCTGACGCGTTCAGAGACCGATGCACTGCGCGCGGACGGAGCCTTCGATCGGGTGACGTCCGGCGCAGGCTTTCTCCGCGTCGGCGGCGACCTGGGCGCCGCACGTGGTGCCGATCGCGTCGAAAGCGGTCTTGCATGCTTGCCTCGTCGCCGCGGGCATGCAGAAGGCTTCGCACGCGCCGTTGTCGAGACAGTCGACGCAGAGCTCCCGCCGGCACTCGAACCAGTTGTGGTATGCGCGGCCGCACTCTTCGTCTCCGCTGACGATCGCGATGCACGCGCCGACGTTGAGAATGGGCCTCGCGCGCTCCACGATCGGCGTCCAATGCGTGCCTTCATCGGAGCCGAAGACGCACGCGCGACACGTCGGGTTCGTCACGGCCGCATTCCAGTCCGCGTAGTTGGATTGTCCCTTCGCGTTCATCCTCTCCACGAGGGCGTCGAGATCGCCCTCGCTACAAGCTCCGACGACCTTCGACGGCGACTTCCACGGGAACTTCGAGGGATCGATGAAATCGACGTAGGGACAGCTCGCCGGGCAACTGATCTCCTCGTCCGGCGGCGCCGCCTCCGTCGGGATCGGCGGCGCATCTCCGCCTGCGTCGCCCGAAGCGTCGGCGGGAACCTCGACGGGCTCCGGCTCGCGCGAGCAAGCCGCCGCGACGGCCGCGAACGTCATCAGACCGGCGAGCACCCCCCGACGCACGAAGAAAGAATACCACCCCGAGCGAAGGCCCGGTAGTGCGGGCCTACTCCGCGGGCGTGCGCGCGACGTCTCGAGCGGCGCGCGCGATCTCCGAGGTCGCTCCGCCGGCGACGAGCAGGCGGGCGAGGGCCGCGGCGACGACGGCGCGATCGCGGTCGTCGGCGGGGAGGCACGGAAGGCCTGCGCGCGCCGCCATCAGGCGCAGCGTGGCGAGCTCGACGGGCGACAGCTCGACGACGCGCGTGAGGCGCATCGCGGGGATCTGGTAGCGGAGCGCAAAGTCGCCGCCTTCGGCGGTGACCGAGATCGCCGTCGCGCGCGCGAGGTGCTTGGCGACGCCGCGAAGGGTCGCGGCGCGCGACTTCGCGCGGCTGACGCCGGCTTGCTCGAAGAGATCGAACATGCGGTTGCGCGAGTAGACGCCGGGCGCGAGCGACATCGCCACCGTCAGCGCCTCGACGCGCTGCTCGTCGGCGGGGCCGGCGCGGCGACGCGAGCTCACGCTTCGTCCTCCGCGTCGTCGAACATGGGCGCCGCGCCGATCGCGCCGTCGGTCGCGTCGTTGAGCAGCGCCGCCTGACGATGGGTGCGGAGCGCGGTCACGAGCTCGTCGAGATCGCCTTCGATGATCCGTTCGAGCTTGTTCAGCGTGAGCTTGATGCGGTGGTCGCTCACGCGGTTCTGCGGATAATTGTACGTGCGGATCTTCTGGCTTCGCTCGCCCGTGCCGACCATGCCGCGACGCTCGGCCGAGAGCGCGGCCTCCTGCTTCTCGCGCTCGATGTCGAGCAGGCGGCTCTTCAAGACCTTGAGCGCCTTGGCCTTGTTCTTGAGCTGCGACCGCTCGTCTTGGCACTTGACGATCATGCCCGTCGGCTTGTGGAGGATCTGCACGGCGCTGTTCGTCGTGTTGACGCCCTGCCCGCCGGGGCCGCCGCTCGCGGCGATCGAGAACTCGAGATCCTTGTCTTCGATCTGGACGTCGACGTCGTCGGCCTCGGGCAGCGTCGCCACCGTCGCCGTCGACGTGTGGATGCGCCCCTGCGTCTCGGTGGCGGGCACGCGCTGCACGCGGTGCACGCCGCCCTCGAAGCGGAGCTGCGAGAACACGTCTTTGCCCGTGACGAGCGCGATGCACTCTTTGTAGCCGCCCGTGGCGCTCTCGCTGAGCGAGAGGACCTCCATCTTCCAGCCCTTCGTCTCGGCGTAGCGCGCGTACATCCGGAACAGATCGGCCGCGAAGAGCGCGGCCTCTTCCCCGCCCTCGCCGCCGCGGATCTCGAGGATCACGTTCTTCTTGTCGTTCGGATCGGTCGGCAGCAAGAGGAGCTGGATCTCGCCCTCGAGCGCCGTTCGCTCGGCTTGCAGCCCGGGCAGCTCGTGCTCGACGAGCTCGCGCAGCTCGGGATCGGCGAGCGCCTCTTCGTCTTCGCGGATCTTCTTCTCGAGCGCGCGATAGCGCGCGAACGCCTGCACGAGCGGCTCGATGTCGGTCCGCTCTTTGTTCAGCTTCGAGAGCTGATGGCGATCGCCGAGCACCTGCGGATCGCAGAGCAGATCGTCGAGCTCGACGTAGCGCCTCGAGAGCTGCTCGAGCTTGTCGAGGGGCAGCATCGCTCAGGCCGCGCGGCGGAGGCGCCCCGACTTCATGAGCGCGTCGAAGGTCGCGTATCGCACGTCGGCTTTCTCGCCGCCCGACGACTTCTCCTGGCCCTGCTCGCGGAAGAGCGTGACGCGGAGCGAAGCGAGCGCCACCTCGAGCTGATCGTCGTCGGGCTCGATGGTGGTGATCTTCTGGCAGAGGAAGCCCGGCCAGAGCAGCGCGCGCATCGGCCCCGTCGTGCAGTACTTGGCGAAGACGCGCTGGATCTCGAAGGTGACCGCCGCGATGAGCGGCAAGAACGGGAGCTTCTCGAGGAAGAAGATCACGTTGTCGAGCCAGAGCTTGCCCGTGCTGATCTTCGGCAAGAAGCCGCCGACCGCGGTGAAGACGATGATCGACACGAGCGCCACCATCACGAGGAAGGTCGTTCCGCAGCGCGGGTGGAGCGTCGTCTTCGCGCGCGCGTTCTCGACGGTGAGCGGCTCGTTCGCTTCGTAGGTGCTGATCGTCTTGTGCTCGGCGCCGTGGTACTGGAAGACGCGACGGATGTCGGGGAAGATCCGGCGCACGGCGAAGAGATAGCCGACGACGATCGTGAGCTTGAACGCGCCGGTGATCGCCTGGAAGCCCGGCGACTGCACGTCGAGCCCGAGCCCGAGCGCCTTGTTGAGGCCGGCGGCGGCCGCTTGCGGCAGCGCGATCATGAAGCCGACCATCAAGACGAGCATGAGCCCCATCGGGCCGCGCGACGCTTTCTCCTTCGCGTCGCTCTTCTCTTCCGCGCCTTCGACGACGGGGCCGCCGGCATCGGCGGACATCATGAGGAAGAGCGTGTAGCCGATCGCCTGGAGCATGCGCAGCGCGCTCGCCGCGGCGCCGCCTCCCTTCGCGGCCTTCGGCGGCTCGGCGTCGAGATCGCGCTCCATCTGCTCGGCCGAGAAGCGCAACGCTTCGCTGCCGAGCTTCAGGCTCTCGACGAGCGACGCGACGCCACGCACGAGCGGCAGCTTCGCCGCGCCCTTGCGCCCGTCGGCCATGCCGCGCTCGCGCACGTGGAGCGAGCCGTCGCGCCGACGCACGACGACGGCGAACGACGTCGGCGAACGCATCATGACGCCCTCGAGAACGGCCTGCCCGCCGATGTAGGGCGGTGTAGGCTCGGTCTGCGGAGGAGCTGCGCCGGACGGTTCAGACATGCCCGTCCACTCTACGCACGAGGGGCCGCGGCGGCTACCCGAACGCTCACTCGGTCGCTTGACCGGCGTCGGCCGCGGGGGCCTCGGCCGCGGGCGCTTCGGCCTTGGCGGCCGGAGCTGCAGGGGCGGCCTTCTTGTCGTAGCGCTTGCGGAAGCGATCGACGCGACCTGCCGCGTCGATGAGCTTCTGCGTGCCCGTGTAGAAGGGGTGGCAGTTCGAGCAGACGTCGACCTGGAAGTCGCCGCGCGTCGAGCGCGTGACGAAGGTGTTGCCGCACGCGCAGCTCACCGTCGCGGGGGGATAATCGGGATGAATGCCTTCTCTCATGGGATCCTCGCCGCCTCCGTGAATAGGAGGGGCCGCCGTTCTTAGCGGAACAGCCCTACCTACGCAAGGTCAGCAGCCAGGAGCAGGAACGCGAGGCGTGAGGCGTGCCCCCCGGCGCTCCGCGCCGGTTCGCCGAAGGCGAAGCACGCCGCGCGAGCACCTGAAGCAGGGGGAGGCTCGCGCGCAGAGCGCGCGAGGGGGGCCGCCAGGCCCCCACCAGCTCAGAACGGGATCTCGTCGTCGCCGCCGCCGCCACCGCCGCCGCCGCCGTAGTCGCCGAAGTCGTCGGCGGGGGGAGGCGCGCTCTGCTGGGCGCGGCCGGAGTCGCGCGGGCCCGCGTCGCGCGGAGGACGGCGCTCGAAGCCGCCGTCGTCGCCTGCGCCCTGACCCTTGCCGCGACCCGCGAGGATGATGTTGTTCGCGTTGATCTCGGTGCGGTATCGCTTCTCGCCGTCCTTCTCGTAGCTCGACGTGCGCAGCGACCCCTCGACGAAGATGCGCTCACCCTTCGTGAGGAACTTCGAGAGCGCCTCGCCGCGCTTGCCCCACATCGTGATCGAGTGCCACTCCGTCCGCTCCTGACGGGTGTTGTTTCGATCGAGGTACGTCTCCGTCGTGGCCAGGCGCAGCTTGAGCACGGCCTGCCCGCCCTGCGTCATCTTGAGCTCCGGATCCGCTCCGAGGTTTCCGAGCAGCATCACCTTGTTCAAGCCTTCGGCCATCACTCGCTCCTTCGACCCGTGGGGTCGTCCGCTTCCTCGTACACCCCCGGGCTCATGTCAACGGCCGCCGGGAGCGCCGTTCACTTCGGCGCCTCCATCGAGTTCTTCAGCTTGCTGATCTCCGTGACGGCCTGCTTTCCGCCCTTGCCGTCCGGGATCTCGATCTTGGCCTTCGCCGTGAGCTCGCCGTCGACCTTCGTCGCGACGCGATCGAGCTTGAAGTTGTACGTGTAGACGCCCTTGGCGCTCACCTCCTGGGTCGCGCCCGGCGGAACGCCGCGCGCCTGGAGCGGGCGCTTCGGGACCTTCAGATCGATGTCGGCGGTGACGACGCCCGCGTTCTCTCCGAATTCGGTGAGCGTGAACGTGTGCTTCTGCGACTGCTCGACGCCGCGCTCCTTGCGCTCCGAGCTCCGCTCCCATTTCGCGCCGACGCCGATCGGCTCGGAGGGAAACGGCGGCACGACGAGCTCGACGGCCTGCGAGAGGCTGTTGACGATCATCTCCGCGGCGCCGTTCTGCAGTTTGTCGTCGGCCTTGAAGTCGACCTCGCCGATGTCGCCCGACGGCGTCACGTCGAAGCGCCCGGTGAGCCCGCTGAAGACCGCGAGCTGCGCCTCGGCCTGGGCCTTCTGCGCGGGAGGGATGCCGGGGATCTCGACCTTCAGCACCTTCATCTCGAACTTCGTGCCCTTGGGCGTGACGACCTTGGGCGTCAGCTCGACGAGCAGCGAGAACGTGGCCTCCTGCGCGGGGCCGCCCCCGCCGCCCTCGCGGCTCGCGCTCTGCTTCATCGTGAGCTGGCGCTTCTCGCTCTTGTTCGCGACGAACGCGTACTTGCGCACCGCGCGCGGCTCGGCGCCGGGCTCGAGGAGCTTGAGCGCGCGCGCCGGATCCTCCGCGGCGGCGGGCGCGGGCGCCTCGCCGCCGGCTGCGCCTGCGCCGTCGCCGCCGACGGCCGCGAGGCCGGCCTCGAGCCCGCCCCCGTCGACGCGCAGGCCCACGGCCCCGCCGCCGCTGGGCATGAAGTCGTTGAAGACCACGTCGCTCGGGACGGGCGTCGCCTTCGAGCCCTCGTCCTTCGTGGGCTTGGGCGGCGGGTCCTTGCTGCAAGCTGCAAGCATCGTCACGAGCGCGAGGCACGAGCCCCAAACGAGGGATTTCATCGCGGGCGGGACCCTACTATAGAAGGGCCCGCCTCCCCGCTAATTCCTCCTTCGCATGGCCTCGAGCGCTCAACCATCGGACGCGCCGCGCATTTCGATCGTCATCCCCGTCTACAACGAGGAGGCGATCCTCCACGCCGCCGTCGTCGATCTCCGCGAGCGGCTGGGCTCGACGGGATGGAACTACGAGATCATCCTCGCGGAGAACGGCTCGCGCGACAGAACGGTCGAGATCGGCCAGGCGCTCGCCGCCAAGTACGGCAACGCGGCGGGCGGACAGGTGAAAATCATCAGCCTGGGCGAGCCCAACTACGGCAAGGCGCTGAAGCAAGGGATCCTGCTGTCGCGCGGCAACCTCGTCATCTGCGACGAGATCGACCTCTGCGACGCGGATTTCCACCGGCGCGCGGTCGAGATCCTGGAGACGGGCGAGGCCGACCTCGTGATCGGCTCGAAGCTCGTCGCCGGCGCCGAGGACGATCGACCGGCGATCCGCCACGCCGCGAGCATCGCCTATTCGTCGATGCTCAAGGTCCTGCTCGGCTTCCGAGGCACCGACACCCACGGCCTCAAGGCCTTCCGGCGCCTGGCCTTGCTCGACATCGTCCGCTCCTGCCTGGTCGACAAAGACGTCTTCGCCAGCGAGCTCGTGATCCGGGCCGACCGCGGAGGCGTGCGGACGCGGGAGATCCCCGTTCGGGTCATCGAGAAGCGCCCCCCCTCGATCAACCTTTTCAAGCGCGTTCCCAACGTCTTGAAGAACGTCGCCAAGCTCACGTACGCGATCCGCATCCGCGGGTAATCTTGTTGTACACTAGCGCCCACCTCCCCGTGGACGACCGGGCTTCCAGGCGAGCCGCCTTGATCGCGTCGATGGCGCTGCTCTTCTTCAGCGCGCTCTCGGCGTTCGCGCTCGTGGGCTGGTTCTACAAGAACCCCGTCCCGTGGAACTGGAAGTCCATCCTCGCGGTCGGCTGCTCGGCGCTCGCCGTCACGACGAGCGCGCTCGTCTGGCGGCTCCCTTCTCGCGCGCACGCCATCCTCGGCATCGTCATCATGCTCGCGTCGCTCGCGCGCATCGGTCCGCCGGCGGAGTGGACGTGGGTGAGCTTCGCGCTCGTCGCGGTGACGTTCGTCTTGCTGATGCCGCTCGTGCACGCTGCGATCGTCTTCCGCGGCGACGACTGAGCCTCTCACTTCGTGAACACGTTCTTCGCGCCGACCTGCGACTTGAGCATCTGGTAGCCGACGCGGAGGACGACGTCGGCCGACGTCGACGGATCGGTCGGCATGTCGCGCGCGAGCATGCCGCTCACGACGTCGGCGCCCGCCCCGCCGTCGATGACGACCACGCCGCCGTCACGCGCGGGCGCGGCCGGCCCCGCAGGGCCTTCGCCGGGCAGGTGCCCCGGGAGATCGCGCTCGCGCGTGATCTTCGGCGCCTCGGCGGGCCCGCGCGTGCCCGACTCGATGACGACGTCGGGGTGGATGCCGTCGGCCTGGATCGCGTGACCGCTCGGCGTGTAGTAGCGCGCGGTCGTGAGCTTCAGGCCCGCGCCGTTCGGCAGCGGGAGGATCGACTGCACGCTCCCCTTGCCGAACGTGTTCGCGCCGACGACCGTCGCGCGCTTGTTGTCTTGCAGCGCGCCGACGAGCAGCTCGCTCGCGCTCGCGCTCCACTCGTTGACGAGCACGACGACGGGCAGATCGGCGAACGCGCCGCCCGCGCGCGCCTTCAGGTCTTCGATGATCTCGCCGCGGTGCCGCATCGAGTAGATGCCGCCTTGCGAGAGGAACTCGTCGGCGATCTCCGTCGCCTCGTCGACGAGCCCGCCGGGGTTCGATCGCAGGTCGAGCAGGACGCCGGTGATCGCGCCGCCCTTCGCCTCGGCGCGGAGCTTCGCCGTCGCCGCCATCGTCTCTGCGTGCGTGCGCTCCTGGAACTGCTTGATGCGGATGTAGCCGATGTTGCCGTCGAGCAGCTTGTAGTTGACCGCCGAGACGTGGATCACCTCGCGCGTCACTTCGAACACGAGCGTCTGCCCCGCGCGCACGGCGTGCGCCCCTCCGTCGGCCTTGTCGGCCGGGGGCGCGGCCGGCGCGTCGCCGCGCGCGCTCTCGCGGTGGATCGTGATCTTCACCTTGGTGCCCGGCGCGCCGCGCATCTTCTTCACGACCTTGTCGAGCGCCTGGCTCATCACGTCTTCGCCGTCGACGGCGATGATCTGATCGCCGCTCTTGATGCCGGCGCGCGCCGCGGGCGATCCCTCGATCGGCGCGATCACGATGAGCCGCTCGCCGCGCCCGTCGACCTCGATGCCGACGCCGCCGAACTTGCCCTCGGTGTCGCTCTGGAACTGCTTCCACTCGTCAGGAGGCAGGTACGACGAGTGCGGATCGAGGTTGTCGACCATCCCCTTGATCGCGCCCTCGACGATCTTCGCGCGCTCGACCGGATCGACGTAGTGGTTCTCGACCTGCACGAGCACGCGGCCGAGCTGCGCGACGGCCTGGTAGGCGTTCTGCGTCTCGGGGGTGGCCTCCGCTGTAGGTGCGCGGAGGCCGCCGAGGGCAAGACCACCGGCAAAAGCCGCCACGGTGGGGAGAAGAACGCGAGGTGAGAGCTGACGGATGCGCATGGGAGGCGACAACCCTAGCGCACTCTGATTTTCCGGCCGATGCTCGAGCGTGAGAAAGCCCTTTACGGAGATGCGCTAGACGTGGATCATTGTCGGAGCACGGGGCCACACGCCTGATAACCTCACCGGCGTACCGCAGTAGGCGTCGATATCGTGCCTTATCGCGCTTGCACCCCGACAATGACCACGCGACGCGAACACTAAGGAGGCCCACCTTGGCGAACGACAAGGACTCGATTTCGAATCTCCGCAGCGAGAGCTCCAAGACCGACAAGCGGAAGCAGAGTCTCTACTTCCCCGAGTCGATGCTCCAGGAGATCAAGGAAGAGGCTGCCCGGCTCGACCGGTCGCTCTCCTGGGTCGTCCAGCGCGCTTGGAAGATCTCCCGCCTGGAGATCAAGAAGCTGCCGAGCGTCAACGAGGTCGACGGCGGCGACGACGACGACGAGGCGTGAGCGTCGACGACTCTCGAGCTCGCACCGACTCGGTGATCCCGGATCCGTCCGAGCGCCACGAGACCGTGACCGGGGAAGACGGCACGCGCCTCTTCCTCCGCACGATGCCTTCGCGATCGGCAGAAGCTCGCGTTCGCGCGATCTTTTGCGACGGCATCCTGTGCGACGGCTTCATATGGAAGTACTTGTGGAACGACGTCGCCGGGGCCTGCGACGTGGCGCACTGGCACTATCGCGGTCACGGGCGTAGCGGCGCGCCCGCCGATCCGACGCGCATCGACATCGCCGCCCACGCCACCGACTTGATGTCCGTGAGGCGCCACCTCGGCGATCCGCCGTGCGTCGTGCTCGGGCACTCGATGGGCACGCAGGTCTGCCTCGAAGGGTGGCGGCTCTTTCCCGAGAACGTGAAGGGGCTCGTTCTCCTCTGCGGGAGCTTCGGGAAGGTCACGCACTCGTTCCGCGGCGTGCCGATCCTCGACAAGATCCTCCCGAAGCTGATGGACATCGTCGAGAAGCAGCCCGACATCGTGCGCGCGATCTGGTCGCGCATCCCGCCGGAGATGGCGTTCCGCGCGGCGCTCCTCGCGGGCGACGTCGATCAGGCGCACGTGCGTCGTGAAGACATGCTGCCGTACCTCAAGCACATGACGCACGTCGACTTCCCGATGTTCTTGAAGATGCTGCGCTCGGCGGGCGATCACAGCGCCGAGGAGTACCTCGCGAAGATCGACGTGCCGGTGCTGATCATCGCCGGAGAGAAGGACACGTTCACGCCCGCGTCGCTCTCCGAGAGCATGGCGGAGCAGATCCCCGGCGCGGAGCTCTTGATGGTCCCCGGAGGCACGCATGTGGCGCCGATCGAGCAGCCCGACCTCATCGGCGAGCGGATCCGGGCGTTCATCGATCGCGTCACGGCGAGCTGAAGCTCTCCTCCTCGCGACGCTCGCCCTCGTCGCCTGCCGCGACGAGCGCCCCTCTCCCCCTCCTCCCGCGCCCGCCTCTCCTTCTTCTTCCGCTCCCCCTCCCGCGCCCGCCTCCGCTCCCCCTCCCGCGCCCGCTCCCGCTCCCGCTCCCGCCTCCGCTCCCGCGCTCTTCCTCACCGGCACGCCCAAGTCGGCCCGCGCGATCGGCCACACCTCCGTCGTCTTCAAGCTCGAGCTCTCGACCGGCAAGAAGGCCGTCTTCAAGCCCGCGAGCCGCCGCGGCCCACACCGCTACAAAGGCGAGATCGCCGCGTACCGCCTCGGCGTCGCGCTCGGCATCGACAACGTCCCCGAGGCGTACTTCCGGACGTTCTCGCACGCCGCGTTCGCGTCCGCCGCAGGCGCGACGACGCCGTCGGGCGAGCTCTTCGTGAAGGAGGCGATCGCCGACAAGGACGGCGCCGTCCGCGGCGCGCTCATCCCCTGGATCGACGATCTCGACTTCATCGCCTTCGAGAAGGAGCCCTGGTGGACGCGCTGGCGAACGTGGCTCCGCCGCGACGAGCCGATCCCCGAGGATCAGAAGGATCTCGCGCGACAGGCGAGCAACCTCGTCGTCTTCGACTTCCTGAGCGGCAACTGGGACCGCTGGAGCGGCGGCAACGTCGGCTGGAACAAGGAGCGCGCGAAGCTCCTCTACATCGACAACGACGGCGCGTTCTTCGAGGTCCCGCCGAGAGACGCCCTCGCGAAGAACGAGAAGCTGCTCCGCGCGATCGATCGCTTCTCGAGGAGCTTCATCGCCAAGATCCGCGAGCTCGACGACGGCGCGCTCGCGAAGATCTTCGGCGACGAGCGCGAGGGCGCTCCTCTCCTATCCCCCAAGGCGCTCGCCGGCGTCGTCGATCGACGGAGGCAGCTCCTCGAGATCCTCGACGCCAAGGCGAGCGACGCCGGCGTCGACGCTCTCTCCTTTCCGTGAGCACGCGCCACACGCGCCCTCGCGGGGCGCCAAGCGAGGGAGCGCTCGATCTCGACCGGACGGCGACCGCAGGTCCTCCACTCAGGTCCTCGTTTGACATCCTCGGGTCGACCGTCCAGAGTTGCCTCATGGGAGCCGCGCTCGAACGTGTCAACCTCAACCTTCCCTCCGAGGCACGCGGTCGGCTGAAGAAGCTCGCGAAGGCGTTGAAGCGCAGCGAGGGGGAGGTCGTTCGAGACCTCGTTCTCGCTGCGCTCGACCGCGCCGAGCGTGCCGAGCTCCGGCGTCGGATCGCGGCCTCACGCACGCCCGAACGTCGCGCACGAGATCGAGAGATCGCAGAAGCTCTCGAGCGCCTTCGTGGTTAGCGCGAAACGAGGCGACGTGCTCGCCGTGCGTCGCCGGATCGGCTTCGGGATCGGCGATCGTCGGGAGCGCTTCGTCGTGCTCCAGTCGGACGTGCTGCCGGCCGACTTGGAGACGGTCATCGTCGCTCCGCTCGACGACGATCTACCTCTCTACGCGCCCGATCCGCTCGTCGTTCGAGTCAGCAGGCGAGAGGCCGGGAGCACCAGGCCACAGGTGGTTCTCGTCTCTCATCTCACGAGCGTCCTTCGCGAGCGCTTCGATTCCGTTCGCGTGGGCCGACTTCGGGCCGCTTCGATGAAGAGCGTCGACAGGCTCGCGATGATCGTCCTCGAGCTCTAGTCACAGTCGCCTCCGCCAATCACGTCGCGCGGGATCAGCTCGGCAGGACCGTGCCGATGCGGAAGTAGATCTCGCGACGCACGCCGCATCGAGAACAGACGACGCGGGCGACGCGCAGGCGCCTGTCGCCCGCGGCGGTGATCGCGACGTGCTCTTCGACGCGCACGTTCGAAGCGCCGCACGCAGCGCACGGCAAGCTCGCGGCGTGGGGCTCGATGGTCGACGCGCTCGTGACCTCGATGGGCCGATCGGGCCCGCCGCCGGCCTCGAGCGCGGCGAGCTTCAGGCGCGCGCGCGCGAGCTTCGCTGCGTCGCGCGCGGCCTCTCGTCGCTCGGTGCGCGCGCGCTTGCTCATCGGGGCGAACGATAACCTCACTGCTGGACGATGACGACCTTTCGCTCTTCGGGGCGATAGCTCACGAAGCCTTGCTCTCCGGGGCAGCCCCAGCAGCTCGTCCACCGTAGCTCTCGCCGGCGCGTCGCATCGTAGGCGAGCGCGACGGGCGACAGATCCGCGAGCATCAAGAACGAAGAGGCGATTCGATAGCGCTCGCCCTCCGCCCAGAGCGCGACGACGAAGCTCATGTTCTTCCCGCGCCCCGCGGCCACGAGCAGCTCGACCCCCGCTTGCGGCGACCAGAAGATCGGCGCCGTCACGAACGTGATGCCCTCGTGCGGCGTGCTCGACTTCTCCTTCATGGCGCGGACGTCGCCCTCGTTGAAGTACCGGATCTCGGAGCCGATGCGCGCGAGCTCCGGGATCTCGGCGAAGATCTTCGCGAGCTCCGCCGGATCGAGGCGCGCTCTGCGGAACGCCGGTCGCGGCGCGGAGGCGTCTTCTTCGTTCGTCGCTCCTGCGTCGTCGGGCGCCGTGCCGGCCGACTCGCCCGCGCCGAGAGCCCCGGCCGCGCTCACGAATGACGCGTCGGTCTCGACGATCGCCGCGCTGGGCGCTCGCTTCACGACAGGCGACGCGATCGCTTCACCCGCGTCGACCGACGGAGGCGCCTTGCTGCACGCACACGCCGCGATCGCGACGAGGAGCGAACGAAGCTGCTTCACCGCCGCTTCTTACCCAAGGTCGGCGCGCTCGTCGAGGCGGCGTCGCCCCACGGCCGTGAGCATCGCCGTGAGCGCGAGGACGGGGAAGCCGAGGATGGCCGGGCTCGTCGACTCGGCGAGGCCCTCGATCAAGATCCTCACGGGCGGCGCGTTGTCGAACTTCGCGGGCTCGTCGTAGACCTTCTGCACCGTGTAGAGCGTCGCGCCGACGTCGGCGGCGGTCGCGGCGAGCGTGGCATACAGCGTCGCCTGCGACATGCTCTTGAGGAACCCGAGCGATCGGCGCTGCGCCCGCACCGCGAAGTAGAACGCGGAGACGAGAGAGACGGCCCCGAAGACCAGGATGAACATCATCGGGATGACGCCGCCGTTGCGAATCAACGTCCACATGGCGTCATGACGCCGACCGAATTGCCGTGTGACAAGAGTTTTTCGTTTTTTCCTTGTCACAGCCCCCGGCGGCGCGCGTTCCTCGGGGTGTGACGGACGCGGGCGAGAGCGAGCTCGTCGATCGGCTTCGCCGTGGGGACACGTCTGCGTTCGATCGGACCTACACGCTCTACCACCCTCGCGTCTTCTCCTTTCTCCTTCGCCTGAGCGGCCGGCGCGACACCGCCGAGGATCTCGCCCAGGAGACATGGATGAAGCTCGCGAGGGCCGCCCCCACGCTGCGAGAGGACACGAGGCTCGTGCCGCTGCTCTTCACGATCGCGCGCAACGCGTTCCTCAGCCATCGTCGCTGGGCGATGCTCGATCTCAGCCGGCTCGTCACGTTCGGCCTCGAGGCGGCGCTCGCCGACCCCGCCGACGCTCCTGACGCCCAGCACGAGCGCAGCCGGGCGATCGCGCTGCTCGAGGCGGCGCTCGCCGACGTGCCCGTCGCGTCGCGCGAAGTGCTCTTGCTCGTCGGCGTCGAGGGCATGGACCAGGAGGAGGTCGCACGCATCCTCGGCATCACCTACGATGCCCTGAGGCAGAGGCTCAGCCGCGCGCGATCGCAGCTCTCGGAGAAGATGCAGGCGCTCGAGAAGAAACGCGAGCGCGCTGGAGGAATGGCATGAGCGACGACAAGCGTGATCCCCTGCTCGAAGCCCTCCGCGAGCTGCCGACGCTCGCGTCGTCCGACGCCGCAGCCGAAGCGCGGCACCAGCGGCAGGCGCGCGCGGCGTACGCCCGCGCTTTCGAGGCGCGGCCGGGCTTCGCCGTGAGCGCGGGGCGAGCCGTGGTCCCGCTCGTCTTGGCCGGCGTCGTCGGCATCTACTTGAGCTGGGCCATCGCGGCCGCGACCGCGCTCGTCCACTGAGCGATACTCGCCGTCTCCCGAAAACGTGACGAAGCCCGTCGCGAGTGCAACGATCGAGGCGTGATTCCGCTCAGCCATCCGACCGTCTCCCGCCTCCTCACGATCATGGACCAGAAGAATCACTGGGCGTATCCGTCGCTGACGCGCCCGGGCCTCTCGCGCGCGCAGCTGCTCGTGCATTTCCAGCACGAGTACGCCGTCTACGTGCGCGACTTCCCGGTGCTGCTCGCGCGCGCGCTCGGTCAGGTGCCCGACGTGCCCGACGTGCGCCGCGCGCTCGCCGAAAACCTCTACGAAGAGCAGACGGGCGGCCTCTCGAAGAGCGCGCCGCACCCCGAGCTGTTCTTGCGAATGATGGAGGGGCTCGGCTACGAGCGCGCGCTCTTCGCCGAGCCGATCGTCTCGCGCGGGCTGCACGAGGCCGCACGTGCGTACACCTCGTTCTTGCGCGAGAAGTCCGCCGAGGCGCCGTGGCAGGCGGCGGCCGCCCTCCTCACGATCTTCGTCGAGGGCAGCGTGAACGAGCGCGCCGAGCTCGCCGGGACGTACGCGCGCGCCAAGGGCGACGCCGCGGTCGCGCGCCATTCGCTCGTGGTCAACTACGGCTGCCCGCCCGAGGCGATGCAGCTCGTGCGCGCGCACGGCGACGTCGAAGGCGGACACCGCGACGACGCGTGGCGCATCGTGCTCGATCACACGCCCGACGACGTCACCAAGATCGTCGTCGAGACGTGCATGGAGGCGCTCGCGCGCTGGCATCGCTACCGCGACGGCGTCGCGAGCCTGATGGGCCTGACGCCCGCGTCGGTCGCCGCGGCCTGACGCCTCACACGGCTCACGCGCGGTACGGCCCGCCGTGGCCGTGAAGGCCCGATCCCCACGCGCCGAGGCCGCCCTTGCTCAGGATCTCGGCGAGGCGCGCGCGCTGCTTCGGATCGAGGACGCCGTGGATGCGCTCGAGCGCGCCGCGAAACGCGTCTTTGATCTTCTCGCTCGTCGCGTCGAGGCGCGCGCTCGCCGCTTCGTAGGCGCCGACGTCGAAGCTCTCGCCTGCGATCGCCTTGCCGAGGCTCTCGCGCGACGGCGTGAGGTCGGTCTTCGCGTCCCTCGCGCGATCGCGGAGATCCTCGAGCGCGGCGCGGATCTCGCGCTCCTGTCCCGGCGTCGTGTCGAGGCGCGCGAAGAGCGCGCGCAGCCAGAAGCTCCTGCCGAAGCCGCGCCGCCCGCCGGCCCAGCGCGGGTGACACGCGCGCGGGCGAAAGAAGCGGCGGAGCACCAGTCGCTTCGCCACGCCGAACACCGCCAGCACACCCACGGCGATCGCGATCGATCCTACGGTCATCGTCATTTCTCCCTGCGCTCGTTCTTCGAGGTCGTCGAGTCGTCGAGGAGAGAGATGCTCGACGCGCGCGTCGCGGTCGCACCTCGGAGGGGTAAAGAATCGTAAAGCCCGGCCGCTTGGGGCCTGATAAAACGGTCGCGATGGCGACGAAGAAGAAGGCCGCGTCGAAGACGCCGAAGCGTCGAACTCCGCGAAAGCAGAAGGCAGAATCGGCGGGCCTCACGCCGATCGAGTGCGTCGTCGACAGCGATCCGGCGCTGACCAAGCTCGAGCAGACGATCGAAGAGGAGGGCGGCGCGGTCGTCGGCCGCTACAAAGATCCGCTCGGCGGCCACCCGATGCTCTTCGCGGTGCTGCCGACGGCGAAGGTCGAGCCGACGCCGTTCCAGCGCGATCTTTCGGAGACCCACCACAAGCGCCTCGCCGAGGTCATCGAGAAGACGGGCCGCTACCTCGATCCGGTGATCGCGATCACCGCGCCGAAGAACGTCGGCGGCTTCTGGACGCCCAACGGGCGCCACCGCCTCGAAGCGATGCGCCGCCTCGGCGCCAAGGCGATCACCGCGCTCGTCATCCCGACCCGCGAGGTCGCGTGGCAGATCCTCGCGCTCAACACCGAGAAGGCGCACAACCTGAAGGAGCGATCGCTCGAGGTCGTGCGCATCTATCGCGGCTTGCTCGAAGAAGACGACGCGCGACCCGAGTCGAGCTTCGCGTTCTACCTCGAAGATCCGGCGCTCGTGACGCTCGGCGTCTGCTACGAGAAGAACCCGCGCTTCGCCGGCGGCGCCTATCACCCCGTGCTCCGGCGCGTGGAGGCGTTCGTCGACGAGCCCATCGGCGACGCGATCTCGCACCACGAGAAGCTCGCCGCGCTCACGCTCGAGGTCGAAGAGAAGGTGGTCGCCGCGGTCGCGAAGCTCCGCGAGCGCGGCCTGCTCAGCCCCTACCTGCGCTCGTTCGTCGTCGCGCGGATCAACCCGCTGCGCTGGATCCAGGGCGACTATCCGCCCGCCGAGAAGGTGCTCACGACGATGCGCGACCGCGCCGCGAAGTTCAACGCCGAGAAAGTGCGCCAGGAGGATCTCGCGCGCATGGGCGGCGGCGCCCCCGACGAAGAATCCGCGTGATCAGCGGATCGCCGCGACGCTCTCTTCCCAGTTCTTGCCGTCGAAGCGCGCGACGCTGAAGCGCGCGAGCGCGTCGCCGTCGAGGCAGCGCACGTTGACGTCGACGCCGTCGGGGTGCGATCGCGGCGTGTAGAACGGGTGCACGCCGCACACGCCGCAGAAGGTGTGCCTGGCCACGCCCGTCCCGAAGGTGTACGTCGAGAGCGCGTCTTCGCCGGAGAGGAGCTCGAACGCGTCGCGCGTCACGATGAGGTGGAGGAAGCCCTTCATCGTGCAGACGCTGCAGTTGCAGTCGAGCGCCTCGAGCCTCGACGCGCTCACGCGGAAACGAACGCGGCCGCAGTGGCAGCCGCCCTCGAAGACCGTCACGGCTGGTGGCGAGCGAGCTCTCCGATCGCCTTCTTGATCCCGTCCTTCTGCGGAACGCTCGCGTGCTCGAGCGCGTCGGCGAGGCCGATGCCCGGCACGTGCGCGCCCGCGACGAGCTTCGGCGGCGCGTAGAGCTCGTAGAAGAGCTCGTCGGCGATGCGACGGATCAAGTGCTCGCCGAAGTTCGTGATCTCCGTGTCTTCGTTGACGCAGAGCACGCGGTTCGTCTTCCGCACGCTCTCCTTGATCTGCTCCCAGTCGTAGGGATGCAAGGAGCGCAGATCGACGATCTCGGCGTCGACGCCGTCGGCGGCGAGCTCGTCGGCCGCGGCGACGCACATCGGGACGTTGCGGCCGTACGTGAGGACGGTCACGTCTTTGCCCGGGCGCGCGATCCGCGCCTTCCCGATCGGGATGAAGAGATCCTCGAGATCGGGCCACGTCGGCTTCCAGCTGCTTCGATCGCCGATCGGCGCGTCGATGAGCTTCGAGAGCGCTTTGTCGTCGGCCGGCGCGCCCGGGATCTCTTCTCCCGGGCGGCCCTTCGCGCGAAGGAGCGCCTTCGGCTTCAGGAACATGACCGGGTTCGGATCCTGGATCGCGCTGAGGAGCAGCCCGTACGCGTCGCGCGGGTTCGAGGGCATCACGATCTTCCAGCCCGGGATCCGCGTCGCCTGCGCGTCGAACGAGTGCGAGTGGTAGATGCTCCCGCGGATGCCCGCGCCCACCGGCGTCATCATGACGAGCGGGACGTTCCAGTCGCCGCCGCTCGACCAGTAGGTGTTGCCGGCGATCTTGAGGAGATCGATCGTGTTGAACGCGTAGTCGCAGAACTGGATCTCGGCGACGGGCTTGCGGCCGGCGAGCGCGAGGCCGATCGCCATGCCGACGATGCCGCGCTCGTCGAGCGGCGTGTTCCACGTCGTCTCGAGGCCCTGCGTCGCGGTGAAGACGCCGCCGAGCGGCGGCCCGACGTCTTCGCCGAAGATGTCGGTGACGCCGAGGCGCGACTCCCCGACGTGGAGCGCCATGCGGATCGCCTGGACCATCGTCGCCATCAGACTTCTCCTCCGACGAGGTTCTTGTCGGCGAACACGAAGTCCCAGATCGACTCGGGCCTCGGCTGCGGCTCCTCGCGCACGCGCTTGTAGGCGTCGAGCAGCTCTTGCGTGAAGCGGGCGCGCATCTCATCCATCTGCGCGCGCGTGAGGAGCTTTCGCTCCTCGAGCTTCTGCTCGAATCGCGAGAGGCAGTCGGACTCGTCTTTGACGAAGTTCGCGCCGCTCGCCGACGAGTGGCCGTAGAGCCGCGAGACCATCGCCTCGAGGAGGAACGGCTTTCGCTCGGTGCGCACGTAGTCGATCGCCTTCTTCAGCGCGTGATAGGCGACCTCGGGATCGTTGCCGTCGACCGTCGCGGTCTCCATCCCGAACGCCTTGCCGCGATCGCTGATGCGGATCTCGCCGTGCTGGCCGGCGTACGGCGTCGAGATGCCGAACTGGTTGTTCGTCACGAGGATGAGCATCGGCAGCTCGCTCCCCTTGCGCGAGCTCCAGACGAGGCACGTCGCGAAGTCGCCTTCGGCCGTGCCCGCGTCGCCGCCCGTGACGATCGTGATGCCCTTCGCGTTCGCGCGGCGCTGCCCCATCGCGGTGCCCGGCGCGATCGAATACTGCACCTCGATCGGCGAGCTGACCGGCGCGACGTTCCACTTGCGCGCCGAGTAGTGGCACACGAAGTTGCGACCCTTCGAGTACGGATCGGTCGCGGTGTTCTTCATCTGGCGGAGCGAGTCGACCGGATCGGCGCCCATCGCGAGCAGCGTCGCGCTCGAGCGATAGTGGAGGTGCAGATAGTCGTGGTCGAGGCCGACGCCCTTGTCGACGAGGAGGCCGAGCGGAACGTTGAACGCCTCTTCGCCCGGACCGCCGATCCAGAAGTAGCCGTCGCCCTGTTTGTACATCGTGATGAGGCGCTCCTCGAGCACGCGCGCGCGGAGCATCAGCTCGTGGATCCGGAGGGCGAGCTCGGGCTCGAGCCGGGTGCCGGAGTGAGGCGGCGCCGAGCGATCGTCGGCGGCGCTCATCGGGCGCGAACCTGACGAGGAGGACGAGGTGGTCATTTGATCGAGCCTTTTACCGCGAACGCGCGGCGCGGCAAACGAGCAATCGAGCGAGCGCTCGTGACGCGGCGCGCGAGGCGCGCGACGCGAGTCGAGCAGCCGCGTGAGCTCTGCGACATACGTCACAACTGCGCGCATGAGCATGGTAACTTCCGTAGGTGCCCCTCACGCCGGGTTCGACGTTCGAGCGGTACGAAATAGCGGCGCTCATCGGACGCGGCGGCATGGGTGAGGTCTACCGCGCGACCGACACCCGCCTGCACCGAACCGTCGCGCTCAAGGTGCTGAGAACCGACGCGGACGGCGCGGCGAGCGTGATGGAAGCCGGCGGCGCCGCGCGCCTCCTCCGCGAAGCGCGCACGGCGGCGGCCCTCAATCACGCGAACTCGGTCGCGATCTACGAGCTCGGCGAGGCCGAGGGCATTCCCTACATCGCGATGGAGTTCGTGCAAGGCGCCTCGCTCCGGCGCTACATCGGCGACGCGAACGTCTCGGTCGAGACGAAGGTCATGTGGCTCGTCGACGCCGCCCGCGCGCTCTGGGCGGCGCACAAGGCGGGCGTCATCCACCGCGACGTCAAGCCGGGCAACATCATGGTGTCCGAAGAGGGCGTCGTGAAGGTGCTCGACTTCGGTCTCGCCAAGCCCGTCTCGCTCGACAAGAGCCCGGCGGGCTTCCAGACGCAGATGGGTCAGGTGCTCGGAACGCCGCGCTACATGTCACCCGAGCAGCTCGAGGGCGCGCCGGCCGACGCCGCGGCCGATCAGTTCGCCTTCGGGATCACCGCGTACGAAGTGATCTCCGGGACGTACCCCGGTGGCGCGCTGGCGGGAACGCCGACGCCGCTCGACGAGTGCACGCCGGGCGCGACCGCCGCGCTCGCGAAGGCCGTCGGGCGCATGATGGCGCGCAGGCCGCAGCATCGATTCTCCACGATGGAAGAGGCCGCGCACGAGCTGCGCGCGTCGATCTCGTCGCTCCGGACGATCGCGGCGGGGAGCGTCGCGGCTCCGCCGCCGTCCGCCGGACCGCTGAGCGAGGCGCCCACGAGACCGGTGACGCCGATGTCGATGCCCGAGCCGGAGTCGCGCGAGATCACGCTGAGCACCGAACGCGCGATCGACAAGGGCAAGACGCTGCCCCTCGCCGTCTCGATGCCGCTCGCCGTCGGCGCCGCCATCGCGGAGGCACGCGCGGCTTCCGCGGGCTCGCGTGCTGCGCCCGGCGAGGGGCTCAACCGGACACTGCCCCTCGGCACGAGCGCCGAGGCCGCGGGCGTCCGCGTGGCGGGCGCCGCCCCGACCACGCCTGCGAACGCGCTCAGCTCCGACAAGATGCCGGCCGCGAGCGGCGTCTACGCTTCGAAGCCTCCCGCCTCGACGGGCCGCGTGACGCCGGCGCCCGCGTCGCATCCGACGCGCACGCCGAGGTCGCACGGCTGGACGCTGATCGTCGTCATCGCGCTGTTCGTCGCCGCCGCCGGCGGCGTCGCGGCCTGGCTTCTCCGCTGAAGCGCGGGCGCGTCACGGCGCGCAGAAGTCACCTCCTTGCGCGCCCGCGGCGGGGATCAGCGTCGTCGGCGCGTCTTCGTCGATCGAGAGGATGAACTGCACGAGCTCGGCGACCTTCGCCGTGCGCTCGGCCGCGCTCGACTCTGCGAGGAAGTTCGGCGCGAGCGTCGCGTAGTGCGCCTTGAACGTCGGTGAGAAGAGGCCCTCGAGCGTCGCCGCGCCGCCGGCGTGGAGATACGGCGCGCCGACCTGCATGCCGAAGAGCGACGGCGGGTTGAAGCCGTTGCCGTTCGGCTGATCGCCTTGCGCGGGCGTCACCATGTCCTGGCGTCGCTCGACGACCTGACCCATGACGGCGTCGGCCGTCGCGAACGTGCCGACCGGACGAAGAATGCACTGGAGCTGATCGAACGCCGCCGCGTTGCCGTTGCCGAAGCGCATGAAGCGCTGATCGGCCGCAGGCAGGAGCGCGGCGGGAAATCCGCTCGGCGGCGCCCACGTCTTTCCGCCGAGCGCCGTCGTCGACGCGACGGTGGGCGAATAGAAGCGCTTCGAGATCGTCCACTTGTCGCCGCCGTGGCAGCCGGTGCAGCTGCCGTCGTTGACGAAGAGCTTGCGGCCCGCGTCGACCTTGGCGGCGTCGAGGTTCGCCGGCTTGCGCGGCGCGCGGATGCTCTGGATGTACGCCTTGATCTGCGCCCAGTCTTCGAGCACGGAGGGCGCCGCGAGGCCGAGCGGGTTCGCGACGTCGGCGAGCTGCTCCGAGGAGCCGCCGAGCCCCGCGTGCGCGGCGTTGGTGATGCGGTGCGCGGCGTCCGCGGGCGGTCCCTTCTCGGAGACGATCGCGCCGACGCCGCCGGAGATGCCGCGCGTGTTGCCTTCGAAGTCCGCGACCTCGTCGAAGATCGCGGTCCAGTTGAAGATGCGTTGATCGTTCTTGTCCTTCTTCGAGAAGCTGCCGTCGAGGCTCGTCGACTGGCGCGGACCGCGCGCGAAGAACCACGTGACGTTGTCGGAGAGGCCGTCCATGTGGCACGCCTGACAGCCGTTCCATCCCTGGCCCTTGAGCGACCAGCGGCCCGTGGCGGTGTTGAAGAAGCGCTTGCCCTTGCGGATCTGCTCCTCGAGCGACGTCGGCGCGGGCAGCGCCGCCGCGCGCTCGACGCTGGGCGCGCTCGCGCCGCCGGCGACGGCCTGCGTGTTGAAGTCGATCACGGACACGTTGCGCGACACGTCGTTGGCGACGAACGCGAAGCGCTTGTGCGCGTCGAGGTGAGGCGTCGCGACGCCGACCGGGTTCTGCCCGCTCTTGTCGGCCTCGATGCCCGCCGGGTTCAGGTTGATGAACATGTTGTTCGGCGCGCCGACCTCGGCGACGGCGCTCGCCTGCGCGAGGTCGTAGCGAACGCGAAAGACGGCGTCGGCGGCGTTGGCGGCGACGTACGCGACGCCGTTGCCCTTCACGAACGCGATGTCCGTCGGCACGGCGGCGTAGCGGCGCGTGCCGTCGTCGGGCACGTTCTTCTTCGCGTACTCGACGTCGAACTGGTGGTGCAGGCTCGTCGTCGCCGCGGTGACCTCTTTGTCGGTCGTGAGATCGATCACGCTCACCATGCCGTGCGTCGTCGTCTTCACGTTCGACACGTCCGCCGGCGTCACGGTGGCGACGACGCCGATGGGTCCCTTCGGCGACGCGCAGATGCTCGAGACGTACGCGTACTTGTCCTGGATCGTGATCGACTGGACCTGGTTCGGATAGCAGCCCGCGGTGCCGCCCGCGTTGTCCTTGAAGCCCATGTCGGCGATCGGCGCGAGGCGGAGGGTCGAGATCGACTTGTCGGCGAGCGACACCTTGTAAACGACGCCGCTCTTGGCGACGTCGGCGTTGGCGCCGACGTCGGCCTCGGCCTCGGTGCGCTGCGCGTAGTACTCGGTGACGTAGATCGACTCGTCGTCCTCGTCGGCGTCACCGTCGTTCGTGATCGCGAGCGAGCGCGGGTGCGCGAGCGCGGGCCTCGCGACCACGTCGCCGAGCAGGCCCGTCTTCACGAGCGCTTCGTTGAGGTCGACGGCCGACTTGGCCTCCATCGTCGCGGTGTCGACGCCGGTGAGCGTGCCGTCGACCCAGTTCGCGACCCAGGCGCGCGTGCCGCCGGGCGTGAGGGCGACCGCGGTCGGCTCCGATCCGACGGCCACGGAGCCGGAGACGGCAGGCGTGTCCTGGAGCCCCGTGATCTTCACGAGCTTCTGATCCTTGCGCACGACGACGAACGCGCTCTGACCGTCGGGCGCGATCGCGACCTGCCACGGCTCGGCGCCGACGGGCACCTCGGCGACCTTCGTGAGCTTGGCGGGCGAGCCGTCGTCGGTGAACGTGGTGGAGAAGACCGTGACCGATCCCGAGTCCCGGTTGACGGCGACGACGATCTTGTCGTCGCTCGAGATCGCGATCGCCGAGCCGCGGCTCGGACCGGGCGCGATCGTGAGCGGACCGGGCGGCGTCTCGACGGCGGCGTCCGCGTCGCTCGGCGGCGCGAGCGCGCCGGGGTTCGGATCGTCGTCGCCTCCGCAGCCGCTGAGATCGAGCAGCATGACCGCCGCGGCGGCCATCGCGACGGGCACGCCCGTCCGGTAACGAGAGATGCGCATTCGGTCCTCCACAAGGGAAAGCGCGAGCAAGATCGATCCACGCGACGGATCGATCCGTTCTCCGGTCACGGCGCGCGCTCGCTCTCTCGCCGTGCCTCGAAGAGGACTATGGAGCGGCGCTTCGACGTCCGGAACTAACGGTTCTCGATGGAGGCCATAGCGCGGCCCTATGGCCTGATGTATCAATCGTTTCGAGGACATGGACCTTCGCGACCTTCGCTACTTCGCGGCGATCGCCGAGAGCGGCTCGATGACGGCCGCGGCGAAGAACCTCCACGTCAGCCAGCCCACGCTCACCGTCGCGATGCAGAACCTCGAGCAGCAGCTCGAGACGCAGCTCTTCGTCCGGGAGCGGAGCGGCGTGCGCCTCACGTCGACGGGACAAGAGCTCCTCAAGCACGCCGCCGAGGTCTTCCTCCTCCTCGAGCGCGCCGAGCAGAGCGTCAAGGGGATCGAGAGCGAAGACCGCGGCACGTTCGTCATCGGCTCGAACGAGTCGCTCGGCGCCTACTTCCTCCCCGACTTCATGGCGCGCTTTCTCCGCGACCATCCGAGCATCGAGCTGCTCCTCTCGAACGAGTCGAGCGCCGCGGTGCGCGACAGCGTCATCGAGCGACGCACGCACTTCGGGATCGTGGTCAACCCGCATCCGCACCCCGATCTCGTGATGGTCGAGATGTTCCACGACGCGATGGACGTGATGGTCGCCGAGGACGCGCCTCCGCCTTCGCGGCCGCTCTCGGCGCTGCTCGCGACGCACGGCGCGAGCGTCGATCCCGACACGGCGCCGCCCACCGAGCGCGTGTCGTGGGTCGACAGCGCCGATCCCGCGTTCATGGCGGCCAAGCATCGCCTGCTCGCCGGGCCGCTCATCTACGCGGGGCGCGTGAAGCAGTCGCAGGATCTCTGCGATCAGCTCGCCGGCGCGGGGCTGCTCTCGCTGCGCCGCCTCGTGTGCGGAGACCTCGAGCTCGTCAAGAGCCTCGCGCTCGCCGGCATCGGCCCGGCGCTGATCCCGCGCCGCGTCGCTGCGTACGGGCACGAAGGCAGGCTCGTTCGACTCCACCCGAGCCTCCCTTACATCCCCGATACGATCTGCCTCCTCTATCGCGCCGACATGCATCGCACCAAGGCGGCGATGCGCGTGAAAGACGAGCTCATCGCGTACGGCAAGCGGCTCGACGCGAAGCTCGCCTGAGATGGAACGTCGGTTGCGAGGCGCCCCCTCGTGGGAGGAAGCGCGTTGCAGCCTCGCCGGAAGAGCACGCTCCGCGCGGAAAGGGCCGCCACCTTCGCGCTCGTAGGTGCCTCCATTTCGGGATGTGCCGGCCCGGTGGATGCGGTGGACACGCCGCAGCCCGTGGGCCGCGCGATCCAGGCGATCGTCGGCGGCACCGCCTCGGGCAAAGACCACGACGCCGTCGTGATCTTGGCGCGCTACGACGATCTCGGGATGCGCGCCGGCCTCTGCACGGCGACCCTCATCGCGCCGAACCTCGTCGTCACCGCGCGTCACTGCGTCTCGGCGACCGATCCCACGGCCGCGTGCAACGCCGGGGGCGAGCCCGTCTCTGGAGGCGCGCTCCACGGCGATCGCGCGCCGAGCACGCTCGCGGTCTTCACGTCGACGGGCGGCGTCGCGCCGGTCACCACGGTCGATCTCGACGCGGCGGCGAGAGGCAAGACGGTGGTCGTCGACGACGCGACGAACGTCTGCAACAGCGACATCGCGTTCCTCGTCCTCGACGCGTCGCTCACGACGCCCATCGCGCCGATCCGCCTCGGGCCTCCCGCGAACGCCGAGAAGATCACCGCGGTCGGCTGGGGCCTCACGGAGATCGGCGAGCTGCCCGCCGCGCGCATGCAGCGCAAGGACGTCGAGGTCGTCGGCAACGGGCCGATGGCGTACCCCGACGACGCGCGCTACGGCGCAGGCGACGCCGAGTTCCTCGTCGGCGAGTCGGCGTGCGCCGGCGACAGCGGGAGCCCCGCGCTCGCGAAGTCGGGCGCGGTGATCGGCGTGGCGTCGCGCGCCGGCAACGGCCTGCCGAGAGATCCCGCCAACGCCGCGAGCACGTGCGTCGGCGCGACCGCGCACGTCGTGTACGCGCAGCTCGGCGCGGCGAGCGCGCTCGCGCTTCGCGCGTTCGCCGAAGCGGGCGCCACGCCGTGGCTCGAAGGAGAGCCCGATCCACGCGCGAAGAACGACGCGAAGCCCGAAGGCGGCGCGAAGGGCGCGAGCGATCCCGCGCCGACCGGGCCCGAACGAGCGGCGACCACGCTCGGCGCCACCGGCACGCGAGGCGAGAGCGCGGCCGGCTGCGCCGCGTCGGGCGCGCCGGCGCCGGGCGCCGCGGAACGAGCGCTCGGCTTCATCGCGATCCTGGCGGCGATCGTCCGATCGCGCCGTCGATCCGACGACGCCCGGTGATCCACGGCAAGAGGCGCGCGATGTTGCGAGCGTCGTCGATGCCGCGATGGTGCGTGCCCTCGAGCGTCAGGCCGACGCGGCCGAGCGCGCCGTCCATCCCGTAGCGTTTCGGCAGCCCGAGCGCCTCGGAGAAGCGCTTCTTCAGGTTGACGTGGGTGTGCGCGAACGGGACGCGAATGCGGTGATGAGCGGCGTCCTGCGCGAGCTGGTTCCTGTCGTAGTCGCCCCACGAACAGAAGAGCGCGCGGCGCCCGTCGAGCAAGCGCTCGACGCTCGCGACCGCCTCGGGAAAAAGCGGCGCCCGGTCGACGTCTTCCTGGCGGATCGTGGTCAGCGCCTTGCAAAATTCGGTGAGCGCGGGATGGCGGACGGGGCGGACCATCTGACCGAGCTCGCCGACCGTCTCGAGCGTCGCGGCGTCGACGAGGACCGCGCCGATCTCGATCGTCTCCATCTCGTGCTTGGGGACGAGGCATGGGCCGTCGCGATCGTCGCAGGTCGCTTCGAGGTCGATGACCAACCAGTAGGGAAAGGATTCCATGATGTCTTCGGGGTTCATGGTGGCAATCTTGTAGGTACATGGTTCGCGCGCTCGGACACGATCCCGGACAGGCGCCGCCGGCCGGGCTGAGCTGGCAGGACTACGTCGACTGGCTCGTCGCGACGGCGGGCTCGCTCGCGGCGGTGGCCGAGAAGCTCGCTTCGCTCCGCGGATTCAAGGAAGACGTCGGATCGATCGAGCGCGCGCTGCGGCGGCTGCGGACGCGCGGGCAGCAAGCCGGAGGGACGTGGGGCGTCCGCGCGCTCGCGGCGTTCGGGCTGCCCGGGGCCGCAGATCAACGCGCGCGCTGGATGGGGGCCTATCACTCGCGCTTCACCGATCAGCCGGTGGGGCTCTGTAAAGATCTCGTGCGCCTCTGGGACCGGCCGCCCGTGAGCGAGGCGCCGGGATCGCGCCTCTGGCTCGCGCTCGCGCACGCGACGTGCGCGCAACGTGCAGGCGCGATCGAAGAGGCCGAGGAGCACCTCGCGCGCGCGCAGGGGTGCGTCGCCGGCGCGCCGGCCGAAGCGCGCGCGGAGAGGCTGCTCGCGCTGGCGTTCGTCGCGAGCAGGCGCGATCCCGGTCGCGTGTGCGGGCTGCTCGCGGAGGTCGGAAAGCTGCTCGAGAGCGACGCGGACATGCCGGCGTACGATCGCGCTTGCCTGCACGCGCGGTGGGTCGATCAACGCGCGTATCAGATCACCAAGGGGCTCGAGGCGGATGGAGTCGATCTCGCGGCGGCCGAGGCGCTCTACCGATCGATCCCGACGCAAGGGGCGCCGCCGTTCGCATTGTTCAGGCGGGCCAACGGGCTCGCGTATGCGCGATGGAAGCAGGGAGATGACGACGGCGGGGCGGCGTTGGCGCGCGAGGCGTGCAGCCATGCAGGCGACGGAGGGCATTTGAGGCTGCGGGCGATGGCGCTGTCGATGATCGCGCGGATCGTGAGAGGGGCGGAGGGGGAAGAGGCGCGGAGGCGGGCGCTGGGGATCGTGGCGGTGCTCGATGACGAGGCGTTGAGGTTGCGGTTCCGAGGGTGAGATCCGCGCTCCAGGATCCACGCCACGCTCTACAAGCACACCTACCGGCGCTAGAGTCGAAGCGTGCGACGCGGCGGACTCTTCGGGTTGGCGATGATCTGCGGCGCGTGCTCGAGCAACGACACCGCAGCGCAGCCGGATACGGCGAACGACGGCGGCGCGGAGGAAGCGGAGAGCGAGAGGCTCCCGCCGCCGATCGACCCGTCGCTCTTCGACTGCACCTCGCTCGCGAAGCCTCCCCTCCCCCGACGATCGGCGACGTCGGCCGAGTGCCTGCGCGAGCCGCGGTGCAGCGGGAGGTTCGTCGTCGGGCATCGAGGCGCGGGCGGCGATCTCGGACGCGTCGCGCCCGAAGACACGCTCTCCGCGTATCGCGCCGCGATCGCGATGGGCGTCGACTTCGTCGAGACCGATCCGCGGCCGACCGCCGACGGCGTCATCGTCAACATTCACGACGGCACCGTCGATCGGACGACGAACGGCACCGGCGCGGTCGACGAGATGACCTACGAGGAGCTCCAGAAGCTCACGGTGAAGAGCGACCGCTTCACCGGCGACTTCTCGTGCGACCGCGTGCCGACGCTCGAAGACGTGCTCCTCACGGCGCGCGGGCGCGCGATCGTCATGATCGACGCGAACAAGTCCGATCGCGTCGAAGCGATGGTCGACCTCGTCAAGAAGACCGACACGCTCGAGTGGGCCGTCTTCGACACCGACGATCTCGACAAGATCGACCGCGCGCTCGCGATCGAGCCGCGCCTGATGATCCAGCCGCGCGCGAAGAAGATCGAAGACGTCGCGCCGATCCTCGCGAGGTACGCCTCGCACTTGCCCGTGTTCGTCGAGCTCGGGCAGAGCCTCTTCCCGCGCGGCGTCGCCGAGGTGCGCGCCGCCGGAACGCGCGTGTTCACCGACGTCTTCGTCGCCGACATCGGCGTGCGCACGGGCGGCGATCGCAAGGTCTACCTCGACTTCTTCGCCTCGGGCGCCGACGCGCTGCAGACCGACCTGCCCGACGAAATCTTGAGGTCGATCGGGCGGCCCGTGCCTCCGCCCTGAACGATCAGCGCGAAGCGCGAGCCTGCCGTCTTCGCCGCGAGCTGGGTGAGCACCCAGACGACCGCTTGCAGGCGCTCGAGCTTCTTCGATTGCTCGATCAACGTCGCGCGCAAATCGTCGCGGACCCACATGATGTCCGACGCGAGCTCGTCGCCGCGCTCCTGGATGGCCGACCGGATGCCGAGATCGCTCATGCCTCGTTCAATATCACTCCCTCGCGGAGAGGTTCGACACCGTCACCGGATCCTTCACGACGCGCACGCCCGTGCGCGCACCCTCGCGAGCGTAGCGCCGGAGCGTGAAGGCGACCGCATGGATGAGGCTCGTGCATAATGAGCCTCGATGTACGGTCTACGCGCGGCCCTGAGGGTCCTCTTCCGCCGCGTCGTCGCGATCTACTTCCGCGACGTCGAGATCGCCGGCGAGATCCCGGTCGCGGGCACGCGCGGCCGCCTCTTCGCCGCGAACCACGTCAACGCGCTGGTCGATCCGATCCTCGTGCTCACGCAAGCGCCCTGCGACATCTCACCGGTCGCGAAGAGCACGCTGTGGAAGATCCCCGGGCTCTCGTGGCTCCTCGACGCGGCCGACGCGGTGCCCATCGTGCGCAAGCGCGACGACCCGACCAAGACCGCGAAAGACAACGACGCCATCTTCGATCGCGTCGGCGAGCACCTCGCGCGCGGAGGCAACATCCTCATCTTCCCGGAGGGAACGAGCCACAACGAGCCTCGGCTGCTCGCGCTCCGCTCCGGCGCCGGCCGCATGCTCGCGCGCGCGAGGGAGCACGCCGGCGGCGAGGCGCTCACGTTCCAGTCGGTCGCGCTCGAGTTCGACGAGCGCGACGTCTTCCGCTCGCGCTCGCTCGTCCTCTTCGGACCGGTGCGCAGCGTCGCGAGCGTCGTGCCTGATCGCGCCACGCCGGCGGAGGAGCAAGCGAAGGCGATCACCGAGGTGCTCCGTGCCGATCTCTCGGAGCTCCTCGTCGAGGGCGCGACCTGGGAAGAGCGCGTGCTCGTCGTTCGCGCCGCCGAAATGTTCGCCAACGAGACGCGCGAGCGATCGCTCTCGCACCTGAACGAGCTCGGCCGGCGGATCGAGCAGGCGCGCCGGATCCTCCACGAGAGCGCGCCCGAGGCGGTCGCGACGATCGAGGAGCGCCTCGCGTCGTACTTCACCGCGCTCGAGCGCGAGGAGATCACCGACGACCGCGTCGCGCGATTCGCGCGGCGAGACGCCGCCGATGCGCTGCCCGCTGCGAGGCTCGCGTGGGGCGCGCTCCGGATCCTCACGTTGCCGCTCGCGGCGTTCGGGATGATCCTCTACTACCTCCCCTATCAGGTGCCGCGCGCGGTGACGAACCGGCTCCGCGGCGATCCCGACGTCACGTCGACCTACAAGCTCGGCGTCGGCCTGCTCGTGCATCCGCTGTGGGCCGCGATCGCGATCGCGCTTGCGTTCGCGAAGCTACCGACGACGACGGCGGTGGTCGCGAGCGCGATCGTGCTCGCGGCGCCGTTCGCCGCGCTGCCCTGGCTCGATCGATGGGATCGCCTCGGCGCACGCCTGCGCCTGCTCGCGCCGTCGGAAGACCGGCGCGAGAGCATGGCCCGCCTCGCGGCCGAGCGCGCCGCGATCATGGAAGCGTTGGAATCCGCGCGCGCGAAGGTGGAGGGGCATGCATCCGCCCAGGCCTCCCAGGCGTAGTGATAGCGTGGCGCGGATGAGGCTCGTCGGACTCGCCGTCTTCGTATCGCTCCTGGCGCTCGGCTGCCCGAGCAAACCGAAGGCCGACGCCGACGCCGGACTCGCCGACGCCGCCGTCGCCGAGAAGAGCGCCGAGGCCGACGCCGGCGGGAGCGACGACGTCGTCCCCGTGTACGTCGTCGATCCGAAGGCGCCGCCCGTGCCCGTCGCCGAGAAGCTCTGCGCCGGCCTCACGCTCATGCCCGAGAAGAAGCGCGCCGCGTGCTGCGACACGACGCCGGGCATCGTCTTCGTCAAGGAGTGCACCGCCGCGCTCAGCGCCGCGATCGCCGGCAAGGCGATCGCGCTCGCCGACGCGGACGTCGACGCCTGCATCGCCGCGTTCGAGAAGACGCTCGAGGGGTGCGAGTGGGTCGGCCCCTTCCCGCCCGGTCCGCCGCCGGCGTGCATGGGGATCTTGAAGGGCAACGTCGGCGCGGGGAAGAAGTGCCGCTCGTCACTCGAGTGCGCCGGCGATCTGCGCTGCGTGGGCCTCGGGCCGACGCAGGCCGGTACGTGCACCGCGCCGGGCGCCGGCGGAGAGTCGTGCGGCGGCGCCACCGACGCGCTCGCGACGTACGTGCGCCAGAACGATCTCGACAAGCGTCATCCCGAATGCAGGGAGCGCTGCATCAAGCATCAGTGCGCGTCGCCGGTCGCGGAGGGCGGCGCGTGCCTCATCTCGGCCGATTGCGCCGACGCGCTCCAGTGCCTCCCGGCCGCCGGCCCCGGCCCGAAGCCGGGCCTGCCGGCGAAGAAGTGCGTCGCCGGAAAGGCGCCGGGCAAGGAGGGCGAGCCTTGCCCCGCGGGCGTCTGCGAGGGAAACCTCCAGTGCATCGGCGGCAAGTGCGGATCGCGCAAGGCGCGCGACGAAGAGTGCAAAGACGACTTCGAGTGCCGCGGCGGGTGCCTGAAGAGCGGCGCCGCGACGAAGGGCAAGTGCGGGCCCCGCTGCGACATCCGCGGGTAATCAGCTCGCCGGCCTCGCCACGCGCGGGCCGCGCGAGTCGAAGGGGTTGCGCGAGAGGATCGGATCGGCGCTCTTCGCGCGAACGGCGGGCTCGACGGCGGGCGGCGGCGCCGGATCGGCCTCGACGGGCGGCGGAGGCGGCGCGGTCGCGAGGAGCGACTGCGTGATGAGGACGGCCGAAGCGCCGAGCCCCACCCAGAACGCTCTCCAGGCTGTGTTGATCAACCGGTCCACGTTGGCCTCGCGAAGAGAGGAAGCGAGCTTCGTGCCAACGCGCTTCGCTCGCGCAGATCCCGACAAATCACGGGGCTTCGGCATTCCCGCGCTGCCACCGTGACAAGCGCCGTGGGACGCGGGACGCGAGCACGCGTCAGGATGTCAACGGCGAGGAAGCCGTCGGACGATGGCGCCGTATGTAGGACCGCCATGTACGGCTCGTCGCCTCCCCCTTCGCCGGCCACGCTCTCTTCGATCCCGCCTGCGCCTGCGGTGGGTGGCAACGCTTCGGCTTTCTTGCTCACGCCTTCGCGCGACGACACGTCGGTCTTCAACGACGGCCGGATCGGCTTCTCTCATCTCGTACCCGGAAGGCCCACGCTCGGCGCGCCTCGGCCCGACGATCCGCCGGCCGACGCGGTGATGCACCTGCAAGACGCGCCGATCACGATTCGCTACCGCCTCGAAGCCCCCGCGTTCGCCGCTCCCTCTGCGGCCGAGCTCGCGAAGGGGATGGCCGAACGGTACGCCGCCTGGCGATCGCAGGGCCCCGTGCCCGCGTCCGCACCCAACGACTCGTGGCTCGGCGCGTGGGCCGTCGAGGCCGCCGCGGTCGCCGCGTACGAGGTGCCGGCCGGGCAGATGCGCGAAGATCTCTTCGTCCTCGTGAAGCAGGGCATGGTGCTGGCGGTCTCGTGGACGTATCCGCGCGGCTTCATCGACGATCCGGCGTACGCGACCTTCGCTTCGGTGGCCGAGGCCACGATGATCTGGGACGCGAGCCGCGAGAACCGCGGTCGCGTCTGGCCCGAGAGCCCGTTCATGGGGCCGGGCCTCTTCGGCGCGCCCAAGCCTCAGCTCAACGAGACGGCCAAGCAGCTCGGCGCGAGCATCCCGCCCGGGGAGCGCGCGCAGATCCTCGCGATCCTCTCGGGGGTCGTCAGCGGCGCGGGCGCGCCCTGGGTGCCGCTCGCTCCTGCGATCGTCGAGGGCAACAAGCGCGCGATCCTCGGCGCCGTTCGCAACGCGACGCTGCGCGGGTTCGTCGAGGCGATCTTCCCCGAGATCCGAACCGCGCACGATCTGCGCGGCATCGCGATCGTGCTCGGCCGCGCGCTCACGGCGAGCGTCGACGAGCGCTCGGCCCCGCGATCGCTGCCGGCCAGCCCGATGATTTAGCGAGAGAGCGACTGAGCCGTCGCCCAGCGCGGACCGCCGGTGACGTAGGTTCGAAGGCGCGGCGGCGCGCCGAGATCGGGCCCCGCGCCCACGGCCATCGCCGTCGCCGGGGTCGCGAGCAGCCACGCTTGCTGGAGGCCACGATCGAGCGTCGGCGGCGCGGGCACCTCGCCTCGGTAGCCGAGCTGCTCGAGCGTCGGCGGGCCGCCCGGCTGCGTGCCGTGCGCCACGGCGAGCGCGGCCGGGCCGTAGAGCAGACGCGCGCCGAGATCGGGAGCGAACAGATCCTTCGTTCGCGCGTACGCATACGGCGTCGCGAACGCGACGTACGGCACGGCGAAGAGGCGCGCTTCGCGGATGTCGAGCTTGCCGCCGGCGTGACGCGCGCGCGACGCGGACGCCGAAGGCACGACGCGCCAGAGATGCGCCGGCGGCGTGGGGCCCCAGCCGACGATCGCGTCGCCCGAGGCCTGCTCGGGCGTTCGCCAGTCGACCCAGGCGCCCGCGTAGCGGCGCCCCGGGATCCATGCCCACCCGCGATCGCCTGCGTATGTCCATCGCCCGTAGTGGAAGGCCACCCAGCCCCAAGGCTCGTCGGTGACCCACACGTATTCGTCGACCACCTGGCCTTCGACGTGCGCGGCGCGGTGCGTCCACCTTCCATGGCTCGCGTACGGAACGAAGTCGCTGCCGACGGCCTCCGCGGAGGGCGTCCAGATCAAGCCGAGGCGCGAATCGTCGACCCACGTTCCATACGGCGCGAGGACGTCGAAGAAGAGCCGGACCGCGCTGGGATCGGCGTCGTCGAACTCGGGGGGCGCGCGGCGGATCGGCGGCGAAGACGAGCAGCCGATCTCTTCGTGATCGAGATCGATGACGCGCGCGACCGGCGCCTGGCGTGACGCGGGCGGCACCGACGGGTGCTGCGGGCCCGGCGTCGTTTCCGCGATCTCTCCGCAGCCGACGACGAGGAGCGCCGTCGCGACGGAGAACGAGGCTCGTGTGGCGAGGGCGGACATGCGGCGCTGCATCATGCAAAGAGGACGCCCGCCCGCGGTCGCTGTCAACGGAGGTTCGAGGCCCCGATCATCGGCGTCCTAGGGACCGAGCGCGTCGAGCCTCGAACCGCTGTGTCTCGACGTTCGCAGCAGTGTTGCGATTGCCGACGGTTCGCTGGCGGTCCGCGACGTGTGCTAGGACTGCGCCTCGATGCGAGCACTCAGGCTCATCTTCCTCGGCGCGCTCGGCATGGTGGCCGGATGCGGCGGCTGCGAGTCCTGCTTCGGCAAGCCCGAGGCCGGTGACGACGCGGCCTTCACGACCACGGCAACGACGCCCGACGCGGGGGCCAAGGAAGCGGCGGCCGAGTCGCCCCGAGAAGAGGACGCAGGCGCCGAGGCCGCGGCGCCCGCCGCCACCGCGGCCACGCCGCTTCCGCAGATCGCGCGGCCGAAGCTCCCCAAGTCGATGGCGGTCGGGGCGTTTCAGTCGTGCGGCGTCTACGACGGCCCGCTCTGCGAGAAGACTTGCGAGAAGGGCGCCTGCCGGCAGGAGTGCGACGGCGTGAACTGCGAGCTGAGCTGCAAGGGCGGGTACTGCTCGCAGCTCTGCGGTCCGGTCGCGACCTGCAAGCTGAGCTGCCCCGGCGGCCACTGCGTCCAGGTCTGCTCGAAGCCCGAGGGCTGCACGAAAGACTGCGCCGGCGGCGACTGCGAGTGATTTCGCGCCGCTGAGCCATCGAGCGCGACCGTGGGAAGGTCGGCGGGCACACCCCCGTACATTGCCGAGCCCCCGATGAATACGCTCAAGCGCTGGCTCGAGGCTGGTTTCGAGACCTTTCTGTTCAACGCTCGCCTGGTCGTCATCCTGGCTGTGCTCGGATCGCTCGTCAGCTCCGTGCTGATGTTCATCCGCGGCGTGATGGTCATCGCCCACACCGCCAAAGAGTTCGTCCAGCACGTGGCGAGCCACGAGGGCGGCGACGCGCTCGCCATCGCGCTCATCAGCTCCGTCGACAGCTTCCTGTTCGCGACGGTGCTCCTGATCTTCGCGATGGGCATCTACGAGCTGTTCATCAGCAAGATCGATCCCGCCAGCCGCACCGAAGATTCGCGGCCCAACTGGCTCGCGATCCACTCGCTCGACGATCTGAAGGGCGCCGTCGGCAAGGTGATCCTGATGATCCTCATCGTTCGCCTCTTCGAGTCGGCGGTGAAGATGAAGTACGACCACCCGCTGCACCTGCTCTACCTCGGGTGCGCCGTCCTTTTCGTCGCCGTCGCGCTCTATCTGCAGCACCTCGCGCACAAGAAGGAAGGGCACGCCGAGGGCGGCCACGCGGCGTCGTCGCCGCCGGCCGAGGCCGCTCCCGCGCACGCGACCGCGCGAGCCCACAGCGACGTCGTCCCCGCGATGCCGGCGATCCC
The DNA here is from genome assembly GCA_019637175.1 of Labilithrix sp. GTDB lineage: Bacteria > Myxococcota_A > Polyangia > Polyangiales > Polyangiaceae > Labilithrix. The sequence continues at coordinate 47,050 of JAHBWD010000017.1, read as the reverse complement.
CCACCTCGACTACGCGCCGGAGACGTTCCAGGCGCAGGCTGCCCCGCTCAACCGCCGCTGACGATCCGCGCGACGAACCAGAACGCTCCCGCCGCCGCGATGGCGGCGCTGAGGACGCGCACGCCGCGCGGCTCGAACCACTCCTGCTGCCGGACGAGGAACACCATCGGCAGGACGAGCGCGAGCACGAAGAGCTGCCCCGCCTCGACGCCGAGGTTGAACGAGACGAGCGCCGCCGGCACCTCCGCGCGCGAGAGGCTCACCTCCTGGAGCGCTCCCGCGAAGCCGAAGCCGTGGATCAACCCGAACGGGAACGTGATCCGCCAGCGCTTGCTCCCGTCCTTGACGAAGAAGTTCTCGATGCCGACGTAGGCGATCGAGAGCGCGATCGCGGGCTCGACGAACTTCGGGCTCGGCGTGAAGACGCCCAGCGCGGCGATGCCGAGCGTGATCGAGTGCGCGACGGTGAAGGCGGTGACGACGCCGAGGAGCTGGCGCACGCGCGCACGGAGGAGGATGAGCCCGAGCAGGAAGACGAGGTGGTCGTAGCCCGTCAGGATGTGCTCGATGCCCATCTTGAAGAACCCCCACGCCGAGGACGCGTGCGCCGAGCTCGCCGCGGGCGCGGGCGCGGCGACGCCGTCGGGCGCCGCGACCGTGAACGTCGCGTGGCCCTTGTAGAGGACCTCGTCGTGCGTCGTCGCGCCGATGCCGCGCGCGACGTGGCGATGACCGTGCGAGAGATCGTCGAGCAGCGCGACGTCGACCTCGAACGACGGCGCGCTCGCGCAGTCGAACGTGCCGTCGACCGCGAGACCGTCTTGCTCGGTGAGCGCCGCGCTCGTGAGCGCCGGCGTACACTTGGCGCCCGCCGCGCGCACCTCGATGCGCCCGAGGACCTTGCTCTCGAGGTCGCGCTTCTTGTCGTCGACCTCGAGCGCGCTCACGTGACCGTCGCGGTTGGCGTCGAGGCCGGGCAGCATGCTCGCCACTTCGGCGCGCGCGAACGCGAGCTTCACTTGCACCGCGGCTCGCTCACCGCTCGCCTTCACCGTGTACTCGCCGGTCGAGAGACCGATCGTGTGCGCCTCGGCGCGGAGCGAGACGAGCGACGCGGCGACCATCGCGGCGACGCCGAGCGCCGCGACCACGGACCTGTTCCCCATGTTCGAGCTACGTCTCATCGGGCCGAGCGGCTCCACGCCCCCCGAACCCATAGCGGAAAAAGCGCCACTGCGTGGCAGCGAGCCGCGGCTCTCGAGCGCCGACGGCAATAGAAATCCTTCGTCTTTTCGAATATCTGCGATCGAGCGGCGCGGTACGGCGGTTGCTCTCCCGGTCAGGCAGAAAGGACACGTCATGACCATCGTCGAGCTTCTGTTCCTCCTCGTCATCGCGGGCGTCTGCGGCGCGGTCGGAAAGGCCATCGTCGGCTACTACCCCGGCGGCGCCCTCGTCTCGATCGGCGTCGGCTTCGTCGGCGCGCTCATCGGGACCTGGGTGGCGCGCCTCGCGGGCCTGCCCGAGCTCTTCGCCGTCCAGATCGGACGCACGACCTTCCCGATCATCTGGTCGATCCTCGGCTCGGCCCTCTTCGTCGCGTTCCTGTCGCTCATCACGTGGCGGCGGACGATCGTTCGAGGCACCCTGTGACGGACGCGGCGGAGCCACGCGCCGGCGACGTCGTCGCCGATCGCTACGTCCTCGAAGCCGAGCTCGACGCGACGGAGGCGGGCGTCCTCTTCGACGCGACCGATCGCGAAGCGGAGCGGCGCGTGGAGATCGAGATCGCGCTCCGTCTCGAGGCGGCGAGCGCGCGCACGCGATGGACGCGCAGAGCGATGACGGCGCAGCGGCTCGAAGGCGAGCACGTCCTCTGCATCCTCGACGTCGGCGCGCTCCACGGCGGCGTGCCCTTCGTCGTGCGTGAGCCCGCGCACGACGAAGGGCTCACGAGCCTCGCGCGCGCGATCGCGACACGCGGTTCGATACCGCTCTCGGAGGCGGTCGGCTGGACGCTCGAGGCGTGCGAGGCGATCGCGGAGGCGCACGCGCTCGGGCTCGCGCACGGCGACCTGCGCGTCGAGAACGTCTACCTCGCGCCGGGAAATCGCGTGAAGGTCGCGTGGACGGGCGCGGCGACGGGCGAGCACGCCACACGCGAAGAAGTCGCGGGCGACGTCGCGGCGCTCGGCACGATCCTGCGCGCCCTCGTCGCGGATCGATCGCGCGCGAGCGACGGGTCGGCCCTACCGCTCGATCCGGAGCTGTCGAGCGTCGCCGAGCTCGCGCGCGCGCTCGCGCCACACGCGCCGGCCGGGCACGGCTCCGCGCGGCGCGTGGCGCTCCTCATGTCGCGCGCGGGGATCGTGGGCGCCGCGATCCGCGCGGCGGAGATCGCCCTCCCTCCGCGCCGGCCCGCGCTCGCGTCGGCGCCGGAGCTCGATGACTGGTTCGTGCCGAGCTCGCGCGCGCCGGGCGCGACGCTCTCGGGCGAGCTCGATCGCCCACGGCGGGACCGCGGCGTCGGCTTCACCGTCGGGTTCCTCGTGCTCGTCGGGGCGTTCCTCGGGGGCGCGTGGATCTTCTGGACGACCGACGACAGGCCCCGGACGGACGCGCCGCCCTCCGAGCCCGTCGGGACGACCGAGATCACGAGCGCCGACGCGGCCGTCGCGGAGCCGCCCGCGATCGCCGTCGAGGATCTGCCGAACGCGCCGGCGGATCCGGCGCCGGCCTCGATCGTGCTCGCGCCCGCGGTCCGACCCCCCGCGGTGCGCCCGAGCGTCCGGCCGTCGCCGGCGGCCGACATGATCACCGGCGACCGACCCGCGCCGCCGCCCGCGGCGAGCGACGAGCCGCTCGACGAGGCGCCGAAAGAGCCGATCCCCGAGGAGATGAGCCCGGGCGACTGACCGTCGGGGCGCTCCTCACCACCTTTCCCGATCGCGGATGTCGCGCTAAAATGCACGCATCACGCGCGGAGACGAGGCGCTCGAGCCGCGTCGGGGAAGGAAGCTTCGATGTCCAGGAAGGTCGGCGCCTTGGCGCTCGCGGGCTCGCTCTCGATCGTCCTCGCGGCTGCGTGCGGCAGCAACACGAACCCGTTCGATCCCAACGATCCGAGCAACGGCGGCGGCGGCGGCGACGGAACGTCGTCGGGCTCGAACGGATCGCTCGGATCGAGCGGGTCGAGCGGATCGAGCGGGTCGAGCGGGTCGAGCGGCGATCTCGGAGAGTGTGGCGCCGAGACCCAGACGGCGAAGCAGCTCCCGCTCGACATCTTGATCATGCTCGACGCGTCGGGCTCGATGATGGAGAACACGGGCGCAGGCGGCAGCGGGCCGACGAAGTGGGCGGCGGTGAAAGCCGCGCTGAACGCGTTCATCGCCGATCCCAAGTCCGCCGGCATCGGCGTCGGCCTCCAGATCTTCCCGATCAAGCATCCGGGCGCCCCGTCGTCGTGCACCGACAACGCGCAGTGCACCGTCGGCGGCGTCTCGCTCGGCCGCTGCTACTTGAAGGCCTGCTCTCCGCCTTCCGGATCCACCGATCCTCTCCGGAGCTGCGACGCCAACACCGACTGCCCCGGCGGCGCCGCGTGCAGGACGTGGGGCGAGTGCCGCCTCGGGATCTTGACCACGGGCAACTGCCTCGTCGGCGATCCGGTCTACGGGAGCTGCACCATCGGGAGCTGCCAGGCGATCACCTCGTCGACGTGCGACGGCGTCGAGTGCGTCGCCGCGAACTACGCGACCGCGAGGGTCCCGATCGGGACGCTTCCGGCCAACGCCTCCGCGCTCACGTCGTCGATCGCGTCGATCCCCAACCCGGCGCCCGACATGCTGACGCCGACGTCGGTCGCGGTGCAGACGGGCGTGAACCTCGCCAAGGCCCACGCCACGGCCAACCCCGGCCACGTGGTCGTCTCCGTCCTCGCGACCGACGGCTTCCCGACGCGCTGCCAGCCGATGGACATCCCGGGCATCGCGGCCATCGCCGCGTCGGGCGCGGCCGTATCGCCGGGCAGCCCGTCGATCAAGACGTTCGTCATCGGCGTCTTCACCGACGCCGACAAGGCGAGGGCCACGGCGAACCTCGACGCGATCGCCGTCGGCGGCGACACCTCGAAGGCATTCATCGTCACGACGACCAGCAACGTCGCCGCCGACTTCCAGAAGGCGCTCGACACCATCCGCGGCACCGCGCTTCCCTGCGAATACTCGCTCCCGAAGGCGGAGGCCGGCGTGCCCGACTTCGACAAGGTCAACGTCAAGCACACCACCGGCGCAGGGATGAGCAGCGTGCTCGGCTACAAGAAGAACGAGGGCGCGTGCGACGCGGGCGGCGGCTGGTACTACGACGTCGATCCCTCGACCGGCGGCGCGCCGACGAAGATCATCCTGTGCCCCTCGACGTGCAACGCGGTGAAGGGCGACACCGGCTCGGCGAAGGTCGAGATCCTCCTCGGCTGCAAGACGATCGTGAAGTAGCTGGCCTCAGCGAGCGACGACTTCATCTGCCCTCACATCGTCGCTCCAGCACGACGCGCGAGGAGACGGCGCGAACGGTCCGCCACCCGCCGGAACGAGGACATTCCGAGAGTCGAAGCCGTGGTCAACATGTGGAAGGAACCTTCCGCGTGTCCTTGGAAGAGATCCGGTCGTCGCCGAGGCCAACGAATACCGCAAGGTCAGCGCGACGCAATCGCCTGGTTTAGGGCGACGACAACTCGGCCGACGAACGCGCCGTCATGTGTGACGAGCGCGCGCACGTTCGTCCCGGCCGTCCAAACGACCACGCCAAAAGTGTCCTTCCTGCTCGCGGCGACGGCGATACAGATGCCCATCAGGACGAGGAAGAACAGCCCTCCGCCGATGGCTCCGCCCGCGAATCCTACGAACATCATCAGACCGAAGAGGCAGGCGAGAAGGATGGGCCCACCTCGGCTCGCGGGCTGCTGGAAAGGCGCGACGCTCGTGATCCCGGCGATCGGGTAGGTCTGCTGGTACACGACGAAACGTGCCGTCGTCACCGTGACGCCTTGTTCGGACAGGATCGGATACTCCTGCCGCATCGTCGGCGGCGGGCCATATGCGTAGACCGGGTGCTGTTGCATCATCGTCGTACCCTCCCTTCACAGTCTTGGTTTCAGCCGCAGTCGTCTTCGAAGCGTCGACGCGCCGAGCGAGCGAACCGCGACAGCCACCGACGCAGCCTTTCGTCGGCCCTTGCGGCCCTGTCGGAGCGCATGCGCACGTCGCATGGGCGCGCGCCGAACGCGCAGCTCCTCGCCGCGCCGAAGACAGCGCCCCTCTCCATCTTCGAGAGTGCCTCGGCCCCCGTCGTCAGCGAGCGCGCTGGAGTCAGGCCGAAAGCGTTGGCTCGGCGTCTCGTGAGCCTCGCCAATGGCGTCCCCTCGAGATCGTGCTCGTCCCCCATGTTGCCATCAACACTCCATTCGGAGCCCACGCCAACCCCCCTAGGGCGGACGTCTAGCGGAATTCAGAGGTGCGACGTCGGCGCACCTCTGGCCGCCGCGCCCAGCGAGGCGTTGACCGATGAGCCCGACGAGCCTATCGAGCCGTCGCCGACAATCTGCCATGCGACGAGGTAGGTTGACCGTCGTCAGCGAGGCTCGGCGACGCAGCGGCCGTCGACGCACGAGGCGACGTAGGTCGTGATGTCGACCGCGGCCTGACAGTCCTCGAAGCACGAGGGACACCTCACCGACCCGCACTTGGCCTCGAGCTTCGCGAGCTCCGGCTTGAAGAACGCGCGCGGCCGGCTCGGGCAGCACACGCAGCAGCCGGCGAACATCGACAGCGTGCAGTGGCTGTCCTTCGTGCACGCCGTCGGCTGGGGCTCGGCGGGCTCGACGCTCTCGGACGTCGCCGTCGGCGCCTCCACGTCGCTGCCAGTCGTGGCGGCCCCCGCGGCGGGCTCGGGCGCGACGGCAGGCCGCGGCGAACCGCACGCGACGATGAGCGCCCCGATCGCGGCGCAAGTGAGTGTACTTCGCATCTATCGAAGACTAGCGCAGCGTCATCGCGCGGCCACGCGTTCGGCGAGGAGGGCCTTCGCCTCGCGCGCGCCCGTGGCGTCGAACGCTGCGTTCTTCGCGAGCGCGTCGGCGACGAGCTTCGCGCCCTTCGCGCCTTCACCGGCGGCGATGCGGATCGCGCCCTCGCGGTACATGAGCCGCGCGTCGGGCGTGCCGAGCCGCCGCGCCCGGACGATCGAGGCCTTCGCCTCTTCCGCGCGTCCCGATCGATGGAGCGCCCAGGCGAGCGCCTCCTCGGTCACGATGTCTTCGCGCGCGGCGTACTCCTCGCGCGCGAGCGCGAGCGCCTCGTCGGCGGACTTGTTCTTCGTCGAGAGGAAGAGCGAGTACGTCCGCGGATCGGCGCGGCGGCCTTCCTTCTCCACGAGCGCGTAGGCCTCCGCCGCGCCGGCCGCGTCGCCCTTGGCGTCGCGCGCGTCGCCGAGGAGCCACGCCGTCTCGACGAGCGGGCTGACCTCGTAGGCGCGCTCGAAGAGCTCGGCCGCGCGCCGGTAGTCGCCGCGCGCCATCGCGACCCTGCCCTTGCCCACGTTCGCGGGCGCGTAGTCGCCGATGCGCTCGAGGGCCTTGTCGAAGCCCGCCTCCGCGCCTTCGAAGTCGCCCTCGCCCCAGAACATCATCGCCGCTTGCACGAGCACCCAGGCGCCGGGCTCCGGATCGCTCTTGCCGGCGCGTCCGGAGTCGAGCGCGCGGCGGACCGTCTCTCGCGCGCCCACCAGATCGCCTCGGAGCCACTGGAGGTGCGAGGCTCGGCTGTACGACGGGAGGTTCGGCTTCAGGTCGACCATCTTCTGCGCCGCGTCGGTCGCCTCGTCGTAGCGGCCCATCTCGAGACACGCGTCGCTCAGCGTTCCCCACGCCATCGGATCGTCGGGGTGGCGCGCGGTGACGCCGAGCGCGAGCGCGCGCGCTTCTTCGAACTGGTGGTTGTTGAGGAGCACGAGGCCGCGCAGATCGAGCGCGAGCTTCGAATCGGCGTCGCGCTCGATCACGACGGCGGCGCACGCGTCGGCGTTCAAGTAGAAGCCCGGGTCCGCGCTCTCGCGCGCCTTGCGCACCCACGCGCGGCCGAGGACGATCCACGCGTCGTCCTTCGTCGGGTTGGCGCGAACGGCGGCTTGCGCGGTCTCGACCGCCTTGTCGGCGCCGGTCGTGCCGTTCGTCTTCGCGAGCGCGAGGCGTTGGGTCCTCGGGAGGCTCGCGTCGGGATCGGCGGGCTTGCCTGCGATCGAGGCCGGCTCGGGCTTGGCCGAGGGCTTGGTCTCGGAGCAGCCGGCGATCGAGACGAGGAGCGCGACGATCATGCAGGAGCGCGTCATGCGGGACCTACGCCTCGCAACCGCCGCTGGATCGGCGGCCCGATTCCCTCGTGATTCCTCGGACATGTGTCACGGCACCGGATCGGGCGAGACGCCTCGCGCCGTCGCGTTCGCGCAGCCGAGCGGCGCGCCGGTGGGTCCGTCGGTCTTCTTCACGATGACGAACTCGACGCGCCGGTTCTTGGCCCACGCCTCTTCGTCGTGCCGTTCGACCCGGGGGCAGTAGTAGCCGTAGCCTTTGGAGCGCAGGCGCGACTTGTCGACGCTGCGCGCGACGAGCGCGATCATGACCGAGTCGACGCGAGCCTGGGTGAGCGTGAGGTTGTACTTCTCGCCGCCGCGCTCGTCGGCGTGACCGGCGACCTCGAGGAGCAGGAGCTCGGGGTGCTCGTTGATCGCCTTCGCCACCTTGTCGAGGATCGGGTTCGACTCGGGAAGGATCTCGGCGCTCGCGGTCTTGAAGAGGATCTTGTCGAACACCGTGAGGCCGCCGGGCCCGACGAGCACGTCGGGGCAGCCGTTGCGCTCCGGATCGGGGTGGCGCGGGCCGGGGTGATCGGGGCACGCGTCCTCGGCGTCGGGGACGCCGTCGTGATCGCGATCGAGCACCGGCGGCGGAGGCTCGATCCTTGGAGGGCAGCCGTTGGTCCGGCGATCGTTCGTGCGCGGGCCCGCGAGGAAGGGACACGCGTCCTCGCTGTCGGGGATGCCGTCGTCGTCCGAGTCGAGAGGGCAGCCGTTCCTGTCCGACTCGCGCGAGTGGATGCCGGGCGTGTTCGGACAAGCGTCCTCGCCGTCGGGCACGCCGTCGCCGTCCGCGTCGGAGAGCGGCGGCTCGAAGATGAAGCCGACGACCGCGCGGAGATCGGCGGCCTCGAAGCCGTTCGTGTATCGCGGCCCCGCGCCGATCACGAGGTACGAGCTCTTCTCGACGAAGAGCTTGATCCCCGCGAGCGCTTCGTTCGAAGGCTTCACCGCCGCGCCGCTGTCGCTCAAGAGGTACGTGCCGTACGTCTCGGCGACGACGTCGAGCGGATCGAGCACGCGCAGCGACGCGCCCGCGCCGTAGGTCACCCGGCTGCCGTCGCGCACGAGCCCGTCGCGGAGCGGCAGCGCGGTCGTGCTCGGCGCGTGTCCGCGATAGCCGACGTTGGCCGCGACGCGAAGCTGGTCGTCCTTGCCGAAGCGCTTCTCGAAGATGAGCGTCGGCCAGTACCAGAGCGATGGATCGGCGCCGCCGTTGCGGGGGGCGTCGCTCACGGGCACGCCGACCTGGACCGCCGCCGCGACGCCGAGGGCGCTCGTCGCGCGCGTGAGCTTCACCTTCGCGTGGAGCGCGACGTGCCCGATCGACTGCGCGTCGACCGCCTGCGGCCCCCAACCGGCCACCCCCGGCTGCGGCGTGCCCGACATCAAGACCGCGGGGGCGGAGACGCCGACGACGGCGCGTCCCGCGATGCCGTAGTTGAGCTGGAGCGTCCCGGTGAACGAGTCGCGTACGAGCGAGGTCGACGCCTGCCCGACGTCGGGCACGCGCAAGAGACCGCGCCCGTAGTCGATCGTGAGGCCGAGGCTGATCTCGCCCGCGCCGAGCACGTCGACGCCGTTGATCGAGACGAGGCCGCGCGAGTCGAGGGCCGGGCGGAAGAGGTGCGTGTCGATGCCGTCGCCGTTGTCGCTCGCGATCGCTGTCGGCGCCGGCTGCGCGCGCGCGACCGTGGGAACGAGGAGGATCGCCATCGAGACGAAGGAAGCGAAGGTGCTGCGCATGTCGAGCTCGTCGAGCAACCGTCGTGCCGCGGGAACGCGCGTGAAAATGCGCGCGTCGTCGCGCCCGATCGTGCGGCGTCGACGCGGCAGCGTCGCGCGCGCGCGACGGCGATTCAGCGAAGATGGATCTCGATGCGCCGGTTTTCGGCGCGGCCCGACTCCGTCTCGTTCGTCGCGACGGGTCGTTCCGATCCGACGCCCGCGGTCGTGACGCGCGCGCCGTCGACGCCGTGCTCGACGAGCCACTTGCCGACCGCGGCCGCGCGCGCGCCTCCGAGACGCTTGTCGCCGCGATCGTCGGTGTGCCCCTCGACGAGGAGCTTCCGCCCCTCGGGGAGCTTCAGCACGGCGGCGAGCACCGCGGTGAGGCGCGCCTCGTTGGTCGGCCCCGGCGCGAGCTCGGCGCCCTTCCATTCGAACGGATCGAGCAGCACGACGCGATCGCCGCGGACGAACGCGAGCGGACATCCGTGGCGACGCGGATCGACGTCGGGGACGCCGCGATCGTCGGGACAAGCATCGAGGTCGTTCTCGATCCCGTCCTTGTCGCGGTCGCGATCGGGGCAGCCGTTCGTCGCCGGATCGGAGGTCGCGACGCCGAACGCCGTGGGACATGCATCGGAGAGATCGTCGACGCCGTCGCCGTCGGCGTCGGGCGGGCACCCGTGGGTCTTCGGATCGCTCGTCGCGACGCCGACGACGCGCGGGCACGCGTCGACCGCGTCGGGCACGCCGTCGCGATCCTCGTCGGGCTCCGCCGACGCGCCGCGCGGGCCGCGGCCGGGGCCGCCGCGATCGGTCGAGCGACGCGCCGGCGGGATCGGCTGCACCCACTCGACCGCGAGCACGCCGCGCCACGCCGGCGCTCCGTCGCCGTCGCCGAGACCGCCGCCGAAGGCCGCGCTGATGCGCGCCGTGCCGTCGACGAGCCAGTGAACGCCGAGGAGCGCTTCGACGGGCGTGCCGCGCCGAGAGAACGCGTCGGCGGCGATCGTCGACGCGAAGATCTCCGGTCCGATGACGAGAGGAGAGGCGACCCTGACGCCGATCGCCGCGGCGCCGGTGATCTCGGGCCGCTCGCGGGCGAAGACGCCGAGCTGCGCGGCCCAGAGAAGGCGGCCGACTTCGCCCGCGAGCATCGCGCGCGGGCGCGCGCGGAACGTCCCGTCGCTCGCCCACTGGCTCTCGAGCCCGGTGGGCACCCACACCTGGATCCCGATCGCGCCGGTGATCGGCGGCGGCCGGCGACCGTGCTCGCCGAACAGACGCACGTCGAAGCCGAAGCGAAGATCGCCGACGCCGGCGCTCTTCGAAGGCGGCGGAACGACGACGCCCGACGAGGCCGCGGGCTCGCCGCTCGCGTAGAGCTGCACGGGCAAGTCTGCCGACAGCCGGAGGCGATCGACGAGGACGAGGCTCGCGCCGAGGTGGAGGTTCGCGAGATCGGAGACCGGCGCCCTGCCCTCGGGGGCAACGACGAGCGGGCGACGCGCGTACGAGACGACGTAGCCCAAGCTCGGGCGGAGCCGCCCGCGCATGTCGAGCGACTCGTTCGCGATCCACTCGCTCCCACGCTCCGACGGCTCGAGACGATCGATCGCGCGACGTTCGTCGGCGCGCGCGCCGCGCGCACCGATGGAGAGCGCGACGATCGCGAGAACGAACGACACGACGCCGAGGCGCGGTCCTTCCATGCCGTGGGCCGGAGTGTAGACTGATCTCCGACTTGGCTCGCGTTTTGGGGTCACTACGCGTGAAGTGGACGCTCGCCGTCCTCGGCGTGGCCGTCGTGCCCATGGTCGCGCTCGGCTTGATCGTCCTCGACATCCAGCGCGCCGGCCTCAGCCGCGCGGAGAAGGAGCTCGAGGCCGCCGTCGTCGACGAGGCCGCCGGAAGCGTGATCGCGGCGCTCGATCAAGCCGCCGACGTCGGTGGGCGCGTGAGGAACGTGTTCGCCGACGAGACGATGGACGTCGACGCGCGCCTCCGCGCGATCGGCGACGTCGTCGGGCGCACGCCCGCCGCCTCCGGCGTCTCGTTCTTCGACGGCGAGCGGCGCTTCGTGGACGCCGTGGTGCCGAAGGGGCGCGCGATCGACGACGCGTTGCGCGCGCCTCCCGATCGCGAGGGCTTCCGCGTGCTCGCGCTCCCCGAAGGCCCGCGCGCGCGCCACGAGTCGCGGCTCGAAGGCGCGGTCGGAGGCTTCGTCGTGGTCGGGATCTCGCGCGAGATCCTCGACGCGCGGCTCCGCGAGATCTCGCGCCTCCGCTTCGGCGCTCCCGACCGCGTCGCGCTCGTCGACGAGTCGCTCGCGCTCGTCGCCGGCGATCGCGCGCCGAAGGCGATCTTCGCGGTCGCGCCTCGTTCGTTCGGCGCCGAGCTCTTGTTCACGACCGAGCTCGAAGAAGACGGCATCGCCAAGGTCGCGACGATCCGCAGCATGCCGGCGCAGCGCTGGGCGCTCGTCGTCGAGCGCCCCACCGACGAGGCGTTCGGCGCGCTCGCGACCGCGCGACGCGCGCTCCTCTACAGCGCGCTCGGCGTGGCCGCGCTCGCGGCGATCGCGTCGCTCTTCGTCGTGCGCCGGGTGCTCGCGCCGATCGGCGCGCTGATGGATCTCGTGAAGCGCTACGCGCGCCGCGACTTCTCCGCGCGCAGCGACGTATCGAGCGGCGACGAGCTCGAGGCCCTCGGCGCTTCGCTCGAGCGCATGGCCGACGATCTCGCCTCGAGCGAGACCGAGATCGAGAAGCGCATCGTCGTCGAGTCGAACCTCAGGCGCTACATGCCCGAAGAGGCGGCGGAGGCGGCCGCGAGCGCCGAGGCCTCGCTCGATCTCGGCGGCGCGAAGAAGCGGGTCACGGTGATCTTCGCCGACGTCGTCGCGTTCACGGGCTTCGCCGAGCGAACCTCGCCGGAGCGCTCGGTCGCGTTCCTGAACGAGCTCTTCACCATCCTCTCGGAGATCGTCTTCCGCCACGACGGCATGGTCGACAAGTTCCTCGGCGACTGCGTCATGGCGGTCTTCCGCCCGCGCGATCCTTCGGGCCGCGACGACGTCGCGCGCGCGCTCGCCGCGGCCGAAGACATGCACGCGTTCGTCGCCTCGAACCTACCGCGCTGGCGCCAAGCCTACGACTTCACCGTCGAGCTCGGGATCGGCGTCGCGAGCGGCGAGGTGCTGATGGGCAACCTCGGGAGCTCGACGCGCATGGAGTACACCGTGATCGGCGACGCGGTGAACGTCGCCGCGAGGCTCGAGGCGCTCGCCCGTCCGAGGCAGACGCTCACCACGCGCGACGTCGTCGACGCGTGTCCCGGGGTGGCGTTCACTTCGCTCGGCGAGCACGAGCTCCGAGGCCGCGCGAAGCCGGTCGAGGTCTTCGAGGTCGCGCCGTGACCGCGCGGCGCGTCGGCGACCGCTTCGTGGTCGAGCGCCCGCTCGGCGCCGGCGGCATGGGCAGCATCTTCCTCGGGCGCGACGAGCGTCTGGGCGACGCGGTCGCGATCAAGATCCTGAAGCGCGCGCTGCTCGACGATCCGATCGTGCGCGAGCGGTTCCGGCGCGAGGCGCTCTCGCTCGCGAAGCTTCGTCACCCGGGGATCGTGGGCGTGCTCGACTGCGGAGAAGACGCCGGCGATCTCTACACCGTGCTCGAGCTCGTGCAGGGTGAGACGCTCGAGCGCCGGATGCAGCGCGAGGGCCCGATGGCGGTCGCGCGCGCGCTTCCGATCTTCGATCGCGTCCTCGAGGCGCTCGAGACCTGCCACGCCGCCGAGATCGTGCATCGAGATCTGAAGCCCTCCAACGTGATGATCGACGGCGACGGCGAAGCGCCGTCGGTCAAGCTCATCGACTTCGGTCTCGCGCGGATCGTGAGCGCCGCCGAGAAGCTCACCGAGACGGGCGCAGTGCAGGGCACACCCCACTACATGGCGCCGGAGCAGTGCCGCGGCGAGGAGGTCGGCCCCGCGGCGGACGTCTACGCCGCGGGCGTGCTCTTCTACGAGATGCTCTCGGGAGAGGCGCCGTTCCAAGCGGCGGACTCGGCCACGATCATGGCGCAGCATCTCTTCGTCGAGCCGGCGTCGCTCCGGCAGATCGCGCCCGAGGTGCCCGCGGGGATCGCCGCGGCGGTCCACGCGGCGCTCGCCAAGGCGCCGGCGGATCGTCCGACGGCGCGCGCGCTCCGCGACGCGCTCGTGGCGGCGGCGGCGGGCACGGATCCCGAGACGCGCGCGCTCGACGCGGCGAAGCGACGCCGGCACGCGTCGACGCTCGGGCGCGACGCTCGGGCGATCGCGCGAGCGCCGGGAGAAGCGCGCGCCGCCGGCGCCGTCGACGGCGAGATCATCGTGTGGATGAGCCGCGATCGCAGCGCCGCGATCTGCGGATGCCTCGGCGCCGCCGGTCTCACGTGCGCGACGGCGACGAGCGACGAGCCGCCCGACGCGTCGCGCGCCGCCGCCGTCGTCGTGTCGGCGCGCGACGACCTCTCGCGCGTGCGAAGCCTCCGCGCGAACGATCGGGCGCTCCCGATCGTCGTCGTCGACGTCGCCGGCCCCGACGAGACGACGGCGTCGATCCGCGCGGGCGCGAGCGACATGCTCCTCCGCGAGGCGCCCGACGCCGATCTCGCCTCCAAGATCACACGCCTGCTGCGGCGTCGAGGTCGAGCGTGAGGCGCGCGCTGGTCGTCGCGATCGTGCTCGCGGCGGTAGAGGCGCGCGCCGACGACGTGCGTCACGTCGTGAAGGCGAACGAGTCGTGCTCTTCGATCGCGCAGCGGTACTACGGCGACGGTCGCTTCGTCGATCTGCTCCACGGCGCGAACCCCGAGCTGGCGAAGATGCCGCGCCCTCACGTCTTGCGCGAGGGCATGGTGCTCGTCATCCCTGCGAAGGCGGCCGATCAGAAGGCGCCCGACGCGCAGCTCACCGCCGTGCAAAACCAGGTCGACGTGCTCGCGCCCGAGGCGAAGCCCGGCAGAATCAACGATCCGCTCTTTCGCGGCAACCGCGTGAGCACGCGCGCCGCCTCCGCGGCCGACGTGACGTTCCGCGACGAGACGCAGGTGAAGCTCGGCGAGCGAACGCTCGTCATCATCCTCGGCGACGCGAAGTCGGCGGCGTCGAAGCCGACGACGAGCGAGACGCAGCTCGTCACCGGCAACCTCCGCGCGTTCATGGCCGGCGCGCCCGGCAAGGCGGCGGGGGTGGGCACCGACGCGGCGACGGTGAAGGTCTACGACGGCGAGGCGCAGGTCAGCGCCGACGCGGTGAAGACGACGCGGCTCGCGGTCTACGGCGGCAGCTCGAAGATCGACGCGCGCGGCCGATCGCACGACGTCGCGCGCGGCTTCGGATCGAAGGCCGAGCTCGGCCGGCCGCCGACGCCGCCTCGCCCGTTGCCCGTGGCGCCCGTCTGGTCGTCGTCACCTCCGCTCGTGCTCCTCGACGACGGCGCCGCGATCATCGAAGGCGAGTACGACGTGCCCGCGAGCCCCGAGCGGAACACGAAGGAGTGGCACGTCCAGATCGCGCGCGACGGCATCTTCCGTGACGTCGCCGTCGACACGAAGGTGCCGGCGGCCGTCAAGCGCCTCGAAGCTCAGCCGCCGGGCCCGGGCCGCTACTACATCCGCGTGAGCGCGATCGACGACGACCAGTTCGAGGGCCCGTTCGGACGCATCGCCCGCACGATCGTCTTGCGGGCCACCGAGTCGACCGAGCCCGGCGGCCGGCGCCGCATCGAGATCGAGCCGCCGGACGCCTTCTGCGTGCGCGTCGGCAACGTACGCCTCGCGCGCGTCGACGGGCCCCTGCTCGTGGCCGAGCGCGAGCCCGTCCGCCTCCGCTGCGCCCCCAACGACTCCGACCCCACGACGCTCCTGATCTTGGACAAGCCCGCGAAGTGAGCGCGCGGGTGACCGTCGCGCCGGCGCGACATGATCGAAGTGTCGCGGTTGTCGATGCCACGCACGGCGGTATGGTTTCATCATGACTTCTGCGATGACCGAACAGCCGAGAGGCGGAGCGACGACGCCGAAGTTCTCGCGATCGATGGCGGCTCCTCGCCTCGTGCTGCGCGTCGAGCGCGCGACGCGCGGGCGCGCCGACGAGACGAGCACGACGACGCTCGCCGTCGACGGCGACAGCGTCCGCATCGGATCGCACGAAGTCAACGACGTCGTCATCGACGATCCTTCGGTCTCGCGCTTCCACTGTCGCATCGAGCGAGGCGCGCGCGCCTGGAGGCTCGTCGATCAAGACTCGCTCAACGGGACGCGGATCTCCGGCGTCGCCGTGCGTGACTGCGACCTCCCCCTCCCCGAGTGCCGCGTCGAGATCGGCGACTCGGTCGTCGTCGTCAGCGAGGAGCCTTCCATCGCGCGCATCGAGCTGCTCGATCAAGCGAGCTTCGGCGATCTCTACGGCGTGTCGCTGCCGATGAGGCGCCTCTTCGCGACGCTCGATCGGGTCTGCGCGAGCGACTCGAACGTCCTCATCGAGGGCGCGAGCGGGACGGGCAAGGAGCTCGTCGCCATGGAGATCGTCAAGCGCGGGCCGCGCCGGCGCGGACCGTTCGTCATCGTCGATTGCAGCGCGATCGCGCCGAGCGTGCTCGAGAGCGAGCTCTTCGGCCACGTGCGCGGCGCGTTCACCGGCGCCGATCGCGATCGCGTCGGCGCGTTCGAAGCGGCCGAGGGAGGCACGATCTTCCTCGACGAGATCGGCGAGCTGCCGCTCGACATGCAGCCGAAGCTCCTGCGCGCGCTCGAGGCGCACGAGATCCGCCGCGTCGGCGAGACCAAGGCGCGCAAGGTGAACGTCCGCGCGGTCGCCGCGACGAACCGCTGCCTCGAGCGCGAGGTCAACCACGGTCGCTTCCGCGAAGATCTCTACTTCCGTCTCTCGGTCGTGACCGTGCGCGTGCCTCCGCTGCGCGAGCGCCTGGCGGATCTCGAGCTGCTCGTCCCGGCGATCCTCGAGAGCCTCGGCGCGCGCGAGAGCGCCCACCTCTTCACGCCGGAGGTGTTCGCGGAGATGCACAGGCACGACTGGCCGGGCAACGTGCGCGAGCTGCGCAACTTCATCGAGCGCACGGTCGTCTTGCGCGAGGGCGGCGCGCACCTCGATCCGAGCGTCGACGCGACGGCCTCGATCCCGAGCGCGATCGATCTCGAGCGCAGCTTCCGTGACGGCAAGGAAGACGTCATCGCCGGCTACGAGCGGCGCTACCTCGAGGCGCTCCTCGCGTGGGCCGGCGGCAACGTGACGAGGGCGGCGCGCAAGGCCCGCATCGATCGCATGAGCCTCTATCGGCTCATGCAGCGCCACGACGTGAAGCCGAGCGGCTGACGCTCACGACCATACGGTGATCTGCTTGGACGCGAGCATCGCTCCGTCGCTCGTGCGCGCGACTTGAAGGGTGTAGCTCGCGAGATCGCCGCGACCGACGACGTTGTCGGTCGCGTTCTTCGTGTCGGGCTGGCCGTACCCGACGTACTCGGGGTGGCTCGCGAAGATCTCGTCGACGAGCGACTGCTCGAAGATGAGCTGCGAGGTGAACGATCGGCCGCCGAGCGTGACGGTGAAGTGGATGTGGATCGCGCGCCCGCGGTACCAACCGGGAAAGCACGTGTCGAAGTCGACGCGACCGCCGGCGTCGGTGGTGAGCGCGCCTCGGAAGTAGTGCTTCGTCGCGTCGTCTTGCGACTTCAGGCACATGCCGTTGTTCGGCGTGTCGCCGGAGTAGCTGCCCGTGATCTGCGTGTGCCAGATCTTCACCTTGGCGCCGGCGACCGGCTGGCACGCGGCGTCGACGACGCGGAGGGCGAGGCGCACCGGCAGGCCGGTGTATCCCTCGCTGATGTCTTGACGCTCGCGATCGGCGGCCTCGGTGCACGGCCCCTCCGTCGCGGCAGTCATGACGAGACACGTCGTCGCGGGCGTCGCGAAGGGATCGGGGTACGAGGCCTTGTCGGTCATCGCTGCGGTACCTCCGCTCGCCCAGCTCGACGCGCCCGTCGATCCACTCGACCCGCTCGAGCCGCTCGAGCCGCTCGAACCGCTCGAGCCGCCTGCTGACGCGTCCCCTTCGGTGCCGCTGGTCGAGGTCGTCGCACCCGAGCACGCCGTCAGGAGCGAGCCGAAGGGTGCGATCGCGAGGGCGGCGCCGAGACCGCGAAGCATGGATCGTCGATCGAGGACACGAAGCTTTCGAGTGGCCATGACTCTCCCATAGCAGGCCCCGTTCCAACGCCGCCAAGCGCCGAACGACGAGGTTTCCCCTGGCCGCGCTCCCGCTTTCGGGACGCCGTCCCAACTCCGGGACCCGGAAGTGGGACGCGTTCCTTCGTGAATGACGCCGAGTTGAACGGCCGGATCATTTTCCACGCAACAAGTCCGGCGGGCGGCCGATGGGAGAGCCGTGCCGCGGGGGCGAAGGGCTCCCCGGCGCGACCCGCCGGCGGTCTTCGCCGGTCTCTTTTTTCCGAACGGAGCTCTCCCATGCGTTTCTCGTCGACGGTCTCTTCGGTCCTCGTCCTCACGTCCCTCGCGCTCGGCGGCTGCGCGGCGGATCTCGATCCCGAGCCGGGCTCGCAGGAGCAGGGCGTCATGGAGAGCGCGGAGAGCGACCGCGTCGAGCACGTGCGGATGATCGACAAGCGCTCGACGCAAGCGACGACGGACACCGACCGCGCGCGTCAGATGCCCACCTACATCGAGCCGAGCGGCAACGTGCACCTCGAGGCGACGCCGCCGAGCTTCGGCCAGGGCAAGTCGATCGACGACATGCGCGTGCCGGCGCCGATCCTCGTGGGCAACAAGGCCGAGAAGTTCGCGGACGACGCCCGCATCTTCGCCGACGGCCCCGCCTTCGCGCAGTCGAACACCGTGAAGACCGAGCGCGACGCGCGCGTCCTCGCCGACGGCCCCTCGTTCGCCGGCTCGAACGATCGCTGACTCTCCAACCTCTCCAACCTCTCCAACTCTCCAACGTCGTCGGGCCAGCCGCCGTTCACCTCCTTGGCGGCGGCTGGCCCGGGGATCGAGAAACAGAAATAGAAAAACCCCGGAGGAACCATTCCTCCGGGGTCCAGCCCGCACCTCGCCTGCCACGAGGTGCGGGTTGTCTTTTGTGGGGTCAGCTCAGCGCATCAGGGCGCCGGCTGGCCGTGACCGCCCGAGAAGCCCTCGTGCGGAACGGGGAGGTAGGGGAACTCCTTCTGGTACGGCTTGTCGTTCGACTGCGCGCCGTCGGAGACCGCGATCGTGCCCTTCGAGAGGAGCACCGAGAGGAGCACGTCGGTCACGTCGGCCTGCTCCTTGTTCGGCGCGGCGCCGTACGGGATCGGACGGCCGTTCGGGAAGCGCGAGTCGAGACCGAGGTCGACGCGGAGCACGTCGCCCGTCGCCTCGAGCGGGATGTTGTGGCCCGAGGCCTTGAGGTTGATCGTGTCGATGACGTCGAGGCGGTTCGTCTTGAGCGAGTCGACGACCTCTTGGGGAACGCCGAGCGCCTTGTAGATGCCGACCGCCTCCGCGTCGCGCACGACCACCGGGTTCAGGAAGTACGCGCCGAAGTTGGCGACGTCCTTCGCGGGCTTCGTGCGGTTGAACTTGTCCTTGTCCTGGAGGCCGATGAGCGCCTCGTTGACGAGCGGCAGGCCGAGGCGAGAGACCTGGACCCACGAGCCGTGCGAGGTCTCGCCGCCGCCCTTGTGGAGGATGCGCACCTGCCGGCGGCTCGCCGAGGCCCAGACGCCGATCGTGTTCGCGTCGCTCGCGCCCGGCTTCGGCGGGAGGCCGTCGGCGGTGAGCGAAGCGGTCGGGATCTCGAGCGCGATCGAGTGGCAGTTGTAGCCCGCGATGTTGTCGCGCGCGGTGCCGGTCAGGAGGTTCGCGAGGTCGAAGATGCGGCCGATGTCGACGTAGAAGCCGTCGTCTGTCTGACCGGCGAAGACGCGACCCTGGTTCGCGTTGAAGCCGAGCGGGTGGATGAACTTCGCCATGAACTTCTCGTCGTACTTCTCGGTGCCGTAGACGATCTTGTTCGTGTTCGGGCCGATGTTGACGGGCGCGACGGGGAGGCCCTGGCCGAGGACGCTGCGCGTGACCTTGCTCCCCTTCTTGTCGAGGCGCGTGAGCCAGTACGTCTGCTTGCGGCCGGTGAGCTGGGAGAAGAACTCCTTGCCGCCGCCGAGGGGCTTCGTGAGATCCGCGGGGTTCACGCGCTGGATGTCGGTCGACGAAAACTGGATCTGGTAGGTGACGACGTCTTCGAGGCTCTTGTTGCCGCGCGTGATGTGGAACTCGTAGAGCACGTCGTCGGAGAACTCGTGGTAGTTCGGGCCGCCCGACGGCTCTTCGAGGGGGTTGTACGAAGCGACGAGATAGAGCTTGTCGTGCGCGCCGTCGTTCACCCACGCCCACGTGTCGGTGTTGTCGGCCGCGGGGTCGAACCCGATGGCGGGCGCCTCACGATGGCTCGACGCGCTCGCGATCGAGACGGCGCCGGTGAGAGCAAGAGCGGAGAGTGCACCCGCGAAAATGTGACGAGCCTTCATGATCTTCATTTCCTTCCGAGAGAAATTCTTCGTTGAAGAGGAGCGCGCCGAGCGCGCTCAGCGCGCGTCTTCGCGCGCGTCCAGGGGGGCTGAGCGGAACGCTCAGGGGCGCAGCACGTAGACCGTGCCGGTGCCGTTCGCGTGGCTGTCGGCCCAGGCGAACACCTGGGCGTTGCGCGCGCGGTGGAGGCCCGCGCTCTCGTAGAAGTCGCCGATCTTCGACGCGAGCGTCTTCATCGAGCGATCTCCGAGCTCGATGCGGAACACGCGGTCGGTGCCCGACGCGTAGTCGAGACCGCTGACGAGCACCGCGCTGTCGTCGTTCACGAGCGCGATGCCCGCGGGGTGACCGACCGCGAGGCCGTCGGCGATGATCTCCATCTTGCCGTCGGGCTGCACCATGATGACCGACGCGAGCGCCTGCTCGGTCGTCGCGTTGCCGGTGTCGACGACGAACGCGACGCCGTTGCGGGCGACCGCGACGCCGCCGGGATCCGAGAACGGAGCGCCGACGCCGACCGCCGAGACCATGCCGCCGCCGATGCCGGTCTTGTAGAGACCCGGCTGACCGTCCTTGCGACCCGTCACGTAGAGCGAGGGGCCGAGCGCCTCGACGCCGGCGGGCGTGATGCCTTCGGTGCCCGCGAGCGGCGAAGGCGCGCCGCCGTTCGCGTTCATCGCGAAGACGCGGCCGTCGCTGCGCTCCGCGCCGTCTTCCGACGCGTCACCGTCCGCGCTCGAGTCGGCGATGAAGAGCGTCTGTCCGTCGTCCGAGATCGTGATGCCGAACGGCGATCCGAGCGGCTCGCCCTCGTGGAGCTTCTGCGGAGCCGCGCCGCCGGCCGCCGAGACCTTGAAGATCGCCGGCACCTTCACCGCGCCGATTCCATCGGGGCCGGCCACGGTCGCGTACGCGATGAAGTAGACGTCCTTGCCGTCGGGCGACGGCGTCGCGTCGACGGGCATCGACGCCTCGGGGGCGCTCGCGACGGCGTCGATCTGCGTGAGCCCGATCCCCTCTTCCCCCTCATTCACGCTCGTCTCTTCGCTGCTGCACGCGGCCACGATGGCCGATGCGGCGACCGTCCCGACGACGGCCGCCACGGTCAGCAGGCTTCGTCGAGCCTTGCTCTTCGAGTTGGCTTCCATGAGCCCTCCTTGCACTCCACCTACGCACGCTCTCGCGGGGCGGTTGCAGTCGGCGCACCTTCGGACATCCGAAAAATTCCCGCCGGAAACGGCGAGCAGAAAGAATTCGTCCGCGCCGATCCGACCGGCGAGGCCGCGCGTTGTTGGCCCCCTCGCGGGGCTATTGGAGCGCGTGAACCGCGCGCCAGTGGAGCGAGAGCCCGCTCTTGCCGGCGATCCGAGCGGTCGTGCCTTCGTCGGCGAGCGGCGCGCATCGAACACGCCGGCCGTCGATCTCGGTGCCGTTCGTCGACGCCGTATCGTAGAGAAACTGCTGCCCCTTCTCGCGCACCAGCAACAGGTGCACCCGCGAGATGCTCTCGGCGAGGATCGGGCGCAGCCCCGCGTCGACGCACTTCTCGGCGCGCCCGATGAGCACGCCCTGCTCGAGATCGGCGACGGTGAAGCGCACCACGGCGCGGAAGCCGCCCATCGTGAGGAGAAGCTCGAAGGGATGCGCGGGATCCGGGCTCCATTCGCCGGTGAAGCCGGGGGGAAACGAGCGCCGCTCGGCCAGATCGATCGTGCCGCGCATCAGCGTGACGCGCGAGATCGGTCCGCGATCGGCCGGCGCCGGCTGGATCTTCACTTCATGCCCGCGGCCGGCTCCCGGATCGCGCTCGAAGCGCTCGACGAGGGGCGACGGGAGCGCCTCGGGAATGCGCCCCGTGCTCGGCAGCGCGACCACGGTGTGCGATCCGATGCGAAAGACCACCGGTCCCGACGCCATGATCGCGTGCTGCTTCGTCCCGTCCGAGAGCTCGAAGCCGTCGTGGGTCCGAAGATCGAGCACGCTCAACGTCGGGCATCCGTCGTCGAGCACCGCCGAGCGAACGAGCACGTGACGGAGCGAGACGGCGCGCTCGTCGTCGAGCACGACGTCGCACTTTTCGTGGCGCCCGATCACGACGTGTCCGGTCGACGCCGCAGGCACCTCCGCGCTCGCGAGCAGGCCGCGCGTCATCCAATAGAGCCGATAGCCCGGCTCCGCCGGCTCACGCTCCGCGTTCGCGCGAACGGCGATCGCATAGGCGTCGCCCGCCGACGGCGCGACGCGAAGCGCGCGATCGCGCCACGCGACGAGATCCGTCGGCAGCATCGTCCCGACGTTCGGACGGCGCGCAGACACGGGCGGCGAAGGCGGCGGCGTGGGGGACGACACGCCTTCACCGTACCGCGGCGACGGCGATTTTCACGCGCGCGCCGGCGATTTCTCCCACCCTCGTCGGGATGCACCGTTTTGGATCGCCGCCCGCCCAAGGCGGCGCTGCCGTCGTCCTCGATCGCTCCATCCGAGGGCGCTCGGCGGAGGAGTGCTAGAAAGCGAGCGTGACCGAGACGTACCTCGTGCGCCCGATCGGGCTCGTCCGTTCGCCCTTCACGGAGAAGGTCGAGGCGCCGCGCCAGGCCGTCGCGGCCGAGAGCGTCGCCGGCCGCGTCGAGATCTTCGCCGAGCACGAGCACGCCCTCGCGGATCTCCAGGGCTTCGATCGCCTCTGGATCCTCTTCTGGTTTCACCGCGCAGCGCCGTCGGCGAGCGCGAAGGTGTTGCCGCCGCGCAGCGACCGCAAGCGCGGCGTCTTCGCGACCCGATCGCCCCATCGCCCGAACCCGATCGGCATGAGCGCCGTGAGGCTCGAGAAGATCGAAGGTCTCGTCCTCCATGTCCGCGATCTCGATCTGCTCGACGGCACGCCCGTGCTCGATCTGAAGCCGTACCTCGCGTACGCCGACGCGTTCCCCGACGCGAGCGCCGGCTGGCTCGCCGCCGATCCGCGCCCCGTCTGGGAGGTGCGCTTCGCCGAGCCCGCCGACGCGCAGCTCCGCTGGCTCGACGGACGCGTCGACGTGGATCTGCGCGCCCGCATCACGGACGCGCTCGCGCTCGGCCCGCAGCCTCATCCCTATCGCCGGATCAAGAGGAGGGCCGACGGGTCCCTCGAGCTCGCCGTCAAAGACTGGCGGGTCCACTTCGAGGCCACGGAGGCCACGGAGGCGCGCTCGATCACGATCCTCCGGATCGCGACCGGCTGGAAATCGAAGGCGCTCGCGACGGGGACCGATCCCGCGCTGGAGCTGCACCGCGCGTTCGTCGGCCGGTTCGGCTAGCCTCTCTGACCATGAGCGAGCTCCTCGAGCAGGGCGCCGTCATCGTCCTCGACGAGATCGTGCGCCGCGCCGTCCGCGCCCACGCCAGCGACATCCACCTCGAGCCGAAGCGCGATCGCATGAACGTGCGCTTCCGCGTCGACGGCGAGATGGTCGAAGAGCAGAGCGTGCCTCTCGACATCTCCCCCGAGGTCATCTCGCGCATCAAGGTGCTCGCGCGCATGGACATCGCGGAGCGCCGCGTTCCCCAAGACGGTCAGCTCACGCTCACGCCTGAGGGCAACACGGTGCACCTGCGCGCCTCGTCGTTTCCCTCGTCGCTCGGCGAGAAGGTCGTGCTCCGCATCCTCTCGGGCCAGGCGCTGATCGCGTTCGAGAAGCTCGGCCTCGATCCGGTCACCCAGGCGATCGTTCGCGAGCTCGTCGATCGCCCGCAAGGCTTCCTCGTGACGAGCGGCCCCACCGGCGCGGGCAAGACCTCGACCCTCTACTCGTTCATGCGGCTCATCGACACGCGTCACTACAACGTCATGACGCTCGAAGATCCGATCGAGGTCGAGCTCCCCCAGATCACGCAGGGGCAGACCAACGTGAAGGCCGGATTCACGTTCGCGACGGGCCTCCGCGCGATCCTCCGTCAGGATCCCGACGTGATCATGGTCGGTGAGATCCGCGACGCGGAGACCGCGGGCATCGCCCTCCAGGCGTCGCTCACCGGACACCTCGTCCTCTCGACGCTCCACACGTCGGACGCGGTCGAGACCGCGGTGCGCCTCGTCGATCTCGGCGTCGAGCCGTGGATCGTCGCCAACGCGCTCACCGGCATCCTCGCGCAGCGGCTCGTGCGCCTCGTGTGCCGCAACTGCCAGGAGCTCGTCACGCTCGAGACGGATCTCGTCGACGAAGACGAGACGATCCTGCCCCGCGGCTCGAAGGTCGTTCGCCCGAAGGGCTGCGCCGCCTGCCTCCGCACCGGCTACAAGGGGCGCACCGGCATCTTCGAGGTCGTCATCGTCGACGACGACATGCGCGAGCTCATCAAGCACAAGGCGAGCCCGCGCGAGTATCGCGCGCTCCTCAAGAAGCGCGGGATCCCCACGCTGCGTCGCATCGGTCTCGCCAAGGTGAAAGACGGAGCGACGACGGTCGACGAGGTCTTGCGCGTGACCACGTAGCCTCCCTACGCTCGCTCGAGGAGAAATCATGGCCTTCATTCGTTCCGTTCGCGCCTTGCTCGCCGTCACCGCGCCGCTCGGCGCCGCGCTCGCGTTCTCCGCCGGCGGCTGCTCGACCGGCACCAGCACGTCGAGCGGAGGCGTCGGCGCCGTGCAGTCCGAGGTCGACTACTGCACGCGACGCGAAGAGCGAGTGAAGAGCTGCGCCCCCGACGGCTCGACGCCGGGCCCGGTCAGCCGCGACGGATGCGGCCGCGACTACCGCTGCGCGCAGCTCACGATGATCGATCCGGCCTCGTACCTCGCCTGCCGGACGACGACCGACTGCGCGCAGTCGGTCAGCGACGACAAATGCCTCGGCGTGGTCGCGAGCGCCGCGATCTCGGGCAAAGACCAAGCCGACGCCTGCGCCAAGAAGGTCGCCTCGTGCGGCGACGAAGGCAAGCGGTTCGACGAAACCTGCCCGCTCCTCCCCGCGTTCAACGCGGACGCGCTCGCGAAGCTCGCGGCGTGCCTCGATCGACCTTGCGATCAGATCGACGACTGCTTCGAGGCGACGTACGAGGCGCTCTCCCCCGACTGCAGGTGACTCACGCGCGCGCGCGGCCGCGAATCGTGGGCCGCACGATCGGCAGCGCCTTCCGCGCGCTCTCGCGCGTGATCCGATCGATGTGAAACCCGGCTTCTTCGATCGACCGCGCCGCGTCTCGGCAGAGGTGGCAGTTGCCCGCGAGCCGCTTCCACGCCGGCTCGAGCCTTCGTTGCCACGCGAGGCGCTTCGGATCCGGGGAGGCCACGTGCTCGAGGAACACGAACGTCCCTCCCGGGCGCAAGACGCGACGGATCTCGCGCAAGCTCGCCCCGACGTCGCCGACGGAGCAGAGGACGAGCGTGGCGACCACGACGTCGAAGCTCGCGTCGGGCGCCGCGAGCGACTCGGCGCTCCACGAGACGATCTCGATCGATCGCGCGCGACGCGACTCGGGCTCGCGCGCAACCCGCGCCGCGAGCTTCTTCTGCATGTGCGGATCGGGCTCGGCGAGCACGAGCCGCTCGACGCCCTCGTAGTGATCGAGGTTGCGCCCGGTGCCGGCGCCGATCTCGAGCACCTCGCCGCGAACGTCGTGGAGCAGCTCCGCGCGCCAGGCCGCGCCGCACGCGATCTCGAGATCGCGCATGAACCAGTCGTAGATCGTCGCCATGAACCACGACATCAGCGAGCCTGCCGCATGCTCGCGGGCGCGACGCCCTGCGGGTCGACGATGGGGAGGAGCTTCTCGAGCTTCTCCGCCAGCTCTCGCTTCGTCTCGGCGCGCACGGTGACGTGACCGACCTTGCGCCCGGGCGCGCCGTCTTTCCCGTACGCGTGGAGGTGCGCGCCCTCGACGGCGAGGACGTCACCTTGCGGAGGCAGCCGCCCGATCGCGTTGATCATCGCGCACGCGCCGATCGTCCGCGTCGAGCCGAGCGGCATGCCGAGGATCGCGCGGACGTGGTTCTCGAACTGGCTCGTCTCCGCGCCTTCGATCGTCCAGTGACCGGAGTTGTGGACGCGAGGCGCCATCTCGTTGGCGACGAGCTCGTCGCCGACGAGGAACAGCTCGATCGCGAGGACGCCGACGTAGTCGAGCTCGGCGAGGACGTTCGCCGCGTACGCTTCGGCGCGCGCCTGGAGCTCCGGCGTCCACGCGTCGCTCTTCGGCATCGAGAGCCGGAGGATCCCGTCGCGGTGCTCGTTCTCCACGAGCGGCCAGAAGCGCGTCTCGCCGCGCGTGCTGCGCACCGCGAGGATGGAGAGCTCGCGTTCGAAGGGAACGAACGCCTCGAGCACGAGCGACGCGGCGCCGAGCGCCTCCCACGCGCGCGCGACGTCGTCCTGCGTGCGCAGGATCCATTGGCCCTTGCCGTCGTAGCCGAAGCGACGCGTCTTGAGCACCGCGGGCAGGCCCAGCTTGGCGACGGCGGCCTCGAGCTCGGCCTGGCTCGAGACGGCGGCGAACCCGGCCGTCGGGATCCGCATCGAGGCGAAGAACTGCTTCTCGTCGAGGCGATCTTGGCTCACCTCGAGCGCGCGCGGCGGCGGATAGACGCGCACGAGCTCGTTGAGGAAGCGCGCCGAGCCGACGGGGACGTTCTCGAACTCGTAGGTGACGACGTCGCTCTTGCGCGCGAGCTCGGAGAGGCGCTCCTCATCGTCGTACGCGCCGACGCGGAGGTTGCCCACGTGACCGGCAGACGACTCCGCGCCCGGATCGAGGAACACGAAGCGCTGGCCGAGCGTGTAGCCCGCGAGCGCGATCATGCGGCCGAGCTGCCCGCCGCCGAGGACGCCGATCGTCACGGAGGGACCTTGCTCCCGCGTCGGCTCGACGCGGGCGTCGTCGCCGAGCCGGGCGCGGACTCTTCGGGCTCCGGCGGGACGCGCGGATCGGGCTGCTCCATGACCTTCGCCGTCTGATCGTCGCGATGACGCTCGAGCGCGGCGCGGACCGCGAGATCGCTGCGCGCGAGGATCTGCGCGGCGGCGAGCGCCGCGTTGACGGCGCCCGCGCGGCCGATCGCGAAGGTCGCGACCGGAACGCCCGCGGGCATCTGCACGATCGAGAGGAGCGAGTCGACGCCGCGGAGCACCTTCGACTCGACGGGCACGCCGAGCACCGGCAGAAGCGTCTTCGACGCCGCCATGCCCGGCAGGTGCGCCGCGCCGCCCGCGCCGGCGATGATCACGTCGAGGCCGCGCGCCTCGGCGGTGCTCGCGTACTGGAAGAGCAGATCGGGCGTGCGATGCGCGGAGACGACCTTGACCTCGAAGGGAACGCCGAGCCTCTCGAGCGTCTCGGCGGCGTGAGACATCGTCGCCCAGTCGGAGGTGGATCCCATGATGATGCCGACCCGCACCCGAGGCGCGGACGAATCTGAAGGAATGCGCGGTCCCATCGGAAGGCGGGAGGATACGAAACCCCACGCCGTTCGGGTATCCTCCTTCGACGATGTACCGCTTCCTCTTTCGCGCTTCCTTCTTCGTGCTTCCGCTCGTCGCAGCCGCCTGGGCCGGCTGCAGCGATCCGGCGCCCGATCCCGTCCCCGACGGCGACGCGGGACCGCCCGACACCGGAGCGCCCGAAGCCGACCCGATCGACGCGGGGCGCGACACCGGCGCTCCGAAGCGCGACTGCGCCGCAGACGAGGAGGTCGACGGCCTCTTCAAGCACCTCGACTGCACGGGCCTCTACGCCGACTACGCGTCGAAGACCGTCGCCGCGGAGAACAAGCCCTACAAGCCCGGTTACGAGTTCTGGAGCGACGGCGCGGAGAAGTCGCGCTTCCTGTTCCTCCCCGCGGGCACGACCATCGACATCGCCAACTTCGACGAGTGGAAGTTCCCCAACGGAACGAAGCTGTGGAAGGAGTTCAAGGTCGACGGCAAGCGCGTCGAGACCCGGCTCTACTGGAAGACCAAGGGCGCCTGGCGGCACACGACCTATCGCTGGAACGCCGACGAGACCGACGCCGTCCGCCTCGACACCGGCGAGAAGGTCACGCGCGCGGGCAAGCCTCCTTACGAGATCCCGTCGAGCTCGCAGTGCGATCAGTGCCACTTCGGTCACGACGAGCCCGTCCTCGGCGTCGAGGCGGTGAGCCTCGGCGTCGCGGGCGCGACCGGCGTGACGCTGGCGACGCTCGCGGCGGAGAGCCGCCTCGCGCCCGCGCCTCCGGCGACGTCGCTCACGATCCCCGACGACGCGACGGGCAAGGCGCGGCCCGCGCTCGGTTGGCTCCACGCCAACTGCGGACACTGCCACAACGCGAACTTCTCCGCGGCGGCGCAGTTCACGCAGCTCTTCTTCTTGATCAAGGGCACGCAGCTCTTGCCCGACGCGTCGGCGCCGACGGTCGAGGATCTCCACGCGTACACCACCGCGGTCAACGTCGACTCGAACAAACAAGACGACGACGCGGGCGCGCCTTACGTCCGGATCGTCCCGGGCGATCCGACCGCGAGCTTCGTCTCGATCGTCTCGGGCCGCCGCGTTCCGGCGGGGATGGATCCGAACACGACGCAGATGCCGCCGATCGTCACGCGCGTCGTCGACACCGCGGGTCACCAGCAGCTCGACGACTGGATCAGCGTCATTCCCTGACGCGTCAGCTCATCGCGGCGCGCAGCGCTTTGTCGAACGCCGACTGCAAGCGCACCGACACGCGATCGACGTTGCACGCGAACGACAGCGGCTCGCTCACCGCCCAACCCACGACCGGGATCTCGACGAGCACGCCGGTCGCGACGTGGCGGTGCGCCGCGATGACCGGCCCGAAGATCAGCTGATCGGTGGCCGCGGCGACGTCGAGGCCGACGAGGATCGTCTGCACTTGATGGCCGACGCGCCGCTGGCGGCGCGGCAGCGGACAGTCGTCGTCGACGGGCACGACGCGGCCCTGCTGCTTGTAGGTGGGCATCACGAACGGAACGTCGGCGAGGCGCTCCGGCGTCAGGGGCAGGCGACCGAGCTTCTTCTCGAGCGCGGGCGAGCCGAAGAGGCTCTTCTTCACGGCGCCCACCTCGTGCGCGACCCACGACGCGGGCAGGTGGGTCGTGCCGCCAGGCAGGAGCAAGACGTCGAAGGCGTCGTCCTGCGCGTTGGCGCGCAGGAGCGACGGCGGCAGCTCGAAGGCGCGAATGCGAACGTTGGTCGCCGACGCCGCGAGGGCCGGCAGGAGCGCCGCCTGGAGGTACGACGGCGCGCCGAGCTGGATCTCCGCGCCCTCCTGCGTCGCGCCGCGCGCCGCCTCGAGCTGCGTGACGATCGCCTCGAGCGCCGGGGCGAGCGTGCGCCCCGCTTCGCTGAGGAGAACGCCGCGGCTGCCGCGCTCGACGAGCTTGCGCGCGAAGTGCGTCTCGACGCGCGTGATCGCCTTGCTGACTTGCGACGGCGTGACCTTCCGCTCTCGCGCGGCGGCGGTGAGCGACGAGGAGCGAACCACCGCGAGGAACGTCAGCAGATCGGCCACGCGGAGATCCGCCACTTCGAGCGCCGCCGTCTGCGGCAGAGGGATCGCGCGGGCCTTCTCGGTCATCGCTCCGCAGTCTACGCTCACCCGCGGCGATGCTGCTGCCGATCAGCCACGACAAGATGAGCACGCGGCGGATCCCCGTCGTCACCGTCGTTCTCATCCTCCTGACGATCGCGCTGCACGGCCTCGCGACCACGTACTCGGGCGACGAGGTCGAGCTGCGCCGCGCGATCATGGACGCGCAGGCCCTCTACTTTCAGAGGCCCTCGCTCGGCGTGTGCCCGCAGCTCCGCGGGCTCCAGGGCGACCTCGAGCCGATCGAGAACCCCCTCGGCGACATCATCGAGCGAGCGTCGACCGAGGAGCAAAAGCAGGAGCACGCCGAGAAGTACGCGACAGCGTGCGCGCGGATCGACGAGGCCGTCTCCAAGATCGTGCCGCTGCGCTTCGGGTACGTGCCCGCGCGGGCGAATCTGCTCGGCCTCTTCACGTACGTCTTCGTCCACGGCGACTGGTGGCACGTGGTCGGCAACATGTGGTTTCTCTTCCTGTGCGGCCTCGCGCTCGAAGATCGCTGGGGGCGCCTCGCCTTCCCTGTCTACTACCTCGTGGCCGGCGTCGTCGCCGCGGGCGTCCATCACCTCGCCGTGTCGGCGAGCAGCACGGCGGCGCTCGTCGGCGCGTCGGGCGCGGTCGCCGGCGCGATGGGCGCGTTCCTCGTCTTGTTCGCGACGACGAAGATCCGCTTCGTCGGCGTGCTCGGCTTTCGCTTCTTCACGTTCCGCGCGCCCGCGTTCGTGATGCTGCCGCTCTGGGTCGCGATCGAGATCGTCTTCGGCGCCGCGCTGAAGCACTCGAGCACGGCGCACTGGGCGCACGTCGGCGGCTTCGCGTTCGGGGCGGTCGTGGCCGGGATCTTTCGTCTCGTCGGCGTCGACCGGAAGCTCGACGACGCCGTCGAGCGCGCGGCCGTGCTGGGCAACGATCCGCGCGTCGACACCGCGCGCGCGCTCGTCGCGAAGGGCGAAGGCAAGGCCGCGATCGCGCTGCTCGAAGGCCTGGCGAAGGAGAAGCCCGAGAGCATCCACGTCTGGGAAGCGCTCCGCGACGCCGCGAGGCAGAGCGGAGATCTCACGCGGTCCGGCGAAGCGTCGCGACAGATGGAGACGCTGGAGGCGCTCCGCGCCGGGCGAGAGCCCGTCGCCGCGCCGCCGCGCGAGAGCCGGACGAGCAAGGCGAGCGCGGCCGCGCCGGCGCGCAGATCGAGCGCGAGCGTGCCCGCGGCCAAGCCGACGCCCCTGCCCTCGCCCGACGACGGCGCGACCCCGTTCTTCCCCGCGCCGCCCCCGCGAAGGTGACAAAAGGCGAAAGGCCCTCGCCCGGAGAACGAGAGCCCTTCAGACGTTCCAACCGCGTGAGCCGTGTGCGGGTGTTCATGAACCCCTAGGCCTAGGCCTAGGTGGGGGGCGCGGATCGCGCTTTAGGCTTCCGAATTATCCAGAGCTCCGAAGAGATGGCTCGGCGTGCACACTGAGCGACCGTTTGCCCTCCTGGTTCAATCACATAAGGGGATCATGAAAGCCGCGAAGCACGAACCCGGCAGAAGGAACGAGACCTAGCGTAAGGAGGTGATCCGGAACGGTCAACGGCAAGAAACTGGGCCAAATCATCGCGATGTTGGCACATCACGAGCATGCAGCAGACGTGGGGCCCCTCCGAGGTTTCGAGTCTTTCCACTCTCGGCGCCGACGGCGGCACGAGCCCGACCGGCCACCTCGCTTTTCTGAGCCCCGAAGCGCAGGTTCAACGGACGGCGGAGCTCTTGGGTGCGGGCGTGCTGGTCGTCGTCGCCGCACCTGCGCCTGGGTTCGTGCGGGGCAAGCTCGCCGAGCACCTCGACGATCTGCTCGAGCGGGAGCTCGGCGCACGCGGCGCGCCGTCGCCTTACATGGCGGCATGGGCGGCGATGCCGGAAGACGCGGAGGCGCGCCTCGCGGATCAGCTCTTTCGGGCGAGGAGCGTCGGCGCCTCCGGGATCGCGATCGCGATGGGGTCGCTCGCGGCGATCGCGAGGCCGGCGCTGACGCCGGAGGACAGCGAGACGCTCCGGGTGCTCGCGCGCGTGTGTGAGGCCGCGCCGCTCCTCGTGATGATCGACGACGCAGACGAGAGCGTGCGCGCCTATGCCGCGCCGGTGGCGCTCGCGGCGCTGCTCGGAAGCGCGAAGCCGGAGGCGATCGAGGAGGCGAAAGCGGAGACGAAGATCGAGCAGGCCGAACCGGAGGCCGAGGTCGAAGTCCAAGCCGAGGTCGAAGCCGAAGCCAAGAGCGTCGATACGCAGGTCGACGCGCCCGTCGCGCCGGTCGACGCGCCCGCGAAGGCGGAGCCCCGGCCGAGGGCGGCGATCGAAGTCCCCGTCGGCGGAGACGGAGACGAGTGGCGCTCGTGGGCGATCGCGCTCAACGCAGCGCGCGGCCCGCAAGCGCTCGCCTCGTTCGAGAAGCTCTTCGTCGAGAGCTACATGCCGCTCACGAACGCGATCGCGGCGGGGCTCGACGATCCGCGGGCGGTGAGAGCCCAAGACGAGTTCAAGCGAGGCTTCGAGCGGTCGTACACCGACGCGTTCGCGACGTTCGGCGCGACCGGGCGGCGGCCGAGGCTCGTCATGGATGCGTTCGATCTCGCGTCGAAGCAGGCGCGGCTTCACAACGCGCGGAGCGCTCACGTGATCGTCGTCGACGCGATGAGGCACGACCTCGGGCGGCTCGTGCGCGATCAGATGGCGACGCACGCGGCCGGCGTCGCCTCGCTCACGGCGGAGACGCTCCTCTGGAGCGCGCTGCCCACGACCACGTTCCGCCAGCTCGAGACCCTCGCGCGGGGCATGGACGCCCTCCGCGCGCCCGCCGACGAGGAGCCCAACGAGTCGCTCCGCGGCCGCAGCGCCGAGACGGTGCGAAGGCTGCGCGTCGGATCGCGCGAGCTCTACAAGCTCGACGTCGTACCGTCGTCCCTCGCGTCGCTCTCCCAAGACGCCCTCGGCGATCCGACGATGGGCGCCGCCGAGGTCGTCGCCGGTCTGGACGAAATCGCCGAGACCGTCACCGACGCGCTCCTCCGACACGTCGAGACCCTCCAGACGCGTACGCTCCTCCTCGTCATCGGCGATCACGGGTTCTGCGTCGATCGGCGAGGACGCGTCAGCCACGGCGGAGCGTCGCCCGAAGAGGTGCTCGTCCCGGCGTTCGCCTACCTCATCGGCGATCTGCACTGAGCGCGCAGCCCCCTGGACGCGCGCAGCGCGTTCACTCGTCGTGCCCGTGACCGTGGTGGAGGTCGGGCAGGTGCGGGTGCGCGTGCACGGTCCGCGCGTGACGATGCGGGTGCGTGTGCGCGCCGAGCGGCATCGGATCGTGCGCGTGGTCGTGATGGCCGTCGTCGTGCCGATGCGCGTGCTCGTGCTCGACGTCGTCGTGCGTGTGGACGTGGTCGTGCTTCTCGGTGAGGTGGAGCGCGAGGCCCGCGATCATGATCGCGCCCGCCGCGAGCGCGAAGCCCCCCGCGGGCTCGCCGAGCGCCCACGCGAGCCCGGCGCCGCAGAACGGCGCCGCCGCGAAGACCGACGCCGTGCGCCCCGCGCCGAGCGCGCGCTGCGCTCTCAGGTAGAGCGCGAGGCTCAGACCGTAGCCGACGCCACCGACGGCCATCAGCGCCGCCGCGCGCTCCGCCGGTGGCCACGCCTCCGACAGCGCGAGGGCGACGCCCGCTGACAGCGTCGCGCCCACGGCGCCCTTCGACGCGACCACGGCGGCGGGATCGAGCGACGAGAGCGGCTTGGCGAGCGCGTTGTCGAGCGCCCAGGCGAGCGACGCAAACGCCACGGCGAAGAGGCCGACGACGCGCGCGCTCTCTTCGGCGCGAGGGCGATCGAGCACGAGGAGCGCGCCGCCCGCGACGAGCAGCGCCGCCGCGAACGCGACGCGGCGACCGACGTGCTCCGCGTAGAGCCACGACGCGAGCGCGAGGGTGAACACCGCCTCGACGTTGAGCATCAACGACGCGGCCGTCCCGCTCGCGCGCGCGAGACCCCACGCGAGCGCAGCCGGCGCGACGCCGGCGCCGAGCGCGCCGACGATCAGCACGCGCCCCAGGTGCTCGCGCTTCACACGCGCTTCGTTCTTCGAGCGCGACCCGAAGCCGACGGCCGCGGCGCCGGCGTAGAGCAGCGCGGCCGTCGCGAAGGAGCCCGCGCCCTTGCCGAAGCGCTGCACGAGCGGCGTCGTCAGGCCGAACGCGAGCGCCGAGAGCAGCGCGAGGATCGTCCCCCTGAACGCAGGGCGCGCCTTCGTCTGCCCGGCCACACGACGATCGTACACGCCGGCGGTCGCCCGTAGTAGACGAGAGGCTCCGCGGTGAGCGCGGGTGAGGAGAAGTCCGAATGAGCGAGCTCACGTCG
Organism: Labilithrix sp.; assembly: GCA_019637175.1. Taxonomy (GTDB): domain Bacteria; phylum Myxococcota_A; class Polyangia; order Polyangiales; family Polyangiaceae; genus Labilithrix. The sequence goes on along the minus strand of JAHBWD010000017.1, from coordinate 13,382 downwards.
CGATGGATGAGCCGCGCGAGCGAGATCCATCCGGCCACGCGCGACGCCGAAGGCGCGGAGTCTTCCTACGCCGACGTCGTCGAGGGCTCGCTCGCCGTCGCCACGTCGCTCCTCGGCGGTCGAGCGTCGCTCGAGGGCGAGCGCGTCGCGATCCTCGTCGCGCCCGGCGCCAGCTTCGTCTCGGCGTTCTTCGGCGTGCTCCTCGCGGGCGGCTGCGTCGTCGTCCTCTCGCCGATCCACCCGGCGCCCGAGACGCGCTACTTCTGCGAAGACGCGGAGGCTCGGATCGTCCTCGCGTCGGCCGAGCACGCCGATCTCGCCGCCCCGCTCGCCGGTGCGTTCGAGGTCCGCCCGCTCGCGCCGGAGCTCGCGCACGCGCCCGATCGCGAGCGCGTCGCCCGCGCGGCGGAGGCGCGCGGTGAAGGCGCGCCCGCCCTCCAGCTCTACACGAGCGGAACGACGGGCAAGCCGAAGGGCGCGGTCATCACGCACGCGAACCTCGCCGTGCAGCAGCGCCTCGTCGGCGAGGCGTGGGGCTTCTCGTCGAGCGACACGCTGCTCCACGCGCTGCCGCTCCATCACATGCACGGCCTCGCGATCGCGCTGCTCACCGCCCTCGGCGCCGGCGCGACGACGCGCATGATGCGCGCGTTCGACGCGGCGCAGATCTGGAACGCGATGAACGACGCCTCCGTCTTCATGGGCGTCCCGGCGATGTACCACCGGCTCTTCGTCGCCTTCGACGCCGAAGGCGAGGCGACGCGCGCGCGCTGGGCCGGCGCGGCGCGCGCGCTCCGCCTCGCGACGAGCGGAAGCGCGGCGCTCCCCGTGACCATCGCCGAGCGCTGGCGCGCGATCACCGGCAAGATTCCGCTCGAGCGCTTCGGCATGACCGAGATCGGCGTGGGGATCACGAACCGCCTCGCGGGCGATCGCTACCCCGGCTGCGTCGGCTTCCCGCTCCCGACGGTCGAGACGCGCATCGTCGGCGACGACGATCGCGAGGCCGAGACCGGCGAGCTCTGGATCCGCGGACCGAGCGTCTTCAGCGGCTACCACCGTCGCGACGACGAGACCGCGCGCGCGTTCACGGCCGATCCCGACGGCGGCGCCCCGTGGTTCAAGACCGGCGACACCGTCACGCGCGACGCGAGCGCCTCCGGCTCCGAGGCGCCTTTCAAGATCCTCGGCCGCACGAGCGTCGACATCTTGAAGAGCGGCGGCTACAAGCTGAGCGCCCTCGAGATCGAGGAGGCGCTGCGCGACCACCCCGAGGTCGCCGAGGTGGCCGTGGTCGGCGTCCCCGATGAAGCGTGGGGCGAGCGCGTCGTCGCCTGCGTCGTGCGGCGGCCCCCGTCGGATCCGGGCGCGGCCGCGTGCGACGCCGGCGCCCTTCGCGCCTTCGTCCGCGCGCGTCTGGCCCCGTACAAGGTGCCGAAGGACGTGCTTTTCGTCGGCGAGCTCCCGAAGAACGCCCTGGGCAAAGTCGTCAAGCCCGCGCTCTTACGAGCGATTTCGTCGCCGGAGCCCGCCGCGTGACGCCGCGGTGGCGGCGCCGTGGCGATGGAGCACTTTCTGCGCCGATACGCATCTGAGACGCGGTCGTATCGTTGCGGGATCGTTCAGCCGCGCTAGCGTGCGCCAACCTCATGCACGCCTCGCGCGCTCTCCTTGTCTTTGCCACCGCGGGCCTCGTCGCCTGCAGCGGATCCTCCGGTCGCGGCGGGTTCGACACTCCCGCTCCCGAGCCCGGCGACACGGCCGCGCCCGCGCCCACCGGCGACTTCGACACGAAGCCTCCGCCGACGCCGACCGATCCGCCGGAGATCAACGAGGTGTTCGGCCACAGCGCGAGCCGCCTCTATCGCCTCGATCCGAAGACGAAGGCCGTCACCGAGGTCGGGATGTTCGACGGCTGCGGGCCGATCATCGACATCGCGCTCGACGAGAGCTCGACGCTCTTCGCCACGAACTACGACGCGCTCTACAAGGTCGACAAGGCGACCGCCGAGTGCACCGAGATCGCGCGCGGCAAGTACCCCAACTCGCTCTCGTTCGTTCCGAAGGGCACCGTCGACGCGAGCGTCGAGGCGCTCGTCGGCTACGAGGAGGCCGACTACGTGCGCATCGACACGACCACGGGCGCGAAGACGAAGATCGGCGCGCTCGGCGGGGGCATGCGCTCGAGCGGCGACATCGTCTCGGTCAAGGGCGGCAAGACGTACCTCACGGTCAAGGGCGGGAGCTGCACCGGCGGCTTCGACTGCCTCGTCGAGGTGGATCCGGCCACGGGCAAGATGCTCAAGAACTGGGGCTCGATCGAGCACAAGAACGTGTTCGGCCTCGCGTTCTGGGGCGGCAAGGTCTACGGCTTCAACGACGAAGGCACGCTCTTCGAAGTGACCTTCGGCACGACCCAGCTCGCGACGAGCGTGATCCCCGTCGGGAGCAAGCCTGCCGACTTGAGCTTCTGGGGCGCCGGCTCGTCGACTTCGGCGCCGCTCGTCGCGACTCCCCAGTAGGGGCGCTACCGCCCTCAGCCGTCGGAGCCCTCGGCCTTCACTTCTTCTTCGCCCTGCCCGGCTTGCGCGCGGGAGCGGGCTTGGCCGGCGCGGGCTTGGCGGGCTCGGGCGCGGCCGCGCGCCGGAGATCGATGCGCGCGAGCTTGTAGTGCCCTTGCTCCCAGCGGAACGAGATCTCGCGCGCCTCCCAGTTGCCGAAGCGGACGCGATAGCGGATCTCGTCGGCCGAGAGGACGTCGCGCACGTCGTCGGGGTTGGCGTCGCTGCACGTCTCGAGCGCGTTCGTGCCCCCGGCCGCCTCGACGAACGACGCGACGCGCAGGAGCGTCGCGATCCTCATCGCGCGCACCGAGTCGTTCTGCCAGATCTGACCGAACGTCTCGTCGTCGATCGACATCGCCGCCTGGAGGCCTTCGGCGCTCGTGAGGTTGTTCGAGATCATCGTCTCGAGCAGCACCATGCGCGGCTTCTTCGACGCGAGCTCGCCCACGAGCGCGAGGCACGCGACCCGCGCCGCTTCGCGTCGATGCGCGGCCGAGGCGCGTCGCGCCTCGGCGGTGTCGGAGCGGCGGATCGTCTCGAGGATCGACTCGGCGGGGACCGCGAGGGCCACCGCTTCGCGGTTCGTCACCTTCAGCGTGTTGACGCCGAGCACGTTGCCTCGCTCGTCGGTGAGCGGACCGCCGCTCGATCCCGGATCGATCGGCGCGGTGTGCTGCACGTAGGTGAGCGGGCGCGCCGAGTCTTCGAGGCGGAAGCTCTCGTTCGAGACGTATCCCCGCGTCGTCTGGTACGACGGTCGGCCGGCCATGCCGGGGAAGCCCGTCGCGATGACGCCCTGCTGATCCTTCGCCGCGGCGGTGGAGAACGCGAAGCCCTTGTCGAAGGGCAGGCGCTTCGACGGGCGGAGGACCGCCACGTCGTGGAGCGAGTCGGTGTACACGATCTCGGCCGGGCCGAGGCTCGTGCCGTCGGCCATCTCGAGCGACGCGCGATCGGCGAGCTCGACGACGTGACGGTTGGTGATGACGAGCGCCTCGCTCCCGCCGCCGCCATCGCGCGCCTGTCGCACGACCACGAAGCCGCTGCCGAACGCGCCCCGCGCGCGCGCCTGGTAGAACGCGCGGACTTCGTCGTCCTTCGCCTCCTGCGCGAGCTCCTCGAACGTCTCGTCGATCCCTGCCGGAGGCTTCACGCGTACGAGCACGGTGAGCTTGCGCGGATCGGGCTTCGCCTCGGCGACGAAGGGCGAGCTCGGGTCGCGCGGCGTGTTCTTGCATTGCGCGGCGAAGCCCTCGAACGCCGCCGACACCTGCTTCTCGACCACGCTCCAGCGCTTCGACAGCGCGACCATCTCCGCCGTCTGCGCCTCGACGACCTTCGCGAGCGCGCGCGTCGCCGCGACGGACCGATCGCGCGCGCGCGCGAGCGAGGGCGCCGCGACGCGGAGCGCGGCGAGCTCGTCGGCGCCCTTCACGTGCGCGGCGAACGGCCCGGCTTCGATCTTCTTCATCACTTCGGAGACCGCGGCGCACTCTCGCGGAGGACGCTTACCGTCGCACGCGGCGCGGAGCTCGGCGTACGCGCCGTCGGACTCCTTCGCGAGAGGACCGAGGGCGGCGGCCTGCTTCTCGATGCGCTCGCGCTCGACGCGGGCGAACTCTCCCGACGTCGTGAGCGCGGCGCCGGCGCGCTGGAGGACGTCCCGCATCGCGCCGTCTTCGCCCTTCATCGTGGCGATCTGCGCCTCGAGATCGCTCGACGCGCGCTCGAACGTGAGCAGCATCTCGAGGACGCCGGCGTACGACGAGCGCCGGCCCTTGGCCGACTCGCCCACGTCTTCCAAGACCTCGCCGAAGCGGAGGACGTGCACGCCGAGCGAACGGCACGTGGGCGAGCCCTGGCTCGGGCTCGCGACCTGCTTCTCGACCGCCCCGCCGCAGGCGGCGAGTGGCAGGGCCGAGAGCCCGACGAACGCGGCCGCGAGGAGGTTCCGAGGATTCATCTTCCCCCCCGAGAGCCGGCCGAGCGCCGGCAGTCGCGGTGTTTCTTCGGGTTAGCACACGAGGGGCCCCGTGCCACTTCGGCGAATTTCCTTCAGAGACCGCGCAGATGGCCGCGAAGCTCGTCGGCCTTGGCGAGCCCCGTGTGCTTCCACACGATCTTGCTCTCCCGATCGAGGATGACGACCGTCGGCACGGCCGGGATCTCTCCGAAGGGCCCGGACGGCGCCATCACGGACGGATCGCCGAGCGCCACGGGGAACTCGACCTTGAGCGTCGAGAGGTACGCCTCGACGAGGACGATCTCCTTGCGCGGGTGGAGCGCGACGAGCGCGTAGTTCACCTTGGTGCCGTCGTTCTTCTCCATCGCGACGAGGAAGTCGACCTGCGCCTGCCCGATGATGTCTCCCGTCGCGATGAAGGCGATGACGGTGGGCTTTCCGCGCATCGCGGCCGACGAGACCGGGCGATCGTCGAGCGCGTCGAAGACGTAAGAGACCGGCTTGTCGGGCAGCGCCTCGCCCGGCTTGTCGGACAGCCCGACGGGGGCCATCTCCGGCTGCTTCGCGCACGCCGCCGCGAGCACCACGAGCGCGAGCAGGCCGGCTCGAACGTCAGTCATCACCCTTCTGACCGACGAACTGATCGTTCTTGTTGGCGAAGAGAACATTGAAGGTGGTGAGCGAACCGTAGCAGCCCGTGACGTACTGCTGCATCTGCACCTTCTCCTCGGCCGCGAGCTTGGGGTGCGCGTTGATCTTCTGTTCGAGCACCCGGAGCTTGTCGCGGATCATCACGATCTTCGCGAAGACCGCCTCGATGGGGACGCGCTTCTCCTGCGTTCCCTCCTTGCCCGGCTTGAAGACGACCTCGCCGCCTTCCCAGCGCTGTCCGATCGGCGCGTTGCTCACGCCGAGCTCGTCGCGGATCACCTCGCGCAACACTTCCCTGAACTCGTCGGCGTTCATGTCGAGTAGCTCCTCCGGCAGGTCGATCTCGAGCTTCGGGCGCGACGCTCCTTGGGACGTGGGGAACGATCGCGCCGTGCGGGTCACGCGTGACCGCGTGGGCGACTTGGCGTGCGCGGCGAACGTACCGCGCTTGACGTACTGCGAGCAGGTGCTCGTCTCGTAGAGCGGCGACGGCCACACGTTGAGCAGGCACTCGCCGTGGCGCTTCACCTCTCCGTTCTCGTCGATCTTCTCGATCACGCGCACGAAGCGGGCGCACGACCCGCAGCGCTTGTCGAGCGGGTCAGGCGGTTCACTCATCTCCGGGACCGGGCGGCAGATCGGGCGCGAACAGATCGATGTAGCGCATGAGCTCGGGCGGCGCGGCGCGGCCCGCGCGACGATCGGCGACGACGGCGTGCGCGAGCTCCTCGACCACCTGCGGCAGCGGCGCCTCGACGAGCGTGACGCCGAGATCGCGCGCGCCGTCGGTCACCGCATCCTTGTGCACGAGCCAGTCGTGGCGCGCTTCGACGATCCCCTTGTCTTGATCGTATCGGCACAAAAGGAGCTCGACGAAGTCGAGGTAGAGCGGGGAGACGACGAGGCACACGCGCTCGCCGTTCTTCCAGCCGACGAGCGCGCGCGGCGGTGTGCTCCGCTTCGGCGCGCCGACGACGTTCTTCGCGATGCGCGCGCGGCGCGCCTCGTCTTGCTCCACGCCGAGCAGAGGCGCATAGAGCGCAACCCTCGGGACGCCCACGTCCGGCGCGTCGGCGTCGAGCGCGTCGAGCCACGCCTCGCGGCCGTCGCCCGGGAGCGACTGATACGCGAGCGCCGCCGCCGTCGCGGCCTCGGCGTCCTTCGCGAGCGCGGCGAGCCACGTGCGCCAGGCCGCGTGCGTCCGCGGATCGAGAGAGCCGACGCGCTCGCTCGCCGCGAGGCGTACGGACGACACGTCGTTGTCGCTCGGCTTCTTGCCCTCGGTCATCGTCGAACGGCCGCGCACCCTATCACCGCTATCGGCGATCGGAAGCCACGACGGCGACTTTCGGCGGGTCCGCCTTTCCCACATCCCACATCCGTCGAGCTTGACTTCGCGGAAGGGTCTTTGGGATTTTGCCGGGAGGAGACGCGCGTCGCGATGCCCGGGGCAGATGGGGACTCACCGGAGGTGCTCGCGCGCGTGCGCGAAGGGCTCGACCTCGTCGACATCATCGCGCGTCAGATCCGGCGGTGCTGCGGGGCGTGGGTCGAAGAGGAGGAGCTCGTCGCGCACGGCCGCGAAGCCTTGCTCACCGCGGCGCGGAGCTACGACCCCGAGCGCGGCGCGACGTTCCGGCGGTGGGCGAACCTCCGCGTGCGCGGCGCGATGATCGAGCTGTTGCGGACGCAGAGCTACATCCCGAAGAACGCGTACCGCAAGCTGCGGGCCATTCAGGCGGCCGACCGGGTCCACGAGGCGGCCGCAGAAGAGACCGGCGCGCCGCCGTCGCCCGAAGCCGCCGACGCGCAGATCGGCGATCGCCTCGCGTCCGCGGCGATGGCGATGGCGCTCTCCTTCCTCAAGATCCAGCGCGGCGAGGCGATCGACGACGCGCGCGATCCGCGCGAGAGCCCCGAAGCCGCGGTGGCGCGCGCGGAGCTCGCCGCCAAGATCCGGGCCGCGATCGCGGAGCGGCCCGAGGCGGAGCGAAGGCTTCTGCAGCGGCACTACTTCGACGACGTGACGATGGAGGAGGCGGGCCGAGAGCTCGGGCTCAGCAAGAGCTGGACGAGCCGCCTCCACGCTCGCGCGCTCGAGGGCGTCGCGCGGTCGATCAAGAAGCAGAAGCTCGCCGGCTGAGCGCGCTCATTGCCCTTGAAGGACCGTCTTCACGCCGGAGGTGGCGCGATCGACGAGCTTCGCCGACAGATCCACCGCCTCCGAGTACCGGTACACGCCGGCCTGCAGCGCGATGAGGCCGTCGGGTCCGAGGTCGCTGCCCCCGCCGCTCACCGCGCGACCGACGAGCTTCTCTCCTCGATCGATCTCCCGGCCGAGGCCGCGAAGGATCCTCGCGAAGGCGCCGGGCTCGACGGGCGCCGGGGGCGGCGGCCCGGGGCCCGACTCCGCCGTGACCGCCGACGCCTCCACGCGCGCCTCGCCGCGAATTCGCATGGCCCCCTTTTCGGCCGCCGAGCGGCTTCGGTTGCGCAAAATCGCCCGGGCTGCTTAAAACGCGCCGCATGCGCACGCGCGTCATCGTGGCGATGTCCGGCGGAGTCGACTCCGCCGTCGCGGCGGCGCGCCTCGTCGACGCGGGCCACGACGTCGTCGGCGTCACGCTGCATCTGTGGGACTACCCCGAGGACGGCAGCGCCGCCGCCCACGGCCGCTGCTGCGCGCCGGAGGATCAGTACGACGCGCGCCGCACCGCCGACGCGCTCGGCTTCCCTCACTTCACCTTCGATCGGCGCGAGCTCTTCGCGCGCACGGTGGTCGAGCCCTTCGTCGAGGCCTACGTCGCAGGCGAGACGCCGAGCCCGTGCACGGCGTGCAACCGCGGCGTGAAGATCGCCGAGCTCGTCGCCCTCGCCGATCGCCTCGGCGCCTCGCACGTCGCGACGGGGCACTACGCGCGCCTCGGGCGCACCGACGACGGCGTGCCGTTCCTCCGCGAGGGCGCCGATCCGGCGAAAGACCAGAGCTACTTCCTCTACGCGACGCCGCGCAGAGAGCTCGAGCGGCTCGTGTTTCCTCTCGGCGAGAGCACCAAGGGCGAGGTCCGCGCCGAGGCCGTCGCCCGGGCGCTCCCCGGCGCGAGCAAGGGGGAGAGCCAGGAGCTCTGCTTCGTGGGGGCGGGCGCGGGCGCGTACGCGTCGTTCGTCGAAGCGCGCGCGAAGGCTCGCCTGCGCCCCGGACCGATCGTCGACGCCGACGGGCGCGTCGTCGGCAACCACGACGGCGTCCATCGCTTCACGATCGGCCAGCGCAAGGGCCTCGGCGTCGCGCTCGGCAAGCCTGCGTTCGTGACCGCGATCGACGCCGAGACCGCGACGGTCCGTCTCGGAGGCGACGATGCGCTCGCCGCGAGCTCCGCGGAGCTCGCCGACGTCGTGCTCGCGCCCGGCGTGTCGCTCCCGCTCGACGCCCGCGTGCGCGTCCGGTACCGGCACGAGGGGGCGCGCGCGCGCGTCGAGGCCAGCGATCGCGGGGGGCGCCGCGAAGCGGGGGCGAGCCGGAGTGAGCTCCACGCCACGCTTCGCTTCGCGACGCCGGTGCGCGCCGTCAGCCGCGGGCAGATCGCGGTCTTCTACGATCATGACCGCGTCCTCGGCGGCGGCAGGATCCTCTAGTACAATCACCGCCGTGAAGCGCGCGCTCTGCATCGTCGTCGTCGCCGGAGCGATCGCGGCGACGCTGCCGTCGTGCTCGCAGGGCGAAGGCACGGGCCAGGTCGCGGGAACGCTCAACGTGCCCAACTGCTGGACCGGCCCCTTCCAGCTCGACGCCGACTTCCTCGCGGCGGTGCCCTATCGCCAGAGCCTGCAGCTCCGCATCCAGAACGGCAGCGACTTCCAGACCTTCAGCGACGGCATGTCGATCCTCCTCTACGACGTCACGAAGGTGCGTCCCGATCCCGCGAACGGCTTCGCGGGTCGCTACCGCGAGCCTCTCGCGGTCGATCTGCCGCCGGAGGTCACGCCGCCGGGCGTCCCCGTCAAGGCGAAGCCCGATCCTGCGCTCGTCGCCGCGGCGCTCTATCTCCAAAAGAGCTGCCGGACGCAGAACGTCACGCTGCACGCCGTCGAGCAGGTCACGATCCCGAACGACGGAACGTGCGAGGCGCTCCCGATCCGCGGCGCCGATCCGACCGCCGGCTGCGATCCGAACGTGGAAGCGCCCGACAAGCTCGGGAGCGGGCGGAGCCTCATCGCGTTCACCGACGTCTTCGGCGGAAAGCTCGACGAGCCGCAGGCCGCCGAGCGCCTCACGCAAGGCTGCTTCGACATCTACCTCGCCGATCCGCGCGAGGTCGCGCCCGGCGGCCTCGGTCCGCCGCCTCGCTGCCGGGGGCACATCCGCGGCTCGTTCAGCTTCTATTTCGAGCGCGGACGTCCGAGCCAACCGTTTCCCTAGGGGGGGCTTCCGCCCCCCTCGCGCGCTCACGCGCGCGAGCCTCCCCTGGCTGCCGCTCCAACTGGCCCGGCGTGTGCGCCTGCGGCGCACCCGGCGCGCCAAGCGCGCCGGGGGCACGCCTCGGTCGATCCGAGGCTGCGCACGGGGAGATCCGAAACTGCCTGCATAGGGCAGTCTCATTGTCGCCTCTGTACGTACATCTCGGGCGGCGCTACCCCATCTTGCGTCGGGGATACGGGGCCGATAGCTTTTTGTAACGGTGCAATTACTCCGCGCCATGCGTGCAGGGTCACGCGCGGTCGCCGCCGGCTGCTTCGTGCTCGCCACGACCGCCACGGCGTACGCAACGGATTCGTCCGTCAGCGGACCGCCCGGGGCGCCGGCGCTTCGTCAAGCACGCGCCGCGTGGGACAAGGGAGCGCTCGACACCGCAGAGCCCCTCTACCGAGAGGCGCTCGAGCGCGGCGGCCTCGCGCCCGGCGACGTGCTCGAGGGCTACGTGCGGCTCGGATCGATCCGCGCCTCCGTCGGCAAGAAGGACCAGGCGATCGCGGCGTTCCGCGCGGCGGCCATCCTCGACGCGGGCTTCACCGTGCCCAGCGAGGCCGGCCCGAAAGGTCCGGTGTACGCCGCGCAAGCGAAGAGAGACACGGCGCGGATCGGCAGCATCCAGCTCTCGATCAAGGCGCCGCGCGAAGCGTCGTCGGGAAAGGCCTTCAAGGTCATCGCGTCGCTCGACGCGGCGCACATCCCGATCGTCACTCGCATCAGTCTCGTCGCGCGCGACGGCACGAGCGCGAAGGAAGCGACCGCCGAGGCGAAGCCCGACGAGACCGTCGAGCTCGAGGTGCCGTCCGACGTCACGCTGCCGAACGCCAGCTTGATCGTGCGCGTCGACGCGCTCGACAGGCAGAACAACCGCCTCGCGTCCGCCGAAGAGCGCGTGCGCGTCGGCGACGGTCCGGCGGCCTCCGCGGCCGCGCCGATCGTGTCCGTCGGCGGCGCGCCTCCTTCCGCCGACGCCGACGTCCGCAAGGGCGGCGGCTTCTGGTCTTCACCTTGGCCTTACGTCATCGGCGGGCTCGCGCTCGCCGGTGCAGGCACCGCCGTCTATTTCGGCACCCGTCCTCCCGCCGACGTCTCCGTCGGGCAGGTCGGCGTGCGCGCCCGCTAGCCGCATCACCTCAGGAGAACCTTGCCCCACGATCGCGCCCACCGCCCGGACATGAGCCAGGGCAGCGGTCCATCCTCGAGCGGGGGCGGCGCGCCCACGCAGGGATCGATGCCGGACATCCGGCAGCAGGGCGGAGGCACGTACTTCCTCGGGCGCTACCGCATCGTCGACGAGATCGGCATCGGCGGCATGGCGAGCGTGCACCTCGCCCGCATGGACGGCCCCGGCGGATTCCAGAAGTGGGTCGCGATCAAGAAGATCCACTCGCACCTCGTCGAAGACGAGTCGTTCGTCCAGATGTTCCTCGACGAAGCGCGCGTGGCCGCGCGCATCTCGCACCCGAACGTCGCGACGGTCTTCGATCTCGGCAAGCACGAAGACACGTACTGGATCGCGATGGAGTATCTCCACGGCGAGCCGCTCCGCGAGGTGATGCGGCGGACCGAGGAGCTCGGCACCGCGATGCCGCCGGAGATCGCGTGCCGCGTCATCGCCGACGCCGCCGAGGGCCTCCACGCGGCGCACGAGCTGCTCGGCAAGAACGGCGAGAAGCTCGGTCTCGTCCATCGCGACGTCACGCCTCACAACCTGTTCGTCACCTACGACGGCGTCACGAAGGTCGTCGACTTCGGCATCGCGAAGTTCAGCTCGCGCATGAGCCACACGCGCGCGGGCACCCTCAAGGGCAAGCTCGCGTACATGTCTCCGGAGCAGGTCCACGGCGAAGGCATCGATCGCCGGACGGACATCTTCGCCCTCGGCGTCGTGCTCTGGGAGCTGACGACCGGGCAGCGCCTCTTCCGCATGGAGAGCGATCTCGACACGCTCGCCAAGGTGCAGGAGTGCAACGTCCCGCGCCCGTCGACGCTCATCCGCGGCTATCCGGTCGACCTCGAGAAGATCGTGATGAAGGCGCTCGCGAAGAACCGCGGCGAGCGCTTCCGCACCGCGCGCGAGCTGTCGCGCGCGCTCCAGTCGCTGCTGATGCGGCGCGGCCTCTTCATCGCGTCCGATGAAGTTGCAGCATACACGCAGTCGATCTTCAACGACCGCATCCAGAAGCGCGAGGCGCACCTGCGCTGGGCGGCCGAGGTCACGCAGACGATCAACGTCGAGCAGATGCTCTCGAAGCCGAAGATCGGCCCGGAGTTCACGAACTCCGAGGTGCAAGCCAACGCGGCGAGCAAGCCGGGCGGCGTGCGCCCGGCGGCGGGCGCGCCGCCGATGACCGACGCCGCGCCGTCCACGCGCGGCTACGACGAGCGCGACGATCTGAAGGAGACGGGACCGTCGGCGACGGCCCCGCGCCCGGCGCCGGCCGCGCCCGGTCCGCCTCGACCGGCGCAGCGCGCCGCGCCGCGACCGGCGGCGGGCATGCCCCCGCAGCAGCAAACGCCGATGCGCGCGCAGGTCCAGGCGCCGCCGCCGCCTCCGGAAGAGGAGCACCCGGCCGACGGCGACGGACCGACGATCCAGGCGATGCCGCCGACGGCGGACATGCTCGACCCGCTCGGCATGCCGCACCCGTTCGACGTGGGGCACGCTCCGCGGCAGCCGCTCCACAGCGAGCCGCCGACGTTGATGGAGCCTTCGCCGGGGAGCCTTCAGCCGCTCGGGAGCCTTCAGCCGCTCGGGACGCTGCCCAACGAAGGCCCGACGATGATGGCGAGCCCGGGCGCGCGCGCGCAGATGATCGCGCCCGCGTCGTCCGACGAGGCCGTCACGCTCGAGCCGGAGGAAGACTTCGAAGAAGATCAGGATCAGACGATGGTCGCCAACACGCGGGGAGAGGCTCACCCGCTGCAGGCGCCGCCGACGTTTCCGCAGCCGGGGCCGCGCCCGGCCGCCGGAGGCCCGCCTTCGGTGCAGCCGCGCCCGCCTCCGCCGCGCTTCGCGCAGACCTCGCAGATGGGCCCGTCCGCGCCGCCCATCCCGCCCATGATGAACCCGCTCGGCTATCCGCAGCCGCATCCGAGCCACCCCGAGATGGCGTTCTCGGAGACGCTCGGCCTCGGAACGCCGCAGCACGGCGTGGGGTTGCTCGGTCAAGACCCGGGCTACGACGCGACGCGCTCGGGGCACCCGCAAGCGCCGCCGCACGATCTCTTCCCGCGCAGCGGTCCGCACCCGACGGGTCAGAGCGGCGAGTTCATCCCGCGCCAGTCGCGCATGGCGCCGACCGCGCCGCGGCTGGGCATTCCGACCTACGACAACCGCACGATGACGGCGCAGCGCTACAAGCGCCGGCCGCCGATGTGGGTCGTCGCCGCGCTCTCGTGCTCGATCGCGCTCCTCATCGCCGGCGTCGTCATCGCGGTCGTCTCGACGACGAGCTCGCCTCCCTCGCCGAAGGGGGCGCAAGGCTCGGCCGCGCCGGGATCGACCGCGCCCGGCGGAGGTCCGTTCACGTCGGCGCGCACCGCGTTCAACACCGTCGTCTCCGAGCCTGGCTCGTCCGTGACGCCGCCGTCCGGCGCCGTGACCGCGCCGCCGGTGATGGGGATGAACAACGAGCCGCCACCCGCCGCGGTGGAGAGCCCGCCCGCGTCCGCCGCGCCGCCCGCGCCGACGGCGCCTCCGCCGACGCCGACGGTCGCCGCAGCGCCGCCT
>JAHBWD010000016.1 GCA_019637175.1 Labilithrix sp. | reverse complement strand
TGGGTCCCTTCGCGGACGAGAGGAGAGTCGAGATGCTGAGAATTCACTTGGTGATTCGAGAGCTGGTTCGAATGACGGCGGAGACGGCGCGGCAGATTGAGCGGAGCGATCGGCGTTTGGCGGCGCAGTACAGGGATGCGCTGGGGAGCGCGGGGCTGAACACCGTGGAGGGGAGCGATCAGCGCGGAGGACGGCGGGGGGCGCACTACTCGATGGCGTTGGGATCGGCGCGGGAAGCGTGGGAGGCGCTGAACATTGCGGCGGGGTGGGGGTACATCGCGGAACCGCACGAGGAGATTCGGGAGAAGTTCAATCACGTGATCGGGACGCTTCATCGGGTCGTGCATCCGCGGCGCTGAATCGCGCGGTGCGGCGCGGCGGCGCGGGGGGTCGCCGCCGCGGGGGCGGCGATCGGCCGGCGGCTTGCATGGACCTCGAGCATGCGAGTCCTTGCCGCTTTCGTGCTGAGCACGTTCGTCTTGGGGTGCGGCGCCACGGTGCGATCCGCGAGCGCGGGGGCCGCGGAGGCGGCGACGCAGGCGGCGGTCGTGACGCTCGAAGATCCCGAGACGCGGGCGCGGGTGGGCGCCGTCCTCGCCTCGCCCGAGATGCAGCGCGCGATGCGAGAGCTCTCGGCAGAAGTGTCACAGGGTGTGATCGACGGGCTCACCGACGAAGAGCGCGACGCTCGCGTCCAGCGCCTCGTCGCGACGATCACCGCCGCGACCATGAGGTCGGCCGCTGGGCAGATCTCCGACACGCTCGCGCCGGCGATCCGCAAGGCGATCGTCGAGGAGATGGGGCCCGGGCTCGGTGACGCGCTCAAGGCGCCCGCGTTCAAGGCCGCGATGGCCGAGCTCTCGTACGACGTCGCGCGCGCCGCCGTCATGGGATCGAACGAGGCCCTCGCCGAGCTCGCCGAGAAGCAAAGACGCGACGAAGGCGGCGCGCCGCTCGGGACGATCGGCGCCTTCGTGGCGCCTCGAGGGTGGATGCTCGGCGCGCTCGTCGCGACGTTGATCCTCGGCGCGCCGCTCGCGTGGCTCTGGCGCGAGCACCGGCGCCTGAAGCGGCGCGTGAACGATCAGTCGTTCTTCGCGCCGGCCGCCACCCAAGACTGCACCGCCGCGGCGGCCGCGGGGTTGGGCGCGTCGTTGTCGAGCGGCATGCCGCCGCCGAGCCAGGCGAGGGGAGACTGACCGACGATGCCGATCGACGACGCGGCGCCGTTCGTCGTGTCGATCAAGCCGGCGTCGACCATGCCCTGGTAGCACGTCGCCTTCGTCGTGCCGCACTTGAAGCCGCCGCGCATGTTCGTGTGGCAGCCGCCGGTGCCGCTGCAGTGGCCCGGCGTGCCGGGACCGAAGTACTGGGCGTAGAGCTGCGTCCACGTCGGCGCGGGGCCGGCGTCGGGCGTCACCGGAGCGTCGGGCGCGCCCGCGTCGGCGGACGGGCCGGCGTCGGGCGCGGGGTTTCCCGCGAGCAGACCGTAGACCACGAGCTGGTTCGACGCCGTGCCGACGAAGACGCGCCCGTTCGCGATCGTCGGCGGCGCGAACTTGGCGATGTTGCCGAGGTTGTCGGACGGCTTCGCGTCGCTCGTCCAGAGCTCGCGCGTCACGTCGTTGGCGTCGAACGCCTGGAGCACGCCGGGGCCGCCGCTGCTCGCGAGGCCGGGGCTCGTGCGCTTGCCCCGCACCGTCCAGAGCACCGCGGTGCCCGCGACCTCGGCGTCGGCCGAGATCGAGAGCTGCCCGCCGGGATAGCCGATGAGCGTCGACGCGTTCGCCGCCGCCGGCGTGAGGAACCGCGCGCCGTCGAACGTGTACGCCTTGAGGCGATCGCCCGCGCCCCAGAGGTAGTAGAGGCCGCCCGCGCCCTTCTTGTAGTACGCCGCGCCGCCCCACATGCCGCGCGCGGTGCCCTGGAACTTCTGCACGATCTGCGCGTCTTGATCCGCCGTGCCGCCCATCGCGTTGCGATCGACGACGAACGCGACGCCGCGCTTGTCGTTCGCGATGTAGAGCTGCGTGCCCGGGATCAGGATGCCGCCGTTGTTCCCCAAGCTCAGATCGCGCGGGCTCCACACGCGCGTGTCGAACGGCGTGAACGACGTCACGACCTGGAGCGCGCTGCCCGTGTCCTTGAGGCGGACGATGCTGTTGCCGAAGTTGTTCGCGCCGTTGAACGGCGTCGCGTTGGGGTTCGCGGGGTAGACGTCGCCCGCCGGATAGTAGATGTCCCCGTTCTCGTCGGCGTTGAGGCCGACGCCGCCGTTCCAAATGCCGCCTTCGCCGCCGTTCGGCGTCGTGATGTGGACGGCCTTCTGCTGGAGCGTCGTCGCGTCGTAGGCGAGCACCCACCCGTGGTACGGGCTGATGTCGCAGAGCGAGGCGAAGCCGAGGTAGATCCGATTGCCGACCTTCAGCAGGCCGGGGCGCTGCATCGAGCGGAGCGGGTCGAGCGTGATGACGCCAGAGACCGATCCGTCGCCGTTGCCCGGCGCCTGCGCCGTGATCGCGACGGGGCTGCCCGCGCGCGGCGCGCCCGTCGCGATGTCGAGCGCGTGCAGGCGATGGATGTACTTGCCCGCCTCCTTCGTGCGCGCGGTAAACCAGATCGTCTTGGCGGCGAGATCGATGACCGGCGTCGCCGTGATGCCGACCTCGGGCGCGAGGAGGCTGCAGCCCGTGTCCGACGCGGGGACGGCGGGGCCGACGTTGCGCGTCCAGAGCGGCGGCGCGTTCGCGCGGACGTCGTCGGCGTCGAACGCGTAGACGCTGTTGTGCTCGGTCGCGACGTACACGACGTTCTTGCCGTTGACGCCGCCGACGTACAGCGGCTGCGCGTAGATCTGGCCGTCGACCGGGCGCATGAAGAGCTTGCCGAAGGTCGTCGCCTTCACGCTGCTCGTCGTGAGCGCCTTCTCTCGGAGGTTCGCGCCCGTGCGCGCGGCGTCGTTCTTCGACGTCAGCACGTGGATGTTGGACGCGAGCCCCTGCTCGCTCCCCTCCGCGGCGTCTTCGTCTTCGTGGGCCGCGCTACACGCGCCGACCAGCGCCGCCATCGCGAGGAAGAGAGAGGAGGCCGTGAAGGCCAACGTCGTGCGCCGCATGTGCTCCTTGTCCGCCGGTGTACGACGGTGTAGCACCGCAAGGCAGAGCTGCAACGGAGTGATTCCGCATGCTTGCGGATCGCGCTCGATCCACCCGGCGTCGCGTCAGGCGAAAATGGTCGCGACGTTCTCGCTCAGGCGAAGCGGCTTCGGCCGCTTCGTCAGCACCTCGACGCCCGTCTTCGTGACGACGACCGTGTGCTCGAACTGCGCGGAGAGCGACCCGTCGACGGTCGTGACCGTCCACTTGTCGTCGGGATCGATCGCGACCTCGAAGCGACCGAGGTTCACCATCGGCTCGATCGTGAACGTCATGCCGGTCTTCAGGCGATCGCCCGAGCCGCGCCGGCCGTAGTGCTTCACCTGCGGATCCTCGTGGAAGCGACGGCCGATGCCGTGGCCGACGAAGTCGCGCACGACGCTGCAGCCCTGGCCCTCGACGTACTCCTGGATCGCCGCGCCGATGTCGCCGAGGCGAGCGCCCTCGCGGACCTCGGCGATGCCGAGCTCGAGCGACTTGCGCGCGACCTCGGTCACCTTGCGCGCCGCGGCGCTCGGCGTGCCGATGTAGAAGGTCGCCGACGTGTCGCCGTAGAAGCCGCCGTAGATCGTCGTGATGTCGACGTTGATGATGTCGCCGTCCTTCAGCACCTGCGGACCCGGGATGCCGTGGCAGACGACGTCGTTGATCGACGTGCACACGCTCTTGGGGAAGCCGCGATAGTTGAGCGGCGCGGGGCGGCCGCCCTTCTTCAGCGTGTCTTCGTGGACGAGCGTGTTGATCTCTTCGGTGGTCATTCCTGCGCGGAGCGTCTCGCCGACGAGCAGGAGCGTGTCGGCCGCCATCTGGCAGGCCGCACGCATCGCCTCCACTTCCTTCGGGCTCTTGATGTCGATCGCCATTACTTGTTGACCTCACCGAGGAGGATCGCGTCGCCGACCGCGCTCTTGACCTCTTTCGAGTCGGGCGCGAGGTGGAAGTGGATCTCGCGGTCGCCGTCGGGGCGGACGAACTCCCGCACGAAGGCGACGAACGGGTAGCCGACGAGGCGGCTTTCGAAGTTCTTCATGATGCCGTGAGACTCGCTCGTCTTGTTGATCGTCACGGAGAATTGTTCGGTCGGCGGGTGGGAGCCGGCGAGCTTCTCGACCGTCTGGAGGCCGAGCTGGTAGTGCGCCTCGGGCCCGTCGCGCTTCGTCGTCACGGTGGAGACCTTCACGCGCAGGATGGCGTCGCTCACCTGGGCGCGCTCGCGGAGGACGGGATCGGCCCGCGGCGTGTACCCCTTGTCGAAGTCGAGGCCGACGCCGGCCGGCTCGATCGTGTCGTCGAAGAGCTCGGACGCTCGCCCCGCGTAGCTCGGGAGCGGCCGGCTCGGGGCGTTGGGATCGCGCGCAGGATCGCACCCGAGGTTCGAACCCAGCAAGCCCAACGCCGCGCACGCGACAAGCGCGGCCGCACGGGACCCCCGCGCCACGACGGAGAGCATCGACTGCATGCCTCTCCCTTACCAGCGGGGCACGCCGTTGGCGAGACCACGTCCGAGTGGTAGCGTTCGGCCCATGAAACGTGCAGCGTTCACCCTCGCGGGCTGCCTCCTCGTCGTCGCCTGCCACCCCAAAGAGCCGAAGCAGGCCAACATCGTCGACCCCGTCACCGACGAAGCCGCCAACGCCTCGCCGTCTTCGGGTGGCGCGAGCACGCCGAGCAACGGCAGCGAAATCATCGTGCCGCCTCCCGGAGGACCGAGCGGGCCGGCCGCCCCCGCGGGCAAGGCGGGCAAGGGCAACGCCGCCGAGCCCACGATCGTGAGCAGCCTCGCCTCGTTCCAGGAAGGCCTCCGCTGGGGCATGAGCCACGCCGAGGTGAACAAGGTGTTCATCGAGAACGGCGGCGTGATCTGGAAGGACTACGACGCCAAGCTCGCCAAGGCGCGCGTCGGTCCGGAGATGACCGCGCTCGAGGCCGAGCGCGAGCAAGCGAAGCTCGCGTTCACGCGGAGCCACATCGAGTTCAAGGACACGCCGACGGGCTACGACGCGACCGGCATCAAGGGCGAATACACGTATCGCAATCGCGAGTCGCTCATGTGGATCAACCGCGTGGGGAAGAAGCGCTACTTCTTCTTCATCAACGATCGCCTGTGGAAGGTCTACGACGAGGTGCCGCTCGCGGAGAACGGCCCGCTCGGCAAGTCGTACATCGACGCGGTCAACAAGCTGAACGCGCAGCTCGGCGCGCAAGGCCGCATCCAGGGCGCCGACGCTTCGAAGGGGATCAACGCGACGACCGTCGACTGGAAGGACGGCGCGAGCCACCTCCGCGTCGTCGATCGCTCGGCGGGCGACAGGGTCGTCGCCGTCGTGCTCGAAGACAACAACACGCTCGGCAACCTCGCTTCGCTCCGGCCGAACAAGGTCGAAGATCCGACCGCGATCGATCCGACGATCAGCGCCGTCACGAAGGGCGGTCTCTCCGATCCCAACGCGGCCAAGCCCGCGGCGTCGGGCGCCGCTCCGGCGGGCAAGAAGCCCCCGAAGTAAGAAGCCCCGAGGCGAGAACGACGGTCGACGTTCAGTCGATCTTCGTCGCGCCGTCGGGAACGCGCCAGCCGGTCGTCACCTTCAGCGTCGCCTTCGGGGCGACGCCGTGGACGGCCGGCTCGAGCAGGCGCTCGCGCGTCATCGTCGCGCCGGGGCAGCCCGCGCACGTGCCGGTGAGGTGAAGGTGAACGTCGTCGGCGGTGGCGCTCACCACGTAGATCTCGCCGCCGTCGGCCTTGACGAGCGCCGAGACGAACTCCGAGAGCGCGCGTTCGATCGCCGTCGTCATCTCGCTACGCATGCTCGTCGTCCACCTGCTCGTGGGTACGGAAGCGGAGGCTGCTCGTTCACCAGCACCACGTTACCATGGCTCCTACCCGGGTGGGGGAGCGGCGGCGGGGCGAGGCCGCTCGAAGAAGACCGCGCCAAGCAGGCTGATATCGGGGTGAAATTGGGTCTAGAAGACCGGCGCGAGCGGAGCGTATACTGAGAGAGACGTACCGTGGGCCGGGCTTGCGGGGTCCCATCCCACGATTCGGGGAGAACCAAGGTGGCACGCTACCGACTGAGGTTTCTGCTCCAAGAGTTCGATCTCCCGCGAGGAGCCACGATCCTCGGGCGAAGCTCCGACTGCCACGTGACGATCGAAGATCCGCTCGTCTCGCGTCATCACGCGCGCATCGTCCTCGAAGGCGACCGCGCCGTCGTCTACGATCTCAACAGCCGCAACGGCGTGAAGGTCAACGGCGCGGCGGTGAAAGACCCGGTCGAGCTGAAAGACGGCGACCGCCTCCGGATCGGCACGCAAGAGCTCGTCTTTTGCCGGGTCGAGGCCGCGCCGAACGCGTCGGCGAAGACCACGGGCTTCCTCAGGCATTGCGCGCGTTGCCGGATGCCCTACCCGCAGGAGGCAGGGGCTTGCCCGAGCTGCGGCGCGACCGAGGCGCTCGACGAAGAGACGCTGAGCGGCCAGTTCGGCGCGGCGGCCCAGCAGATCTGGAGCGTCCAGCTCTTCCTCGAGGTGCTCGACCGCGCCTTGAACCTCGAGCGCTTCGAGGACGTCCACCGCATTCTTCGCCGCGCGACCGTGCAGGTCGAGGAGCGGATCGTCCGCGGCGACGCCATCGACGCACCCCAGCTCGCGAAGCTGGCGCTCGGGGCGGCGCGCGCGAGCCTCGCCGGCCAAGACCCGACCTGGGCCGTCTGGGTCGCGCAAGTCTACCGCCGGGTCCCCATCGTCATGCCCGAGGAGGTCGTCGCCAAGCTGGCCGAGCTCGTGGCGCGGTTTCCGGCCGACATGGCCGACCCCGTCGAGCAGCTCGCGGCTCACGTCCGGAGCGTTCCTTCGTCGCCTCACGACGGCCCTGCGATCGCGGCGATCGAGCGCATTCGGGCCCAGGCCCTGCCGCACGCCCGCGCGGCGGCCTCCGCCAAGCCCGCGCTGAGCTGAAAGAGCTTCGCGCCGGGCGCGGGATGAGGCACGATCCTCCTGTTTCCTTGCCGCGCTGCCTCCCTCTTCGCTATTTCCATGGCTCGTGAGGGATGCGCTTCAGGCTCCGCTACCTACAGCACGATCTGGAGCTGAACGAGGGCACGTTCGCCGTCGGCCGTAACGCGAGCTGCCAGCTCTCGCTGGACGATCCGCTCGTGTCGCGCCGGCACGCGATCTTCGAGCTCGCCGGCGGCACCGTCACGATCGAGGATCTGAACAGCCGCAACGGCGTCATCGTCAACGGTCACCGGATCGAGACGAAGGTGAACCTCAACGTCGGCGATCGCATCCTCATCGGCTCGCAGGAGCTGACGCTGCTCGCCGCGCGCGACGGAGGTCAGCCCGGGATGGGCGTCGGCAAGATGACGCTCCCGAAGATGAAGGTGAGCACCCCGAGCTCGGGGTTCCCGCCGGTGCAGATCGAGTCGGATCCCGAGCCGTCGATGGTCCGCCGCGCGGACCAGTTCAAGCTGCTCTCCGGCGTCGCCGAGAAGGCGCTCGCGATGGGCAAGGCGGGCGAGGCCGAGCGCCTGCTCGCCTCGGCGCTCGCCGACGTCATCGAGGCGACGCGCGCGGGGAGGCCGCTGCCGCCGACGCTCGTCGACCAGGCGGCGAAGTTCAGCGCGAAGCTCGCGACGGCGACGGGCAAGGGCGGCTGGGCCGACTACGTGATCGAGCTCTACGCTGCGCAGAAGCGGCCGTGCCCCGCGCACGTGATCGACGAGCTCTACAACGCGATGCGGAAGGTCACCGCCGTCGATCTGAATCGTCTTCGCGGCTACGTCGCGATGCTGCGCCAGAGCCTTCCGCGGTACGGCCCCGCGGAGCGCTTTCTGTTCCAGCGGCTCGAGGGGCTCGAGCGCCTCGCGGCCCTCCGCTGACGGGCGTCGCGCCGACGTGCTTTTGCCACGCGAGGTTCGCGCTGGCCGCGCGCGCGATGAGATCGCGCAGCTCGCCGTCTTGCACCTCGGCGATCGAGGCCTCGAGCTCGGGCCCGAGGGCCACCGGGGGAGGGACCTTGCGCGTCGCGCGCCGCTCCGGCGGCCGCTCGGGCAGATCCAGCGGGCCGACGCGGAAGCGGAGCGAGTCGACGCCGTAGCCGCGGACGCGGAGGCGCGCGATCAGCTCGGGCGCGAGCATCTGGAGCTCGTTCGCCCAGACGCTCGTCGTGACCTTCACGAGCAAGACGCCCTTGTCGATCGCGACCGGGTGCGCGCGATCGGCGATGCGCGGGCCGACCGCGAGCTTCCATTCTCGCAGCGGGATCGGCGGCCGCCGGCGCGCGAACCGATCCTCGCCCGCGCGATCGATGAGGTCGCCCATCGGCTCGGGGGCGTCGAGGTTCTTGCGGCGCCGTCGCTTGGTCGAGCGAGACATGACGAAGGCGATGGTAGCATCGCGGCGTGGTCACCGCGCGCCCGCACCAGGCCTTGAAGCCGGGCAGCGTGATCGCCGACAAGTATCGGGTCGAGAAGGAGCTGGGGCGCGGCGGCTTCGGTCTCGTCGTGCGCGCGGTGCACCTCACGCTGGGGCAGACCGTCGCGATCAAGGTGCTCACGCCGAACGAGGCCGGAGACGCGGCGTGGCACGAGGACGCCGCGCGGTTCCGGCGCGAGGCCCAGGCGACCGCGGCGCTCCGCGGCGAGCACATCGTGCGCATCCTCGACGTCGACGCTCTCGACGACGGGAGCCCGTACCTGGTGATGGAGCACCTCGAAGGGGAGACGCTCCATCGGCGCATCCATCGCGGCGGGCCGCTCGCGATCGCCGAAGCCGTCGACGACGCGCTCCAGATCCTCGCGGCGCTGGCGGAGGCGCACGCGGCGGGCATCGTGCATCGCGATCTCAAGCCGGCGAACGTGTTCCTCGCGCGCGGGCACGGAGGCGCGCCCGTCGTGAAGGTCCTCGACTTCGGCGTGTCGAAGACGAACGCGGGCCTCGGGTCGATGCAGGTCGTGACGAAGACGGGCGCGATCGTCGGCACGGTCGCGTACATGGCGCCCGAGCAGCTGCTCGACGCCAAGCGCGTCGACGCGCGCGCCGACCTCTGGGCCGTCGGGATGATCCTCTACGAGAGCCTCGCGGCGAGGCTACCGTTCGGGCAGGGCAACGCCCCGACGCTCGTGTCGGCGATGCTGACGAAGACGCCGGCCGCGCTCTCGGTCGCGCGGCCCGATCTTCCGCCACGGCTCGACGCGATCGTCATGAAGGCGCTCGCGCGCGAACCGGAGACGCGATGGGCGAGCGCCGCGGCGATGGGCGAGGCGCTCGCGCCGTTCGCCTCGCCCCGCGCGCGGAGCGCGCTCGACGCGCTCCGCCGCGCCGCCCCGCCCTCGGGGGCCGCGGCGCGGGCGAAACCGCGGCCGAAGCCCTCGAAGCGCGAGCGGCCGAGCCATCTCTGGATCCTAGGCGCGGCGGTCGTCGCGTCGATGGCCCTCCTGGGGATGGCCGCGGGCGTCTTCCTCGCCGGCCCGAGGCCGGCGCAGCCGCGGATCGCGACGGCGGACGCGGGCGCGATCGCGGTCTCGGGAGGTGAGACGCCGGAGGCCACGGTGACCGTCGGCGGCGTCGTCCGGGCAGAGGCGGGAGCGGCCGGCGTTGCGCGCCCGGCTCCGGCGCCGCCTTCGGCGGGCGCGAGCGCCCCGAGCGCGAACGACTGCGACCCGCCCTTCGTCTTCGACGAGAGCGGCATCAAGCGCTACAAGCCCGACTGCCTCGACTGAGGCGGAGATCGGACCGGGCGTGCGGTGATCCCGCCTTCGTGCTAAGGGGCACACCCCATGTGGGAAATCAGCCAGGAGACGTGCGTCGCCGCCGCCCATCAGTTGAGGTTCGCGCCCGGCGAGGGCGAGCGGCTTCACGGGCACAACTGGCGGATCAAAGCCGTGCTCCGCGCGCGTGAGCTCGACAAGAGCGGCTTCGTCGTCGACTTCAATCATCTCGGCGCCGTGCTCCGCGCGCTCGTCGAGCCGTACGAGCACGTGTTCTTGAACGAGGTGGCGCCGTTCGACGACGTCAACCCGACCGCGGAGAACATCGCGCGCGTCGTCGCCGATGATCTCGCGGCCAAGATGGATGACGGACGGGTGAAGGTCGCGCGCGTCGAGGTGTGGGAGAACGACACCTGCTGCGCGATCTACTACCGCGAGTAGAGCTTCAACGACCCGGCGCGCGCCGGAGGACGAGATCGCCGGCGGGAGCCGCGGCGTCGAACGTCGCGCCGCGGCGATCGGCGACGCCCGCGCGCAGCACGCCGCCGTCGTACTCGAGGAGGAAGGGCGCGCGCGGCCTCGCGCTCGCGCCCGTCTCGCCGACGACGAAGACCGTCACCGCGCGCGCGGGCCGCGGCTTCGCCTCCGGCTCCGCGCGCGGCGGACGACAGAGGTGCGCGACCTCGGCGCTGCGGTCGGAGGAGATGCATCGATCGAGCGCGGCGCGGTCGTCTTGCGCCGGCGAAGCGACGATCGCGCGCGCCGCGGCGCCGCGCACGAGATCGCTCGGATCTTCGAGGAGCAGCTTGCGCTCGACGCGGCCGTCGCCGCAGCGCGCGCGGCCGAGCGCGAGCGCGATGAGCGCGTTCGTGCGCACCGTCGGGCGGCCGTCGGCGAGCATGCCGCACACGGCCCCGGCGATCGCCGTTCGATCGGCGCGGCTGGCCCGCGCGATCCGCGCGATGCCCGCGGCGGCGTTGGTGGCGACGTCGGCGTCGCCCCCCTTGGCCAGCGCGACGAGCACGGGCAGCGCGGACGCGTCGGCGAGGCCGCCGAGGCTGAAGGCGGCCTGGGCGCGGACGCTGCCGTCGGGATCGTTCGCGAGCGCGCGGAGGAGCGCGATCGCCTGCGGCGACCCCGCGTGCGCGCCGACGGCGGCGGCGATCATGCGGCGATCGTCGGCGTCGCTCTTGGAGGCGAGGCTCGCGAGCGCGGACGCGACCGGCGCGAGGCGCGCGCGACCGACCGCTTCGATCACCGCGTCGCGCTCGGGGCCGGCCGCGACGGCGAGCGCGTCGAGGAGGCGGTTGGCCGACGCCTGATCGGGGTGGCGCTCGAGGATGCCGCCGAGGGCGGCGAGCACGGCGTAGCGATCGACCTCGTCGCCGCCGTCGAGCTTGCCGAGCAGCGCAGCGCGCGCCTTCACGCCCCCGCTCGACGCGAGCGCGACGGCCGCGTGAAGGCGAACGGCGGGATCGGCGTCGGTGAGGAGCGGCTCGAGGACGTCGTCGCCCGCGCCGTCGCTGCCGAGCGCGCCGAGCGCGTCGATCGCCGCGAGGCGCAGCGTCGTGTCCTTCGACGCGACGAGACCTGCGAGCTCGGTCGCGGCGCGCGGCGCCCCCGTGCGACCGAGCAGCGTCGCCACGGCCGCGCGCTCGCCCGGCGAGGTGCGCGGCGCGCGGAGCGTCGCCGCGAGCGGCTCCACCGCGCGCCCGTCGGGACGTGAAGGATCGAGCAGCGCCGTCGCGGCGCGGAGCGCCTCTTCGCGGACGACGGGGCTGGGATCGGCGACGAACTCGAGGACGACGGGGACCTGCTCGGCCGTGCCGGCGCCGCCGAGCGCGCGGAGCGCCGCGCCCGGTGGCAGGATGCCCTTGCGAAGCGCCGAGACGATGACCGGCGCGCTCTTCGTCGCCCGGAGCTCGCCGAGGACCCACGCCGCGCTCGTCGCGATCGGCGCCGCGACGGGGCGCTCGAGCAACGCGGTGAGCTCGGTGACCGCGGGCGCCCCCGCGGACACGAGCGCGTCGCGCACCGACGTTCGCTCGAGCGTCGACGCGCCGTCGTCTTGCGTGCCGAGCGCCTTGATGAGCGCGCGCACCGCCTCCGGCGTCGCGATGCGCCCGAGCGCGACGAGCGCCGCCTGGCGCACGCCCGGGTTGCGCTCGAGCGCGAGCGGGGCGATCGCCGAGGCGGCGTCGGGGGCGCGGAGGCGCCCGAGCGCCGCGAGCGCCTCCATCTTCACCTCCGCGACGTTGTCGCGGAGCGCGAGCAGCAGGGCCTGCGTGGCGCGCGTGTCGCCGAGATCGCCGAGCGCGCGGACGACGGCCTGTCGGACGTCGGGCACCGAGTCTTGCACCTTGCCGACGAGCGGCACGACGGCGCGCGCGTCGCCGAGCTTCGCGAGCGCGCGCGCGACCTGCGCGCGCACGGCGGGCGTCGGATCGTCGAGCTTGCCCGAGAGCGGCGCGACCGCGTCGGGCGACGCCTGCGCGCCGAGCGCGTCGGCGCACATCGCGCGCACCTGCGGATCGGAGTCGCCGAGCGCGCGCGCGAGCGGCGGCACGGTGCGCGGCCCGGGCATCGCGAGCGCGACCTCGCACGCGGCGACGCGGAGGCGCGCCTCTCGCTCGCCGAGCCACTGGAGCGCCACGTCGGTGGCGGGCGCGATCCGGAGCCGGATCGCCGATTGCGCCCCCGCCAGGCGGACCTCGACGTCGGGATCGCCGAGCGCCTTGAGCACGAGCGGCGTTGCGCGCCCGGGCCCGAGCGTCGAGAGCTCGCGCGCGGCGACGCGACGGCTCGCCGGATCGGGAGACGAGAGGCCGCGCTCGACGCGCTCGGGGACGTCGGGCCACACGAGCGCCGAGGCCGGGGTCGCGGCGAAGAACAGGGTCGCGACGAGGAGCGCGCGGCGCACGGTGCAAACCCTAGCAGGTTGGCGGCGTTCTTTACGAGAGGCCGCTGCGGCGCCGGGCGAACCAGTGGACGCCGAGGGCGACGGCGGCGGCGAGCGTCCACGCCCACGGTGGGGCGAGGGGGACGACGTGGCGCTCGGCGCTGACGACCGCGGGCTTGGGGAGGGGTAGGGAGAGATCGTCGGTCGCGTCGCGGAAGCTGCCGCCGGTCGCCGAGGCGAGGGCGCGCATCCGCTCGCGGTCGGGACGCGAGTCGGCCCACTCGTCGCCGCCCGACTCGCACGCGAAGTCGCGTCGCGTCGTGGGGCCCGAGCCGAGCTTGAGGCGCGCGGTGTAGCCGCCCGCGGGCAGCGCAGGGAGCGTGACCTCGACGGCGCTCGAGCTGGCTGATCGCTTCGGCACGTCGACGCGAAGCGGCGGCTCGTCTTGCTTGTCGAGGCGTCGAACCTCGACCGACATCGCGTCGGCGCGCGCGGACTGAGGCAGGCGGAGGCGGAGGCGCGTCGGTTCGTCGGCCACGCAAGGCGCGACGAGCTCGAGCTGACCTGGCTCGAAGCGCGGATCGCGCATGAGCCAGCCCAGCAGGCCGTCCCACATCGCACCATAGCCGCGACCCGACGTGCGCGCGCCGAGCTGGGAGAACTCGAGCTGCCAGGCGCCGTCGATGCCGAGCGCGATCGATCGCCCGTCGCCTTGGTCGCCGATCGCGAGGATGGGCATCGGCGCGCCCGACTTGGTGGTTCGCGTCGGGTGCGCCCACAAGACGAGCCCGCCCGGACGGACGTCGCCGACGACGTTGGTGCCCGGCATCTGAGGGAGCTCTTCGCCCACGATGTCGCGCAGGGGCGCGAGGAGCGGCGCGCCGCGTCCGTCGTCCGTCCACGCAGGCACGATGCTCGCGACGTCGGCCGCCGTCGCGCCGGACGAGCCGTCGAGGGTGACGGGCAAGACGTCGGCGAGCGGCGTGCTCGCGTAGCCGCCGGCGACGAACGAGTTCTGCCCGCCCACCATGATGAGGCCGCCGCCGGCGCGGACGTAGCGCGCGAGCTGCGGCAGGTGGCGCTCGAGGCCGTACGGCTGGGCGTCGAAGTCTTGCAGGACCACGGCGTCGAACGACGGGAGGTGCTCGGTGAAGAGCTCGTCGACGGGGAAGGGAATGAGCGAGAGATCTTCCTGCCGCGCGTTGGGGTTGTCGGCCGTCGTGCGGAGGATGAAGAACGCGACCACATCCACCGACGCGTCGCTCTTCAGCCACTGTCGGAGCGCCCGGACGTCGGTCGTCGGCCGGCCGGCGACGTGCAAGACGCGCACGCGCTCGCGCGCGACGTTGAACGTGAGGAGCCGCCGATCGTTCTCCGGGATCGCGTCGCCCGACGGCGGCGTGATCGCGACCTCGAGGATCCGCGCGCCGGCGCGATCGAGCGTGACCGCGAGGTCGACGGTGCCCTTGCCGTCTTTGAGGTGCGAGAGCCCCGTCGCGAGGAGCGCGGGCGGGCCGTCTTCGCGCAGCTCGCGCGCGGTGACGGTGAGCTCGTCGCACGACAGCCCGCCGGCGCACCCGACCTCGACGCGGAGCGGGACGGGCACGTGTGCGACGGCGGCGCCCGCCGCCGAGACGCGCCGGACGCTCGCGTCCGGCGGAGACGCGCGTGTCGTGGCGACCGTGTGGATCGGGACCTTGAGATCGCGCCCGAGCGCGCCGAGCGTCTCGGCGGTCGCTTCTTCGCCGGGATCGTCGAGGCGGCCGTCGGAGACGACCACGATCGCCTGCGGGCGCTCTTCGGCCGACGCGCCGATCGCGCGGAGCGCCGTCGTGAGATCACTCCGCGGGGCCGAAGAGCGCGTCGGCTCGGCGCCGGGCTTTCCGCCGAGGGGCGAGGGGGCGCCGTCGCCGAAGCCGAGGACGAGCATGCGCGCGTCCTTCGCGCGCTGCACGACGTCTTGGACGGCGCGGTCGCGCACCTCGGCGCGAACGCGCTTGCCGTCTTGCGCGAGCGCCATCGACCGCGACGTGTCGGAGAGGACGATCACCTTCGCGCCGATGACGCTCTCTCTCGCGGCGATGCGCACCGGCCGAGCGATCGCGCCGAGCAGCGCGGCGACGGCGAGCACGCCCGTCAGCACGATCGCCGGACCGCCACGCTCGCGGCGGCGCAGCTCGTAGACGAAGAGCACGCCGAGGCTCGCGAACGCGAGCACGCACGCGAGGATCGCGGCCCACAGAGGCAGATCGCCGTTCACCGCGAGGCGCGTGTGCATCGCGCCTCAGGGACCGACGGGCAGCGCGCGCCGGCGCATGAGGAAGGGAGCGTGGACCTGGTCGTCCTTGTAGTTCGAGCAGAGCACGTACATCGCGATGTTCACCGCGAGGCGGATCGCGCGCTCTCTCTGGATGTCGCCGCCCGGCACCACGGGGTGCTCCCACGCGCCCGTCACGCCGCGCGCGAGCGCGCCGCCGAGATCGTGCGACGAGAAGATCACCTGGGCCTGGCCGCCGCGGACGATGGCGTCGAGCGTCTTCGGACCGGCGACCCGGCCCTCGGCGCGCCGCAGGAGATAGAAGGTCTTGAACAGGACGTGGTCTTGACCGAGGGCGATGGGGCTCGTGTCCGGCAGGACGCGGGCGATCTGCTCGCGCGCCGTTCGGCCGAACGCGCTCGGCGCGCCGTCTTCCGAGACGCCGGCGTCGTCGACGAGGAGCACGCCTCCGAGCGCGAAGAACTTCCTCAGCCCCGAGATCTCTTGCGGGCTCAGCGGCGTCACCGCCGCCTCGCCGCTCCACCACGAGAACGGCCCGTCGACGATGGCCGTGTCGTCGGCGCGGACGTGCGTGGGCTTGAGCCGCGCGGGCGCGCTCGTGCGCTGCACGAGCTCCCACGACCAGCGCGCCGGCGCGCTCGCGCGGGAGGCGACGGAGGCGCCGCCGGCGACGAGGACGCGGGGATCGAACGCGCCGACGTCGCCGAACGCGCGCGCCGGCCGCGGGAGCGCGACGACGAGCGCGGCGAACGCGAGCACGACGAGCGCGATGACCTTCTTCACGCTCGGAACTCTACCCCTCCGCGCGCGCGGCTTCGGGCGAAATCCGCCGGCTCAGGCGGAGCAGGACCCACGCCGCGAGCGCGCCGTAGACCAGCGTGGTCGCCGGGCTCGCCTCGATGCCGTACGCCCCGCCCGACCACGTCGGGCTGTCGATGACGCACG
The DNA here is from genome assembly GCA_019637175.1 of Labilithrix sp. GTDB lineage: Bacteria > Myxococcota_A > Polyangia > Polyangiales > Polyangiaceae > Labilithrix. Next base: position 124,323 of record JAHBWD010000016.1, on the reverse strand, counting down.
TGAACAAACGCGTCGCGCCTGCGCCTCCGCTCACCGCGCCGCCGAGCACGCTGCCGATCGCGAAGTTCCAGGTCGCGTGGAACGCCGTGCACGCGGCGAGCGAGGGCGCGCCGCCGCGCCCGAGGAGGAACAGGCCGCCGAGGACGACGGCGGCGATCGCCGTGTTCGCGACGGCGACGGGCGTCGCGCCCTGGTTGCCGGCGTGCGCGAGGCCGAAGAGCAGCGCGGGCACGCCGAGCGAGACGCCGCGGCGGAACGCGAGGCCGAGCACGCCGACGAGGCCGGCGCGGAACGCGATCTCCTCGAACGCGGAGCGCACGGTGGTGCCGAAGAGCTTGCCTCCGAGCATCGCCTTGGTCGGCCACTCGGCGCGCGGCGCGACCGAAACGTGAATCTTCCCGAGCGCCCCCGCGATCGCGAACGTGGCGATGACGGTCGCGACGGCGAGCGTCGCGCCGGCCGCGAGCCCGCGCAGATCGCCGCGCGAGAACGCGAGTCCCACCCTGACGCGGTCGAGCTTGCCGAGGCGCACGGCGAGCAAGAGGAGCGCCGCGTGGACGCCGACGACGAGGCCGCTTCGGACGATCTCGGCCGCGCCCTCCGAGGATCGGAGCGCGCGCGGCGCGATCGTGCTCACCACGACCGCGACGACGACCGCGAAGAGGTTGGCGAGGACGACGAGCAGGACGCGGCCGCGCGTCGGCCTCGAACGCTCGGTCTCAGTCGAAGTCTTCGACACGCCAGACGCCGCCGTCGCGTTTGAGCTTCACGGTGTGGCCGCCGGGCACGGTCACCGTCGCCGTGTCTCCCGTCACCTGGACGTGGAGCGTCTCCGGGCGCTCGAGGCCGTTCACGAGCGATCGCAGGTCTTGCTCGATGGCCGCGCGGGTCGAGGGCGTGAGCACGCGCATCAAGCCGGCGTAGCTCCTCCGCGCGAGCACGCGCCGGAGCTGATCGAGCGCCTGCTCGGGCGTGCGCGAGCCGCCGGGGAGCGCGCCCGAGGACGTGATCCAGAAGCGCCCGTCGCGCAGCTCGAGCTGCGCTTCTTCGCCGTCTTCGTAGCGGAGACGCGCGGTCGCCTCGACGCGCGCGTCGCGCGCCGACACTTCCTTCGCCTGCTCGGCGAGCTCGCCGCGTTGCTCTTTCACCAAGCGCCGCACGTCATCGCGCGATCGCGACTTCTGCGCGGACGTCGTCATCATGTCGTAGATGGCGTCGGCGTCGCCGCGCGAGGCCGCCGCGGCGTAGTCGTCGGCCGCCGACTTCGGATCCGGCACCGCGTGGCCGGTGCACGCCGCTTGCGCGGCGGAGACGGCGGCGAGGACGATGACGGCGCGACGCATCGAAGCCCGCGCAGCGTAATACGAAACGCGCCCGCGTTGGGAGGCCGTCGCTCCTCCGCGCTACTTCTCCTTGGAGAGCTCCTTGGAGAACACGGGCGGCGGCCGCTGCGAGGCGGGCGCGGCCGCGGGCTCGGCGCGCGACGAAGGACGCGTGATCGAGCCGGCGATGTTCACGTCGAGGTCGAAGACGTCGCGGAGAAGCTCCGACTTCGCGCGCACGGTCCACTCTTCGAGCTCGCGCTCCTCGTCGCCGATGACGTGGAGGGTGAGCCTTCGCTTCGACGCCTCGACCTCCGCGCGAACGCTCTTCACCTTGCCGAGGTGCTCGCGATCGAGCGCGTCGGCGATGCGCAGGATGGCCGAGAGGCTGCGGACCTTCGCCCGCGCGTCTTTGTCGAGCTCGCGGAAGTTCGGGTGCGACGCGTCGGGCGGGCTCTTGCGGTGATAGCGCGCGATGTTCGCGACGAGCGCGCGCTCGTCGGGCGTGAGGCCCATGATGTCGGAGTGCTGGATCAGGTAGTAGCTGTGCTTGTGGTGTCCGTCGTAGCGGACGTAATCGCCGACGTCGTGGAGCACCGCGGCCGCGCGCAAGAGCAACCGATCGCGCTCGTCGAGGCCGTGGACGTCTGCCATGTCGTCGAAGAGCGAGGTCGCGAACGCCGCGACGAGCTCGCCGTGCGCCTGGTCGAAGCCGTAGCGGTGCCCGAGGCGGACGCACGCGTCGACCACCGTGCGCGTCTCCGACTCCTTGTCCCAGCGGTCGAAGTACTTGTCGACGAGCTCCTCGAGGATCCCTTCCTTCAGGCCGACCCCCGGCGCCACGATCACCGGCGCCTTGAACATCTCGGCGACGCGCACGAAGATCGACGCCGCGGGGACGATGGTGTCGGCGCGATCGGGCCGGAGGCCGAAGGCGTCGCGCCGCTGATCGGTCGTCATGCCGAAGAGCTTGCCGAGGAGCGTCTTCGTGAGCGGGACGTCGACGGCGCGCGGATAGCCTGCGTGGCCGCCCTTCACCGGGCAGAGCTCGCAGAGCGTGTCGACGCTGCCGCCGGTCCCGAGCACGACCTCGAAAGGGACCTTCTTGAGCTGCGGCGCCGCCTCGGCGAGGGCGCGATCGACGCCTTCGAAGAGGAGCTTCTGCCGCGTGCGGTCGACGGTCTTCGCGCCGCGGAGGTAGGTCTCGAGCAGGCGCACGGTGCCGACCGGGAGCGACATCGCGAAGGCGTTTCGCCCGCGATCGAGGTAGGTGAGCTCCGTCGAGCCCCCGCCCACGTCGACGAGCAGCGCGCGGCGATCGCTCAGCGCGAGCCGGCGGATCACGGCGAGGTGGATGAGCCGCGCCTCTTCGACGCCCTCGATGACCTCGAGCTCGATGCCGGCCTCGCGGCGCGCGCGCTCGACGAGCGTGGTGCCGTTCGAGGCCTCGCGCACCGCGCTCGTCGCGGTCGCGCGGTAGGCGTCGACCTTGGCGTTGTCCATCGCGTCGCGGAACTCGCGGAGCGCGCTGCACGCCTGCCCGATCGAGGCGGCGGCGAGCCGGCCGGTGACGAAGACCTCGCTGCCGAGGCGCACCGGCGCGCGCAAGCTCATCACCTCGCGGAAGGACGAGCCGGCCTCGGGCAGCAGCGAGAGCTGCTCGCGCCCGGAAGGCGGCGCGTGCGCCTCGACGATGCGCAGGCGCAGGGCGTTCGATCCGAGGTCGAGCGCAGCGAAGCGCGGCATGTCCCTCCTTCTACCACGCGTCGTGATACGAAGAGGACGTGAGCGCGCGCGAACGTGAAGAGGACGTCTTCGAGAGGGCCAAGGCGCCGCTCCTCTTGGCCGCGGCGGGGATCGCGGCGGGCCTGGCCGTCGCCGGCTCGGTGCAGAAGACCGTCGGAGGCGTCATCGTGCTCGCCTCGTGGGTGCTCGGTATCGCCGCGCTGCACCGCCTCGGTCGCGCTGGGTCGAGGCGACGTCGCTAGGGCGTCACCCGGCCGTCACGCGCCGTCACTTGCTGCCCGGGACGCCGCGCTTGATCTCGCCGGTGCACGGGCTCTGCTGCGCGAGGGCCGAGAGCATCCGCCACTCTTCGGCGCCGGCGGTCTCCACTTCGACCGACCCGTCGCTGTCGAGCACGAGGCGGTGGCACTGACCGCGGTCCTTGGCGACCCAGACGCGCTTCCTGCCGTCTTCGATCCACGTCGGCTTGCCGAGGCGCGCGACGAGCTTCGCCGCCGCGTCGTCGACCGTCTTCGCCTGCTTGACGACGCCCATCGCCGCGTCGAACGCCGCGCGCGACTGGCCGCGGAGCTCCTTCTTCGGCGTGTGCTCGACCTTGGGCACCGACGCCGCGTCGAGCTCGGCGCCGACGTCGAGCGGGTCGCCGCCGCTCTTGCCCTTCACGCTCGCCGTCTCGGTCTTCGACTTCTCCTCCGCCCACTTCTCGGCGGCCGTCTTCATGTCTTCGCGCGACGCGATCTTCTCGATCGGCGCGGCGGGCTCTGCCTGCGCGGCCTCGACCGGGCTCTTGGGGGCGCCTCCGCAGGCGAAGGTGGCGGCGGCGACGGCGACGACGGCGAGGCATCCGAGCTTCATGGCCCGCGGGCTAGCGCCGGAGGGAGCGCGGCGCAAGGTGATCTCGCCGCCGGCCTCGTCGAATTCGGTCAGATTTCGCTTCGGAGGACGACGATCCCCACGTCGGGACCGAGCTTCGGGACCCTGGCCGCCGCCCAGCCGAAGGCCCGCTCGCCGATCGTGATCGGGGCGTCGGCCGGGCCCGCCGCGGTCTTCTCGACGAGGCCCTGCTCGCCGAGCGTCTTCTCGTTGAGCGGCGGCGTGCCGCGCGCGCCGTACACGCCGGCTTTGTCGAAGACGAACACGTAGAGGACGGGGAGCTTGCCCTTGTCTCCGCCGTGCATCAGCGCTTCTTGGAGATCGCGCTTGAGCGACTCCTGGAGGTGGTTGGCGAAGCGGCGGTACGTCCAGCCGGTGACGAGCATGCCGAGGAGCGAGCCGTCTTCGTGCTTCACGGGCACCGCCGCGACCCACTCCTTGTCGGGGCCCTGCGGGTTGGGCACGCCGGGGAAGACGCCCTGGGTCGCGACGAACGCCTCGCCGGTCAGCGCCTTCTTGAGGGCGGGGTAGGCGGCGCCGATGTCTTTGCCCGCCATCGTGTCTTGCTCCAGATCATTGCGAATCGCGATGCCCTTCTCGTCGGTGAACGCGAAGAAGGTCGACTTCGCGACGCCGAGGTCGGGCACCTGCTGGCGGATCTTGAGGAGCGCAGCCCGGACCTGCGAGGGATTGCTCTTGGCGTCGGGCTCCTTGGCGAGCTGCGCCGCCATCTTCTTGCCGCCCTCGGGCAGGCCGCGCTCGATCTCGGCGACGTCTTTCTCCGCCAGCTCGACGAGGCTCTTCACGTTCGCGCGCGCCTCGTTGGCGCTCTCCCGGCCCTTGTCTTTGCAGCCGAGCAGCACGAGAGCGAGCGCCACCAAGGCCAGCACGACGCGGAGGCGCGGGGTCATGGGCGGCAGTTTACCGAAAACGCCTCCCAAGCGCGGGGCGATCGCGCTAGGTTGGCGTCGCTCCCCTCGTGGAGCTCGATTGGCCGAAGTGGCGGAATGGCAGACGCAGCGGACTCAAAATCCGCCGTCCTCACGGGCGTGAGGGTTCGAGTCCCTCCTTCGGTACTCGTCGATCGCGTCAGAAGTCGCCGAAGATGTCGGCGTCGGGCACGTTGGAGGGGCACTCCGTCTTGCAGCGGCTCTGGGCGCAAGCCCCGACCTCTTGCAAGAGATCGGCGCCCTTCGGGTGCTGCGTCTGACAGGTGAGGATGCACAGCAGATCGTCTTGGGCGCACGGCTCGAGGCACTGCTGGAGCGCCTCGCAGTCGGCGCTCTTCGTGCACGCGAGCACCTCGTCGCAGCACTTGTCTTTGGCGCACTGATCGCACGCCGCCGGCTCGCCGACCTTCAGCGTGAGATCCTTGCACGACGTCGGCGTCGCGGTGTCGGCCGCCTCCTGGCCGCCGTCTCTCGGGTTGTCGCGGGGCGGGAGGTCGATGCCTCCGTCCTTCGCGTCGTCGTCGCCGCAAGCGAACGCGAACGCGGCGAGCACCAGACTCGAGATCCCGAGGAAGAAGAAAGCTCTGCGCACGTCGTGCCTCCGCGACAAGCGTACCGCGTTGGCCGCAGATCGCCAGCAAACCCGCGATCATGTGCGCCGAGGAGCGGGCGCGCTGGGGGCCGCGGGCACGCATCGCCGCCGATCGCCGCTCATCATCACGCAGCGCCGGAGCGCGGCGACGTGACCGTCGTCGTCGCCCGCCACTTTCCGCGCGCGGGCGAGCGCCCGATACGCGTGGGAGCTCCCGAGCAGGTCGCGCCGGTCGAGATCCTCGAGCGCGCGCACCCCGTCGCCGCGGGTGCGAGAGAGCGCGATCTGCGCCTCGGCGAGATCGGCCTGGACGGTGGGCGTATTCGGCTTTGCCGCGTCGAGCTCGCGCAGCGTCTCGAGCGCCCATTCGTGATTGGCCCACGGTGTCCAGCCAGACGCCGAATCCGTCTTTCCTTCCTTGCCTTCGCTTCGCACGATCGCGAGCGCGTAGATCCGGAGCGCGCGCCGCGCGAGGGGAGGAGCGGCGCGCGCGTCGAGCGAGCGGATCGCCGGGAGCTGCTCGCGCACGCGAAGCGCCGCCGAGGCGTTGCGACCCTCCTCGAGATCCTTCTCCGCGAGGACGATCTGCCCCGTGGGCGTCGCGTGAAAGCGCATGATCTCGAGCTCGACGCCGTTGATGCACGCGGCCGCCGGACGCGCGGCGACGCCGAGCGCGATCACGGCGAACGCTCCCGCGAGCGAACGCTTCGTCATCTCGAAGTCGACACGCGACGCGCTCGCGAGTTCCCACGCGCGGGCGAATTCGCGGAAATCGCGAGTCATCACAAAGCGATTCCCGATTTGGAATTTCATTGCGCCCCGAATCCCAGTTGCCCTATGGCAACGGCCCATGAGCAATCTGAGGAGCACCATCGACCGCCTCGCGGCGCAGTTCGCGGGCAACATCATCGAAGCGCTGCGGGGAGCGTCGATCGAAGAGCTCTACGAGGTGGCCGGCGGCGGCGCGCGAGGGGCGCGCGGTCGCGCGCGCGCCTCCGAGGTCGTGCTCGCGCGCAAGCCGCGCGCGCGCGGCGGGCGGCTCGGTCGCCGATCGGCGACGGAGATCGGCGGCATGGTCGACGCGATCGTCGGCGCCCTCCAGAAGAGCGAGGGCGGGCTCCGCGCCGAGCAGATCCGCGAGCAGCTCGGCGTCGAGGCGAAGGAGCTCCCGCGCCCGCTCGCCGAGGCGCTCTCGCAGGGACGGATCACGAAGACGGGGCAGAAGCGCGCGACGACCTACTTCGTCGGATCGGGCGCGGCGGCCGGCGGCGCGAAGAAGCGAGGCCGCAAGGCAGGCGCGCGCAAGAAGCGGTGACCGCGGCGCTCACTTGAGCGCTTCGAGGCGCGCCTTGGCCGCCTCGAGCGTCCGCGAGCGCGTGCCCTTCGGCCAGGTCGCGAGCGTGCGCTCGTAGGCCGCCTTGGCCAGGGCCTTGTCGCCCTTCGCCTCGTACGCCATGCCGAGGTAGTAGCGCGCGCGCATCACGATGAGCGCGTCTTCCAGCGCGGCGCACGATCCGGTCACGTTCAACAGCGCGGGGATCGCCTCGGCGGGCCGGCCGACGAGCGCGTAGACCTTCCCGATGACGAAGTCGAGCGACGCCGCGCGGCGCATCCCCACCGGCAGCGGAACGCCGCGCGGCAGGCGCGTCAGCGCGTCGTCGGCTTCTTCGCGCGTCTCGGCGAACCCGCCCCAGAGCGTCCACACGCTCCACGCCGCGCGCGCGGTGTGATCGCCCGCCGACGTGCGCTGCTTCTCGCGCGCGATCCATCGCGTGCGTTGCTCGTCGAGCGCCGCCTTCGTGATCTCTCCGTTGCGGTAGAGCGGCTCGTAGAAGCCGATGCTGGGATCGGACGCGAACGGGTAGGGAGCCCACGCGTCCATCCGGTCGAGGAAGTCGTGCGCGGCCTTCGCCGCCGCCTTGAGCTGGTCGGCCTCGTAGAGGACGTTGACGCGCAGGCGCGCGGGGAACGAGTGGTCCGAGCGATCGGCGTCCTTCGGGAGCGCCGCGTCGTAGTCGCGCGCGAGCGCCTCCGCGCGCGAGAGCTCGCCGTCGATCACCGCGAGGTTCATGCGGTCCCAGATCTCGGTGCGCTCGCGCTTGGCCGGCGGCTGCATCGCCCAGGCGCGCGAGAGCGCCTCTTCGACGCCCGGGCGCGGCACGCCGTCGGCGAAGAGCGCGCGCGCGAACGCGGCGGAGGCTTGCGGCGACTGCGGCTCGAGCGTCCGCCAAGAGCCCGCCTCTTCACGCGCGCGATGGCACTCGCCCGTCTCGCTGAGCACTCTGTAGCGCGTCTCGATGCACGTCGTCGCGACCGGTGACTTCTTCGTGCAGCGGTCCGTCGCCTGGAGCGCCTCGGGAGCGTTGCCCAGGTTGCGCTCGGCGTTGGCGAGCGCGGCGAGGCCGGGGACGAAATCGGGATCGAGGAAGACCGCCTTCTCGTAGGCCGCCTTCGCCGCGTCGTCGTTGCCTTGCCGCTCGCGCGCGCGCCCGAGCCAGAGGTGCAGCGCGGCGTCGCGGGGGAACTGAAAGACGGCCGACGTCAGCAGCGTCTCCCACTCGTCGAGATCGGGCTTGGGTCGGATGTAGGGCTCGCTCGCGCGGAGCAGCTCCGCGTCGCGCTTGGTGAGCATCTGCCGGTGCTCGAACGCGCTCTGATACGAGGCTTGCGCGCGGGCGGGATCGACGTGCGCCGTCTGGATCGCGAGCTCGAGGTGCGCGGCGGCGAACGTCGGGTCGAGCTCGACGGCGCGCTCGAGCGACGCGAGCGCCTTCGACGATCGGCCCGCGCGCCAGCTCAGCATCGCCTCCTTGAGCTCGCGGTCGGCCTCCGGCACGGTCGAGAGCGGGCGCGGCGCGTTCGGCGTCGGCCCGATCGGAGGCGTGCGCGTCATCGCGGCGTAGACGCCGATCCCGAGCAGGCACGTGAGGCCGATCGGCAACGCGAGCTGCGTGATCTTCCGCCGGCGTCGCGCGTCGTTCTTGCTCGCGGGCGCCTCGCTCGTTCGCGCCGGCGGCTCGGGCGACACGGAGACGCTCGTGGGCACGCGCGTCGTCGCCGCGTACGCCGTGTGGTCTTCGAAGTGCGGCGCGCGAGGCGTGATGCGCACGCGCTCGCCGCTCGACTGCGTCGCGTAAGGCTCGAGCGCGTCGGCGACGTCGGCCATCGTCGGAAATCGCGCGTCGGGATCCTTCGACAGCGCTCGCAGGATCGTGTCGCGGACGACCTGGGGAACGTCCTTCGCGCGCTCTTGGATGGGCGGCGGCGGATCGGTGAGCACCTTGGCGACGAGCTGGAGGACGTCGCCCGTGTCGGACCACGGGCGCTCGCCGACGAGGAGCTCGTAGGCGGTGACGCCCCAGGCGAACTGGTCGCAACGCGCGTCGACCGCGCGCCCCTTGATCTGCTCGGGCGCCATGTAGACGGGCGTGCCCGCGATCGCGCCGCCGCCGGTGACGGTGTCCTGCGCGTGGGGATCGGCGCCGGCCGCGGCCGAGCGCCGCGCGATCCCGAAGTCGAGGACCTTCACCATGCCGTCTTCGCGGATCATGACGTTCTCGGGCTTCACGTCGCGGTGAATGAGGCCGGCCCGGTGGGCGACCTCGAGCGCGCGCGCGATGTCGACGAGCCAGCGGAGCTTGCGCGCGAGCGGCACCTCGCCGTCGGTCGCGTGTTTTCGAAGGGTGGCGCCGACCACGAACTCCATCGCGAGGAAGAGGCGGCCCGACGACTCGCCGACGTCGAAGACGCCGACCACGTTGGGGTGGCTGAGCGAGGCGACGGCGCGGGCCTCACGGAGGAGGCGGGCCGAGAACTCGCCCGAGAGCTTGGCCGAGTCGTTCGGCGACGTCTGCTCGGGGACGACGATGACCTTGAGGGCCACGGTCCGCTCGAGGCGAGGGTCGAAGGCCTGATAAACCTGCCCCATGCCGCCTTGACCCACGAATCCGCGGATCTCGTAAGGGCCGACAAGGTCTCCAGGTTTGAGCATGCGGGCCCCTCCAGCGTATCCCGAAGTACCCGGACGGCCGTGGTAACATTCCGCTGGCGACGGCGTTTCCCCAATGGTAAGAGCGCGGTCCCTTTTGGGTATTTGATTTCAGGTCCGTCCGAGACAGGTGTTCGATGCCGAGTGAAGCCGTACAGTGCAAGCCGCTCGAGGTCGTGGTCAGTGACCGCGGGATCGAGCGCGCCATCAAGATGCTGAAGCGCAAGCTCGCCTCCGAAGGCGTGCTCCGCGAGCTGAAGATGCGCCGCCACTACATGAAGCCGAGCGTCAAGCGCCGGAAGAAGCAGGCCGAGGCCGCGCGTCGCCGCCGCAAGCGGGCGAAGCTCGACGCGGCGCCGCCGAAGCAGAACGGCTAGGCGCGCGCGGCTATCGAGCCGCGATGGCGTGAGAGGCGTGTGATGCCGCGCGAGCGATCCGCTCGCGAGAGTACGGGTCCATCGAGAGGAGCACCGCGAGGGCGGCGCCGAGCGCGACGGTCACGGCGACGACCTTCGAGATCCGCCGGCGCCTGCCGGCGAGCGCCACCGGCGTCGAGGGGAGCGTCTGGCGATCGTCGTCGGCGCGGCTCGTCGCGATCGGGATGGCGCGCTCGGTGTCGGCTTCGCCGGCGGCCGCGAAGCTCGCGAAGCGAAGCGCCTCGCGCATCGACGACGCGTCCCGCCAGCGATCGTTCTTGTCGAAGGCGAGCGCGCGGTCGATGACCCCGCAGATCGCGCGAGGGACGTCGGGCGCGACGTCGCGCAGCGATCGGGCGCGCTCGGGCGGCGCGAAGTGACACGCGTCGTGCATCTCCCAGCGAGGCACGGTCCGGCCGGAGAGGAGCGTGTAGAGCATCGCGCCGACCGCCCAGACGTCGGATCGCGGATCGTCGAAGCCGCGCGCCGCCGCGCCGAAGTCGAGGAGCCTGACGCTCCCGTCGCCCGTCACCTGGACGTGCGCCGCGCGGACGTCTCGATGGACGATCCCGCGCGCGTGCGCGGCGCCCAGCACGTCGAGCAGCTCGCACCCCCAGCGGACGACGTCTTCGATCGGGAGCCGCGCGGCGCGCTCGGCGCGGCGCTCGAGCGACGAGCCGCTCAAGAGCTCGAGCACCATGAAGCGCTCGCCGTCCTCGGTGACGCCGTCGTCGAGGATCTTGACGACGCCGGGGTGCCCGACGGCGTTCGCGAGCGAGCCTTCACGCTGGAATTTTTCGCGGAAGACGGGCTGATCGAGGCGCAGGATCTTGAGGGCTACGCGCCTCGCGTTGCGCAAGTGGACCGCGCCGTAGACCGTCGCCGTGAGGCCTCGGTGCAGCATGCCTTCGATGCGCCATTTCCCGTCGATGACGTCGCCGACTCGGCTCCGCCGCGTGTTCTCGCCCTTGGCCGCCCTGAAGCTCATGCACGCGCCTCCGAAGGACGGACACGAGCTGCACGAAGCGCACCACGCGCGACGGACTATACTGCGGGGGTGAGCGACGAAGACGGCGAACAGAAGCGGGCGGTCGCGCTTCGGCGTGTTCGCAAGTTCGTCGAGAGCTACGTCGCCAAGGGCGCTTACGAGCTCTATCCGGAGCCCGAGGTCGTCGAGAACATCGTCCAGGGCCTGACCGACAACCTCGTCGCCCACGGAAAGATGTACTGCCCGTGCGCCGAGGTCGAGAGCTCGAAGGCGCGCGGCGCCGAGATGGTCTGCCCGTGCACGCCTCACCACGCGGACATCGCGCGCCAGGGCTACTGCGACTGCGCGCTCTTCGCCTCGCCGTCGTTCGTCGCCGAGGAGCGCTTGCGGAAGGGCAAGCCCGCGTGAGGCGCGCGCTCGTCGCGCCGGCGATCGCGGTCGCCTCGCTCGTCGCGACGGAGGCTTCGGCCGACGAGGTCGTCGCCGAGCCGCTGCCCGTGATGGCCAGCGTGGAGATCGTGCGCGGCTTTCGCAACGTCGCGCCTCGGGCGGCCGGCGCCATCGCAGAGGAAGAAGAGCTGGAAGAGAGCGATCCCCGCGAGACGCAGGGGCTCTCGGTCGTCGCCGACGCCGAGATCCGCGTCTCGCGCCACTTTCGCCTCGGCGCGCGCGTGCCCGTGTCGGCCGCGTCGTTCCTCTTCTCCGCGCGCGACGAAGACGACGCCGCGAGCGTCGGCAACTTCGAGCTCGCGCCGCAGTACACGACCGATCTTCGCAAGGGCCTGCGCTTCGCCTGCGAGCTCGGCGTGGCCTTCCCGACCGCGACCGGCGACGAGTTCGGCGAGGGCGCCGAGTCGAGGCGCCACGCGTACGCCAACCTCGCGTCGGCGCGCTTCCGGGGCTTTCGCGACAACGCGCTCTTCGCGTCGCATCGGCTCGGCTTCGTCCCGATGACCGTCCTCGAGCTTCGCAGTGACGACGTCGAGGTCGACGGCTTCGTGAAGCTCGAAGTCCTCGAGCGCGCCGGCGGCGCCGCGCCGAGCGAGGCGCTCGGCCGCGTCAACGCGAGCGCCGTCGAGTCCGTCTTCGGCGGGCGCGTCGAGACGGGGCGCCGGCTGTCGCCCTACGTGCACCTCGGGATGCAGTCGTGGCTCGCGTACACGCTCGTGGGCGAGGTCAAGCACCCCGAGCGCGCGGGCGTGCAGCCGTCCGCGCCGCTGCAGATCGTCGTCGAGCCGCAGGTCGCGATGACGAGCGGCCACTTCCGCTCGATGCTCGGGATGCTCGTGCCCGTCGGCGGTCCGCTCGGCGACTGGCACTACCTCGCGGCGCGGTTCGCGGTCTCGCTCGAGATGTGAGGCGGCGCCTCGATCAGCGAAGGAGCTGCGTCGAGACGAAGCCCCACAAGACGATCGCGAGCCCGCCGATCTCCGCGGCGATGAGCGTGTACATGAACCACGTCGTCGTCGCGTTGCGCTCGGCGAAGATGTTGTCGGTGTCGTCGCGCAGGCCGTGGCGCAGGTAGCCGAGGATCGTCAGCGTGAAGTAGAGGAGCACGACGCCTGCGGCGCCGAGCTGCACGGCGGGCGGCCACGGGCTGAAGAGCGAGAGCACGCCGACGACGAGCGCGGCGAAGCTGTACATGAACGCCGCCCGGTGGGCGATGTCGACGTAGACGGGCGCGCGATGCTCCGGGCTCGTCATGGTGCGCTGGTACTTGAGGATCCCGATGAGCATCCCGGCGAGCAGGTAGATCCCTGACGCAGTGACGCAGATCTTGGCGGCGAGGTTCAGTTCCACGCCGTGAACCTACTTCCATCGATCGGGGTTGCGCACTAGCGTTTCCGCACCATGGAGCTCAGCGCACCCTGTCCGGTCTTCGATCTCCCCGGCACCGACGGCCAGAGCCACGCGCTCGCGTCGTTCACGTCGAAGGTGCTCGTCGTGATCGTCTCATGCAATCACTGCCCGTACGTGGTCGCGTACGAGGCGCGCATGGTCGCGATCGCGAGCGAATACGGCGCGCGCGGCGTCGACTTCGTCGCGGTCAACGCGAACGACGCGAGCCGCTACCCCGACGACGGCATGGAGCCGATGAAGGCGCGCGCCCGCGAGCGCGGCTTTCCGTTTCCGTACCTGCGCGACGACGCGCAGACGTTCGTCCGCGCGCTCGGCGCGCGCTTCACGCCCGAGGTCTTCGTGTTCGACGAGGCGCGCAAGCTCCGCTACCACGGCCGCATCGACGACAACCACCGCGACGCCGCCCAGGTCGGCTCCCACGACCTCCGCGACGCGCTCGACGCGCTCCTCCAGGGAAAAGCGCCCCCGGTGAGCGAGACGACCGCGATCGGCTGCAGCGTGAAGTGGAAGTGACGGCGTGATAGCCTGCCGTCCGTGAGCACGCACGACAAGAGCGGGAACGGAAACGGCAACGGCGCGGCGATCTTTCGCGCGGGCGCCTCGGGCGCGCGCGCGGGCGGATCGATGTACGCCCTCTTCGAGCCGCCTCCGGTCGACGCCGTCGCGCTCGAGGAGCGCGCGGCCTCGCTCGCCAAGCGATCGATCAAGAAGGCGGCGAAGGTCGCCGGCCTGAAGCTCTCCGTCACGATGATGGATCTGACGACGCTCGAGGGCAAAGACACCGCGGGCAAGGTCCGCCAGATGTGCCACAAGGCGCTCCGCCCGCTCGAGAGCGATCCCTCGATCGGCCCGTGCGGCGCCGTGTGCGTGTACCCGAACCACGTCACGACGGCGAAGGAGATCCTCCAGGGATCGCCGGTGAAGGTCGCGAGCGTGGCGACCGCGTTCCCGAGCGGGCAGTCGCCCCTCGCGGTGAAGCTCGACGACACGCGGCGCGCGGTCGAGTTCGGCGCCGACGAGATCGACATGGTCATCGATCGTGGCGCGATGCTCGTCGGCGACTACGCGAAGGTGTTCGACGAGATCGCCGCCACGAAGGAGGCGTGCGGCAGCGCCCACCTCAAGGTGATCCTCGAGACGGGCGAGCTCGGCAGCTACGACATGGTCCGCAAGGCGAGCGAGCTCGCGATCGCGGCCGGCGGCGACTTCATCAAGACGTCGACGGGCAAGATCCAACCCGCGGCCACGCCGCCGGTGACGCTCTTGATGCTCGAGGCGATCCGCGATCACTACTACGCGACCGGCCGGCGCATCGGGATGAAGCCCGCCGGCGGCGTGCGCACCGCGAAGCAGGCGCTCCAATACCTCGTGCTCGTCAAGGAGACGCTCGGCGACGCGTGGCTCGATCCGGATCTGTTCCGCTTCGGCGCGAGCGCGCTGCTCAACGACGTGTTGATGCAGCTCGAGAAGGAGCGCACCGGCAACTACCAGGCGGCCGACGACTTCTCGAAAGACTGACGCGTCGCGGTCGGCGATTTCAGCGCAGCTCGATGTGCAGATCCGCGTCTTGGGTCGGCTCGCCGTCGGGCACGAGCTTGGGGAACCTCGTCGAGAGGAGCGCCTTCTCCATGCACGCGAACACGTCGTCGGCTACGACAGGGAAGCCGCGCTTGGGCTTCTTCAGATCCGCGCGCTCGGTGCAGAGGTAGAACGACGGGTGCTGCTCCTGGCAGACGTTGAGCTCCTCGATCTTCGTGACCTTGCCGTCGTTCGCGACGTGCACCGTCGCGCGGAAGGACTTCTCCTTCGTCACGGTGGGTGACGCGTAGCAGGGCGTCAGCTTCGCTTCGAGATCCGCCTTCGCTTTGTTGGGATCGCCGCCGGCGGCGAACTTCAGATCGCTCATGCCCGACTCGATGAACGCCTTCTTCGGCCCGAGGCTGATGGGCACGGAGATCGGCGAGGCGCCGGGGCTGCCGCCGGCGCCGGACGTCTGCGTGAGGACGACGGCGGCGACGGCGATGCCTCCGCCGAGGAAGAGGAAGGCGAGGATCGCGACGAGCGCGATCACCGGGACGCCCCTCGACGGCGGCGCGATCGCCATGGGCCCGGGCCCGAGCGAAGGGTGCATCGGCGTCGTCGCGAAGACGGCCGCCTGCGGGACGGCGCTCGGATGCGACGACCGCGTGTCGAGCGTCGGAGGAACGCCGATCGCGCCTATCGTGCTCGTGGATCCGATCGTGCCCTGCGTATGCGAAACGGTCGGCGCCGATCCGAACGCGCCCGGCGGGTACGACGCGTCGGGCCCGGCGCCGCGTCGCGCGGCGCGCAGCGCGAAGAGCAGCTCCGCCATCCCGGTGAAGCGCGCGCCCGGCTCGTAGCTCATCGCCCGATGCACGACCGCGGCGATCGCGTCGGGCACCTCGGGCTTCACCCAGCCGAGCGGCTGCGGCTTCGCGACGGGAAACGCAGACCCTCCCGGCGGCACCGTGTCTGCCGGGTGTCGCCCGGCGAGCACCTCGTAGGCCATGACGCCCCACGAATACTGATCCGCGCGCGCGTCGACGCTCGGCGACAGCATCTGCTCCGGCGCCATGTACGCCGGCGTGCCGAGCACCTGACGCGCGTGCGTCGGGAGCATCATCGTCGCGGGCGACGCGGTGATCGTCGTCGGCTTCGCGATCCCGAAGTCGACCAGGCGCGCGCGCCCGCCGGCCGCGTCGATCATCACGTTCGTCGGCTTGACGTCGCGGTGGATGACGCCTCGCCCGTGGGCGTGCGAGAGGGCGTCGGCGACGGTCTCGAGGACGTCGATGCGCTGCGTGGAGGGCAGGGTGCCCTTCACCATGTGGTGCGCGAGCGACGTCCCGTCGATCCACTCCATCGCGAGGTACGGGCACTCGCCGATCGCGCTCGCCTCGTAGACGACGACGATGTTGGGGTGCGAGAGCGACGCGCCGACCCGCGCCTCGCGGAGGAAGCGCGCGACGACGTCGGCGGCAGGGCCGTCTTCGCCTCCCGTCCGGATGACCTTCAGCGCGACCAGCCGGCCGAGGCTCGTGTCGCGCGCGCGGTAGACCGTGCCCATCCCGCCCTCGCCGGCGCGGGCCTCGATGACGTAGGCGCCGAAGCGCTGGCCGGGGGCGAGCCCGCTCATGCGCCTGGAAGGATAGTCGAGGATAGTCGATCGACGGTCGCGAAACCGCGCCCTTCGGTCTACCATCTCCTTCCTTCATCGCGAGAGGGCCACTGATGTCGCACACGTTGACCAAACCAGGCAGCACCGAAGTCGATCGGAAGCCTTCCGCCGCTGCCCTCGAGTTCGGCCAGGCCTGGGAGTACGCGCCCGCCCCCGAGTCGCCCGATCACGTCCGCATCGATCCGAAGTACGGGCTCTTCGTCGGCGGCCGGTGGGTCACGCCGCGCAGCGGCAAGTTCTTCCCCACGGTGAGCCCGAGCACCGAGCAGACGCTCGCCGAGGTCGCCGAGGCCAACGCGCAAGACGTCGACGACGCGGTGAAGGCCGCGCGCGAGGCCTACGACAAGTACTGGTCGAAGCTCCGCGGCGCCGATCGCGCGAAGTACATCTTCCGCATCGCGCGCGCCATCCAGGAGAAGGCGCGCGAGCTCGCGATCGTCGAGTCGATGGACGGCGGCAAGCCGATCAAGGAGTCGCGCGACGTCGACGTCCCGCTCGCGGCGGCGCACTTCTTCTATCACGCGGGCTGGGCCGACAAGCTCGACTACGCGTTCCAGGGCCGCCGCGTGCGTCCGCTCGGCGTCGCCGGGCAGATCATCCCGTGGAACTTCCCGCTGCTCATGGCGGCGTGGAAGATCGCGCCGGCGATCGCGTGCGGCAACACGGTGGTGCTCAAGCCCGCGGAGACGACGCCGCTGACGGCGCTCTTGCTCGCGAAGATCATCGAAGAGGCCGAGCTGCCGCCCGGCGTCGTCAACATCGTGACCGGCGCGGGGGAGACAGGCGCCGCGCTCGCGAACCACCCCGACGTGAACAAGGTCGCCTTCACCGGATCGACCGACGTCGGCAAGCGCATCCAGCGCGCGATCGCCGGATCGACCAAGCGGCTCACGCTCGAGCTCGGCGGCAAGGCCGCCAACGTCGTCTTCGCCGACGCGCCGCTCGATCAAGCGGTCGAGGGGATCGTCAACGGCATCTACTTCAACCAGGGCCACGTCTGCTGCGCGGGCTCACGCCTCCTCGTCGAAGAGAGCGTGCACGACATCGTGGTGAAGAAGCTCCGCGACCGCATGCACACGCTTCGCCTCGGCGATCCGCTCGACAAGAACACCGACGTCGGCGCGATCAACTCGAAGGCGCAGCTCCAGCGCATCAGAGAGCTCGTCGACGCCGGCGAGAAGGAGGGCGCCGAGCGCTTCAGCGCGCCCTGCCGCATCCCCGACAAGGGCTTCTGGTTCGCGCCCACGTTCTTCACCGGCGCGAGCATGTCGAGCCGCATCGCCCGCGAAGAGATCTTCGGGCCGGTGCTCACCATCATGACCTTCCGCACGCCCGACGAGGCGATCGAGAAGGCGAACAACACGATGTACGGCCTCTCCGCCGGCATCTGGACGGACAAGGGCGCGAAGATCTTCTACATGGCGACCAAGCTGAAGGCGGGCGTCATCTGGGGCAACACGTACAACAAGTTCGACCCGAGCTCGCCGTTCGGCGGCTACAAGGAGAGCGGCTTCGGCCGCGAGGGCGGCCGCCAGGGTCTCTCGGCCTACGTCGAGGTGGAGTGATGGAAACGAAGAAGAGCCGACAGGCCTCCGAGGTCGCCGATCGCGGGAGCGATCTGCCGCAGACGGGCGACGCGCCGATCATGAAGCCCTTCGAGGCGAGCCGCCTCAACGAGCGCCTCCGGGTCAACAAGGCGTACAAGATGTTCGTCGGCGGGGCGTTCGTGCGCTCCGAGTCGGGCCGCTACTTTCAGGTGAAGAGCGGCGCGGAGACCGCCGATCCGGATCCCGAGACCGTGAACGTTCCCCGCGGCTCGCGCAAAGACGTGCGCGACGCCGTGCTCGTCGCGAAGAACGCGCAGGCCGGGTGGGAGAAGCGCACGGCCTACAACCGCGGGCAGATCCTCTACCGCCTCGCCGAGGTGATGGAGTCGCGCCGCCCCGAGCTCGCGCAGTCGCTCGAGCGCAGCGGGCTCTCGGCGCAAGCCGCCTCGGCGGAGGTCGACGTCACGATCGATCGCGTCGTCTTCTACGCCGGCTTCGCCGACAAGTACTTCGCGCTCCTCGCGTCGTACAACCCGGTCGCCGGCCCGCACTTCAACTTCAGCGTCCCCGAGGCGATGGGCGTCGTCGGCGTCGTCGCGCCGGATCGGCCGTCGCTCCTCGGCCTCGTCTCCACGGTGTTGCCGGTCATCACCGGCGGCAACACGTGCGTGGCGCTCGCGAGCGAGAAGGATCCGCGGACGGCGATCGTGTGGAGCGAGTGCGTCGCGACGAGCGACATGCCCGGGGGCGTCGTCAACGTGCTCACCGGTCACGCCAAGGAGCTCTCGAGCCACATGGCCAAGCACCGCGAGGTGATCGGCGTCGACGCGTGGATCGTCGACGCGGATCTGCGCAAGACCGTGGAGAGCGAGGGCGCCGACAACGTGAAGCGCGTGAAGACGCACGTGCCGATGGATCCCGAGGGTTGGGTCGACGATCGCAAGGCGCAAGGGCTCGGCTGGATCGAGCGCTTCCTCGAGACGAAGACGGTCTGGCACCCCGTGGGCCTGTAGTGAAAGGAACGAGATGACGACCGCGCACGACTTCTC
Source organism: Labilithrix sp. (assembly GCA_019637175.1). GTDB lineage: Bacteria > Myxococcota_A > Polyangia > Polyangiales > Polyangiaceae > Labilithrix. The sequence continues at coordinate 105,793 of JAHBWD010000016.1, read as the reverse complement.
GGCGAAGACGATCGGCGGGAGCGACAAGTCGCTCCGCGACTACGAGGGGCAGGTCCTGCTCGTGGTCAACGTGGCCTCCGAGTGCGGGCTCACCCCGCAATACAAGGGCCTCGAGGCGATCCATCGCGCGTATCGCGATCGAGGCCTGCGCGTCCTCGGCTTCCCCGCCAACGAGTTCGGCGCGCAGGAGCCCGGCTCGAACGAGGCGATCAAGGCGTTCTGCGAGTCGAAGTACGACGTCACCTTCGACATGTTCGGCAAGGTCGTCGTGAAGGGCGACGGCATCCACCCGCTCTTCGCCTGGCTCACGAAGGAGACCGGCGGCGACATCGAGTGGAACTTCGGCAAGTTCCTCGTCGGCAAGAAGGGCGAGATCCTCGCGCGCTTCGCGCCGCCGGTGGAGCCGGAGTCGGCCGAGGTGAAGCAGGCCGTCGAGAAGGCTCTCGCGTAGCGGCACGCTCGAGCTCGCTTCTCCGGACGCGCTTCGCTACATCGATCGGGATGCGTCCCGTCGTCTGGCTCATCGCGATCGCGCTCCTGGCGTGCGCCTCGCCGGCGCGCGCCGACTACGCGCTCGACGCGCTCGATCGCGAAGGGCCCGAGCAGGGCAAGAAGCCCGTCTGCTCGCGCGAAGATCTCGTGACGTACCGCGGCACGACCCTGAAGTACGCGGCGCCCGCGAGCGTGCATCGCGCGTTCGCCGAGCGCCTCGCGCGCTTCGAGAAGATCGTCGAGGAGGTCGCGATCGAAGTCTATGGCCGCGCGCCCTCGCGGCTCCACCATGCGGGCGGCTTCATGTGTCGAACGAGCTGGCGCGGTCGCATGAGCGAGCACGCGTTCGGCAACGCGCTCGACGTGGCCGGGTTCAGCTTCACCGCGATGAGCAAGGCCGATCTCGCGCGAGCGAAAGCGCGCGGTCTCGATCTCGAGGCCTCGCGACGGCGCGCGTTTCGCGTCGACGTCGGTGACACGTGGCGCGAGAACGGCAAGGCCGACGCCAAGCGCTTCTTCGCGCTGCTCCTGGCTCGCACGCGGCCGCGGCACGATCTCTTTCGCGGGATCATCGGCCCGCCGGACCCGGCGCACACGACGCACCTGCACCTGGACGCAGGGCGGTGGGCGTTCAGTCGCTACGTCTCTCCCGGCTGATCCGCCGCCGATATTGCGTCATCGAGGCTGAGCGATCCGTCGTAGAGAGCCCGGCCGACGACCGCGCTCTCGACGTTGGGGATCGCCGCGAGCGCGCGCAGGTGCGCGGCGGTGCCGACGCCGCCCGACGCGATGACGGGGAACGGCGAGGCCGCGGCGAGCGCCGCGGTGGCCTCGACGTTGGGCCCCGCGCCGGTGCCGTCGCGCGACACGTCGGTGTAGAGGACGGCGCCGATCGGCGCGTCTTCGAGCGCGCGCACGAGATCGATCGCGGTGACACGCGAGACCTCGGTCCACCCGTCGGTCGCGACGAGGCCGTTCTTCGCGTCGACCGCGAGCACGACGACGCCTGGATGCGCGCGCGCGACCGTGCGGACGAGATCGGGATCCTTGACCGCCGCCGTTCCGAGGATGACGCGCTTCGCGCCGAGCGCGAGGTAGGCCTCGAGCGCCTCGCGCGTGCGAACGCCGCCGCCCACCTGCACCCAGCCGCCTTCGAACGCCTCGGCGATCGCGCGGACGAGCTCGCGCTGCACCGGCGCGCCGGCCTTCGCGCCCTCGAGATCGACGACGTGCATCGCGTCGACGCGCGCGCGGAAGCGACGCGCGACCGCCGGAGGATCGTCGTCGTAGATCGTCGCGTCTTCGTAGCGCCCTTGATGCAGGCGCACGGCCTTGCCGCCGAGCAGATCGATCGCGGGCAGGATACGCATCGTCAGCTCCTCCCGAGCGCGCGCGAGAAGAACGATCGCAGGAGCGCGAGCCCTTCGTCTTGGCTCTTCTCTGGATGGAACTGGACGCCGAGCACCGCGCCTTCGGCGATCATGCTGGCAAAACGATCGTCGCCGTACGACGTCGTCGCGGTGACGAGCGACGCGTCGGCGGGCGCGACGGCGTACGAGTGAGCGAAGTAGAAGTACCGCGACGAGCCCGTCGCCTCGTCGACGGTGTTCCATCCGATGTGGGGCAGCGCGTGCGCGGCGCCCGTCGACGGATCGACCCCGGGGCGGAGCCTTCGCACGACCCCGGGATAAACGCCGAGCCCGCGCTCGCCTGGTGCCTCCTCGCTCGATTCGAAGAGGACCTGCATCCCGAGGCAGATGCCGAGATACGGGCGTCCGCGCGCGATGAGCTCGCGCAGGGCGTCGCCGAGGCCGCCGTCGATCGCCCGCGCGAAGGCGCCGAACGAGCCCTGGCCGGGGACGATCACGACGTCGGCCGCGCGGACCTCGGCCGGGTCTCGGCTCACGGAGACATGCGGGCTCGAGGAGGCGCCGGCGCTCGCGCGGACGGCCGCGCGCACGACGCTCCTCACGTTGGCCACGCCGGGATCGCAGACGACCACGCGCACGGGAGGGTCATACCACGCTCACCCCGTAGCCGGCGTGCGAGAACCCGTGTACCTTCAACGCGAAAACCATGACCCGAAGAGACGCCGTTGCGTCCATCTCCTCCCTCGGGCTCGTCGCGGTCGTCGTCGCGGCGTGCGGCGGCGCTTCCAAGCCCGCTGATGCTCCTCCCACCGCGACGGTCTCCACGCGCTGCCCCGATCTCGCGAAGGCCGACGAGGTCGGTGCGTTCGAGTTCGGCAAGGAGTACCAGCTCTCCCGCGACGCCGCCGACAAGCTCAAGGCCGCCGCGCTCACGTCGATGGAGGTCAGCCTCCTCAGCGACAAGCTCGACGCGGAGCTCGGCATCGCCTGCGCGCAGATCTCCCACGACCTCGGCAACAAGGGCGACTGGCGCAGCGGCGGCGAGGCGTGCGGCGCCGCGATCAAGGCCGTCCACGAAGCGCGGGCGAAGCTCGGGCCGAAGGCCACGACCCAGCTCGTCGTTCGCAGCCCCGTCTGCGTCGCCGACGCGAGCCTGATGACGAAGTGCGCCAGCATCTGCGACTCGTCGGTGCCCGCCGGGCGGGTGAAGGGCGAGTGCGATCAGAAGGCGGGTCGCTGCGACGGCAACTGCGAAGGCGTCTGCGAGGCGAAGTCCGCCGCCAAGTGCGAGGGCGTCTGCGCGGGCGCGTGCGAGGGCCCGATCCGTGGATCGTGCGGCGGCCGCTGCAAGGGCACGTGCGACGGCAAGAACGTCAACGGCCCGTGCCCCGGCACGTGCAGCGGCACCTGCGACAAGGGCGCGATGAGCGGCGAGTGCCAAGGCCTTTGCAGCGGATCGTGCAAGCTCAAGGCGCCGGGGATCTGTCACGGGATCTGCTCCGGGAGCTGCACCGTCGAGCTGACGGACGCGAAGTGCGCCGGCGACTTCAAGACGCCCGACGTCAGCACCGATTGTCGAGCGCGCTGCGAGCTCGCGGTCATCAACCAGACGGAGTGCTCGACGCCTCAGGTCGGCCTCGTCATCACGGGCACGAGCGCGCGCGACCGCGAGACGACCGAAGCGATGAAGAGCGCGGTCGACAAGTCGTTCCCGGCGCTCCTCAAGATCCTCTACGAGCTCGGCGAGAAGGGCGGCAAGCGCGTCCTCAACGCGCAGGCCGTCATCGAGGGCACGCGCACGAGCTTCAAGGAGCTCGCGCTCTCGGGCGGGAAGGGGACGGCGAGCGCGGCCGAGGCTCAGCTCACGCGCTGCTTCGACGAGCCGTTCAAGAAGGCCGAGGTGGCCGCCGCGACGGTGAAGACGAGCCTCGACCAGGCGAACGCGGTCAAGGACGAGGCGACGAAGTAGAGCTCCGCGCGCCTGCGGCGAAGCCCACGCGGACGCGTGGCGCGGTCGTTGCGTCATCGACGTGCATGACGCGCAAGATGGTCGTGGTCATCGCTCTCGCACTGGGCGTAACGGGCTGCGTGGCGACGCTGGAGCCTCCGAGGGTCTCCGGCTACGTCGTGGCGTATTCGTCACCGCCGCCGCAAGTCGAGACGTATCCGCGCGTGGTGTTCGCCGGCAGCCCCGCTTTCCTCGTGCAAGGTCGGTGGTACACGCGCACGCCGAGCGGCTGGGCCTACTACCGCGAGGTGCCGCCGGCGCTCCAGGCGTACAGCCGCGGCACCGTCTACACGACCGGCGGTGAAGTTCGCGGCGTGCACCAGGCGCCGCCCGCGCCGCGCGCGCGCCCGGCGGAACCGCCTCCGGCGACGCGCGTGCGCTGACGAATTCGTGAACCGAGGAGAGGTGACTCATGCGATGGACGTTTCCGCTGCTGCTCGCGCTCGCGACCGTGCCGGCCGCGGGATGTTTCGTCGAAACCCGGGAGACGCGCCCGTTCCCGACGCCGGTCGCCGGCGACGGGACGGTCACGGTGCGCTGGTCGATCAACTCGAAGTTCGATCGCGACCAATGCTCCCAAGGATCCGTCGAGCACCTGCGCATTCGGATCTTCTTCCTCGGAGGCGGCCTCCAAGGCGAGTACCAGGCGCCGTGCGTCGACTTCGCGACGACGGTCACGCTGCCGGCCGGCACGTACACCGGCGAGGCCACGCTCCAAGGGCGCGCGGGCGCGCGCACCACGACCGTCACGCTCGGTCAGCTCACCGTGTCGGCGAACCAGAACACGCTGAGCGAGATCGACTTCCCCGCGTCGTCGTTCTTCTGATTGAGCTTCAGAGGGCGAGCTCAGCGATCTCGTACGCCGCGAGCGCGCGCGCGTAGATGCGCACCTCGTCGACGGCGCCGTGGAGCGCGTCGTCGACCGTCTCCTTGCGGCAGCCGATCCGCAGGTGCGCCGTCGGATCGTGCACGAAGGAGGAGAACGTCGCCGGCGCGGAGGCGACGCGCGCGCCGTCGATCCACAAGACGGCTTCCTCGCCGGGGCGAAACACCGCGGCGACGTGCGCCCAGCGCCCGATGGGCGCGGCGACCTCGACGACGAGGGGCCCGCCGCTCTCCCGTGAGAGCAGAAACGCCACCTTCCCATCGGGACGAAACGAGAGCTCCCATCCCTCGACGGTGACGTCGTGGCTTCGGCCGACGAGGCGTGCGTTGGCCGCGCTCGACAGAGAGTGGACGTGCACCCATGCGGTCGCGGTGAAGCTCGAGTAGGTGTCCGCGAGGATCGAGGAGCCGACATCGACGCACGAGTCTTCACCGTGGAGGAGCAGCGCGCCGCCCGTGTGACCCTCGACCCACGTCGATCGCGCGGGAGACACGATTTGACCGTGGATCGCGTTGCCCGAGCAGTCGTTGACGCTGGCGCCCTCGCCCTCGTCGAAGGCGTAGTAGACGCGGAGCCCGCTCTTCACGCCGCCGATCGCGCAGCTCGCGCGCGGCTGCGGCGGTTCCGCGTCCGCCGCGGGGACAGGAGGCGCTTGCGCGGGCGCCGTCGGATCCCCGCAGCTCAAAGCGAGCGCGCCCGCGAGCGCGAGACAGCGATGACGACCCCCCGACACGTCATGCAGCCTAGCGCAGAGTAGTTGGAACACAAATCAATCGAGGGGCACGCGCGGTCAGGGGACGAGGACGGTGCCGACGCTGCCGGGCTCCGCGACGGCGCGCGCCAGATCGCCGCGCGCGATGCGGCCGACGACGTGGACGGCCTTGACGCCCTGACCGATGGCGGCGAACGACTCTTCGAGCTTCGGGATCATGCCCTTGGTCACGACGCCCTCTTCGATGGCGCGCTTGCCGTCGGCGACGGTGAGGCGCCCGATCCGCGACGACGGATCGCTCACGTCGCGCAAGACGCCGGGCACGTCGGTGACGAGCACGAGCGCGCGCGCGTCGAGCAGAATCGCGACCTGGTTCGCGACCGCGTCGGCGTTGATGTTGAAGACGCCGCCCTGCGCGTCGGCGCCGAGGCAGGCGAGGACGGGGACGTAGCCGCCGCCGAGGAGCAGCGAGAGGAGATCGCGATCGATCCCGGTGACGTCGCCGACGAAGCCGAAGTCGACCGGATCGGGGCCGCCGCCGCTCACGACCTTCGGCGGGCGCCGCGTCGCGCGGATCGCGCAGGCGCTCGCGCCGTGGAGCCCGACGGGCTTGGCGCCGGCGGCGACGAGCGAGGCGCAGAGATCCACGTTCACCTTGCCGGCGACGATCATCTTCATGACGTCGAGCGTGTCTTGATCGGTGACGCGCCGGCCGCCCACGATGTTGGGCGTCTGGCCGAGGCGCTTCTGGAGATCGGTCGCCTGCGGGCCGCCGCCGTGGACGATGACGACCGGCGTGCCCGCCGCGCGCATCTCGGCGACGTCGGCCGCGATCGCCGGCATGTGCGGGCCCTGGACGACCTCGCCGCCGAGCTTGAGGACGATCACGGCCAGCCACCGGGATCTTCGAGCGTCGTGCGCTCGTCGAGTCCCAGCATCAAGTTCATCGACTGGATCGCCTGGCCCGCGCCGCCCTTGATCAGGTTGTCGGTGACGGCGAAGCACGCGACGACGCGCTTGCCCGGCTCGGCGCCGTCGGTGCCGACCTGGACGCCGACCTCGGCGAAGTTCGTCCCGCTGACCGCCGCGACCTCGGGGAGGCGTTTGTCGGGGACGCGCACGAACGGCTCGCGGGCGTACGCATCCTTGTAGAGTGCACGGATCTGATCGGCGCTCGTGCTCTCGGCGACGTGCGCGAAGCACGTCGCGAAGATGCCGCGCGACAGCGGCGCGCTCACGGGGACGAACCGGATCGTGACGTTCTTCGCGCCCGCGTCGGCCAGCGTCTGGGTGATCTCGGGGATGTGCTGGTGATCGAGCGGCTTGTACGTGCGGAGGTTCACGGCGCGCACGGGGTGGTGCGTCCCCGCGCTGGGGACGACGCCGCTGCCCGACGAACCCGTGATGCCGACGACCTCGACGCCGCCTTCGAGGAGCCCGGCGCGCGCGAGCGGCATGAGCGCGAGCTCGATCGTCGTGGCGAAGCACCCGGGCGAGGCGACGTACTTCGCCTTCTTGATCGCCTCGCGGCTCAGCTCGGGCAGGCCGTAGACGAACGTGCCGTCCGTCAGCTTCTCGGGGCAGGGATGATCGGCGTGGTAGTAGCGCTTGTACGTCGCGGCGTCGCGCAGGCGGAAGTCGCCCGAGAGATCGACGACGCGCGCGCCCGTCGCCATGAGCTCGGGCATCTTCGTCGCGCTCACCTTGTGCGGCAGCCCGAGGAGGACGACGTCCATGCCCGCGGCGGCTTCAGCCGGCGTGATCCCCTCGAACTTCAGATCGGTGAGCCCTTCGAGGTTCGGGTGCGCCGCGGAGAGCGGCTCGCCGACGAAGTCGACGGAAGCGACGCGCGCCAGCTCGACGTGGGGGTGGAGGAGGAGACGTCGGATCAGCTCTCCGCCGCCATAACCGCTGCCGCCGATCACCGCGGCCTTGAATCGCTTGCCCATGACGCGCGGAGCCTAGCCCTGCGGACGGGGCGTGTCGACGAGTCACTTCTTCGGCGCGATCGTGCCCATGATCCAGTCGAAGAGGGGGATCGTGACGTTGAAGTTCCACTTCTGCATCAGGCGCGGATCGTGGTGCTTCGCGTGATGGGCGCGCATGACGGCGATGAATCGCTGGCGGCCGATGAGGCTGTCTTTCGGCGCGTGGTAGCAGAGGTGCAACACCTCGTAGGTGACCATGTAGAGGCTCGCCGTCACGAGGAAGAGCCACCCGGCCGAGGCCGACCAGAGGCGCCCGACGCCGAACGCGACGGGCGCGGCGGCGAGGACGATGCCGAGCACGCCTGCGGCGGGGATGAGCACGAGGCGGAACTCCTTGGTGGAGCGCAGCGCCATGTCGTCCTCGACGTAGATCATGTGATGCATCGGCGTGTGCTTGTCGTAGATGACTTCGAACGGCCAGCGACGGCGGTGCAGCACGTGCTTGTGCACCCGCCACTCGTAGAAGTTCGAGAGCAAGAGGACGAGCGGCACGACGATCCAGTCGGTGGCGCGCGTCGAGAGCTTGGAGAGCTGATAGGTGCTCACCGCGAGGACCGCGAGGCCGATGCCGGTGGTGGCGGCGAGGTGCCCCCACGCGCTGTACCACCAGGGGATCTCGGCGATCGATTGGGCGCGGACGGCGTCGCGCCGCGCCTCGGTCAGGCCGCCGGAGCCCGCCTCCTTGACGAGGGCCTTCTCGTCGGCCCGGCGCGCGTCGCGCGTGGGGCCGGAGGTGCCGAAGCTCGGCCCCTGATAGCCGTGTTTTTCCGCGTTCTCGGTGGGTAGCGCAGCCATCGTTCCCGCCTCCGTCCTTCGAATACTGTACGTTCTGCAAAAACAGAATGCAAGAACTTTTACGCGCCGCGGCATGGCTCGGCCGCCGGCTCCCTCCTCTTCTTCTCTCGGTCCTCTAGAATCGCGCGCGATGACCGCGAGAGACGAGACGAACGACACGAGCGCGTGGCTCGACGAGCAAGGCAAGGCGATGGAGGAGGCCCTCGCCGAGCTCGTCTCGGTGAACTCCTTCACGGAGAACGTCGAGGGCGGACGCACGGTCGGCGCGATGCTCGAGGCGCTCTACGCGATCGACGGGCTCGAGACGCGGCGCGTGCCGTCGACGAAGTTCGCCGATCACCTCGTCATCACGTCGGCGTGGACGACGATCGGGCAGTCGCCGATCGCGCTCATCGGTCACCTCGACACCGTGTTCCCGCCGGGCACCTTCGAGGGCTATCGGCGCGACGGCGATCTCGCGCGCGGCCCCGGCGTGCTCGACATGAAGGGAGGGCTCGTCGTCGTCGCGTGGGCGCTCAAGGCGCTCGCCGAGACCGGCGCGCTCGAAGAGCTCCCCGGCGTGCGCGTCGTCATCGTCTCCGACGAGGAGATCGGATCGCCCGAAGGCCGGCGCGTGATCGAGACCGCGATCGACGGGGCGCGCGGCGCGCTCGTCTTCGAAGCGGGGCGCAAGAACGATCTCGTGATCACGCGGCGCAAGGGCACCGGCGCGGTCACCGCGATCGCGCACGGCAAGGGAGCGCACGCGGGCAACGCGCACAAAGACGGCGCGAACGCGCTCTGGGCGCTCGCGAAGCTCGTCGACCGCGTGCAGTCGCTCACCGACTACGCGCGCGGCGTGACGGTGAACGTCGGCAAGCTGAGCGGAGGAACGAGCAAGAACACCGTCCCCGATCGCGCCGAGGCGCAGATCGACATCCGCTTCGAATCGCGCGCCGACGGCGAGGCGCTCGTCGAGCGAATCAAGGAAGCGGCGGCCGAGAGCGCGACCGCGGTAAGCGGCACGCGGATCGAGATCGAAGGCGGCATCGCGCGCCTCCCGCTCGAGCGCACCGAGGCGAGCGTTCGCTTGATGGAGAGCTACGGCGACGCGGCCAAGGCGGTCGGCCTCGGCGCCGGAGAGGCCGGGCTCATCGGCGGCGGATCGGACGCGAGCACCGCGCACGCGATGGGGATCGCGGCGATCGACGGGCTCGGGCCGCGCGGGATCGGATTTCACACGAAGGACGAGCAGATCGAGGTCGCCACGCTCGTGATGAAGGCGAAGGCGCTCGCCAGGTTCCTCGCGTCGCTCCGCGCATGATCGGGTCCAAGGTCGCGCGTCGCCCGCGGTCGAAGAGGGCCATGGGGCGACGCGCGCTCGAGGTGGCTCCGCCGGTGATCGCGGCCATTGCAGTCATCGCGCTCGCCGCGTGCCCGAAGCCCACCGACGGCACGCCGCAGATCGCGGTGTCGCCCAACGCGGCCGGGCGGCTGAACCTCATCCCGAGCCGCGCGCCCGGCAAGAAGGCACAGGCGAGCGCGAACGCGCGCGCGCGCGCGCATCCGATGCGCGCGGGTGAAGAGCTCGGCGGCCCCAACGCGACGGGCAGGGTCGGCGACTGGGTCCTCGAGAACGACGAGGTCGTCTTCGTCATCGACGGGCTCGGCGGCGGCGGCGGGTTCGCCGAGTCGGGCGGCAACCTCGTCGACGCGGCCGACGCGCGCGCGAGGAAAGACGAGCTCGGGCTCGTCTTCACGTACTTCGGCACGTTCCCGCGGCAGGGCGTGTACGGATCGATCGACGCGCGCGAAGAGCCCGACGGCGCCGCGGTCGTCGTCGTCAAAGGCAAGGAGCTCTACGATCCGTCGATCCTCGTCACCACGGAGTATCGCCTCGCGGGCGCCGATCGCGCGCTCTTGATCGAGACGACGCTCGAGAACACCGGAGCGTCTGCGATCACGCTCCCCGCTGTCGGCGACGCGATCCAGTGGGGCGCCGCCGAGAAGGTGGCGCCGGGCAAGGCCGTCGGCTTCAAGGGTCGCTCCGAGGGCCCGTTCATCGGCGGCGTCGGGCGCTTCGTGAGCTACGCGATCACGACGCCCGAAGGAGAGATCGCCGCGATCAGCGGCGGCGCGTGGACCGACACCGAGCAGACGAAGAACGTCTCCGTCGCGCCGCGCGCGAGCGTGAAGTACCAGCGCGTCTTCGCCGTGGGCGAGCGCGCGGACGTCGCGAGCATCGTGACCGAGCTCACCAAGGCGTCGGGCGGCGACGTCGGCGCGATCGAGATCGCGATCGTCGACGAGAAGGGCGCGTCCGTGACGGTGCCGGCCGGCGCGAAGGTGATCGTCGCCAACGACAAAGGCGACGAGGTGATGAACATCGTCGCCGCGAAGGAAGGCGACACGATCGCGGGCGAGATCCCGCCCGGCAAGTGGCAGATCGCGTACGCGCCGAGCGCGGGGCGGCGATCGGCGACCGGATCGCGCGTGCCCGTCGAGGTCAAGAGCGACGCCGTGTCGAAGGCGAAGGTGGCCGTCACCGACGTCGCGGCGATCACCGTCGGCTGCACCGAGAAGAGCGCCGGCGTGCTGCCGTGCAAGGTGAGCTTCGAAGGCGTGAGCGGGACGACGACGCCCGACTTCGGCCCTGCGCACGTCGCGACCGCCGCGCGCAACCAGATCTTCGCCGTCACCGAGAAGAGCACGGTCGCGATCGCGCCGGGCAAGTACCGCCTCACGTTCTCGCGCGGTCCGGAGTACGCGCCCGAGACGATGGACGTCACCCTCGCGCCGGGGACCGGCCGCGAAGCGGTCGCGTCGCTCGCGCGCGTCGTCGACACGACGGGCTACGTCGCGACCGACTTCCACCAGCACACGATCTTGAGCGCCGACGCCGCCGTCGGCACGCGCGATCGCGTGCTCGCGAACACGGTGGAGGCGGTGGAGGTCGCCGTCGTGAGCGAGCACAACCTCGTCGGCGATCTCGCGCCGATCGTGAGAGAGCTCGGCGTCGGCAAGTGGGTCGTGCACGTCCCCGGCGACGAGGTCAGCACCGACGCGAGCCGCAAGCCCTGGGGGCACGTCAACGTGTTCCCCCTCGAGCCCGATCCGAGCAAGCCGCGCAACGGCGCCTTCCCGGTGCGCGATCGGCTCGCCAAAGAGGTGATCGCGGAGGCGCGCGCGCTCGGCGGCTCGCGCGTCGTGCAGGTGAACCACCCGCGGTCGGGGAGCAACGGCTACTTCGATCTGCTCGGGTTCGATCCGAAGACGGGAACGGGCACCGGCGCCGGCTACACCGCCGACTTCGACGCGATCGAGGTGTGGAACGGACGCAACGTCGAGGCGCGCGGCAAGGTCCTCGAAGACTTCCTCGCGCTGCTCCGAACGAGCCACCCGGTGACGCCGATCGCCGACACCGACACGCACGGCGTCGTTGGGCAGGAGGCGGGCATGCCGCGCACGTACGTGCGCGTGGGCAAGGACGACGCGCTCGACGCGTGGGACGCGGCGCGCACGGGCGATCTCGTGAAGGCGGTCCGGAGCACGCGCGACGTCGTCCTCACGAACGGTCCCTTCCTGAAGGTGAGCGCCAACGGCGCGGGGATCGGGGGCGTCGCGCGCGGGCGCGAGATCCAGGTGAAGGTCGGGATCACGAGCGCGCCGTTCGTCGTCGTCGACAAGGCGGAGGTGCGCCTCGCGGGGAGCGGCAAGGTGGTCACGGCGAGCCCGGTGACGTTGACCCCGACGAAGAGCGCGGCGGGCGTGATGACGGCCGAAGCGTCGTTTTCGATCCGCGCGAGCGCCGACGACGCGTTCGTCGTGATCGTGAGCGGTACGAGGGCGATGAAGCCGATGTACGGCGGCGACGATCGCGAGATCTCGCCGTGGGCGATGAGCGGTGCCATCTGGATCGACGCCGACGGCGACGGGAAGTCGCTAGGACGCGAGGCGCCGCGCAGGTAGGATGCGCGCGATGTCCCTTCGACGCACGCTCTCGGTCGCTCTCGCATTCGCTCTCGGCGCGCTCGCGTGCGGATCGGGCCCGACCGAAGGACCGAAGACGCCCGACACCGCGTTCACGGAAGGGAAGGTCGCCGACCCCGTCTTCGGGACGAGCGCGCCGTCGACGTCGACGGAGAGGAAGCCGCTCGCCGAGTCGAAGGTGCGGGCGCCGTCGCGGCCGTTCAGCGAAGACAAGCGTCTCATCGACGACGAGGCGAAGGAGGCCGCCGCGAACGACGTCGATCCGATGAACGGAGAGTTCAGCCTCCAGCAGGCGACGGCCGGGCTGGCGCCGTCGGGTCCGCTGACGGCGCTGATCAAGACGAGCAAGGGCGACCTGAAGTGCAAGCTCTTCGACGACAAGGCGCCCATCGCGGTCGCGAACTTCGTCGGCCTCGCTCGCGGCACGCGTCCGTTCAAGGACAAGGGTCACTGGGTGACGCGCCCCGCTTATGACGGCACGACGTTCCACCGCGTCATCAAGGGCTTCATGGTCCAGGGAGGCGATCCTCAGGGCACGGGCCGCGGCGAGCCCGGCTACATCTTCAAAGACGAGCTCTGGGGCGGCAAGCACGACCGCGCGGGCCTCTTGTGCATGGCGAACCGCGGCCCCGACACGAACGGCATGCAGTTCTTCATCACCGACGCGGGCGCCGCGCACCTCGATCGGTCGTACACGATCTTCGGCGAGTGCTCGCCGGTCTCGGTGGTCCACGCGATCGCGAACGTCGCCGTCGACGCGTCCGACCATCCTCGCGAAGCGGTGACGATCGACAAGGTCGAGATCACGCGAGGCGCCGGGGGCGCCTCCGCCGCGCCCGGCGCGGTCTCGGGCGCGGCGAGGGAACCGAAGGCCCCGCCGGCGCCTCCGCCGACGCCGCTCAAGCAATGATCGTTAGTGCTTGCTAGCTCGCACCCCACGGACTAGCTTTCGCGCTGTCCGCCACAAGCGGACGGCCCGGGGCGTAGCGCAGCCTGGTTAGCGCACTAGACTGGGGGTCTAGGGGTCGGTGGTTCGAATCCACTCGCCCCGACTGAAAAACAGTCGGATCGTGAAGTGGGCGAGGAAGAGCGGATCTGATCGGATCCGAGCTCCTGGCCCGCGCTTGCTTGGGTTCCGCTTCTTCGGAGGAGTCCGCCGTCATCCGTCACCGGGCGGTAGCGCGACCGCGAGCCAGGCGGGCGAGGGATCGCGCCGTTCGATCTTCCCGCCGCGCGCGACGGCGATCAGCCGCGGCGCGGTCCATCGCGCCGTCGAGTCATAGACGCGCACGAGGTCGAAGACGTCACATGCCCTTCCCAGGTTCGCGACGCTCGCCTCGTGGATCGCGCGGACGTCGCTCTCCGATGCGATCCCCCGCGACGTCCGCCGCGCCGTCGCCAAAGAGTGCGAGCGGCATGGCCGCCGGCCTGCGCCCGCTGGAGCACGCGCGCGACGTTCTCAGCGACGGAGTCTGTCGCGACGAATCGTCCTCGATCACATCGAGCGTGGCCGGTCCTTCGCGGCGCGCAGCGGTCGTCGATGTTGAACGCGTCGATGCCGAACGCGGTCACCGGGAAGTACCTCGTCTTGCCGCTACCGGGAGGTCCGGCGACGACGATCATGCGCGGACGCGCCATCGAAGATCAGCCCGTCTCGACGGTCGTGTCCGACTCGGGGCGCATGTCGGGGGGCAGCTCGCGCGAGACGAGATCGCCGTTCGCGTCGATGATGCCGAGTCGCTCGAGGCGGGCGCGCTCCGCGGCGATCCGCTCCGCGGCGAGAGCCATCACGCGGCGCTCCCACTCCTCCTCGCCCTCGGGGCGGTCGAGATCGAGGTCGTCGAACGGCGCGCTCGGGATGGGAGAGAGGACGTTCGCGCGCGCCGCCATGCCTATGAGCATGCCTCACATGCGCTCCCTCGGCCAGCGAGGTGTGCGATCTCGGGAACGGTCAACGTCGCGGCTGTTCAGGGGTGAGCTTGCCCCGCGGATCGCAGCGATCCCTTCGTCGCGGCCGGCGTCGGGCGTTCGCGCTATCGTGCCGCCATGTCACGCAACGAGAGCAGCGGTCTTCTCCGGATCGGTGTCGCGCTCGCGATCTTCGCCGCCACCTGGTTCGGGCTCCAGAAGCTGCGGTCGAGCGATCCCGCGCCTGCTCCCGCGCCCTCGTCCGCGCCCGCTCTCTCCTCCGCGCCCGCTCCCGCTTCTGCGTCCGCGCCCGCGCCCGCTCTCTCCTCCGCGCCCGCGCTCCCGCCCGGCCTCCTCCTCGCCGGCACCTTCACGAGCGTCGCCGCGACCCCCACGGCCGTCTTCGCGATTCAGCGCCTCCCCGGCGGCTCGACGCGCATCGTCTCGCTCTCGCTCGCCGATCGCACCGAGCGCGTGCTCGACGAGCAGCCCGCCGACCGCGATCCCGCGCACCTGGTCGCGTTCGGCGACTCGATCCTCTGGACCGAGACGGAGTCCGGAAGGCTCGGAAGCGAGCGCGCGATCGTGGCGATGCGTCGCGACGGGCGCAGTCGCCGCGAGCTCATGCCGATCGCGACGATGCCCGGCGGTCTCACTGCGTCGGCCGAGGCCGTCGGCTTCGCGCGCGACGGCGCGATCCATCTCCTGCCGCTCCTCGCCGGCGATCTCGGCGTGCCCAAGCGTGTCTCCGTCGGGCTCGCCGATCCGCTCGGGATCGGGAGCAAGAAGATCTACTGGTCGACGCCCAAGGAGCTGCTCTCGACGCCGATCGACGGCGGCGAGCCCCGCGTCGAAGACAGCCCGAGCGCGCCGAAGCGCGTTCAGCTCTTCGGCGTCGTCGGCGACGACGTCGTGTACGCGGTCGACAGCGAGATCAAGCTGCGCGACGGCGAGAGGACGACGGCGATCGAAGGCGACGGCAGCGGCAAGTACCTCGACGGTCACGTCGCCGGCGGCGATCTGTACGTCGCGCTGCGCCGCGAGGGTAGAGAAGACGCCGATCCCGAAGACGTCATCCTTCGCCTCGAGAAGGGCGCGACGAAGATGGAGACCTTGCCCGTGCGGAGCGCTTCGTTCGACGTCTCCGGTGAGACGATCACCTACGTCGCCAAGGACGGGCTCCGCACCGCGCCGCGCTAGCGATCGCTCACGGCGGCGAGGTGTGCTGCTCGAGCTCGCCGCGGTAGGCGAACTTCGCGATCCGCGGCTGCTCGAGGCGCGCGAAGTCGTCGTAGGGCACCTCGCCGAACGTCGCGTCGTCGAACGCGTGGAAGCAGAGGAGCGCGCAGCGCGTCACGCCCTCGTCGACGATCACCGGGATCCCGAAGAGCCCGCCGAAGGGCGGCAGCGGGGAGGAGGCGCGGCGGTGCTCTTCGCGGAGATCGGCGACGCCGCCCGCGACCACGAGCGTCGTGCCGAGCTCCGCGATGAGCGCGGGCGAATCGAGCTGCTCCTCGGCGCCGTAGCAGACGAGCGCGGGCCTGCCGTCGATGAGCATGACCTTCGTCTGGACGGGCTTGTTCATCGTCGGGATCGCGACCTTCGGCAGATGCTCGGGCGACGACGCCGAGACGATCCGGAAGGGCACGTAGGAATCGTGGAGGTAGCGCACGAGAGAGGACAGCATGACCCTCGGTCATGCAACGCGACGGCCAAGCGCGCGGAGGTCGAGGCGCTGGAGCAGCGCCTTGTTGATCGGACGCTTCGCGTCCCAGAACACGCGCGCGGCGACGAACTCGCGGGCGAGCGGTGAGCGGAGCGCGTCGAGCGCGCGCTTGGCGGCGGCCTCGCCGTCGAACGGGAGGAAGTAGCACGTGTCGTCGAGCATCACGGGACGGCCGCGGTACGGCGGAATCAACATCGGCGCGAAGCTCTTGTAGAGACCCGACACCGCGACCTTCCATCGCGCGAACGAGTAGGGGCCCACGCCGAAGATCGAGAACGGCGGCCGATCGCGATAGATCCTGCTCTTGCGCGCCGAGAGCTCGGCGCGGTGCGCCGCGAGGTAGCGCCACAGCTTCGGCGCGCGGCGCTCGAGGTCCGCCGTGTCTTCGCCGAGCGCGCGCTGGGGCACGATGACCGATCGTGACGGGCGCTCCACGCCGTTGGCGACGTCCGAGCTCTTGAGGAGAGGGAAGACGTGCTCCTCCTCGACGTGCACGCGCTCGCCCATGCCGTTCACGCGCTCGGTGAGCTCCATGACCTTCGCGCAGTCGTGCTTGAGGCCCGAGCGCCACTCGGGCGTCGACGCTCCCTCGAGGTGGGCCGTGCGCTCGAACGCGTCGGCGTCCGCGACGAGCCTGCCCGAAGAGAGGCTCATCTCCGCCCGCGGTCGTGCGTCGTCGAGCGACGCGTAGATCGGCCAGCGCGCGTCGCGCCCGCGAGGATCGCTCGCGGCGACCAGCAAGACGGCGTCGACCGCGGCGCCGAAGTGCGCCCGCGCGTCGATGCAGAAGAGCGCGCCCGAGATCGCGCATTCCATCGCCGCCGCGAGCTCGATCACCTTGCGCGCGACGGCCGCCTTGCAGAGCATCGCGATCGTCGCGCGACGCCGCTGCGCGGCCACGACGAGGCGCGCGATCATCCACTCGGAGACGTCGAAGTTGCTCTTGCCCGTGAGCGCCTCGAGCCCGCGGAGCGCCTTGAAGTTCGTCTTCCTCGGGACGTTGCGCGAGCCGAGCGAACCGAGCTCGGCGCTCGTGACCCACGGAGGGTTGCCGAGGATCAAGATCGGCTCGGGGAGCGCCGCGATCTCGCGCTCCCAGTCGACGTCGAAGAAGCTCGCCTGCCTCACGCGCGCGCGCGGGACGCGCGCACGCGACGCGCGCACGTGACGGGCGTCGATCTCGAAGCCGTGCAGCTCGGCGCGCGGATGCGCCCGTGAGGCCGCGAGCAAGAACGAGCCTTCGCCGCACGTGGGCTCGAGCACCGCCGCCGGCCGCCCTCCGGCGCGCGCGACGACCGCGCGCGCGAGCTCGAGCGGGGTCTGGAAGTCGCCGCGCTCGCGAGGAAGAAGGCGGCTCACCCGCTCATCTTACGGCAGTCGCTCCTCACGGGGGCGGCGGAGCGCCGTCGCCGGCCTCCGGCGTCGCGGCTTCTCCGTCGGGACGATCGACGGCGTGCCCCGGCTCGCTCGCTGCGGGCTCGCTCGGCGACGGGGTCTCAACCGCATCGCCCGTCTCGGCTTCACGCGCCGCGTAGCGTTCGAGCTTGCGGTACATCGTCCGGCGATCGATCCCGAGCACCTCGGCGGCGCGCGACTTGTTGTTGCCCACGAGCTTGAAGACGCGCAAGAGATACCGTCGCTCGAGCTCCTCCATCGTCACGATCTCGGTCGGATCGTTGGCGGTCGCGACGAAGCTGCCGGCGAGGTATCCGCGGAGCTTCTCCGGGAGATCTTCGACCGTGATCTGATCGAAGCGCGCGAGCGCGACGGCGTGCTCGATCGTGTTCTCGAGCTCCCGCACGTTGCCGGGCCACTCGTAGGCCATGAGGCGCTCGGCGGCGCGCTCGGAGAGGCGTAGCGTCGGCTTGCCGCTCCGCTCGGCGAACTGCTCGAGGAAGTGCTGCGCGAGGTGGAGCGTGTCGGCGCCGCGCGCGCGGAGCGGCGGCACTTCGATCTTCACGACGTTGATGCGGTAGTAGAGATCCTCGCGGAAGCGCTTCTCGCGCACCTCGTTCTCGAGGTCGCGGTTGGTCGCCGCGACGATGCGGGCGTCGAAGGGGATCTCGCGGTTGTCGCCGACGGGCCGGACCTTGCGCTCTTGCAGGGCGCGCAAGAGCTTCGGCTGGACGTCGAGCGGGAGCTCGCCGATCTCGTCGAGGAAGAGCGTTCCGCCCTGGGCTTGGACGAAGAGGCCCGTGCGCTGCGCCTTGGCGTCGGTGAACGCGCCGCGCGCGTGCCCGAACAGCTCGCTCTCGAGCAGCGAGTGCGGCACCGCCGCGCAGTTGATCGCGACGAACGGGCCCTCGCGCCGGCGACTCCGCTGGTGCACCGCGCGCGCGACGAGCTCCTTGCCGGTGCCGGTCTCGCCGTGGATGAGGACCGACGCGTCGCTGTCGCCGACGCGCTCGATGAGGTCGGCGACCTTTCGCATCGCCGGGCTCCCGCCGATGATGCGCGTCAGGGCCGTCTGGCTCGCGTCGCGCGCCGCGCGGAGCTGCCGGATCTGCTCGCGCAGTCGCCGGTGCTGCACGGCGCGCGAGACGACGACGCCGAGCGTCTTGCTCTCGATCGGCTTGGTCACGAAGTCGTACGCGCCGGCGCGGATCGCGCCCATCGCCGTCTCGAGCGTTCCGTAGCCGGTGATGACCACCACCGGGACTTCCGGTCGCACGGCGAGCACGCGCTCGCAGACCTCGAGGCCGCTGACCTGGGGCATGCTGAGATCGGTGAGGACGACGTCGAAGTCACGCGCGGCGATCATCTCGAGCGCGTCGCTCGCCGTGGTCGACGTCGTCACCTGCATGCCCTGACGCGAGAGCGCCATCTCGAGCAGCTCGCACGTGTCGCGCTCGTCGTCGACGACGAGGAGCTCCGGCTTCTTCATCGTGCGCCTCGCATGGCAGAGGGTGGCTGCATGGCAGAAGGTGGCTCCTGCGCAGCACCCTCCATGCCAGCACGTTCGCGCCGCATTTCCGCGGATGACCTCGGTCATCGATGGGGCGATTCGCCCCGAACGAAGCGTCGTCGCCACACCCGACGACAACGCCACGCTGAGCTAGGCGCCGAGAGCCCGGATCAGATCGTCGCGCAGAGGATCGTGACGTCGTGGTTGTGGGTGTCGGCGAAGGTGGAAGCCTTCTTCACCGAGATCCCCGCCTTGAGATCGGCCAGGTCTTGCGCTTCGAGCGTGATCTCGTGGTCGTGCGGCGAGGTGCCCTTGATGCTGTAGACCTTGGCGCTCGTCGACGACAGATCGGCGATCGGGATCATCACGCTGTGCGCGTGGTTCTCGGTGATCGACGAGCGGCACGCGAACGTGCCGCCGCCGCTGTCGGTCCCGGCGTCGCTCCCCGCGTCGTTGCCGCCTCCCGCGTCGGGCTTCGGCGGGGTGCCGCCCGCGTCGTTGCCCGAAGGCGTCGGGTTGGTCGCGTCGTCGCTGCACGCGGAGATCAGCGACGCGGCGGAGAACAGGATGGTGAGCTCCACGAACTTCCTGCGACCAAGCTCCATGGGGGAAAACCGCCTTTCGTACCGCAGGCTACGACATCGGTTGCCCCAGCCGATCGCTCATGATAACAGTTGCACATATCGTGAAGTGTTGAACTAACGAGGGCGAGTCGTTGGAATTCCGCGGAAAAATTCGCGATTGCGCCGTGCTCGCGGCGCTCATCCTGCTCCTCTCTCCCGCGTCCGCGCGCGCGGAAGGGAGCGCGTCCGGGTGCGCGGTCGTGACGCGCGCGAACGTGGCGAGCTGCGCCGTCGCCGCGAGCGCGTCGGTCGCCGCGGAGCGCGAGGGCGTCGCGGCCGCCGGCGGACGAAGGGCCGCCGCGGCGCCGTGGTTTCCGAGCAACCCCACGCTCTCGTTTCGCGGCGGCCGCCGCGCGGCCGACAGCGAGGGACGCGGTCCAGTCTTCAACTACTACGCGTCGCTCTCCCAGGAGATCGACGTCTCCGGCCAGCGCGGCTCTCGCAGGAGCGCGGCCGACGCCGAGGTGGCCGCGCGCACGAGCGACGTCGTCGCGACCAAGCGCAGGGTCGCCGCGCACGCCTACGCCGCCTACTTCGACGCGCTCGCGGCGCGTGACGCGCTCGAGGTCGCGAAGCGCCTCGAGGCGACGGGCGCCGACGTCGCGAAGGCGACGCGCGCGCGCGCCGAGGCCGGCGTCGGTTCGAAGCTCGACGCCGAGATCACCGACGCGGCGGCCCTTCGCCTCGTGCAGAGCCGCATCCACGCCGAGCGCGAGCAACGCGTCGCGCTCGCGACGCTCACGACCCTCCTCGGACGCGATCCGACGCAGCCGCCGGCGATCGCGAGCGGCGATCTCGAGCCGCTCGGCGGCTCCGACGCGCTCGCCGCGTCGGCGAACCTCCGCATCGTGCAAGAGCGTCCCGAGGTCAAAGCGCTCGAGCACGAGCAGCGCGCGCACGCGTCGCGCGCGCAGGCGCTCCGGCGCGCGGTGTTTCCGACCCTCACGCTCTCGATCTACGCGGAGAACGACGGCTACAACGAGCGCGTCCTCGGCGCCGGGCTCGCGCTGCCGCTCCCTCTGCCGCAGCCCGTCGGCCGGACGTACGTCGGCGAGGCGGCGGAGTCGGAGGCGCTCGCGCGGCAGGCCGGCGCGCTCAGCCTTCAGCTCACGCGCGATCTGTCGAACGCGCTCGCCAACGCCGCTGCGGCCTACGAGGCCGCCCGCGCCGAGGCCGCGCTCTTCACGCCCGAGCGCATCACGCGCACCGAGCGGATCATCGCCGACATGGCGGCCGAGGTCGAAGCCGGTCGCCTCGCGGTGCGCGACGCCGTGCTCGCGCAGCAGCAGCTCATGGACGTCTTGCGCGCGCGCGTCGAAGCGCGGCACGGCCTCGCGATCGCGTCGGTGGAGCTGTCGCTCGCGGCGGGCGCTCCGCTCGAAGGTGCGCGATGAAGGTCGCGTGCCTCGGCGTCATGGGGGCGGCGATGATCGGCGCGCTCGCGTTCGGCCTCGTCGGGTGCCCGAGCAAGGAAGAGAGCAAGGCGCGCGTCGATCCCGCGCCCGGCGCGGCGTCGGGATCGCACGAGGCCGAGAAGGATCACGACACGATCCCGAAGCGCGCCAAGCTCGCCAAAGACGTCGTCGAAGGCGCCAAGATCCGCACGGAGAAGGCGCAGAAGGAGCTCCTCGCGCCGACGCTCGCGTTGCCGGGCGAGATCGCCGCCGATCCCGATCGCAGCGCGCGCGTGTCGAGCCCGGTCGCGGGGCGGCTCGTCGACGTTCGCTTCCGCGAGGGCTCGAGCGTGAAGAAAGGCGAGACGCTCGCGGTCCTCCGCATCCCCGAGATCGGAAAGGTGCGCGCCGCGCACAGCGCGACGATCGCCAAGGCCGCCTCCGCGCGGACGAACGCCGATCGCCTCGCCGGCCTCGCCGAGAAGGGCCTCGCGCCCAAGCAAGAGGCCGCCGCTGCGCGCGCCGAGGCCGACGCGCTCGAGGCCGAGTCGAAGGCGCTCGGCGAGCAGCTCCAGGCGCTCGGCATGGGCGCGTCGGGCGCAGGGTCGGAGCTCGCGCTCCAGGCGCCGGTGAGCGGCACCGTCGTCGCGCGCGACGCCGTCGTCGGGCAGCCCGTCAGCACCGAGCAGACGATCGCGAGCATCGCCGATCTGTCGGAGGTGTGGTTCCTCGCGCGCGTGTTCGAGAAGGATCTCGGGCGCCTCGACGTCGGCGCCTCGACCGAGGTGACGCTCAACGCGTACCCGAGCGAGCGCTTCGAGGGCAAGGTCGAGTACGTCGGCAAGCAGATCGATCCGGTCGCCCGCACGGTCAACGCGCGCGTGCGCCTCACCAACAAGAACGACGTCCTGCGCCTCGGGCTCTTCGGCACCGCGCGCGTCGTCGTCAAGAGCCAGGCGGCCGGCGAGCCCGTGCTCGTCGTGCCGCGCGCCGCGCTCACCGAGATCGCCGGCAAGACGGTCGTGTTCGTGCAGGTCGGCGAGGGCGAGTTCGAGACCCACGAGGTCACCGTCGGCGACGCGGCGGCCGGTCGCGTGCGCGTGCTCGCGGGCCTCGCCGAGGGCGAGCCGATCGTCGTCGACGGCGCGTTCACGATCAAGAGCGTGCTCTTGCGCGGCACGCTCGCGCACGAGGACTGACCGATGATGGCGCTGCTCGGCGGCCTCGTGCGCGCGTCGCTCAAGAACCGCGCGGTCGTCCTCGTGGCGACGCTGCTCTTCATGGTCGTCGGCGTGCGCTCCGCGTTCGAGCTGCCGATCGACGCCGTGCCCGATCTCACCAACGTGCAAGTTCAGATCATCACGGCGGCGCCCGCGCTCTCGCCGGTGGAGGTGGAGCAGTACGTCACCGTGCCGGTGGAGCGCGCGATGGCCGGGCTGCCGCGCACGACGCAGATCCGATCGGTTTCGAAGTACGGGCTCTCGGTCGTCACCGTCGTCTTCCGCGACGAGACCGGGATCTTCCTCGCGCGCCAGCTCGTCGCCGAGCGCATGCGCGAGGCGCAAGAGAGCGTCCCCTCGCAGTACGGCGTCCCCGAAATGGGGCCGATCAGCACCGGCCTCGGCGAGGTCTTTCAGTTCACGGTTCGGAGCGATCGCCACACGTTGATGCAGATCGAGGAGATCCTCGACTGGCAGATCGCGCCGCAGCTCCGATCCGTCCCGGGCATCGTCGAGGTGAACAGCTTCGGCGGCGAAGACAAGCAGTTCCAGATCGTCCTCGATCCTGCGCGCCTCCAGGCCTCGGGCCTCTCGGTGGCGCAGGTCGCCGACGCGCTGAACAAGTCGAACGCGAACGCCGGCGGCGGCTACATCGAGAAGAACCGCGAGCACTTCGTGATCGGCACCGACGGCCTCGTCCACAGCGTCGACGATCTCCGGCGCGTGGTCATCGGCGCCACGCCGCAAGGCGTTCCCATCACCATCGCGACCGTGGGCGACGTGAACCTAGGGCCGCGCCTCCGTCGAGGCGCCGCCACGAAAGACGGGGAAGGGGAGGTCGCCGTCGGCGTGACCCTGATGCTGATGGGCGAGAACTCGCGCGTCGTCACGGAGGCGGTGAAGGCGAAGCTCGCCGCGCTCGGCCCGTCCCTGCCCGACGGGATCCGCATCGAGCCCTTCTACGATCGCAGCGTCCTCGTCGATCGCACGATCCGCACCGTCGCGAAGAACCTCGGCGAGGGGGCGCTCCTCGTCGTCGTCGTGCTGCTGCTCCTCCTCGGCGATCTGCGGGCCGGCCTCGTCGTCGCGACGGTGATCCCACTCTCGCTGCTCTTCGCGGTCGTCGCGATGAACGCGCTCGGGATGTCGGGAAACCTGATGAGCCTCGGCGCGATCGACTTCGGGCTGATCGTCGACGGAGCCGTGATCATCGTCGAGAACGCCGTGAGGCGCCTCTCCGAGAGGCGCCGCGACGCCGGGCGCGCGCTCTTCCCCGAAGAGAAGCTCCGCATCGTCGAGCAGGCGACGCTCGAGGTGCGCTCCGCGAGCGTCTTCGGCGAGGCGATCATCGCGATCGTGTACGTGCCCCTCCTCGCGCTCACGGGCGTCGAGGGCAAGCTCTTCAAGCCGATGGCGACGACGGTGCTCTTCGCGCTCACCGGCGCGTTCATCCTCTCGCTCACGTTCGTGCCGGTGCTCACGAGCTACCTCGTCACGCCGAAAGACGGCGAGCACGAGACGTTCCTCCTGCGAAAGGCGCGCGCGCTCTACGCGCGCGGGCTCTCGCGCGTCCTCCGCTTCCGATGGGTCACCGTCACCGCGGCGGTGGTGACGGTCTCGGGCGCGATCGCGCTCGGCTCGACGCTCGGCGCCGAGTTCGTCCCCCAGCTCGACGAGGGCGACCTGCTCATCGAGGCGCGCCGCCTGCCCGGCATCGCGCTCAGCGAATCGGTCGCGACCGGCATGCGCCTCGAGAAGGCGCTCCGCGAGATCCCCGAGGTCGAGACCGTCGTGAGCCGCACCGGCGCCGCCGAGGTCGCCACCGATCCGATGGGCCTCGAGCAGAGCGACATCTACGTCGTCCTCAAGGATCGCAAGCAGTGGCGGCGCGGCGTCGCGAAGGACGATCTCGCCCGCGAGGTGGCCGAGACGATGGAGACGCGCGTGCCCGAGATCGGCGGCGCGATCTCGCAGCCGATCCAGATGCGCACGAACGAGCTCGTCGAGGGCGTTCGCTCCGACGTCGCCGTGTCGATCTACGGTCCCGATCTCGATCGCCTGAAGGAGCTCGGCGACGCGATCGCCGCCGCGGTTCGTCCCGTCGCCGGCGCCGCCGACGTGCGCGTCGAGCAGGTCGCGGGCCTGTCGTACCTCCGCATCGTGCCCGATCGCAACAAGCTCGCGCGCTACGGCCTCACGATCGCCGACGTGAACCAGGTGACGGAGACGATCTCCGTCGGTCACAAGGTCGGCGTCGTGCACGAGGGTGATAGGCGCTTCTCGATCGTGGTCAAGACCGGACACGGATTCTCCGGCGAGCTCGATCCGCTCCGCGGCCTCCCGCTGCGATCGGTCACCGGCCAGATCGTGCCGCTCGGCGACGTCGCCGATCTGTCGTTCGTGACCGGGCCGGCGCAGATCAGCCGCGAGAGCCAGTCGCGCCGCGTGACCGTCGAGCTCAACGTGCGCGGACGCGACATGCTCTCGGTGGTGCGCGCCGCGCGCGCGGCGGTCGCGCGCGACGTGAAGATCCCGATCGGCTATCGCGCCGAGTGGGGAGGGCAGTTCGAGCACTACGTCGAGGCCAAGCACCGCCTCGGCGTCGTCGTCCCGGTCGCGCTGGGGCTCATCCTCTTCTTGCTCTGGCTCGCGTTCCGATCGCGCCGCGCCGCGATCGTGATCTTCCTGAACGTGCCCTTCGCGGTCGTCGGCGGCATCGTCGCGCTGTGGGCGCGAGGGATGCCGTTCTCGATCTCCGCCGCCGTCGGCTTCATCGCGCTCTTCGGCGTCGCGGTGCTCAACGGCCTCGTGCTCGTGTCGTTCGCCCGCCACCTCGAGATGTCGGGCGTCGTTCACGACGAAGCGATCCGCCGCGCGGCCGAGCTCCGCTTGCGCCCGATCCTCATGACGGCGCTCGTCGCTTCGCTGGGCTTTCTGCCCATGGCGCTCTCGACCGATCCCGGCAGCGAGGTGCAGCGCCCGCTCGCGACCGTCGTCATCGGCGGCCTCGTCTCCGCGACGCTCCTCACGATCCTCGTGCTGCCCGTGGTCTACGCGATGGTGGGCGCCCCGCGCCGCGCGGGCGTCCGCGACTCCTTGCGCGTGCCCGCCGCGCCGCCCGTCGATCCGCCGCTCGACGGCTGAACGACGTGAGATGCGCTCATGATGCGCGCTTGATCGGCGGGACGGTGGGCGGCTCCACGCTCGCGGGCGCGCACTTGGGAAGACGCAGCGTCATCACGCCCTCCGAGATCACGGCGACGGCGTCGGTGCCGTCGACGTTGTCGGGGAGCGCGAAGCTGCGCGAGAAGACGCCGTACGCGCGCTCGATGCGGCGGTAGCCCTCACGATGCTGCGCGTTCTCGAGCTCGCGCTCGCCGCGAATGCTCAAGATGCCACCCTGCACGTCGACCACGACGTCGTCCGGCCGCACGCCCGGCAGCTCGACCTTCACGAGGAACGACTCGTCGTCCTCGAAGATGTCGATCGCCGGCACGAACCACGGCCGCGCCGCGTCCTCTTCGTTGGTGGTTCGCCACGCGATCTCCGCAAACGGATCCCATTGCGTTGCCATGCCGTGCTCCTGCTGAGAGAGGTGCAAGCGAGGTGCCCCCCGCGCCGGGAGAGCACGCTTGCTTCCCTATCCGAGACGGGATATGCATTAACGTCTCACACTTGACAGAAATGCCTCGCACGAGGCGTTTTGCCCCAAGTCCATCTTGCCTCAGGTCCCTCAAACGCGCGAACTCCGGTGGGGTCGCAGATGGTACGCGTCGTGCCAGGGCCTGCCGCGGTGCTAAATGCAACGCCGAACTGTGGTGGGGAGGTACGGCCGATGAAGGGTCAGATTCTGGTCGTCGACGATGAGCAGGAGACCTGCGATCTGCTCGAGATGGCGCTCGTTCGCCACGGGTTCAAGGTCACCACGTCGACCAACGCGCTCAAAGCGCTCGAGAACGTCGCGTCGCAGGACTTCGACGTCGTCCTGACCGATCTCAGCATGCCCGAGATGAGCGGCCTCGATCTGTGCGAGCGGGTCCTCGGCACGCGACCGAACATGCCCGTCGTCGTGATCACGGGGCAGGGCAGCCTCGAGAGCGCCATCGGTGCGATCCGCGTGGGCGCCTATGACTTCATCACGAAGCCGGTCGATCCGAAGCTCCTCTTCTTGAGCGTCTCGCGCGCGATCCAGCACCGCCGCCTCCAAGACGAGGTGAAGCGCCTTCGCGAGGCCGTCGCCGCAGACGACGGGGCCGAGAGCGCCATCGTCGGCAAGAGCGGCGCGATGCGCCGCGTCTACGAGCTGATCAGCCGCGTCGGCGAGAGCGACGCGTCGGTGCTCATCCACGGCGAGACGGGCACGGGCAAAGAGCTCATCGCGCGCGCGATCCACGCGCGCAGCCGCCGCAAGGAAGGGCCCTTCGTCGCGATCAACTGCGCGGCCGTTCCTCACTCGCTGCTCGAGAGCGAGCTCTTCGGCCACGCGCGCGGCGCGTTCACCGACGCGAAGGCGCAGCGCACGGGTCTGTTCGTCCAGGCGAGCGGCGGCACGCTCTTCCTCGACGAGATCGGCGAGCTGCCGGTCGACGTCCAACCGAAGCTGCTCCGCGCGCTCCAAGAGCGCAAGGTGCGCCCGGTGGGCGCCAACCACGAGATCCCCTTCGACTCGCGCATCGTCGCGGCGACGAACCGAAACCTCGAAGACGAGGTCTACGAGAAGCGCTTCCGCGAAGATCTCTACTACCGCATCAACGTCGTGAAGATCGACGTGCCGCCCCTCCGCGAGCGCGGCGGAGACGTGCTCCACCTCTCGCAGCACTTCCTCAAGCAGTTCGCCACGCGCAACGAGAAGGCGACCCTCGAGCTCTCGACCACGGCGGCCGAGAAGCTCATGGCCTACAACTGGCCGGGCAACGTGCGCGAGCTCGAGAACTGCATGGAGCACGCGGTCGCCCTCGCGCGCTTCGATCAGATCACGGTCGAGGATCTGCCGGAGAAGATCCGCGCGTATCGCGCCGAGCGCTTCGTGGTCGCGGCCAACGATCCGACCGAGATCGTCACGATGGACGAGCTCGAGCGCCGCTACATCCTCCGCGTGCTCTCGCTCGTCGGTGGAAACAAGTCGCGCGCCGCGCAGGTGCTCGGCTTCGATCGGCGCACGCTCTATCGCAAGCTCGAACGCTACGGCGCCGGCGGCGGCGAGAAGGCCGACGCGCCGAGCGACGCCGCGAGCTGATCGATCGGGTCGTCAGGCGTCGCGCTTGGCGCGATCGTCGTCGGCCTTCGGCGACGGCGCGACGCCGCTCACCTGCTCCTCGCTGCGCAGCTCCGCGAGGGCGCGCAAGATCCGCGCACGCCAAGCCTCCCGTTCTTCGACCCCCGAGCTCGCCCGCGTCTTCATTGGCGTGGTTTCAAGCAGCTTCGATGCCGGCGCCGGCGCGCTGCCGCGCGCGAAATTCCGCGGATCGTCGCGACTTCGCGGCCTCGCGCGCCGGGGCGAAACGCCTCGGGTGGCTCGCGGCCCCATCTCGACCACGCAGGACTCAAAACGTCGCCTTCAACGCGAGCACGCACGACGCCATCCGTGGAGCGACCTCGTCGGGGCCGTACTTCGCGTCGCGGAAGAGGAACGTGTACTGACCCTCGCCCGCGATGCGAACGTCGGGCGCGACGTGGAGCTCGAAGCCGGCGCCGAGCTGGCCGGCGACCTCGGCGTACGATCTTGCCGCAGGGAACATCACCGTGTCGACGCGCCACTCGCCGACGCCGATCTGCGTGAAGATCGTGAGCTGAGCGTCGTTCGAGATCCTCCCGATGATCATCCGGCTCGACGCCGTCGGGCGCACGTCGTCGAGGATCACCGTACGCGCTCCGGCGAGCTTCATCGAGCCGTGCCAATCGCGCGCGACGATCGACGCGCGCGGAGCGATCTCGTCTTCGAGCACCGCGCGCTTCGCGGCGGGCGCGGCCGGTCGCGTCGCGGCGGCGAGCCAGCGGTGACCTTCCTCGACGAGCTCGGGGAGCGAAGCCTTGGGAGCCACTTCGGTCGCGTTGGCATCGTGTGCGACCGTGACCGACGTGAGCGAGAGGAGCGACGCGACGACGACTGCGGTGAAGAGTCTGGTCATGCGGCGAAGAGACGGCTCTCCTTCGGATGTGGGTGCGAGCTGCGTGCCGCGATCGCTCGCGCTGCCTTCGCTGCGACAAGGGGCACGCGGCGTGCACCGAGCACGGCGATGGGTCGGCGATTGCACGTAGGGCGAGTGCTCGGTGTCGAGGTCGCGGTCGATTGGAGCTGGATCGGCGCCGTCGTTCTCGCGGCGTGGACGCTCGCGACCGTGGGCGAACGCCTCGCGCCCGCGCTCGGACCCGCGCGGCTCACGCTGCTGGGAGCGGCGGCCGCGCCCGCGCTCTTCGTCGCGCTCGCGCTTCACGAGCTCGCTCATGGGCTCGCGTCGCGCGCGTGCGGCGTGCCCGTGCGCCGGCTCACGCTCTTCCTCCTCGGCGGGATCACCGACGTCGAGCGCGCGCCGGCGTCGCCGCGCTCGGAGGCGATCTCCGCGCTCGTCGCGCCGCTCGTGAACGTCGTCGCCGGCCTCGTGTGCTTGATGATCGCCGGGCTCCTCGCGGCGGGCGGCGCGCTCGGCGACCTCGCGCGCGCCGGCCTGCCCGCGGTGTTCATCGGGTGGCTCGGCGTCGCCAACCTGGCCACGGCGGCGCTCAACCTCCTGCCGGCGTTCCCGCTCGACGGCGGCAGGCTGCTGCGCGCCGCCGTGTGGCGAGCCACCGGCGACGTCGAACGCGCGACGCGCTGGTCGGCGTGGGTCTCGCAGGCGATCGGGTGGGCGTTCGTCGTCGTCGGCGTCGGCCTGGTGTTCGCCGCGTACGACGTCGGCGTCGTCGTCGGTGTGTGGGTCGCGTTCGTGGGGTGGTTCCTCGCGTCGGCGGCCGCGCAGGGGTACGCGGGGTTCCTCGTTCAAGACGCGCTCGCGGGCGTGCCCGTCGATCGCCTGATGCGGCGCCGCTTCCGCGCCGTTCCCGCGAACGTGACCGTGAGGACGGCGGTGCGCGTGTGGCTCGCGCGGACCAACGAGTCGTTTGCCGTCGTCGACGGCGAGCGCTTCCTCGGCGTCGTCTCGATGCACGAGGCCTCGAAGCTCGAGCCCGAAGTCTGGCCGACGACCCGGGTGTCGGCGATCGCGGTGCGCGCGCCGAGCCTGTCGGCGTCGCCCGGCGACGACATGGCCGACGTGATGGAGCGGCTCGACGAGCGCGTCGACAGCCTGCCCGTCGTCGAAGGTGGATGTCTGGTCGGTCTGCTCGAGCGACCCGACGTCGATCGATGGGTCGCGAAGTACGCCGCGAAGAGGTCGGCCGAGCTTCGCGACGCGCACACCTGAGCGCACCCTCGCGTCTTCCGCTACGCTCTGGCGCGTGGAGCGCGTCGAGGAGGAACAGGATCCGCTCGCGCAGCGCCGCGTGGGCAGCGTCCTCCACGAGAAGTGGACGCTCGAGCGCATCCTCGGATCGGGCGGCATGGGCGCTGTCTACGCCGCGCGGCATCGGAACGGCGCGCGCGCGGCCGTGAAGGTGCTCCACCCGGAGCTCGCGCGCCGCCCCGACGTACGCGAGAGGTTCTTGCGCGAAGGGTACGCGGCGAACCGCGTCGAGCATCGAGGCGCCGTGCAGGTCCTCGACGACGACGTCGTCAAGGAGGGGCCCGACGAGGGAACCGCGTATCTCGTCATGGAGCTGCTCGAGGGCGAGTCGCTCGAAGATCGCGTCGAACGCGCGCCGCTGAGCGAGCTCGAGCTGCTCGAGATCTCGAGCGGTGTGCTCGAGGTGCTCGAAGCGGCGCACGAGCACGGCGTCGTCCATCGAGACTTGAAGCCGGCGAACCTGTTCCTCGCGAAGGGCGAAGGCGGCGCGACGATCGTGAAGGTGCTCGACTTCGGGCTGGCGCGGCTCGAGGAGGGTCGATCGGTGACGCGCGCCGGCGCGGCGCTCGGCACGCCTTCGTTCATGGCGCCGGAGCAAGCGTCGGGGCGCGGGACCGAGATCGACGCGAGGACCGATCTGTTCGCCGTCGGGGCGACGGCGTTCTTGCTCCTCTCGGGCAGGGGAGTCCACGAGGCGGAAGGCGTGATCGAGCTCGTGGCTCGGATGGGGACCCTCCCGGCGCCGAAGCTTCGCGAGGTCGCGCCGCAGATCTCGGAAGACGTCGCGGCGATCGTGGATCGGGCGTTGATGTTCGCCCGCGAGGATCGCTGGGGATCGGCGGCGGAGATGCGCGCCGAGGTGCTCGCGGCGATCGCCAAGCGCCGCGTGGCTGCGACGAGCGCGGGCGCTCCGACCGACGAGCGTGCGAAGGAAGAGCCGGAGAAGGAGAAGAAGGAGGAGAGAGCGACGGCGCGCGAAGACGCGGACGCGAACGCGAAGACGCAGCTCGTCGAGCCCGAGCCGAAGCGCAGCTGGGCGTGGCTCGTGGCGTTGGTGATCGTCGCCGCAGGGGCCGCGATCGTCGTCCAAGCGCGGGAGAGCGCGAGCGGAGCCGTGCCGCCGGCGTCGGCGGGGTCGGCGGGGTCGGCGGCGTCGGCGGGGTCGCCGGGGCCGCCGGGGCCTGCGCTGGCAGCGACGGGCGCGTCTGACGAAGACGCCGGCGAGACGGACGACGCGAGCGTGCTCGCCGATCTCGACGCAGGTGACGCAGACGCAGGAGACGATGACGACGACGACGACGACGACGAGCCTGACGCGTCCGACGTCGCGGCGATCACCGGCGCCGGCGGATCGAGAGAGGGCGGCGCGCCGGCGGCGGTGGCCGCGCACGCATCGCCGCGCGCGAAGCCGGCGACGCCGAAGCGGCCGAAGCCGCGGGGACCCAAGAAGAGGTGGCGCCCATGGCGGCGCGGACGTTGACGTTCGCTACGAGCCGGCGGTGTCGAGGACGACCGCGGGTGCCGTAGCCGTCTCCGCGCCGCGCGCGCGGAAGAACGCCGCGAGCGAGACGAGGTAGCAGGCGACGCCGACGAAGAGCGCGGTCGAGATCGACGACGCGAGGGAGATCACGATCGCGAGCACCGAGGCGCAGACCGACGTCGCGCCGTTCGCGCCCCAGAGCCACGGCGTGATCGCGGGCCCGCGCGCGGCGGCGACGCGCATTCCGATGGGGAAGCCCATGCCCATCAGCGTTGCGACCGGAGCGATGGTGAGCGCCGCGATCGTGATGCGCACGGGCGTCGCGTGAGAGATGAAGCGGGCGAAGATCGCCGGAGACGCGAGCGACCAGGCGAGGACGACCGCGATCAGCGCGACGAGGCAGCGAACGGCGCGGGGCCCGGCGATCTTCGTCACCCACCTCTGCGACAGCCAGCTGCCGAGGCCGCCCGAGAGGAGCATGCTGCAGAGCACGACGGTCGCTCCGTAGACGGGATGGCCGAGGAAGAGATTGAGCCGCTGCATCATCGCCATCTCGACGAGCATGAAGCCGAAGCCGATCCCCATGAAGTACGCAAAGAGAGGAGAAGAGCCCGCGAGCACCTCTTTGCGCCGGCTCGTCATCCACAGAGGGACCACGATGCAGAGCGTGGTGAGCACCATGACGGTCGCGAGGATCGTGAAGAGGACGAGGACCGCGAGCGCGTTCGTACGCCAGCCCTCCGACTCGAGGTGCGGCGACACGACGTCGCGTGGGCGGAGCATCTGGAAGAAGAACGGACGATCATCGGTCGGCGGCGAGATGTCGAAGGGCTGGCCGTCGGCGAGCTTCACGAGGTCCTTGCTCGCCGTGATGGTCGCGAACATCGGATCCACCGCGACCTCGGGCGAGAGCATGATCTCGAAGCCGAGATCGGCGGTCACGCCGCGGATGGTCGCCACGTCTTCGGCGGAGAACGGCGAGGGGCTGACGAGGATCGTCCCGATCCCCTCGGGGCCCTCGCTCCCGCCGTTGCCCATGTGGCGGACGAGCATGATGTTTCGCCGCGGCTCGGACACACCCAGATCGAGCAGCGTCTGCGTCGCGAGCGCGACGAGGCGGTACACCTCCGCGGCGTCTCTGCGATACCAGCGGGAGAAGGTGAGGACGCCGCGCGCGTCGAGCCGGCCCATGAGAATTCGCCAGCCGTCGGTCGTGTAGAGCGCGCTCTCGCCGAGGACGAACGCGCCCGCGGCGGTCGCCGCCCACGTGTCGATGAGAGAAGCCTCGATGACGTCGAACTTCTCGCCGCTGCGCGACGCGTAGCTCCGCGCTTCGTCGTTGACGATGGTGACCCCGGGGACGCGATCGAGGTGGCCGCTGAAATCTCCGTAGGTGCCCGTGACCGCGTCGACGATGCGCCCGTTCAGCTCGACGCCGACGATCCGCTCGTGGCCGAACGACAGCGCCGAGAGGATGTCGCGCCCGCCGCCGACGCCGATGACCATGACCGATCCGCGTTGGCGGATGCGGTGCGCGAGGTTCGTGATGTCGTACCGAAGCCACGCGAGCTTCTCGAGATCGCCGTCGAAGCGCGTGACGTCGGTGCTCGCGCTCGCGTCGATGTTGATGACGTAGCGCTCGGTCTCGAACTTGGGGACCTTCGCGCTCATGCCCCAGATCGCCGCGCCTTCCTTGTACGGTCCCCAGACGGCGACGCGTGAGAACGAGTTCCAGCGCTCGAGGATCGGCGGCTCCTCCGCGCGGCCCTTCACCCAGACGGGGCGAAGGCCCGGCCCGCTGTCGCGCACCACGCTCGCGTTGATCGTCGCGAGCGCGGCGAGGCCGAGGGCGAGCGCGGTGCCGAGCCGCTTCGTCCTCGTCTTCTCGAGCGCCCGCGCGAAGCAGACCGGCCCGATCGCCGCGATCGCGGCCGTCATCAAGACGGCGCTCGGTCCGTCCATCCAGTGGAGGAGCACGACCATGCCGACGCAGCCCACGCTCGCGCCGACGAGATCGCTCGCGTAGAGCGAGCCCACGTGCGCGGGGAATCGCGTGAGGGCGAGCGCGATGCAGACGCCGCTCGCGACGAACGGCACGGCGATGACGGTGTAGTTGATCGCGATCGAGAGGATCCCGACGACCGACGGATCTTTCGGGAACGGGATGCAGAGGTGCGTCACCAGCGCGACGACGATCAGCACCGGAAAGAGGAGCGACGCGCGCGCGAGCTGGCGGTGAACACCCTCTTCGGGGAACCACGCGGGCCGCAGGTAGACGATGAGCGCCCCCACGGTCATCCCGAACATGGCCAGCGAGATGGCCATGAACGCGTAGTGGTACCACATCGTCACGGAGAAGATTCTCGTGAGCAGGAGCTGGAACATCAGCGTCGCGAGGCTGACGACGAAGACGCCGGCGTAGACCGGTCGTCCAACGAGCTCGTTCCCCCGGTGCGACATGGGTGCGCACCTCTACCACAGAAGCCTCTCAGACGTCGTTCGACGTCGCGGGCAGCGTCAAGACGACCGCGGCGCCGGCGGTTCCGCGCCGTCCCGGCGGGAGGGTGCTCGCCTCGACGGCGAGCGTGCCTCCATGCGCGCGCAGGATCTCGATCCCCATCGAGAGCGAGAGCCCGAGGCCGCGCGCGGCCGAGCGCCTGACGAAGCGTCTGCCCAGCGTCGTCAGCGCCTCCTCGGGGAAGCCTGGTCCGTCGTCGTCGACGCGGATCGCGATCTCGCCGCCCTTGGCCTCGAGCGAGACGTGGACGCGCGAGCTCGCGAGCTTGAGCGCGTTGCCGATCACCTCGCGGAACACCATGAGCAGCATGCGCGGATCGGCGGCGACGAGCAGCGCCGTGCTCGGGAGATCGCACGACGCGACGACGTCTTTGCGTCCGTCGATCGCGAGCGCCTCGTCGACGGCTTGCCGCGTGAGCGCGCGCAAGTCCGTCGCCGAGAGCTCGGGCTGCACGGCGCCGCTCTCGAGCTCGGCGACGAGCGCGAGCTGCTCCGAAAGGCGCATGAGCCGGCGCAGGCTGCGGCGCGCCATCGCAACGAGCTCGGGACGCGGCTCGCCCGAGGTCGCGAGCTCCTCGAGGACGGTGAGCGTCACGCCCGCAGGCGACGCGATGTCGTGCCCGATGCGGCGCAAGAGCTCGGTGCGAAGGTGCTCGAGCGCTTCGCCGTTCGCGCTCTCGGGCGCACCGTCGACCGCCATCGGGGCGTGGAGCAACGAGGATGACGTCATGACGACGGCGGAGGTCGAGAGCACGTTTCGAGCCATGCGAGATCGTTCTTTTTCTGCCCTTCGTGGCGGATCGTCGTAGCGGAGTGCTCCAGGGTGGGGCGAGACGGTCGAGGCGGCTCGGCCGAACGCCGTCACACGCCGCGAAACGAACGTCGCCGCGGCGCGCCCTCGCGCTGGCACGAGATCGGCAGTGAGGCTCGCGCGCCCATTCCTCGAGACGAGAGACGAGGCAACGGGCGACGACTGGGGGAACGAGCGATGAGGACTGGGAAGGGGCGTTCGGTCTTGAGGACGGCGTGCCGGGGCACGCCGTCGGGGAAGCGCGCGACGCTTCGGCGGGAGGTCGAGCACGAGCTTGCGTCGATCGAGCCCATCGACGCGACGGGCGTCGAGCATCTTCGAAGGCTCGCCGCGGCGTGCTCGGCGCTGACCGCCGGGTTCACGGCCTCCGCCAAGCACGCGCGCGATGCGCACGTCGCCGAGGAGGCGCTGACGCTCGCGGAGGTCCATCGCGCGCTCCAAGACGAGATCGCCGCAGTCGGCGCGCCGCTCGGCCTCGTCTCGCGTCCGACGTCGACGTCGGAGCGCTTGCGATGGGAGTGGCTCGCGTCGACCGCCGCCGCGCTCGACGGAGCGCCTGACGCTCGCATGCTCCAAGAGTGCGCTCGCCTGGAGCGCGACGCGCTCGCCGCGGCGAGCGCGCTCGCCGCGCTGCCCTTCCAGAGCGTCGCGGCCGCGCTCCGTCGCGCGTGGGCGATGCTCGAGCGCCTCCTCACGGCGCCCGCCTCCGATCTCGCGATCGCGTAGCACTGGGGCACGCGCGCGCGCCTGTGGCGGAAGGCCCCAACTGCGATGCGATGGGGCGTCTGCGGCGGCGCGACTTGGGGCAACCCGCTGCGGTGTGGCGCTTGCAAGGTCGGCCGAGCCCGCTGGAGGGGCTTGGCTTGGCCGACACGGACGTCTCGGAATCGCGGAAGGATCGTCGCGCCGTAGGGCGCAACGGCAACGGGAGCCCCTCGCGGCCCCGCGCGACGCAGAAGGGCTCCGCGCCGGCGCGAAGGCACGACGAGAGCTCGCCGATCGTCTCCGCGCTCGAAGCCCTTCATCGGGGCGACTTCGGCCATCGGCTTCGCCCTCGCGACGGCGTCTCCCGCGAGACCGCCGACGCTTTCAACGATCTCGCCGAGCGACTCGATCACACGGCGCTCGAGCTCGCGCGCGTCGCGCGCGAGGTCGGCAGCGACGGCAAGCTCGGAGGTCAAGCCAACGTCCCCGGCGTCGGCGGCACGTGGCGCGATCTCACCGACAGCGTCAACGGCATGGCCTCGAACCTCACGGGCCAGGTGCGCAACATCGCGCTCGTCACGACGGCGGTCGCGAACGGCGATCTCACGCAGAAGATCACCGTCGACGTGAAGGGCGAGATGCTCGAGCTGAAGAACACCGTCAACACGATGGTCGATCAGCTTCGGAGCTTCGCCGCCGAGGTCACGCGCGTCGCGCGCGAGGTCGGCAGCGAGGGAAAGCTCGGCGGCCAAGCGTTCGTGCCCGGCGTCGCCGGCACGTGGAAGGATCTGACCGACAACGTCAACAGCATGGCGTCGAACCTCACGACGCAAGTGCGCGGCATCGCGAAGGTCGTCACCGCGGTCGCGAGGGGCGACCTGTCCAAGCGCCTCGTCGTCGAGGCGAAGGGCGAGATCGGCGAGCTCGCCGAGACGATCAACGACATGACGCAGACGCTCGGCATCTTCGCCGATCAGGTCACCACCGTCGCGCGCGAGGTCGGCAAGGAGGGAAAGCTCGGGGGCCAAGCGCGCGTGCCCGGCGTCGCCGGCACGTGGAAGGATCTGACCGACAACGTCAACAGCATGGCGTCGAACCTCACGACGCAGGTGCGCGGCATCGTCAAGCTCGTCACCGCGGTCGCGAGCGGCGATCTCTCGCAGAAGTTCACGATGGACGCGCAGGGCGAGATCGCCGCGCTCGCCGACACGCTCAACACGATGACCGACACGCTGCGCGCGTTCGCCAGCGAGGTCACGCGCGTCGCCCGCGAGGTCGGCACCGACGGGAAGCTCGGTGGCCAGGCCGCGGTCGCCGGCGCCGCGGGCACGTGGCGCGACCTGGTCGACAACGTCAATCAGCTCGCCGACTCCCTCACGAGCCAGATCCGCGCGATGGCGGAGGTCTCCACCGCGGTGACCGAGGGCGATCTCACGCGGAGCATCACCGTCGCCGCGCAGGGCGAGGTCCTCGAGCTGCGCGAGCGCGTGAACCAGATGATCGTGAACCTGCGCGAGACGACGCAGAAGAACCGCGAGCAGGACTGGCTGAAGACGAACCTCGCGAAGTTCGGCGGCATGATGCAGGGGCAGAAGAGCCTCGAGTCGGTCAGCCGCATGATCATGAGCGAGCTCACGCCGCTCGTGCAGGCGAGTCACGGCGCGTTCTTCGTGCTCGACGACGACGAGGGCAAGAGCCTCCGCCTCCTCGCGACCTACGCCTACAAGGAGCGCAAGCACGTCGCCAACCGCTTCCGCTTCGGCGAAGGCGTCGTCGGCCAATGCGCGCTCGAGAAGAAGCCGATCCTGCTCGCGCGCGTGCCGGCGGACTACGTGCAGATCACCTCGGGCCTCGGCGAGGCGCCGCCGCTCAACCTCATCGTGCTGCCGGTCCTCTTCGAGGGCGAGCTGCGCGCGGTCATCGAGCTCGCGGGCTTCGAACCGTTCTCGGTGATCCACCGGGTCTTCCTCGAGCAGCTCACGGAGAGCATCGGCGTCGTCCTCAACATGATCGGCGCGACGATGCGCACCGAGCAGCTCCTCGAGCAGTCGCAGTCGCTCGCCGACGAGCTCCGGAACCAATCGATGGAGCTCCAGCGACAGCAGTCGGAGCTGAAGCGATCGAACGGTGAGCTCGAACAACAGGCGCAGACGCTCCGCGCCTCCGAGGAGATGCTCCGCGAGCAGCAAGAGGAGCTCCAGCAAGTGAACGAGGAGCTCGAGGAGAAGGCCTCGCTCCTCGCCGAGCAGAACAAGGCCGTCGAGCTGAAGAACCGCGAGGTCGAGATGGCGCGCCTCGCCGTCGAAGACAAGGCGGCGCAGCTCGCGCTCTCGTCGAAGTACAAGAGCGAGTTCCTCGCGAACATGAGCCACGAGCTGCGCACGCCGCTCACGAGCCTGCTCATCCTCGCGAGGATGCTCTCCGACAACAAGGAGCGGAACCTCACCGACAAACAGGTCGAGCACGCGAAGACGATCCACGGCGCGGGCACCGATCTGCTCAACCTCATCAACGAGGTGCTCGATCTCTCGAAGGTCGAGGCGGGCAAGATCGAGGTCTACACGACCGACGTCCGGCTCGAGGAAGTGACGCGCTACCTCGAACAGACCTTCCGGCCGCTCGCGCATCAGAAGGGCCTCGCGCTCGCCGTCGAGGTCGA
Source organism: Labilithrix sp. (assembly GCA_019637175.1). Lineage (GTDB taxonomy): Bacteria > Myxococcota_A > Polyangia > Polyangiales > Polyangiaceae > Labilithrix. The sequence continues at coordinate 68,186 of JAHBWD010000016.1, read as the reverse complement.
TCCGCAGGTGCCCGCGGCGCTGCGCACCGACGGGCACCGCCTCCAGCAGATCCTGCGGAACTTGCTCGGCAACGCGCTGAAGTTCACGGACGTTGGCTCGATCACCGTCCGTGTGCACGTGCCGCCCCTGGAGACGAGCTACGCCTCACCGGTGCTGGCCGCGGCGCCGGAGAAGGTGATCGCCTTCTCCGTGGTGGATACGGGGATAGGCATCCAGAAAGACAAGCAGCAGCTCATCTTCGTGGCGTTCCAGCAGGCCGACGGCACGACGAGCCGCAAGTACGGGGGCACGGGCCTCGGCCTCTCGATCAGCCGCGAGCTCGCGCGGCTCCTCGGCGGCGAGGTGCGCGTCGAGAGTGAGCCGGGGAAGGGGAGCACGTTCTCGCTGCTGCTCCCGCTCGACCACGAGTCGTCGGCCTCCGACGGACGCGGCGACGACGTCGCGCTCGAGGCCGGCCTCGAGCCGCTCCCGAGCGGCGACGTCGACGACGATCGACATCACCTCACGCCGGCCGACCGCGTCGTGCTCGTCATCGAGGACGACCCGACCTTCGCCGAGACGCTGCTCGGGATGGCGCGCGAGCGCGGCTTCAAGGGCGTCGTCGCGCTCCAAGGCGACATCGGTCTGAGCCTCGCGCGCCGACTCCTGCCGAGCGCGATCCTCCTCGATCTCCAGCTCCCCGTGATGGACGGCTTGCGCGTGCTCGAGCATCTCAAGGAGCACCCTCAGACGCGTCACATCCCGGTGCACGTCCTGTCGGGCCTCGACCGGAAGCTCGAGGGCCTCCGCCGCGGCGCGGTCGCGTACCTCGAGAAGCCGGTGAGCCGCGAGGCGATCGACGAGACGTTCCTCGCGATCGAGCGCTTCCTCCACCGCAAGGCCTCGCGGCTCCTCATCGTGGAAGACGACGAGCGCGAGCGACGCAGCATGGTGGAGCTCATCGGCAACGAAGGCGTCCAGAGCGTCGCCGTCGGCGGCGTCGCCGAGGCCCTCGAGGCGCTCGAGGGCTCGCGCTTCGACTGCATGGTGCTCGACCTCGCGCTCGCGAGCGGATCGGGGTTCGATCTCCTCGACCAGATGGCGAAGAAGCCCGCGCTGAGGGACATGCCGGTCATCGTGTACACGGGCCGCGCGCTCTCGCCTCAGGAGGAGACGCGGCTCAAGAAGTTCGCGCGATCGATCATCGTCAAGGACGCGCGCTCGCCCGAGCGCTTGCTCGCCGAGACCACGCTGTTCCTCCATCGCGTCGAGGCCGATCTCCCGCACCCCAAGCGCCGCATGCTCAACGAGTCGGCGGGCGCGGAGGCGATGTTCAAGGGCAAGAAGGTGCTCATCGTCGACGACGACGTGCGCAACATCTACGCGCTCGCGACCGTGCTCGAAGACGCCGGTATGGACGTCGTCTTCGCCGAGAACGGGCGTGAGGGCCTGGAGGTGCTGGAGGCGACGCCGGGCGTCGGCATCGTCTTGATGGACGTGATGATGCCCGAGATGGACGGCTACGAGGCGATGCGCCGGATCCGGGCGACGCCGCCGTTCGCTTCGCTGCCGGTCCTCGCGTTGACCGCGAAGGCGATGAAGGGCGACCGCGAGAAGTGCCTCTCGGCGGGCGCGAGCGACTACGTGACCAAGCCGGTCGATCCCGATCAGCTCCTCTCGCTGATGAGGGTGTGGCTCTACGCGGAGGCGCATTGATGGCGGCGAGCGCGCGCGTGAGCACCGCGTCGGCCCCGGCGTGCCACGCCGGCGTCGATCCGCTCGAGCGGCTCGAGATCGATCTGCTGCTGCAAGCGATCCATCGCCACTCCGGCCACGACTTCCGGAACTACGCGCTCTCGTCGCTCCGGCGACGCCTCCGCAAGCGCCTCGAGGGGGAGCAGCTCTCGACGTTCTCCGCGCTCCAGGACCGCGTGCTCCACGACGCCGCGGCGCTCGAGCGCTTGCTCGCCGACCTCTCCGTGAGCGTGACGGGGATGTTCCGCGACCCGACGTTCTTCCTCGCGCTTCGGACGGCCGTCGTGCCCATGCTGAAGACGTATCCCTTCGTGCGCATCTGGCACGCGGGGTGCGCGAGCGGAGAAGAGGCGTACGCGCTCGCGATCTTGCTCGAGGAGGAGGGCCTCTACGATCGCGCACGCATCTACGCGACGGACATGAACGGCGAGGCGCTCGAGCGATCGCGCAGGGGCATCTTCCCGCTCGGGCGCATGCGTGAGTACACCTCGAACTACATCCAGTCGGGAGGGACGCGGAGCTTCAGCGAGTACTACACCGCCCACTACGAGCGCGCGCTCTTCGCGCCGAGCCTGCGGCGCAACATCCTCTTCGCGCAGCACAACCTCGCGACCGACACGTCCTTCAGCGAGTTCAACCTGATCTTGTGCCGGAACGTACTCATCTACTTCGATCGAACGCTCAAGGAACGCGTCCTCGAGCTGTTCGCCGACAGTCTCGCGCCGCTCGGGCTCTTGTGCCTCGGCCGTCGCGAGTCGCTCCGCTTCACCTCCGGCGAGCTCGCCTACGACGAGATCGACGGCAAGGAGCGTATCTACCGGAGGCGCCAGTGAGCGGCGTCGACGTCGTGGTCGTCGGCTCGTCCGCCGGGGGGCTCCGCGCGCTCGAGCGGATCCTCGGCGCGCTGCCGCGCGGGTTTCCCGTCCCGATCGTCGCGGTGCAGCACCGCGCGCGCGAGTCGACGGGCGCCTACGCCGAGGTGCTCGGCCGCGTCACGCCGCTGCCCGTCCGCGAGATCGACGACGAAGAGCCGCTGCGCGCGCCCGGCGTCTTCCTCGGACCGCCCGACTACCACGTGTTCCTCGAGCCCGGGTATTTCGCGCTCTCGGTCGACGAGGCCGTCTCGTTCAGCCGGCCTTCCATCGACGTGCTCTTCGAGTCGGCCGCCGACGCTTACGGCGCGGGCGTCCTCGCCGTCTTGCTCACCGGGGCCAACGCCGACGGGGCCGCCGGCCTCGTGCGTATCAAGGCGGCCGGCGGCTACGCGATCGTGCAGGATCCCGACACCGCGGAGTGCCGCGAGATGCCGGAGGCGGGCATCGCCCGGGCGCCCGTCGATCGCGTGTTGCCGCTCGACGCCATCGCAGCGGAGATCCTTCGGAGGGTGTCGTCATGACCACGCCGTCGCGGCCCGGCGGTCTGCCGTCGGGCGTCGGGGAGCTGCCAAAGGCAGTGGCCGAGTCCGTTTCGAACATCCTCGTCGTCGACGACGAGCCGGCGAACCTCGTCGCGCTCGAGGCGACGCTCGAGCCTCTGGGGCAGAACGTCGTGCGGGCGACGTCGGGCCGCGAGGCCCTGCGTCACGCGCTCAAGGCCGACTTCGCGCTCGTGCTGATGGACGTGCAGATGCCCGAGATGGACGGCTTCGAGGTCGCGGCCTTGATGCGCGGGCGCGCGCGCACGCGCGACGTCCCGATCATCTTTTTGACCGCCATCAGCAAGGACAGCAAGTACATCTCGCGCGGCTACGACGTCGGCGCGGTCGACTATCTGTTCAAGCCCTACGAACCCGACATGCTGCGCGCCAAGGTCGCCGTGTTCGTCGACCTCGCGCGCAAGAGGGCGATCATCCGCGCGCAGCACGAGGCGCTTCGAACGATGAGCGCGCGCGAGCTCGCGGAGGTGAAGCGCAGGAGCGATCAGCGATACGCCGACCTCGCGGACTCGATGCCGCAGCTCGTGTGGACGACCGACGCCGAGGGCCGCCTCCACTACGGCAATCGACGTTGGGAAGACTTCGTGGGCATGCGCGCGGCCGACTTCTCGGCGCGCCTGCACCCCGATGACGTCGCGCGCTTTCGTCTCGGCTGGGAGGCCGCGCTCGCGCGCGGAGAGGAATGGGAGGCGGAGCTTCGCCTCGGCGGCGTCGACGAGGGCTACCGGGTTCACCTCGTGCGCACGACGCCGCGCTACGACGAGCAAGGCCAGATCACGTCGTGGGTCGGCACGAGCACCGACATCGACGCACGCGTGCGCGCGGAGCGATCCTTTCGGGTGCTCGCCGACGCGAGCCGGCGGCTCGCGACCGTGCTGGAAGATCCCGTGGAGATCGAGGCCGTGCTGCGCGACGCGCTCCCCGTGCTCGGTGACGTCGCCGCGCTCGAGATCGCGCCGACGGGCTCGGAGCCGGAGCGGATCCGGTGCGCGCGCGAGGGCGCGCCGACGCAGCTCTTCGACGATCCCCGCTTCGATCTGGGGCCGTCGACCGTCGCCTACTCGGGGCGGCCCGAGATCCACCTCGACGTCGGTGGGGAGCTCGCGGAGACGCGCTCTCCGCGCACGGCCGATCACGCGAGCCTCCTCCATGAGCTCGGCGTGTCGGCCTACATGTGTCTCCCGCTGCTGTCGCGAGGCCGCGCCTTGGGAACGATCACGCTCGCGCGCACGGAGCCGCGATCCACGTACGTCGCAGACGACGTCGTCGTCGCCGAAGACCTCGCGCGGCGCATCGCGATCGCCATCGACAACGCGCACTTGCACGAGATGACCGAGCGGCGGCGCGTGGAGCTGGAGCAGGCCAACCGGAGCAAGGACGTCTTCCTCGCGACGCTCTCGCACGAGCTGCGAACGCCGCTCAACGCGATCGTGGGCTGGACCGACATGATGAAGAACGGCCAGCTCGGCGGAGGCGAGCTCGGACACGCCATCGAGACGATCGACCGCAACGCGCTGGCGCTGAGCCGCCTCGTCGCCGACCTGCTCGACGTCTCGCGCATCGTGACCGGCACGCTGAACCTCGAGTCTTCGCTCGTCGGCCTCGCGTCGGTCGTCGAGTCGGCCATCGAGGCGGCGCGCCCGCAATGCACGGCCAAGCACATCGGGCTCGACATGTCGCTCGATCGCGTGGGATGCGTCCGCGGCGATGCGGTTCGCCTGCGTCAGGTCATCGGCAACCTCTTGTCGAACGCGATCAAGTTCACGCCGAGCGGCGGTCGCATCGTCGTGCGCGTCGCGAAGGACGAGAGCGGCGACGGAGAGATCGTCGTCGAGGATTCGGGAGAGGGCATCGCGGCGGAGCTCCTGCCCCACGTGTTCGAGCGCTTTCGCCAGGCGGAGAACGCCAAGACGCGCGGCCTCGGCCTCGGGCTCGCGATCGTCAAGCATCTCGTCGAGCTGCACGGCGGAACGGCGAGCGCGGCGAGCGAAGGGACCGCCAAGGGAGCGCGCTTCACCGTGCGCCTCCCCCTCGAGGCGGGCGCGACGCCGGAGCACGACGGCGCGAACCGCAGCTCGTGGCCTCCCATCGGGGGTCACGAGCTCGGAGGCGTGCACGCGCTCGTCGTCGAGGACGATCCCGACGGCAACGAGCTCATCACGACGATCCTCGAGCGCTACGGTGCGCGCGTCACGTCGGTGGTGACGGCCGCGGCGGCGCTCGACGTGCTCGAGGCGGAGCGGCCCGACATCGTGGTCTCCGACATCGGACTACCGGATCTCGACGGCATGGAGCTCATCAAGTCGATCCGCGCGCGCCCCATCGTGCGCAAGATCCCCGCGATCGCGCTCACCGCGTATGCGTCGCGCCAAGACGCGGCGAAGGCGATCGCCGCGGGCTTCGACGCGCACGTCGCCAAGCCGGTGCAGCCGGGCATGCTCGGCTCGGTCGTCGGGCGGCTGCTCGCGCGCGCGCCGAGCAGCGTCAGGTCGGCGCAGCCGGGAGCGTGACCTTGATCGCGAGGCCGTCGGTGCCTTCGATGCGGAGGGTGCCGCGCTGGATCTCGGCGAGGCCGGTAGCGATCAAGAGCGCGAGGCCGCCCCGGCCCTCGTCGTGCGAGGCCAGCGAGACGGAGCCGGGCCCGGCGGCGCGCGTCGTGAAGACCACGGTGTCGCCCTGCCGCGAGACCGACAGACGGATGAGGCCGCCGTCGCCGGTGGCGCGCGCGGCGTAGGCGATCGTCTTCGCGAGGAGCTGCACCGTGCGGCCGCGATCGGCGAGGACGCGCGCCTCCTCGTCGATCGAATCGCAGTTGACGGCCGCGCCCTTCTCGGTGGCGGGCGCGCCGCCGGTGGACGCGGCGTCTTTGACGATCTGGGCGGCGCGCTCCTCGCGTATCGCGAGATCGATCCGACGCGCGTCGATGCGGCTCGCTTCGAGGAGATCTTCGATGAGCGCCTGCATGCGATGCGTCGCGCGATCCATTCGCTGCACGAGGCCGGTGGCGCGCGCCGGGTCGACCTCGTTTCGCTCGAGGTCGTCGCGCAGGAGGCCTGCGCTCATCGCGAACGTGTTGAGGGGGTTGCGGAGATCGTGGGAGATCGCCGCGAGGAGCGACTCGCGCGACCGCGCAGTCGCGGCGGCGCGCTCGCGGAGGCCCGCGCTCTCGAGCGCGAGGCCCGCGACGACCGCGAGCTCGGCGATCACGAGCTCGAGGAGCGGTTCGGGCGTCGTGGCGTCGGCCGAGATCGCGAGGAGGCCCTCCGGCGCGCCCGACGCGCTGAGCAGCGGCGCGGCGATGATGCCCGCGCCGCGGACGACCGGGCGCGTCGCGGTGACGAGCGACGCGAGCGCGGGAGGGTCGACCGGAGGGACGCCCTCGGCGCTCGCCGCATGGACGTTGGTGACGAGGCTGCCGTGCGTCTCGCCGGCCCACGCGTGCCGCGCGCCCGCGACGACGCGCGCCTCTTCGGCGATCGTCTCGAGGGCCTCTTCCTTCGACGCGGCCGAGCGCACCCTCGCGCTGGAATCGACGAGTCGCCGGAGGAGGGCGGCGGGGTCGGCCACGGGCATCGTCGCGACATACCATCACGATGGCGCGTCGAGAAGGGGCGCGGGCCGGGCTCGCTACGAAAGAAGGGCGCTTCCCGCGTCGACGAAATCGCCGCGCGCCCACGCGAGGAGCGATGCGGTCTCGCTTCTCAACAGCGCCACGCGCATGTCGGCCGGATGGATCGCGATCCGCGCCGGAACGAGCCGGCGCGCGGGGCGCGCGAGCCGGCAGAACGCGACGCTCGAGAGCAGGCGCGCGGGCGTGCGGCTCGCGTAGTTGAGGACGAGGCTCGCGCGCGATCGCCCTCCTCTGGGGTCGTAGACGCGCGTGTGATCTTCGGTGAAGGCGTAGCCGCGTTCCGCCAGGAGCGGAAGCACCCACCGCGGCATCGACCACGCAGGTGCGACGTAGCCGCGGACGGTGAGGCCTGCTTCACGCAGGACACGCTCTCCGTCGTCCATTCGCTTGCGCGCTTCATCACGGCTCACGTCGCTGAGCTCGGCCTCTCCGCCGGACACGACCTTCTGCGCGAAGAGCCACGCGGCGCGATCGCGAAGGCTCGAGCCGCCGTCGCGCGGAGGGGAAGCCCCGGCGCGGTGGTAGTAGCCGTGAAGGTAGATCTCGTGGCCTTCGGCTTCGAGGCGCCGGAGCCGCTCGCAGAACGCAGGGTGCGCGAGCAGCGGCGCGCGCCCGTGGAAGTCGGGCACGACGAGGAGCGCCGGGCGGACGCCCGCGGCGTGCGTCATCTCGAGCGCGGTCTCGACCTCGCGCTCCCACGCGGGCGAGACGTCGTGGATCGAGACGTGGACGGCCACGCTCAGCGCTGCTGCTGCGACGCTTGCGCGCGGGTGACCGCCTCGAGCTCGCTCTCGAACATCACGAGCTGCTCGGTGACGATCTCGAGGTTCTTCGCGTTCATCTCGCTCTCTTCGGCCCACGCGAGCTCGGCCATCTGGCGGCGGATCTCGCCGAGCTTGTCGCAGATGTTGGCGAGGCGCCCGGCGTCGGCCTGGGTGCGCGGCTTGTCGGCGAAGTTGGCGCGGTACTCGTCGAACAGCTTGTTCGCCGCGCCGCCGAGCTCCGCCATGATGTCGGTCATCGGCGTGGCCTGGCGGACCTTGCGGACCTCGCCGAGCTCCTTCTCGTAGACCGCCAGCCGGTCGTCGATGACGCCGATGTTCTTCGTGTTGAACTCGGCCTCGAGCCCGCCGTCGCGGAGCGCGATCATCTGCTCGCGCGCCTTCTTGAGCGTCGCCACGACGCGCATCAAGAGCGCGGGCCGGCGGGAGATGCGCGGCTCGCCCGCGAAGTGACCCTGGTAAATCGCGAACTGCGAGTTCGCGACCGTCGCCAGGATGCTCGCGCGATCGTCGGGCGAGCCTTCGCGCTGCGCCTGCTCGACCAGCTCGATCTCGTCTTGATACTGCGCGAGGTTCGCGCGGACGATCGCGCGATCCCTCTCGAAGTCGAGCGAGGCCTTCTCTTCGAGGAGCGCGGTCATGCGCTTGTCGATCTGCCTGAGCTCTTCGACGAGCTCGCCGAGGAGCGCCACGTCGCGCGTCGAGCGATCCTTGCCCGCGAAGTGGCGCATGTAGCGCGCGAAGACGAAGTTCGCGTTGGTCGCCTCCATCGAGAACTGCTCGAACGTCGGCCCGACCTCCTGCGCGCGCGCGATCGCGGCGCGCTCTTGCTTGTAGACGTCGAGGCTCTGCGAGGCGGCGTCGCGGAGGCGCGTGAGCTCGGGGCCTTGGGCCGCGGCCGGGATCTGATCGACGCTCTTGAGCACCGACTCCGTGCGCTTGATCATCCGTTCCATCTGCGCGAGGTCGCGGGTCAGACGCGAGTGGCCCGCGAAGTCCGTCGCGTACTCGCGATCGATCTGCTCGAGCTCCTTGCCCAGGTTTTCGACGAGGTTGTTGGCCATGGGTGGCGGACTTCCTAGCACAGATGGGACGCGCAGATGAGACGCGCGCGCGACAGGCGCCTATGATGCCGGCCGTGCGGGCTTGGTGGCGCAGGCGGTCCCGGCGGACGAAGGTCCGGCTCGTCGTGTATCCGTCGCTGGTCGCGGCCCTCGCGCTCTTCGTCGTCTTCACGACGTCGATGCCCGGGGAGAGCTGGCGAGGCCCGCCGCCCGCGCTCGACGCCGACGGCGAGCGCCTCGCGCGCGATCTTCGCGCGTCGGTGACGCTCCTCGCGGGCGAGAGCCCGGAGCGCAGCCAGCGGGCGCCGGGCACGCTCGAGCGCGCGGCCTCGACGATCGCGCTCGCGCTCCAGCAATCCGGGTACGTGGTCGAGCACCTGCCGTACGCGTCGGAGGGGGCCGAGGTCGAGAACCTCCAGGCGACGCTCGCGGGCGGCGATCGCGCGAGGGAGATCGTGGTCGTCGGCGCGCACTACGACTCGGCCGCGGGCGCGCCGGGCGCAGACGACAACGCGAGCGGCGTCGCGGCGCTCCTCGCGATCGCGCGCGCGCTCTCGGGCACGACGCCTCGTCGGACGCTCCGCTTCGTCGCGTTCGTCAACGAGGAGCCGCCGTTCTTCTGGAACCCGACGATGGGGAGCCTCGTCTACGCCCAGGCATGCAAGGCGCGCGGCGACGATGTCGTCGCGATGCTCAGCCTCGAGACGCTCGGCTACTACCGCGACGAGCCGGGCTCGCAGAAGTATCCGCCCATCGTGAGCGCGTTCTACCCCGATCGCGGAGACTTCGTCGGCTTCGTGGGCAACCTCGGATCGCGCAGCTTGGTTCGCGAGGCGATCGGCACGTTCCGCGGCGCCGCGCGGTTTCCCTCCGAAGGCGCGGCGCTGCCGTCGTTCGTCACCGGCGTCGGCTGGAGCGATCAGTGGTCGTTCTGGCAGGTCGGCTATCCCGGCGTGATGGTCACCGACACCGCGCCGTTCCGGAATCCGCACTATCACCGCGCGAGCGATCGCCCCGACACGCTCGACTACGCGCGCCTCGCGCACGTGACGCGCGGGCTCGTGGCCGTGGTGAAGAAGCTCGGCGACGGCTGAGCGACTCAGCGCTTGCGGCGCGAGCGCATGATCGTCGCGACCGCGATGCCCGCGAGCGCCGCGAGCGCGAGGCTCGCTCCCGAAGACTCGGCGCCCGTCGTCGAGCATCCGCCGTCGTCGGCGGACGCGGTCGTGTCGGTGTCGCCCGCGTCGGGTCGCGTCGTCGTCGCGCCGTTGCTGCCGGACGATCCCGAGCTGCCGGACGATCCCGAGCTGCCGGACGATCCCGAGCTGCCGGACGATCCCGAGCTCGAGCCCGAGCTGCCCGACGAGCCGCTCGAACCTCCGTCGGCGGAGACCTCGACGAGCTGTCCGCGGACCTCGCCGGTGCCGTGCTGACCGGAGTGCACGTTCACGTACGTCTTGCCCATGAGGAAGTTTCCGACCTCGCCCGGCGGGATCGTCCCGTCGACGGCGATCGGGCTCGTCACCGCGTTGCCGAGCCCGAGGATCACGCCGCCCGAGACGCCCGCGGCGCCCGAGTGGATGTGCGCGGCGTCGGCGCTCGTCGTCACCGCACCGCTCATGTCGTGGATGCCGGTGAACGTCACCGAGCCCGTGACCTTGCCGTTCGTGTCGTCGATCGTGATCGTCGCCGTTCCGGTCGCGGTGGTCGTGACCGGTGGCGTCTCGTTGGCGCCGCTGAGGACGGCCGTGAACTGACGCATCGTCGCGTGGGACGCCGACGCGAAGAGGAGGGTGCCGAGCGCGCAGCCGATGACGAGCGAGTTCTTCATGAGCGCGAATCGTGGGCGTTTTGTCGGCCGCGCGCAACCGCCAAGAGCGATTCGTAGAGCGCGACCTGCGCCTCGAACTGCTGGCGCACGCTCGGGAGGCGCCGCCCCGCGCGCGCGGCCGCGGCGCGCACGTCTTCACCGCGCGCGAGGCGATCGAGCACGCTCGCCGTCGCGCGGGCGCACGCGTCGACGTCGAGGGATCGATACCGCGCGCCCGCGTCGGGGACGTGCATCTCCGCGGCGCCGCCCCGATCGGGGACGATCGTGGGCAAGCCGCAGCTCATCGCCTCGGCGATGCTCAAGCCGAAGGTCTCGAAAGGGGAGGCGTGGACGAGCGCGTCGGCGCTCGCGAGCATCGCCGCGAGCCGCGCGCGATCCTTCACGAACCCAGGCATCGCGAGTCCGGCCGCGGCCGCCGTTCCGGCGACGCGCGCCTGCATGCGCTCACGCTCCGGTCCGTCGCCGATGAGGACGAGCACGACGTCGCGGCCCTCGTCGCGCAGTCGCGCGAAGGCGTCGATGACGACGTCCCATCGCTTCTCGATCGCGAAGCGGCCGACGCCCACGAGGATCATCGCGTCGTCGTCGCGCGCGTTGTGAGAGGCGAGCGCGAGGAGATCGCGCCGCGTTTCGTACGAACGCGCGTCGGGCCGAAACACGTCGTGCTCGATGCCGAAGGGAACGCGGTGCACGCGAGGCACGCCGTGCGACGCGAGCTTTTCGACCTGCCACGCGGCGGCGACGAGCGTGGCGTCGCAGCGCCTCCCGATGCCGCGGACGACGCTCCAGAGGGGCCGCGTCGCCGGGACGACCACGCGCGCGAGGGGGCGGAGGGAGGCGCGCTCCGAGGAGGCGAGCTTGCCCTCGAAGACGCCGGCGTACGTATCGATGAAGTCGGAGTGCCACTGGAAGGTGCGGACGCCGAAGTGGGCGGGATCGGCCCTCATCGCGCCGAGGGCCGCGAGATAAGGAGAGTGGATCTCGAGGACGTCGGGCCGCTCTCGGGCGACGATCGCTGCGATTTTGTCGAATCGCAGGAGGAGGTGATACGTCGGATCATACGGCGACGAGGGGCCGCCGATTCTGACGAGGCGTGCATGCCCCTCGCGTCGTGCTAGACGGGCGCCCGCAGCACCATCGTCCTCGGCAGCATCAGAGGCGCCCGGCGCGACGACGACGTGATCGTGACCGAGTTGGCACAGAACGTGAGACTTGAGCGATAGATGGCTTCTAACCCCGCCTCCCCTTTCGGAATAGAATTCCGTAACGTCGAGGATCTTCACGGTTCGCGTCCCGTCGGCAACGGCGCCGCCGCGCAGCTGCTTTCGCAGCGCCCGTCGGCTCCTCGGTCAGCGTTTTCGGGACGTTCCGCCGCGGCGAACGAGCAGAGCGAAACGCCGTTCGCAGCGCTCGCGGCGCGCCACGGGAGGCCGCTCAAGGTCGCCATCCTCAGTGATTTCACGCGAATCCCCTACGCGAACGGTGCAGCGTTCCAGACACGGTTCCTGTACCAAGAATTGCGTCGGTGTGGTCACCAGGTCACAGTCATCGGCCCACATGATCCCGATGCCACGCCCGACGAGCTGGCACCGGGCACCATCTCAATCCCGAGCGTCCCCCTCAAGACTTATCCGGGGGTGTTCCTGCCCCTGCCGCTCGAGAAGTGGGTTTACGACGCCAGCCGGTGGGACTTCGACATCGTCTTCGCGCAGACGCAGACGCTCCTCCTCGAGTTCGGCATCTGGCTCCGCAAGATGCGGGGCATCCCGATGCTCAGCGTCAACACGACCCACCTGGTCGCCGCGTACGACGTCCTCCTGCCGGAGCGCCTCTCGAAGCTCGGTTGGGTGAACGCGGGCGTCGAGATGGCGATCCGCCGGCCCGTCGAGAAGATGTTCGCGACGATGTACAACAACTCCGACGGCCTCGTGGTCCTGTCGGAGGGGCTGCGATCGTACTGGCGCGAGCGCGGCGTCACCGCGCCGATCCACGTCATCCCGCGCGCGGTGCAGCCCGAGATCTTCGACAAGCCGCTCGGCCCCGATCCGTACGCGCACCTCGAAGGCGCGAGCGACGCGGTGTGGCGCGGGTCGCGCCTGCTCTGCGCCGGCCGCCACACCCGCGAGAAGTGCCAAGATCGCGTGATCCGCATCTTCGCGCGCCACGTCGCGCCGGTCGACCGCGAGGCGACGCTCACGCTCCTCGGCGAAGGCCCCGACACCGAGTACTACAAGCGCGTCGCGCGCGACGAAGGCGTCGCGCACCGGGTGTTCTTCCCCGGCGAGGTCCCCTTCACGCAGATGGCGGACTACTACGCGTACGCCGACGTCTTCGTCCACGGCTCGCTCAGCGAGACGTACGGCAACGTCCTCAACGAGGCGTTGTGGTGCGGAACGCCGACCGTCGCCTTCGCCGACGGCATGGGCGTCAGCGCGCAGATCACCGATCGGGTCAACGGCGTGCTCCTCTCGCCGGGCAAGGGTCAGAGCACGCCGTCGGCCGACGAAGCCGACGCCGCGTTCGGTCGCGCCGTGCTCGATCTGCTCTCCGATCCGAACGAGCGCGCGCGTCTCGGCAAGGCCGCGTCGAAGATCTCGCGCGAGCGCAACGCGCCGCTCGCCATCCAGTACCGCATCGCCGACGCGTTCCGTCACGCACAAGAGCACGCCGCGGCGTGCGGCGTGCGCGCCGCCGTCGACGGGCCGCGCGCGCTCCAGTGGATGACGACCTTCCAGCACTTCCGCTCTTGGTCGATGGTGCAGGGCAGCCTCTACTTCTGCGGGTGCGTCCGTCCCGCGCGCGAGAAGAAGCAGAAGAGCCGCCTGCATCCCCAATTCGCGCGCTGACCCCCCAAGACGCGCGCCGCGCGCGCGAAGGCGACGACGCCCTCACGTTGTGGGGCGAAGGGCGAAAAGCGGCGAGAAACGCCGCGCGCTTGCGTTCGGCGCGGGAGGGCGGGATCCTTCCATTCCATGGGGAGCTTCACACCTCCTCCCACGACCGCGCTCAACCCGGGGGATCGGCTCGACCGGTATGAGCTGCTCTGCGTCCTCGCGCAGGGCGGCATGGGAACGGTGTGGCTCGCGCGCATGAGCGGCAAGCTCGGCTTCGAACGCCTCGTGGCGCTCAAGACGATCCTGCCGACGTACAGCACCGACCGGCAGTTCTGCGCGATGTTCCTCGACGAGGCGCGCATCTCCGCGCAGATCGATCACGAGAACGTCGCGCGCATCCTCGACATCGGCGAAGACCGAGGCTTCCTCTACTACGCGATGGAGCTCATCGACGGTGAGTCGCTGCGCAAGCTCTATCGCGACGCGCGCGCCGCGGGCGGTGTGTTCCCGATGGGGGTCGCGCTCCGCATCATCGCCGACGCGTGCGCGGGGCTCCACGCGACCCACGAGCTCCGAGGCGAAGACGGGCACCCGCTCGAGGTGGTCCATCGCGACGTGTCTCCCCAGAACCTCCTCGTGTCGATCCGCGGGACGACGAAGCTCATCGACTTCGGCGTCGCCAAGGCGCGCGCCCGGCGCAGCGAGGAGACGGCCGCGGGCACGCTCAAGGGAAAGATCGAGTACATGGCGCCGGAGCAGGCGCGAGGCGATCGGCTCGATCGACGCGCCGACATCTACTCGCTCGGCGCGGTGCTCTACGAGCTCCTCGCGGGCAGGCCGGTGAGGCAGACGGACGAAGGGCGTCAGCTCGCCGCCCTCCACGAGCTGATGACGGGCGTGGCGTTTCCGCCGTTGCCGCCCGAGGTGCCGCCGGTGGTGCGCGCGATCGTCGACCGCGCGCTCGCGCGCGATCCGCAGAGCCGCTTCTCGAACGCGGAGGAGCTGAGGCGCGCGATCGAAGACGCGATGATCGCGACCGGCCAGGTGGCCACGACCGACGACGTCGGCAACGTGCTCGCGTACTACTCGCGCGAGCGCACGGCGAAGCGGCGCGACGCGATCGAGCGCGCGCTGCGGGCGGCGACGGAAGGACGGCTCAACGCGGCGACGCTCGTGGCGCCGCTGTCGCTCCAGCCGGGCGGCTCGGCGTCGGGGCCGTATCCGTCGGTGAGCGCCTCGGCGACGGCGCCTTCCTACACGATCGGGACGGCGTACGTGACGGCGCGGCCCGCGCAGCGCGCGAACACGGCGAAGATCTTCGCCGCGGTCGCGGTGTTGATCATGGTCGCGGTCTCGGGCGTGGTGACCGGCGTGATCGTGGCGCGGCGGCCCACGACGATCCCGGTCGCGGCGGCGGCGAGCGCGGCGCCGCACGCGAGCGCCGAGCCGGCCGCGAGCGTCGCGTCGAGCGTAGGCGAGGAGGCGAGCCCGAGCGAAGGCGTGGAGCCGGCGACCCCGGCGAGTCCGGCCACCCCGGCGAGTCCGGCGACGGGGATGCAGGCCGAGGAGACGCGCGCCAAAGACGCCGGCGCGAGCGCGGCGGCGTCGAGCAAGCCGGCGTGGAAGGCGGGGCCGGCCAAACCGGGCAAGCCGCACAAGCCCGGCGACGGCGACGAGTATGGGTTCTAGACGGATCGCGATCGCGCTGGTCGTCGCCGTGCTCGGCGCCGCGCCGCAGGCGAGCGCCGCTCCGAGCGCGGCGCAGCGCGAGACCGCGCGCCGGCTCATGGACGAAGGCAAGGAGCGCATGCGCGCCGGGGACACGGAGCGGGCGGTCGAGGCGTACCAGAAGGCGCACGATCTCATGCACGTGCCGACGACCGGCATGGCGCTCGCGCGCGCGCAGCTCGCGACCGGTCGCCTCGTCGAGGCGCGCGACGTTGCCCTCGAGGTCGTGCGGATGGTGCGCGAGAACGGCGAGCCGGCGGTGTTCGAGAAGGCGCGACGCGACGCGCGCGCGCTCGAAGCGAACCTCAAGCCGCGCATCCCGACGGTGCGCATCGTGGTCAAGGGCGGCCCGGCGACGCGCGTCACCGTCGACGGCACGGAGGTCGCGCCGCTCTTGCTCGGCGAGCCGGTGGCGATGAATCCGGGCAAGCACACGATCGTGGCGCGGAACGCCGACGGCACCGAGAAGCAGGCCGACGTGCAGCTCGCCGAGCGCGACGTCAAGGAGGTCGAGCTCGCGCTGCCCGTGCCGCACCCGGCGGTGATCGCGAGTGAGCCGGCGAGCCCCAGGCCCAGCCTCGCCCCCGCGCCGTCGCGCGACGAGCGGACCACGCCGGCGAACGTCCTGCTCGTCGGCGGCTTCGGGCTCGCCGTCGCAGGCCTCGCCGTCGGGGGCGTGACGGGCGCGCTCACGCTCTCGAAGGCCGGGGAGGTGAAGGCTCAGTGCGAGAACAACATCTGCGCGCCCGAAGCCCGGCGGGATCTCGACAGCGCGAGCTCGCTGGCGACGATCTCGACGATCGGCTTCGCCGTCGCCGGCGTGGGCGCGGTGTGTGGCGTCGTAGGACTGCTTCTGCCCAGGACGACCACGGAAACGGCGCTACAATCGAGAGACGGGCGCGCCGCGGTCTGGGTCGGTCCCGGAAGCGTCGGGCTCAGGGGATCGTTCTAGATGACCGGCCGATCGAACCACCGTCGTTTCGTCGGGCGGCTCGCGCTGCTCACCGGCGTGCTCTTCTTCTCGGCCGCGTGCGCCACGCTCGCGGGCATCGACGAGCTCGAGATCGGCGCGTGCAAGGGCGGCAACTGCGTCGAAGATGCGGGCGTCGGCGAGCGCGGCGTCGATCCGCCGCTCGACGGACCGAGCCCGGTCGACGACGGCGGCACGCTCGAGGCGGCGACGCACCCGTGCCCTCCGAACACGAAGGGGGCGACGATGGTGCGCGTCGGCTCGGTCGCCAACAACTTCTGCATCGACAGCACCGAGGTCACGGTCAAGCAGTACCGCGAGTTCACCGAGGCGACGGCCGGCGACGCCGCCGGGCAGTCCGCCGAGTGCGCGTGGAACACGACCTACGCGGCGGCGCTCGGCGGCGCCGACGACATTCCGATCGCCGGCATCGACTGGTGCGACGCGAAGGCCTACTGCCTCTGGGCAGGCAAGCGGCTGTGCGGAATGCAGGTCGACGACAAGTTCGCGGGCGCCGTCGACAACGACAACCTCATCAACTTCCAGCAGCACGAGTGGCTCTCGGCGTGCACGCGGCAGGGTCAGTATCTGTATCCGTACGGCGGCGCCGCGCACCTTCCGACGGCGTGCAACACCGCCGAGCGCGAGGCCGGCGGGACCGTCGAGGTCGGATCGATCCCGAGCTGCACCGGCGGATACCCAGGCATCTTCGACATGGTCGGCAACCTCTGGGAGTGGTTCGACGGCCCCTGCCTGCCGGCCGACGCCGGTCCCGACGGCGGAGACGCCGGCGGCCGCGCGAAGGACGAGTGCGTCGTCAAGGGCGGCGCGTACGTGACGTCGGGCCCGCAGATCGACTGCCGCGTCAACGGCCGAGGCGCGACGCGCGACAGGCGCGGGCAGGAGATCGGCATCCGCTGCTGCGCCGACTGACGGCCGGCTACGTCAGCGCGCGGAACTTGAGCGGCTCGGCGACGTTCTTGACCGCCATGCTCTTCGGCTCGCTGAACGCGAAGCCGTGTCCTTCGGGGAGGTGCTCGATCGCGTCTTCCATCACGAGGATCTCGTCGCGGCCCGCGCAGCCCTGGAGGCGCGCCGTGTTGTTCATGCCGCTCGAGAACCCGGTGAAGTTGCTGTTCGGTCCGAACTGACCGACGAAGAGCGGCGCGAGGTTCACGCCCGTCGAGACGGCGAGACCGGGCTCGCGGAGCACCTCGAACGCCACGCGCTGCGGGAGCTTGTTGGTCATCGCGCGGACGTCGACGGCGCACTGGATCGCGCGCGCGAGGCGCTTTCCGGGAGGCTCGTCGTAGAACGGCGGGCCGAAGAGGGCGATCACGCAGTCGCCGACCATCTTGTCGAAGACGCCGCCGTGCTGCCACACGATCTCGACGGCGTCGCGGCTCCACTCCTCGACGAGCTCGGCGACGCGCGCGGGCGTCTTCAGGATCGTCTCGGAGACCTTGGTGAAGCCCGAGATGTCGATGTACACGACGCCGACCGTCTCCTCGCGCGGCGCGAGGAAGCGGCGCTCGTAGTCGTCGCTCTGGAGCAGGCGCGCGACGTCGTCGGGGCGGAAGGCGAGGGCGAGCGCGCGCCACTCCTTGCTGAAGTCGACGACGCGCTGGCGAATGAAGCCGGCGAACGCGCTGAGCAGCTCGCGATCGTAGGTGTTGAACGCGGGCGTCTTCGAAGTGACGACCACCTTGCCGACGATCACGCTCTTCGTGATGCCGTTGATGAGCACCTCCTCCTGGGCGTTCTTCACGCCGAGGTGGTCGAGCAGCGCCGTGCTCTCGCCCGAGAGGTAGCGGCGGCCGAGCTCGCGCACCGGCGCGTGCGTCTCTCCCGAGGAGGCGAGCGTGTCGACCTCGAGCTTGGCGCCGTCGAACTGCTGGACGTGGAGCGTCTTCGCCGCGTTCTCTTCGGCGACGTAGACGAGGACCATGCGATCCATGGGGATCGCCTTCGCGAGGACGGCGACCGCCTGCTTCACGCCCTCGCTGAGGACGCGATGACGGAGCGCGTTGCCGAGCTGCATCATCACGGTGTGCTTCTCGCGCGCCGCGCGGATCGCGAAGAGGTAGTTGTCGAGCACCTCGCAGACGGCGTGCAGGGCCTCCTTGACGCGCGCGGGGCTCGCGCTCGCGGGGCAGACGAGGCCCGCGCGGCCGAACCACGCGCCGGCGACGTCGAGGTGCTGGGCGACGACGCGCGCGCCGTCGGCCTCGACGTCGACTTGTTCGCGCTGCGCCTCGCTCGTGCGCGCGAAGACGTCGGCGCGCGCCGGGATCGTGAGGGGCTTTCCGCCTTCGGCCCAGGCGAACAGGCGGAGCGCGAGGTCTTCTCCGTACGTCTCGACGAACGCTCCGCGCGCGCCGGTCGCCGCGGCGACACGGGGCAGGAGCGCCCCGAGCACCTCGCTCACGCTCCAGTGCTTGACGAGGCCTTCCTCGATGAGCTCGTCGACCATGTTCCGGAGCTCGAAGAGCTCCTTCATGTGCTCGAGCGACTGAGAATCCCCTGCCTCTGTCATCAGGGGCCCCATTGTGCCACAGAGTCGGGTATCGCACCCGCCTCCAAAACGGTGAGATGCTGGCGGCGTGGAGCAGGTCGGCGAGGCGAGTCGCGCGCTCGCGCGGGGCGAGGCGCTTCGCGCGCTCGCGCTCGTGGGCCGCCTCGAGACGTCGATCGGGCTCACGCTGCGTGGGATCGCCTACGCCCAGATCGGCGATCTCGTTCTCGCGCGGCGCTCGCTCGAGCGGGCGTCGGCGCTCGAACATCGCCCGCTCGGCCTCGCGCGCATCCAGGCGGCGCTGGTCGAGATCGCCCTGACGGAGGGAGATCCCGCGTCCGCCGCGCGCGCCGCGCGCGCCTCGGCCGAGACGCTCACGGAGCTCGGAGACGCGCGCAACGCGATGATGCAGCGGCTCGTGCTCGCGCGCGCCGAGGTCCTCCTCGGGCGCCTCGACGAGGCGCGCCGCACGGTCGACGAGGTGCTCGCGGCGAAGCTCGGTCCCGATCTGCGCGCCGTCGCGTCGCTCGCTCGGGCGGAGATCGCGGTGCGGGCCGTCCGCGCGACCGCCGCGCTCGCCGCGCTCACCGACGCGCGCCGCGCGCTCGCCGATTCGAGCAACGAGCTCCTGGCACGCGCGCTCGTCGCGCTCGAACGCGAGCTCGCCGCGCCGATCGCGAGGCTCCAGCGCGGAGGCGCCGTGCGCGACGCCGATCTGTTCGCGATCGAGTCGGCGTCGCGAGGCGACGTGCTGCTCGTCGACGCGTGTCGTCGTCTCGCGATCGCGGGTCGTGCGTCGATCGTGCTCGCCAAGCGCCCGGTGATGTTCGCGCTGCTCTTCGCGCTCGCGCGCGCCTGGCCGAACGATCTCGGGCGCGACGCGCTGGCCGGCGCCGCCTTCGAGGCGAAGAAGGTCAACGCCTCCCACCGCGCGCGCTTGCGGGTCGAGAT
Source organism: Labilithrix sp. (assembly GCA_019637175.1). Taxonomy (GTDB): domain Bacteria; phylum Myxococcota_A; class Polyangia; order Polyangiales; family Polyangiaceae; genus Labilithrix. The sequence goes on along the minus strand of JAHBWD010000016.1, from coordinate 48,710 downwards.
CGGGCGCTTGCGAAAGATCCTCCACGGCGTCGCCGAGCCCGTCGCGACCGCGGCGGGTTACGCGCTGCGATCGCGACGCGACGTCGTGCTCCTCCTCCCGCCGACCGACGGCGAGGACGCGCGGCTCGCGATCCTCCTCGGCGACGGCGCGAGCTGGTCTGCGCAGGCGCTCGCCGAGCACGCCGGCGTTTCGAGGCGCACCGCGCAGCGCGTGCTCGCCGCGATGGTCGAGCGCGGCGCCGTCGTCCGCACGGGCAAAGGGAGGTTCGTCCGTTACGCGCGGCCGGGCGCGCCCATCGCGTCGAGGATGTTACTCCTCGGCCTCGTTCCAAAGACGTAGATCGAAGGTCGGAGGTGACGTCATGAACGGAACGCAGGAGACGACGAGGATGAGCGCGAAGAAGAGCGAGGCGGAGATCGTTCGAGAGTACGGGCCGTTCGGCGAGGGCGGCGTCCACGGCGTCACGTTCGACGGCAAGCTCGTCTGGTTCGCGCGCGACGGGGAGCTCGTGGCCTTCGATCCCGAGGCCGAGCGCGTGGTCGAGCGCCACGCCGTCCCGGCCGACGCGGGGACGGCGTTCGACGGCGAGAACCTCTACCAGCTCGGAGGAGGGGAGATCCTCGTCATTCGGCCTGCCGACGGCCGCGTTCTCCGCAAGATCCCCGCGCCGGGCAAGGGCGCCGACAGCGGCATGGCGTACGCCGACGGCCACCTGTGGGTGGGGCAGTATCGTGCCGCCAAGATCCACCAGATCGACGTGAACACCGGCGAGATCGTCAAGACGCTCTCGTCCGATCGCTTCGTCACCGGCGTTTCGTTCGCGGAGGGCGCGCTGTGGCACGGCGTCAGCGGCGGCGACGAGCCGCCGGAGCTTCGCCGCCTCCGAGCCGACGGAACGGTCGAGGAGGTGTGGGCCGTCGCGGGCGCGACCCAGATCGCCGGCATCGAGAGCGACGGCCAGACCGGTGAAAGGCGCGCATTCTGGTGCGCCGGCGAGGGCGGCAAGGTGCGGCTCGTTCGCCGGAAGGCCGCTCTTGCCGGCGGGCGAGGCTCGGCCTAAGAGTCGACCCCATGCGCACCGCGTGGGTTTCGAAGCGAACCGGTCCCGTCGTCACGCAGCTCCACTACGCCCGCGAGGGCGTCGTCACCGAGGAGATGCACCACGTCGCCAAGCGCGAGAAGGTCGACGCGGAGCTCATCCGGAGCGAGGTCGCCCGCGGCCGCATGGTCATCCCTGCGAACGTGCGCCACACGAACCTCGAGCCGATGGCCATCGGCATCGCGGCCTCGTGCAAGGTGAACGCGAACATCGGTTCGAGCGCGGTCACGAGCGACGTCGAGAAGGAGAGGCGAAAGCTCTCCATCTGCCTCAAGTACGGCGCCGACACCGTCATGGACCTCTCGACCGGCGGCGACATCGACGGCATCCGTCGGGCGCTCATCGCCGAGTCGCCCGTACCCATCGGCACCGTGCCGATCTATCAGGCGCTCCAGAACGCGAAGAGCGTGAGCAAGCTCACCGCCGCCGACATGATCGACATGCTCGAGCACCAGGCGCAGCAGGGCGTCGACTACTTCACGATCCACGCGGGCGTGCTCGTCGAGTACCTCCCGCTCGTGAAGGACCGCATCACCGGCATCGTCTCGCGCGGCGGCTCGATCATGGCGCAGTGGATGATCGAGAACCACAAGCAGAACCCGTTCTACACGCACTGGGACAAGGTGCTCGAGATCTGCGCGAAGTACGACGTCACGATCAGCGCGGGCGACGGGCTGCGCCCCGGGTGCCTCGCCGACGCGAGCGACAAGGCTCAGTTCGCCGAGCTCGCGACGCTCGGCGAGCTCACGAAGCGCTGCTGGGAGAAGAACGTTCAGATCATGATCGAGGGGCCCGGGCACGTGCCCTTCGATCAGATCGAGATGAACGTGAAGAAGGAGATGGAGCTCTGCCACGAGGCGCCGTTCTACGTCCTCGGCCCGCTCGTCACCGACATCGCGCCCGGCTACGACCACATCACGAGCGCGATCGGCGCCACGATGGCGGGCACCGCCGGCGCGGCGATGCTCTGCTACGTCACGCCGAAGGAGCACCTCGGCCTGCCCGACGAGGAAGACGTGAAGGCGGGGCTCATCGCCTACAAGATCGCCGCGCACGCGGCCGACGTCGCGCGGCACCGGCCGGGCGCGCGCGATCGCGACGACGCGCTCAGCCGCGCGCGCTACGCGTTCGACTGGAAGGAGCAGTTCCGCCTCTCGATCGATCCCGAGGTGGCGCAGTCGATGCACGACGAGACGCTGCCCGACGAGTACTTCAAGACCGCGGAGTTCTGCTCCATGTGCGGTCCGAAGTTCTGCAGCATGCACATCAACCGCGCCGTCGAGGACTACAACAAGAAGGTCGACGAGGAGGCGCGCGCGAAGTCGGGCAAGCGCTCGCTCGACGTCGTCTCGCGCTGATCGCTTCGATGAGAGGAGGCGCAGTGCAGGCCATGTTCGCCGCGGTGCTCGCCGCGTCGGCGTGCGCGTGCAGCGCGTGCGGCAAGGGAACGCCGGGGGGCGGTCCGAACGCCGCCGGCCCGAACGCCAGCGTCCAGCCGCGCATGTCGGCGCCGCCGGACGCGGCGCCGGCCGTGCTGCGCGACGTCGCGCTCTGGGCGAACGCGAAGGGCGGTAGCGTCGAGGATCTCGCCTCGCTCGCGACGCACGAGGGCGCGATCGGCCTCGTCGAGGCGGCGGCCGAGCCCGAGCTGCGCGCCACGGCGATCCGCGCGATGGGCTACGCCCGCGGGTGGGCGCACCTGCCGTTCCTCGCGAAGGTCGCCGCGGGCAAAGACGACGACGAGGCCGAGATCGCCCTCGACGCCACGGTCGAGCTCGCCGCCCGCCCGCGGAGGGCCGTCGACGTCGAAGACCACGCCGAGCTCGAAGAGGGCTGCGAGAGCCTCGCGGCCCTCACCCGCGACGCCGCGCGGCCGGCCGAGCGTCGCATCCCGGCGCTCCGGGCGCTCCGCATGATGCCCTGCCCGAAGCTTGATTTGCCTACGGATCTCGACGCGAAGTGAGGGGCGAGCTCGGCCGCGAGCGTTCCAAAGTGGCAAAGCGGTGTTGCCCGTTTGGAACGGCGTTCTTTCCGCGCGCGCGTCGAGATACGTTGGCCTCACCCGACGATGGCCGACTCCCAGCAGCCTAGCTCGAGCGTTTACGGCAACGAGGGCTACATCAATCAGCTCCTCGCGAAGGCCGTCGCCGCCAAGGCGAGTGACATCCACCTCAAGGTCGGCATCCCTCCTGCGGCGCGCGTCCGCGGCGACCTCGTCTTCTTCCGGACGGAGCCGCTCCGCCCCGAGGACACCGAGAACATCGCCCGCGTCGTCATCAAGGATCCGAAGATCCGCGCCGAGGTCACGACGCTCCGCGAGCACGACTGCGCGTACGCCGCCGAGGGCGTCGGCCGCTTTCGCGTGAACGTCTATCGCCAGCGCGGAACGATCGGGATCGTCATGCGCGCGATCCCGGTCAAGATCCCGCTCTTCGAAGAGCTCGGCGCGCCCGCGCCGTGCGCTCCGCTCGCGGAGAAGGATCGCGGCCTCGTGCTCGTCGTCGGCGCCGCGGGCAACGGCAAGAGCTCGACGCTCGCGGCGATGATCGGCCACCTGAACCGAACGCAGCCGCTCCACATCGTGACGATCGAAGATCCGATCGAGTTCCTCCACGAAGACGACAAGTCGAGCATCAGCCAGCGCGAGGTCGGGATCGACACCGGCACCTTCGCCGACGCCTTGCGCGCCGCGCTCCGGCAGGATCCCGACGTGATCCTCGTCGGCGAGATCCGTGACGAGACGACGCTCGACATCGCGCTCAAGGCGGCGGAGACGGGACACCTCGTGCTCTCGACGCTGCACACGCCCGACGTCACGCGCACGGTCGGCCGCATGCTCGCCCTGGCGCCGAAGGGGCAGCCGGGCTCCACCGAGGAGATGCGCGAGCGCATCGGCGACACGCTCCAGGGCGTCATCGCCCAGCGGCTCTTGCCGCGCAAAGACGGCTCGGGCCTCGTGCTCGCCGCGGAGGTGCTCGTCGCGACCGGCACGGTGCGCGAGGCGATCAAGCGGCCCGAAGGAAACCCCTCGATGAAGGAGCTCATGGAGAAGGGAACGCATCCCTACGGGATGCAGACCTTCGAGATGCACCTGAAGCAGCTCATGCAGCAAGGGCTCATCGAGAAGGAGATCGCGCGCGCGGCCGCGACGTTCTGACGGACGAACGAACGAGCGCTCACGGGGCGTGGGGCGCCTGATCGAGCGCCGCGCCCAGACCTTCGAGCCGCGCCCACACCTCACCGACGATCGCGGAGGCGCCGTCGTCCGACGCGCCTGCGTAGCGCGCGAGGACGAGCTGCGTGCGGAGCGCGTCGAGCAGATCGGCGAGCTCTTCGAGCGCCTGCGCGTCGGCCGCGCGGAGATCGGCGAGCCGCAGGAGGCTGTCGTGCTGGAGGCGCGCCGTGGCGATCGCGCGCTCGGGCGCGCCGCGCTGCTCGAGATCGGCGAGCCGCTGGGCGGACGCCCCGCGGTCGAAGTGGGTCTGCGCCGAGAGCGCCTCGAGCTCCCGGAGCCGCGCGGCAACGGCACGGACCTGGGTCGCGATGCGCCCGGCGACGCTTCGAGAGAAGATCTCGCTCATCGGCGTCTCGGCCGCGGCGTCGACCGCCTCGGCGAGGGCCTTCTCGACGCGCGCGACGATCGCGTCGCTCTCCTTCGCGTGCTTCGCGAGCGGCGAGGGCATGAGCGCGAACGGCGCCCACAACGGCCACAGCGGAACGGTCGCGAGCGCCGAGAGGACCGCGCCGAGACCGCGATCGGTCGCGCGCCGCCAGACGGCGAGTCCACACCCGAGACCGACGACGCCGTAGACGAGGAGCAGATCGCGGAGGCTCACGGCGCGGCCTTCGATCCGATCTCGCGCAGGCTCTTCACGACCTGCACGATCACGCCGCCCTCGCGCTCGCGCGTGAAGAGAGGCGGTTCGGGATCCGACGGGCGGCCGAGGTACGGTCGCAAGATCCACGCGTTCTGCGCGCCGAGCAGCGTGAAGATCGCGACGAAGAGCGTGATCGTGACGCGCTTGCCCTCGCCGTCGCCGAGCCCACGGACGAGGACCTCGAGCCCCGAGACGCCGGCGAGCGCGTACGCGATCACGGCGACGAGCTTCACCGCGTGATACGGCGCGCCGAAGTCGATCGTGAGCCACAAGAGCGGCGTCATCGCGAGCAGCGACAGCGAGAAGCGCGCGCCGCCGACGAGCGCGAGCGAGAGCACCGCGCGGAGCGGCCACGGCCGCCCGAAGACCGCGGCGAGCGCGTAGAACGCCGGGATCGAGAGCGCGAGCGTCCCGACGAGACCGACCGGCATCTTCATCGCCGAGAAGAGGATCTGGCGGCCGCCGCGCCACGATCCGACCGTCGCGCCGAAGAGGGCCGCGGAGACCACGATCGTGACGAGCGCGTTTCGCGCGATGGCAGCCACGTCGCGATCGGCGCGGCACGCGCGCGCGACGTCGGCGGGGGAGCGCAAGATGCGGCTCAGCAAGGCGGCGTCGATCACAGGCCACCTCGCAGCGTCGGGAGCATCACCCACCAGATGCGCGCGCCGAGCACGCCCGCGAAGGCGAGGAAGCACGGGAGCGCGATCCTCGTCGCGTGCCTCGCGCGCGCGGCGTCGAGCTGAGGTCCGATCTCGTGGGCGAACGATCGCATCGCGAGCGCGCCCGCGAGCACGAGCCCGCCGGACGCGACGACGGTCACCGTCACGGCGTCCTCGACCGAAACCGCGAAGAGCGCCGCGCCCGGTGCGAGGCCCGCGAGCACGAGCCCGGCGGTCGCGACCGCGCGCGAGGTCGCGCGTCCGAGCGCCAGCGCCGACGTCGACGCGTCGGCGAGCGCGAGGACGATCGCGAGCGCGGGGACCGCGAGGAGCCCGACGCCGAGGAAGCCGACCGCGACGCCGAGCGCGTGTGTGAGCGCGCCGGCGTGCGGCGACCGGAGGCCGATCGCCCCGCCGAACAGGGCCGCGAGCCCGACGCCTTCGACGAAGCGCCGCGCTTCCATGCGCCATGTCGTCTCTTCTGCGCCCTCGAGGAGCCTCCCCGTCCACGTGCTCGATTCCGTCATCGATTGACCTCCGAGGGTTTTCGTACCGGACGTTCGGGGTGTCTGCGGGGAGGCCGCGAGGAGGCTTCGAGGAGATCGCGAAGCGCCGAGCACGGGAACAATCCGCGCGCGCCGATCGTTCGAGGCGGCGTGGTGGCGCCGCGGGCTCTGATCGTCGAAGACGACGGGGCGATCGCCGACGCGATCGTCCATTCGTTTCAGCGAGATGCGATGAGCGTCGAGGTCGCCGCGACGCTCGCCCAGGCGAGGTCACGCGCGCCGCTTGCGGACGTCGTGATCCTCGATCTCGGTCTGCCTGACGGCAGCGGCTTCTCCCTCCTCGACGATCTGCGCGCGCAGTCGGCGATGCGCCCGCGCGTCATCGTCCTCACGAGCCGTGACGAGGACGTCGACTGCGTCGCCGCGCTCGAAGCGGGCGCCGACGACTACGTGACGAAGCCGTTCTCTCCGCGCGCGCTCGTCGCCCGCGTCCGCGCGGTGCTCCGTCGCGGAGAGCGCGGAGAGCCGTCGCCCCCGGTCGGGCCGCCGGGCCTCGCGATCGACGTCGATCGGCGTCGCGCGACCTACGAAGGCGCCGCGCTCGGGCTCACCAAGACCGAGCTCGACTTGCTCGTCGTGCTCGCCGAGGCGCCGGGACGCGTTCGAACGCGCGAGCACCTCGTCTCCCGCGTGTGGGGTGAAGCGCATGCGCTCACGGAGCGTACGGTCGACTCCCACCTGAAGGCGCTGCGCCGCAAGCTCGCCGAGGCCGGCGCGCCTCCGCTCGTCGAGACCGTCCGCGGCGTCGGCTTTCGCCTGCGAGAAGCGCCGTGACGCGCTCGCTGCGCGCCCGGATCTTCGTCGCGCTCGCGGCGTCGGCGATGCTGGGTGCGCTGACGACGGGCGTCTACGCGATCCTCGAAGACGAGAGCTCCCTCGGGCTCTGGGGGCGCCTCGCGAGCTTGACGCCGAAGGCGCTCGTGCTGGCGGCGATCCTCTTGCCGATCGCCGCCGCGGGCGCGGCGATCGTCGGCGCGCGGCTCGCGCGTCCGATCGAGGCGCTGACCGAAGCGGCGACGCGCATCGCCGAGGGCGAGCACGGCGCGCGCCTCCCGCGCGGGGAGGGGAGCGAGGTCCGACGCCTCGCGCGCGCGCTCACCAGCATGCGGCAGGAGCTCGAGGGCAAGCCCTACGCGGCCGCGTTCCTGCGCGACGCGTGGCACGATCTCAAGACGCCAGTCGCCGCGCTCCGCGCCACGCTCGAGATCCTCGACGACGACGCGCTCGACGATCCGGCGACGGCGCGGCGCTTCGTGAAGAACCTGCGGCGCTCGACCGATCAGCTCGAGCGAACGCTCGCGGATCTCGTGACTCTCGCGCGTTACGAGACGGTCGCCATGCCGCCCGATCGATCGGCGAAGATGGGCGATCTCGTGGAGGAGGCGCTCGCTCGGATCGCGCCGCTCGCCGAGGCGACGCGCGTGACGGTGGACTGCGACGTCGCGGAGGCGGCCGGCGTGCGGTGCGATCCGGCGGCGATCGCGCGCGCGATCGGCAACCTGCTCGAGAACGCGGTGAGCGCTACGCCCGGCGGGCGCGTGGCGATCGCGGTGTCCCCGGCGAAGGGCTCGATCGTGATGGACATGGTGAACGAGCCGTCCGCGATCCCCCGCGACGCGCGGAGACGCCTCTTCGATCGCGCGCCCAAGTCGGGCGACGGCAAGGGCTCCGGGCTCGGCCTCGCGATCGTGCGCGCGGCGATCGAGGCCCACGGAGGGACGATTCGCTTCGTCGAGATGGGGCCGCCGCGCGTCTGCGTCCGCGTCGAGCTTCCTCGCTGAGGTCAGACCGCCGACTTGCGAATCCAATCGACGGCCTGATCGAGCTGATCGGGCTTGGCGAAGACGGGACCGAACGCGGCCGCGCGCGCGAGGATCTCGGGCGCGCGCGTGCTCGAGAAGAACGCGATCGGTAGTGTCTCTCGTCGCTCGCGGAGGCGCTCGGCGACCTCGGTGCCGTCGCCGTCGCCGAGCTCGATATCGAGCAGCGCGCAGGCGAGCCCGCTCGCGTCGACGGCCGAAGCCCCCGCCGCCGACTCTTCTTCGACCACCTCGATGCCCGCGGCGCGCACACGTCTTGCGACCGACACACGCGCCACGGCCGAGTCGTCTGCGATGAGCACGAGGGCCATGCGGCGAGGATACCTCGGGAGGACGTGCACCAAAACGGGGCTCGACGCTGCTCCGTCGAGGGGCGCCGAACGGGCGCGACTGCCGGATTTGCGCGCATTTCCGAGGTCCCGGCGGATGGCACCGGACTTGTAGAGGGGCGGGCCATGCGCATTCGATTCTGGGGCGTTCGTGGAAGCATCGCATCACCCGGGCCGGACACCGCCGCCGTCGGCGGCAACACGAGCTGCGTCGAGCTCGTCTGCGGCGAGACACGCATCGTGCTCGACGCGGGCACCGGCCTCCGCGGACTCGGCAACGCGCTCTTGCGCGAGCCGCAGCCGCTCGCCTTGACGCTGCTGCTCTCGCACTATCACTGGGATCACATCCAGGGCCTCCCGTTCTTCGTGCCGGTCTACATGAAGGGGACCGATCTCACGATCGTCGGCGGTCAGAACGGCGTCATGAGCGTGCGCGAGGCGCTCGGCCATCAGATGACCGCGCCGGTGTTCCCGGTGCGCCTCGACGAGCTCGGCGCCAAGATCGCCACGCGAGAGGTGAAGCTCGGCGAGACCTTCGACATCGGCGGCGAGGTGAAGGTCACCGTCGCGAAGGGCAATCACCCGGGCGGCGTCGTCGCCTATCGCATCGAGCACGAAGGCAAGAGCGTGGTGTACGCGACCGACACCGAGCACTACGCGTGCGTCGACCCCGCGCTCAAGACGCTCGCGCAAGGCGCCGACGTGCTGATCTACGACTCGCAGTACTCGCCCGAGGAGTACCGCACGAAGGTCGGCTGGGGTCACTCGACGTACGTCGACGGCGCGGAGCTCGCGCGCGCGGCCGGCGTCGGCACGTACGTGCTCTTCCACCATGATCCGATGCGGAGCGACGCGCACGTCGCGGACTTCGAGGCGCGCGCCCAGGCCCTCTACGCGTCGAGCGTCGCGGCGCGAGAGGGGATGGTGATGGATCTGACGCAGCCCCTCGCGGGAAAGCGCGCAGCGTGACGGTTTCGACGGAATCGCGAGGGCTATGCAGAGCGTGACGTCGGACGCTACCTTCGAACGAGCGACGCTCTTGCCGCCGCACGACTCGATGGTCAACCGACTCTCGCTCTTGGTCGATCTCGCCTCGCTCCTGACGCGCGAGGTCGACTTCGACGCGCTCCTCGCGACGGCGTGCGAGCGAGTCGCCGAGGCGCTCTCCGCCGAGCGCGCGACGATCTGGCTCGTCGACGCCGAGCACGGCGATCTGGTCACGCGCGTCGCCGTGCTCCCGGAGCTCCCGGCCTTGCGCCTCCCCCTCGCGCGGGGCATCGCCGGGTGGGTGGCGCGAACCGGCGAGACCGTGCGGATCGCCGACGCGGCGATCGATCCGCGCTTCGATCCGTCGGTCGACAAGGCGACCGGCTACACCACCCGCGCCATCCTCGCGGTGCCCATCCGCGAAGAGCCGTCGAGCGGCGCGGGTCGCGAGCCCGGCCCCGTGCGCGGCGTGCTCCAGCTCTTGAACCGCGCGCCGCGCTCGGACGCGAGCGGGGCGGCGTTCGACGAAGAAGACGAGAAGTACCTCGTGGCGCTCGCGAACCAGATCGCGCGCGCCCTCTCGCTGACGACGCTGAGGCCCGCCGACGCGTCGAGCGCGGGCCTCACGCTGCGCGGCCCGTTCAACCGTATCGTCGGCAGGAGCGACGAGCTGCGCGCGGTCTACGAGCGCGTGACGCTCGCCGCGCAGACCGACGCGACGGTGCTCCTCCGTGGCGAGACGGGGACGGGCAAGGGCCTCTTTTCCCGCGCGATTCACGTCAACTCGAGCCGCCAGGCGGGGCCGTTCGTCATCGTCGACTGCACGACGCTGCCGGCGCAGCTCGTCGAGAGCGAGCTCTTCGGTCACGAGCGCGGCGCGTTCACCGGCGCCGATCGGCGCGTGCCCGGCAAGGTCGAGATGGCCCAAGGGGGAACGCTCTTCCTCGACGAGATCGGCGATCTCCCCCACGACATGCAGGGCAAGCTCCTGCGCTTTCTCCAGGAGCGCATGTTCGAGCGCGTCGGCGGCCGGCAGACGCTCTCTTCCGACGTGCGCGTCGTGTGCGCGACGCACCACGATCTCGAGCGCCTCGTCTCGGAGGGTCGCTTCCGCGAGGATCTCTATTATCGGGTCCGCGTCGTCGAGATCGAGATCCCGCCGCTCCGCGCGAGGGGCGAAAACGAGATCGAGCAGCTCGCGCGTCACTTCGCGGACATGTACGCCAAGCGCTACGGTCGTCCCTCGCCCGTGCTCGCGCCCGAGGCCGTCGCGCTCCTGCGCGCGCACGCGTGGCCGGGCAACGTGCGCGAGCTCGAGCACTGGATCGAGTCGGCCGTCGTGCTCGCCCCCGACGGACGCATCGGCCCCGCGCATCTCCCGCGCGCGCGGAGGCCGCCGACGGCGGCGGCGGCCGCGACGAGCAGCGCCGCAGCGCCGGCGCCGAGCGATTCGGTCGCCATCCCGATCGGCCTCACGCTCGACGAGGCGTCGCGACGCTACGTGACGGCCATCCTCGACGCCTGCGACGGCAACAAGGCCGAGGCCGCCCGCCGGCTCGCGATCGGACGGAACACGATCGGCCGCATGTTCCAGCGCGACAGCGAGGCCGGCGGGGAGGGCGGGGAGGGCGGGGCGAGCGGGCAAGAAGACGCCTGATCGCAGCCCCTTGACCCCTTGACGCCTTCTTGTAGGGTGCCGGCCCGATGACCGAGACGTACTCCCGGGCCCAGGTTCGCGCGCTCTACGACAGGCCCCTGCTGCCGCTCCTCGACGAGGCGCGCGCGGTGCACCGCGCGCACCACCCGGACAACGAGGTCCAGCTCTGCACGCTGCTCAGCGTGAAGACGGGCGGTTGCGCCGAAGACTGCGCCTACTGCCCGCAGTCGAGCCACTACGAGACGAACGTGGGTCCGGAGAAGATGCTCGACGTCGAGCACGTCATCGCGAGCGCGCGCCGGGCGAAGGAGCTCGGCTCGACTCGCTTCTGCATGGGTGCGGCGTGGCGCGAGGTGAAGGACGGCCCGGCCTTCGATCGCGTCCTCGCGATGGTCCGCGGCGTGAAGGATCTGGGGCTCGAGGCGTGCGTCACGCTCGGCATGCTGACCGAGGAGCAAGCGCGTCGCCTGGCCGAAGCCGGGCTCGACGCGTACAACCACAACCTCGATACGAGTCGCGAGAACTACCGCTCGATCATCAAGACGCGCTCGTTCGACGATCGCCTTCGCACGCTGGAGAACGTTCGCAAGGCGGGGGTGACGGTCTGCTCGGGCGGGATCATCGGGATGGGCGAGAGCGTCGATGATCGCTGCGAGATGCTCCGCACGCTCGCGAACCTCGAGCCGCAGCCGGAGAGCGTGCCGATCAACGCGCTCGTTCCGATCGAGGGAACGCCGCTCGCCGCGATGCCGCCGGTCGATCCGCTCGATCTCGTGCGCATGATCGCCGTCGCGCGCATCTTGATGCCGAAGACGCGCGTGCGTCTCTCCGCCGGGCGCACGTCGCTCTCGCGCGAGGCGCAGCTCATGTGCATGCTCGCGGGCGCGAACTCGATCTTCTACGGCGAGAAGCTCCTCACGACGCCGAACCCGGACGAGGAGGCCGATCTCTCGCTCATTCGCGACGCCGGTCTCGCCGCGATGCCGCCGCGTGCGCGCTCGCTCGCCGAGCCTTCGGCCGAGTGACGCTGCTATGACAACCAGCGCGCCGTCGCTCTTCGCACGGCGTCGCGCGTCGACGGATCGTCGGCGATCTCGGGCCACGGCTGCTCGGCTTCTTCGACGAGCCACTTCGCCTCGCCCGCCGTCGACCAGCGCTCGCGCGCGAAGATGCGCGCGAGGCGCTCGGCGCAGACGTCGGGCGACTCCCAAGCGCGCTTGACGAGCGAGAGGAGGACGCCGATCGGACCGCGCTGCGCGCCGAGACCCGTGTTGACCACGCCGGGGTGCAAGACGACGACGTCGACCTCCGGGTGAGCCGCGGCGACGTCGCGCATCGCGATCGCGAAGCAGAGCTTCGTCGTGCAGTAGGTGCGGAGGCGAGAGAAGTCAGCGCCCGTCGGCGTGCGCTGGGGATCGAAGCGGCCCTTGAGGATCAGTCCGGCGCTCACGACCATGATGCGCCCGAGCCGCCGCGCGTCGAGCAGCGGCGCTTGGAGCGCGAGCCCGCCGAGGTGGTTGACCACGAAGGCGGCCTCGAGCCCGCCGTCGGTGATGACGCGCTCGGAGGGCCAGAGCCCTGCGTTGTGAACGAGCGCGGCGCCCGGGCGGGCGATGGTCGCGAGGCGGTCGCCGAGCGCGCGGGCGCGGGCGAGCGAGCCGAGATCGCCGGGCACGACGGCGGCGGCCGCGCCGCGCGCTTCCACCTCGCGCGCGAGCGTCTCGAGCGCCGCCGCGTCGCGCGCGACGAGCACGAGGCGGCGACCTTTGGCTGCGAGCGCCCGGGCCAGCGCCCTGCCGATCCCGCGCGAAGCCCCGGTGACGATGACGTCATGCTCGGTCATGAACTGGAAGAATATTCCAATTCATGAGACGATGCCAGGCGTGCGGCGAGACGGGCAGAAGCGGCGTGACGCGCTCCTCGACGCGGCGCTCGTGTGTTTCGGCGAGCGGGGCGTCCTCGGCACGGGCATCGAGGAGATCCGTCGCGCCGCGGGCGCGAGCCCCTCGAGCGTCTATCACCTCTTCGCGGGGAGGAGCGCGATCGTGCTCGCGCTCCTCGTGCGCACGTTCGAGCGTCTCTTCGGTCATCTGACGGCGCGGGTGGGGAAGGCGCGGAGCGCGCGCGGCGCGGTGACTTCGCTCGTCGACGCGCACCTCGCGTGGATCGCCGCGCACCGCCTCGAGGGCCGCTTCATGTACGAGGCGATGTCCCTCGAGCTCGAGCCCGAGGTTCAGGAGCCGCTCGCCGCCCGCAAGGCCGAGCTCCTCGCCCCCCTCGTCGCCGACATGACGCGCTTCGTCGAGCAGGGCTCGCTCCCGCCGTGGCCTCCACTCGTGCTCGACGTCGTGCTCCTCGGCCCGTCCCACGAGGGCTGCCGCCGTTGGCTCGCCGGCGCCCCCCTCTCGATGAAGTGGATGCGAAAGATCTTCCCCGACCTCGCGTGGCGCAGCGTGAGCCTCTCGCCGAACGCGCTTGGCGCTCCGCGCACGCCAACGCGCACGCGTACGCGTACGCGCGCGTGATCGGAGGTCGGCGCGGCGGCGGGTGACCGCCGCGCCGGCGTTTACGCAGCGAGGCGAGCCGACGTTTTTGTAGAGGATGGCGATGACGTGTTTGAGGGCGTCGTCGATTCGCGCGGGGACTTCCGGCAGGTAGCCCCACGCCCTCGCGGTGGTGAGCGCTGCCAGGACTTCTCTGCCGGAGCCCATGGCGACGGTGTAGTGGAAGGTTCGCCTTCGTCCTCGTGCGTGGCTTCCTTCGGCGATGTTGAGGGTGACGCTGTTCATCGCTCTCCGGAGTTGCTTGGCGAGGTCCGCGTCATGTCGTTCGAGCTCGGCCACGACGTTCCGCAGCTCGGTGACGACACCCACGGCGATATCGAATGCTTTGAGCATGGTGTTTTCTCTCCTCTGCCCCGAGCCCCGTTCGCTCGAGCACCGAGGCAGCTGGAAAAGCCGAGCGAGCGATCTCTCGTGCGTTCGCGTTCGCGTTCGCGTTCGCGCTCGCGCTCGCGCTCGCGCTCGCCAAGGCACACCTCTCGCAGTCCCCTCGCGCCATGCATCCCCGCACCTTCAGCCTCATCGGCAGCGGCGTCGCAGCCGCCCTCGCAGGCTTCGAGCTCGTCCGTCTCCTGATCACCGGCGGATCCGTCGCCGGCTACTCCCGCTGGCTCATGATCGCGTGGGGCATCATGATGATCGCCGTGCTCGGGCTCACGGCCTTCGGCCTCGCGTTCCAGAAACGCTACGGCTGGATCGCCGGGGTCTTCGCGTTCATGGGCTCACTCACGCACGGCGTGATGCTTCAGGCCGTCGGCGCCTGGCATGGGGTGCTCTACCTCATGGGCGCGGTCCCCATTCTCATTTGCCTCGTGAAGAGCCTGCCTGCCTTCCGCGTCCCGGTCGCTGGTGTCGCGTAGCCCGGAGCCGCGCCGATCGTACAAGTAGAGGTGAAAGACGCGCGCCGTCCTGCCGCCGCGCATGATGCGCACGCGGCTCTGCGCGCTCTTGACGTGCGCCGGGAGCTGCTCGCCGCCGTCGCCCTCGAAGCGATTGTCGGTGACGTAGAGGACGTGATCGGCGCGCCGCCACTGCTCGCGCGGAACCCATGCGTCGAAGTCGTCCTTGATCGTCGTCGCGCACCCGACGCGAACGCCGGGTAGACCCGCGTGGAGCTGCGCGCACACCGTCCAGTGGGGTCCGACGACGACGACCTCGCGGCCTTCGGGATCGAAGGGCGTCGCCGCGCCGGCCATCTGCTCGCGCACGGCCTCGAGCGCGGTGGGCCATCCGTGGAGCTCGCTCGCGATGTCGAGCTTCGGGTCGGACGTCTCGGGCAGGAGCCGCGCCGATTGCGGCGTGAGCACCCACGCGTGCGCCCCGAGCGTGAGCGCGGCGGCGACGGCTGCCGCCGCGGTGTACATCCGTCGCGAGGCGCCAGCGCCGCGCCTCGCCGCGTGGATCGGGAGCGCGAGCAGCGCCGGCGCGATCCAGTGCGGTTCGGCCACGGGGCTCCACAGGCAGAGCGCCAACAGAGGCACGAGGGGCACGGTGAACGCGAGAAACAGCAGCCGCCCGCGAGCGTCGCGCCCGCGTTCGCGGATCAGATCGCGCGCGACGACCACGGCGATCACGGCGAACACGGGCGAGAGGTAGGCGAGCTGCCCCAGCGTGATCGCTCCGATGTTGCGCAGGAGCACCGTCGCGGCGCCGGCGCCGTGCTGGGTGTCGACGAGGCGGTGCACGAGCATCGGCCATCCGAGCTTCTTCTCGTACAGGATGACGGGGAGCATCACGATGAGCCCCGCGGCGATGCCCGCCCAGGGCCACACGGTGCGCGCGGCTTTCCCCTCGGGCTCCTTCGACAGCGCGATCGATGCATAAGCGGCGACGAGCGCGAAAACGAGCAAGACGCCGGAGACCTTCGCCGCGCACGCGGTGCCGGCGAAGAGCCCTGCGGCGAGCAGCGCGACGGACGAGCGCGTGCTCCCGGCCGGCGCTTCGAGGCCGATCGCCGCGAGCGCGAGGCCGCCGAGCCAGAGGGGCGCGAGGAGCAGATCCGGGGTCATGGCGAAGAGCCCGACGGCGGTCTCGGGGACGAGCGCGACGGCCAGGCCGGCGTACGCCGCCCGCTCCTTCGTCGCGCCGAACGCGCGCGCGCTCGCGTACACGAGCCACGGCAAGAGCGTCGCGACGATCGCGGTCACGGCGTGCGCGCGCATCGGCGTCGGGCTCGCGCCTTCGCCGATCGCGCGCGCGACCACGCCCACGAGCCCGGGGTGATCGAGGTACGCCGGCTGTGGGTGAACCGCCCACGACGCGTAGAGCGCCTCGCTGTCGCCGAAACCCACCGTCGTCGCCGCGTAGACGCGAACGGCGAAGAGGACGACGGAGACGGCGAGGAGCGCGTTCATACGCTCAGGCTCGCGCGCGCCCCGAGCCACGGCTCGAGCATCCGCGCGACCGCGCGCGACGCCGAGGCCGCCGGGCCGAGCGCGCGCTCGACGGCGTCGCACGCTTCGATGTATCCGTCGCGCTCTTCGAGCACGTTCGCGAGCGCGTCCGTCATGCGCGAGGCGGTCGCGTGCCTCTGGAGCAGCTCGGGGAACGCGGCGCGCCCGAGCAGCACGTTGGGCAGGGCGACGAACGGCGTCGTCACGAGCGCGCGCGCGCCGAGCTCGGTCGCGAGGCCGACGCGATAGCAGACGATCGGCACCACGCGCGCGAGCGCGCACTCGAGCGACGCGGTGCCCGAGGCGCACAGCGCGGCGTCGAACGCCGGCATCGCATACGCCGTCCCCGCGCGCGCGTCGACGTCGACGACGTCGACTTGGTAGAACGCCGCGACGTCGGCCGCCCATCGGCGTGTCGCGTCGTCGAGGCTCGGCGCGAGCAAGACGCGCGCGTCGATGCTCGCGAGCTCGCGCCGCACCGTCTCGTACGCCCCGAGCATCGGCGTCAGCAGGCGCCGCACCTCGTGAGGTCTGCTGCCCGGTAGGATGGCGATCGCGGGCGCGCGCGGCGTCATCCCGAGGAGCTCACGCGCGGCGACGCGATCGGTGCGACGTTCTTCGAGCGCCGGGTGCCCGACGTAGTGCGCGTCGACGCCGACCGAGCGCCACAGGCCCTCCTCGAACGGGAGCATGACCGCCATGCGATCGAGGTGCTTCCGCAGCGGCGCCGCGCGACCCGGCCGCCAGGCCCACACTTGCGGCGCGCCGTACCAGAGGACGCGCGTTCCCGACGCCCAGAGCGACTCGGCGAGGCGCGCGTTGAATTCAGTGTAGTTTACAAGTAGCGCCGCGCGCGGCCGGCGGCGGGCGACCGCGGCGCGGAGCAGCGTGTACGCCCGAGCGACGCCGTAGGCGCGCCGCGCGACCTCCGCCACGCCGAGCGCGGTCGTCTCGCGGAGATCGGCGACGAGCTCGAGGCCCTCGCCCTGGAGCGCGCCGCCTCCCATGCCGAACGCGCGCACCCCGGGCATTCGCGCGAGCACGGCGGCGCCGGCGCGGTCACCCGAGGCTTCGCCGGCGACGACGAGCAGATCGCTCACGGACCCTCCTCGGCGATCGCGGTGAGGAGCGCCGCGCCGTCGCGCGCGACGCGGAACGCGCCGATGCCGGGCACGGCCGCGATCGCCTCGAGCGACACCTCGGCGAGATCGGCGAGATCGTGGAGGCAGTGTCCCGGCAAGACGACCTGCTCGTCGACGCCTCGCCGCTTGGCTTCGTCCTTGCGCCACTTGGTGAGCCTCTGCTCACGGGCGCGCCGCTTGCGCGCGACGCCCGCGGCGAGGCGCGGCTTGTCGAACCAGACGCGCTCTTCGTCGGGGATCGTCACGTCTTCGATGCCGACGGCCACGGCGTCGAGCACGTCGGGCGCGAGCGCGCGCGCGCGCCTGCCGGACATCGCGCCCTTGATCTGCGAGAGCTCGTCGAGCGTCGTCGGCTTGGCGCGCGCGATCGCGAAGAGCACGTCGGGCGCGAGCACTTTGTACGGCGGGACGTCGAGATCGCGCGCGTGCCGCTCGCGGATCTCGGCGAGGTGCCGCAGGATCGCGAGCTCCGCCTCGGGCACGCGTTCGATGCCCTTCAGCCGCACGTAGGGCGGGCGGGGATCCTCCGTGCCCGCCGCGGCGACGGCTTGCGCCAGGCGATAGCGCGTCTCCTCTTCGACCGCGTCGGCGATGCCGCGCTCCTCGACCTCGGTCCACAGGCGATCGCGGAGCGCGTGCAGGTGCGCCACGTCGCCCGCGAGGTAGGTGAGCGCGCTCGGGGTGAGCGGCCGCTCCGACCAATCGTGCTGCTGCATCTTCTTGTCGATCGAGACGCCGAGCTCGACGTCGAGGAGCGACGCGAGGCCCGTCGCGGTGCGGCCGAGCATGCGCGCCGCGAGCGACGTGTCGCGCACGTTCGCGAGGGCGACGCGAGCCTCGGCGAGGATGCGCGCGTCGAACGCGACGTCGTGGATGATCTTCTCGGTCGCGCGCGACGTCATCAGCTCGGCGAGCGGCGCGAGCGAGGTTTTCAGGGCGTCGACCAGGATGACGTCTCCCTCCGACGCGATCTGCACGATGCAGGCCGTCGCGCGATAGGCGAACATCCCGTTCGACTCGAGATCGACCGCGATCCGCCGCGCCTCGGTGAGGCGGAGCGCTGCGCGGGCGAGATCGTCTTCGCGCGTGATGAGGACCGGCTGGGCGCGCGCGTCCGCGGGCATCGAAGACGGGATGGTTAGCACACGCGGCGCGCGGGGACGGCGCGAAGCCTGCGGCGCCGGGCGCGGACGACGAAAGCGAGCGACGCAGCGGCGAGGGCCCAGCCGGCCGTCGGCGGCGCGCCGGACGCGCCGTGCGACGAGGAGGAGATCGAGCAGCCCTTCTTCGCCGCGTCGGCGTCGGCGCACTCGGTGGTGAAGCCGCGGCGAGGGGTGGGGTCGCACTGGGGGCCGGGGGTGACCTTGCCCTCGAGCACGGCGCGCGCGCCGTCGGGTCGGTAGACCGAGCAGACGCCGGCGACGTCGTCGGCCGTGAGGTTGCGCATCGCGGTCGCGCCCGGCGTGTAGTTCGCGAACATCGTCGCCCGGTTGTCGCCCGAGTGCGCGAGGCCGAGGAAGTGCCCGGCCTCGTGGGTCGCGATGCTCGCGAAGTCGTAGCCGTCGCTCGGCACGGGATCGGTGAGCGTGACGCGCTGATCGAAGGTGTTGACCTCCATGTCCGCGTCGTAGATTTCGCCCGTCTCGGGGTTGAACGTGACCGTGGTGAGGGCGAGCGTGTTGTTCGACGCCTCGTGAGGCCACTTGCCGTCACGGAAGACGATGACGTTCTGGTTGCCCCCGCTCTGGTTGTACTTCACCTCGCCGCACTCGACCGGCCCGAGATCGCGCACGTCGATGCTGACGCGCGAGCGCCCGGTGCCCTCCGTCGGGCAGCTCGCGCCCGTCCACTTCGTGAACGCCCGCGAGAGCGTGTTCGCCGCGTCGTCGAACGCGACCTGCCGGCTCGCGTTCTTCTGCACGTTGTACCCGACGCACGAGTTCCGCCAGAAGAGCGGCACGCCTTCCGTCCAGCACTTCGTCGGCGAAGGCTGAAAATCAGCCACCACGGGCACCGTCGTCGTCCGACAAAACGCGCTCGCGGGCGAAGGCGAGAGGAGCAGGGCGACGGAAACGAGAGGCGCGGAGGCGCGGAGGATCTTTACAAAAAAATCTTCCGCGCCTCCGCGTCTCTCTTTCCCAACTCTCTCGGCCCTCGTCTTCACTTGGTCGCAGCAGGCGTGTGAAGACGCTTCCAGGACGCCGCGACCTCGCGCACGACCTCGTCGAGCGGGCGATCGTGCAGCGCCTCACCCGCGAGGCGGATGTTCGCCGACTGCGCGATGCGCGGATCGACGCTCTGGCTGCCGCCCGGCGTGACGCCGTCTTTCGGGACCTCGGCCTTGACCTTCGGCGGGAAGAGCACGCCGACGTTGGCCGAGCGGATGACCTTCTTCACCTTCGCGTTCTCGTCGGTGATGACCGGGTACTGCCCCTGCGCGCGCGCCGAGACCTCGTAGCCGCCGGCGCGGAGCTTGCGCAGAAACAGCAGCGAAGGCTTGCCCGTCGTGAGCACCGGCTCGCCGTCGACGAGCTGGCCGATCTTGCCGACCACGCCGCCCATCGTGCGAACCCAGCCGTCGGCGCCCGTTCCGAGCTCGCCGGCGACGCCCTGATCGATCCGCACCTTCGTGTACGTGTAGATGCGGCCGTCTTCCCAGACGCTCTTGGCCTCGAGCGGCGTGACGACGGAGACCGCGTCGGCGTCTCTCACCAGGGCGTCGAAACCGACCGCGATCGAGACCGACGCTTTCGCGTCGCTGGGGACCATCACCGCGGTCGCGGGGACGGCCGCGAGCGCCGCGGCAAGAACGGACAGGCGGACAAGCTTCATGCCCGCAAATCTAGCACTTCGTTACCAGCGCACCAGAGCGCAACCCCAATGCATGCCCGCGCCGAGCGCGAACATCATCGTGAGGTCGCCTTTCTTCAGCTTCCCGTCTCGCGTGCACTCGTCGATCAAGATGGGGAGCGTTCCCGCGCTCGTGTTGCCGTATCGATCGATGTTCATCGGCATCTTCTCGACGGGCACGTCGAGCTGCTCGCGCACGTAGTCGTTGATCCGCGCGTTGGCCTGGTGCGCGAGGAACCAGTCGATCTTCTCGATCGGCGTCTTCGACTCTTCGCAGAGCTGGCGGGCGCACTTCGGCAGCGTCGTGACCGCGAACTTGAAGACCTCTTTGCCGTTCATGTACGGCACGTAGAGCATCTCTTCGTAGAGGCGCGGCTGGCAGTACGGGCGCGTCTTGAAGCCGCAACCGGGGATGAGCAGCTCGTCGACGTAGGTGCCGTCGGAGTGGACCTTCGCCGCGATGAGCCCCGCGTCGCGATCGGTCGCGCGGAAGACCATCGCGCCCGCGCCGTCGCCGAAGAGGACCGCGACCGCGCGATGCTTGTTCGCGCGCTCGCGCTGCTCGGGCGTCTGCTTGCGATCCGTCTTGCCCTCGAGGATGTCCCAGTCGTCCCACGGCATGAAGCCGGCGTGGGCCTCGGCGCCGATGAAGAGGATCGTCTTGGCGACGCCGCTCTTGATGAGCCCGTCGATGAGCTGCAGGCCGTAGAGCATCGCGCCGCACTGCTGGCGGATGTCGAGCGCCGGCACGTTGATGCCGAGCTTGCCGCCGAGGACCGCGCCCGAGCCCGGGAAGACGTAGTCGGGCGTCATGGTCGCGAAGAGGATGTAGTCGATGTCCTTCGGACCGATCCGCGCGGCCTCGAGCGCGCGCTTGGTCGCCTCGAAGGCCATGTCGCTCACGCCCTGGCCCTCGGCCGCAAAGTGGCGCTGGCGGATGCCCGAGCGCTGGTGGATCCACTCGTCGGAGGTGTCCATCACGCGCGTGAGCTGCGTGTTGGTCACGGGCTCTCCGGGCACATACATGCCAGTGCCGATGACTTCGAAACCCATCAGGCGGCGAGATAGTGCGGCGTGCAGCCTGAGTCGACCAGAAATGCACGCCAGCCGTTGTTTTTTGCGTCGATTTTGGTCGATAACGCGACGCGTCATCGACTCATTGAACCACTGTCAGCGGCGGCGTTTGGTGGCGAGCCCGAGCACGACGAGGCGCTCGGCGCTCCTGCGCATCACCAGCACGTCGCCGATCGTGACCGGGTAGACGAGCCGGTGCCCGTCGAGGAAGACCTTCGCCTCCCGCATTTTACTTCGTAAAATCAAGCGCCCGTCCTCGTCGAGCAGGCCGGTCGCGAGCTTCAGGCGCCCACCGTCCGGCCGATAGGGCTCGCGCACGACGTACTGGAGGCGGCGCGACGCGAGCGGCAACACGCGTCCCCCCGCGCTCCGCTGCGCGGCGGTCGAGCCCGCCGGCGGGCCGACCCAGATGCCGCTCGAGCGCTGATCCTCCTCCACGAACGATCCGTCGGCGCGGTGGATCCGGAGGATGTACCGCGAGGTCGCCGCGGGCGACGCGTGACAGACGAGCGCCTCGTTGAGGACGCGCGCGTGCAGGCACCTGCCGTTCAGATCGACGCGCATGCGCGTGAGCGAGACCTTCGGCAGGCGTCCGTCGAGCGCGCGCCGGAGCGTCGCGAGCACGCGACCCTTCTTGCCTCCGCAGAAGAAGCCGACGGAGTGATCGGGCGCGCTGTTGATCCCGAGCAGGGGCACGCCGTCTCCGATCTGATGCGACGCCGCGAGGAGCGTCCCGTCGCCGCCCACGGTGAGCACGAGATCGATGCGCGGCGGAATGTGCCCGCGCGGTCCGCCGCGATAGACGACCTCGGCGCCGAGCCGATCGAGCGCCTCTTCGACCTCGAGCACAGTCTCTTCGTGGGCCTCGTGCGACGACTTGAGGCGAATGACCGTGGGGTCACGCCGCCGGAGGAGGCGCGCGATGATCGGGTCGTGCTCCTCGACCACGAACTTCCGATACGTGGTGCGCTTGGCGACGAGCGCGACCTTGACTCGAGGCGGCGCGGTCTTCTTCACGTGACGAGCTCGGCGAGGCGTCGCAGCGCGACCTCGGTCTTGGCGTCGACGATCTCGCCCGCGCGGCATGCGGCGATCGCGTCGTCGAGCGGCAGCGCCACGATCGCGGCCGCGCTCTCGAGCGGCGAGCCGTCGCCGGGCGGCTCCGCGCGCGAGGCGGGATCCACCGGGACGTGGAAGTAGTGGTGCAGCTCGCCGATGAACGCCGGCGCCGGCGCCGTCCACGAGCCGAGCGGCGCGAGCGCGCGCTCGTCGACGGTGAAGCCGAGCTCCTCGGCGAGCTCGCGCGCGGCGGCCGCGCGCGGGGTCTCGCCCGGCTCGATGAGCCCCGCCGGCAGCTCCCAGAGCACGGGAGAGAGGACGGCGGAGCTCGTCGGCTCTCGCAGCCCGAGCGGGGGCCGAACGCTGCTCCGCAACCACACCCACACACGCTCCTCGGCGCGATGGTGGGCGACGATCACGGTCGCGTCGAGCGCGCGCCGCTCCACCATGTCGTACGGAAACGCGCCCGACCGCGCGCCGCCTCGGACCGCCACGAGCGACATGCGACGGAGCGTCAGGAAGCCTCCTTCGGCGAGCCGCTCTTCGCGGGCCGTCTCGAGCACGACCTTGGGCGGCTCCGGGAGCTTCACGGCGGTCGCATCATCCTAGTCCATGGCCGCCACGGTCGTGGTCGAGGAATGAAATCATCGCCCTCGCGCGTACTTCCTGAAGTGCGCCGGCGCGATCTTCCGCCCGGCGCGGGCCGGCCCGGAGGCTGCTACGATGTAAGGGAAGTCGTCGTCCAGAAGTTCTCGGAGGGGACCCGCGCGACCCACGAAGGGAACTTTGTCACGGGTCGAACGTCGGAACCGAAGTTGCCAGGCAGGACATGCAGCGAACAGGGAGCCGAGCCCCCGGATGACACGCCCCCAAGAAACCGCGGGCCAAGGCGCGCCGGTCATCGTCACGATCGAGCGGCAGGCGCGCCGCGCGGAGCGGCGCCTGCGGACGCAACGCGCCCTCGGGTGGGCCGCCAAGGCGCTCGCGGCCGGCCTCGTCGCCGCGGCGATCTGTCTCGTCTTGCGCAAGACCGGGATCGTGACGGAGAGAGCCGCGCGGATCGGCCTCGGCGTCGCGCTGGCGCAGATCTTCGTGGCCTTCGCGGTCGGCTACGTCCAGAAGCTCCCGCGGCGAGCGGGCGCGGTCGCCCTCGATCGCTTTCACGGCCTCGCCGATCGCCTCTCGAGCGCGCTCTCCTTCGCGGAGGTGGGCCGCGCCGAGCGCACCCCCTTCATGATCGCTGCGATCGACGACGCGGTGGCGCACGCGAGCGCGGTCGATCCGCGCCGCGCCGTCCCGATGCTCGCGCCGCCCGAGTGGCCGCTCATCGTGGGGCTCTCTGCCTGCATCCTCTGCATCTCGCTCTTCGAGGTGCGCAAGCACCAGCCGGTGCTGACGGCCAAGACGATCGACGCCGTCGACGTCACGCAAGACGATCTCGACGCGATGCGCGAGTTTCTCCGTGAGGTCGATCAGCGCCTCCAGACCGACGAGGCGAAGGCCGCGACCCAGGAGTTCAACCAGCTCATCGAAGATCTCGCCAACAAGCGCCTCGATCGCACCGAGGCGTTCCGGCGCATGCAGCAGCTCGAAGACAAGCTCATGGCGGGCCGCGAGGCCGACGCGAAGGCGCTCGAAGAGGCGCTCAAGAAGATCGGCGAAGAGCTGAAGAAGAGCGAGCTGACCAAGCCCGCGGGCGAGGCGCTCGAGAACAAGAACATGGCCGACGCCGAGAAGGCCATGAAGGATCTCGCGAAGAAGCTCCGCGAGCAGGGCAAGAGCTTCGACAAAGCGCAGCTCGAGAAGATGCGCGAGGCCTTGAAGAAGGCGGGCGAAGACCAGGCGAAGCGCGCCGAGGCGCTCGCGCAGCGGCGCGAGGAGCTCAAGCAAGATCTCCTCAAGCAGAAACAGAAGATGGGCGACGCGGGCGCGACCGAGCAGGAGAAGAGCCTCCTCCAGAAGAAAGAGCGCGAGCTCGAGCGCCTCGAGCGCGAGCACGAGCAACAGCAGAAGACGCAGCGCGAGCTCGATCGGCTCGACCGCGAGCTCCAGAAGGCGGCCGAGGATCTGATGAAGGACCTCGACATGTCGGCGCAGGATCTCGACAACGCCGCGCAAGACATCAACCGCATGGCCAAGCAGGAGATGACGCAGGAAGAGAAGGAGCAGCTCCGGCAGAAGCTCCAGGAGCTGCGCGAAATGCTCCGACAGCAGTCGCAAGGTGGGCAGGGGCAGATGCAGCGCCTGCGGACCTTCCAGCAGCGCGCGCGCGGTCAAGGCGGCCAGGGCGGCCAGCAAGGACAGGGGCAAGGGCAGGGCGGCCAGCAAGGCGGCCAGCAGGGCCAGGGCCAGGAAGGCGAGGGCCAAGAAGGTCAAGGCCAGGGCCAAGGCGGACAGCAGGCCGGCGGCTCTTCGCCCGGCCAAGGCCAAGGCCAGGGGCAGGGCAAGGGTCAAGGCCAAGGCCAGGGCGCCGGCGAGACGTGGATCCTCGGACCGAACGGCGAAAAGATCCTGATGATCACCGCGACCAAGGGCAGCGGCGGCGGCCAAGGTCAGAGCGGCGGCGGCGGTCAAGGCCAGAAGGGGCCCGGCTGGGGCACCGGCCACGACGGCAACGTGCAGGGCGGCGCCACCAACCCGAAGGTGGGCGTGCAAGACACGCAGGTCGCCGGTAACGACACCGGTCAGGGCGGCAGCCGCAGCGAGGTGATCCTCGGCGCCGCCGAGCGAGGCTTCGCCTCGCGCGGCTACCAGAGGGTCTATCGCGAGTACCACACGGTCGCCGAAGAGGCGCTCAACAAGGACGAGATCCCCGGCGGATATCGGTTCTACGTCCGACGATACTTCCAGCTCATTCGCCCGCGTGAAGAAGGCGGAGGCGCCGCGCCCGCGCCCGCTCCGCCGCCTCCCAACGCACCGTGACGTTCACTCTGCGGAAAGCATCTCGAGGAGACCCATGACGGACAACGTGGACGCGGGCGCCGTGCGCGCCGAGGTCGAGCAGTTTCGCCAGTCGATCGCGACGCTCAAAGACGAGATCGCGAAGACGATCGTCGGCAACGAGACGGTCGTCGACGGCGTGCTCATGTGCCTGCTCGCCGGCGGTCACGCGCTGCTCGAAGGCGTGCCCGGCCTCGGCAAGACGATGCTCGTGCGCACGCTGTCCGAGGCGCTGAGCCTCGAGTTCTCGCGCGTGCAGTTCACGCCCGATCTCATGCCCGCCGACATCCTCGGCACGACCGTCATCGACGACACGCAGGCGGGCGGCAAGGTCTTCGAGTTTCGCAAGGGCCCAATCTTCGCGAACATCGTCCTCGCCGACGAGATCAACCGCGCGACGCCGAAGACGCAGAGCGCGCTGCTCGAGGCGATGCAAGAGCACCGCGTCTCGGTCGGTCGCCGTACGTACACCCTCGAAGAGCCCTTCGTCGTCCTCGCGACGCAGAACCCGCTCGAGATGGAGGGCACGTATCCGCTGCCCGAGGCGCAGCTCGATCGCTTCTTCTTCAAGCTCCACGTGCCGTTTCCCAATCGCGACGAGCTCCACGCGATCCTCGATCTCACGACGGGCGAGGCGCGGGCGGGGCGCTCGGCGGTCTTGCATCGCGAGTCGATCCTCGCCATGCAGAGCCTCGTGCGCCGCGTGCCCGTCGCGCGTCACGTGCAGGACTACGCGATCCGCGTCGTCCAGGCGACGCACCCCGAAGGCCCCGACGCGCCCGAGATCTGCAAGCGGTTCGTCCGCTTCGGCGCTTCGCCCCGCGGCGCGCAGTCGACGCTCCTCGCGTCGAAGATCCGCGCGCTCTTCGAGGGTCGCTTCGCCGCGAGCATCGACGACGTGCGCGCGGTGGCGCTCCCCGCGCTCCGGCACCGCGTCCTCCTCAACTTCGAGGGCGAGGCCGAAGGCATGAAGACCGACCAGGTCCTCGACGCGATCCTCAAGGCGATCCCGGAGACGAAGACCGGAAAGGCCGAGGCCCAGGTTGGGCTTTCTTGATTCGGTCCTCGGTCGCAAGAGCGTAGGCGCCATCCGCGCGTCGGACGACGATCTCTTCGACGACGACTTCCAGCGCAAGCTCGACTACCTCGCGCTCGTCAGCAAGCGGGTGTTCGCCGGGCGCATGCGCGCCGAGCGTCGCACGAAGAAGAGCGGCTCCGGCGTCGAGTTCGCCGATCATCGCGACTACCAGCCGGGCGACGACTTCCGCTACCTCGATTGGAACGTTTACCAGCGCTTCGACAGGCTGCTCCTCCGCCTCTACGAAGAAGAAGAGGATCTCGCCATCTACTTCATCGTCGACGCGAGCTCGTCGATGGGCTTCGGCGAAGGCAAGAAGCTCCGCTACGCCAAGCGCGTCGCGGCGGCGCTCGCCTACGTGGGCCTCGCGAACCTCGATCGCGTGAGCATCGTGTCGACCACCGATCGCGTCCTCGATCGCATGCCGGCGACGCGCGGCAAGGCGCGCATCTTCAAGGTGTTCCGGTTCTTGAAGGAGCTCGAGCCCGAGGGCCACACGAACCTCGAAGACGCGTGCAAGACGTTCGTCGCGCAGAACAAGCGCCGCGGCCTCGTGGTGCTCGCGAGCGATCTCTACGATCCGCACGGCTTCGAGCGCGGGATCAACGTGCTCCGCTACAACAAGTTCGACCCCTTCGTCGTCCACGTCACCGACACGGCCGAGGCGAAGCCCAAGCTCGCGGGCGACGTGCTCCTCTACGACTGCGAGACCGGTGACGAGCGCGAGGTGACGGTCACGGCCAAGGTGCTCGAGCGCTTCGAGCACGCCTACGGCGAGTACCTCGCGGAGATCGATCGCTTCTGCTCGTCGAAGCAGGTGCCGTACATTCGCGCCGACGTGACGCAGCCCTTCGACGAGCTCATCTTGCGCGTCTTCCGCCGTGGAGGCTTTCTGCGCTGATGATCTTCGCAGGCCTCACGTTCGCCCAGCTCCTCGGGATCTTCGGCGCCGCCGCGGCGTTCGCGACGGCGCTCTACATCCTCAAGCTGCGGCGGCGGACGGTGGCGGTGCCGTTCTCGAAGCTGTGGGAGCGGATCCTCCGCGACAAGGAGGCGACGAGCCTCTTCTCGAAGCTGAAGAGGCTCCTCTCGCTCCTCGTGCAGCTCGCGCTCCTCGCGCTCCTCGCGTTCGCCCTCGGCGATCCGCGCGCGGCGGCGACGCTCATCAAGGGGCGCAACCTCGTCGTGCTCGTCGACGCGAGCGCGTCGATGCAGGCGACCGACGTGGGCTCGCCGAACCGCCTCGCGGCGGCGAAAGAAGAAGTGAAGCGCGTGATCCGCGGGCTCGGCGGATCGGATCGCATGCTCGTCGCGCAGATGGACGCGGCGGTCACGCCGCTCGGGCCGATGAGCGGCGACACGTCGGAGCTCGAGCGCGCGCTCGACGCGATCAAGCCGACCGACGCGCGCGCAGACTTCCCTCGCGCCCTTCGCTTCGCGACCGACTCGGTGCGCGGCCTCGACAACGCGGAGATCGTCATCGTCTCCGACGGTCGGCTCGGCGACGCGGTCGACGCGTCGGGCAAGGTGCACGTCGGCGACGACGTGAAGCTCACCTACCTCCCGATCGGCGCCGCGGCGCGCAACGTCGGCATCACGCAGTTCTCGGTGCGGCGCTACCCGCTCGACAAGAGCCGCTACGAGGTGATGCTCGAGGTGACGAACACCGGGCCCGAGCAAGAAGACGTCGAGCTCTCGCTCCTCGGCGACGACACGCTCGTCGACTTGACGAAGCTGCGGCTCAAGCCGGGCGAGCGGCTGCCGCGCTTCTACCCGAACCTCTCGGGCGCGAGCCGGACGCTCGAAGCGAAGATCCAGCCGCTCGCCGGCAGCGAAGACGCGCTGCCGACCGACAATCACGCGTACGCGCTCCTGCCCGAGCGGCGTCGCGCGAAGGTGCTCGTCGTGTCGCCGGGCAACACGTACCTCGAGGCGGCGCTGCTGCTCGACGAGTACCTCGACGTGCAGCTCGCGTCGCCGCGCGACTACGCCGAGAAGATCGCGCCGAGCGGCGCCAAGCACGACGTCGTCATCTTCGACGGCGCGACGCCGATGGCGCCGCCGCGCACGAACGCGATCTACCTCGATCCGCGCGGTCCGGGCTCGCCGGTGAAGGCCGAGGTCGAGCTCAAGCAGCCGGGCTTCGATCGCATCGAGCGGAAGCACCCGATCGTCCGCTGGACGGCGCTCGACGACGTGAACATCTCGCGCGGTCGCAAGCTCGTGGCCGAGCCCGGCGACAAGGTCGTGGGCGCGAGCGATCAGGGGCCCATCCTCGTCGCGGGGCAGCGCGCGGGCTTCAAGTTCGTCGCCATGGGCTTCGACACGCGCGACAGCGATCTGCCGCTCCGCGTCGCGTGGCCGCTCTTGCTCCTCAACAGCATCAACTGGTTCACCGACGAAGACGCGCAGTACATCTCGAGCTTTCGCACGGGCGACGTGTGGCGCGTGCCGATCGTCTCCCCGAGCGGGCAGGCGAAGCTGAAGGCGCCGGGAGGCGGCGAGATGTTCGTGCCGGTGCACGAAGGGCGCGCGGTCTACCTCGGCGAGCGCGCGGGGTTCTACGAGCTCGTGGGCGCCGAGGGCGCGACCGACGCGCCGGGCGCGGAGGCGACCAAGAGCGCGTTCGCGGCGAACCTCCTCGACGCCGAGGAGAGCTCGATCGAGCCGGCCAAGGAGCTCGTCGTCGACGGGAAGAAGGCGGGCAATCTCTCCGGCTTCCAGATCGGCGTGCGGCGTGAGATCTGGATCTACCTCCTGCTCGCCGCCGTCCTCCTCACCGCCATCGAGTGGATCACCTACCACCGGAGGATCACCGTATGACGCGCGCGCGCGCCGTCGGCGGCGTCGTCATCGCGGCGCTCGTCGCCGCCGGCTGGCTCCTCGGCCGCCGCTTCCTCGGGTGGCTCACCCCCGAGCTCTACGTGGCGTTCCTCGTCGCGCTCGGGTGCGCGTTCGTCGTCGCTCGATCGTTCGTCGATCTCGTGGCCGCGGCGCGCGGCAAGCGCGAGGTCGATCGCGCCCGCGTCGCGTTCGGGATCGCGGGCGGCCTCGTGGGCATCGCGGGCGTGTGGCTGTACTGGAAGGGCGTCCTCCACCCCGGGCACACGACGCTCGCGTGGAAGCGTCACGGCGTCGACTACGAGCTCTTGTCGCCCAAGATGCTCGGCCTCGCGCTGCTCGCGCCGTTCTTCTTGTGGATGATCGGGCGATCGCTCGCCGATCTGCCGTGGCCGCAGCGAATCCTCTCGGTCGTCCTGCGCATCGGGTTCGTGCTCTTGCTCGCGCTCGGGCTCTCGCGCCTCGCGCGCACGGCGACGACCGAGAAGGTGTGCACCGTGTACCTCGTCGACGTCTCGGAGTCGGTCCCCGACGCCGCGATCGACGACGCGCGCGCGGAGATCGCCAAGGGCCTCAAGGAGAAGCCCGCGGACGCGCTCGTGCGCGTCATCACATTCGCGAAGCGCCCGCGCGTCGTCCCGATGGCCGACGACGCGAAGGAGGCGCCCGTGCTCGAGCGCCACGACGTGCCCGCGGGCGCGCCCGGCGACAAGAACGCCGCCAAGCGCACCGGGCTCGGCGCCGCGACCGACATCGCGAGCGCGCTCCAGCTCGCGTACGGGCAGTACCCCGCGGGCTATCTCCGCCGCGCGGTCATCCTGACCGACGGCGTGCAGACCGACGGCGACATGCTCGCCGAGGCCAACCGCGCGCGCGAGTTCGGGGTGAGGATCTTCACCGTGCCGTATCACCGGCCCGTGCCGGGCGAGGTCGCGCTGCGCGATCTCCGCGTGCCCGACAAGGTGCGCGTCGGCGAGCCCTTCAACCTCCACGCGAACATCTTCTCGAGCCGCGCGCAGAAGGTGAAGGCGACGCTCAAGCAAGGCGAGGCCATCAACGGGCTCGACGGCGTGCGCGTGCTCGATCTGAAGCCCGGCGACAACGACGTGACCTTCAAGAGCGTCGTGCGCGTCGCCGGCGAGGTGACGTACGCGCTCGATCTCGCCGACATCCCCGAGGATCGATTCAAGGAGAACAACCGCTTCGCGGTCTCGGTCGCGGTGCCCGGCCGGCCCACGGTGCTCTACGCCGAGGGCAACCCCGCGCGCGCGAGCTACCTCGCCTCGGCGCTCTCGGCGCAGGAGTTCGACGTCGACGTCCGCGGTCCGCGCGAGATCCCGTCGTCGATCCGCGAGCTCGAGCGCTACGACTTCGTCATCCTCTCCGACGCGCCCGCCGAGGCGGTCTCGCTCACCCAGCAAGACGCGATCGAGAGCTACGTGCGCGATCTCGGCGGCGGCTTCCTCTTCGCCGGCGGCGAAGCGGGCTACGGGCTCGGCGGCTGGTACCACACCACGATCGAGCGCATCCTTCCCGTGCGCATGGACGCCGAGAAGCGTCGCGACGAGCCGCAGGTCGCGATGGTCCTCGTGCTCGATCGATCGGGATCGATGAGCGGCCTCCCGATCGAGATGGCGAAGGCCGCCGCGAAGGCCACCGCCGACACGCTCGCGTCCGACGATC
Organism: Labilithrix sp.; assembly: GCA_019637175.1. Lineage (GTDB taxonomy): Bacteria > Myxococcota_A > Polyangia > Polyangiales > Polyangiaceae > Labilithrix. Next base: position 18,090 of record JAHBWD010000016.1, on the reverse strand, counting down.
TGCTCGAGGTCATCGCCTTCGACTCGGCGCCGACGCGCGTCGTCCGCATGACGCCGGCCAAGCACCGCGCGCGCATCCAGGGCGACATCGCGCGCATCCAGGCGGGCGGCGGCACCGAGATCTTCAGCGCCCTCGACGCCGCCTACCAGACGCTCACGGTCACGCGCGCGCGGCGCAAGCACGTCATTCTACTCACCGACGGTCAGGCGCCGTACAACGGCATCCGCGATCTCGTGCAGGCGATGGCGGCCGAGGGCATCACCGCGACCGCGGTCGGCCTCGGCAGCGGGATCGACGAGACGCTCCTCCGGATGATCGCCGACATCGGCGGCGGCCGCCTCTACAAGGTCGCCGATCCGCAGTCGCTCCCGCGCGTGTTCACGCGCGAGACCGAGATGGTGAGCCGTAACGCCGCGGTCGAGGAGTACTTCCAGCCGAAGGTCGTCTCGCCCGCGGACTTCCTGCGCGGCGTCGACATGAGCTCCGCGCCGTTCCTCCACGGCTACGTCGCGACGAAGATGAAGCCGCCGCCGGCGCAGGAGGTCCTCCAGAGCGAGGTCGCCGAGCCCATCCTCGCGCGCTGGCACGTCGGCCTCGGCTGGTCGCTCGCGTGGACGAGCGACGTCAAGAACCTCTGGGCGGTCGAGTGGCTGCGCTGGCCGGGCTACGGCCAGTTCTGGGGTCAGCTCGTCCGCGAGCACATGCGCCAGAAGAAGCGGCAGCAGTACGACATGCGCGCGGAGATCGATCCCGCGACCGGCCACGTCAAGGCTTCGATCGACGCGATCGGCGGCGACGATCGCTTCCAGAACGGCCTCGACGCGAAGCTCACGGTGACGGGCCCGCAGCCGAACGGCGAGACGCGCAAGGTCGCGATGCGCCAGACGGCGCCGGGGCGCTACGAGTCCGACTTCCCGCTCGAGCGCTACGGATCGTTCTTGCTCCACGCGTCGCTCGAGAAGGGGGTCGACGACGGCAAGGGCGGCCAGAAGAGCGTGCAGGTGGCCGAGAGCTTCGGTCACGTGACCAATCCGTATCCGCGCGAGTACCTCGCGTTCGCGCCCGATCTCGTGACCCTCTCGCGCACCGCGCTCGTCACCGGGGGTCGGGTCGATCCGTCGCCGAAGGACGTCTTCGATCCGGCGGGCGAGACGATTCGCTACCACCAAGATCTCTGGTCGCGCTTCATCGGCGCCGCGCTCGCGCTCTACTTGATCGATCTGCTCATCCGCCGCGTTCGCATCTTCGATCGCAAGCGCACCGCGAAGCCGCCGCCGAAGGCCGCGGCGCGCGCCTGATCCGATCAGAGCGCGATCAGAATACGACGCCGGCGCCGATCTCGAACGACGGCGGCTCGACGTCTCCGTGGGGAACGTAGACGCGCGCGCAGCTCGAAGACCCAGATCGCGAGCGAGAGCCCCGGCGCGGCCCTCGCCCAGGCGCGGGGCGCGGCGTCGTCGAACGCGGTCGCGCCGTTGTCGCGGATGACGTCTTGGGCGCCCATGGCGACGCCGATCGAGGGCGTGAGCGCGATCGGGAAGCCGCGCGAGCCGAGATCGCCGACGACGACGCGGTAGCCGACCGAAGGCGTCGCGAAGGCGCGCACGCCCGCGTAGCAGGGGCACGGCCCGTCGGTCTTGCGCGACGAGACCGGCACGAGCGCGGCCACGCCGGCGTCGAGCCGCAGATCGAGCTGGTCGCGATACCGCGCGGCGAAGCTCAGCGTGGCGCCGAACCAGAGGCCTCCGTCACGCGCGAAGTTGAGCTGCGCCGAGGTGCCGCCGTAGAAGATCCACGAGCGACGCCGGCGGTCGCTTCCGTCGAGGCGGGCCCACGCGTCGCGAGGGATCGCCATCGGGCGCGGGATGAAGAACGCGCCGTCGCTCGCGATCGCGACGACGCGGCCGAGCGAGTCGACGATCGGCGAGCCGCCGACGACGTCCATGCCTTGCGTGAACGTCGTCCATGGATGCTCGGCGGAAGGGCGGGAGCCGTCGACGATCGCGTAGAGCTGCGGCGCGTCGTCGAGCGTGAAGGGGCTCGGCGCGCGGGGCGTCTTCGTGATCGGGCGCTCGACCGCGAGCAGCGCGAGGCCTGACGCCCGATCGGTCGCGGCGAGGCCCGCGGCGTGCTTGGTGCCTTCGGCGTCGACGACGATCGCGTGAGGGAATCCTGGTCGATCGACCTCGATCGTCGCGAACGGAACGAGGACGAGCCGACCGTCGCCGACCACGACGCCGAGCGTGGCGTGCTCGTACGCTTCGACGCGGACGATGGCGCTCGCGGCCTCGCGGAGCTCGCGTGAAGGAGACTCGGCGAACGCCGAGCGCGCGGTGAACAATCCGAGCACGAACGCGCAAACGAAGACGATGCGGTGAAGCGACACGTCCGCCGACGTCGCAAGGCGCGCGCCACGCGCCCTCGCCGCGCAGTTTCGCGGCCGTCGAGCGTCGCTACCGTGACGCGCGCATCAGGGGTTGTGAAGCGCGCTGCACAGGCGCTCCTTCGCCGGAGAGGATGCGCGGCGCGTGATGAAGAAAGCGCATCTGGTTCGAGAGAGCCTTCGTGGTCTTCACGTGGAGCGATCGCTCCTCCCCGCTCGCGAGCAGCACCGCGACGACGTCGTCTTCGACGGAGACGGCTGCGACTTCGCCGCGAGGGATCTCGTCGACCGCGATGCACTCGCGGAGGGGGCCGAAGGCGCCGACGCGCGCATGGAGGAGGAATAGCCGCTGGTCGGTGAGCACGGCGTAGTAGGCCTTCGCGGCGATCGCGCCGAGGACGCCGGCGGAGGACATGTCACGATCGGTCGCGTACGCTTGGTGCAGGATCCGTTCGCGCGCGCCGAGTCGCGGAGCGACTTGGTCGGCGACCCATCGGTCGAGGTCGGTGCGGAGCTCCGGGGGCCCGACGTCGACCGGGCCTTCGGCGCTCGCGGCACACTTCGCGCGACGGCGCTCTCGGATCGCGCGCCCGATGAGGGCCCACGCGACCGACACGGCGAGGAGCCACCAGAGCGAATACCCCCAGACGTAGTCGGCCGTCGGAAGGCGGTACGCGGGGAGGGGAGTCGGGAGCGTCTCTTCGCTCTGGTAGAGCGCGATCTGATCGGCGGTGAGCGGGTAGTACTTCGTGCTCTCGGCGCGGGGCCTCGCGACGTAGCCGTCGTCCCGGAGGTAGGCACCGGCGCCGACCCAGAACGTGGTCGTCTTGTACGCGACGCAGAGCGCCTCGCCGTGCTCACCCTCGAGCGGGACGTCGACGATGCAGCGGACGACTTCCTGTTTGCCGACGCGAAAGGCCATGGGATGAGGCAGAGCTCCTCTAGCGTCGAGAGCCTCGTCGCGCCCGGACGTCGCGTTCTTTTTCCTACCGTTGGTCCACGGGTCCCGGGCTATAAGGGCCGGCCCCGCAACACTTCCGCGTCACGGAGCATCCCATTTCGGGGATGGCGAGCGTCTTGGCTGCCGAGAACCCGCACGACAAACCGATCACCTCCTACGACGAGCTGCTCGCCCTCTTCCACGAGGCGGTCAAGCCGGCGGATCAGTTCCGCGTCGGCGCGGAGATGGAGAAATTCGGCGTCTACGCCGGCGGCGATCCCGTCCCCTACGAGGGCGAGCACGGCGTGCTCGCGCTCATGAAGGAGCTGGCGGCGGAGAGGGGTTGGGCGATCGAGCGCGAGATCGAAGACGGCCCCATCGTCGCGCTCCTTCGCGACGGCGCGAGCATCACGCTCGAGCCGGGCAGCCAGTTCGAGCTCTCGGGCGCGCCGCTGCTCCAGTGCCACCAGATCTGCGCCGAGTTCCGCGGTCACCTCGCCGAGCTCGCGCCGTTCTCCGAGCGCGCGGGCATCAAGTGGCTCGGCGTCGGCTTCCACCCGTTCTCGCGGCGCGATCAGTACGAGATGGTGCCGAAGCAGCGCTATCCGATCATGCGCGAGTACCTGCCCACGCGCGGCGGCATGGCGCTCGACATGATGCTCCGCACCGCGACGGTGCAAGCCAACTACGACTACCTGTCGGAAGACGACGCGATGCTGAAGATGCGCGTCGGCCTCAAGCTCGCGCCGCTCACGACCGCGCTCTTCGCCAACTCGCCCTTTTACGAGGGGCAGCCCTTCGGCGGAAAGAGCTACCGCGCGAAGGTGTGGCTCGACACGGACAACGATCGATCCGGTCTCGTGCCCACGCTCTGGAAGAAGAACGCGAAGTTCGTCGACTACGTCGAGTGGGCGCTCGACGTCCCGATGTTCATGTTCAAGCGCGACGGCAAGAAGGTCTCGAACACCGGCCAGAGCTTCCGCAGCTTTTGGAAGAGCGGCTTTCAAGGCCACAAGCCGACGATGACCGACTGGCAGACGCACCTCAACACGCTCTTCCCCGAGGTGCGCCTCAAGAAGACGATCGAGATCCGCGGCGCCGACGCGCAGGGCGCGAAGATGGCCTGCACGCTCCCCGCGCTCTGGACCGGCATCCTCTACGACAAGCAGGCGCTCGCCGAGGCCGAAGCGCTCACCGCCGACTGGACGTACGACGAGGTCAACGCGTCGCGCAAAGAGATCTGGAACAAGGCGCTCGGCGCGCGCTTCCGCGGCGCGACGCTCCAGCCGATCGCCGAGAAGGTCCTCACGATCGCCGCCGGCGGCCTCGAGCGCCGCGCCTATACTTCTCCCTCGGGCAAAGACGAGCGCGCGCACCTCGCGCGCCTCGAGGAGCTCGTTTCGAAGGGGCAGTGCCCCGCCGACAGGCTCCTCGAGGGCATCGAGCACATGCGCGACCCGCGCGCCGAGATCATCGCGCGCTGCGATCTCGGCACCGGAAGCTGACGCTTCACGCCGCCGCGCGGTAGGCGCGGAAGACGTCGGTCGCCTTCTCGAGGCACGCGCGCCCGTGGTCGGTGAGGCCGACGGTGCGTTGCCGCCGGTCGCCTTCCTCCTCGGCGCGCCAGAGGAGGCCTTTGACCTCCATCGCGTCGAGCATCCGGCAGATCGTGGCGCGCGAGACGTCGAGCCGCGACCAGATCTCGCTCTGCCGGCACGTGCCGCCGACGTCACGGATGAAGGCGAGCACCTCGAAGCGCGCCGGCGTGAGGTCGAACGGCTTCGTGAGCTTCTTGCAGATTTCGTTGGCGCGAAGGTGCGCCCGCTTGAGTCGGTAGTTTTCGATGTCGATCATGTCGGTCGTAGGAGCACGCCGCGTGCCGCCGCCGCGACCTCGGAAAAATGGGGCTCGCTTCGAAGTGACCCCATGGCCCGGCCAGTTTTGGGCCTGGCCCGGCCAGGTCGTCAGCCCGCGCGCGCCGCTTCGATGAACGCCTCGACCTTCGCGAGATCTTTGACGCCGGGCGCGCGCTCGACGCCGCTCGCGACGTCGACGCAGTAGGGCGCGATCTCGCGCACGGCGCGGGCGACGTTGCCGGGATCGAGCCCGCCGGCGAGCGTGAGCCGCCGCTCTCTCGCGAGCGCCTTCACGAGCGACCAATCGAACGTCGCGCCGGTGCCGCCGAGGGCGCCGTCGACCTTGGCGTCGACCAAGAGGTGCTCGCCGGGGTAGGCGCGGGCGCGCGCGACGTCGTCGGCCGATCCGACGCGCACGGCCTTGTACGCGTGAGGGAGGAGCGCGCTCAGCAGCTCCGGAGGCTCGTCGCCGTGGAGCTGGAGGCAGTCGAGCTCCGCGTCGGCCACGAGCGCGCGCATCGCGTCGACGCTCATGTTCGCGACGACGCCGACGACGATCGCCTCGCGCGCCATCTCGTGGACGGCGCGCGCGATCGCGAGCGCTTCGGCCGTCGTGACGCAGCGCGGGCTCGACGCCACGAAGTTCAGGCCGATCGCGCTCGCGCCGAGATCGACGCACGCGCGCGCGTCGTCTGCGCTGCGCACGCCGCAGATCTTGACGTGCGTCACGCGCTCACCCCTCGATGCCGAGGAGCTCCTTGACCTTCGCGATCACCTGCGGCGCCTGGATCGGCTTGGTGATGTAGGCGTTCGCTCCGAGCGAGAGCGCGCGCTGGCGATCCTCTTCCGCGCTCTCCGTCGTGATGACGACGATGGGGACGTCTTTGTGGACGGCGTCGGTGCGCACGCGCTTGACGAGCTTGAGGCCGTCCATGATCGGCATGTTGATGTCGGTGAGGATGATGTCGAACTTGCCGCCGGCGAGCTTCTTCAGGCCGTCGACGCCGTCGTCGGCCTCGGTCACGCGGATCTGTTTCACGCGCGAGAGCGCGAACACGAGGAGCTGGCGCATCATCGGCGAGTCTTCGACGATGAGGCAGGCGAACTCCCTGCTGCTGCTGGGCGGCGTCGACGTCACGGGCCGAAATTACCGCGCTTTTCCGCCGGCGGCGAACAATTGCTCGTCACGACTGCTCGATCCAGAGGCGAAGCTCGCTGCCGAGGATGCGCGACGCGCTTCGGAGCGCGGCCACGTCGCGGCTCCCCGTGAGGAGCATGACCGCGCGGAGCTCGGCCTCGACGCCCTCGAGGAAGGCGGTCGCGGCCGCGCGGCCGCCGGCGGTGAGCGCCTTGAGCACCGGCCGCGCGATGCCGCCCGCGGTCGCGCCGAGCGCGAGCGCGCGCGCGACGTCGAGGCCCGATCCGACGCCGCCGGTGGCGATGACCGTCTCGAAGCCCATCGGCGCGAGCACGGCGACGCTCGCCGCGGTGGGGATGCCCCAGTCCCAGAGCGCGGCGCCGAGCGCGCGCGCGGCGTGATCGCCCTGCGCCTCGGCGCGCTTGGTCTCGACGGCGACCCACGACGTTCCGCCCGCGCCCGAGACGTCGACGTGCCGCACGCCCACCTTGGCGATCCGCTCGCCGACCTTGCGCGAGAGGCCGCACCCCGTCTCCTTGACGATGACGGGCAGGGGCAGCTCGCGCACGAGGCGCGCGAGGGTGTCGAGCCCGCCGCGGAAGTCGCGATCGCCTCCGGGCTGCACGAGCTCCATCGCCGGGTTCAAATGGACGCAGAGCGCGTCGGCGCCGACGCCGCGCGCGAGCGCCTCGATCTCCGCGGTGCTCATGAGCGCCGCCTGCACGACGCCGAGGTTGCCGAGCACCAGCGTCGTCGGAGCGACGTCGCGCACCGCGTACGTCCCCTTCGACTCGGCGCGCACGTGCATCGCGCGCTGGCTGCCGAGGCCGAAGCCGTAGCCGCGCTCCTCGGCGATCGACGCGAGCTCGCGGTTGATGCGCGCGGCCTCTTCGGTGCCGCCGGTCATCGCCGCGATGACGAGGGGCGCGCGGAGCCTCTTGCCCAGGATCGTGACCGACGTGTCGAGCGCGCGGGCGTCGAGATCGGGCAAGGCGTCGTGCACCAGGCGCACCTGCTCGAGCAGCGTCGTCTTGTCGCGGAAGGCGACCTCGTCCGTCGCGCAGAGCGCAAGGTGATCGGCCTTTCGCTCTCCGATCGTGCTCATCGGAAACCCTCTCCAAGGGCGAGAAATCTTTCAGAGAAGATTGAAAGCATTCGGATTTGCAGGAAAAAATAAACGAAACCGCCGTTGACGCCGGGGCGACTGGCTCCTAAGAAGTAGCCGCGCAGGAGCCCCACCGTGTCGGTGGTGCCGGCGAGCCGATCGGTCGGCGCCTTCGACCGCTCGACGCGCCGACAGTGGCACAGCCGACCCATCGAGTCCATGGATCGTCAGCACATGAGCCGATCGTCGTTCGCGGTGCATCTCGACGCGGTGCGCAGGCGCGTCGACGACGATCTCGCGCGCTGGCTCGCGCCGCGCGTCGCGTCGGCGCACGCCGTGAGCGCGGAGGTGGGCGCGGCGGCCGAAGCCGTCTCCGGCCTCGCGATCCGGGGCGGCAAGCGGATGCGCGCGGCGCTCGTGGCCGCGGGCTTCGCCGCGTGCGACGGGGCGCCGTCGGCGCTCGACGCCGCCGCCCCCGCGATGATCGCGATCGAGCTCTTGCAGGTCTACCTGCTGATCCACGACGACTGGATGGACGACGACGACGTCCGGCGCGGCGGTCCCGCCGTCCACGTCGCGCTGCGCGAGCGGCTCGGGTCGAAGGCGCTCGGCGACGCGGCCGCCGTCCTCGCCGGCGATCTCGCGTGCGGCTACGCGCAAGAAGCGCTGCTCGAGTCGCGTGTCGGCGCCGATCGCGTCCTCGCCGCGGCGCGCGCCTTCGCGAAGATCCAGGAAGACGTGGTGACCGGGCAGCTCGCCGAGATGTCGTGGACGGCGCCGCTCTCCGCGAAGGGCGCGTCCGCCCAACGCCCGGCCGCAGACGGCCGTGCCCCGACCGTCGAGACGATCCACGCGCTCAAGACCGCGAGCTACACCGTGACGGGTCCGCTCGCGATCGGCGCGTGCCTCGCGGGGGCGAGCGACGCGCGCGTGGCGCAGCTCACGCGGTACGGCCGGCCGCTCGGGATCGCCTTTCAGCTCCGCGACGATCTGCTCGGCGTGTTCGGCGACGCGAGCGCGATGGGCAAGCCGGTGGGCAACGACGTCCGTCAGGGCAAGCGCACCGCGCTCGTCGCCGAGATGCGCGGCGACGCGCGCTGCGAAGCGCTCTTGTCGCGCACGCTCGGCAACGCGGCCGCGACCGACGCCGACGTCGCCGAGATCGTCGCCGCGATGGAGACGAGCGGCGCCAAGGCGCGCGTCGAGGCGCGCGTGGCGGAGCTGCTGGCCGAGGCGCGCGTCGCGCTCGGCGCGCTCGGGCTCGCTGACGAGAGCCCCGCGAAGGCCTGGCTCGAGGGCGCGATCTCCGCGCTGGGGGAGCGCGCGTCGTGACGGCGTCTCGCGCGACGGCGCACGGCAAGGTGATCCTCTTCGGCGAGCACGCCGTCGTCTACGGTGTGCCCGCGCTCGCCGTCGGGATCGATCGCGGGGCCTGGGCCGAGGCTTCGCCGAGCGCGGAGCCGTCGAGCACGCTCCGCGTGCGCGATTGGAACGTCGCCGTCGACGCGTCGGACGCCTCGATCCCGCTCGCGTGCGCCTTGCGCGATCTCGTCGCGGTCACGCGCGAGGCGCGCCCGCTGGCGTCCGTCGCCGTCGAGGCGGGCGCCGATCTGCCTCCCGGCGGGGGCCTCGGCTGCTCCGCCGCGCTCGGCGTCGCGGTGGCGCGCGCGCTCGATCCCGGCGCACCCGCCGACGTGATCGCGACGCGCGTCATGTCGTGGGAGCGCGTCTTCCACGGAAACCCCTCGGGCATCGACGCCGCCGTCGCCTCGCTCGGTGGCTGCATCCGCTTCCAGCGAGACGCCGAGCCTCGCATCGAGCGCGTGCGTCTTCCTTCGCCGCTCCACCTCTGCGTCGGCCACAGCGGGCAAGCGTCGAGCACGAAGGTCATGGTCGACGCGGTCGCGCGCTTCCGCGAGCGCCGCCCGGAGATCGCCGCCAAGTCGTTCGACGCGATCCACACGCTCGTCAAGAACGCGCGGCTCGCGCTCGAGGCCGGTGACGTCAGGGCGGTCGGGCAGCTGCTCGATCTGAACCAGATGCTCCTCTCCGGCCTCTTCGTCTCGACGCCGGAGATCGAGCAGATGTGCGCGTCGGCCCGCGCGTCGGGCGCGCTCGGCGCGAAGCTCACCGGGGCGGGCGGAGGCGGGTGCGTCGTCGCCCTCGTCGAGAGCGCGGAGATCGGCGCGGAGGTGCTCGCCGCGTGGAAGCGCGAAGGCTTCGACGGCTTCGCCACGACGGTCTCGGGGCAAGCCGTCGCGACGGCGCGCGCGCCGCGCGAGCAGAGCCTCGGAGGTGCGCCGTGAACGGCGCGCGAAGCGCCACGGCGGTGGCGCACCCCAACATCGCCCTCGCGAAGTACTGGGGCAAGCGCGCCGGGGAGGGGAACGTCCCCGCGGTGCCGAGCCTCTCGGTCACGCTCGCCGGCATGTCGACCACGACGTCCGTCACGTTCGACGAGACGCTCGTCGACGACGAGCTCGTCCTCGGCGGCGCGATGGCGGTCGGCCGGCCGAAGGCGCGCGCGTCCGAGCTGCTCGATCGCGTCCGCGCGGCCGCGGGGATCGCGACCCGCGCGCGCGTCGTGTCGACGAACGACTTTCCGACGGCGAGCGGGCTCGCGTCGAGCGCGTCGGGCTTCGCGGCGCTCGCGCTCGCGTCGGTCCGCGCCGCGGGCCTCGACTGGCGCGCCGACGAGGTCGCCGATCTCGCGCGACGGAGCTCGGCGAGCGCGGCGCGCAGCGTCTTCGGCGGCTTCGTCGAGCTCGACGGCGGCGACGGCGCGACGGGCGCCGCGCGCCCCGTCGCGGCCGCGCACGCGCTCGACATGCGCGTGCTCGTGTGCGTGACCACGGAAGAAGCGAAGGCCACCTCGTCGACCGACGGGATGCGCGCGACGCAAGCGACGAGCCCCTACTGGGCGGCGTGGCTCGCCGACGCGCCGCAGAGCCACGCGGCGATCCGCGCGGCGCTCCTCGCGGGAGACTTCGCGCGCGTGGGCGAGCTCGCCGAGCGGAGCGCGCTCGCGATGCACGCGTGCGCGATGGCCGCGGGCATCGTCTACTTCTCGCCCGCCACGATCGCCGCGCTCGCCGAGGTGCGCGCCACGCGCGCGCTCGGACTCCCGGCGTACGCGACGATCGACGCCGGTCCGCACCTCAAGTGCCTCGTGAAGGCGGGCGACGCCGCCGTCGTGCGCGGCCGCCTCGCGAGCGTGCCCGGCGTCTTGCGCATCCTCGAGGCGACCCCGGGCGAGGGCGCGCGCGTCGTCACCGCGGAGGCGCCGTGAGCAAGGTCTTCGCGCCGGGAAAACTCGTCCTCACGGGCGCTTACGCCGTTCTCGAGGGGGCGCCCGCGATCGTCGTCGCGACGAGCCGCGGCGCCGTCGCCGACGGCGCGCGCGCGGCGCTCACGGCGTCGCCCGAGGTCCGGGCCGCGATCGGCGACGCGCCCGCGCCTCACGTCGACGCGTCGAGCCTCTTCGTCGGATCGCGCAAGCTCGGGCTCGGCGCGAGCGCGGCGATCCTCGTCGCGTCGCTCGCCGTGCGCGAGATCGAGCGCGGCGCCGATCTCGGCGACGCGCGCGTGCGCGAGCAGCTCTTCGCGCAGGCGCGATCGGCGCACGCGAGCGCGCAAGGCGGCGGCAGCGGCGTCGACGTCGCCGCGAGCGTCTTCGGCGGCGTCCTCGAGTATGCGCTCGGCGCTGCGCAACCCGGAGGCGCGGCCAAGCGCGTCGCGCTCCCGCCGGGCACGGCGCTCTCGGTCTTCGCGTGCAGCACGAGCGCGCGCACCGCCGAGCTCCGTGGCCTGGTCGATCGGCTCGCCGAGACCGCGCCGGCACGACACCGCGAGCGTCTCGACGAGCTCGGCGAGATCGCGCGCGACGCCGCGACGGCGGTCTCGCGCGGCGATCGCGGCGCGTTCATCGACGCCGTCGCGCGCGCCGCGGGCGGCCTCGCGCGCCTCGGCGCCGCCGCGAGCGCGCCGATCGTCCCCGAAGGATTCGAGGGCCTGTCCGCGATCGCGGCGCGCGAAGGCGCGGCCTTCTGCGTCTCGGGCGCCGGCGGCGGCGACGTCGCCTGCTTCGTCGGAAGCGCGCCGCCCTCGAACGCGTTCCTCGAGCGGGCGCGAGCCCTCGGCCTGTTCGTGCTCGATCTGAAGCTGGATGAGAAAGGAGTGAGGGACGTCTCGCCGTCCGCGGCGACCGCCGCGCACGTCGAGGCAGCCTCGACGTCATGAAGAAGCGCACTTCGCAGTTGCCGGGGTTCTACAAGGTGACCGTCGGCGAGCGCCGCAACCTCGTGTGCGAGGCGACGGGCGTGCAGCCGTCGGTGATCGAGCGCGCGCTCGACGCCGGTGGGCTCGACGCCGAGACCGCCGACAAGTTCGTGGAGAACGTGCTCGGCACCTACGGGCTGCCGTACGGCGTGACGCTCAACGTGCGCGTGAACGGCCAGGATCACGTCGTGCCGATGGTCGTCGAGGAGCCGAGCGTCGTCGCCGCCGCGTCGAACGCCGCCAAGATGGTGCGCGCGGGCGGCGGGTTCACCGCCGAGGTCGACACGCCCACGATGATCAGCCAGGTGCAGCTCACGCACGTGAAGGACGCCGAGGCGGCCACGCGCGCGATCCTCGCGGCCGAGGGCGAGATCCTCGCCCGCGCCGACGCGCGGTCCCCGGCCTCGTGTCGCGCGGGGGCGGCGCGCGCGGCCTCGAGGTGCGCACGCTCGGCGAGCCGGCCGACGAGATGATCGTCGTCCACGTCCTCGTCGATTGCCGCGACGCGATGGGCGCGAACCTGATCAACACGATCGCCGAGGCCGTCGCCGATCGGCTCGCGGCGCTCGCCGGCGGCCGCGTCGGTCTTCGCATCCTCTCGAACCTCTGCGACAAGCGCTGCGTGCGCGTGCGCTGCCGCGTGCCGGCGGAGGTGCTCGCGACCGACGAGATGGACGGCCAGGCCGTCATCGACGGGATCGTGAACGCGTCGCGCTTCGCGGAGCTCGATCCGTACCGTGCCGCGACCCACAACAAGGGGATCATGAACGGCGTCGACGCCGTCGTCATCGCGACGGGCAACGACTGGCGCGCGGTCGAGGCGGGGGCGCACGCGTTCGCGGCGCGATCCGGGCGCTACGCGCCGCTGTCGATCTGGCGTCGCGACGGCGACGGGCTCACCGGCGTCCTCGAGATGCCCCTCGCGCTCGGCACCGTCGGCGGCACGCTGCGCGTGCACCCGAGCGCGCGGCTCTCGCTCGAGATCATGGGCGTCACGGAGGCGAGCGATCTCGCGGCGGTCGCCGCCGCGGTCGGCCTGGCCTCGAACCTCGCCGCGGTGCGCGCCCTCGCGACCGACGGCATCCAGCGAGGCCACATGGCGCTCCATGCACGCTCCGTGGCGCTCGCGGCGGGGGCGGAGGGCGCCGAGGTGGAGTCGGTCGCGGCCATCATCGTGGAGGCTCGCGACATCACCGTCGAGGCAGCCCGCCGCGCCCTCACGGTCCTCCGCGCGGCTTCGCCTGGAGCGGCGAGCCACGCCGTCGGACCGTCGTGACGAAGCGCTAGATCGGATCGGCGCGCGTCAGCGGGGATCGATCATCGGCTGCGGGCCGGGCGGGCGCTGCTTGGCCGGCACGCGGTCGAGGCCGTGGTTGCCCTCGACGACGCCGATCTTCATGCCGACCGGATCCTGGAAGTCTCCGCTCAACGCTTGCTTCGGCGGATCACGCTGCTCTTCCGGTGCCGGGGGCGCGGGAACGGGATCTTCCTCGCCGGCGGCGCAGCCCATCATGGCGATACCGAGGACGACGGCGCAGAGTGCACGGTTCATGGTTTCGAAGCCTCCTCGAGGTATCCGAGCATCGAGCGCACGGACCTCCAATTTTTTTACAGAACCATGAACGTGATGCCGATCACAAGCGTCTCAAGTGGCGCTTACGCAAATCAGTAGGGGCTTTCGTTCACGTGTAGGCGGCGCATGCTGATCGCCACTCCTCCGGCCGCTCTCATTTCAGCGGGTTAGCGACGTGCAGAGCGGCCTGGACGATTTGCACGAGCGCCGCGGCGAGGAAATTCCTCATCTGCTCCTGCGTCGGCGTCGGCGACGCATCGTTCCTGGCCGGCTTTCCATTTCGCTTTCGCTCGACGTCTTCGATCCACCCGAGCGCGGTCGCCTCCGCGAGACCGACCCACCCGCGGAGCGCCGTCCGGACGAGGGGCGATCGAAGCGCGTCTTCTCGCTCGAGCGTGGGGAGCTTGGCGAGGGGAGCTTCGTCGAAGCCCTCCGTAATCCGCTCGAGCAGACGCGAGCGCGTCTCGTCGACGATGCGCGCGATCTCCGGATCGACGCCGACGCCGCTCTTCATGAGCGTCGCGTACGCGCGCGCGTGCGCCCGCACGTAGCTCAGATAGGCGTCGAGGCCTTGGTAGAGCCGATCGAGCGGCGGAAGCGACGCGCTCGTGTCCGTCTGCGCAACGAGCTCTTCCGCCGCCTCGCGCACGCACGCGGCGTAGTACGCCTTCTTCGTGGGGAAGTAGTGGTAGAGGAGGCCCTTCGAGATCCCCGCCGACGCGGCGATGGCGTCGATCGACACGTCGTCGTAAGCGCGCGTGCCGAAGTGCTCGAGGCCGAGGGCGACGAGCTGCGCGCGGCGCTCGCCCGTGTCGAGGCGTACGCGCGCGGACGGGCGCCGCCTCTTGCCCGCGTCGCTCGCGAGCGGCCGCTTCCCCGGCCTTACGGCGGTCGGTCTCACCAATCAAGAGCATAGCCGCTATTGACTGTCGTTCAATACGCCGTAGAACTTATTGAACGAGATTCAACGGAGGTGTTTCGCATGGCCCTCGCCGCCTCGTCCGTTCCCCGCTCGCCCGTCCCCCGCACGCCTCGGCTGGGCTTCTCTCGGGTCCCGCGTCACTGGTTCGCGCATGGCGCGGTCGGGAGCGCGGCCGCGACGCACGTGGCGAACGGGGTGAACCTCCTCTTTCCCGCGGGGGAGCGGTTCTTCGTCCGGAGCGTTCGTCACTATCTCGACCGCCTCGACGATCCCGAGCTCGCGGCTCAGGTGAAGGGCTTCTTCGGTCAGGAGGGTCGCCACGCCCAGGCGCACGAGCGCTTCTTCGACACGCTGCGCGACCAGGGCTACGACGTCGATGCGATCCTCGGTCCCTACGAGCGCGTCGCGTACGGCGTGCTCGAGAAGAACGTGACGCCCGCGATCCGCCTTGCGGTCACCGTCGCGCTCGAGCACTTCACCGCGATCATGGCGGAGGACGCGCTGAAGGGCGGCGTGCTCGACCACGCGCACCCGGCGATGCGCCAGCTCCTCGAGTGGCACGCGCTCGAGGAGCTCGAGCACAAAGCGGTCGCGTTCGACGTCCTTCGCGCGGTGAACCCGAGCTACGCGTTACGCGTGGCGGGCATGGCGATCGGCGCGCTCGCGCTCGGCGGCTTCTGGATCGTGGCGACGCGGGCGCTCCTCGCGCAAGACGGCATCTCCCTCCGCGAGGCGCTGCGCGATCTCACGCGCCTCCGCAAGGCGGCGGAGAAGGCGGGCCGGACGGTCTCGGCCAAGCCGATCTTCACGCGCGTGTTCCTCCGCGGGATCGCCGAGTACCTCCGGCCGGGCTTTCACCCGACGGACAAAGACCACGCGCCGCTCGTCGCGCGCACGCTCGAGCGCCTCACGAGAGACGGCGTCGTTCCCCACGAAGAGCCGCTTCCGGCGTAGCCTTCGTCCATGCGTGACCTGCGGGGAAAGAGGGTCGTCGTCACCGGTGCGGCGAGCGGGATCGGCCGCGCGACGGCGGAGGCGCTCGCGAAGAGAGGCGCCCGCCTCTACCTCTGCGATCTCGACGAGGCGAAGCTCGGCGAGCTCGCCGTGGCGCTCGGGAGCACCGCCGCGATGCATCGGCGCGTCGACGTGTCGAAGCGCGACGCGGTCGCCGCGTTCGCCGGCGAGGTCCACGCGCACGGCGGCCCGATCGACGTCCTCGTCAACAACGCCGGCGTGGGCCTCGCGGGCAACATCCTCGAGACGTCGCTCGACGACTGGGAGTGGGTGCTCTCGATCAACCTCTGGGGCGTCATCCACGGATGCCACTACTTCGTCCCGAAGATGGTCGAGGCCGGGCGCGGCCACGTCGTGAACGTCGCCTCCGCGCTCGGCCTCTTCGCGACCCCCGACGTCGCCGGCTACGCGACGAGCAAGTTCGCGGTCGTGGGTCTGAGCGAATCGATGCGCGCGGATCTCCATCGCCACGGGATTCGCGTCTCGACGATCTGCCCCGGTGTGATCGACACGAACATCGTCGCGACGACGCGCTACAAGCGCGACGCCGCCGCGACGCGCGCCCGCGTCGTCGCCCTCTACAAGAAGAGGGGCTACACGGCCGACAAGGTCGCCGCGGCGATCGTGGCCGCGGTGGAGCGCGAGCGCGACGTCGTGCCCGTGTCGCCCGAGGCGTGGCTCGGATACCTGCTGAAACGCGTCTCCCCGGCGCTTTCCGGGGCCGTGGCGCGCGTCATCGCGCGGCAGGCCCTGGGTGGGCGTGACGTTTAGCGCTCTTTCGCGTAGCGTTTCCCGGCCGTGACGGAGCCCGAGCATCGCGGAGACCCGCACACCGATCTCGCCGGCGTGTTGCACGACGTGTCGAACGCGCTCACGGTCTTGCTCGGGTGGGTGTCGGAGGCGCGCGCGCCCGGCGCGACGCCCGAGGCCGTCGCGTACGCGCTCACGATCGTCGAGCAGCGCGCCCGGATCGCCCGCGATCTCGCGCGTCACGCCATCGGCAGCCCGCGCTTCGACGAGCAGCGCGAGCTCGGCGCGATCGTCGAGGAGGTCGCGCAGGCCCTCAAGGTCGAGGCCCAGCGCAAGGGCGCGCGCGTCGTCGTGCGCGGCGCCGAAGAAGAGGCGAAGGTCGCGGGCGCGCTCGACGTCTCGCAGGTCCTCACCAACTTGATCCTCAACGCGCTCGCGTATGCGCCCTCGGGCACGCACGTGAACGTGACCATCACCGTCGACGACGCGCGCTGCGGCGTCCTCGTCGCCGACGACGGTCCGGGCGTCGAGGCGCATCGACGCGAGCGCATCTTCCAGGGCGACTCGATGCGTCCCGGCGGCGCCGGCGTCGGCCTCCGCCACTCGCGCGATCTCGCGCGCGCGTGGGGCGGCGACGTGGAGCTCGTTCCTCACGAGGGCGGGGGAGCCCGCTTTCGCGTGACCTGGCCGCGGGTCGACGCGGTCCCGCGTCCTCCCGTCTCGACGTCGCGCGTGAGCGATCTGTCGGGCATGCACGTGCTCGTGGTCGAAGACGATCTCGCGGTCCGTCAGCTCCTCGAGGCCGCGCTCGACGCGCGCGGCGCCGCGGTCACGATCGCCGCGACCGCGTCGGAGCTGACCGCCTGCCTGACGAAGTCGACGTTCCACGCCGTGCTCGTCGATCTCTCTCCGATCGCGGGCGACGCGCCCGGCGCCATCGCCGCGATCCGCGCGAGGTGCCCCGACGCCACGCTCGTCGTCATCACCGGCAACGCCGACGCCTTGCCCGAGGCCGTCGTGGCCGAGACCGTCGAGCTCGTACGCAAGCCCTTCGAGGTCCGCGAGATCTTCGCGGTGCTCGGGCGCGCGGCGGCTCCGAAGAAGCAGGCCTGAGCCCGCGCGCACGACGCGCTGGCCCGAGCCTCGGCGCGGCGCCTCCCCGGTCGCCGGCCGGATGGGGTTGACGAACGGCAAGGTCCCGATTACGAAGCACTTCCCACTCGCGAAGGTGGCGGAATTGGCAGACGCACTAGCTTGAGGTGCTAGCGGGTAACACCGTAGGGGTTCAAGTCCCCTCCTTCGCACTCCTACAAAACTCCGACGAAAACCCCTGTGACGACCCTCCACCGGGCGAGGCGTCGCGCGCGCGAGTGGACGACGGAGTGGACAACGCGATGTCGAGCGCGTCGGCAGATCCCTCCCGAGCGGTGGGCGTCCGTCGTCGTGCGGTCGCGGTCCTGATCGAGGAGGCTGCGGCGCTCGCGCGCGAAGGCTTCTTCGTCGAGTCGTCGGCGTTGATGGCGGCCGCGCTCGCGTTGATGAACGTCGTCACCTCGGACGCGCCCGTCGTCGGTCTCGAAGCGGCGCGTCGGCGGAGGGAGCCATGAAGCGGCGCATCGCCCGATCGGCGGTTCCCGTCGTCTCGCAGGCCAACCGTGTCCAAGGTGACTCGATTCAACCCGCGTCCTCGGCTGCACGCTGTCCAACCCTTAGTCCCGACGGGACTAGGAAGATCTATGCAGGTGATAGCAGGATGAAGACGAAGGAGGACAAAGGCAAGGAGCAGCGAGGTAGCGAGCACCGCTGGGCGTCCGTCTACCGTGATGATCTGCTCCGTCTCGACGACGTGCGAGAGCGCGCGATCGTCAGCCTCCAGGAAGCGCAGGCGATGCTCCTCTTCCGACTCGACGAGGGGAAGGCGGCGAGGGCGATAGAGCGGTGCGGGACTATGCGATGGCCGTGCGGACACCGCCTCTGCCCGGCGTGCTCGTCACGTTGGCATCGCAACCATCGCGCACGTCTCGATGAGGCTGTCGCAGAGATGATGAAGCCGAGCGACTTTCTCTTGAAGGTGTTCTCGAACACGATGTCGGTGACGTCGCTGAAGACTGCGCTGCGGCAACTGTCTCGC
>JAHBWD010000151.1 GCA_019637175.1 Labilithrix sp. | reverse complement strand
TGGTCGTGCTTCACGTGCATCGCGACGGAGCACGCGAACGCCCTCCACGATCGCGGCGAAGATGCCGAGGCGCTCGCGTTTCTCGATCAAAGAGCGGCGGAGCTCGTGGCGAGCGGCAAAGCCGACGGAATCTACAGTCTCGCGCGATCACGCATGGAGTCGCTCATCGCACTTGGTCGCCATGAAGAGGCGCTCGCGTTCCTCGCGGAGGACGAGAAGCGCGGCCCCGATGACGAGCACCATCGCCGGTGGCGACGCATCGAGCGCGCTCGCCTGCTCGTTCGTCTCGGACGCGCCGACGAAGCGCGCAGCGCGCTGCCGGGCCCCGACGAGATCGAGGCGACGCCAGTGTATTTCCGAGCCTGGGCCGATGCGGCAGAGCATCTCGTCCGCGCTGGAGCGATGAAGAACGACTTCCGGCTCGGCGCCACGCTGCGACGGTTCGTGGAGAAGCTCGCGCGCCAAGGGGTAGGTCGCATCACCCTCGAGCTGGCGGAGGTGTCGGCCCACCTCGCGCTCGAGCGCGGTGCGCCGCACGTCGCGCGGCGCGCCCTTGCGTCGATGGAGGCGGCCAGCGCGCTGCTCCACCGCCCGCTCGATGCGCTCGACCGCATCGGCAAGCTGCGCGACGCCCTCGCGCGCGTCGCGGATGCGAGTCTCGTGGCGATGCCGGAGACCCCCTCGCTGGCTCTGTCTTCACTCGCGAACGACACTTCGCGCGATCCCGAGAGAGAGCTGCTCTTCCTCGAGGCGGCGGCGGCGCGTTTTCCCGACGACGTCGATGTCGCGATGGCGCTCGCCGAGTGCCAGCTCGCGAGCGGTTTCGAGAAGGAGGCGGTCGCGAACCTCGACGCGTTCCAGCAGCGGATCCCCGCCGATGACGTCGTCATGCGACTCGGCTCACTGCTCCTCTCCGACCCGCAGGCGCTCGCGACGCTCGTCGCGCGCCATCATGAGCGGGCCGCGGACGACGCCTCGAGAGCGGTGGGCGAGTGGCTCCTCGCGCGAGGCGCACACGCGCGCGAAGAGTGGGGAGAGAGCCGCACACATCTCGACCTCGTCCTTGCCGCGCGGCCGGACGCCGTCAACGCGCGATTGATGCACGCCGAGGCGTCACGACGGCTGGGAGACCATCGCGCGGCCCTCATGAAGCTCGACGAAGCGATCGCGCTCGCCCCGGAGTCGGCACCGGCCCATTGGGACCTCATGGTCGTGGCCACCGTGCTCGGCGAGCACGCACGCGTCCGGGCGTCGGCCAAGCGCGTCGGCTTCGATTTCGAAGGCGAAGGCCCGATCGACGAGCGCCTTGGGCTCTGTCGCATTCGCTATCCCGACGAGACGCGCGATTGCTGGGCGATCCGTACGTCGCCGGTCACGGCGCGCATCGTCGAGATCGCCTCGCCACCGCGTCCACTTCGGTATCGCGACGTCGTCGTGTTCGATGCGGTGCCGTTGAATCCTCCGCCCGCGACCGACGAAGAGCGCAGGCACCACGCGCACGTCTATCCGTTCGTCACGACGCTCACCCACGGCAACTATCGCGCGTACTTCCTCGACGGGATCCATCCAGGGGAGGACGTCGTGGAGGAGATCACGGCGGCGCTGAAGGCGGTCTCCTGCGAGCTCGAGCTCATGAGCAGCGACGAATACGAGGTCCAGGGGCAACGTGGGATCTTCGCCGGGATCGCCCTCCCGGCGTCGGCGAGCGAAATCGACGCGTGCGCCGCACTGGCGCGCGTCGTGGATACGCGGCAGCTCACCTTCGCTGGCCTCGCGCGCGCCGCGGGCGACGAGGCGCGCGCGGAGAAGCACGAGGCGCTTGCAGAGGAGCTTCGACTGTGAGCCCGACGTCAGCGAGTCATTCATCCGGACGAAGATCGCGACGGATCGGAGTCGCTCCGGCTGTCAGCTGCGGCGCG
>JAHBWD010000150.1 GCA_019637175.1 Labilithrix sp. | reverse complement strand
TCGAGCACGCCGCCCGCGAAGATCCCCGTGCGGATGCGATCGGCGTTCACGGCGTTCGCCCTGATGCCGAACCGGCCGAGGTCGACGGCATACTGCCGCATGAGCGCGACGAGCGCGCTCTTCGCGACCGCATAAGGTCCGAAGCCCGGCCCGGGGTTGAACGCGCTCTTGCTCGCGTTGAACAGGAGGCAGCCGCCGCGGCGCTGGAGGCGGAGCACGTCGACGGCGCACGACGCGACGACGACGTGGCCGAGCAGGTTCGTCTCGAGCGACGCGCGCAGGGCCTGCTCTCCTTCGGGCGTGTCGAGGCGGCCTTCGGGCGCGTTGCCCGCGTTGCTCACGACGAGGTCGACGCCGCCGTACGTTCGCGCCGCGAGGCGGAGCGCCGCCTCGACCGCGGCGCGATCGGTCACGTCGACCACAGAGGTCGCGAGCTGCGCCTTCGCCTTGATCTCGTGCGCGGCCTTCTCGAGCGCGGCGCCGTCGCGATCGCACGCGACGACGTGCGCGCCGAGCTCGACGAAGAGCGCCGCCGTCGCCTTGCCGATCCCCGAGGCCGCGCCGGTGACGAGCGCGATCTGCCGCCCTAGCGGGAGCTCGGCGACCTTCTTGATCTTCGCTTGCTCGAGGCTCCAGTACTCGACGTCGAACAGATCGCCCATGCTCACGGGCGCGTAGCGGCCGACGTGCTCGGCGTCGGTGATGACCTGGATGGTGTGCTCGTAGATGTCGGCCGCGATCTCGGCTTCCTTCTTCGTCTTGCCCACCGCGAGGATGCCGACCTTGGGCACGAGCACGACGCGCGGCCACGGATCGAGCTTCGTGCGCGCGACGTTCTTCTTCGCGCACATCTCCTCGAAGTAGCGATCGTACTTGCGCGCGTAGTCGGCGATCTCGCGCTCGACGCGCGCCGCGAGCGCGACGGGTTCCTCTTCGGGCTTGGAGACGAAGAGCGCCGTGGGCTTGGTGCGGATCACGTGATCGGGCGTGGCGCACCCGCGCTGGGTGAGCTCGTACGCGTCGAGGCGCTCGAGGAACGAGAGGATCCACTCGTTCGTGCGCACGGCCACGATCGGCGCGCGCTCGGGGGCCTCGCCGGAGGCGGTCGCGAGCGCGCCGCGCACGATCGCGGCGACGCGCGCCTCGAGCGGCGCGTCGAGGTAGACCGCGGGGACGTTCTCGGTGCCCATGCGATCGGCGGCGAAGCGCTCGGCGAGCGTGACGGCTTCGATCATCCGCTCGTAGCTCTCCTTCGCGGTCTCACCCCAGGTGAAGATGCCGTGACGCTCGAGCACCATGATCGTGGGCGACTTGCCGGCTCCGATCGCCGCGTCCCACGCCTTCTTGCACGCGATGGCGAGCCCGAAGCCCGGCATCACGTACGGGATCCAGAGCAAGCGATCGCCGTAGAGCTCGCGGCAGAGGCGCTCGCCTTCGTTCTGATCGGCGAGCGCGAGGATCGCGTCGGCGTGCGTGTGATCGATGAAGCGCGCGGGCAGCGCGGCGTGGAGGAGCGTCTCGACGCTCGGCGTCGGCGCCGCGGCGTCGAGGAGCGCGAGGCGCATCTCGTTGACCATCTGCTCGTCGGTCATCGACGGCAGCTCGAGGAGGCGCTCGAGCGGCGCGAGGCGCACCGCGGGGTGTCCGGGCGGCTCGATCGTCGCGAGGTCCCAGCCCGATCCCTTGACGTGGATGACGGCGACCGTCTCGCCGAAGACGGTGCTCGACTGCGCCTTGACGCTGGTGTTGCCTCCGCCGTGGAGCACGAGCGCGCTCTCGCGACCGAGCAGGCGCGCGGTGTACGTGCGGAGCGCGAGCGCTTCGCTCACGTGCGCGGGGCGAGCGCTCAGCGCCGCTTTGGCTTCGGCTTCGACGTACCGGCTCTCCATGTCGCCGGGTCATAGCCCGCCGCGCGGGAGACTTCCAGGCTGGGGCCTAAGGGAGCGTGGGCTGCGCGGTCACGACGGCGTCGAGGATGAGGACGAGA
>JAHBWD010000015.1 GCA_019637175.1 Labilithrix sp. | reverse complement strand
CATCTTCCCCACGAGCGGCAGGGCGACCATCTTCGGTCAGGCCGCGCCGTCGCCCGACGCGATGGGCAAGGTGGGCTTTCTGCCGGAGAACCCGTACGTCTATCCGTACCTCACGCCGCGCGAGTTCGTCTCCCTCGCCGGCCGCCTCAACGGGATGAGCGGCAAGAAGCTCGCGACCGAGGTCGAGCGCGTCATCGAGCGCGTCGGGATCGCGTACGCGATGGATCGTCCCGTGCGCGCCCTATCGAAGGGCATGCTCCAGCGCACCGGCCTCGCCGCGGCGCTCGTGCACTCGCCCGAGCTGCTCATCCTCGACGAGCCGATGAGCGGCCTCGATCCCGTCGGCCGCAAAGAGGTGCGCGACCTCATCATCGAAGAGGCGAAGGGCGGCCGCACCGTCTTCTTCTCGAGCCACATCTTGAGCGACGTCGAGATGCTCTGCGATCACGTCTGCATCCTGCGCCTCGGCGAGGTCGTCGCCTCGGGCGCGATCGCGACGCTGCTCGGCTCCGGCGCGCGACGGAGCGAGATCGCGCTCGTCGACGTCCCCGAGGCGATCGCGACCGAGCTCTCGGGCCTCGCCGAGCGAGCCGAGCGCCACGGCAAGTCGCTCGTCCTCGACGTGCAGGGCGACGAGGCCGTCCGCGCCGTCCTCGAGAAGGCCATCGCCGGCGGCGTCCGCGTCGAATCGCTCACGCCCAAGCGCGAGACGCTCGAAGACATCTTCGTCCGCGAAGCCCTCTGAACGACGGGCCTTCTGGATCCTCCGACCGCCACGGTCGGATGAAATCCAGTGCGAAAGAATTTGTGCACACTCACTAGAATGACGTCATTTCAATGACCTAGCGATGTAGGTGAATGTACTGAGATCTGGTACCGATGCTGCAGTAACCGCGGCCAACGCACCCCACAGGAGCCACGGTCATGCGCCTCGCCATCGCCTGCATTCTCGTCGCCTCGAGCCTCTCCACCGTCGTCGGCTGCGGCGCCTCCGCGCAGCAGCCCACGGTTCCGTCGATCAACGTCGCCGAGTCGCGCGACGAAGCGAGCTGGACGCCGCCCGAGGCGATGGAAGGCATGATCAAGTCGGAAGAAGTGCAGGCCCAAGAGGCGCGGGCCGTCCGACCGAACATGTCGTTCCGCCCCAACCGCGAAGAGCGGCCCGCGCGCGGCGCGGTCCACGCCGCGACGTACTGATCTACTTTCAGAACGTCACGCCGCTCACGCCGAAGAAGACGCCCGCCTGCGTCGGCGCGATGACCGGCGACAAACGAAGCGACGCCGAGGGGAGCTCTCGCTTCTTCGTTTCGAATGTCTCGGGCACGTACGCGAGGTTCGCCTGGAGGATGCCCGCCGCGGCGATGAGCCCGAAGGCGCCCGCCATGCTCAGGTTCACCACCCGGATCGCGTCGGCGCGCGCTTGATAGATGTCGGCCTTGCGCTCGATGTCGCCCGCGCGCGCTTCTTCCTGCGCGCGGCCGCGCGCGTAGCTGAACATCGGGATCGTCACGGCGGTGCCGACGACGAGCGCCGCCTCGGTGACGAGGAAGGCCCAGCCGAGGATCGGCTGGCCGTTCTGGAACTGCCCCGCGCCGAACGGGAGGAACGCCACCAGGCGGCTGTTCCGCACGGTGATCTTCTCCTCCTCGGCCATCTGTTTGACCTTCGCGAGCCACTCTTCCTGGCGGCGCTTCTCTTCTTCCGCGCGCGCGCGCCGCTCGGCCTCGAGCTTCGCCGCGTTCTGCGCGGCCTGACGGATGCGCTCCTGGAGCTGCACGCGAACGTCGATGAACGTGTTGATGACGTCCGTCGGATAGCCGAGCGGATCGGGCTCGAACGGAGGGTCTTCGAGGATCAGCTTCTCGAAGACGTCGATCGCTTGCTCTCGCTTGCCCTGCGCGAGCAAGACGGCGCCAAGGTACATGCGGCCCTGCGAGAGGAGGGTGAGCTCCTTCACGCCCGTCTTCGGATCGACCAGCGCGCGCAGGCGCTCTTCGGCCTCGGCGTAGTTGCGCGCGAGGTAGGCCGCGCGGGCCTTCTCGAGATCGGCGCGGCTCTGGCCGAACGCGACGCTCGTGCCGGCGAGCGTCGCGGCGAGCACGGCGGCCATGATCAACCGGCGCATCGGGGAGCAGTCTACAGGAGGATCATGGAGCCTTGAAGCTCACGCGCGTCTGGTCGTCGGCGCGTACGGTGACCGTCTTCTTGGTCGACGGATCGGCGCGATCGAACACCGTGATGAGGCGGCTCCCGTCGGCGATCATCGGGATCGGGACGGCCACGCCCGGCGTCACGGTCGTCGTGGGCAGCTCGTCGATCCCGTACGCGCGCGTGGGGTCGCCCTCGACGATGAGCTTGCCCGGGTGGATCCGCAAGCCGACGTCGAGCGCGACGTCGCTGTCTCCCGCGGGCACCTCGATCGTGCGCGAGTCGCAGAGATCGCGCTTGCACGTGAACGTGAGCGTGTGCGGCTTGTCGTCGAAGGTGAACGTCGTGTCGGAGCTCGTCTCGACGGGCGGCGCGCCGTCTTTGGAAACGAGCACGCCGTTGGCCGGGCGGAGGCTCGCGATCGTGACGTTGCGCTTCTTGGTCACCGTCGCGCCTGCGTCGACGCGGATCGCGATGGCGGGGATGAACGGCCGCTGCGCCGAGACGATCGCCGATGGCTCCGTCGAGGCGACCGGCGCGCTGGAGACGTCTGCCCGCGCGGTCACGCCGCCCGCGTCGGTGGGCGACGCCGGCGTGTCGTCGACGACCGGCTGCGTCTTGAGCGCGCTCGCGATGAAGTACGCGCCGGTGCCGAGGACGACCGCGCCGATGACCACGGGGCCCACGCGGCGGAGGAGGCGCATGCGCGCCTCCGCGCGGTGCATGCTCGACACGATGCGAAGGAGCGCGGGATCGTCGGGGGCGTAGGCGAGCGCGCGGTTGTAGTCGGACGCGGCGGAGACGGCGTCGCCCTGCTTGCGCGCCTCGCCGCCGAGATCGCACAGCTTCGCGATGAGCCGCTTCTCGTGCTCCGCCGCCCAACCCTCCGGATCGTCGAAGTACGCCTCGAGCTCGGCGCGCGGCTTCGCGATCCCGAGGCGCGCGAGCTCCCGCGAGAGCGCGTCACGCATCGACTCGGCGTCGGCGAAGCGATCGAGCGCCTTGCGCGCGAGCGCGCGGTCGAGGATCTGGCTGTACACCTTGCCGATGCTCGGCCGCTCGCGCTCCGCGCTCGGATAAATCCCGTCGAGAACGCGACGAAGCACCTGCGCGGGGTTGTTCCCCTCGAACGGCAGGTGCCCGACCATCGACTCGTAGAGCAAGACGCCGAGGCCGAAGACGTCGGCGCGCCCGTCGACGTCGCCGCCCTCGATCTGCTCCGGCGCCATGTGGGCGGGGCTCCCGAGCACCTGGCCGGTCGACGTCACGCCTTGGGCGTCGAGCAGCTTCGCGATGCCGAAGTCGGTGAGCTTCACGCTCACGCGCTCGCCGCGATGCGCATCGGAGCCGCTCGCGGGCGACTTCGCGTCTTTCGACGAGGGCGCCGGCGTGATCGACCCCTCGACCGAAGGCGGAGGCGGCGTGGCGCCGGTGCTCGGCCGATGCTCGAGGAGCACGTTCTCCGGCTTCACGTCGCGGTGCACGACGCCCGACGCGTGCGCGTGCGCGAGGGCGCCGAGCAGCTCGACCGCGAGCGACGCGGCGATCTCCGGCGGGAGCGCGCCGTGCTTCTGGAGCAGCTTGCGGAGCGTCTGACCGCGCACGAACTCGACGACGAGGTACTGCTCGTCCTCGTCGGCCGAGGAGACGTCGAACACCTCGACGATGTTCGGGTGCCGCAGCTTCGCGACCGCCTTGGCCTCCGCCTCGAAGCGGTGCGCGATCTCGCTGCTCTCGCGGAGGTGAGGATGGAGAACCTTGATGGCGACGTCGCGCCCCAGACGCTTGTCGTGCGCGCGATACACCGTGGCCATGCCGCCGTGCCCGAGCTCCTCGAGCACGTCGTACTTCGTGAGCGCCGGGATGCGTCCCGGCCGGCTCCCGACGCTGGCCACCATCCTCCCGTGAGGATACCCGCGGCCGGCACGTCGGCGCGAGGTTTACTCGGGCGCCGATTAGCCCTTCAAACCCAGGCGTTTCATGCGCGATCGGAAGGTGCTCTCGCTCATTCCGAGCGATCTCGCGGCGCGAGACTGGTTGTTGTCGGCCCGGGCGAGGACCTGCGCGAGGATCTCGCGCTCGAGGTCGTCGAACGTCGTGCCTCCTTCGGGCACGTCGAGCGAGAGCGGGCCCGGCGCGATCGCGTCGACATCCATCCGCACCATCGAAGGTCGCTCCGGCGGGACGCGATCGTCTTCCGCGCGCGGATCGTGGTTGCCGCTCGACGGCGGTATCTCGATGCCGCTCGACGATCGACGGATCTCGGAGACCGAGTCGGGAGCGCCCGACGCATACGAGGGCGCCGGCGGCCTCGATCGCGGCGGCTCCGACGACGGCGGCGTCGTGTACGGAAAGAGGCTCGCGCGGAGCGACGAGGGGAGACCGAGATCCTGCGGCTCGACGTCTCGACCCGCGTGATAGATGACGAGCCGCTCCATCACGTTGCCGAGCTCTCGCACGTTGCCCGGCCACGGGTGACCCTCGAGCGCGCGCCACGCCGCTTCGGCGATGTTCGGCAGGTCGCGGTTCATGCGCTTGGCGGCGGCCTCGAGGAGCGGCCGGCCGATCCCCCGCACGTCGTGAGGCCGCGCGCGGAGGGGCGGCACTTCGATCGGACAGACCGCGAGGCGGTAATACAGATCGAGACGGAAGTGCCCGGCGTGCGCGTCGGCGAGCAGGTCACGGTTCGTCGCCGACACGAGACGAACGTCGACGTGCCGCGGCTCGCTCGCGCCGACGGGCCAGAACTCGCGCGACTCGAGCGCGCGCAGGAGCAGCGCCTGGAGCGAGGGCGGCGCTTCGCCGATCTCGTCGAGGAAGAGCGTTCCGCCGTCGGCCAGCTCGAGCAGGCCGCGGCGCGCCTGCTGCGCGCCGGTGAACGCGCCCTTCACGTGCCCGAAGAGCTCGCTCGTCATGAGCTCGGGCGGCAGCGCCGCGAGGTTCTGCGCGACGAAGCGCGCGCGCCGGCGCCCGCTCCGCTCGTGGATCTCGGCGGCGATGAGCTCCTTGCCCGTGCCCGTCTCGCCGTGGAGCAGGACGCTCGCGTCGGTCCCCGCGACGGCGGTGACCTGCGCCATCACGCGCTGCATCGCTTCGGAGGTCGCGAGCAGCCGCGGCCGCAGGGCCGATCGCGAGACGGCCTCGACGTCGTCGCGCAGGCGCGCGTTCGACGCCTCGAGGTTCTGCGTGAGCCGTCGGTTCTCGAGCTCGAGCTGACGTTGCGACGCCGCGCGGCGGATCACGAGACGGAGCTGCGCGTTGTCCCACGGCTTCTGCACGTAGGCGAAGAGGTGCCCGCGGTTCACCGCGTCGGCGAGATCGTCGTGATCGCTGAAGCCCGTGAGGAGGATGCGCTGCGTCGTCGGGTGCGCCTCGCACGCGCGCGCGAGCAGCTCCGAGCCCTTCATCGGGCGCATGCGCATGTCGCTCACGAGCACGTCGAACTCGCGCGCCGCGAGCGCGTCGAGCGCCTCCTGGCCCGTCGCGACGCACGTGATCTCGAAGTCGTCTTCGAAGACCGCGGCGAAGACCTCGCGGACGTCGGCCTCGTCGTCCGCGTAGAGGACGCGCGCCCGCGGGCGAGCCTCGACTTTTCCGGGCGGAAACGTCACGCGGGGACCATACCGGACGGCCCCGCACGGGCTCAAGCGATTGTCAGCGAGGGCTCTCCCGAGAGGTGCGCGAGGAGCTCGGCGTGGAACGCGTGGAACGCGCTCTCCTCGGGCCAGGCCGGCGCGGACGCGACGAGGTCGAGCGCCTCTTGCGTGCGCCCGCCGTCGACGAGCACGATCGCGCGCGCGTAGCGCATCGCCCAGTGCACCAGGGGTGAAGACTTGCCCGCGCGCGAGAGGAGCGCTTCGTCGTCGGCCCGGCTCTCGTGGGCGAACGCGCGCGCGAGGGCGCCGACGCCTCGACGGAGGAGCGAGATCTTCCGGCGCATCCAGAAGCCGGTGCGAGGAAGCGGGAGCTGCTCGAGCTCCTCGGCCTTGAGCATCGCGCGCAGACGCTCGCCTTCGTAGACGTCGAGGAGCGCCTCGACGAAGAGCCGCTGCTCGATCGCCGCGTCCCATGCGGGGCCGCGCGCGGCGCGCGAGAGCGCTCTCCGTGCCGCGTCGATGAACCCGTACGCGGCGTAGGTCGTGGCCGTCATCAGCGGCGCCATCGTCTCGGGGTACGTCGCGCGCTCGAGCGAGCGCTCCCACGTGCCGAGGATCTTCGGGACGTCGCCCGAGATGAGGAGGCGGCGGAGCTTTCGCCGCGAGAGGAAGGCAGGGATCGCGAACGCGACGATGACCCCGACGATGACGAGGCCGTAGCGCCGATCCTGCGAGACGAGCCGCGCCGACACGAGCGCGAAAATCGCGATCGACGTGAACGACAGGGCGCGCGTGAGGAAGCGATCCACGGGGTTACCGTGACTCAGTTAATGCCGCAGCGTCCAGAAATCCAGGGCCCGCGCCGCGAGCGCCGCTGGGCGCGTCGATTCAGGGCTCGCTCGACTTCTTCGGGTCGCCGATGCCGTGGCGGCGGAGGTAACCGCGCACGTGCGCGCGCTCCATCGCGGCGCGCCGGCCGATCTCGCTGACGTTGCCGTTGCACTCGGCGTAGAGGGCCGTGAAGTACTCGCGCTCGAAGCGCGCGAGCACCTCTCGCTTCGCGTCTTGGAAGGTGCGGCCACGCGTCGGCGTCGACTCGCTCGCCGCGACGAGCGGCGCGAGGTGCTGCGCGAGATCGATCGGGCCTTCCTTGCCGAACGCGAGCGCGACGGCGATGACGTTGCGCAGCTCGCGCACGTTGCCCGGCCAGTCGTGGCGCATCAGGCGCTCGAGCGAGTCGTTCGTGATGCGGCCGTACGCGCTCGGATCGCCGAGATCGGTGATCATCTTGCGCACGAGCGCGGGGAGATCTTCGAGGCGCTCGCGGAGCGGCGGCAGCTCGATGCGGAGCTGCGCGACGCGGAAGTACAAGTCGCTTCGGAACGTGCCGGCGTTGACCTCGCGCACGAGATCGCGACGCGTCGCCGCGATGACGCGGACGTTGACCGGACGGTACGAGTTCGAGCCGACCGACTTGATGCGCTGCTCGGCGAGCGCGCGAAGGAGCTTCGGCTGGACGTCGACGGGGAGCTCGCCGAGCTCGTCGAGGAAGATCGTTCCGCCGTCGGCCTCGACGAACGGGGAGACGCGCTTGTCGACGGCGCCGGTGAAGGCGCCGCGCTCGTGACCGAAGAGCGCGCTCTCCGCGAGGGTGGGCGGGATCGCGCCGCAGTCGACGACGACGAACGGCTTGTTCGCGCGCGAGCTCGCCTGATGGATCGCGGCGGCGACCAGCTCCTTGCCGCAGCCCGTCTCGCCGAGGATGAGGACGGTGAGGTCGGTGGGCGCGGCCTTGCGACAGCGCTCGAAGACGCCGCGCATGCTCTGACTGACGCCGACGAGCGGCCCGAACTGCGCGACCTCGGGGATGTCGACCTGTTCGGGGGTGGTCGGGCTGAACTCGAGGGACGACTCGCCGACCGTGATGACGGTCGGCTTCATCAGGTAGACCTCGCCGACGCGGGTGTCTCCGATGAAGGTCCCGTTGCGCGACCCGAGGTCGCGGACACGGACACCACGTTCAGTGGCCACGAGCTCCATGTGCACGGCGCTGACCTTGCGATCATCGAGGACGATGTCGCAGGCCTCATTGCGCCCGACTACCTGGGTCTCGGGTCCGATCTCGAGGGTCGGCTTGTTGGCCTGTCCGCGGTTGACCTTGAGGGTCCCACCACGCACTTCCAGCCGGCCCTTCGCGACGACTGTAGCATCCACGGATTTGCGTTGTATCACGCTCCGGTCGCGTTCCGGCAAGAGGAATCACGGCCATGTCATTTCGGAGTCACTTTGCGGCCTCGAAAGCCACCGGCTACGATGATGGAGCATCCGCTCGAGGCGCCTGCCTGCTCGTCATGTGGAGTCGCTTTCTCCTTTCCTTCGCGTTCGTGGCGTCCGTGGGCGTCGCGGCCACGAGCCTCGTCTTGGCCTCGTGCTCGAGCGACGCAGCGCGGACGGCGGCCGCCGGCGCCCCCGACGGCTCGGTGCGTAAAGACGGCGGCCCGGTCGAGGCGCTCGAAGCGGGCCCGGTCGACAGCGGAGCGCCGCCGCCGGCGCCCTCCTGCGCCGACTACTGCGGCCTCGTGATGGAGAGCTGCACGGGCGAGCACGCGCAGTACGCCGACGCCAAGGAGTGTCTCGCGTTCTGCGCGCTCATGCCCGAGGGCACGGCGGGCGACACCGATCGGTCGTCGCTCGCGTGCCGCGAGGTCTACGCCGGGACCCCTGCCCTCACCGACGCGGTCACCTACTGCCCCGCGGCGGGCCCCTTCGGCGGCGGGATCTGCGGCGACCGCTGCACGAGCTTCTGCCAGCTCGCGATGGCCGTGTGCGGGCCGACGCCCTACGGCTCGTACGCCGACTGCGCGAGCGCGTGCGTGACGTTCGCCTTCAAGGACGCCGGCGAAGGCCCGAGCGGTCCCGAGAGCGGCGACAGCCTCAACTGCCGCCTCTATCACCTGCGCGACGCGATCCGCGGCGGCGCGGGGTGCGCCGAGATCGTCGCCGACAGCGGCGCGTGCCGCTGAGCCGAGCCGTCGCCGCTCAGCGGCGGCGCGTCGGCGGGAGCCCCTGGAACGTGCCTGGACCGCCGTCGGTGAACGACGCGGCGGTCACCTCGGTCTGATCGTCGCGGATCGAGAACGAAGGGGGCGGCGCGGGCTGCTTGCGCCGCGCGTTGCCCATCACGCGGCAGACCTTGCGCCACGACTCGAGCGCATCCATCGCCGTCGGGAAGCGTCGCTCGCGCTCGCGCGACATGATCTTCGACAAGAACTTCTCGATCGCCGCCGGCCAGGTGTCGCCCGTCGTCTGCGCGAGCGTCGGCGGATCGCGATCGAGCTTGAGCGCGATCAGCGTGAGCGCGTTCGAGCCCTCGAAGGGCAAGCGACCGGTGAGCGCGCGGAAGGCGACGGCGCCGAGCGCGTAGAGATCCGCGCGCTCGTCGACGCGCGCCGAGCCGCGCACCTGCTCCGGCGCCATGTAGGCGAAGCTCCCGAGCGTGGCGTCGAACGCGGTGAGCGAAGGCTCGCTCCGCCGCGACGCGTTCGACTTCATCTTCGAGACGCCGAAGTCGAGGATGCGCGTGCGCTCTTCGTGCTCGCCGCCGGAGATCTCTTCGGGCGTGAGCTTGCGCTTCTCGATGAAGAGGTTCGCCGGCTTGATGTCGCGGTGCACGACGTGCGCCACGTGTGCGGCGTTGAGCCCCTGGAGGGCGTCTTCGATCACCGGAGCGACCTCGGCGAACGAGAGGTACTGCTCGCGGCGGAGACGCTCGTCGAGGCCCTCGCCGACCAGCCGTTCGAACGCGATCCAGAGGCGGCCGTCCTTCTCCTTGCCCGCCCCGAGGATCGCGGCGACGAACGGCGACTGGATCTGCTTGGCGATGTTCGCCTCGCGGTTGAACCGGGCCACCAAGTCGGGGTCTTGGGCCGCGCGCTCGTGGAGGACCTTGAGGGCGATCTTCTCGCCGCCGCGCCCCTCCGCGGCGTACACCTCTCCCATCCCCCCCTGACCGATCAGCCGGCGAATCCTGTAAATCCCGCCGATTATCGATCCCGGCGCGAGGCCAGGCTCGGCTGCCATCCCGTCCGAGCGTAGCACGCTATCGGCGTGCCGCGACAAGCCCCGATGACGGCGGAAACCAGGCTCTTTTCGCGCTCTGCCGGGGCCTTCGGCGGTCTTCGGGAAGACCCTCGACGGGCTCTACGCTCCTTGGGTACCCTCGCCTCTCGCCGCCCTTGGCGCTCTTGGCCGGTGCGGCCGCGTGGTTAGGTTCGAATCCGCGGTCGTCCTCTGAAATTAAGCCGCCGCTCTCGGAGACTCATTCGACAACATGCGTAGCGTCCAAGACGTCGAGGCTTACCTCGGCAAGATGAACCGGCGGTTTTCGCCGGTCGACGATCAGCCCGGAACCTTCCTCGTCCACGGCGGAGACAACATGCCGCCGACCGCGCTGCGCGTGGATCCACCCCTGGTCGTCCTCCGGGTGCACGTCGGCGACGTCGACGGCGACGCCGCGGCCAACGGCGAGCTCTTCCAGAAGCTCCTGACGATCAACGCGAAGTCGCTCGTCCACTCGAGCTTCGGCCTCGAAGACCGGCGCATCGTGCTCTGCGCCGCGCTCGAGCTCGAGAACCTCGATTACAACGAGCTCGAGGCGGCGCTCGACGAGATCGACGTCACGCTCGCGCAGCAGGTCCCGCAGCTCGCGGAGCTCTCCAAGGCCGCTCACTCGACAAGGAAAGCCTGATCATGGGCATCTTCAGCCGCCTCGCCCAGCTCATCAAATCGAACCTCAACGACCTGATCTCCAAGTCGGAAGATCCGGAGAAGATGCTGCACCAGGTCGTCTCCGACATGACCGGTCAGCTCGTCGAGGCGAAGAAGCAGGTCGCCTCGTCGATCGCCGACGAGAAGCGCCTCGCCAAGCAGTTCGAGCAGGAGATGGCGCACGCCGCCGAGTGGGAGCGACGCGCGATGATGGCGCTCCGCGCGGGCAACGAGGAGCTCGCGAAGGAGGCGCTCTCGCGCAAGAAGGAGCACGATCAGCTCGCCGACACCTACAAAGAGCAATGGGCGAAGCAGAAGAACGCCGTCGATCAGCTGAAGAAGGCGCTTCGGATGCTGAACGACAAGATCGAGGAGGCGAAGCGGAAGAAGAACGTCCTCATCGCGCGAAAGAAGCGCGCCGAGGCGCAGAAGGCGATCCAGGAGACGATGCACGGTCTCAAGGATCAGTCGGCCTTCGAAACGTTCGACCGCATGGCCGGCAAGATCGATCAGCTCGAGGCCGAGGCCGAAGCGGCCGCCGATCTGCAGGAGGAGTACACGGGCGACGTCCTCGCTCACAAATTCCAGACGCTCGAGCGCGGCGCGAGCGCCGACGAGGATCTCCTCGCGCTCAAGCGCAAGATGGGCATGCTGCCTCCCGAGGAGGCGCCCGCCCCGCGCGCGGAGGCGCCCAAGCGCGTCGAGGCGCCGCCGCCCGTGGCCTCGCGCAGCGAGCAAGACGAGCTCGCCGCCGCGCTCGAGGAGATGGAAGCGGAGCAGAATCAAGAGCAGCAGCGCAAGGCGGGGCGATGAGGCGCGTCGCTTGGATCGCGATCGCGAGCGCGCTCGTGCCCGCGATCGCGCTCGCCGACGTGGGTCCACCGGACACGTCCTGCACCGTCGAGAAGAAGTGCCCCGGCCAAGGCGTCGAGTGCCGGTACGTCAACAGCGATCCCGACGCCGGCGAGCTCGCGTGCATGAAGGACGCGAAAGCGCGCGGCCTGCAGAACGTCTGCGCGCGCGGCGGCGGCACCGTCGGCTCGCACGTCTATTGCCCCAAGGCGGACAGCGCCGACGGCGCGACGAGCGGCGGCACGACGAGCGGCGCGCCGTCGAACGGCTCGTCGTCGGGCGGCTCGTCGAGCAGCTGCGCGGCCTCTCCCCTCACGCCGGGTGCCCCCGGCGCCGCCGGTGCGGCGCTCGCGGCCGTCGCGATCTGCATCGCACGCGCTTGGCGCGGCAAACGCCGCTCCGCCCGACGTTCACCCCTCTCGCAGCGGGCGTAGTACAGTCCCCCCAAGCCTAGGTGGATACGGAAGCGCAGCCCCAGCGGCCACCGCTCTCGGCGCGACCGTCGAGAGACGCATCGATCCGCGACGTCGGCAAGAGTGACGTCTGGCATACGGGCGCGTGCGAGGCGCTCTACGAGCGCTTCGACGCGAACCCCGTCCGCGGGCTGACGGAAGCAGAGGCGAAGGCGCGCCTCGAGAGGCACGGCCGCAACGAGCTGCCGGCGCCGCCGCCGAAGAGCGCGCTCAAGCAGATCCTCGCCCAGTTCCTCAACCCGATCGTGCTGACGCTCCTCGTCGCGGCGCTGATCGCGACCGTGAACGGCGCGAGCAACAAGACGGGCGAGAGCTTCCTCGCGCGCTTCGGCGACGCCATCGCGATCGGGCTCATCGTCGTGCTCAACGCGTTCCTCGGCTACTACCAGGAGCGTCGCGCCGAGGCCGCGCTCGACGCGCTCAAGAAGATGCAGACGCCGAACGCGCGCGTGCGCCGAGGCGACGAGGTCAAGGTCGTGCCCGCCGCCGAGCTCGTCCCCGGCGACGTCCTCGAGCTCGAGGCCGGCGACGCCGTGCCCGCCGACGCGCGGCTGATGCAGACGATCAACCTCGCCGCGCAAGAGAGCGCGCTCACCGGCGAGTCGCTCCCGGTGACGAAGGACGCGCGCGCCGAGCTCGCCGACGACGCGCCCATCGGCGATCGCGCGACGATGCTCTTCGTCGGCACGTCGCTCGTGCGCGGCAAAGGCCGCGCGCTCGTCGTCGCGACGGGCAAAGACACCGAGCTCGGCAAGCTGAGCACCTTGATGAGCGAGCAGGAGCAGGGCAAGACCCCGCTCGAAGAGAAGCTCGATCACTTCGGCAAGCGCGTGCTCGTCGCGTGCATCGCGATCAGCGCGTTCATGTTCGCGTGGGGCATGATCCGGGGCGAAGACAGGTGGCCCGTCCTCCTGCTCGAGGCCGTGAGCCTCGCCGTCGCGGCGATCCCCGAAGGCCTGCCCGCCATCACGACCATCACGCTGGCGCTCGGCATGCAGCGCATGGCCAAGCGCGGCGCGATCGTCCGGCGGCTCGCCGCGGTCGAGACGCTCGGATCGGCCACCGTCATCTGCTCCGACAAGACGGGAACGTTGACGCAGAACGAGATGACCGTGCGCGAGGTCTACGCCGGCGGCGCGTCGTTCAACGTGACGGGCACGGGCTACGATCCCAAGGGCGAGATCCAGGATCGGTCGGGCAAGACGATCGACGCCGCGTCGTCGCCCGCGCTCAAAGATCTGCTGGCGACGATGTCGCTCGCGAACACCGCTCAGCTCGAGCTCAAGGAAGGCTCGTGGCGCGTCGTGGGCGATCCGACCGAGGGCGCGCTCCTCACGCTCTCGGCCAAGGGCGGCCTGCCGAAGGAGTCGCTCATTCCTTCGCACCAGGTGCTCAAGGAGATCCCCTTCGACAGCGACCGCAAGCGCATGACCGTCATCGCGCTCGACGAGACCGGCCGCGAGATCGCGCATACGAAAGGCAGCGCCGACGTCATCATCCCGCGCTGCGTGGCGCAGCAGCTCGCCGACGGCGGGATGCCGCTCGACGACGACGGGCGTCAGGCGATCCTCGCCGAGGCCGAGCGCATGAGCCAGGCTTCGCTCCGCGTGCTCGCCATCGCGCGCCGCGAGCTCTCGAGCGCCGACGGCGACAGCCGCGCATCGAACCCGCCGAGCAGCGGCGAGGCGCGCCCGAGCGTCGACGTCGAGCAGCGCCTCACGTTCCTCGGCCTCGTGGGGATGATCGATCCGCCGCGCGTCGGCGTGAAGGAGGCCGTCGCGGCCTGTCACGAGGCGCACGTGCGCCCGGTGATGATCACCGGCGATCACAAGCTCACCGCCGTCGCGATCGCGCGCGAGCTCGGCCTGTGGGACGAAGGCTCGATCGCGCTCAGCGGCTCGGAGCTCGAGAAGCTCAACGACGAGGCGCTCGCGCGACGCATCGACAGCGTGCGCGTGTTCGCCCGCGTCACCGCGGAGCAGAAGCTCCGCATCGTGAAGGCGTTCAAGGCGAAGGGGCACATCGTCGCGATGACGGGCGACGGCGTGAACGACGCGCCCGCGCTCCGCGAAGCGCACATCGGCATCGCGATGGGTAAAGACGGCACCGACGTCGCTCGCGAGGCCGCCGACATGGTGCTCGCCGACGACAACTTCGCGACGATCGTCGACGCCGTCCGCGAGGGCCGCGCGATCTGGCGCAACATCCAGAAGTTCATCTTCTTCCTCCTCTCGTCGAACGCGGGCCTGCTCGTCACGGTCTTCGTCGCGAGCGTGCTGCCTTCGCTCCCCAGCCTTCGGCCGCTCATGATCCTGTGGATCAACCTCGTGACGAACGGCCTGCCGGCGCTGGCGCTCGGCATCGATCCGCCGGACCCGACGCAGATGCAGGAGCCGCCGCGCAGCGCGAGCTCGGGCCTCTTGGGTCAACGCGAGTACCTCGGGATCGGCGTCGTCGGCGTCTTGATGGGCGCGCTCGCGATCGCTTGTTACTACTGGCCATGGGGCGATCCGAACGTCGCGGGCGTCGACTACGGCCGCGCGGTCGCCTTCTCCCTCCTCGCGCTCGCGCCGCTCTTCCACGCGGTCAACTGCCGCTCGGCGACCGCGTCGTTCCTCGCGCTGCGCCCGATGCTCCCGATCGCGCTCGTCGCCTCGATCGTCGTGAGCGCGGCGATCCACCTCGTGAGCGTGCTCGTTCCGCAGCTCCGCGAGGTGTTCCGCACGTACGCCCTGAGCGGCGCGGAGTGGCTCGTCCTCGTCGGCGCCTCGGCCTCGATCATTCCCATGATCGAGATCCTGAAGTTCCTCCAGCGCAAGGGCGTCGTCGGCAAAGACCTCGGGCCCATGTCGCGCCGCGCGTGACATCGTCGTATTCTCGGCTCCGATGAAGCGCGCTGCGTTCGTGGGGCTCGTCGGTCTGATCGCTTGCGGCGGAGGCGCGCCGGCGAAATCGCCCGACGGCGCGAGCGACGCGTCGAAGCGCGAGGCGCACGAGTCGATCGGCGATCTCGCCGCGGCCAAGGGCGGGATCGCGGCGCTCGGCGGCGCCGGCAACCGCGAAGACGGCGGCACCGGCGTCGAGGTCGCGATGGGCGCCGCGCTCCACGCCGTCGAGGTCGATCGCAAGAGCCCGGTGAAGCTCGACGGCGTGCTCAAGGAGTGGCCCGCGCGCACGCCCGCGGGCGAGACCGTCGGCGGCAGGGTCGACGGGCTCGGCCTCGCGGTCGCGGTCCAGTACGACGACGCGAAGATCTACGTCGGCGCCGAGGTCACCGATTCACAGCTCACGCGCACGGCGGCGCACGCGGAGAACGACGATCACGTCTCGATGGTGCTCGCGTTCCCTTCCGGCCGCGGCGCGCTCAAGGGCTACGAGATCGGTCTCTATCCGGGCAAGCCCGGCGAGAGCGCGGGCGCGGTGAAGTGGCTCGCGGGGCCGAGCAAGGGTCAACCCGTCGCGGGCGCG
The DNA here is from genome assembly GCA_019637175.1 of Labilithrix sp. Classification (GTDB taxonomy): domain Bacteria; phylum Myxococcota_A; class Polyangia; order Polyangiales; family Polyangiaceae; genus Labilithrix. The sequence continues at coordinate 125,159 of JAHBWD010000015.1, read as the reverse complement.
AAGCTCGTCGAGTCGGATTCGAAGGGCGGCTACACGATCGAGGCGGCGATCCCCTGGGCGACGTTCGCCGAAGCGCGAACGATGCGCGTCGGGCTGCGCGGCGTCTTCCGCGTGCACGACGGCGACGGCGCGTCGGAGAAGGGCGTGCTCGCCACCGGTCAGGGCACCGTCGACAAGCCGAGCGATCTTCCCGCGTTGCCGACGGCCGCCGAGCAGGCCGTGGTCGACGGGCTGCTCGCGCCGCGAAATCTCGCCGGGCAGGCGCCGAAGATCGACGTCTTCGCCGACGTCGCCGGCGACGAGCGCAAGGAGCGCATCAGCGTCTTCGGAAAGTTCTTCACCATCTGTGGCCCGGGCTATCGCAGCGGCCATCAGTTCTTCTGGCGCGAGGTCGCCGGCGAGCTCTCGTCGTTCGAAACGCGCGAGCTCACCGGCCGCGGCAAAGACGACATGATCGTCCGCCGCCGCTTCGCCGCCGGCAATTCGATGCACGAGATGCTCGAGGTGTGGACGATCCCCGCGGGCGACGAGCCCGTCACCGTGTTCACGCAGCAGATCGCCGTCGTCGAGAACGGCGGCAAGCGGAAGCTCACGAACGCCGTCAGGGTGTCGTCCAAAGAGATCGAGGTGAGCGTCGAGCCCGCGGTCGGATGGGACGCGGCGACCTTCAAGGAGCCGACGGCGGCAGGCGACGAAGGGATCCTCCTCCCTTGGGGCGCGGTGAAGTCGCGCACGTACAAGCTCGAAGGAAAGAAGTTCGCGAAGGCGAGCGAGGTCGCGCAAGCGCCCGCGGCGACGGTCGCCTCCGGCGCGGCTTCGGCGGGCGGCGCGACCACCAAGGATCTGCCCACGCCGCCCGTGAGCACGAAGCCGAGCGATCTCGGCAAGCAGGTGATGGACGCCTACTACCGCGATCAAGGCGTCGCGGCGGGAACGAAGCCGCGCTTCGACATCGAGGTGAACGTCGAGGGCGACGCCAAGCCCGAGCGCGTCGCGCTCGTCGGGCGCGACATCGTCGTGCTCGGCCCGACCTTCAAGGGCGGCACCGGCTACGCGCGGATGTCGCTCACGCAGTTCGCCGAAGACAAGGACGTCTCCGAGATGACCGCGCGCGACGTCACCGGCGACGGCGCCGCCGAGATCGTGATCCGCGGCGTTCGCCGCGCCTCTGCGCCCTCGGGCGATCGCGTCGACGTCGAAGGGCTCTTCATCTATCAAGTGCAGAGCGGAGCGATCACGCGCGTGTTCGCCGTCGAGACGGGCCGCGAGCAGTCGGGCAAGCGCGTGCAGGGCCTCGTGCAGTTCATCCCTTCGAAGAGCGGCAAGGGCTTCGACATCGACGTGCGGCCCGGCGTCGCCCGCGGATGGACGAAAGAGACGTACCCCTGGCCGCAAGACAAGCCTGGCGGAACGATCGAGCCCCTCCTCCTTCCATGGGGCGGCATCGCGGGTGTGCGCTACGCGTGGAACGGTACGCAGTTCGCGCCGCCGCCCTGAGCGCTGCGCGCTGCGACCGTCAGACGTCGTCCGAACACTCGGCCTCCGCTTCGCTCGCGGCGGCGCCGGCGACGGGGCCGCGCAGCAGCACGCGGCCCGCGACGAGGCCGAGCACCATGACGACCACCGAGGCCGCCAGGATCCCCATCTTCGCGGGCACGAGCTGCTCGGCGCTGGGGAACGCCAGCGTCGCGACGAAGAGCGCCATCGTGAAGCCGATGCCTGCGATGAGGCCGAGGACGGAGAGCTCGCGCCACCCGATGCCGATAGGGAGCGTCGTCATGCGCGCCTTCACCGCGAGCGCACACGCGGCGAGGACGCCGACGGGCTTGCCCACGACCAGCCCGACCATGATCCCCGCGCTCACGACGGTGAGCGAGACGCTCGGGCCGCCGATCGTCACGCCGGCGTTCACGAAGGCGAAGACGGGCATCACGACGAGCGCCACCCATGGATGAAGCGCGCGCTGGAGGCGCAACGCCGGAGAGAGCGCTTCGCGCTGGGCGCGCACGAGGTACGAGGCCTCGTGCGCGACGTGCTCGAGGGCGGGATCGCTCGGCGACTCGCTCGCGACCTTCGCCTCGATGTGCTCTGCGGATCGCTTCACGAGATCGACGAGGTGGGTCGCGCCGAGGCGAGGACGCGCGGGGGTGAGCATGCCGACGACCACGCCGGCGATCGTCGGATGGACCCCCGTTCGAAGAAAGCCGTACCAGACGAGCAACCCCGGCGGCACGTAGAGGAGCGCCCGGCGGATCCCGAGGCGCTGCATCAGCACGATCGCGAGGACGCCGCCGGCCATCAAGAGCGCGCCGGACGGGTCGATCCGCCCGGAGTAGAAGAGCGCGATCACGACGATGCTGCCGATGTCGTCGATGATGGCGAGCGCGAGGAGCAAGACGCGGAGCGCGGGCGGCACGCGCTTGCCGAGCAGGGCGAGCACGCCCACGGCGAACGCGATGTCGGTCGCCATCGGTACGCCCCACCCTCGACGCGCCTCGGGATGCCCGGCGGCGAGCGCGGTGTAGAGGAGGGCCGGCGCGAGCATGCCGCCGAGGGCAGCGGCGATCGGCAGCGTCGCGCGGCGCAGCGTCGCCAGCTCGCCTTCGTGGATCTCGCGCCGGATCTCGAGCCCGACGACGAAGAAGAAGATCGTCATCAGCCCGTCGTTGACCCAGAAATGAATCGGGAGCTCCACGTTCAGCGCGCCCACGCGCACGCCGAGCGGCAGCTCGACCAGCCGGTGGTACGCGCCGGCGAGCGACGAGTTTGCGGCGACCATCGCCACGACCGACGCGAGGAGGAGGATCACGCCGCTCGCCGCCTCGATGCGAAGGAACGCTTCGATGGGCGAGACGATGCGTTGCATCCAACGCCGCGCGGCCGGCGAAGCCTCCGGCGGAGCCGGAAGGTCGTGCTCGATGTCGTGGTGTGAGCCCAACGCAATCTCCCATGCAACTTGCGTTGCACAAGAAGACTGGCGGCCCGACCAACCTCGTTTGACCTGCCGCGGTCGCCCGCGGCACCCGCTTACCGGATAGACGATGCCTGTCGCGCGTTCAAGCGCGTCGTCGCGTCGCCTCGGTCAGAAGACGACGCAGCCCTTGCCGAACGGGTCGGGCTTCGACGGCGGGGGGCAATTGAGCTTCGCCGGAGGCGGCGCGGTGGGCGGAGGCGGGGCCGGCGCGGGCGACGCCGTGGGCTTCGTCGTCGTCGTCGGCGGCGGCTTCGCAGGAGGCGGTTTCACGGCTGGCGGAGTCTTGCTCACCTCGCGTTCGAGCTTGACCGTCTTGAACGGCTTCTTCGGATCGACCTCGCTGCCTTTGAGCTTCACCGTCTGCGAGACGTAACCCTTGCGCTCGACGTGAATCGTGATCTCGTCGTCCGCGGCGAGCTGCACCGTCGACGGCCCGACCATGGCCGGCGCGCCGTCGACCGAGATCTGCGCGTCGCTCGGCTCGGCGTTGATGAAGGTCGCGATCTTCACGACCGCCGCGGGCGCGGTGGGATCGCCGACCGCCGGCGCGGTGGGCTCCGCGGAGAGGGCCGCGCCCGTCGCCACGATCTCCTTCGGCGCCGCGCGGAGCGACGTCGCGACGACGACGCCGATGATGAGGATGGTGACGACGCCGATCGACGCGAGCGCCATCGCGAGCACCGGCTTCTTGCGCGCGAGATCCGGCGTGGCGGGCATCATCGCAGGGCCCGCGGGCGCCATCTGCTGCTTGCGGAAGTAATCCGCCGGAACGTTGAAGCCGCCCGAGCGCCCCATCATCTCCTGGACGGCGTTCGGCACGTGGCCCCTCTCGACCTTCTCCAGATCGGCCGCGAGCTCGTCCATCGACTGGTAGCGGAGCTCCACCTTCTTCGAGAGGCACTTGAGGACGATGGCCTCGAGCCCCGGCGGGACCTCCTGCGGCTGGGGAACCACCGCGCGGATCGGCGCGGGCGACTTGTACATGTGCTGCGTCAGGATCCCCATGAAGTTGTCGGCGTCGAACGGGACCTTCCCGCAGGCCGCTTCGTAGAGGATGACGCCGAGCGAATAGATGTCGGTGCGCTGGTCGACGGGGACGCCGGCGGCCTGCTCCGGGGACATGTAGTGCGGCGTGCCGAAGACGCTGCCCGCGCGCGTCAGGCGGCCCGCCTCGCTGCTGACCTTCGCGATGCCGAAGTCGAGGACCTTCACGAAGTCGCGATCCTCGCCGCGGGCGACGAGCATCACGTTGTCGGGCTTGAGGTCGCGATGGACGATCCCGCGGGCGTGCGCCGCCGAGAGACCGCGCGCGATCTGCTTCGCGATGTGCACGAGCCGCGGGATCGGGATGACGCGCTCCGTCGACATGAGATCGCCGAGGCTCGTGCCCTCCAGGAACTCCATGACGAAGTAGGTCGCGCCTTCGACCCGCCCGAAGTCCGAGATGTCGACGATGTGCGGGTTGCCGATGCTCGACGCGGCGCGCGCCTCGTTGAGGAAGCGGTCGGCCATCTCGGCGTCGGCCGCCATCTCGCCGCGCAGGATCTTGATGGCGACGCGCTTGTCGATGACCTTGTGGCGCCCCCGGTAGACGACGCCCATGCCGCCTTCGCCGAGCATCTGCTCGACGAAGTACCGACCGTCGAGCGTCTTGCCGATGTAGCTGTCGACGCGCACGGGCGACGACGAGTGCCCGGGCCCGCTCAGGCCGTCACTGCCCGTCCTCGCGGAGGTCGCCATGAGCTCCGAATCGGGAGCGGCAGGCATGGTCGCCTGGTTGGGTCCTGGCCGAACGTCGGTCATCGAGCGCGCTCTTTCAAGATCTACGAGAGCTCCGGCGGTTCTGAAAGCGCCGCGGCGGGCCGCCAAGCGGCACACACCCGCTTACCTCACGGCTGACCTGGACAACACAAAGGAATCGGGAACGTTCGGGGGTGCCCACGTGCTAGACCGGCGTAGCCGAAGATGGGGTACCCGGTCCAGATCGCGCTTCGATACCTCGGATCGAAGAAGCGCGCGTTCGTGTCGGTGGGCACGGCGTTCGCGATGCTGGGCGTCGCGCTCGGGGTCGCCGCGCTCGCGATCGTGATGAGCGTCACGGGCGGCTTCCAGGAGCAGTTCCGGGAGAAGGTCCTCGGCGTGAACGCTCACGTCATCGTCCTCAAGTACGCGATCCATTTCCGCGACTATCGCGACGTGATGAAGAAGGTGGAGAAGGTGCCCGGCGTCGTCGCCGTCGCCCCCTTCGTCATCAACCCGATGATGATCACGCACGGCGATCGCACCGCGACGGGCGTGCTCCTCAAGGGCGTCGATCCCGAGATGATGCCGAAGGTGCTCGATCTGCCGCGGCACATCGTCGAGGGCTCGCTCGAGGGCATGCGCAAGCCAGGCGCGACGCCGCCCGAGTCGCCGCGCGAGGTCTTCCCCGACTTCCGCGAGGGCGCCGGCAAGAGCGGCAAGAACGAGAGCGAGGGCACGGGAAAGAAGCAGAGCCTCCTCGAGGCGATCGAGCAGCAGATCGCCGACGACAAGGCGAAAGACGCGTACGGATCGCTCGACGCGGGCACGACCGATCTCGCGACGCTCATCGCCACCGGCGCGGCGCGCGACATCGCGAGCAAGCCGGCGGAGGCCGCGCCCGCCAAGACCGGCGGCGGCGACGACATCATCGCCGACCTCATCGCGGAGAGCGCGCCGCCGCCGCAGGGCGCGCTCCTGCCCGCGGGCAACGTCACGCCGAGCGGAGGCTTCACGAGCACGCTGCCCGACGACGACGTCTTGCCGGAGAACGTCGACCCCGATCCGTGCCGCAGCCCGCAGCAGGTCAAGGCGCTGCCCGGCGTGGTCCTCGGCAGGTCGCTCGCGAAGCGCCTCGCGGTCGGCTTGGGCGACTGCCTCCAGGTCACCTCTCCTCAGATCGGGATGAGCTTCGGCGCGAGCGGCGTGCGACCGCCGATCGCCAAGCAGTTCCGGGTCATCGCGATCTTCGAGGCCGGCTTCGACCAGTACGACTCGAAGCTCGTCTACACCGATCTCTACGAGGCGCAGGCGTTCTACGAGCAGGGCGACAGCGTCACCGGCGTCGAGGCGAAGGTCGACGACATCGAGCGCGCCGCCGACATCGCCAAAGACGTCGACAAGCTCCTCGCGAACGGCGTCTACCACACGATGGATTGGCGCGAGCTCAACCACGGCCTCTTCACCGCGCTGCTCATCCAGCAGATCGCGATGAGCGTCGTGCTCACGCTCATCATCGTCGTCGCCGCGTTCACGGTCATCGCGACGCTCATCATGGTCGTGCTCGACAAGAAGAAGGAGATCGCCCTCCTCAAGGCGATCGGCGCGAGCGACGACGCGGTCCTCCGCGTCTTTCTCTACCAAGGCGGCATCATCGGCGTCGTCGGCACGGCGCTCGGCCTCGCGATCGGATGGATCGGATGCAAGGGGCTCGCCGCCTATGGCTTCCCGCTCGATCCCAAGGTCTACTTCATCTCGAAGCTGCCCGTAAACGTGAGACCGACGGAGTTTCTCATCACGGGCGCGGTCGCGATCGTGATCTGCCTCGTTGCGACGATCTTCCCCGCGCTCTATGCCGCGCGACTTCGGCCGTCAGACGGTCTGCGCGCCGAATGATTTCGCGGTGCCACCCGGCCGCCGGGTGGTGGTAACGTTCGATCGCTCATGCGGTGGCTCGTCGAAGTCTCGTCGATCGGCAAGACGGACCAGCAAAAGTTCTGCGTCGAAGCGGAGTCGTGGCAGCGCGCGCTCCAGGCCGCGCGCTCGGAGCGCGGCGAAGAGGGCCCGATGAGCGGCTTCTCCATCGAGCTGCTCGAAGAGGGCTATCGCGCGGTCGACCCGCTCGCGCGCGTTCGCTTCGTCGTCAAGCGCGCGCCCGACGACATGCCCGTGACGGCGACGGTCTCGAAGGAGCCGAAGGGCGGCGTCGCGCCCGCGGCGGCGGCGTCCGGTTCGAACGACGCCACGATCCCGGCGCTGCCGCCGACGCCGAGCTCGTCGAACGCCGTGGGGAAGGACAAAGACGAGACCGCGAAGAAGGCGCCGCGCCCCGGCAACGAGAAGAAGAAGAAGGGCGCGACGATGACCTTCGGCTCGAACGCCGAGGCCGCGGTCGCGAGCGACACGCAGGTCGCCGAGCGCGCGAACCTGCCGGCGATCGGATCGTCGATCCCCGGTCTCCCCGCGACGACGCTGCTCTCCTCGCGCGAGCAGGATCCGACCGAAGCTTCGCCGCTCACGTACCGCGAGTACGCGTTCGTCGTGCCCGACGGCACGACGGAAGAGGTCGCCGCCGACGTGCTGCGCGCGCAGCTCCGCTACGTCGAAGCGCACATCGCGAGCGCCGCGAAAGAAAAGAAAGTCGGCAAGCTCGTCAACCTCGCCGCGTTCGACGTCGAGTTCAAAGGCAAGCCTCCGCGGCCGCCGCTCGCGACGCTCACGTGGAAAGACTGGAAGGGCGACCCCGTCGTCGCCTTCCCTCGTCGCGGGGGCGGGCCGAGCAAGCCGCCGCGACCGCCGTCCAAGGCGCCGCCGTCGCTGCAAGCCGCGGCGATGTCGGCGCCCGTGCAAGCGTCGGCGCCGCCGGGGCCGGTCGTCGTCCCGGCCCAGGCGGCCGTGCCCGCGTTTCCTCCGCCGCAGAGCGCGCCGCCGGCCGCGGCCGCGCCCGCGCAGGCCGCGCCGTCACAGCCGCCGCCCGCGCAGATCGCGCCCTCGCAGCCGCCGCCCGCGCAGCCCGCGCAGATCGCGCCCTCGCAGCCGCCGCCCGCGCAGATCGCGCCCTCGCAGCCGCCGCCCGCGCCGCCCGCGCAGGTCGCGCCCTCGCAGCCGCCGCCCGTACAGATCGCGCCCTCGCAGCCTCCGCCCGCGCAGCCCCCGATGGTGACCGGGCCGCCCGTGCCGTTCGCGGCCGTCGGCGTCCCCGATCCCGTCGTCGTCGAAGCGCCGCGCAAGACGCCGTCGCAACCTCCTCCCGCGGGAGGCCCGGCGATGGTGCGCACGCCTTCGGGACGCTTCGTCCGCGGCCGCATCACCGGCGACGAGCTCATCACGTCGCTCTTCGAGTCGATGCACGATCTCCATTTCCTCCGCGACGCGCTCGACGGCGGGCAGTTCTGCCTCGCGCTCGCGACCGAAGTGCTCCCCGCGCGCGCCGCGATCATCCACTTCTTCGATCTCGAGAAGCGCGAGTGGGTCGTCGCGTGCACGCGAGGCAAAGACACGCAGCGGCTGCTCACGTCGCGCGCCCCCGAGAGCGACGAGGTGCTCCGCGACGCCGCGCGACGCCGGCGCGCCCTCGTCGTGGCCGACGCCGCGAGCGCCGCGTCCGAGCGCTACCGCCAGATCGGCGGGGGCCGGAGCCTGATCGTCGCGCCCATCATGCAGGCGGGTCGCGCGCTCGGCGCCATCGAGATCATCAATCCGCTCGACGGGATGCCCTTCAGCGAAGACGAAGGCAACGCGATGACGTACATCGCCGAGCAATACGCCGAGTACCTCGGCTCGCGGGGCATCGTCCTCGATCGCGAGCGCATCGCGGCCGCCGCCGCGCGTTGAGAGCGCGAGTCTTCGAGCGCGTCGGAGCAGGCAAGGGTCTGACGATCATTGGTCGTCGGACCCTGAGACATTCGCCTCCGTCGCGTCCTGTCGCTACGCTGTAGCGGCTTCGATGTCCCGCTGGCGCGACCGCCTCAAGGTGCTCGTCTTGCTGCCGCTCGTCGTGGTCGCGGTGGGCGTGCTCGCCTACTTCACGGTCCGCACGACGCTCCAGATCGACACGCTGCGACAGCAGTCGGTGCTCGAGGCGACGCTCGGCCTCGCCACGGAGAAGGCGAACCGCGTCGACCGACAGATCATCGATCAAGACAACGTCGTGATGGCGATCGCCGATCCGGCGCGCCTCGAGGTCCTCACCGAGCGCTGGCTGCCGACCGCGCAGCGCGAGACGCCGAGCGTGCGCGCGATCCTCGTGCTCGACGAGAGCCGCACCGTGCTCGCCTTCGCCTCGCGCGCGACCGGCGCGCTCGCCGAAGAGGAGGGCTTTCGCCGGCTCCTCGTGGCGCGCATGCTCGGCGACATGGAGCTCGGATCGCAGCCGCCCGACGAGCTCCGTCACCTCCACCGCGAGTACGCGCAGCAGGGCTACCTCCTCAGCTACTGGCAGCGCGTCCACGAAGGGCGCCGCTACTTCGTGATCGCGTGGCACGACATCGGGCGCATCGTCCGCGAGACGCTGCCGATGCTCTACGCCGAGCCGCAGGCCCCGGGCGCGCCGCCGCCGCGCACGTCGACGGCGAGCCGCGTGAACGTCGTCGACGAAGAGGGCCGCATCATCTACGGGCCGCCGCTCCGCTCGGGCGAGTTCACCGTCGGCGTGCGCTTCCCGACGACGCTCTACAACTGGCGCGTGCAGGTCTCACCCCAAGCGAGCGAGGAGCTGACGTCGCGCGTCGAGAACCGGCGCCTGCTCGAGATCCTCATGGTGAGCCTCTCGTGCATCGTCATCATCGTGGGCGCGATCGCGATCGTGCTCGTCGCGGAGAAGGAGCGCCGCGTCTCCGCGCTCAAGAGCGAGTTCGTCGCCAACGTCAGCCACGAGCTCAAGACGCCGCTCGCGCTCGTTCGCATGTTCGCCGAGATGCTCCAGTCCGGCCGCGTGCAGACCGACGCCAAGAAGCAGGAGTACCTCGACGTCATCTTGCGCGAGAGCGAGCGCCTCTCGGCGCTCATCGAGAACGTGCTCGACTTCGCGCGGCTCGAGCGCGGGCGCGGCAGCTACGAGTTCGCCGAAGGCGACGTCGGCGACGCGGTCACGCGCGCGGCCAACGTCTACCGTTACCGCGCCGAGCGCGAAGGGGTGAACCTCGTCGTGGCCGTCGAGGCCGATCTGCCGCGCGCGCGGATCGACGAGCGCGCGATTCAGCTCGCCGTCATCAACCTCGTCGACAACGCGCTCAAGTACGCGCCCGACGGCGAGAGCATCACCATCCGCGCGAAGGCCGACCACGGCGGCGTGAGGGTCGAGGTCACCGACGAGGGCCCCGGCATCGCGCCCGAGGATCGCCAGCGGATCTTCGAGCGCTTCGTGCGGCTGCGGAGCTCGGCGCCGTCGGGAGCGGGCGCGGGCGACGTCACGCCGCATCCGAGCGACAAGCTGCGATCGCCTGTCCGGGGCAGCGGCATCGGCCTCGCCCTCGTGAAGCACATCGCCGAGAGCCACGGCGGAAGAGCCTGGGTCGATGCGGCGCCGGGCGCAGGCTCGACCTTCATTTTCACGATTCCAGCCCGGCGCGTCCTCTCGGTGAGGCCCGCGGGCGCCGACGACCGCGCGCGGCCAGACCGAGAGCCGAAGGCCGATTCCGACACTTCCCCGCAACGGGTCAGTTGACGGCCGGCTGGCACGCGATATCGTGACTTTTATCGCGGGGAGCCGCCCGTCACGGGCGACGTCCGTTCGCATCTGGAGGTCCAGTTCAGGGTCATTGCATGTTGGGTCAGAACGAGGAAGCGAAGCTGTTCGTAGCAGGGCTCCCAGACAGCGTTTCGGAAGAGGTGCTGAAGACGATCTTCGAAGCGACCGGCGGCAAGGTCGTGAGCGTCAGTCTCCCGAAAGATCGAACGACGGGTCGTCCACGTGGGTTCGGGTTCGTCACGATGTCCACGCCTGCCGAAGCGCAGGCGGCGCGTGACGCCCTCGATGGATCGCTGCAGGGCGGTCGATCGATTTCCGTACGCCCGTTCCAAGCCGAGCCGCCCCGCAAGGGCGAGGGTCGCGACGGCCCGATGAGCTCGGGTCCACGCTCGGGCCCTGGGGGTCCGCGCGGCGGGCCGCCCCAAGCGCCCGATCGCACGCTCTACGTCGGCAACCTCCCTTACGACTGCACCGTGCAAGAGGTCGAGACGCTGATCCACGGCGTGGTCGGCGAAGGCCAGGTCGTCCGCGTGCACCTTCCGATGGACCCCGACGGCCGCAAGCGCGGCTTCGGCTTCGTCACGATGGCGAGCTCGGAGTCCGCGAAGACGGCCTCGGAGCAACTGAAGACGGCCGATCTGCGCGGCCGGCGCCTCGTCGTCAACATCGCGCACCCGAAGGGCGAGCGCCCGGCGGGCAGCGGATACGCGGGCAGCGGCGGCGGATACGGCGGAGGTGGTGGCGGCTTCGGCGGCGGCGGATACGGCGGAGGTGGCGGCGGCGGCTTCGGCGGTCCGCCGAGCTTCGGCCCCAACGCGATGCCTCAATCTCGGCGAACGTTCGACAGCGATCGGCGTCGCAAAGGCGGCGGCGGCGGCGAAGGTGGCGGCGGCGAAGGCGGCCCGCCGAAGAAGAAGGGCGGCGGCCGGCGCGATCGCGGCAACGACGATTTCGATTGGCGCGGCGCCGCTTCCGACAAAGACGACGACTGACCCGGAGCCCCTAACGGCTTGACTTCCTGGGGGACGCGAATAGATTCCGCGTCCCCCGAGGGCCCCCGCGTCTTCGCGGGAACGAGAGAGCGGATAATCCCATGCGTGACATCATCAAGATGAGCTGCTCGAACTGCAACCGCGCGAACTACGTGACGACGAAGAACAAGCGCACGATGGCGGAGAAGTTCGAGATCAAGAAGTTCTGCCCCGCGTGCCGCAAGCACTTCCCGCACAAGGAAGGAAAGATCTCGAAGGGCTGATTCGCCCTCGATCGCCTCGCGAAGGATGCCCGCCAGGTCCATGAGACCTGGTGGGTTTTCGTGTTTTTGTCGGTCGTTGCGGGCCTCGACCGCACGGGTAGACACGCCCTTCCCCTGTGCTATGACCGCCCGACTTCACGGGGGTAGCTCGACCCCACCTCTGCGAGACAGCATGGACTCGAACCCCGAGAGCCCCCGATGATCTTCGACTGGCTCCACGGCCTGTTCTCGAACGATCTCGCGATCGACCTCGGAACGGCCAACACGCTCATCTACGTGAAGGGCAAGGGCATCGTCTCCTGCGAGCCGTCGGTCGTCGCCGTCCAGCGCGACGCCCGAGGCGGCAACAAGGTCCTCGCCGTCGGTCGCGAGGCCAAGGAGATGCTCGGCCGCACCCCGGGCAACATCAAGGCGGTGCGGCCCCTCCGTGACGGCGTCATCGCCGACTTCGAGATCACCGAGGCGATGCTGCGCTACTTCATCGCGCGCGCGCACAACCGCCGCACGCTGGTGAAGCCGCGCATCATCATCTGCGTCCCCTTCGGGATCACCGAGGTCGAGAAGCGCGCGGTCAAGGAGAGCGCCGAAGGCGCCGGCGCCCGCGAGGTCTATCTCATCGAAGAGCCGATGGCGGCGGCGATCGGCGCGGGCCTCCCGATCACCGAGCCCTCGGGCAACATGGTCGTCGACATCGGCGGCGGCACGAGCGAGGTCGCGGTCATCTCTCTCGCCGGCATCGTCTACTCGCAGTCGGTCCGCGTCGGCGGCGACAAGATGGACGAGGCGATCCAGGCCTACCTCAAGCGCAAGTACAACCTCGCCATCGGCGAGCAGACGGCGGAGCGCATCAAGATGGAGGTGGGCAACGCCTACCCCCTCGAGACGCAGCGCACGACCGAGGTGAAGGGCCGCGATCTCGTCGCCGGCGTCCCGAAGACGGTCGTCGTGAACTCCGACGAGATCCGCGAAGCGCTCAGCGAGCCCACGAACGCGATCGTCGAGGCGGTGCTCCTCGCGCTCGAGAAAACGCCGCCGGAGCTCGCGGCCGACATCGTCGACAAGGGCATCGTCCTCACGGGCGGCGGCGCGCTCCTCGCGAACCTCGACGTCTTGATCCGCGAAGAGACCGGCCTCCCCGTCATGGTGAGCGACGATCCCATCAGCGCGGTCGTCCTCGGCAGCGGCAAGACGCTCGACCACATGGAGCTTCTGAAGGAGGTCACGATCGGCTGAGGCGCGGCCTCGCCATCGCGTCCTCTCGGAGTAGGCCTTGTCGGCGTTCAAGCGGTACCGCGACAGGGGGATCGTCATCATCCTCTTCGCCGTGCCGTTCTTCTTCTTGCGCGCGAACATGAAGGCGCCGTCGAACCTGAGCGCGCTCGATCGCGTGGTGCTCCGCATCAGCGCGCCCATCGAGTTCGCCGCGTCGAGCCTCGCGCGCGGCGTCTCGAACCTCTGGGAGAGCTACGTCTACCTCGTCGACGTCAAGGCCGACAACGAGCGCCTCGCCTACGAGAACGCGCGCCTCCGCGAGCACGTGCACCGCCTCGAGCAGAAGGAGGCCGAGAACCGCGAGCTCCGCCGCCTCCTCCAGCTCCGCGAGTCCGTCCCGGGCGATCTCGTCAGCGCCCAGGTCGTCGGCAAAGACTTCACCGAGTTCTTCCGCGTCACCCGCGTCGTGCTCGATCGCGGCTCGCGCAACATTCGCCCGCACATGCCGGTCATCTCCCCCGACGGCGTCGTCGGCGCGGTGCAGCGCGTCGCCGGCGACACGGTCGACGTGCAGCTCTCCGTCGACGCCTTCTTCGGCATCGACGTGGAAGACGAGCGCACCCACGCGCGCGGCTTCGTCCGCGGCACCGGGGATCCCTCGCGCTACGCGTGCAGGGTCGAGAACGTCGACTCGCGCGACGAGGTGGAGATCGGAGATCTCCTCGTGACGAGCGGCAAGGGCAAGCGGTTCCCCAAGGGTCTGCCCGTCGCGCGCGTCACGAAGGTGCTGAAGCGCGAGCCCGGCCGCGATCAAGAGATCGAGGCGATGCCGACGGTGAACTTCTCGCGCCTCGACGCGGTGCTGATCGTCGTCGCGCCCGCGCAAGACGACGACGGCGCGCATCGTCCCGACGGCAAGGCGCCCACGGCGTCGACGAAGCAAGGCGGGGGCAAGTGAGGAACTCCGCGTTCTTCGTCACCGGCGTGCTCCTCCTGCTCGTGCAGTCGAACCTGTTTCGCCTCATCGGGCTGCTCCTCCGCGCCGTCGGCTGGATCGTGCGCGCGCAGCACGATCTGGTCGCGCCGGGCCTCGTGCCCTCGCTCGTGCTCCCGCTCATCGTGTTCATGGGCGTGCACGAGTACTCGCTCGTCCGCGGCGCGAGCGTCGCGTTCGCCCTCGGCTACCTCACGGATCTCGTCGGCATCGCGCCCATCGGTCTCTACACGTCGACGTACGTCGCGATCTTCGTCCTCGCGCGCGCGGCCGGCGTTCGCCTCGCGGCGCAGACGACGCCGATGCAAGTCGGGCTCGCGCTGGCGTTCACGCTGGTGCACAGCGTGATGGTCCTCGTGCTCCTCGCGATCTTCGGGCGCGACGCGTGGGTTCCGCGCGCGCTCTATCCGTTCACCCTCCCGCACGTGCTCGCGACCGGCGCCGTCGCGCCGATCGTGTTCCGCATCGCCCAGCGCATCCATCAGGCGACGATGTCGAGCTCGCCCAAGGACGCGGGAGCCCGCCCCGCGTGAGCGCGTTCCTCGTCCCGCGCTCCGACGTCAGCGAGTTCCGCAAGAGGTACCGCTGGATGGCGCTCGTCGCGTTCCTCGCGTTCGCCGCGGTCGGCGTCCGCCTCTTCCAGCTCCAGGTGGTGAAGGGCTCCGAGTACGCGCAGGCCGCGCACGAGAACGTGATCCGCCGCGTGACGATCCCGACGACGCGAGGCATCGTGCGCGACGCGCACGGCCGCGTCCTCGCGTCGAGCCGGCCTTCGTTCAACGTCCTCATCGTGCCCGGGCGCGTGATGCCGAGCGCGCGGCCGCCGAAGGCGCGCGGTCCGGCGCGCGCGCTCACGAGCGACGAGCCGGACTCTTGGAACCGCATCGCCGACACGCTGCGCCTCAACCCCGACGAGCGCGCGCGCCTCACCGCGCGGATCAAGGACGCGTGCATCGACGACGAGGATCACTCGCCCTGCTGGCGCCCGATCCTCGTGCGCGAAGATCTCTCGCGCGACATCGTCGCCGAGCTGAAGGAGCACACCGCGGAGCTGCCGGGCGCGCAGGTGACGAGCCAGCCGATCCGCTACTACCCGTACGGTCACGTCGGCTCGCACTTCGTCGGCTACACCGGCGAGATCGACGCCGAGACGCTCGCGAAGTTCAGGCCGCAGGGCTGGGAGTCGATGCCGGCGGAGGAGCGGCAGAAGCAGAACCCGCTCGGCTACGATCCCGGTGACACGATCGGCGCGACCGGCGTCGAGCGCGCTTGGGAGAGCTACCTCCGCGGCCAGCGCGGCTGGGAGAAGCGCGTCGTCGACGCGCGCGGCCGCTACCGCACCGGCCCCGACGCCGAGCGCCTCCTCGACTCGCCGAGCCGCCAGGAGCCGCTCGCGGGGCGCGATCTGCGCCTCACGGTCGACATCGATCTCGTGCAGTCGATCGAGAAGGCGATGCGTCCTTACGCGGCCGGCGCCGCGGTGGTCGTCGAGGTGCGCACCGGGCGCCTCCTCGCGCTCTACAGCAAGCCCGACTACGACCCGAACGATCTCAGCGGGGGCGCGGGCCGCGAGCGGATCCGCGAGAGCTTCAACAAGCTCTACACCGACGCGCTCCGCCCGATGCTCGACAAGACGATGAGCGGCGCGTTCCAGCCCGGCTCGACGTTCAAGCCGTTCAGCGCGCTCGCCGCGCTCGAAGACAAGCTCCTCGAGCCCGGCGAGAAGGAGCGATGCGACGGCTACCTCAACTTCGGGCGCCGCATCTTCCACTGCACGCACGTGCACGGGAAGGTCGACATGCACGAGGCGATCGCGCAGTCGTGCAACATCTACTTCTTCAAGCTCGCCGAGTCGGTCGGCATGGATCGCATCGCGCGCGTGGCGACCGAGTTCGGCCTCGGCCAGAAGACGGGCATCGGCGTGAACCCGGAGTCGCCCGGCCGCATCCCGACGCGCTCCTGGTACCTGCTCCGCTACAAGGGGCAGTTCCGCATCGGCTTCACGCTCAACACGTCGATCGGGCAAGGCGCGACGACGGTGACGCCGCTCCAGCTCGCGCTCGCGTACGCGGCGATCGCGAACGGAGGCACGGTGTACTCGCCGCAGCTCGTGCGCGCCGTCGAGACGGCCGACGGCGCGGTCGTGCAAGACTTCCCTCCCCGCGTGCGCCAGAAGGCCAAGATCGCGCCCGAGAACCTCGCGAGGGTGAACGACGCGCTCTTCGCCGTCGTCAACGACACGAGGGGCACGGCGTTCCCCGTGCGCGACGCGTCGATCGAGGTGGCGGGCAAGACGGGCACGGCGCAGACCGGCTACGTCAACACCGGCGCCGACGATCCGAAGAAGGCGTGGTACCTCTCGCGCGATCACGCGTGGTTCGCCGCGTACTACCCGGCGAAGGCCCCGGAGATCGCCGTCGTCACGCTCGTCGAGCACGGCGGCTCCGGCCCCACGGTCGCGGCGCCGATGGCGATCCAGATCGTCAAGGAATACAAGCGCATCACCGACGCGCGCTCCAAGCCGGCGCCCGCCGCGAAGGGAGCCGCGCCGTGAGGGATCGCCGCGATCAGGCGCGGTTCTTCGGCATCCCGCGCGACAACTTCGACTGGACGCTCTTCCTCACGGCGGCGGTGCTCGCGGTCGTCGGCGTCATCAACCTCTACTCGGCGACCAGCGTTTCGAAGGCCGGGCTCTCGGAGATCTACATCCAGCAGGTCTACTGGCTGGTGCTCGGCGGCATCCTCGGCGCGGTCGTCACGGTCATCGACTACCGCCACTACGAGCGGCTCGGCTACGTGCTCTACGGCGTCGGCATCGTGCTGCTCTTGCTCGTCTTCATCCTCGGCAAAGACATCCGCGGCAGCTCACGCTGGATCCAGATCGGCAGCTTCGGCTTCCAGCCGAGCGAGTTCATGAAGCTGTTCACGATCATCGCGCTCGCGAAGTACCTCCACGACGATCCGAAGACCGAGGCGCGCTCGGTCAAGGATCTGCTCATCCCCGCGGGCCTCGCGGCGATCCCGATGCTGCTCATCTTGAAGCAGCCCGATCTCGGCACCGCGCTCATCTTGGGCCTCATCTTCGTGACGATCTGTCTGCTCACGAAGATCCGCTGGCAGTCGCTCATCGCGATCGCGGTGACGGCCGGCATCGCGGCGCCGCTCCTCTGGGCGTACGTGCTCAAAGACTACCAGAAGCAGCGCATCCTCGTGTTCATGAACCCGGAGGCGAACATCCTCGGCTCCGGATGGCACGCGCACCACGCGCGCATCGCGATCGGCGCGGGCGGCATCTCGGGCCAGGGCTTCATGCGCGGAACGCAGAACCAGTTCTTGTTCCTGCCCGACCAGCACTCCGACTTCCCCTTCGCCGTCTTCGCCGAAGACTGGGGCTTCCTCGGCTGCCTCGTCTTGGTGTCGCTCTACGGCTTCCTCGTGCTCTGGTCGATCCGCATCGCCGCGACGGCGAAGGATCGCTTCGGCGCGGTGCTCGCGATCGGCGTCGGCTCGCTCATCTTCTGGCACGCCTTCTTCAACCTGGGCATGGTCATCGGCATCTTGCCGGTCGTCGGCGTGACGCTGCCGCTCTTCTCGGCGGGAGGCTCGAGCGTGCTCACGGTCATGATCGGCATCGGCCTGCTCATGAACGTGTCGATGCGCCGCTTCTACGTCTCGCCGTCGCGCACGACGGGTCTCCTCCAGAGCATGTAATCAGGCGACGGCGACGAGCGCCTCGGGCGCCATGCGCACCGGCGGCAGCTTGCAGCTCCGCATCGAGACGGCGAGCGCGAGGCCGGTCATCGTGAGGCGCATGCGCTTGGCGTCGACGTGCCCTTCGCCGTGGAGCCGGGTGACGACGGCGCGGACGTCTTCGCGGCGGACGCCGACGGCGCCGGCGAGCTCGTCGAGGCGGACGGCGCGACCGCGAAGCTGATGGCGCGCGAGCTCGCGAAGGACGTGGGAAGCGACGGTGCGATCGATCATGGGAAGCTCCTCATGGATGCGTTGGGTCCGATGCATGTAATCCACATTCATGTAGGTTGCAATCCATGGACCGCAAGTCGCCCGAACGAAGACGACGACGATCCGCGCAGTTACGTCGCGTGCGTTCGTGAAGCACTTCGATAAGCGCGCCGAAAGCCGGTGGCCTTCCGATCCACCCGTGTCAGAAGTGCCGGGCGAGCGCGGGCGCGAGCGAGCCCTTGCGCGCGACGCGGACCCGATCGAGCTCGAGCCACGACGCGACCGCGCGGAGCTCGCCCGCGAGCGCAGCGGCCACGGGCTTCTCTTTCGCGCCGGCCTCGAGGTGCGCGGCGAAGACGTCGAGGACGCCCTCGTCGCGCGTCGCCTTGAGATCGACGCGCGCCGCGAGCGCGTCGCCGAGGAGGAACGGCAAGACGTAGTAGCCGTGCTCGCGCAGGTGCGCGGGCGTGTAGATGCCGATGCGATAGTGGAAGCCGAAGAGGCGCTCGGCGCGCGGTCGATGCCACACGAGCGGATCGAAGGGCGAGAGGATGGCGCAGGCCTCGGCGCGACGCGGGACGACGGCGCCTCGCGCGAGGTAGGCGGGCTTCGACGCGCCTTCGATCGTCACGACCTCGAGCGCGCCTTCTTCGACGAGCTCGCGCACGTGAGGGCGCACCTCGCCGAGGCGGAGCCGGAAGTAGTCGGCGAGATCGTCTTCGGTCGCGATCCCGAGCGCGCGCGACGAGAGACGTACGAGCGCGCGCCGCGCGTCGGGCGCCGAGGGCGTGGGCATCGCGAGGATCTCCTTCGGGATCACGCGCTCCGTGAGATCGTAGACGCGCTCGAAGCTCCTCCTCCGCGCCGTCGTCACGCGCCCCGCCCAGAAGAGCCACTCGAGCGCGGTCTTCGCGTCGCTCCAGCTCCACCACGATCCCGAGCGGGGGCGCGAGCTCGAGAGCTCACCGGCGCGGAGCGGCCCGCGCGCGGCGACCTCGGCGAGGACGGCGTCGACGTACCTTCGCTTGCCACGGACGAAGCGCGCGAGCCCGCCGTAGATCCCTTCGAGCCGCGACGCGCGCTCCATCCGCCACCGAAAGAGCGGGTGCATCGCGACCGGCAACCACGACGCCTGGTGACCCCAGTACTCGAAGAGCGCGCGGCCCTCGTAGGCCTCGCGATCGAGCCCGTCGATCGAGAACGCGCCGAGCCGGCTGAACAGCGGCACGTAGTGGGCGCGCGCGAGGACGTTGACGGCGTCCATCTGAACGACGCCAAGGTGGGAGATCATCCGCATGAGCGCTCCGGGGCCCGCTCGCCGCGCCTTCTGCGGTCGGCTTGCCGCGAGGGCCTGCGCCCCGAGCGCGATGCGTCGCGCCTCTTCCACCGAGAAATCAGCCCTGGGACGCATCTCTGTAAGAGTCAGAAATATCGAATTCCGACACGCGGTTACAACGTGGGAGTCACCTCTGCGTCTCGCGCGGGTCACGCGGCACGCACGCTCGAGCTCCCCTGCTAGCGTCATGCCCATGCGTCCTTCCGGCATCAGCTGTGTCACTGGCTTGTCGCTCCTCGCCCTCATCGCTGCCTGCGCAACCTCGCCGCAGGACGACTTCGACAGCCAGGTGCAGGAGACCAAGTCGGCCGACCTCGAAGAAGGTGGGACGAAACTTCCGCCGCCGTCGCAACCGGCGACCGACGACGCGGGATCGAGCGGTTCTTCCGGATCGTCCGGCTCGAGCGGCTCCTCGGGTTCTTCCGGATCGTCCGGCTCGAGCGGCTCCTCGGGATCGTCCGGATCGTCCGGCTCGAGCGGCTCTTCGGGTTCTTCCGGATCGTCCGGCTCGAGCGGCTCTTCGGGCTCCTCCGGATCGAGCGGCTCGTCGGGATCGGGCGGCGTGAACTGCGACCTCAGCGATCCGACGAAGTTCCTCTACTACCAGCTCCAGGTCGCGGCGGGCGCGTCGGCCTCGTGCCCGTGCAGCGCCGGGCAGTGCTGCTTCCTCGCGATCTGCGTCAACCCGTAGCGATCGTCGCCTCGCGAGGCTCGAACGCGAAGGCGCGCGACGAAGGTCGCGCGCCTTTCGTCATTTCTTCGGGCTCTGCAAGACCATCAAGTGGAACTTGGCGAACTCGCTCTGCCCGAGCGTGAAGAGCACCTCGACGAGCAAGCGATACGGCGTTCCCGCGTCGGCGATGATGATCGCCTCGCTCGCGCTCGGATCTTTGCCCGTCGCGAGGCGCACCTGGCGGTCGCGCTCGCGCCAGCTCTGGAGCGCGTTGGCGAGCGGCACGATGTAGAGATCGGTCGGGCCGGTGCGCTTGTACTTGCCTTCGACGCCGTGGGTCGC
Source organism: Labilithrix sp. (assembly GCA_019637175.1). GTDB lineage: Bacteria > Myxococcota_A > Polyangia > Polyangiales > Polyangiaceae > Labilithrix. The sequence continues at coordinate 104,981 of JAHBWD010000015.1, read as the reverse complement.
GTCGGTCGGGACGGGGCAGATCACGTTGTCGTCGACGACGATCTGGCTCTTCGAGAGCAGGACGGCGACGCCTTCCTGCGACGCCTCCGTCGTGAGGACGCTCTTCGGCATCGTGAGGTCGGCCGACTGGGGGATCGACGCCGACGACTGGCTCATGCTCTTGAGCAAGAAGACGAGGATGATCGTCATCATGTCGAGCATGGCGGTGATGTTGAGGAAGTTGATCTCGGGCTCGATCGCCTTGCGCTTGATCTCCCTGCGGAGCTCGCGCTTGTAGACGGCCATGCTCGCCGGCTTCTGGCGCGGTAGCGGCTTTCCTCCGGGAGGCGGCGTTCCCGGCGGCGGTCCTTGCGGCGGCTGATTGGGAGGCTGATTCATGCCTTACCTCGCGATGCCGAAGGACACTTCGGGGAAGAGATCGTCGCCGCCTTCGTTCTTCCTCACGGCGTCCATCGTTCCGATGACGACCTGATACGGGATCGGCGGGTTGGCGCTGATCGTCACGCCCATCTCGTCTTTGAACTCGGGCGCCGCGCCTTTCAGCTTCGCGGCGCAGGCCTTGAGCCCGTCGTAGTCGTAGTCGCCGTCCTTGCGGGGGATGGCGATGCCGGGCCCCGTGTCGGAGCAGCCCGGCGCGACGTTGCCGCCGCGGGCCTTCAGGCTGAAGCCGTCGGGAACGATGAGCACGGTGAGGCTCAGCGTCGGCGTGGTGGGCGCGCGGTTGCCCGCGCCCGCGCGCGGCGGGAACGTGTCGATGGTCGCCGTGAACGTGACGCTCACGGTCGCGAGCACGAACATCAGGACGTTCATGACGATGTCGAGGAACGGAACGATGTTGAGCTCGCCGCCCTCTTCGTCGGGGGCAAGCTCCTTCGGCTGCGAGAGCCGACGGATCTTGCTCCGTTGCTGTGCGCTGAGTCTCTCCTCCGCCATGGGAGTCGGCCCTCGAGTTAGTAGCCGCCGGGGCGCGTCTGGATCGTGAGGAGGTTGAAGACGCGCTCTTGGGTCGCGTCGAGATCGTGCTGGATGTTCTTCGCGCGCTGATGGAGGACGAGATGCGCGATCATGCACGTGACGGCGATGCCGAGGCCGAGCGCCGTGTTGTACATCGCTTCGGCGATACCGGCCGCGAGCGCGCGCTGGCGATCCGCGGCCGAGAGACCGGGCGCCGCGACGGCCGCGAACGTGCTGATCAGACCGAGCACCGTTCCGAGGAGGCCGACGAGCGTGGCGATGTTCGCGAGCGACCACAGCGACCCGACGCGCTTCTCGACGGCGGGCTTCAGCTCGCCGATCTTCTCGCTCATCGCCGCGTCGATCTCGTCAGGCCCCTTGTTGGCGTGCGTGAGGCCCGCCTTCACGAGCTGCAGGGTCGGGTAGTCGCCCGCGTCGCAAAGCTTGATCGCGCGATCGATGTTGCCCGCAGTGACCAGCTTCTTGATCTGCGCGAAGAACTCCTTCGAGTTCACTCTGTACTTGGTGAGCTGAAAGGCCGCGCGCTCGATGATGAGCGCGACGACGATCGCGCTGACGACCAGGTTGATCGAAAGGAAGGTGGGGTTGTGCTTGAAGGCTTCCATGAAGCCCATCTCGCCACCACCACCGCCGCCGCCTGCCGCCGGAGGTGCGCTACCCAGGCTGCTCAAGAGAGCCACGAACATCCCCGATGCTCCTTTCTGATCCCTACCGTCACGCTGCCCGCTCGAACCCCGTCCCCGAGAGGCGAAAAACCGCGATATTTCGAGCGCAATTGAATTCGCTGCGAGCACGATAGCTTCCCTTTTCGAGCGAAGTCAACGACGCGTAGGCGGCCGCCACGGCTGGGCTGCGGGCCTCCGCGCGCCACTCCAGATTTAGACACGAATCTGCATTCTGCATCTTCCAGTCTCGCTGCAACATTCGGCAAGCATGCGACTCTGCAAAACTTTAGCGTGGTGCAAAGTGGATCCATTCGCGTCTCTTGGCCCAAACTCTATTGACGGACCGCTGTCAGTACCGTCAGACTTCCGCCCGTCGGCGCCGGCCCCCACCCCACGTGGGGATCACAGCCGCGCGCGGCAGACACACGCGGGAGCGCAAGAAAGAGCAGTTGGTTCAGGAGGCTTGCCTCGTTCGCGTTCGAGACGATATCGTCCGCGCCCGCAACGCGAGACAAGCAACGCGTAAGAAGCAGAAGACTCGCGACGGCACGGAGACTTCACCTCGCGATCCACGCGAGGCACACGACGATGGCGCGGGCCACCGCCCGGCCACGGAGGAAACAAGGCACATGGCTACTCTCTGGAAGCACTACAAAGAAGGCGGCCTCGTGATGATGAGCGTGATTCTCCTCTGGAGCATCATCACGATCGGCATCATCATCGAGCGCGCGCTCTACCTGTACGGTTCGTCGATCAACAAGGACGTGTTCCTCGCCACGATGCAGAAGTGCATCCTCGCGGGTGACGTCGCGAAGGCCGTGAAGATGTGCTCGGCGGCGAACGCGCCCCTCGCGCGCATCTGCCAGGCGGGCCTCGTGAAGGTCAATCGCCCCGACGAAGAGGTCCAGGCGGCGATGGACGAAGCGGCGCTGCGCGAGATCCCGCGCATCGCGAAGCGAACCGGCTACCTCGCGCTCCTCGCGAACCTCGCGATGCTCACCGGCCTCCTCGGCACCGTGTCGGGCCTCATCACGAGCTTCGGCGCCGTCTCCGGCGAGTCGGTCGACCCGAGCCAGAAGGCGCGAATCCTCGCCGAAGGCATCAGCGAGGCCATGAACTGCACCGCGTTCGGCCTCATCGTCGCCCTCATCGCGCTCATCGGTTACGCCGTCCTCAACGGCAAGACCCAGGCGCTCGAAGACGACATCAACGAGGCGAGCGTCCAGGTGCTCAACCTCGTCGTCACCAATCGCCAGAAGGTCAACCTCTCGGCCGTCGCGGCCTGAGCAGGGAATTGACCGAGTAGCCAGTGGTCCCAAGGCGGGGTCGACAGCGACCCCGCCGTTTCCTCGACAGGGAGCCTTTTCATGGGTGGCGTAGACGTCGGCGGCGGCAAAGGCGGCCGGAGATCGCTCGATTCGGAGATCAACATGATCCCGTTCATCGACCTCCTCATGGTCACCATCTCCTTCCTCCTCATCACGGCGGTGTGGTCGCACATGGCGCGCATCAACGCAGACGCGCAGGTGCCAGGTCCCCCCCGTGAGGTCGAGCCAAGCAAGGTCGAGCCCGAAAAGCAGCTCCACGTCGAGATGCGCTCGCCCGACAAGTTCGTCCTCATCTGGAAGCAGTCGGGAACGGTCATCAGCACCGTCGACGTTCCGCGCAAGGACAACCTCGTCGTCAAGGACGGCAAGAAGAGCATTCGCTTCCCCGAGCTCGCCGCCAAGATCGAGTCGGAGTGGAAGACCGTCGGCTCGCACCGCGACGCGACCGACAAGAAGTTCGACCAGGCGATCCTGCACACCGACAACGAGACGGCCTACGTCTTCTTGATCGGCGTCATCGACGCGATCTACCAGGCCCATCGCCCCTACAACGTGGGCGGCAAGGCCGAGCAGGTCCCGGCCTTCAACGTCACCTTCGCGGTTAACTGAGGAGAAGCCATGACTGTCCATGAGCCCGGCCGACGGTTGATGCACGCCGTCCCCCTCAAGTTCGTGCAGAAGCGCGTGTCCGGCGGATCGCATCGCGCCGTCACCGCGGGCCTCTCGCTGACGAGCATGATCGACTTCCTCGTCGTCACCGTCGTCTTCCTCCTCATGACGTTCAGCGCGTCGGGCGAGACGCCGGTCAACAAGAACGTGCGCCTCCCGCAGGCGGAGAACACGCTCGACATGATCGACGCGCCCATCGTCGCGATCGCGGGCAGCGCGATCCTCGTCGACGGCAACCCCGCGGGCAACACGCGCGCGATCGAGGACAGCAAGCGCCTCCAGCGCATCGACGAGCTCTTCAACATCCTCAAGGGCAAGCGCGAGGTCTGGAAGCAGCTCCACCCGGGCAAAGACTTCCCGGGCGTCGTCGTCCTCCAGATCGACCAGGAGGTCACGGCGGTCGTCGTGAAGAGCGTCTTCCAGACGTCGGCGTTCGCGGGCTACCCGAACGTGAGCTTCATGGTGAACAACATCCCGAAGGCGGGACACTAGGCAGCCGCCGGCTGCGTCGAGACCGTGGAAGAGAAGCGCGAAATCGGTCTCAAGGCGATCCGCACCGCGCGGGCGGACCGCAAACAATCGAAGTACGGCAGGATCTCCGGCCCCGTCTGGCTCGTCGCCGGCGGGGCCGTCGTCGTCACGCTGATCATCGCGTGGTTCGTGTCCGATCGATCGCTCGGCGCGGCGAAAGACGAGATCCTCGCGCAGCAACGCGCGGCCGTGGCGACGGTGGGCGCCGAGTGGACGCCGCTCCGCGATCGGCTCGAGAAGATCACGCTCGAGGCCGCCGCCGACTTCAAGGGCGACATGGTCGACCCCGAGGCCGCCAAGTGGGACTTCCGAAGCCTGCCCGGGATCTATCTCCGCCTCCGCGTGAATGACGCCAAGAACGTCGAGTCGCTCCGCGAGGCTGCGCGCGACTCGGTGAAGGACGCCTTCACCGGCTGCCTCCTTCGCGAGCCCAACGCGGCGCTCGCGCGCGGGGAGTCCGACGCGGGCTTCGGCCCCGAGCAACCGTGGAACCTGCGCCAGGCCTACCAGGCGACGCGCGTGATGACCGACGAGTGGGCGCGCGAGGTGAAGGAATCGGCCGACAAGGATCGGCTGCGCGTCTTCCAGCAGCAGTACGACAAGGCCAAGCGCGACGAGATCCCGCTCGCGATCGACATCATCAAGCGGGCGCAGTTCTATCTCCTCGTCTTGGACGAAGACGTGCCCGAGGCCATGGAGCTCGCCGGCGACGCGGGGAAGATCACGCAGGAGGCGCTGCAGCAAGTGCCGCACCCCGCCCGCGTGCACATCGTGAACCTCAAGACGGGCGCGGAGATCGCCAGGTTGAGGAGGACGGGCGAGGCCGACTTCCACTTCGTCGGCGAGAACACGGTTCGCGATCCCGAGGTCCGCGCGGCGATGAAGCGTCAGGTCAACAACTGCGCGCTCGCGCAGCAGGTCTGGGGCGCGCTGAAGCCCGCCCCGACGGCCGCCGCCGGAGACGCGGGCGCCGCGCCCTGAAGCGCGACTTGCGCTGGCGCGAGTCGACTACTCCTCGCCCGAGCGCGCCTTCTCGACGCGCGGTATGCGCGTCGAGGACTTGCGGTGCGCGCCCGAGGGGTTGCTCGACGGCGGAGGCATCGTGCGCGCGCGGACGACCTGACCTTCGATCACGATCTCGACCCCGACGGTGCGGCAGCGACGCGCCAAGCGGTCGACGTCGACCTGCGGCGAGATGAGCAAGCCGCCCTGGGGAGACGGATCGAGGAAGAGCTCCGACGTCGAGCGGCGCGTGCGCAAGAGCTCGCGCACGTTGGCGTCGTCGACCCACAAGAAGCCGCTGGCGGAGACGAAGGTGCCGCGGCCCACGACGACGCTCGCGGCGGCGAGCGTGCGCGAGAGCGTCTCGGGGAGCGGCGCGATCGCCTCGATGCGCTGGCGAAGCGAGTCGGCCTCGTAGCCGGCGGAGAGCGCGCGGGCGAGTGTTTGCGGCGCGACGATGAGATCGAGCGTCTCCGCGGCGCGCCCCACGTCGACGAAGCCGAAGATGCCGAAGATCGAGCTCACCTTCGCCGTCGGGCCGAGGCGCAGCACGTGGGTGTCGAGGAACTTCGACGCCGCGCCGTCGTGAGGCGGCGCCTTGCCCGCGACGAGCGCGCGGCCGCGCGGCGTGAGGCGAAGCGCGATGAGCGGCTCGCCGGCCTCCGCGTCGTCTTCGCCGAGGTCGAGGATGCCGAGCGCGGGCAGGCTCTCGAGGATCACGCGGCGCGCGACCTCCATCGGCGCGATAGCCTCGACGCCCACGCGCTCCGCCCAGCGGCGAAGGAGCCGCTCGACGCCTGGGATGCGATGATCCGTGCGGAGATACTTCTCGAGGCTCGGCCACGGGATCCAGCGGCTCTCGCCGAGATCGCGGAGCGCCTCGAGGACGAGCTCGCGCACGACGCCGCTGGCGCTCGAGTCGCGCTGGTCGGCCGGCAGGCGCAGCATCTCGGGCTCGGAGCGCGCTTCGTCCCACGCGCCGCCGCGGCGCCACGCGGCGAACAGCAAAGGCCCGAGCTCGTGTAGCGCGAGCGAGCCCGGCGGTGCGCTCGCGCTGATCGCCGACGCGTCCCAGAGACCGACGGCGCGCGAGAGCGACACGAGCAGCGCCACGTGCGCCGGATCGCGGCCGAAGCGCGTCGCGAGCTTCGCGACGAGCGACTTGGGCGTGCCGATCCCCGCGCGGACCTCGTTGCCCGGCTCGCGCACGGCGAGCGCGAGCGCCATCGCGAAGGGAGCGGGATCTTGAGAGAAGCGCGCGCGTCGCGGCGCGTGATCGCCCGAAAGGACGAAGGTGCGAACCTGCTCGCGACGCGCCTCGCGCTCCGCGTTGCGCGTCGCGCCGATGATGGTCGCGACCTCGGTCGGCACGACGTGGCGATTCGGATGCACCGGGATCAAGAGGCCGCGTCGCTCGAGGGAGAAGCCGACGCCGCGACGCGAAGGCGTCGCGCCCGACGCCGTGCGCAGCCGAAGCGGCTCGCGCTCGAGCTCGAGGAGCTCTTCGGTGTCGACCTCGCCGCCGAGCTGCTCGACGCCCTCGAGGACGCGACGCTCGGTGGGCGAGAGCTTGTCGATCTCCTCCGCGAGCTTCTCGGCGTCGCCGAGCAGCTCCCACGCAGGCTCGAGCGAGAGCGCGATCGGCGGGGTCGCCGGCCGGCCCAGGTAGTGGCCCGCGATCGCGCTCACCGTTTCGAACGGCGCCTGCGCCATGAGCGCGCGGATGCCGCGAGGATCTTCGCCCTCCCACGATCGAAGCTGGACCAGATACGCCGCGGGGAGCAACAGCTCGACGTGCCCCTTGCCCTCGCTTCGCGCGAAGACGATCCCTCGCTCGACGAGCGGCTGGAGCGCCGGCGGAACCGCCGACACGACGAGCGTGCCGCGCGCCTCGGCGATCCGGTGGAGCAGCTCGACGCTGGGCTGCGGGAGCCGGCTCGGATCGCGAATGTCGGGGAGCGACACGAGCGCGCGCGCGATCTGCGCGGGCGGATCGAGGCGCTTGGCCGGATCGATCCGGACGCCGAGCCGCGTCACGAGCGAGTCGAGCTCCGCATCCGGCAACGCCTTGAGGATGTCGACGAGCCTCAGCGGTGGACGAGAACGTACCCCCACCATAGCCGAGGGACTCTACCGCAAAGCAACCTCGATTGCACGGTGAGGGCTCGCATGGCTCGTGTTAAGGTCGAGCCCGCGAGATGAGCGGTAAATCCCCACGCGCTGCACGCCCCGCACGCCCTGCAAGCCGTCGCGAACCGGGGATCAAGCTCGTCTGGGCGGGCCGGGCCTGGCGGGGTGAGGGCCAGGAGCCTCAGTCGACGTCGGCGCGGGTTTCAGCGTCCTTGGTCGAGGTCGCGGGAGATCCGGGGGATCCGGGCGGTATCGAGCATCGGCTCGTCCACGGAGACGGCCTCGCGCTGGCGCGCTCGCTCGCGCAGGCGAAGGAGACGGTCGACCTCGTCTACGTCGACCCACCTTATGCGTCCGATCGCGACTACGTGGCGGAGTCTCGGCTCGACGGACCGGCCGACGGCCGCGTCGTCCGCACCCACGCCTACGAAGACACGTGGTCGTCGCGCGCGGGCGGCCTCGGCGCGTACCTCGACATGCTCGCGCCGCGGCTCGAGGCGCTCACCGAGCTCCTCTCGCCCAAGGGAACCATCTGGGTGCACCTCGACTGGCGCGCGGCGTACCTCGTGCGCGCGATCCTCGACGAGATCCTCGGGCGCGACGCGTTCCTCAACGAGATCGTTTGGCGTCGCGCCCCGAACCTCGGCCGCCAAGCGACGAGCGGCCAGTTCGGACGCACGCTCGACACGATCGTCGTCTACGGCAAGCCCGGCGCGACGCTCGAGCCGCCGACGCGCCTCGAGCCCATCGACGAGGCCGCGATCCGCTGGGACGATGAAGGCCGTCCGTTCACCAGCGCGCCGCGCGGCGACTACACCGACGCGTCGATCGCGAAGCTCGACGCCGAGGGCCGCGTGCATCGCACGTCGAGCGGTCGCGTGTACATCAAGTACTTCCTCGTGAAGGACGAAGCGGGCGTCTGGTGTCGCGAGCGCCGCGTCGACGCGCTGTGGACCGACGTGGCTCCCCTTCGACACGCGATCGCCTCCGAGCGCACGGGCTATCCGACGCAGAAGCCGCGCGCGCTCCTCGAGCGGATCATCAAGTGCGCGACGCTGCCCGGCGGGCTCGTCGTCGACGCGTTCGCTGGGAGCGGCACGACCGCGGTCGCCGCCAACGCGCTCGGGCGTCGCGCGATCCTCGCCGATCGCAGCGCGGTCGCGATCGCGACGGCGCGCGCGCGCCTGCTCCGCGACGGCGCGCGCCTCCGCATCGAGCGATTCGACGACACGCCCGCGCCGCCGATCTCGACCGATCCGATTCGCGTCGAGCGAGTGCGCGACGAGAAGGAGATCCGCCTCGTCGAGCCGCGCGAGCCGCTCGCGTGGGCCGTCGGCGCGATGAAGGACGAGGCGTTCCACTGCGCGTGGCACTCGGAGCGAACGCCGGGCACGAGGCCCGTCCCCGCAGCACGCGAAGCGCCCGCCTCGAAGGCCGCGCACGCGCGCGTGTGGGGCGACGACGGGAGCGTCACCACCGTCGCCATCCCCCCTCCCGCGCGTCACGCGCCCGCGGGTGCCCCATGATCCTCCGCGACGCCGTGCACGGGCTCGTCGCCTTCGAAGCCGACGAAGAGCTCGTCGTCCCGAAGCTGATGGACACGCCGGAGGTGCAGCGCCTCCGCCGCATCCGCCAGCTCGGCGTGGCGTCGGTCGCGTTTCCCGGCGCGGAGCACACGCGCTTCGCGCACGCGATCGGCGCGGCGTTCGTGATGAAGCGCCTGCTCGCGCGCCTGCGTCAGATCCACGGCGAGCTGCCGTTCTGGCAGCAGGTCACGAGCGAGCGCGCGCAAGACGCGCTCGCCGCGGCGTTCCTCCACGACGTGGGGCACGGGCCGCTCTCGCATCTCTTCGAGGACGCCATCCCAGGCACGTCGCACCACGAAGCGTGGACCGAGAAGATCATCCTCGATCCTTCGACCGGCGTGCACCGCGTGCTCGTCGACATCGATCCGCACATGCCCGAGCGCGTCGCCGCGCTCGTTCGCGGCGAGCATCCGCTCCCCTACCTCGCGCGCGCGGTGAGCGGAACGCTCGACGTCGATCGGTGCGACTACCTCTTGCGCGACGCGCACTCGACGGGCGTGCGCTACGGCGTCTTCGATCTCGAGTGGCTCTTCCGGAGCCTCCGCTTCGCGCCGAGCGACGCCGGCAAAGGAGGCGCGCCGCGCCTCGCGATCGACGGCGCGAAGGGTCTGCCCGCGATCGAGGCGTTCATCCTGGCGCGGCTCTTCATGTTCCAGCAGGTCTACCTCCACAAGGCGACGCGCGCCGCGGAGTGGATGATCCGGACCGTGCTCGGCCGCGCGAGCGCGCTCATCGCCGAGGGCACGAGCCTGCCGGGCGCGCCGCGCGCGATCGAGCTCTCCGCGCAGGGCGCGGCGATCCCCCTCGCCGACTACCTCGAGCTCGACGACGCCGTGATCGGCGTCGCGATGCACGCCTGGGAGTCTGGGCCCGACGCCGGGCTCGCGGATCTCTGCCGCCGCGTGCGTGCGCGCGAGCTGTTCAAGACGTACGAGCTCTTCGGCGAGCAGGCGCTCCCCGACGGGCGCGATCACGCCCTCGGCGTCGCGCGCGACGTCGCCAAGCAGCACGGGCTCGACCCGGATCTGTACGTCGCGCTCGACGTCGCGGCCGACACGCCCTTCGGCGCCGAGGCCGAGCCGCTCATGGTGGTGTACGCCAAAGGTCCGGCGCGGCCGCTCAGCGACGTGTCGTTCCTCCTCGCGCGCCTCGCCGGGCAAGTGATGTCGCGCGTGAGGCTCATCGTCGCGCCCGAGCTGCGCGACGAGATCACGAAGGCGCTCGGGAGCTGAGATGCGCGCGGCGATCCGGGTGGCCCTCGTCGCGCTCGCCCTCGCCCACGGCGGTCGCGCCTTCGCCGCCGACGCGAGCACCGATCCGAGCTACGGCCGCATCGACGGCGATCTCTCGGTGGGCGCGGGCGCGGGCGCGACGTTCGGCCCGCGCGGCCCGCGCGCCGCGCTCGATCTGCGCCTGCGCTATCTGTGGACCGCGGGTGTGTTCGTCACCTACGAAGACGGGCCGCTCCTCGGCGGAGACGCCGAGCCGAAGCGCGCGCTCGCGAGCGGCATCGAGATCAGGCCGCTGTTCCTCGCGCGCTGGCTCACCGGGCGCGAAACGGGCAAGCCGTACCTCGATCTCACGCTCGACTCGATCGGCCTCGAGCTCGGCGCGGTGTTCATGCAGCCCGAGGGCGCGAGGTTCGGCGCGCGACCGGGCCTGCAAGCGGGCCTCGGGATCCAGCTCCCGGTCTTGCCGCGCGCGACCGGCCCGGTGATCGGGCTCCACGGCGGCGCGCGGTGGAGCGACGCGGCGCTCGCGGGGCACCCCGTGCTCGGCGCGGCCGATCGATCGATGTACCTCCTCGTCACCGTCGCGTGGCAGCAGGTCTTCGGAGGGCACGTCGTCGATCTCGGCGATCCGCGATGAGGCGATCGCTCGAGCGCCTCTTCGCGTCGGCGCTCGCCGATCTGGATCCGCGCGCGCGCGTCTTCGCGGCGCTCTCCGCGCGGCCGCCCCGCCTCCCCGTGCGCGTCGTCGCGATCGGCAAGGCGGCGCCGGCGATGGCGAGCGGCGCGATCGCGCGGTGGGGCGCTTCGATCGAGGCGTGCCTCGTCGTCGCCCCCGACGACACGGAAGCCGCGCGGCTCCCGAAGCGCTGCGTCGTCATGCGCGCGGCGCATCCGATCCCGGACGCGCGGAGCGTGCGCGCGGCCAAGGCGTGCCTCGAGATCGTCAAGTCGCGCGAGCGCGCGCAGATCGTGGCGCTCATCTCCGGCGGCGCGTCGTCGCTCGTCTGCGCGCCGGCGCCGGGTGTACGCCTCGGCGACAAGCAAGCGGTGACGCGCGCGATGCTGCGCTCCGGCGCGGAGATCCGAGACGTCAACGTCGTGCGCAAGCACCTCTCGCGGATCAAAGGAGGCGGCCTCGCGCGCGCCGCGTGGCCGAACCCGCTGTTGTCGCTCGTCGCGAGCGACGTGATCGACGGTGACGCCGCCGACGTCGGCTCGGGGCCTACCGTCGTCGATCCGTCGACGGTCGCCGAGGCGCGCCGCCTCCTCGAGCGCTTCGCGCCGCGCTTCGCGCGCTTGCCGCTCGCGAAGACGCTCTCGACGAACGATCGCGAAGCCGAGGGCCTTCGCGCGCGCGTCATCGCGTCGCCGGGCGATCTCGCGGAGGCCTTCGCGCGGCGCCTGCGCGATCGTGGCTTCGTCGTGAGGGTGCTCTCCCCGTCGCAAGCGCGCGCGGACGATCTCGCGCGCGCGTACGTGTCGCTCGCGGGTTCGCTCAGGAGCCGTCACGCGATCGTGCGCGCGGCCGAGCCCGCGATCGCCGTTCCCGCAGGCGCGCGCGCGGGTGGCCGGTGCACGCACGTCGCGTCGCTCGTCGCGCGAGGCCTGGACGAAGGCGTGGTCTTCGCGGCCTTCGCGAGCGACGGCGTCGACGGCGCGAGCGGCACGTCGGGCGCGGTCGTCGACGCGAGCGTCGCCGGCGACGCGCTCGACGACGCGATCGCGCGCTTCGCGACCGGCCCCTTCCACCTCGCCCGCGGCACGGCCATGCCCGCGCGCCCGACGGGCCACAACCTCGCGGATCTCCACGTCATCCTGCGCGTGCGCTAACGCGTGCGCTTCAGGCGCTCGATCTCCGCGAGCGCCTCCGCGAGACGCCGCTCGGCCTCTTCGCGCTTGCGCGTCTCCTCTTCGCGCTTGCGAGTCTCCTCTTCGCGCTTGTGCGTCTCCGCTTCGCGCTTGCCCGCCTCCACGTCGCGCAAGCGTTCGGCCTCTTCGGCGCGCTTGATCGCATCGTCGTACTTGAGCATGACGTCGTCGAGGAGCTTCTGCGCGCGATCGAGGAGCGCCCGCGTCTCGGGCACGACCGCGCCGCCGTAATAGAAACGGAGCGCGCCTTCTTCGATGCCCAGGTCCAAACCGAGGACGCGCGACGGGAACCGACCTTCCTGCCCCAAGAGCGGCGTGTACGTGCGGTCTTCCGGGTTGGCGAGCCCGTAGCTGCGGAGCAGGAGACGAAGCGGATCGAAGACGAAGTACTCGGAGATGCCAAGCCGCGCGTAACGCACGACGTTGTCGCGAAAGTCTTTCGTCCGATCGCCGCCGACGTTGACCTCGAGCACGAAGTCGAGCCCACGCTCCTCCACGTCGACGACCCACTTCTCGCGCGGGCGCGGATCGACGTCGAGCACCGCGAGCACGTCGGGCGCAAAGATGCGCTCGCCGGGGTAGTAGACGGCGAGGTTCGACGAGATGTAGACGCGCCGGCCGATGCGCTCGAAGAATCCCTGCAGCGGATCCTTCGCCTTCTCGATCGCCAGCCGATGGGTGTCTCCCTCGGGCGGCCCGAGCTCGAGCTCGCTCGGCAGCGCTGCGACGATCTCGTCGCGCTCCTCGGGCGAAAGCGCCTCCCAAACCTCGTGCGAGGGAGCGCGGGGATCCGCCGGATCGACCGTATAGCGACCGAGAGACCGCACCTCGTCAGCCTAGCACCTGCGTTCAGCGGGTCGATCGCGACATCGACGCCCAAGAGGACCCGGCCGCCGTCAGATCGCCGTTCTCTGCGCGTGGCTCCACTCCTCTTGCAGGCCGAGCTCGGCGACCCAACGCTCGACGTAGGCGCGGTCGAGCTGGTCGCCCATCGTCGCGAGGATGCCGGCGACGTCACGACGCTGACGTTCGGAGCCACTGGATTGAAGAGACCATTCGAGCTTGGCGATCACGGTGTCCTCCGCCGATGCAACGTAGACGGGGACCCCGAGTAGCGTGAGCTGCATCCGTCGGGCGAACTCTTCGCGACTGAACGGGCGGTTCTTGCGCACGATGAGGTCGACCTTCCATCCCGATGCCTGGTCCACGACGTTGAACATCGATCGTCGTCGCATGGCGTCGCGTGCAGCGTCGACGTCGACGTAGTACGCCTCCGGCGGCATCGCGCGGATCAGCGCCTCGAGGGCTTCGGCGTTCGGCGGGTCGATCACGACGTCGACGTCTTGCGTCGTCCTCGGCATGCCATGCGCGACGCTCGCGAAGGATCCGGCGACCATGACGTGCTCGTTCCACTTAAGGCGCTCGGTACGCCAGCGTCGTCGAAGAGCCGGACGAGGCGCCCGAAGAGGTCTTGGAGCTCGGTCATCGATGCCGGGGAACGCGGGTCGCAAGCTCCGTGCCCCACAATCGACGAACGACCACCTCGCGCGCTTCGATCTCCGAGAGATCGGGGTGGCGTCGCCGCTCGCCCTCGATCGCGATCCGGCGCGCGTCCTCGCTCATCTCGGCGGCGAGCCGCAGTCGGCCCGAAGGGCCGAGCCGACGGATCGCGGCGAGCTGAGCCGCTCTCGCGCGATCGTCGGTGTCGAGCATGAGTGGATGGTAGTCAGCCGCCGCGACGCCGCCAAGCACCACGGCGGCGCGCGCTCGCCGCGGCCACGAGCGACCACAACCTCACGGATCTCCACCTCATCTCGAGCATGCGAGCCGGCGCGCAACTTCTGGCTCCCGGCGCTGTCGGTCTTCGACGTGGCGTATCGAACGGCGTCCGATCCTCGCGCGCGAACGCGCCTCCCGCTGCTCGACAGGATCACGGTGAAGACGCCGTGCGACGCGTCGTGGGACGACATGATCGGAACGAGCGCGGTTCGCTTCTGCTGCACGTGCAGCCGCGAGGTCTACGATCTCTCGGCGATGCACCCCGACGAGGCCGAGGCCTTCCTCGCGCAGCACGCGCACGACGGCGAGCTCCCGTGCGCGCGCCTCTATCGCCGCGCGGACGGACGCGTCCTCACCTCCGAGTGTCCCGCGGGCGAAGATCGACGCCGCGTCCGGCGCGCCCTCGCGACGCTCGCCGGAGGGATCGCCTCGCTCGCGGTCGCGGGGTTCGCGGTCGACCTCGCCGCGCGTCCGGTCCTCGGCCCCGACGAAGCAGACTTCGTCGTCCGCGAGGCGCCCACGGTCTCGCCACGCGACGTGCGCACCGACATCGCGTTCGTGGAGATGGGAGACCTCGCGCTCGACGACGACGCGTACGACGTCAACGCCGCGCTCCGATCGGACGAGCCGATCTTCGGCGACCGCGAGCCCGAAGGCGAAGGCCCCGCGCCCGGCCTCGGCCCCGTCCGCCGACGCTACGTCCGCGACGACGCGCCGAAGATCATCGAGGGCACGCTCCGCCTCGTGCGCCCCCCCGAAGGCTCGTGACGCACGCTCGACGAGGGCCTTCGTCGAGCGCCTACCCCGTCGACGGCGGCGATCCCACCGACGTTGCTGGTAGGATGACTCGGTGGCCAAGCCGTCCGACGAGACCGAGCTCGAAGGGCAAGCTCTGATCTCCGCGCTGGCGGGCAACGCCTACGTCGTGGTCGCGGAAGGAACGAAGCTCGCGGCGGTCGCGCTGCCGAAGAACGCCGAGCTGCTCGTCGGGCGCGCAGAGGACGTGGACGTCGTCCTCGAGGACGCCAAGGCGTCCCGCCATCACGCGCGGATCGTGTCGCAGGCCGCGCGCATCGTGCTCATCGATCTCGGCAGCAGGAACGGCACGAAGCTCGGCGGCGCGGTCGTGCGCGGCGAAGAAGTGGATCTCAGACCCGGAGACGTCGTCGGGATCGGGAGCGCGACGTTGACGCTGGTTTGCACGCGGGACGGGGCGGAGCTCGCGACCACGCCCGCGACGACCCATCCTGGATTCGTGATGGCGGATCCGGCGATGCTCGCGATCTTCCAGACCGCACAGCGCTTCGCGCGAGTCGACACGCCGGTGCTCCTGCTCGGCGAGACCGGCGTCGGCAAGGAGGTAGTCGCGGGCCAAATTCACGAGCTGAGCCCTCGCAAGAAGGGTCCTTTCGTCGCGCTGAACTGCGCGGCGCTGCCCGAGAACATCGTGGAGAGCGAGCTGTTCGGACACGAGAAGGGCGCGTTCACCGGCGCCGACCGGAGGAAGATCGGCTTTCTCGAGGCCGCGCACGAAGGGACGCTCTTCCTCGACGAGATCGGGGACATGCCACCCACGACGCAGGTGAAGCTCCTGCGTTTCCTCGAGACCCGGAAGCTCACGCGCGTCGGCAGCACCACGGAGATCGCGGTCGACGCGCGGATCGTCGCGGCGACGCACCGCGAGCTCGGCGAGGCGATCCGGGCGGGTCGCTTTCGCGAAGATCTCTTCTACCGGCTCTCGACGTGCACCCTGAAGATTCCGCCGCTCCGGGCGCGCCCGGCGGAGATCACGCCGCTCGCGGCGCTCTTCGCGAAGGGCGCCTCCGCCAAGCTGGGAATGCCCCCACCGGTCTTCGAGCCTGCGGCGCTCGCCGCGCTCGGCCGGCACCCGTGGCCGGGCAACGTGCGCGAGCTCCGCAATGCGGTCGAGCACGCCGTCGTCATGAGCGACGGTCGCACGGTGCGAGCGACGGATCTTCCCGAAGCGATCCGCGAGCGCAGGCCGACGACGAACGGCTCCTTGCCAGGCGCGATCGCGGACGTCGAACGTGAGCGGATCGCGCGCGCCCTCGAAGACGAGGGCCACAACCAGACGCGCGCCGCCGCTCGCCTCGGGATCTCGAGGCGCGCGCTCCTCTACAAGATGGCAAAGTACGAGATCGGGACACCGGGAGGCGCCCGAAGGAGCCCGAGGGACCGATCGTGAGCGACCGACCCGTCACCACGTGGATCGACGACGACGTTCCGCAAACCGTCGTCGCCCACCATGAGCTGCCGCTGATCGGGTCTCGCTACCGCGTGGTCGGCATGCTCGGCGGCGGCGGGATGGGCAACGTCTACCTGGCGCATGACACCGAGCTCGACGAGCACGTCGCCGTCAAGGTGCTCAAGCCTGCGCTCTCTCGACGCCGCGAGCAGCTCGAGCTCCTCCGGCGCGAAGTGAAGCTCGCGCGCCGCGTCACGCACCCGAACGTCGTCCGAACGTTCGACATCGGCGATCACGCGGGCTCGAAGTTCGTGACGATGGAGCTCGTGGAGGGGGGAACGCTCTCCGCTCTCCTCCCGAACCGCATGCCGCTCACCGAGGTCGAGCGCATCGCCCACGCGGTTTGCGCCGGTCTGGGAGCCGCGCACGACGCGGGAATCGTCCACTACGACCTGAAGCCGTCGAACGTGCTGCTCGCCAATGACGGCCGCATCCTCCTCTCGGACTTCGGGATCGCGCGTCTCGCGAGCGAGTCCGACGACGGGAGCATCGCGGGGACGCCCGGCTACATCGCGCCCGAGCGTCTCGCGTGCGAGCCGTTCGACGCGCGCGCCGATGTCTACGCGCTCGGCGTCATGCTGTTCGAGATGCTGTGCGGCCGGCGTCCCTACCTCTACGCGTCGAGAGACGACATGTACCACCCGCCGCTCGAGGCTGCGCCCGATCCGCGCGATCTCCGGCCCGAGATCCCGCTCGCGCTCGCGCGCGTGATCACGCGTTGCATGGCCCGGGCACCCGACGCGCGCTTCTCGCATCCGCGAGAGATCGCGGCGGCGATCGCGAACGCGCTGCCGGCTCCCTCGCAGTCCGCGGCGGGCAGCGTCCCGCGCCTCGCGGCCGCCGCGGTCCGCCGCGTGCGCGTGCTCGCGGTCATGCCGCTCGCCAACCTCGGTCCGCCCGAGGATGCCCACCTCGCGGAGGGTCTCACGGCGCTGCTGATCGCCGGCCTCGACTCCGCGCAGCTCCGCGTGCCTTCACGCGGCGCGGTCGAGGCGGCGCGGCCCGGAGATCGCGACGCCCTCGAGGTCGGCCGCGACCTCGGCGCCGAGGCGATCGTGACCGGCTCCGTCGAGCGGTCCGCGTCCGGCTCCGTCACGGTCGTCGTTCGCGTCATCGGCACGGGCGACGGGCTCGTGCTCTTCGCCGATACGGTCCTCCGCCCGGTCGCCGAGCTCGTGCGCGCGGCCGAAGACGCGAGCCGCGCCATCGCGCGATCTCTGCTCGTCGAGCGGAAGGACGCGAGCGCCGTCGTCCACGAGAGCGAAGTGATCGACCTGTATCTCCAGGGCCTCCACGAGTTCCGCCGCCGCTGGGACGAGGCCCTCGCTCGCTCGGTCGACTGCTTCCGCCGCGCTCTCGACCGCGCCCCCGACGACGCCATGATCCTCTCGGCGTACGCGATCGCGGTCACGCGGCGCCTCACCTTCGTGCGAGGAGAGGAGCCGATCGCGCAGGCCCGCCAGGCGAGCCAGCGTGCCCTCCTGCTCGCCCGCGAGCGGCCCGAACCGCACCTGGCCGTCGCCGCGCTCGCGTTGCAGCTCGGCGAGCACGACGACGCCGCGCGATCGCTCCGCGTCGCGCTCGCGATCGCGCCGCACCTCGCCGACGCCCACTCGATGCGCGGCCTCCTCGGCCTCGAGGTCAACAGCGTGGCCGACGGCCTCGCGCACTTGTACACCGCGACGACGCTCGATCCGGCCATGCGTCACGTGCGCTGGTGGATCGCGCGCGCGCACGCCCTGCTCGGGGAGTGGTCGCGCTGCGACGCCTTGTTCGACGCCCTCCCGGACGACGCGCAAGCCCAACACGACTACTGGATGAACCGCGCGCGCGCGCTCGTCTACAACGTCACGCCGGAGCGGGTCCAGCGCTTCGCCGACGATCTGGAAAGGTCGCCGGAGTTTTCGTCGAAGACCGCGGTGGCGTCGATCCTCGCGCTCGCCCGCGGAGAGCGCGGCCCGGCCGCGACGGCGGCGGCGGCGAAGCTCACGCTGCCCCCCGACGCGACGGCGCGGCAGACCTGTTACATCTCCTCCCTCAAGGCCGAGCTCGCGTGCTTCATGGGCGAGCCCGATCAGGCGCTCGCTGCGCTGCGCGACGCCGAACGAGCGCAGCTGATCGACCTCGTGTGGCTCGATGCGTGTCCGCTCCTGGCGCCCCTTCGCGACCGGGCCGACCTTCGGTCGATCCGCGAGGTCGTGGCGGCGCGTGCCGCGAGCGTCTCCGCGATCCTGGCGGCGCCCTCGGGCTGAGGGCGGTGTACGCGCAGCGTCCACTGCGCAACTTTCGTACACCTCGAATGCCGGGATCTTCGAACGTTTCATCGGGCACGCGAGCTGCACCACCGTCCTCTCACAGGAGGCACGGATGGATCGACTCGATGCTGTGGTGACGGGCGCGACGGGGCTCATTGGACGATGGCTCGTTCCTCTGTTGACCGGACGCGGACGCAACGTGGGCGTGCTCGTGCGCGACGCCGCCGCGCGCGCCGCCGAGTACCGCGCGTGGGTGAGCACGCACGGCGGCGACGCCTCGCGCGTGAGGTTCTTCGAAGCCGATCTCGCCGAGCCCGGCCTCGGGCTCGACGACGAGGCACGCGAGGCGCTTCGCTCGGCGCAGGACTTCTTCCACCTCGGCGCGGCCATGCAGTTCGGGCTCGATCTGGCGCACGCGCGCAAGGTCAACGTCGACGGGACGCGGCAGCTCCTCGAGCTCGCCAGGAGCGCCCCGCAGCTCCGGCGCGTCGTCCACGTCGGCGGCTTCAAGGCCGGTGAGGCCTGCGAGCACGGCTCGATCGACACGACCCGCCTCGGCGCGTACGAGCTGACGAAGCTCGAGGCCGATGCCCTCGTCCGCGAGATGGAAGGAGCAGGGTTGCCCGTGACACGCGTCCAGCCGGGCGCGATCATCGGCGACGCCAGGACGGGCGAGACGACGCAGTTCTGGGGGTTCTCCGATCTCGTGCGCGACCTCTATCGCGGCAAGCTCCCTGCCGTCGTCGGAGGCGAAGGGTTCTGGATGCCGCTCGTGACCGTCGACCACCTCGCCGCCTTCATCGCCGGCGTGCCGGAGCTCGCGGAGCCGGAGAGCTGCTACGTCGTTCTCGACGACGCGACGCCGAGCCTCGAAGAGCTCCTCGAGCGGGTCGCGCGGCACCTCGGGGTGATGCCCGTGCGGCGAGCCGTGCCGAAGGGCGCGCTCGAGGTCTTTCTCCGGATGGGCGGCGAGCGCCTGACGGGGGTGAGCCCGGAGGCGGTGAGCTTCGTCGACGACGAGCGCTACGACGTGGCGCCGATGCGAAAGGCGATGCGCGACATGGGCCTCGAGATGCCGGACCTCGAGCGCGCCGTCTCGCGATCGGTCGACTTCTTCGTCGCGACGCGCTTCGGTGCGCGCACGGGCACGAGCGTGCCCTCGCGCGCGCGCGCTCGTGCGAGCGGCATGAGGCGGGTCGCGGGCGTGCCCACGTACGTCGAGGGAGACATCGATGCGTCCGACATGGTGTTCCTGCACGGGATACCGCTCGACGCATCGTCGTGGGATCCGGTGATCGAGATCCTCGATCGCCCGGGCGCGGCGCGCGCGGATCTGCCCGGCATGGGGCGGACCACGAAGATCGCGGCGCCGCTGGCGTGGATGGAATCACTCCTCGCGGGCAACACGCGACGGCCTTGGATCGTGGCGCACTCGCTCGGCACGCGGTACGCCGTCGAGTGGGCCGCGCGGCACCCGGAGCGCGCTTCCGGGCTCGTGCTCGTCTCTCCGTTCTTCCTCCAGGCGCCGCCGCCGTTCCTCATGCGCAACGCCGTGACCGGCACGCTCGCGATGACGCTCATGCGCGAGAGCGACCTCGCGAAGCTCGTCGGCGAGGCGTGGATCGACGCGCCGCGCGAGCACCTGTCGCGACCCGGCGCGCGCGCGCGCACGGCGCGTGCGCTCGCGGATGCGCACGCCGTGCGCGACGAGCTCGCGACCGCGCTTCGGTCGCTCGCGATTCCGGTGGTCATCCTCGCCGGCGAGCACGATCCGTTGGTCGCCGACCCAGGCCCTGCGCGCGTCGTGACGATCGCCGGCGCAGGACACTACCCTCAGCTCCACACCGCGGGAGCGGTCGCCTCGGCGATCGGGCGCTACGCTCAGCCGCGAATGTCGGTCGGTCCGCTGCGCGCGGCGCCTCTGCCGAACGCGCGCTCACGCACCTCTCCGACGGAGCGCCTCTCGACGTCATCCTCGGCGATCTGAGGATGCCCGCGCTTCAGTTGTTCTTCGCGCCCTCTGCGATCCAGCGCCTGATCGTCTCGCGCGACTCGCCGGGGAGCTTGGTGCCCGGCGGCATCGTCTCGCCGCAGCCGGGGATGAGGCAGTTGGAAGAGAAGTCGTCCTGCGTGCCCTCGATCTTCGCGTAGAAGAAGCTCTTGGCTGGATCGCCCGCGACGATGAACTTCGCGCCGGTGGCCGTGGGGCTCTCGCGCTGGAGCTCCGTGTAGACCGCGGCGGGATCGCTCGTGATGAGATGGACGCCGAGGTTGTTCTCCTTGTTGCCGTGGCACGCGCTCGTCGCGCAGCGCGCGGCGAGGATCGGGACGACGTCGCTCTTGAACGAGACCTCTCCCGACGGCGCGGCGTCGGGAGAGCTCGTCTCGCCGGTCGTCGACGAGCACCCCGCGACGAGCAGGCCCGCGAGCGCGAGCGCCCCGCGCATCAATCGTCCTTCGCGCCCGCGGCGATCCAGCGGCGAACGACGTCGCGGCGCCTCGCCGACAAGAGCGGATCAGGCCGCGGAGGCATCTGGTCGCCGCACGTGCCGTTCGCGCACTTCGCGCCGACCTTCCCCTGCGTGCCGTCGATCTTGAGCATGAAGTAGCTGTTCTCAGGATCGCCCGGCACGACGAACTTCACCCCGTTCGCGGTCGGCGAAACCTTCTGGAGCTCCTTGTAGACGAGCGCCGCGTCTTCCGGCAGGTGGATGCCGAGGTTCGACGACGCCGATCCGTGACACGCGGTGAGCGCGCACGACGTCCGAAGGATGGGCAGCACGTCGGCCTTGAACTTCGCCGGCGGCGCCTCCTCGGGCTCCGGATCGGACGAGCACGACGACGACGACGCGACGATCAACCCCGCGGCGACGAGCCCCGCGAGCTTCTTGGAGAGAGCGCTGAACACGCCCGGAGCATATCAAATCCCGGCGCGCAGCCGATCTTCGACCCACTCCTCCGGCGGGCGGCGCGCGTTCTTTCCGACCACTGCGCCGCCGCGGACGAAGATCTCCGCGGGCAACGGCCGTCCGTTGTAGCGGCTCGCCATCGAGTAGCCGTACGCGCCGGCGTCGAGGATCGCCACCTCGCGGAGCTCGCCGTCGGGCAGATCGTGGAGCCCGAAGTCGTCGGAGCTCTCGCAGACGGGTCCGACCACGCGGTAGGGCCGAACGGGCGCCGACGCGTCGAGCACGACGGGCACGATGCGATGGCGCGCCTGATAGAGCGCAGGGCGCATCAAGTCGTTCATCCCCGCGTCGATCATCGTCCAGCGTCGATCGCCGCTGATCTTGCGCTGGATGACGCGCGCGACGAGCGTGCCGTGCGCGCCGACGAGCGATCGCCCCGGCTCGGTGTAGAGCGCGAGATCGCCGAGGCCGAGCTCGGCTTGGAGCTTGCGCGTCGCGCGGACGAAGTCGGCGGGCCGCGCGGGGCAACCGTCGCCGTAGTCGATGCCGAAGCCGCCGCCCGCGTCGACGAACGAGAGCGCGAAGCGCGAACGCACGTCCTTCGCGATGCCGAAGAGCGCGCGCGCCGACGCGAGGTACGCGTCGGTCGACGTGAACTGCGAGCCCACGTGCGAGCCGACGCCCACGAGCCTCAGCTCCGGCGCGTTCGCGAGGCGATCGAGCGCGTCCGCGACGCTCGGGAGGGGGACGCCGAACTTCGCCTCGTCGTGGCCCGTCGCGATGTAGCTGTGCGTGTCGAGCGCGTCGGCGTCGACGCCGGGGTTGATCCGCATCGAGACGCGCGCGACGCGGCCGGCCGCCTTCGCGCGCGCGGCGATGCGCGCGATCTCTTCGACGCTCTCGATCTGGATCGCGCCGATGCCCGCGCCGCCGGCGAGCACGGCGCGATCGAGCTCGTCGTCGGTCTTGGCCACGCCGCTGAAGACGATCTGATCGGGCAGGACGCCGCAGCGCAGCGCGAGCAGGAGCTCGGCGCCGCTCACGACGTCGGCGCCGCAGCCCTCGGCCACGAGCGTCTTGACGACGGCGGCGGCCGAGTTCGCCTTCACCGCGTACGCGACGAGGTGGGGAGCGCCCTCGAAGGCCGCGCGCAGCTCGCGCGCCTCCCCCGCCATCGCGTCGAGGTCGTACACGTACGACGGCGTGCCCATCGAGGGATCGCGCGCGACGTCGGCCAGGGACACAGTCTGGCCCACCGCGAGCACACCATCCGGACGCCGCTCGAGCATGGCGTCGGACTAGCACAAAACGGAGGCGCGAAGCCGCGCGACGCGAGACTCGATGCTCCGCGTGGGCTGGGCTTGCGTTCGCCGCGCCGCTATCGGATGCTCCGGGCCCATGTCACTCAGCGTCGTCCGGCGCACGAAGCTCATCTGCACCCTCGGTCCGGCGTGCGACTCGGTCGAGGGCCTCGAAGCCCTCATCGACGCGGGGATGGATGTGGCTCGCTTCAACTTCTCGCACGGCACCCACAAGGAGCACGGCGAGAGGCTCGACCGGCTGCGCCTCGCGAGCGAGCGCAAGAAGAAGCCCGTGGCCGCGCTCCAGGATCTCTGCGGCCCGAAGATCCGCACCGGAACGTTCGACAAGCCCTTCGACTTGCCGACGGGCGCCGAGCTCGTCCTCGTGGAGGGCGACGGCAAGGGCGACGAGCGCACGATCCCGATCACGTACGAGGGCCTCGCGGCCGACGTGCGCCTCCGCGATCGGATCATGTTCGACGACGGGCGCATCGTCCTCGAGGTCGCCGCGATCGACGGCGACAAGGTCCGCGCGCGCGTGACCCAGGGCGGCGGCATGCGGAGCAAGGTCGGCGTCTTCCTGCCGACGCGCTCGCTCCGCATCAGCGCGCTCACGGAGAAGGACAAAGAGGATCTCGGCTTCGGCCTCACGCAAGGCGTCGACTACGTCGCGCTCTCCTTCGTGCGTCGCGCCGACGATCTCCGCCTCGTGCGCGAGATCTGTCAGGAGTGGGGCAAGCCCACGCCCGTCATCGCGAAGATCGAGACGCCCGACGCGGTCGAGAACCTCGAGAGCATCGTCGCCGCCTCCGACGGCGTGATGGTCGCGCGCGGCGATCTCGGCGTCGAGTTCCCGCCCGAGCGCGTGCCCGTCATCCAGCGGCAGATCCTGCTCGTCGCGCGCCGCGTGCGCCGCCCCGTCATCGTCGCCACCGAGATGCTCCAGTCGATGACGAAGAGCACGCGGCCGACGCGCGCCGAGGCGAGCGACGTCGCCAACGCCGTCTTCGCCGGCACCGACTGCCTCATGCTCTCGGGCGAGACGGCCACGGGCGATCACCCGACGCTCGCCGTCAAGATGATGAGCGCGATCGCGATGGAGGCCGAGAAGAGCCCCTTCTACGAGGCCGCGCCGTACGCGACGCGCGCGACGAGCGTGGCCGAGGCGATCGCGCGCGGCGCGGTCAACACCGCGCGCGAGATCGGCGCGAAGTTCCTCGTCGCGTTCACCGAGAGCGGCTCGTCGGCGACGAACGTGAGCCTCGCGCGCCCGCCGGTGCCGATCGTCGCGTTCTCGCCGAACCCGCAGACGCGGCGGCGCATGGCGATGTTGTGGGGCGTCATCCCCCGTGAGCTCCCCTCGCTGAGCGACACCGACGCGCTCGTCGACTGGACGACCGGCGATCTCATGGCGAACGGCCTCGCGTCGCCGGGCGAGCGCGTCGTCATCGTGTTCGGCGCGCCGATCGGCGTCAGCGGGAGCACGAACTCGATCCGCGTCCACGTGGTCGGCTGAACTTTACGATCGAATCAACAAAAGCCTGACAATCGGGGGCCATGAACGCGCCCGCTCGCGCGTCTGACGGGACATGCTTCATTCACGTCGCCAGGCGCTGAGGCTCTCGGCCGGCTTTCTCCTCGCGTGTCGCGACGCGCGCACCGGCAAGGACGCGAGCGCGCCTCCGCCGAGCGCCTCGCCGATCGTCACGCCGAGCTGCGTCGAGACGCACGACAACATCGAGGGCCCCTACTACCGCGCCAACGCGCCGGAGCGCGCGAACCTCCTCGAGCCGGGCATGTTGGGGACGCCGATCGAGATCCGCGGGCGCGTGACGGGGCTCGACTGCGCCGCGCGTGCGCCGGGCCTCGCGAACGTCGAGCTCGACGTATGGCACGCGACCCACGACGGCCACTACGACAACGACGGGACGATGCGCCTCGGCGATCGCTTCCTCCTCCGCGGGCGCGTCCGGACCGACGCGGAGGGTCGCTACGCGATCCGCACGATCATGCCGGGCCGCTACCTCAACGGGCGCCAGTATCGGCCGGCGCACGTCCACGTGAAGCTGCGCGCGGCGGGCTTCGCGCCGCTGACGACGCAGCTCTATTTTCCCGGCGATCCGTACAACGACGTCGATCCGTTCATCCACCGATCGCTCATCATGAGCGTCGAGAGCGCGGTCGCGCGGTTCGACTTCGTGCTGCGGCCGGCCGCGGGGTGACCGCAGGCGACGGCGCTTCGATCCCGGCGTGCTCGAGCAGGAGCGCCCCCAGCCACTCGCGGAAGCGACGCAGCGACGCTTCATCGACCGGCAGCTTCATCATCGAGAGCAGCCCCGGGCCGAGGATCGAGACCCCGAACATCGCCGCCGCCCCGAGCATCACGCCGAACGCCGTGTCCTCGAAGGGCGCGCCCTTGCCGAGCGCGGTGCGGACGGCGTGGATCGCGACCGTGAGATCGCCGAGGCGCGATTCGGCCTTCGAGGCGTCGGGCCGCGCGAGCGCGAGCCACGCGATGAGGCGCGCCTGCCCGCGCACGCGCATCACCTCGTCGACCTTGTCGAGGGTGGACACGATCTCCGGCGGCGAGACGCCCGGCGTGAAGCAGGCGATGAGATCGGTCTCGAGCGCGATCATGGACCGGGTGACGACCGCCTCGAGCAGCTCCTCGCGGCTGCCGACGTGATGGAGCAGCGTGGGGTGGGAGATCCCGAGATCGCTCGCGATCTCCTGGAGGCGCAGGCCCTCGGGGCCGACCTCGCGGAGGCGCTTCTCCGTCGCCGCGAGGATCGCTTCGCGCGCCTCCTCGGCCGACATCCGCCGTCGTGTGGGCCTTCGTGGGGATCGTTTCACGCGGGGAAAGTCCATTCTTTCTGGAGCCCGCTCCGTTGACAAGTCTGTAGATAGCTCTATCTACAATGCTGTTGATAGCGTCGCCCTCGGGCGACCCGGGAGGCCCTCATGTTCCGCACGTCCTCGTCGCCCCGCACGCGTCCCCTCGTCGCCCTCCGCGCGCTCCGCGCCCTCGCCGCCGATCCCGACGATCTGCCGAAGGTCTTCACCGTGATCGAAGCGCTCCCGGGGCGTAGCCCGGAGAAGCTGCTCGCGCGGATGCGCGCGAGCGAGGAAGGAAGCCAGGTCCTCGCGGAGAAGCCGAACCTCGCGGCCAGGCTCGCCGATCGCGAGGCCCTCCGCGCGTTGCCCGCGGGATCGCTCGGCAGGGCGTACCTCGATCTGGTCGAGCGCGAAGGCATCACGCCGCAGGGCATCGTCGAGGCGAGCATCGAAGGCGGCGATCTCCGCGATCAGGTCGAGGAAGACATGCGCTTCATGGGCGACCGGATGCGCGACACGCACGATCTCTGGCACGTCGTCACCGGCTACGGGCCCGATCTCCTCGGCGAGGCGGCGCTGCTCTGCTTCACGTACGCGCAGACGAAGCACCCGGGCATCGCCTTCGTCGCGCTGCTCGCGATCGTGAAGTCGCTGCCCAACGCGCGCTCGGTGATGCTCGAGGGCTATCGAAGGGGAAAGCAGACGGCGTGGCTGCCCGGCGTGCCCTGGGAAGCGCTGCTCGATCAGCCGCTCGCCGACGTTCGCCGGCGCCTCGGCGTCGAGAGCTTGCCGAGCTACGTCCCGATCCGGAGCGCGGAGCTGAGAGAGCAAGGCGCGCTCGCGAGCAAGGCCGCTTGATCAGCGGGCGGGCAAGACGATCGAGACCTCGGTCCCCTTACCGACCTCGCTCTGGATCTCGACCTTGCCCCCCATCGCGCTGACGAGCCCGTAGACCGCCGACAGACCGAGGCCGCTCCTGCCGGGGAGCGCCGGCAAGAGGCGCGCGCCGGTGAACGTGTCGGCGGTGTCGCGCGCGTAGAACGGATCGAAGACCTTCGCGAGGCGCGCCGCCGGGATGCCCTTGCCCTCGTCGGCGACGGCGAGGACGACGCGATCGCCCTCGCGCCGGACCGACGCGCGCACGGTGCCGCCCTTGGGCATCGACTCGATCGCGTTCTTCGCGACCTGATAGAGCGCCTCGGCGAGCGCGCTCACGTGACACTCGACGGGGCCGACGCCCTCTTCGTAGCGGCGATCGATGACGACGCCGCTGCGCGCGCGGCCGATCGCGCTCTCGAGCGCGAAGTCGAGCATCGCGCCGACGTCGGCGGGCTCGAGGATCTGCGCCTCGGCCATGGCGAAGCGACGAAGGCGATCGATCGTCGAGCGGATGCGCACGAGGCCGCCTTGCGCGCGATGCGCGGCCCTCACCGCGCCGGGCGCGTCGCGCTCGGCGATCTCGACGATCTTCTCCGTCGACGCGAGGCTGACGGCGAGCGCGTTGTTGAGCTCGTGCGCCATGCCGCCGACGAGCACGCGGAGCGCCTCGAGCTTCTCCACCATCACGAGCTGCTCCTGCACGCGGCGGATCCGCGCGACCGCCGCCGCCAGACGCTCGACGCGACGAAACGAGAGCAGCGCGCGCTTGCGACGCGTTCGCGCGATCGCGTAGCCGCCGCCGCCGAGGAGCGCGAAGACGACGAACGCGAGCGGCGGCGCGCCGGGGCACGAGACGGCCACCGCGGCGGCGCCGAGCGCCGCGAGCATGGGCACGATCGCGGGCGGGAGCGGCAACGCGACCACCATGATAGAGACGCCGAGCGGAACCGCGAGCGCGTAAGGGCTCGTCACGCCGCCGGTGAACGAGGCGATCGAGCCCCAGCCGATCGCCATGACCGCCGACGACGCGACCGCGATCGACACGAGCGCGACGATGTTCTTTCGCGCGAGCGCCGTGCCGAGCGCGCCGCCGGCGAGCGCGGTGGCGGTCAGCCCCTGCGCGAGCGACACCCAGCGCGACACGGGCGGATCGTGAAAGAGATCGGCGAGCGCCGCGGCGCCGGTCGCGACGCCGAGCATCGCGAGCGTCGGCAAGAGGCGCGACGCGAAGCGGCGCCGCTGCTCGCGGAGGAAGCGGCTCCGCGGCGTCCCCGCGAGCGCGGCGCGCTCGCCGGCGCGGTTCGCCCGCTCGCGCAGATCCTTCGCCGCGGGCAGGGAGATCGCCGCCGTAGCTCGACGCTCGGTCACGCCTCGGATGTTACCAGCGAAACACCGCGCCCGTCGGATCGAGCCCGCGGCGCGCGCGCGCGTCGCTCCCGCCGCGGCCGCCGATGTCGGTCGCGAGCAACAGCACGGCGCCGGCCGCGCTGATGACGCCGATGACGAGCGCGACGTCCGCCGCGGTCCGGAACGTCACGCCCTCGCTCCGCGTATCGGGGCTCTGGAAGCCGGCGCTCGCGGGATCGGCGTAGTCGTCGGAGAGCGACTTCGCGCGAAGCGCGAAGATTCCGCCGGCGAGGAGCGCCGCACCGGCGGTCCCGGCGAGCGACCAGCCGACGATCGGTCGCGCGCTCGAGCCTCGCTCGACGTCGGGCGTCTCGAGCGCGGTCAGCGCGATCGCGACCGCGCTCTCGGCCTTGCCCGCGAGATCGATCTCGCGCTTCGCCGCTTCGTGCCCCGGAGCGTCGCTCGTGATGACGTGCCGTCCCGCCTTCACGCGAAGCTCCGCGACCGCCGCCTCGCCGCTCGCGCCGCCGCGACGCAAGGCCTCGACCGGCTTGCCGTCGATCGTGATGCGCGCCGACGCGGGCGTCACCGTGACGCGGATCGTCCCGATCCTCGCGCGCGCCTCCGCGAGCGCTTCGCGCGCGCCCGAGAGCTCCTCGGGCGCGGCGCCCGGATCCTCGCTGAGGAAGCGCACGAGATCCTGCTCGGCGCGGACGGGATCGTCCGTTCTGAGGCGCGCGATGCCGAGGTTCAGGAGGATGCTCGGGTGCGGATAGAGCGACCACGCGCTCTCGAACGACGCGCGCGCCGCCGCCCAGTCTTGCGCGCGGAGCTGCACGACGCCCTTTCGAAACGCCGCGCGCGACTTCTCTCGCGCGTCGAGCTCGGCGACCGACTGCGCGTGCGCAGGCCGCGCGGCGAGGCCTACGCCGCTCGCCGCGAGGGCGATCGCCAGAGCCACGACCTGCGGGCGCATGCTCCATCCATACGCGATCAGTATCGCGGCTGCGACGTGATGTGCGGCCCGCTCGCCTTCGGCGCCGCCTTGCCCTGGCCGCCGGGCTTTCCGCGCACGGGCGGCTTCTTTCCGGCGACGGGCGCGGCCGTTGGCCCGGGCCCCGGGCCCGGATCGGCGAGCTCGATGATCTCCTCGTCGGGCTCGGCCGACGCGAGCGCCGCGGGCGCGCTCGCGTCGTCGACGCTCGCGTCTGCGCCCACGCTCGCGACGCTCGCGTTGACGTTCACGTTCGCGATCGCGCTCTCGGGTCCGCGCGCCACCGCAGCGATCACGCCGATGACGCCCGCGATCAGCGCGGCGCCGGCGAGCGCGAAGGCGGCTCGCCCTCCCTTCCCCTTGCGCAGCGTGATCCCCGTCAGCGCCGTCGGTACTTCGGTCGGCATGGGCTCCGCCGCGCCGCGCACCGTCGTGTCCGGTCGATCGCCGGGCCGGCCCACCTCGGTCGGCGCGTCGTGGATGCTCCGCGCCGCGCCGTCGGCCGCCGCGAGCGCCGCCATCGTTCCGGCGTCGGCGGGGCCGAGCTTCTTCCACGCCTTGAGCAGCTCCTGCGCCGACGCGAAGCGCAGCTTCGGCTCGCGCACGAGGCACTTGCTCACGAGCTCGTCGAGGCCCGCGGGAACGGCGACCCTCGCGCAATCGGCCAGGCGCACCGGCGCGTTCTCCAGCTTGCTCGCGAGGATCGCCATCTGGCTCGGGCCGTCGTGCGGCAGGTTGCCGGTGATCATCTCGAAGACGAGCACGCCGAACGCGTAGAGATCCGCGCGATCGTCGACCTTCGACGCGCCGCGGATCTGCTCCGGCGCCATGTACGCGACCGTTCCGATCGACTCGCCCGTACCGGTGAGACGCTCGGCGTCGGTGCCGTCGAGCTTGCATACGCCGAAGTCGAGCACCATCGCGCGCACGCGCCCTCCCTTCTGCGCGAGGAACACGTTGCTCGGCTTGAGATCGCGGTGCACGACGCCCGCGGTGTGCGCGTCGATGAGGCCGCGCAAGACGTCTTCTCCGATCTGTACGACCTCGTCCCAAGGCAGCGCGCCCTTGGCGTTCATCCGCTGCGAGAGCGCCTCGCCGACGAGGCGCTCCATGACGAGGTACATCTCGCGCTCGTCCGTGTCGGAGACCTCGAGCACGCGGGGGACGTAGTCGCTCCGGATCCGCGCCGCGGCTTCGGCCTCGCGGCGGAGCCGGACCATCAGCGTCTCGTCGAAGACGACGCGGCTCACCACCTTGATCGCGACGGGAGGAGCCGGACCGGTGAGGTCGGTCGCGGCGAACACGTGGCCCATGCCGCCTCGACCGATCAGCGCGTCGACGCGGTATTTTTGCCCGAGAATGTCGCCGGGATTGACGGCCACGGATGCCGCCGATCATAGCAGAAGCAGGGTGACGCTCATGCGCGGCGGTTCGGAGCGGTAGCGAAGAACTGCACCAGGTCGCGAGGCCGGCGAGCTGCGCTTGCTCGCGGAGGCGTTCGGCCTCGAATCATTCGCGATTCGAGATCCCTCCGCGATCGAGCTCGGCGAGGCCGCGAGGCGATGGCTCGCACGATGCAGCGGGTCCGCGCGGAGGTAACGCATGCCAGTCCTCGAGCGACGCATGACGTGCGCGTTCGCCGCGCTGCTCTCGTTGGCCGGATGCACCAGCTCCCTTCAAGACCCCACGGAAGACACGTTCGAAGAAGAAGGAGCGCTCGACGCCCGCGCGGCCGCGCTCAGGGGCGACGAGGATCGCGATCCGGACCGCGACCGCTGGAACGGCAGCGGTCGCGATCGCGATCGTTGGGACCGCGACAGTCGCGATGATCGTCGCGACGAGCAGCCCCTCGGCCAGCATCATCACGATCGGCGCGAAGAAGGCTGGCGCGGCCCTTGGCTCGGCAATGGAACCTACTGCAACCCGCGGTTGAACCGCCGGTGCCGGGGAGCGATCTGGGGCTGGCGCCCCGGCCAATACGGTCACGAGTGGGGCTGGCGACCCGCCGACGAGGGCTGGGCGTGGCACGGGTGCGACCCACGGTGGGACCCGTATTGCCACCGCATACCCCAGTACGTCCATCACTGACGATTTCGTCGTCACGATCAAGGAAGGCACATGCAGCTCCGCTCTGCGCTCCCTCGGGCTCTCCTCACGTCCATGGTCCTCGCCGCTTCGACGGCCTCGGCGTGCGTCGCGCCCGCCGAGCGCACGGGCGCGTCACGCGAGGCGATCACGAGCAGCCAGGCCAACATCCTCGACTTCCGTTTCTCCGCCAGCGTGCTCGCCGACGCCGGCGCGGAGGCGCGCAACGCCGTCGTCACCCAATTGATGTATGTACAAGGAATCTTGACGACGGCGGGCGACGGCAACGGCAAGGTCGGCCAGGTCGAGCTCTCGGACATCAGCGCGAGCCCCGACGGCGCGAAGAAGAAGATCACCTACAACGCGTCGCTCCCCGTCGCGTTCCCCAAGGATCGCGGCACGCCCCAGAGCTACGAGCTCGCCCTGCCGAACGACGTCACCGCGCTCGACGCGTTCAACGGCAAGTACGACGGAAGGTGCGGCCATCAGAACCACGGCCAAGGCAACTTCTGGATGGACTACGCCCCCAAGGCGGAAGGCTGCTCTCTCGACGACGGCGACGTCGTGCGCGTGACCGCGGGCGTCTCGCCCTCCTCCAAGGAGACGCACGACAAATACCCCGAGTACGATCTCCTCTGGGCCGACGGCCGTCTCGACGCCGTCGCCATCTTCTCGATCGTCACCTCGAACGAGTCGAACGACTGGGGCTATCGCGAGCGCGACGAGTTCCTCGGAGCGTCGAAGGAGCTGCTCTGGGACGTGCACGTCGACGACAAGGGCGGCAGCGAGTCGGTCATCGGCCACACGACCATCACCGGCCAGTACACGGTCGGCGGCAGCGGCAAGCCGGTCACCGTCGACACGTTCCTCGTCCACGAGCTCGACGGCGTCGGAGCCGACTTCGA
Source organism: Labilithrix sp. (assembly GCA_019637175.1). GTDB lineage: Bacteria > Myxococcota_A > Polyangia > Polyangiales > Polyangiaceae > Labilithrix. Next base: position 73,439 of record JAHBWD010000015.1, on the reverse strand, counting down.
CCGCCAGTACGACGAGCTCTCCGAGCGGGCGGACATCATCATGTACAGCGGCCACGCAGGCCTCGGCAAACACGTCAACGCGCTCGCGCGCAAGGGGCGCGTCCCGCACGAGAAGTACCAAATCGTGGTGCTGAACGGCTGCCAGTCGTTCGCGCACATCGACACGACGCTCAACGATCGCCGCATCGCCGTGAACGGTTCGAGCCGCGATCCTGCGGGAACCGCGTTCATGGACGTCGTCGCCAACGCGCTGCCCGGCTACGCCGACAAGCTCGCCGAGGTCTCGAGCGAGATCTTGAAGGCGGCGGCCAACGCCGACAGCCCGCGGAGCTACGCGAGCTTGCTCGACGCGATGCCGCCGAAGCACGTCGTCGTCGTCTTCGGCGAGGAAGACAACCGCTACCGCCCGTGAGGTCGAGCCTCAGAGATCGCGCAGATCGCGCTTGAGGACCTTGCCCGTCGGGTTGCGCGGCAGGCTCTCCAGGAAGACGAAGTCGCGCGGCACCTTCGGGCCCGCGAGGCGCTCGCGGGCGAACACCTTGAGGACGCCTTCGTCGACGGCCGCGCCCGGCTTCTTGACGATGAACGCGCGGACGCGCTCGCCCCACTCGCGATCGGGGACGCCGACGACGGCCACCTCGGCGATGTCGGGGTGCTGCTCGAGGACGCCCTCGATCTCGGCGGGATACACGTTCACGCCGCCGGAGATGACCATGTCGCGCTTTCGCCCCTCGATGAAGTAGTTGCCGGCGACGTCGCGGCGCGCGAGATCGCCGACGCTGAAGAAGCCTTCGCGCATGCTCTCTCGAGTCGCCGCCTCGTCTTTGTGATAGCCGGCGACGAGGAACGAGTTCTTCACGTAGAGCTCGCCGACCTCGCCGTCGCGCACGTCGCTCCCGTCGTCGCCGAGGAGGCGGATCTCGTTGCCGGGCACCGCCTTGCCGATCGTGCCGGGCGCCTCGCGGAGATCGCGCGGCTTCGCCAGCGTCACGAGGCCCGTCTCGGTCGCGCCGTAGAAGTTGAAGAGGACGTCGCCGTACGCGTCCATGAACTCGATCGCGAGCGGCGCCGGCAGCGGCGCGCCGCCGGAGAAGATCGCGCGAAGGGTGCGCGTGTCGTATTTGCGGCGCGTCTCTTCGGGGAGCTCCATGATCCGGTGGAGCATCGTGGGCACCATCGCGCTCGTCGTCACGCCGTACCGATCGACGAGCTCGAGGAAGGGCTCGGGCTTGAACTCGTCCATCAGCACCACGGTCTGCCCGAGGATCGCCGAGAGCGACATGAAGCCGAACGCCGTCGAGTGATAGAGCGGACAGGTCACGAGGTGCACGTCGTCGACGCGCATCGGCGTCTCGTTGATGAAGCGGAACGCCGCCTGCATCGTGTCTTTGGGGAACTTGCGGACGGCGCCCTTCGGCTTGCCCGTCGTCCCCGACGTGTAGATGACGACCGCCGCGTCTTCGTCGAGCGAGGGATCCGGCCCGGCGCGCTTGGGCGCGGGCTCCTCGAGGAGCGTGTCGAGCGCGGTCGTTCCCTTCGGGGCCGTGCTGCCGACGACGAGCACGTTCGAGAGGAACGCGGGCGAGAGCTCGCCCTTCGCCTGATCGATCGTGGGCATCAGCTCGGGCTCGGTGACGACGCCGAGCGCCCCCGAGTGGTTGGCCAGGTAGACGAGCTCCTTCGGCGTCGAGCGCCACGAGATGCTCACCGCGGCGGCGCCCGCGCGCGCAGCGGCGGCGCCGAGCTCCACGAACTCCTGACGGTTGCGCATCATGATGACGATGCTCTTGCCGCGCCCGATGCCTCGACGCGTGAGCCCCGCGGCGAGCCGATCGATGCGCTCGTCGAGCTCGGCCCAGCTCGTCGTGCGCCCTCGCCAGATGAGCGCCGGCTTGCTCGGCGAGTTGCGCGCGTGAACGCGATAGATGAGCGCCGGGTTCTGCGACCCGCTCGCGAGCACCCGCAGGAGCTCCACGAGGCCCGGCTTGGTCATCGACCAGAGCATCCCCGTCTGCCGCGAGAGGCGCGCGGAGGTGCGCACGCGCTCGGGCGCCTGCCGCAGGTCTTCACGCAGGACGCGGCCTCGCTCGGCGAGCGTTCTCGCGCCGCTCAAGACGTTCCACATGCCGAGCAATCTATCAGGTATCCTCGCCGCGATGGTGGAAGCGAAGGACGACGAGAGGCGCGACGGCGACCGCGCGCCGATCACGCTTCGGGTCGACTACAAGCGGCTCAACACGTTCTTTGCAGACTACACGAAGAACATCTCCAAGGGCGGAACGTTCATCCGCACCGGCCGGCCGCTCGAGGTCGGCACCGAGTTCATGTTCGTCCTCTCGCTGCCCGCGCCGAAGGCCGAGTCGCAGCCGGACGAACCGCGCGACACCGTACAGCTCGAGCTGAAGGGCGTCGTGAAGTGGGTCGTGAGCGAGTCCGCGGCGACCGAAGAGGCGCCGGCGGGCATGGGCATCCAGTTCGTCTTCGAGCAAGACGACAAGCGCCTCGCGGTCGAGGCCGTCGTCTCCAAGATGATGCACGACGCGCTCGGCCCGCACCTCGCCGGCAAGCTCCTCCGCGGGGCCTAGACCGCCGGGCGCGGTCGCCCTAAGTTTCGGGGCATGTTGACCCGTTCGCTCCCGATCGCCGGGCGCGCCGCTCGCGAGCCCATCGACCCTTCGCTCGATCTCGAAGGCGAGATCGCGCGGCTGAAGTCCGACAAGAACGCGGTCATCCTCGCGCACTACTATCAAGACGGCGAGATCCAGGACGTCGCCGACTTCATCGGCGACTCGCTCCAGCTCGCCCAGGCCGCCGCGACGACGAAGGCCGACGTCATCTGCTTCGCCGGCGTCCACTTCATGGCCGAGACGGCCAAGATCCTGAACCCCGACCGCGTCGTCGTCGTCCCCGACATGGAGGCTGGCTGCTCGCTCGCGTCGGGCGCGCCCGCGGAGAAGGTCGCGGCTTGGAAGGCCAAGCACCCCGGCGCCGTGCTCGTCAGCTACATCAACTGCACGGCCGCCGTGAAGGCGCTCTCCGACTACATCGTGACGTCGTCGAACGCAGAGAAGATCGTCGCGCAGATCCCGAGAGAGAAGACCGTCCTCTTCGCGCCCGACAAGAACCTCGGCGGCTATCTGAACAAGAAGCTCGGGCGCGACATGCTGCTCTGGCCGGGCACGTGCATCGTCCACGACACCTTCAGCGAGCGGAAGATCACCGGCCTCAAGACGCGACACCCGGGCGCGCTCCTGCTCGCGCACCCCGAATGCGACGACGTGATCCTGCGCATGGCCGACTACGTCGGCTCGACGACCGGCATCCTCCATTTCGCCACGAAGAGCGAGAAGAAGGAGTTCATCGTCGCCACCGAGCCCGGGATCCTCCACCAGATGAAGAAGGCGGCCGCGGAGAAGACGTTCATCCCGGCCCCGCCCGAGGCCAACTGCGCGTGCAACGAGTGCCCGCACATGAAGAAGAACACGCTCGAGAAGGTGTACCTCTCGCTGCGCGATCTCGAGCCTCGCCTGGAGATGGATCCCGCGCTCCTCCGCGCCGCCCGCGTGCCGATCGACCGGATGCTCGAGTTGTCGAAGTGATTAGATGTCGGTCATGATCGTCGTCGCGACGTAGTCGGCCGCGAAGATCGCGACGATGCTGGCGACGACGGCCTTGGCCGTGGCCTCGCCGACGCCGCGGGCGCCGCCCGAGGCGTAGAAGCCCTTCTTGCAGCAGATGGTGCTCACGATCACGCCGAACGTCGCGCTCTTCACGAGGAGCATGCGGATGTCGCTCCACTTGACGAACTGCTGCACGCGGTCGAAGAACACGCCGGGATCGATCGACTGCCACACGACGGCGACGAGCCACGCGCCGAACATGCCGGCGATGCCGAAGGCGAGCGCGAGGAGCGGCAAGACGATGGTCGTGCCGAGCACGCGGGGAACCACGAGGTATTGCACCGGGCTCACGCCCATCGTCGTGATCGCGTCGATCTGCTCCGTCACGCGCATGTTGCCGAGCTCGCTCGCCATCGTGCTGCCCGCGCGCGCCGTCACGACGACGGCCGCGAGGACGGGCGCGAGCTCGCGGGCCAGCGCGAGGGCGACGACGCCGCCCACCATGCCCTCGGCGGAGAACTGGCGGAAGCCGACGATGGTGCTCACCGTGAACGCCATGCCGGTGAACATGCCCACGAGGCCGGCGATGAAGAGCGAGCCTGCGCCGATGAACTCGATCGCGTTGACGAGCTGCGCGACGCGGAGCGGAGGACGCACGAGCCAGCTCACGGCCTGAGCGAACAGCAAGACGGTGGCGCCGAGATCGTCGAGCAGATCGAGGATCGGATCGACCACGACCTCGACGATCGCGAACAGGTTCCTCGTCTTCGGCGCTGCGAGCGTCTCTTCGGCCACGGCGCCGCGAGTCTAGCGCGACGCGGTTCCGCGCTTCCAGCGGTTCAGTCGGGGAGAGCGTCGTAAAGCGCGCCGAGATCGATCGCCGCCCCGGTCTCCAACACCAGCGTGCCCGCCGTCACGTCTTGGTACTCCCAGCTCCCCGAGGGAAGGCGGCGATACCGCTCGATCCGCGCGTCGACCTGACTGACGAGCACGTACTCTCGGAGCGAGGGAATGAGCTGGTAGTGCTGCCACTTGCGACCGCGGTCGTCCTGCTCCGTGGAGGGCGACAGCACCTCGACGATGAGCGACGGGTTCGTGATGGTGCCGCCGGTCGGATCGGCGGGATCGCCCTCGATCGGGCCGCAGACCATCGAGGCATCGGGGTACGAAGCCCTGCCCGTCGCGAGGACGCGAATCTTCTGGTCCGATTGGAACGCGACCCAGCCGGGCTTCCGCGCGACCTCGAGCGCCGCGGTGACTCGTGAGGCGAGCGCGTTGTGCCGACGAGAGCCGCCCGCCATCGCGAGGATGTCCCCGTCGTCGTACTCGTGCTTCAGCCCGCTGTCGCGCTCGTACGCGAGATACTCCGCGTAACTGTAGCGGTGTCGCGGCTGAAAGGGCTGCGCCATCGTCATGAGCATGCGCCACCGCTCGAAGGAAGTCGAGCGCGCGCGAACGCCTCGGATCAGAGCCCGCGCGCCTCGAAGTTGTCGACGCGGAAGACGCCCGTCGAGTCATTTCCCGCGCTGATGCCCACGACGCCGCTCGTCGAGATGCGGCTCTGCGACGTGTCGCTCGCGGTGCCGCGGCCGATCTCGGTCCATGTGTCGGACACGCGCTGCTCCACCGTGCCGACGAGCGACACCGGCATCGTCCCGGTCGCGACGAGGCGGATGCGATACCTCGTGTTCGTGTCGATCGGGACCGACGTCTGGAAGTCGGTCAGGGTCGTGAACGTCGCGTTGCCGCGCTGGCGGGCGAGCGTGAACGTCCGGTCGTCGGAGAAGTTGAGGTTGCGGAAGAAGAGGTAGCTGTCGAGCGTCTGCGCCGCGCCCACGGTCGACGTCTGCACGCGGGCGTGGACCTGCACGTAGCCGCCCCCGCCGACGAGGAACTCGAACTCGAGGGAGACGTCGACGTCGGCGACCGCCTCGGAGGGCGGGCGCGACGCGATGCTGTCGCGGTAGTTCATCCCGCCGCTCGGGGGCTTGAAGCGGAGCGCGGCGCCGGACGCGACGCGGAAGGCAGGCGTCTTCTCGACCCAATCCCTGCCGCCGAGGCCGGACGCGGTGTCGGCGCGATCGAACTCGTCGCGGAAGAGGTACCCGCCGTCGGGCGCGTCCGTCGCCGCGTCTTCCAGCGCCGCGTCGGTGACGACGGCGTCGCCTGCGTCGCCTGCGTCGCCGTCGCCGCCCTCGGCCGCGACGTCGCCGCTCGACAGGCCGTCGAGGCTCGTGAGCAAGGAGCAGCCGGCGAGCGCGGCGAGGCAGAGCCCCGCGAAGACGGTCGCGCGCGGAGGCTTCAAGGCTCCCGATAGAACCGCGGCACGCGGCGCGAAATCGACGTGAGCACCTCCCACGCGATCGTGCCTGCGTGCGCCGCGACCTCGTCGGCGGTGATCGCGCCCTTCCCGAGCGGACCTTCCTGCCCGCCGAGGACGACGACCTCGTCGCCGAGCGCGGCGCCAGCGACGTCGGTGACGTCGATCATCGACATGTCCATCGAGACCGCGCCGACGATCGGCGCTCGCTGCCCGCGAACGAGCACGTGACCGCGGTTGGAGAGTTGGCGCGACAGGCCGTCGGCGTAGCCCATCGGGATCGTCGCGACGCGCGTCGACCGCTTCGCGCGGAAGAGCGCGCCGTAGCCGACGCTGTCGCCTTCGTCGATCGTTCGAAGGTCGACGATCTCGCTGCGGACGCGCATCGCCGCGCGGAGCTCGCCGCCGGCGCTCGCGATCGGAGAGACGCCGAAGAGCGCGATGCCGGGGCGCACGGCGTCGAAGACGGCTTCGCCGCGGAGGAGCGCGGCGCTGTTGGCCGCGTGGCGCACGATCCCGTCGCACGGCACGCCCGCGCGACGAAGCCGCGCGGTCGCCTCTTCGAAGCGCGCGACCTGCTCGGCCGTGAAGTCGTGCGACGAGGGGTCGGCGTCGGCGCACGCGAGGTGCGTCATGAGGCCCGTGACGCGCACCTCGGGATGCGCAGCGAGCTCTGCCGCGAGGCTCTCGAGATCGCGCATGCGCACGCCGAGGCGCGCCATGCCGGTGTCGACCTTGAGGTGCGCGACCGCCGGCCGGCCCATCGCGCGCGCCGCGCGAGCGAGCCCCTCGATCTGCGCAGCGTCGTAGATCACGGGGACGACGTCGCGCGTCGCGATCTCTTCGTAGGCGCCGCCGTCGTAGCCGCCCATCACGAGGATCGGCGCGCGGATGCCGGCGTCGCGGAGCTCGATCGCCTCTTCGAGGAGCGCGACGCAGAAGCCCTCGGCGCCCGCGCGCTCGAGCGTGCGCGCGACGGCGGGCGCGCCGTGCCCGTAGCCGTCGGCCTTGAGCACCGGCCAGACGCGAGCCTTGCCCGCGTGACGAAGGACGACGCGCAGGTTGTGCCTGAGCGCGGCGAGGTTGACCTCGGCGCGCGTCGACCTCACCGCGTCGGCCGGGGCGGCGCGGCGCGGCTTGAGGACGCGCACGCTTTCGCCGGGGGCGTCGTCGGTCCGCCGCTGGCGGGCGGCGCCCGGTGAAGCGGGATCGCCGACGTCGGCCTGGCGCCGGGTCGAAGAAGGACTCGCTGCGTCTCGTGCTCTTGCGTCCATGGTGAATGCGGCTCGAGAGGGGAACGCCCGGATGCGATTCCGGTATTCTCCCCATCGCACGACGGCGTCAAGGCCTCAAGAATTCGGGGCGTTTTTCGCGTGCTGGTCGCCGGCGCGCTCGTCACGCGCCCACGCCTGGGGCGTCTTGCTGGAGCGCCTCGACCGCGTATTGCAGGCGATAGAGCCGCGCGTAGACGCCGCCCTTCTCGATGAGCTCGTCGTGCGAGCCCGACTCGACCACGCGCCCTCGATGGAACACGACGATGCGATCGACCGCGCGGATCGTCGAGAGCCGATGGGCGATGACGAGCGACGTGCGCCCCTCCATCACGACCTCGAGCGCCTTCTGGAGGCGCGCCTCGGTGTCGGAGTCGATGCTGGCCGTCGCTTCGTCGAGGACGAGGAGCGGCGTGTCTTTGTAGAGCGCGCGCGCGAACGCGATGAGCTGACGCTCGCCCGCGCTGAAGTTCGCGCCGCGCTCGTCGACCTTGGCCTCGATGCCTCCCGGTCGCTTCAGGAAGACGTCGAGCGCGCCGATGCGCTCGAGCGCTCGCTCGACCTTCTTCGGATCGGGGCTCTCGTCGCTCATGCCGACGTTCGAGGCGACCGTTCCGGTGAACAGGAACACGTCTTGCGGCACCACGGAGAACATGTCGCGCAGCGCGCGACGGTCGTAGGCGCGGACGTCCTTGCCGAGGACGCGCGTCTGACCCGCCTCGAGCTCGTAGAGGCGGAGGAGGAGGCTCGTCACCGTCGTCTTGCCCGCGCCCGTCGCGCCGACGAGCGCGACGCGCTCGCCCTTCTTCACCGTGAAGCTCACGTCGCGCAAGACGGGCACGCCGGGCTTGTAGGAGAAGGTCACGCCCTCGAGGGCGACCGCCTCGTCGCTCGGCCCCGCGCTGGCGCCGGCGAAGGCGTCGGCGCTCTTCTCCACCGCGTCTTCGTCGAGGAGCTTGAAGATCCGCTCCGCGCCGCTCATCGCCGACTGGAGCACGGTGTAGCGCTGCGCGAGGAGGCTCACGGGCTCGAAGAACTGCTTGATGTACTGCGTGAACACGACCACGAGCGGGAACGTGATCGTCCCGTCGCCGATCCGCTTGAGCCCCGCCCACCACAGGATGCTCGCGATGCACACGGTGCCGACCATCTCGATCGCGGCGTCGAGGACGGCCTCGTAGAAGATCGACGTCTTGTTGGCGTCGCGGTAGTCGGCGTTGATGTCGTCGAACTCCGCGGCCATCTGGCTCTCGCGCGCGTAGGCCTGAACGACGGGCATGCCGCTCACTTGCTCGTTGAGGAACGCGTTGAGGCGCGCCGTCTTCACGCGGATGTCGCGGTACGCTTCGCGCGCGCGGCCGCGCACGAACCAGACCATGACGCCCACGAACGGGAGCGACGCGAACGCGATGAGCGACATGCGAACGTCGAGCACGAGCATCATCACGACGATGCCGATGAGTGACACGAGATCGCCGATGGCGTTGAGCACGCCGGAGGCGAAGAGCTCGCCCACCGCGTCGACGTCGTTGGTCGCGCGCGTCACGAGGCGCCCGACCGGCGTGCGGTCGTAGTAGCGGAGCTCGAGCCGCTGCATGAAGTCGAACAGGTGCGCCCGCAAGTCTGCCATCGATCGCGCGCCGGCGATCTGCATCAAGTAGCCTTGCAGGAAGGTGAGCGCCTGCGCACCGGCGACGACGACGGCGAGCGTCACGCCGTACGTCATGAGCCGGTCGGGCTGCTCGTTCTGCGCGCTGGAGACGATGGCGCCCATGACGAGCGGGCGCACGAGCGAGAAGCCGGCGCTCAGCACGAGGAGCGCCATCGACGACCAGAGGAAGACGCGATGCGGGCGCATGAACGGCCACAAGCGGCCGAGGAGCTGCGCGTCGTAGGCCCGCCCGAGGCGCTCCTCTTCGTGGAAGTCGCGGACGGTGCCGGGCTGGCGCTTGCCGTTCTTGGCGGCGTTCTTGGAGAGGGCCGCGCTCATACCGCCACCTCCGAAGGCGCCGCGGCCGCCTGCGCCGCCGGGGGCTCGTCGACGTCGACGGCGTCGAGCTCCGACTTGGCCGACTGCTCCTCGGCGAACGCGGCGTAGAGTCCGCCCGCGGCGACGAGCTCGTCGTGCGTGCCTTGCTCGAGCACGCGCCCTTCGTCGAGGACGATGATGGCGTCGCAGCGCGACGCCGCCGCGACGCGATGGGTCACGAGCACCACCGTGCGATGCTCCGCTTGGCGATCGATCGCGTCGAGGATCGCCGCTTCGGTCTTCGCGTCGACCGCCGAGAGCGGATCGTCGAGCACGAGGACCTTGGGCTCGCGCACGAGCGCGCGCGCGAGCGCGATGCGCTGCTTCTGCCCGCCGGAGAGCTGCACGCCGCGCTCGCCGACGACGGTGTCGAACTGCTCGGGCAGCCCGAGCGCCTCTTCGAGCACCTGAGCCTCCCGCGAAGCGTCGCGGATGCGAAGGGACGACGCCTCGGATTCGCACTCGTCGAGGCAGAAGCCGATGTTGCGCGACACCGTCGTCGAGAAGAGAAACGCATCTTGCTGCGCGTACCCGATCGCGCGCCGTACGGCCGAGAGCGGGAGATCGCACACGTCGTTGCCGTCGATCTGCACCGTGCCCGCGGGCGTCGGCAGGAGGCGCGCGAGGAGCATCGCGAGGGTCGACTTGCCCGAGCCCGTGCGCCCGACGACCGCGATCGACTTGCCGGCCGGCACGTCGAAGGTGACGTCGTCGACCACCTTGCGATCGCCGTAGGCGAAGCTCAGGCCGCGCACGGTGATGCGCCCGCTCACCGTCGCCGGCGCGGGGAGCGGACCGTCGGTCACCTCCGGCAAGGCGTCGAAGACCTCCTTGAGGCGCGCGTAGCCGGCGCGCCCTCGCTGCACGATCGCGATCGAGAAGCCGAGCGCGATCATCGGCCACATCATGCGGCCGTACGCGAGCCAGAACGCGAAGAACGAGCCGCGGGTGATCCCCCCGTCGTCGGGGGCGCGGAGGAGGAGCGCGGCGCCGTACCAGAAGAAGCCGATGACGCCGACGGCGCTCGCGGCGCCGACGAGCGGGAACATCAGACCGCGCAGGCGCGCGAGCGCGAGGCTCGCCTCGAGGTAGGCGGCGTTGGCGACGTCGAAGCGGCGGCGCTCGCGCTGCTCGAGCGCGAAGCTCCGCACCACGCGCACGCCGGCGAGGTTGGTCTGGAGCACCTCGCTCAGCTTGCCCAGCGCCTCCTGGTTCTTGCGCGTGTAGAGGAACATTCGCCGGGAGAAGGCGCGCGTCAGCACGATCATCGCGGGCAGCGTCACGAACGAGACGAGCGTGAGCTTGACGCTGACGCGGAGCATGACCTGGAGCGCGCTCGCGAACGCGAAGAAGACGTTGATGACGTTCAAGACGCCGAAGCCGAGCAGGAGCCGCACCTGCTGGAGATCGCCGGTGGATCGGCTCATGATCTCGCCGGCCGACATCGTCCGGTAGAACGCCGTCCCGAGCCGGTGGAGGCGGTGCAACAAGAGCGCGCGGAGCTCGTACTCGGCGTCGCGCCCGGCGTTGAAGATGAACCAGCGGCTCGCGACGCGGGTGACGAGCGCGAGCATCGCGAAGCCGAAGATGAAGAGCGCCGGCCGCGTCACCTCCTCGGGCGCGCCGCCGAACACGTCGTCGATCGCCGCCTTCGAGAGCCAGTCGACGCGGTTGAGCGAGAGCTGGAAGACGGCGAGCATCGCCGTGCCGGCCACGTAGCGAGGCAGGTGCCGTCGAAACTGCCCGCCGAGGGTGATCGGGAAGCTCGCGGGATCGTTTCGCGTGTCTTTTTCCGAGGATTTGCCGTCCACCAAGCGCGCGCCCGTTACATAGCAGACCTTCGATGCGCCGGCGCCGGCGCCCGTTGCTGGAGCGCTCAGCGCGAGCGCGCGTTGCGCGGCCTTCGATGGGAGCTCGCGAGCATCGGCCGCGAGCCGTCGGCGCTGGCCACGATGTCCTTGAGATCCAACGTCGCGGCGAGGAGGCCGAGCCGCACGCGGGCGCGGCCCTTGTGATCCAGCTCTTGGACGACGCCGACCTTGTTCGCGAACGGACCGGCGAGGACGCGGACGCGCGTGCCCTTCTCGATCGGGATCGTCGGGTCGACCTCGCCGGCGAGCGCCGGCCGGGCGCCGCGCGCGCGCAGCGTGGTCTGCAAGATCGGGCGGCGCGCGGGCACGGGCCGCCCGCCCTCGCGGCCTCGCTCGCCGAATCCCTCCGGGGCCTCTTCGCGAGCGCCGCCGCGCGACACGGGCGGCTCCGCCGCGCCGCGACGGCTCGGCCCCTCGCGCTCGGCGAGCGAGAGCAGGCGACGCGCGTCTTCGCGCTCTCGCCGCGTGCCCTCGATGCGCACCGGCCCTTTTCGCACGCTCCGGCGCTTGCGCCGCTCTTCGCGGCCGCGCTCGCGGCGCTCCTCCGCGCGCGCGCGGCCGGCGCGCCAGGCCCCTCGCCGTCCGGCAGCGATGAGATCGTTGTCCGGCGCCCACGCGATGAGCTTGTACGCGTGCGCGAGGACGACGAGCGCGTCGGCGAGCTGCTCGTCGAGCTCGCTCGAGTGGTGGAGCGCGATCTCGCGCTTCACGCTCCAACCGAGCCAGAGCGGACGTCGGTTTCGTTCGCTGTCGTCGAGCAGCGCGCGGACGTCGTCGGCGGCGGCGAGCTCGGCGCGAGGAAAGCTCGGAACGCCGATGACGCCGATGGCGAACTCCTGCGGGAGCGTTTCGAAGAGCGTCGTCAGCTCGAGGAGGCCGGTGGGATCGCCGAGGCGAGCGCGGAGGTTCTTCACGTCGGCCTCGGCCTCGGGGCACAGCTCGAGGCTCACCTCGACGTGAACGCTGTCGATCGTGAGCGCGAGATACGCGTGCGCGCGCAGCGGATCGACGTCGGGCACCGTGCGCGGGACGCCGGATCGGCCGAAGTCGTCGCGCACGAAGATGACCCGCTGCGCGATCGCGCGAGGCGCGCGCGACGAGAGGTGCTGCTCGACCTCGTCGGGGACGACCACCTCGACGGCGATGCCGAGCTGCTCGAGGCGCGGCACGACCCCGCGCGCCCACGCGTGGATGCGCTCGCGGAGCGCGCGCCGCTGCGCCGCAGGCGGCGCTTCGACGGGCCTGCCCTCGTTGGACGGATGACGACGCGACGGCCGGGCCGTGGCGCCGGAGTCGAGGAACGCGTCGAAGTCCGCGCTCGACAATCGCAACGCGCCTTCGGGCGCAGCCGCTTTCACGACGCGCCAGCATACGGGGCTGCTCGAACGTGTCAACACCGATTGACGCAACGCGTCATCGTCCCTAGGTTCCTTGGATGAGGCGCGAAATCACGTCGTCTCGAGGGCTCGAGCGCGCCGCAACGCCGGCGCCGGCGCGACCATCGGAACCTCCGTCGCGACGGCGCTCGTCACGCGCGCCCGGAATGCACGGCGGACACGATCTGTTGCTCTCACTCATCATGGCCCTCGCGCTCGCTTCGATCCTCGCGTTGCACACGTGCCAGCTGCAGGCGGGGCGCTGATGGACCCGCCGGTGAGCACACTGACTCCGGCGAAAAAGCGTGGTAAACCCCGAGCCGTGCCTCGATCGCCCAAGACGTCGTCCGCCAAGGGCAAGAGGGCCAGCAAGCCGGGCCTCCAGGCGACCGACCAGGCCGATCCGGCGCTCGCGGAGCGCGACGAGGCGACCGCCGACGACGGCGACGCCGACGAGGCCGAGCCTGCGAGCCTGACGGGCGACGCGCTCGCCTCCGAGCCGGCCGACGACGACGACGCCTTCGCCGAGCCGCGCGACAGCGACGTCGAGGTCTCCGGCACCGACGACGGCGACGGCGACGCGGTCCACTCCACGCCGCTCTCCCGCCCCATGGCGGGCGCGTCGATGGAGCGGCTCGATCCGATGGCCGCCTACCTCCGCGAGATCCAGCGTCACCCGCTGCTCACGCCGGAGGAGACGCACGATCTCGCCGCGAAGTTCGTCCAGACCCAGGATCCCGCGATCGCCGCGCGCCTCGTGACGGCGAACCTCCGCCTCGTGGTCAAGATCGCCTACGAATACCGGCGCGCCTACAAGAACATCATGGACCTCGTGCAGGAGGGCAACATCGGCCTCATGCAGGCGGTCAAGCGGTACGACCCGTATCGCGGCGTGAAGCTCTCGTCGTACGCCGCGTGGTGGATCCGCGCGTACATCTTGAGGTTCATCCTCAACAACTGGCGCCTCGTGAAGCTCGGAACCACGCAGGCGCAGCGGAAGCTCTTCTTCAATCTTCGGAAGAAGCGCTCCGAGCTCCAGGCGATGGGCATCGATCCGTCGAACGCCGAGATCGCCAAGCAGCTCAACGTGCCCGAGAGCGACGTCGCGGAGATGGACGTGCGCCTCGCGCAGAGCGAAAAATCGCTCGACGCTCCGGTGGGCGACGCCGACGGTCGCGCGATCGCCAAGGTCGACATGATGCCGAGCGTCGGCGCCGGCCCCGAAGCGCAGATGGCCGACGAAGAGCTCCAGGCGCTCGTGAAAGACAAGCTCGCCGAGTTCCGCGGAACGCTCGTGGGCAAGGAGAAGGATCTCGCGATCTTCGACCTGCGCCTCGTCTCCGACGATCCGCTCACGCTCCAGGATCTCGGCGATCGGTTCGGGATCTCGCGCGAGCGCGTGCGCCAGCTCGAGCAGCGGCTGCTCGCGCGGCTGCGCGACTACCTCAAGCGCGAGATGGGCGACGCGACGGACTCGCTGTGACGAACGAGCGCGCGGCGCTCTACGTCGTGGCGACGCCGATCGGCAACCTCCGCGACGTGACGCTGCGCGCGATCGACGTCCTGAAGACGTGCGATCGCGTCGCGGCGGAAGACACGCGTCGAACGCGCCAGCTCCTCTCCCACCTCGGGATCTCCGGCACGCCGGTCGATTCGCTGCACGCGCACTCGAGCGCGCGTGACGTCGCCAAGCTCGTCGAGCGCATGCAAGCGGGAGAGTCGGTCGCGCTCGTCACCGACGCGGGAACGCCGGCGGTGAGCGATCCCGGCGACGCGCTCGTCAAGGCGGCCATCGAAGCGGACATCGCGGTCATCCCGATCCCCGGGCCGAGCGCGGTGCTGGCCGCGCTCGTCGCGAGCGGGCTCGGCAGCGGCGGCGGCTTTCGCTTCGTCGGCTTTCTCCCGCGCGACGGCGCCGCGCGCCGCGACGCGTTCGCCGCCGTGTGCGCGACCGAGGAGCCCGTCGTCCTCTTCGAGTCGCCGGAGCGCACCCGCGCGACGCTCGCCGAGCTCGCGGCCGCGATGCCCGAGCGCGCGGCGTGCGTCGCGCGCGAGCTCACGAAGATCCACGAAGAGATCGTCCGCGGAACGCTCGCCGAGCTGGCCGGCCGCGAGGAGTGGCGCGGAGAGATCGTCGTCGTGCTCGGGGCGTTCTCCCGCAGCGCGCACGCCGAGGCCGTCGACGACGCCGCGATCGACGCGAAGATCGACCACGAGCTCGCCGCCGGAGGCCACGCCAAGAAGATCGCCGACGTCGTCGCCGCGTGGAGCGGCCGCTCACGGCGCGAGATCTACGAGCGCGTCGTGCGCCGCCGGCCGCGTTGACCCGCGCGCGCGAGCGCGCACCGCGCGGATCTCTCGGCGCCAGTACGACGTCGCGGCGAGCAGGCCGACGATCGCGGTGGCCGCGACGAGGGCCCGGCGCGGGCGCGCGCCGAGCAGGGCGACGAGCGCGCTCGCGTGCTCGAGCACGGTCGCGAGCTTGCCGAGCGCGTTCGCGCCGCGTTCGCGCGCGAAGAGCGGCGCCGACGGGCTCGCCAGCACGCGCGCGGCGAGAGGCAGCTCGACGAGCTCGCGCGCCGCGAGGAGGAGCGCCGACGCCCACGAGAGCCTCCCGCGCCGCACGAGCGTCGAGAGCACCGAGGCGGCGAAGACCTTGTCGGCGAAGCCGTCGACGACCGCGCCGAGAGGCGTGGCCTGCCCGCGCCTGCGCGCGAGCCAGCCGTCGAGCACGTCGGTGAGGCCGGCGGCTGCGAGCAAGAGCGACGCGCGCGACGCGGTCTTCGCGAACGGAAACGCGAGCGCGAGCGGAACGCGCGCCGCGCTCACGAGGTTCGGAAGCACGAGGAGGTCGCGAGTGCGATACGCCGGCATGCGGTGTTCCTACGCACGCGAGTGCAACAACTGCGCCGCACGAAACGACCTCAGCGCGACTGGAGCGCGCGATCGACGGCGGCCGCGTCGAAGCCGACGAGGATCGTGCCGCGCACGTCGAGCACGGGGATCGATCCGCCGCGCCTGCCCGCCTTGACGAGCTTCGCCTGCATCTCGCGCGCGGCCGCCGAGTCTTGCTCGATGTCGTGCTCGACGAAGCGAACGCCGCGCTGCTTGAGGTGCGCCGCCGCTTGATGACACGGGCCGCACCACGACGCGCCGTAGATGATGACGGGCGGCCGATCGCCCTCCGCAGCGGCGCCCGAGGCCGCCGCGCTGGCGGGAGGGGCGGCCGCGAGCACGCTCCCGTGCTGCTTGCGTCGCGCGACCGCGACGTCTTCGAACTCGCTCCGCGCGACGAGCCGCACCGGATACGGAGGCTGCGCGCGAAGATCCACGACGAAGGTGCGGTCGGCGCCCGGAGGCTCTTTGTTCGGATCGACGACGCGCACCATGTCGCGCGCGCCGTCGGGCACGCTCGCGACCGTGTCTTCGACGTGGAACTCGCCCTTGTCGTCGATCCACGTGAGCAAGAGCCCGGTGCTCGCCTCCGTCACCACCGGCGGCTCGGGCGCGAGCTCGGCGGGCACCTTGCGACAACCGAGCGCGATCGCCGCGGCCAGGAGCGACACGAGGAGCAGCGCGACGAAGCGAAGGAGGCGCACGAACCGCGAGAATGCAGCGGACGGCGCCGTCATTCAAGCTCAGCCTTTTTCGAAAGGACCGTCACGCACCCAGCTCGTCGCCCAGCTTGCTCCACTCGGCGACGAGCGCGTCGACGCGCTTCGTGAGCGCCTGCTCTTCGGCCGCCATCTTCGCGAGCTTCGCCCAGTCGCCCGCGGGATCTTCACGCAGCTTCTCGCGCATGGCGCCGAGCTGCGCCTCGCCCGCGGCGATGAGCGCCTCGAGCTCCTTGAAGCGCTTCTCCTTCTTCTCGCGATCGCGCGACGCTTGCTTGTGCGCCTGGTGCGACGTCTTCTTCGGCTCGGGCGGCGGCTCGGTTCGCCGCTTCTCTTTCTCCTTCGCGGGCGGCTTCGGTGCCTCGGCCAGGTGCGCCGCCGCGAAGTCGGAGAAGCCGGCCGGGTAGATGTCGACCTTTCCGTCACGCACGCTCACGATGCGCGTCGTCACCGTCTCGAGGAAGCGCCGATCGTGCGAGACGAGGATGACCGTCCCGTCGAAGCCGGTGAGCGCCTCTTCGAGGATCTCGGCGGCGGGGATGTCGAGGTGGTTCGTCGGCTCGTCGAGGAAGAGCAGGTTGCGAGGCTCGAGCAACAGCTTCGCGAGCGCGAGCCGCGCGCGCTCGCCGCCGGAGAAGCCCTGGACGACGCGCAGCGGATCGTCGCCCCAGAAGCGAAAGCGCGCGAGGTACTGGCGCGCGGCCTCGACGGTGAAGTCGCCGCGCACGGTGCGGACCTCGTCGACGGCGGTGTTGCTCGGGTTCACCGCGCCGAGGTGCTGATCGAAGTATCCCTCGCGGAGGTTCGTCCCGCGCTTGACCTGCCCGGCGTCGAGATCGGGATCGCCGCGGCCGGCGAGGATCTTCAAGAGCGTGGTCTTTCCCGCGCCGTTCGGCCCGACGATGCCGATGCGCTCGCCGCGCCTCACGAGCAGGTCGACGCCGTCGAAGAGCACGCGCCCGCCCCGCCGCGCCGAGAGGTGCGTCGCGTCCAAGACGATGTCGCCGGACCGCGCCGCCTGCGCGAAGCGAAAGCTCACGCGCTCGGCGACGGCCCACACGTCTTCCGGACGGTCGACGCGTTCGAGCTTCTCGAGCATCTTGCGCCGGCTCTGCGCCTGCTTCGTCTTCTGCCCCGCGATGTTCCGGCGGATGAAGTCTTCGGTCTTGTCGATGAACGCTTGCTGCCGCTCCATGAGCGCGCGCTCGCGCTCGAGGTCGTCGTGGCGCGCGATCGCGTAGTCGGTGTAGCGAAGCGGGTAGACGCGCAGGCCGCGCGTGCCGAGCTCCATCGTCGCCGGGCACACCGCGTCGAGGAACGCGCGATCGTGAGACACCACGAGGACCGCGCCGCGATACGTGCGCAGCCATCCCTCGAGCCACGCGATCGTGTCGAGGTCGAGGTGGTTGGTCGGCTCGTCGAGCATGAGCAGATCGGGCTCTTGCGCGAGGATCACGCCGAGGTGCAGGCGACCGCGCTCGCCGCCGGAGAGCGAGGTCACGGGGCGCGCGAGGTCGTCGTTCGAGAAGCCGAGCTTCGCCGCGATCGCCGCGACGCGATGCTCGAGCTCGTCGCCGCGCGCGACGTGATACCGATCCGAGACTTCGGCGAGGTGCGTGAGCGCGCGCTCGTCGCCGCTCGCCGCGCCGTGCTGCGCCTTCACGAGCTCTTCGCGGAGCTCGACGACGTCGCGGAAGCCGGAGAGGAAGGCGGAGAGCACGTCGCCTTTGGCGGCGAGCTCGTGCGACTGCCGGTAGTAGCCGACGGAGACGTCCTTCTTCACGACGACCGTGCCCCCGTCGGGCTCGACCTCCTTGGCGAGGAGCCGAAGGAGCGTCGACTTGCCCGCGCCGTTCGGCGCGACGATCGCGGCGCGCTCGCCGATGGCCAGGGTGAAGGTCACGCTCTCGAAGAGCGTGTCGCCGGCGTAGCCGAAGCGAAGATCCGCGACCTGGAGGATCGTCATCGTCCGAAGCAGAGGAGGTGGAACGCCACGCTCATGGCTTCTTCTTCAGCGGCACGTACGCCGACTTCGGCGGCGCGTCTCGCGTGTTGAGATCCGGATCGTCCTTGATGCGGCGGAGATCGCGCGCGAGGTCCTTGGCGTAGGCGATCCAGAAGTCACGACCGGGATCGCCTTCGCCGTCGGGCACGACCTTGCGGAGCGCCTCGATGACCTCGGGCTCGACGAACTTCGCGAGCAGCGCGACGGCCTCGCCGCGGCTCGGGTAGGGATCGCCGCCGTCGCGCGGCGCCTCCCCGCGGCCTACCCCCACGACGAAGACGTCGCTCAGGCGCTCGCGCGGGCCCTCGCCTCGCGTGAGCCAGTCGACCGAGACGCCGAGCGCGTGCGCGAGGCGGCGCGCCGTGTCGAGCGGGAGGCGGGCCCCGCGATCGCCCGAGCGGAGGGAGTTGACGTACTGCGAGGTGAACCCGGCGCGGCGCGCGAGCTCGCCGCCGCTCAGGTTGCGCGACTGCATCGCCTCGCCGAGGCGCGCCTGCCAGTCGCCGTCGGGCTCCCGGGCCGGCGCCCCGGGCGCCTCGTTCTTCGGCTGTCGCCGCGTCACGAGCCCGAATCTACCGCGGAAACGAGGCGCCGTCACCCGGCCGGATGACATCAGTTGACAACTATAGTTTCTGTTTCAGATTAGACTTCATGAGTTGCTATTCCGCCGAGCCCGACCCCTTCCCCGCCTCGCGCCTTCGCGCCGTCGCGGCTGCGCGCACCGACTGCGGCCGCGAGCGCGCCGACAACCAGGACCGCGCCGCCTTCGCCTGCGCCGCGACCGGACGCGCGTGGTCGGCCGGGCCCGGCGCGGTCGCGGTCGACCTCACGGCGCCGTTCTACGCGGTCGTGTGCGACGGCATGGGCGGCGAGGCCGGCGGCGCCGTCGCGAGCGCGCTCGCCGTCGAGACGATCGTCACCTCCATGCGCGCGCGTTGGGACCCGCGCACGGAAGCCGATCTCGGCGGCGTGCTCGCCGCGACCCTCCAAGCGGCGGCGTCGCGGATCAAGCAGGTCGCGCGCGCCGAGCCCCTCTACGCGCGCATGGGCACGACGGCGACGCTGGCCGCCGTCGACCGAGGCGCGCTCGTCTGCGCCCAGGTCGGCGACAGCCGCGCCTACGTCTTGCGCGAACGCGGCCTCCTCGAACAGATCACGCGCGACCAAACGATGGTCGAGCTCCTGCGCTCGACGGGCGCCGTCCCTGCCGATCGCATCGCCGACGTCGTCGGACCGAACGTGATCCTCCAAGCGCTCGGCTCCTCGACGCACCTCGAGATCCCGATCACGCGGACGCCGCTCGCCGGCGGCGACGTCGTGCTCTTGTGCTCCGACGGCCTCCACGGCCCCGTGCCCGACGACGCGATCGCGTCGATCCTCGCGTCGCACGCCCCGGCGGAGGCCTGCGAAGCGCTCGTCGCGCGCGCGAACGCCGAGGGCGGGCCCGACAACATCTCGTGCGTCGTGCTCCGGTTTTCGTAGGCCTGCGCGCGCTTCGACCGCGTCAACCGACGACGGCGCGCAGCATCGCGACCGTGTCGGCGAGCTCGACGCGATCGTGCGGCGACTGCGCGAGGAACTGCTCGATCTTCGGCATCCGCGCGATCGCGTCGTCGAGCGCCTTGTCGGAGCCCTTGGCGTACGCGCCGAGCAGCACGAGATCGCGCTTGGCTTCGTAGTGCGAGACGAGCGCGCGCAGGCGCCGCGCGGCGTCGCGGTGCTCCGGCGCGACGATCGCGTCCATCACGCGCGAGAGCGACCCGGTCGGATCCACCGCCGGGTAGCGGCCGCGCGCGGCGAGCGCGCGATCGAGCACGACGTGGCCGTCGAGGATGCCGCGCACCTCGTCGGCGATCGGCTCGTCCATGTCGCCGCCCTCGACGAGCACAGTGTAGATCGCGGTGATCGATCCGCGCGAGCCCTGGCCCGATCGCTCGAGCAGACGCGGCAGCATCGCGAAGACGCTCGGAGGATACCCGCGCCGCGCGGGCGGCTCGCCCGCGGCGAGCCCGACCTCGCGCTGCGCGCGCGCGAAGCGCGTCACCGAGTCGACGAGGAGCATCACGCTCTTTCCCTGATCGCGGAAGTGCTCGGCGTACGCCGTCGCGACCTGCGCGGCGCGCAGGCGCTCGAGCGCGGCGACGTCGCTCGTCGCGACCACGACGACGCTGCGCGCGCGCCCTTCGGCGCCGAGCGCGTGCTCGAGGAACTCGCCGACCTCGCGGCCGCGCTCGCCGACGAGCGCGACGACCACGACGTCGGCCGAGGTGCCCCGCGCGATCGCGCCGAGCAGCGTGCTCTTCCCCACGCCGGATCCGGCGAACAGGCCCACGCGCTGCCCCTCGCCGAGCGTGAGCAAGCCGTCGAGCACGCGCACGCCGGTCGCGAGCGGGCGATTCACCGGACGCCGGTGGAGCGCGGCCTCGGGGTTGCGATCGACGGGCACGAGCGCGCCCCCCGCGATCTCGCCGCGGCCGTCGATCGGGCGCCCGAGCCCGTCGACCACGCGACCGAGCAACGCGTCGCTCGCGCGCACGGAGAGCCCCGCGCCGGTCGACTCGACTTCGTCGTCGGGGCCGACGCCGACGAGCGCGCCGAGCGGCATGCCCACGGCCTCGCCGCGATCGAAGCCGACGACCTCGCACGCGAGCGGCTCGCCGCGGCGCTTGACCTGGACGACGTCGCCGACGCGCACGCCCGGCATGCTGAACCTGAGGCTCAAGCCGGTGACGGCGACGACGCGGCCAGCCTTCTGTAGCGCCGGCGTCGCCGCGAGCTTCGCCTTGAGCGCGTCGATGCTCACGCCTTCACTTGGCGCCGCCCGCGCGGGCTTTGGCGGTCTCGGCTTCGTCGGCGGAGCGCCGGAGCTCTTCGTCGAGCTCCTGGATCAGCTTCTTCGCGCGCTCGCCGAGGGCGGTCGGGACGTCGACCTGCACGACCGCGATGAGCGAGCCGCGCCCGCGCCCGTCGAGGCGCGGGATCCCCTGCGACTTGAGGGTGAAGACCGATCCCGACTGCGTGCCCGGCGGAATCTTGAGCGTCACCGTCGGCTCGGCGTCGGTGGTCGATGCTTCGCCGAGCGCGGCGACCTCGATCTCCGCGCCGAGCGCGGCGTCGGTGAACGAGACGTGGCATCGCGTGACGAGATCGGCGCCGTCACGCTCGAAGCGCTTGTCTTCCTCGACGTCGAGCTCGACGTACAGATCGCCCGGCGGAGCGCCCATCGGCCCGGGCATCCCTTGCCCGGGCACGCGAAGGCGCTGACCGGCGTCGATGCCCGCGGGGAACGTCACGACGACCTTGCGCGCCTTCTCCACCGCGCCGCGGCCCTCGCACGCCTTGCAATGGTGCTTGATGACGACGCCCTGGCCTTGGCACTTCGGGCATGGCGTGGTGAACATCACGAAGCCGCGCGCATTCGAAACGTGCCCGCTGCCCCGGCAGTGACCGCACGTCTCGGGCTTCGTACCCGCCTTCGCGCCCGTTCCGCTGCAATCGTCGCAGCGCACGGGCGCGTGGACCGTGACCTCACGCTTCACGCCGAAGGCGGCCTCACGCAGGGAGAGCCGCGCCTGCATCCGGAGATCGCCGCCGCGCGCCTGGCGGCGACCGCCGCCCCCGAAGCCGAAGCCTCCGCCGGAGAACATCTCGGCGAAGAGATCTTGCATGTGGGCGAAGACGTCGCCGACGCCGCCCACGCCCGCCCCGCCCTCGAGGCCCGCGTGCCCGAACTGATCGTAAACGCGACGTTTCTCGTCGTCGGAGAGGACCTGATACGCCTCGTTGACCGCCTTGAACTTCGCCTCTGCGGCTGCGTCGCCCGGGTTGCGATCCGGATGATGCTTCAGGGCTTCGCGCTTGTAGGCCTTGCGAACGTCGTCGGCGGCGGCCCCCCGATCGACCCCTAGGACGTCGTAGTAATCGCGCTTTTCCGACATAAGCGTTGCCTGGTTCGGCGCCGAGGTGGGACGAAAGGCCTGCCGCGGCAAGGTAAGACGTGGAGATCTGGTGTCAATGCCCCACGGCTGAGCTCCGCGGCGAGCCCCGTTTCGCCCTTCTACCGCCGTCAGCCTCCCGGGAAGATCCGTTTCTGCTCGAGGAGCACGGCTTGCCTCGCCAGCTCCGCGCGCGCGCGCGTCAGCTCCTCGCCAGACTCCGCGGCGACGCGGGCGGCGTGCTCCTGCGTGAGCGCCTGACGGAGCGCGTCGAGCTCGTCGCGCGCGCGCGCGAGGTCGCGCTCCACGTCGCCGCGGCCGAGCTCCACGGTCGACGACGTCGTCGTCGGCCGCTGCTCGAGCTCGGCGATCTTCCACGCCTGGGCGACGAGCTCGCCCTCTCGCCGCGCCACCTCGAGCGCGAGCTCGTCGAGCTTGCGCCTGAGGCGCGCCACGTCTTGCGGCGCGTGGCCGGGCATCGGCAGCGGAGAGGCGACCTCGAAGCCGTTCGCCTGGCCGTCGCGGGCCTCTTCGAGGCTCCCGACGAGCTCCCGGACGAGCTGCTCGCGCCGCGCGAGCTCGCGATCCATCGCGGCGATGACGCGCGCGCGCTCTTGGAGCTGCGCCTCGAGGTTCGCCGTCTCCGAGGCGTGCGCCTCCGAGACCTGCGCGAGATCGGCGATGTGGAGGGTGAGCGACGCCTCGGCGCGCTCCGCGCGCGCGACGAGCTCGTTCACGACCGAGGGATCGATCACCGCGGCGACCGCGATCCGTTCGCCCGCGGCGGCGCGCGCGTCGAGCTCGGCGTTGAGCGCCGCGATCTGATCGTCGCGCTCGAGCATCCCCTGCTCCGCGACGACGACGCGTCGCTCGAGCGAGCCCAATGCCTGCTGGGCCGCGCCCAGGATGCCCTCGAGCTCGGTGGCGCGCGTGAGCGCGACGTCGCGCTCGAGCACGAGCTGCTCGACGCGCCCTGCCTGCTCCGCCGCGCGGGCCTCGGCGCCGGCGAGCTTGTGCCGGTGATCGTCGAGCTGCGACTCGAGCATCTCGGCCTTGAGCTGGATCTGCGCGAAGGCCGCCGCCGCTTCCGCCTCGCGCGCGACCTGCGATTCGTCGGCGCGGATGACGCTCGCAGGGATCGTGGTGTCGCGCGTTTCGAACGCCTCGTCTTCTTCCGCTTCTTCTTCCGCGCTCGGCACCTGCACGATCGCGTACGGATCGAGCATCGTGTCTTCGCGACCGGCGATGACGACGAAGACGTCCGCCGCTTTCGAATCGGCGAGGCTCGTGTCGACGCTCACCGCGACGTCGTCACCGGCGCCGAGCTCGGCGAAGACGACGCCCTCGAACGGAACGACGCCGGTCATCGTCACGTTCTCGAACTGGAGCGCGAACCAATCGTAGAGCTCGGCATACCCGACGACCGCGGGCGCGATGTCGGGGAACGCGACCTCCGTCGACGCGGCCTGCGTCCGAGCGCGGCCCATCGCGACCACCGTTCCGCGCGCGTCGACCACGCGGCGGAGGCGCACGATCGCCGCCCCCGGATCGGGCAGCCCCGCGATGTCGGGGATGATGACGAGGTCGAAGGCCCCGTCGCGGACGTCGAAGTCTTCGCGGAGCATCCTCGCCGAGACGCCGCGCGGCACCTCGTCGGCGATGCGAGCGACGCGATCGGGATCGGGATCGTAGACGTGGACGGTCCGCGCCCCCAGCTCGAGCAAGCGCGATACGAGGAGTCGCAGCGCGAGCTCACCGTTGCCGAGCACGGCCACGCGCGCGTCGCCCGCCAGCGGCTCCACGTAGACGGAAAGTGCAGTAGCCAGCGCCATCGTCTAGAGAAGGCCGGTTGTAGCACGTGTACGACACGGCCAATCCGCCTTTGAGATGGGCCGAAGGGATCGTAAATTCGAAGGTCGATGACGGCCGCTGCAGACGAGACCGGTCAGGTCATCGGCCGGTACGTCATTTACGACGAAATCGCGGCAGGGGGCATGGCGTCCGTTCATCTCGGACGCCTCAAGGGAGCGGTCGGGTTCTCGCGCACCGTCGCGATCAAGCGCCTTCACCCCCACCTCGCGCGCGACGAAGAGTTCTCCGGGATGTTCCTCGACGAGGCCCGCCTCGCCGCGCGCATCCGCCACCCCAACGTCGTCGCGGTGCTCGACGTCGTGCACGACGGCAGCGAGCTGTTCCTCGTCATGGACTACGTCCAGGGCGAATCGCTGTCGCGCCTCGCGCGCGCGATGCGACCGGGCGCGATCCCGCCTCGGATCGCGGTCACCGTCATGGCGGGCGTCCTGCACGGTCTGCACGCGGCCCACGAGGCGACCACCGAGCACGGCGAACCGCTGAACATCGTGCATCGCGACGTGTCTCCGCAGAACGTGATGGTCGGCACCGACGGCGTCGCGCGCGTCTTCGACTTCGGCGTCGCGAAGGCCTCGCACCGCTCGCAGGCGACGCAAGACGGATCGGTGAAGGGGAAGATCTCTTACATGGCGCCCGAACAGCTCCTCAGCGAGCCCGTCGACCGGCGCGCGGACGTCTACGCCGCCGCGGTGGTGCTCTGGGAGGCGCTCACGGGCGAGCGGCTCTTCGACGGCGAGAACCAGGGGCGCATCGTGCGGATGATCCTCGACGAGCCCGTGCCGCCTCCGAGCAAGATCGTCGTCGGCCTGCCCAAGGCGCTCGACGAGGCCGTGATGCGCGGGCTCGATCGCGACGTGTCGCGGCGCTGGCAGAGCGCGCGCGAGTTCGCCGGCGCGCTCGAGCGCTGCCTCCCCGCGGCGCCGGCGACGGAGGTGGGCGAGTGGGTCGAGTCGCTCGGCGGCGTCGCGCTCGGCGCGCGCGCGCGCCGGGTGAAGGACATCGAGAGCCGCTCGGACATCTTCTCGGCGACCGGCCCGGCGTCCGCTCCGGAGCCCAAGGAAGCGACCGCGGAGACGGTGCTCGAGCCGAAGATCGGACCGCCGACGGTGCCGCAAGCCTTCGCGGTGATGGCGACCGAGCCCGCCGATCTGCGCATCGTTCCCTCGAAGCCGCCCGACGAGCCTTCGCGCGCACCCTCGAGCCGAGGGATCGCCGCCGCGCCGATCTCCAAGCCGGAGGGCGCGCCTTCGTCGGCGAAGATCATGATCAAGACGCCGCTGGCGGCGCTCTCGGTTCAGACCGTCGCGGTCACGCCGCTCGCGTCACTGCAAGAGGCGGCGGCTGCGCGTCGGAGCGGCGGCCGCAAGGTGCTCGTCCTCGGGATCGCGCTCGCGGTGCTCGGCGTGCTCGCGGTCGCGTTCGCCGTCACGTGGACGCTGCTGCACCGGTGAGCGACGGCGGCGCGAGGCGCGCGAGGCGCCGCTCGATGCCCGTCCACGCCGGCGGCGGCGAAGGCCCTCGATCGCTCGCGCGATGTCCCTCGAGGTCGACCGTGAGCCGCGCGAGCAGCCGCGCGGCGCCGGTCGGCGTCGGCACGCGGGGCGTGAGGCGAAGCACCTTCTCCTCGGGCGATCGACCCGGGACGACCGACACGCCCGGCGCCATCTGCGCGATCTTCGCCGCGGCGGCCGAGCCGTCGTCGAAGCGCACGAGCACCTCCGGTAGCGCCGCGGGCGCGCCCGGCTCGAGGCCCGCGAGCGCGAGCTCGAT
Organism: Labilithrix sp.; assembly: GCA_019637175.1. GTDB lineage: Bacteria > Myxococcota_A > Polyangia > Polyangiales > Polyangiaceae > Labilithrix. Next base: position 47,756 of record JAHBWD010000015.1, on the reverse strand, counting down.
CGTGCGCAGCCCGGGGATACGGAGCGACGGCGCGCAGGCGAGGCGGACCTCGTCGTAGCTCTTGCTCCCGCTCTGCGGGGAGAAGCGCGCGCGGCATTCGACGTCGACGTGCGCGAGATCGATCAAGCGGCCGAGCGTGTCGCGCGCGGGCGCGAGCACGCGCGCGGCGAGCTCCGCGGGTCGCCGCGGCATCTGCGCCTGCGTCCCCGTCACGAAGAGCGGCACGAGCGCCGCGGCCGACAGCGGGATCGCGACGGCGGCGCCGGGCACGCGCGAGCGGAGCACGAACGCGAGCACGCCGAGGACGGCGACGACGACGAGCGCGACGATCTTTCCTCGGCGCGTCCCGACGTCGAGCGCGTCGCCGGGCGCGGGCGGCGGCGGCGAAGGCGCGAGGACCTCGCGATCGGCGATCGTCTGCCAGAGGCCGGGGCCGCGCGGGCGCGGGATGACCGAGGGCGTGCGATGCGCGGCGAGCGCCATCGCCAGCACGACGAGCGCCGCGCCGTAGATCGGCGCGCTCCAGAGCAGCGCGCCGAGCGCCGCCGTCGCGGCGGCGCCGTAAGCGAGCGGTCCGAGCCCCCAGGGCACGGGAACGAGCGGCCGCGGCCGCGCGCGCAGCGCGTCGCACGCGAGCGCCACGGCGCGCTGCTTCGCGCGGAGAACGAACGCGAGCGTGATCCCGACGAGCGCGAGCGCGCTCACCGTGAGGACGAGGGGCACGCGGCTCGGCGCCGGCGGGGGCAACAGCGCGGCCACGGGCGGCCGCAGATCCGGCGCGACGACGAGAGGAAAGGCCTTCGGATCGACGCGCGCCGACCACGTGACGGCCTCGCCGCGGGGCACGTGCGCGCGCACGAGCTCGAGCTCGTCTTTCTCGGCGTCGCGACGCGACGTCACGAGCGTCGTCGCGGCCTGCTCGGGCGAAGCGAGCCTCGGCTCCGTCGGCGCCGGCGGGAGCTGGAAGACGACGCGCGCGCCGTCGTGCCCTTCGGGAGAGGGCGGCGCGGTCCACGCGAGCTTCCACATCGCGCCGTCGCGCACGAGCATCTTCGCGGCGACGAGATCGAGCTTGTACTTCACGTCGACGACGTACGCGCCGCGACGAAGCCCGGTGCCGAGGCGCTTCTCTCGCGCGGTCATCGGCGGCGGTTGATCGAAGACGATGCGAACGCCTCCGGCGACCTTCGGGTTCACCTCGACGCGCGCGGCGATCTCGCCTCCGCGCTCGGGGACGACGAGCGTCTCCGGCACGAGCTCGGCGCGAGGATCGAGCCCTTCGAGATCGAACGACTTGAAGCGCCCCGCGACGATGCGATAGCGGAGGTGGTGGTTGACCGTCGCGATCCCGTCGGGGCCGACGGTCACGCGAACGTCATCGGAGGTCTGATGGACCTCCTCCCAGCCCTTGGCCTGCGCGGGCGACGCGGCCGCGCCGAGGGCCAGGAGGGTCACGAGGAGGAGCGGGGCCTTGGTCACAGACCCACATCTACCCACACCTTCGAGGGAGGGGAAATTTGCGGCGAACGCGCGTCAGCGCGCGCCGGACATCACGCCCTTCACGAGGTCCTCGATCGCCGCGCGCGGGAGGCGGAAGGTCGCGCGCGCGCTTCCCCCCGCGGCCGAGGCCGACGGGCCCTCGGCCGCGAACGTGAGCACGATCGGGGTCGCGCCCTTGTGCTGGAGCGTGCCGAGCAGGGCGTAGGGAGAGCGCGAGCCGTGCTCGAGCGCGGTGAACACGGCGAGCCCGCGGATCGTCGCGAGCCACGCGGCGTTCGCCTTCGCGTCGCGCAACGCCTCGGCGCCTTGCGACTTGCCGAGCGTGTCTTTCTCCGGCGCGGTCGACAGCGAAGCGGCCACGTTGCGCGCCACGAGCTTGCCGTCGAGACCGAACGCGAGCCACGTCCCGCCTTGATCGGGGACGGCGAACACGTGGAGCACGACCGGCTTGCGCGGGATCTTCTTCACCTTCGGCTTCGGCGGCGCCCCCGGCGGCGCGGGCTTTCGCGGATCGGACGGCGGCGACGGTGGCGCGACGAGCTCCTCGATGTCGGGGCGCGGCAGGACGATCTCGAGGTGCACGGTGTCCTTCGGGAGCGTGACGCCCGCGGGCGGCGGCGACGTCCGCATCTGCGCGAGCATCTTCGCGGACGCTTGCTCCTTCGCCCACTTCGCGAACGCCGGTCGGTTCCAGAGCTGCGCCCAGTCTTTGAGGATCGGCCCGACCTTGGTGATCGGATCGCCGACTTGCACGAGGTGCCAGCCGATCATCTGCTCGGCGGCGATGCGCTCGGCCTCGTCGGCCGCGGCGGTGTCGCCGGGCTTGGCCGCCTTGCGCGCGGCGAGCGCCCGGTCGAGCGCGGCGGCGTCGTAGCCCTTGCCGTAGACCAGCGGCCCCGTGAAGAGCCCCATGATCCGATCGACCACGAGCTCGCGGACGGCCTTGCGCTCCGGGTCGGGCATCCCCATGCCTTCGGTCGTCTCGAGCGCGACCTTGCCGAGGAGCTCGCGCGGGCGATCGAAGAGCTTCGGATCGGAGCCCCTCCCGAAGAGCGCGAGATCGGTCTCCGCCGGGAGGTGCCAGAACGCGGGCGGCGGCGCGCCCGCGCGATCCGCGTTCGAGGTCGAGAAGCGCGCGAGCAAGCTCTGCGCGCTCGCGTAGTCGATCTTCATCGTCGCGGTCGCGCCGGAGTCGGCGAGCTCGGCGTCGAGGTAGATGCGCTGCGTGTCGTTGACGACGTCGAAGAGCTCGGAGACCGACGCGTCGATGAGCCCGCGGAGCGCGGGGCTCGATCCGAGGAGCGATCCGGCGAGGACGGGGAGCGCGGCGCGCGCCTGCGAGAGCGGCGCCTTCGCGGGCTGGAGGCGCATCTCGACGTGCACGTCCGACGACCACGTCTGGCGCGACACCGTCCGCGTGAGATACGGCACGAGCGCGTCGAGCGCCTCGCGCTCGCCGCAGACGAGCCTGCCGTCGCTCCCCTTCGCCGCGGCAGGCGCGGGCGCGAGGAGGCACGTCTCCGGCTCGTCGTCGTCGTCGTCGTCGTGATCGCGCGCGCGGCCGCGCTCGCGCTCGTTCGTCACCGCCGCGCGCCCGACGCCTTCGACCGTGAGCTGGCCGTTCTTGCCCGGCGTGAGCTTGTGCTTGGCGCCGAGCTTCGCCTTCGCGTCTTCGTAGGATCGCACCGCGACGGAGACCGCCGTGAGGATCCGAGGGCTGTGCTTCGAGCCGCCGAGCGTGACGCCGCCGTCGACGGGCTGCGAGAGGTCGACCGCGTCGGCGACCGCGTCGTCGGTGATCGATCGCACCAGATCGGCGCCGCCGGGGAGCGGGAGCCTCGTCCATACGCCGACGGTCTTGAGGATCGCCTCCGGCTTCGCGACCCGCCCGACCATCAGGAGGCCCTCGGGCTCGGGCACCGCCGTGACGTCGACCGGCGCCGGCGGCGACGCGCTGACGATGGGCTTGGACGGCGTCGTGGCCGCGGGCGTCGGCGCGCCCGGGCCGCACGCGGCGAGCGCGAGGGTGCCGCAGACCACGGAGAGGTGCAGAGGGCGAGCGAGCATGGGAGGCGGAGGATATTCGCGAGTGCCCGGCGCCGTCGCGAGGAATCGACTGTGTCAAGGGCCTGGCCACGCTGGTGTTCCGGCGGCAGACGTGCATTAGTCGCGCTCGCATCACGTGGCAGCGTCGCGCGTCGTTCCCCGCATGAATCCCGCCCAAGAAGAGGCGGTCGAGCACCAGAACGGGCCGCTCCTCGTCCTCGCCGGCGCCGGCTCGGGGAAGACGCGTGTGATCACCCATCGCATCGCGCGGCTGATGGAGCGCGGCGTGCCCGCGCACATGATCTGCGCGCTCACCTTCACCAACAAGGCCGCCGGCGAGATGGCCGAGCGCGTGATGCACATCGTGAAGGAGCAGCGCCTCGGCGGTCGCGAAGGCGCGAAGGGTCTCGTCATCTCGACGTTCCACTCGTTCGGCCTCATGGTCCTCGGCAAGGAACGAAAGTCGCTCGGGGGCACCTTCACGATCTTCGATCAGGGCGACTGCCTCGCCGCGGTCAAAGAGATCCTGAGCCGAACCGACGCCGGCAAGCGCTTCGACGCCGCGGCGATCGCCGCGCGCATCTCCAACGCGAAGAACGCGTTCCTCTCGCCCGAGGAATTCAAGGAGCGCGAGGGCGACGACTACGACGAGATCACGAAGATCGTCTACCCGCGCTACCAGAGCGCGCTCAAGAGCTTCCGCGCGTTCGACTTCGACGATCTCGTGTGCGAGGTCGCGCGCCTCTGGCAGCAGCGCGACGACATCCGCGATCGGTGGCAGAAGCAGTACCTCTACGTCCTCGTCGACGAGTACCAAGACACGAACCGCGTCCAGCTCGAGGTCTTGCGGCTGCTCGCGGATCGTCACAAGAACATCTGCGTCGTCGGCGACGACGACCAGTCGATCTACGCGTGGCGCGGCGCCGACGTGCGCAACATCCTCGAGTTCGAAGAGCACTTCCCCGGCGCCAAGGTCGTCAAGCTGGAGCAGAACTACCGATCGGCGGCGCCGATCCTCGCCGTCGCCAACGCCGTCATCGCGAAGCGCGCCGACGGCAAATACAAGAAGACGCTCTTCACCGAGAAGCCCGGCGGAGAGAAGGTCCGCATGGGCGTCGCCGTCGGCCCCGAGGCCGAGGCCGCCTACGTCGCGCGCGAGCTGCGTCGCCTGATCCGCGAAGAGAACAAGAAGCCGAAAGACTGCGCGATCCTCTATCGCTCGAACGGCCAGGCCAAGCTCCTCGAAGAGCAGCTCCGCGAGCAGGGCGTGCCCTACCGCATGATCGGCGGGCAGCAGTTCTTCGAGCGCAAGGAGGTCAAAGACGTCCTCGCTTACCTCAAGCTCGCCTTGAACCGCGCCGACGAGATCAGCCTCCGCCGCGTCATCAACTATCCTCCGCGCGGCATCGGCGACACGAGCGTCGAGCGCCTGACGCAGCACGCGCTCGCGAAGAGCTGGTCGCTCTGGCAGGCGGTCGAGCGGGTCGACGCGCTCGACGGCATCCCGAGCAGCGCGCAGGGCGGCTGCAAGGCGCTCGAGCGCGTCGTCGCCGACATGCGCAAGAAGCTCATCATCGAGCGTGCAAAGGCGAGCGCGGTCGCGCGCGAGCTGTGCGACGCGATCGGCCTGCGCGCCGACATCGACGGGACGTCGCCGTCGCCGAACGCGGCGGCGAGGCGCTGGGGAAACGTCGAGGGCCTCTTCGGGATCCTGTCGCGCCGCGAGGCGCGCGTCACCGCGGGCGGCGGCGACGACACGGCCGAGCGCGAGCTCATGCAGTTTCTCCACTCGCTCACGCTCCAGATGAGCGAAGAGGAGGAGGATCCGGGCAACGTCGTGACGCTCTCGACGCTCCACGGCAGCAAGGGCCTCGAGTTCGACTACGTCTTCCTCGTCGGCTGCGAGGAGGGCCTCTTGCCCCACTCGCGCACGCTCGAGGTGAAGGCCTCCGACGCCACGGTGCAAGACGTCGAAGAAGAGCGACGCCTCTTCTACGTCGGCGTCACGCGCGCGCGGCAGCGCCTCGACCTCATGCGCTGCAAGTTCCGCGTGATGCGCGGCAAGCCCGTGCCGCGCACGCCGTGCCGCTTCTTGACCGACATCCCCGACGAGCTCCTCGAGCACTTCGAGGTGAAGGACGCCTCGATGATGAGCACCGACGCCATGGCCGAGAGCGCGAACAACCTGCTCGCCATGCTCGACGCGCTCGGAAAGAGCTGACCGATCTGCCGCGCGCAGCGTCAGCGGTTCTGCGGCCAGAGCGCTAGACTCGGAGTCGAGCCATGTCGAGACGATGGGGCCTCCTTCTCGCGCTCGTATCTTGCCGTCCTTCGTGTGAGGACCCGCCGGGTCATGCGACGGCGCGAGCGCCGATGCCGACGAGCGTCGCCAGCGTCGATGCCGCGCTCCCAACGGAGGCACCGACCGACGCAGGGTTCCTCCTTGGAGACGACGAGGCCGAGCCCGCGCCAAGTGAACCGACGCGCCTTCGTATGCGCGTCACCGCGCATACGAGCGATTGTCCCGGCTACGACGTCGATCTCTACCCCGACGGCTCGGTGCAATTCTACGGAGAGTCGGGAGTGAACGAGCGCGGCCCGAAGGTCGCGAAGGTGCGTCCGGCCGACGCCCTCGCGTTGTACGAGCGTCTCCTCGACTCGGGCTTCTTTCGAGTGAAGACGCTTGGCCCCTGCGACGCGCATGACCCGGTATGGGGAGAATGGGCGCCTTCCGCGCAGGTCTCCCTCGTCCAGCAGGGCGTACGCCGCGCGCAAAGCTTCGGACCAACGAGTCCCTGCCTTCAGGCTCCCCTTCGCGAAGGAATCGAAGCGATCGAGCGGGTCGCAGGAATCACGCAGTGGCTGCGCTGCGACTACGCTGGCTCATGTCGCGATCGGTGAGTCGCGCCGTTTTGATTCTTACGCCGGCGTGTCGATCCGGCCGCGGCTCGTTCGTCTTCGGTCTGGAAAGAGGTGGTCATGTCGAAGCTTCGGGTCAATTCATTCTCGATCTCGATCGACGGGTACGGCGCGGGTCCCGATCAGGATCTCGAAAACCCGCTCGGCGTCGGAGGCCTCGCGCTGCACGCGTGGGTCTTCGGCACCAAGACGTTCCAGAAGCTCCACCCCGAGGCCGGCGCGTCGAGCGGCGAGCCTCCGCGCGAAGGCGTCGACGACGACTTCGTCGCGCGCGGCTTCGAGAACGTCGGGGCCTGGATCCTCGGCCGCAACATGTTCGGGCCGATCCGCGGCCCCTGGACCGACGACGAATGGCGAGGATGGTGGGGAGAGAACCCGCCCTACCACGTGCCTGTCTTCGTGCTCACGCACCACGCGCGCGCGTCGATCACGATGGAGGGCGGAACGACGTTCCACTTCGTCACCGACGGGATCCACGCCGCGCTGAAGCGCGCGACGGAGGCGGCTCGGGGCAAGGACGTCCGCCTCGGGGGCGGCGCCGCCACCGTTCGCCAGTACCTCGCCGCGGGGCTCGTCGACGAGCTCCACCTCGTGATCTCTCCCGTCATCCTCGGGCGCGGCGAGCACCTGCTCGCAGGCATCGACACCGTGAGCCTCGGTTACGCGTGCACGGAGCACGTGACGTCGAGCCACGCCACCCACGTCGTCCTCACGAAGCAGTCCGCTCGGAGCGCGACGGCGACCGGATGAAAGAACGCTTCAACCGATCTGCACGGAGCGGCGCGTGAACGCCGGGGCGAGGCCCCAGAAGCCCGTGATCGGGAAGGTGACCTCGCCGGGCTCGCCCATCGCGGCAGCGGCGGCGGCGATCATCGGCGCGAAGTGCTCCTCGCGCGGGTGGGCGAGGCGCGCGGCGGGCGCGCGCGCGTGGAAGTCGACGAGCGCGTCGACGTCCTTCTTCGCGATGATCTCGGCCGCCCACGCGTCGAACTCGGTCGCCCACGACGGCGTCGTTCGCTCACCCAAGGCGCGCATGTTGTGCGTGAGAAAGCCGCTGCCGGCGACGAGCACGCCCTCGTCGCGCAGCGGCGCGAGCGCGCGCCCGAACCGAAAGAGCTCCTTCGGATCGAGCCCGGGCAGCGACACCTGGAGCACCGGCACGTCGGCCTGCGGGTACATCGAGATCAACGGGACGTAAGATCCGTGATCGAGCCCGCGCGCCGGCTCGTCGGCGTGCGCGACGTCGTTCGATCGCAAGAGCTCTCGCACGCGCGCCGCGAGCTCGGGCGCGCCCGGCGAAGGATACTTGGTCGCGTAGTACCGCTCGGGGAAGCCGTAGAAGTCGTAGACGAGCGGCACCGCCGACGTCGCGCCGATCGCGATCGGGCGCGCCTCCCAGTGCGCCGACAGCATCAGGATGCTCTTCGGGCGCGGCATCGCCTTGCTCCACGCCGCGAGCTCCGCTTGCCAGGCGGCGTCGTCGAGCAACGGCGGCGCGCCGTGCGCGATGAAGATCACCGGCATCTTCCCGGTGCCCTGGGCCGCTCTCGTGCTCGAGCTCGTCATGTCGCCTCGCTTCGTCCGACCGCACGCCGCCGCGATCGCGCCTGCGATTAGAACGAGCGCGCCGCGGCGGTCCATCGCGACATTGTAAGGTGCCAGCGTCCGCCCACAACGCGAACGCGGTGAAACAGATCGTTCACCCCCGAACAACGATCGGAGCGTCTCGCGCACGCCGTCGTGGGCATCCCCCGCTGCATCAGCGCGTCTTCACGTCACGATCCGATGGAACGAACACGGCTCCGATCAGCGGCCGAGCAGGCGCTGGAGGAGATCTTCGTCGCTGGATGTCGAGATCGCGCGAAGCAGAGCGAGCTCGTCAACGGGCACCCACTTTTCGACGTAGCTCCAATCGAGGCGACCGCGCTGGACGTCGACGACGGCGCGGACGTCGGCGAGGTCTTGGAGGATCCGCCGCCGGTCGCTCCGTAGCTTGATCATCTTGTGGATGAGCAGGTCCTCGACCGTAACGACCCGGACCTCCGTGCCGTCGACTTCGACCTCGATCGCGCGGCGGAGGCACTCGCGGTCATAGTCGCTCTTGGAAACGAAGAGATCGATATCCCACCCCGCGATGCGGAAGCGCACCATGTCCGGCAAGGCTCCTGCGCCGCCTCGAACGCCATCGCGGATCGCGAGGAGCCGGTCGACCTCCGCAGCGGGCAGCGTGCCGCAGACGTCCACGTCGCGGGTTTGGCGCGGAGCGGACCACACGCCGACGGCTACGCCGCCGGTGAACGCGAAGTCGTCGACGCCGTGATGGCGCAGCACGGCAGCCACACGCGCAAGGGCAAGCCCGATGGGCTCAGACGCCGCGGTCATCGGCAGGCGGCGAGCGCACGAGCGCGAGCGCGGTCGCGAGGCGCTCGGCGATGGGACGCGAGAGGTGCTCGTCGAGGGACTCCTCGCGCAGCTTCGCCTTGCCGCGCGTCGGATCGCTCCAGATTACGCGCACATCCGTGACATCCACGCGTCCGTCACGATCTTGCATGTTTCAAGACTAACGCGTGCTCAGCGGATGAACCAGCTCGGCAGGAACCGTCGCGATCAGTCGTCGAGGGTGGAGCGCCGCCGTCGAGCGCCCCGCGACTCGAGGAGCTTCACGACCTCGCGGTGCCCGTTCGAGTCGGCGATCTCGATCGGCGTCCGGCCGTCGACCGCGTCGCCGATGCGCGCGCCGCGCGACAAGAGCAGGGCGACGAGCACCTCGCTGCCCTGCTGGCTCGCGACGAAGAGCGGCGTGCGCCCGTCGCGGCCGCGTTTGTTGGGGCTCACGCCGCGATCGAGGAGCACGCGCACGACGCGCAGCGCGTCGTCGCCCTCGCCGGCCGCCGCGGCGACCGCGGCGAGCAGCGCCGTGTCGCCGTCTTCGGACGTGCGATCGGTGGGGGCGCCGACGTCGAGGAGCGCGCGCACCACGGCGACGTCGCCGTCGATGATCGCCGCCTCGAGCGGCGACGGCGTGCTCTTGTCGATCTTGCCCCAGGCGACGCCCTTCGCGCCGATGCGCTTGATCGAGGCCGCGTCGTGCGCGCTCGCGGCGCGGGCGATCGCCTGCGCGGTCGCGCCGGCGTCGAGCTTTCCGCCGAGCAAGAGGTCGAGGAGCGCGCCGCGTTCTTCGTCGCCGGCGCTCATCGCCGAGACGAGCACGTCGCCGTCGACCTTGGCGCCGCGCGCGACGAGTCGCGAGACGACGTCGATCGGACGATCCCCCGGCTTCTCGGCGTCGACGCCGGGCGCGGTCGACTGGCCGACCGCGATCGACAGCGCGCTCTCGTCGTCCCAGCGCGCGCTCGCGTCGGCGCCCGCCGCGAGCAGTGCGTCGACGACGGCGCGGCGGTGCGTGGCCGCGCCGTCGCGCACCGCCATCATCAGCGCAGGCTCGCCGTCGGGCGACTTCGAATTCGGGCTCGCGCCCTTCGCCAAGAGCCGCGCGACGGCCTTGGGCGCGGCCGCGGCCGCCGCCTTCGCGAGCGAAGGCTCACGCGCGCCCTTCGCGAGCAGCACCTTCACCGCCGCGTCGTGCTCGTCGGCGAGCAAGAGCGGCGACGCCGGCATGTCTTCGTCTTCGTGGACGTCGACGCCGTGATCGACGAGCCAACCGATGAGCGCCGCGTTGCCCGATCGCGCCGCGCCGGCGAGCGTGCCCTGGAGCCCGACGCCCTTGGCGGCGAGCGCCTCGACGCGCGCGAGATCGCCCGCCTCGACGGCCTCGACGAGCGCATGCCGATCGGCCTGGGTCGGCTTCGGCGGCGACGCCTTCTCTTCCGGCTGAGGTAGGGGCTCGGAGACGGGCGTCGGGATCGGCGCGGCCGCCGCGACGACAGGGGCCAGCGGCTCTCGCGCCGCGCCGGCCTTCATGTGGGTGCGCACCGCCAGGAGACCGAGGGCCGCGAGCCCCACCCCCGCGACCACCACGACCTTCGCGCTCAATCCCTCGCTGCGGCTCATCCCGACCTCCTACGTCCGACACCTCGCTCCGATCTCGTGTTCCCGGAGATTGCGGTCGGATACCCTCGCGCTCATGGACCGCGTCGCGAGCTTCCTGTCGGAGAAGACCCCCAGGCGGTTCGTCGCGATCGCAGGTTTCGTCGGGCTTCTCTATCTCTTCCGGCACCTCGCGATCCTGCTGCTCTTCTTCGTCACCTTCGAGCGCGCGCTCGGCTGGGCGTCGCGCACCCTCGCGGAACGCTCGGGCCTCACGCGAAAGAAGGCGGTCTTGGCGATCGTCGGCGCCGTCGTGGCGTTCGTGGGCGCGATCGCGTGGCTCGGCATCGGCAAGACGATCCGCACCTACACGTCGATGAAAGACAGCGTGCCCGAGGAGCTCGCCGAGCTGCGGCAGAACCCGCTCGTCGTCCGCATCGAGGAGCAGATCGGCGGCACGGAGAAGATCATCGACGGCGTGAAGCACTACGCCGGCGACGCCATCTCGGCGGCCTCGGCCGTCGGTCACTTCTTCGTGCACGTGCTCATCGGGTTCATCCTCGCGATCGTGTTCGTGCTCGAGGAAGAGGAGCTGAAGGCGTTCTGGTCGCGCGTCGACGCGCGATCGCTCGGCGGCACGCTCGGGCGCTGGCTCGGTCACACCGCCGACGCGACCGTCGTGACCGTTCAGCTCCAGCTCATCGTCGCCGTGTTCAACACGCTGACCACGCTGCCCGTGCTGCTCTTGCTCGGCGTGCCTCACGTCCCCGCGCTGATGCTGCTCATCTTCGTGTCGGCGCTCGTACCGGTGATCGGCAACATCGTCTCCGGGACCGTGCTCTCGCTCCTCGCCTATCAGGCGAAGGGCTGGCTCGGCGTCGGGATCTTCATCGGCCTCACCTTCATCCTGCACAAGGTCGAGTCGTACTACCTGAGCCCGCGGCTCACCGCGCGGCACGTGAAGATCCCGGGCTTTCTCTTGATCGTGAGCCTGCTCGCCTGCGAGCACCTCTTCGGCTTCAAGGGCCTCTTCCTCTCGTTCCCCATCCTCTTCATCGCGGGGCGCATCCGCACCGAGTTCCTCGAAGAAGACGCCGTGATCGCGCGCACGTCGCCGGAGGCGTCGACCCTCGTCTTGAGCGACAGCCTCGATCAGCTCCCCGAAGAGCACGCGCCGACGCTCGGACGAAACGAGCTGCCCGCACCGCCCGAGAGCAAGCCCACCGGCTTCGAGCTCGAGCACGAGAAGGTCACCCTCGACAGCGTGCGCCCTTCGGCGCCGCCGCCGCCGGAGCCGACGGCGTAGATGGATCGCCCGCGCACCAGACGCGGGCGACGGGAGGCTCGCCGGTGAGCGCCGGAGCGTCGCCACGCGCTCGACGCGCGCGGCATGACGGTTGCTCGTCGCTCCTTCGATGCGTTCCTCGCTGGGCGTCGTGGCTTCGTGCGCCCTCACTCTCGCAGCGTGCACCGGTCACGAGACGACGCCCGAGCGAATCGCGTCCCATCGCCAGCCGATCATCAACGGCACGGCCTCGCCGAAGGAGCAGGACGCGGTCGTGCAGCTCGCCGTCACCGTCCAGGGAAAGAACTACGCGAGCTGCTCCGGCACGATGATCGCCAGGAATCTGGTGCTCACCGCGCGCCACTGCGTCGGCGATCTCAACGACGACATCACCATGACCGACTATCCGGCGAACGTCCTACACGTCTACGTCGGCGCGACCGCGCCGCGAGACGTCGAGCGCAACGCGTCGCCCGCGGCCACCGGCAAGCGCTTGTTCGTCCCGCGGACCAAGAACCTCATCCCCGACGTCGCGCTCATCCTGCTCGACGCGGAGGTCGAGGCGCCCATCGCGTCGATCCGCCTCGACGGCGGCGCCAAGGAGAACGAGGCGCTCACGATCGTGGGCTACGGCATCGACGAGACCAACGAGAAGCCCGCGATGCGCATGCAGCGCACCGGCGTGAGCGTCATCGCGCTCGGCCCGACGACCACGAACCATCACGAGCTCTTCGAGGGCGAGTTCGCCTTCGGCGAGGCCGCGTGCTCGGGCGACAGCGGCGGGCCCGCGCTCTCCGCGAAGTCGAAGGCGATCGTCGGCGTCGCGTCGCGCGTGAGCAACGGCAAGGAGCGCACCGAGCAGGATCCCTCGGCGTTCTGCATCGGCTCGGCGACCGAGGACGTGTACACCGCGCTCGAGCCCGTCAAGGATCTCGTCGAGACCGCGTTCGCCGCCGCCGGCGCGAAGCCGGTGCTCGAGGGCAAGGAGCCTCCGCCTCCGCCGCCGTCGACCGAAGAAGAGGAAGGCGAGGAAGAAGCGACGACGGCGCCCGCGCCTTCGCGCCGGGTGATCGTCACCGAGTCGACCGGCTGCGCGAGCGTGACGACACGCACGCGCCCGCCGAGCGGCCTCGGCCTCCTCGCGGCGCTCGCGCTCGCCGCGATCGCGCGAATGCGCCGACGCGCCCGACGACGCGCGCGACAAATGCCGTAGACTGCGCACGATGCGGCTCGTGGCGTGCCTCGCGTGCGTGTGCGTGGGATGCGTGCACGACGTCGTCTTGCCCAGCGCCGAGGTCACCGCCGTCTGCGGAAACGGCGTCGTCGAGCCCGGCGAAGCGTGCGACGTCGAGAGCCCGGGCTGCGTCGCGTGCGCCGTCGTGCCCACGTGGTCGTGCACGACCGAGCAATGCACGAGCACGTGCGGGGACGGCGTCGTCTCGACCGACGCCGACTGCCGCGCGCCGCGGCGCGAGGTCGACGGGTGCGACATGAGCGGCTACTGGGCGGCGCGAGAGACGACCTATCTCCGCGAGACGATCCTCGGAGGCATCCAGACGTCGAGCCACTGGTTCTTCCTCCGCCTCGTGCAGGAAGGCGAGTCGTTCCGCTTCGCCGAGGAGATCGACTGCGGGCTCCTCGTGACCGGCTCGGCGACGGTTCGCTACGCGCCCGCCGCGAGGCGCGCGGTCATCTATTCGAACCGCATGGACGGCGGCGGCGATCGCCCCGCGCGCCGCGGCGTCTCGCGAAAGGCCGACGGCGGCTGCTCGGTCTCCTTCGATCGCTGGTACGCCGTGCGCGGCGCCGATCCCGCGCTGCTCCCCCCCGACTTCAACGCGCGTCCGGCGCTCGCGACGTTGCCGCCGCTGCCCGCCGTCCGCGATCCGCTCGCGGCGGGCGAGAACCCCGAAGGCGCCGTCGATCCGGACGCCGACGGCAACCCGGGCCTCGGCTTCCAGATCTCGGGGATCGCCTCGGGCGTCCGGAGCGCGGCGCAGCGCGATTGGAAAGAGTGGACGACGCCTGCGGGCGCCTCGGTGCCGGCGGCCGCGATGACCGTCGTCGTCCCCGGCGCGTTCGATCTCGAGGAGAACGTGCTCCGCGTGCTCGATTGCGGGCTCTCGTGCGGCCTGCTCACCACGCCCGCGCGCGTCGCGCAAGATCTCACCGCGCGCATCACCCTCGGGTTCGTCGGTCGATCGATCGACGGGCCGCGCGTCGCGCAGGTGGCCTCGGCGATCCCTCGCACGGATCTCGACGCAGACCTCGCGACTTGTGCGAACGTGCGCTTGCTGCTTCCCCATGACGCTTCGCCTCCTTGAACGCACCCTCCCGCCGATCGCCTTCGCGACCGCGATCCTCGCGACGGGCTCGCCCGCCGCGGCCTCGCCCGTCCTCGACACCGCGGGCTCGACCGGCGGCAACGCCGGCATGCAAGGCGTCGTCAGCGGACCGGGCGCGGCGTCGACCTACTTCAACCCCGCGCTGCTGACCGAGTCGGAAGAGGGCTTCCTCTTCGCGTACGGCTTCCTCTCCGAGCAGCTCGGCGTGACGCTCGACGGCCGGCGCGGCGGCGACGTTCCGCTCGTCGTCGGCGAGCGCGACGTCGTCGACGGCACCGGCGCGCCGCTGCCGAACGATCGCGTCCCCACCGTGTGGCTCGAGAAGGGCTGCCGCGGCGGCACCGAGCCGGGCGACTGCCCCGCCCCCGGCTTCGCCGCGCGCCCGCGTCAGGCCCGAGGCTCGAGCGGTAAGACGCGCTCCTACCTCACGCTGGGTCTCGTGAAGCACATCGTGAAGGATCGCGCGTCGCTCGGCTTCTACGCGATGCTCCCGGTGAGCAGCTTCGTGACTGCGCAGTCGTTCTACGCCGACGAACGCGAGGCGCTCTTCAGCAACAGCCTGCACTCCGAGCTCTACGGCGACCGCCTCACCGCGCTCTCGTTCGCCGCGGGCGGCGCGTTCAAGATCTTGCCCGAGCTCTCGTTCGGGCTCGGCGTCACGCTCGCGCTCGCGAACACGGCGACCGCTGCTACCTACGTGCGTGATGCGTCGAGCTACGATCAGCTCCTGCTCAACACCGCGACGAGCACGCAGGTCGATCTCTCGCCCATCGTCGGCGTGCGCTGGGCGCCTTCGTCGTCGCTCCGCTTCGGTGGATCGCTGCGCGCCCCCCAAGGCTTCGAGCTCGACACGACGATCAGCGCCACGCTCCCCTCGGGCACGGAGTCGGGCACCACGCGCCGCGACGTCTACCACTGGATGCCGTGGATGGTCGGCTTCGGCGGCGAGGCCGACGTCATCCGCCGCGGCGTCTACACGATGTCGGTCACCGCTTCGCTCAAGTACGCGTTCTGGTCGGCCTACGAAGATCGGCACGGGCAGAGGCCGAGCGTCTACGGCGCCGATCTCGGGTGGAGCGACACGATGAGCGTCACCGGAGGTTTCCGCCACGTGTGGGGCCGCGCGCGCGGCTTCGTCGACCTCGGCTACGCGCCTTCGCCCGTGCCCCAGCAGATCGGGCGCTCGAGCTACGTCGACAACGATCGCGTCGGGCTCGCGCTCGGCGCCGACCTCAAGGTCCCGGTCGGCCGGTCCTTCGTCAGGCCGGGCGTCCAGGTGCTCGCGCATCGCCTCGTGAGGCGGCACCACACGAAGGATCCTTCGCGCGTCGTCGACGAGCTGCCCGACGACGCGCGCTTCGACTCGACGCGCGATCCGATCCCCGGCGCCGAGGGCCTGCAGACGAACGCCCCCGGCTTTCCGGGCTTCGGCAGCCAGGGCTGGATCTGGGGCGGCGTCTTCACCCTCGAAGTTCCGCTCTGAAGATGTTCGCGTGGCTCGGACGCTTCGTGGTTCGCCGCCGCCACGCGACGCTGATCGTCGCTGGCCTCTTCCTCGCGGCTTCGATCGTCTCGCTCGTCCGAAGCGGGCCGCTCACGAGCGGCAACATCGCCGGCCTCGAGGCCGGCGACGCGGAGAAGGAGATCGAGCGGATCACGGGCCGCGACGTCGAGACGACGTTCATCGTGCACTTCCGATCGGCGACGCTCGCGTCGACCGATCCCGCGTTCGCCGAGGAGATGGAGCGAGCGCTCGCGCCCGTCCGCGCCGATCCTCGCGTGCTCTCCGTCATGACGCCGGACGACGCGCCGCCGCCGATCGCGCCGCGCATGGTCGCCGCGAAGAAGCGCGCGGCCTTCGCGCTCGTGTCGATGCGCGGAGGCTTCAAGGAGGCGCGGCGCGACTACGAGAGCGTACGCACGAAGCTCCGCTCGGACACGCTGTCGATCGCGTGCACGGGGAAGGTGCCGTACATGCACGATCTCGACGCGACGCTCGAGCACGATCTCATGCTCGCCGAGCTCGTCTCGATGCCGCTCGCGCTGCTCGTCTTGATCTTGGTGTTCCGCACGGCGGTCGCCGCGGCGCTCCCCGTCGGCGTCGGCGCGCTCGCCGTCGTCGGCGCGATCGGCGTCGTGCTCGCGATCTCGCACGTCACCGACATCGCGCAGTACACGATCAACATCTGCTCCCTGATCGGCCTCGGCGTCGCCATTGACTACTCGCTCTTCACAGTGAGCCGCTACCGCGAAGAGCTCGCGGCCGGCCGCGCGATGCCCGACGCGATCGAACGGACGATGCAGCACGCCGGAAAGGTCGTCGCCTTCTCCGGCGCGGCGGTCGCGACCGGCCTCGCGGGGCTCTTCTTCTTCCGCGGCTCGTTCCTCTTCGCGATGGGCGTCGGCGCGTCGATCGTCGTCGCGCTCGCCGTGATCTTCGCGCTCACGTTCCTCCCCGCGCTCCTCGCCGTGCTCGGCGACAAGATCCACGCGGGCAAGCTCCCGATCCCGGAGACGAAGCTCGCCGAGGGCGCGTGGCGTCGCGCGGCCGAGTGGGTGATGAAGCGCCCCCTCCTCGTGCTCGTCCCGACGCTCGCGTTCTTGCTCGCGCTCGGCGCGCCGTTCCTTCGTCTTCGCCTCGCCGCCGCCGACGTGCGCGTCGTGCCGACCGGCATCGAGGCGCGCGACGGCCACGATCGGCTTCGCGAAGACTTCCCCGACGAGGCCGCGCCGCACGCGGAGATCGTCGTGCGATTTCCTTCGTCGCCCGCGCTCGACGAGGCGCGCATTCGCGCGCTCCACGATCTGTCGCGACGCGTCGGCCGGCTCTCCGGCGTCGTGAAGGTCGAGAGCATCGTCGACAAGGATCGAACGCTCGACGAACCAGACGAACCCGAAGACGCGGAGTCGGCGAAGGAGGATCTCGTCGCGACGCTCCTGCATCCGAACGAGCTCGCCGCCCCGATGGTCGAGATGGGCAAGAAGCTCACGGTCGGAGATCGCACGGTCTACTTGCGCGCCACGCTCGAAGGCCCGCCCGACGGGCCCGCGGCGCGCGACGCCGTCCGCGAGATCCGCGCGCAGCGAGCCGTGGCCGACGGCGCGCTCGTGGTCGGCGGGCAGACCGCGACCGATCTCGACACCACCAAGTTCGTGATCGATCGCGCCCCGCGCGCCATCGCGTTCGTCGTCGGCGTCACGTTCATCGTGCTCTTGGTCTTGCTCGAGTCGCTGCTCCTGCCGCTGAAGGCGCTGCTCATGAACGCCGTGTCACTGGCGGGATCGTTCGGCGCGATCGTGTGGTTGTTCCAAGACGGCCACTGGTTCGTGCGCGAGGGACGCCCGCTCGAGCCCGCGCTGCCGGTGCTGCTCTTCTGCGTCCTCTTCGGTCTCTCGATGGACTACGAGGTGCTCATGCTCTCGCGCATGAAGGAGGCGTGGGAGCGCACCCACGACAACACGCGCGCGGTCGCCGAGGGCCTCGAGAAGACCGCGGGCCTCATCACGAGCGCGGCGGCGATCATGGTCGCGGTCTTCGCGGCCTTCGCGCTCGCGCGCGTCGTCATCGTTCAAGCGGTCGGCGTGGGGATGGCCCTCGCCGTCGCGCTCGACGCGACGCTCGTGCGCGTGCTGCTCGTGCCGTCGACGATGCGTCTGCTCGGGCCGCTCAACTGGTGGGCGCCGCGTTGGCTCCGCCGGATCAAGGCCGACGAACCTCGTCCCAGGTGACGACGCCGTCGCGACCGGAGGTCTTGCCGTACTCGACGAGCGACTTGAGGCGGACGACGTCTTCGTCGAGCTCGCGCTTGGGATCGTCGCCGAGCAGGCGCGCGATCTCGTGGCCCACGAGGCCGCCGGGCGGCCAGTACCGCAGGCGGATGGTGCACCTCGTCACGCCGGGCGCGATCGTCTCGAAGCGCGCCGAGCCCATGTTGGCGACGCCGGCGGATTCGTCGCTGCGCCAAGAGACGAGCTCGTCGGGGACGAGTCGATCGATCACACCGTCCCACTCGAAGCGCGCGCCGCCCGGTCCCACGACCGTCCAGCGCCAGCGGTTGTCGCCGAGGCGCTTGACCTCGTGCACGTGACGCATGAACCGCGGGAAGCTCTCGGGGTGCGTGAAGAGGTCCATGACGTCCTGCACCGGAGCGTGAATCGTCGTCGTCTTCGCGACGTCGATCGCGGGCCTCCGCCCCTTGATGCCGCCGAGCTCGGCGATCGGAACGTTGGTGACGCTGCGGCCGATCGCGAGCGCGCCGAGCAGCGCCGCGGCGAGGCCGATCGGCCCGCCGCGCGCGAGCCCAGTGAGGATCGTCGCCGCGCCGGCGCCGCCGACGAGCAAGCGCGTCGCCGGCGGCCAGGTCCGCTTCTCTCGGCGCGGGCGCGGAAGGCCCTGCAGGCCGGGCACGTTGCCCGGCGTCTCGTGTCGCTCGAGCCGGTCGACGACGTCGCGCACGCCCGGCGTCGTCCTGGACGCGCGAAGCACGGCGTCGACGTCGCGCGTGAGGATAGGCCCCGCGAGCTCGACGACGCCTTCGCACGTGATCACCGCGATCGCGTGCGGGTGAGCGCAGGTGTGTCCGAGACGCGAGCGCACGCGCGCGGTGATCTTGTGGTCGGGGACGTCTCCGCCGACCTGCGCCGCGTTGTTGAAGACGGCCACGCGCCTGGCGCGATGCTCGAGATCGCGAACCGCGACGCCGAGGCCCTCCGCCGCGACGTGAACGCCGTGGTCGAGCACCTGACGTGCTCGCGCGCGCCTCCGGCGCCCCGACGCACCATCGAGGAAATATGTCGCGCCGGCCGCGGCCAGCGCCGTCGCCGACAGCAGCGCCGCCGGGTGTCTCTTGGCTCCCATGCTCCGGTCGGCGTGCACGGAGCACGCCGACGCTACGCCTTGACGCGCTCGCTCACCACGCGCGCGGCGTCCGCGATCGGTACGAGCTCCGCCTTCTTCGGGTCGGGCTCGGTGCGCGGCTTGAGCTCGATGTTGCCGCTGGCGAGCGACTTCGCGCCGATGGTGATGCGGAGCGGCATGCCGAGCAGATCGGCGTCCTTGAACTTCACGCCCGGGCGCTCGTCGCGATCGTCCCACAGCACGTCGACGCCGCGCGCGCGTAGATCGTCGTAGAGCGCCTTGGCCGCGGCCGCGACGTTCTCTTCCTTGCCGAGCGTCACGAGGTGCACGTGGTAGGGCGCGATGCTCATCGGCCACTTGATGCCGTCGGCGTCGTGGTTCTGCTCGATCGCGGTCGCGACGAGGCGAGAGACGCCGATGCCGTAGCAGCCCATCACGATCGGTCGCTTCTCCTGCTTCTCGTCCGAGTATTGCGCGCCCATCGCCGCCGAGTACTTCGTGCCGAGCACGAAGATGTGGCCGGCCTCGATGCCGCGATAGCTCTTGAGCTTTCCGCCCTCGCAGTTGGGGCAGGGATCGCCCGTGGCCGCCATGCGAATGTCGGCGACGGTGCCCTCCCAGTCGCGGCCGAGGTTCACGCCGGTGAAGTGGTGGTCGGTCTCGTTCGCGCCCGTCGCGGCGTTCTTCACGTGGGAGGCCGCGCGGTCGACGAAGATCTTTCCCTTGAAGCCGACGGGCCCGGCGAACCCGACGGCCGCGCCCGTCGCCTTCTGGACGTCGGCCTCGTTCGCGATGAAGACCTCGTCGACGCCGAGCGCGCGCGCGAGCCGGATCTCGTTGAGGTCGTGATCGCCGCGCACGACGGCGAGCACCGTCTCGCTCCCGGCGACGTAGACGAGCGACTTGAGGAACTTCTCCTTGGGGAGCTTCAAGAACGAAGACACGTCTTCGATCGTGCCGACCTTCGGCGTGTGGACCTTCTTGCGATCCTCGAGCGCGCCGCCGCTCTCGGCGGGCGCGTCGACCTTGACCGTCGCGATCTCGACGTTCGCCGCGTAGCTGCACGCGTCGCACGCGACGATCGCGTCTTCGCCCGAGTCGGCGAGGACCTGGAACTCGGCGCTCTTCGATCCGCCGATGGCGCCGGGATCGGCCGCGACCATCCGATAGGTGAGCCCCATGCGATCGAAGACGCGGCAGTAGGCCTCGCGCATCACCTCGTAGCTCGCGAGGGCCGCCTCTTCGCTCACGTCGAAGGAGTACGCGTCCTTCATCAAGAACTCGCGACAGCGGAGGAGGCCGCCGCGGGGGCGAGGCTCGTCGCGATACTTCGACTGGATCTGGTAGAGGTTCATCGGCATGTCGCGCCAGCTCTTGATCTCGCGGCGCGCGATGTCGGTGACGATCTCTTCGTGCGTCGGGCCGAGGTGGAGCTCGGCGCCCTTGCGATCCTCGAGGCGGAAGAGGGTGGCGCCGTAGAGATCCCAGCGGCCCGTTTCCTTGTAGTACTCGGCGGGCAGGAGCGCGGGCATCAGGATCTCCTGCGCGCCTGCGCGGTTCATCTCCTCGCGGACGATGCCCTCGATCTTCTTGAGGGCGCGGAGGCCGAGCGGCAAGAAATCGTACATCCCCGCGCCGACCTTGCGGATGTAGCCGCCACGCACGAGCAGCGTGTGGCTCACGTTCGCGGCGTCCGCGGGAGCTTCTTTGACGGTGGGGATGAGAGCGCGGGAGTAGAGCATCGTCGAGGCCCCATGTAGCACAGTTGGGACGCGCCGATTTCGGGGCGTGCGCGGCCTTTCCGGGGGTCACGCGATCCATGGGCACACGCGTGTGTTCTTGTGCAGGAGGTTGCACTCGGCGCGGCGAGAGACGTTTTCCGCAGGAGATCCGGCGGGGCGGGGAGTGTGCGCGGAGGTCGGCATTTTCGCCGCCGCGGGAGGCGCGCGGCGTGCACGAGCTGCGTTCGTGAGCAACGTGCTAGGCCAGCCCCGTCCGCAGAGTGCGCGCCCGATGCCCGCGAGCCCGCAGGACTTCCTGAACGACGACGCGCCACCGCCGGTCCCGATCGCGCGCGCGCCGCAAACGGCGGATACGTTGCGGCCCTTCTCCGTCGAACCGCGCGCGCCTGCGCCGGTCGCGACGACGCGCGTGACGCAGGACGCGACCTCCGATCGACGCTGGATGTTCGTGGCCGCCGGCTTCATCTTCGCGTTCGGCGTCGTCGGCGCGATCGTGAACCTGAGCCCGGGCCCGCGCGCGAACGCGAGCGCGGGGATGACGTCGACGGTGAGCGCACCGGCGCACGGGCCCGTGCAGGTGCAGCCGAGCGCGGCGCCGCCGGCTCCGGTGCAACCGGCTCCGGCGCCGGAGACGACGGACGCGCCCGCTCCGCTGCCGGTGCAGGCGTCGCGCGACGACGCGAGCCCGACGATCGCGCCGGCGAAGCCCGTCGCGAAGAAGCCGCCGATCCGAGCTCGCAGGACGACGACGCCGGCGACCGCCGACGACGCGCCTCAGGCTGCTCCGCCTCGGGCTGCTCCGCCTCGCGTCGCCGCCAAGCCCGTCGAGGCGCCGAAACCCGAAGCCCCGGCGCCGCCCTCGAAGCAGAAGGCGATCGACACGCTGGAGAAGGCGATGTCGGAGACGAGCCTCTGATCTCCGAGCGTCAGACGCGATCGAACGCCTTCGGATGCCGCACGGGGAGCCCGAGCAGCGCGCGCACGAAGTCGACCGCCGAGACCATGCCGACCGCGATCCCTTTGTCGTCGACGACGACGAGGTGATGAAAGTCCGTCCCGGCGAGCTTCGTCGCGGCGGCCTCGATCGGTTCGCTCGCCTTCACCATCGTGACGTCGCCGCGCGCCTCGGCGACGTCACCGTCGCGCTCGAGATCGCGCAGAGAGATGATCCCGACGGGGCGATGCGTCTCGTCGAGGATGGGAACGGCCGTGACGCCGAACTCGAGGATCTGACGCCGCGCGAGGGCGACGCGATCGCCGTCGCGGATGTAGAGCAGCTTCGGGTTCATGATGTCTCCCACGGTCTTCGTCGACATCGGCTCCCTCCTTTCGTGCGAGGACAGGGTCATGTGAGGCGCGGCTGCCCCGTCGTCTCCGTGACGCCGAGCCAGAGCTCGCGGTCCGGATCGATGCAGCGCCGCTCCGAGAGCGCCATCGCGAGCGGCACGTGGGTGAACTTGCGGTGCCATCGACCGACGAGCATGTCGGTCTTGCCGGCCATGGCGGCGTGCGAAGCGACGCGCGCGAGCTCGTCGCAGAAGACCGCATCGTTGGCGTCGGCGGGGACGCCGCGGATCATGTAGCTCGGATCGATGTACTTGAGGTTCACCTCGACGCCTGCGCTCGCGAAGTGCTCCGTGATGCGATCCTTCAGGAAGACGCCGATGTCGAGCTCGGCGCTCGCGTAGCGCAAGTTCCCCGACGCGTCGCGGGGAGCCTCCTTCCCTGCTTCCGCGCGACGCTCGACGAGGAGCTTGCCGCAGCCCTCCGCGACGACGACCACCGCGTGTGCGCGCGTGGCGATGCGGCGCTCGAGATAAGCGAGCAGCCCGCTCGGACCGTCGATCGAGAATCGCACCTCGGGCACGAGGCACACGTTGACGTCGTGGCTCGCGAGCGTCGCGTGCGCGGCGATGAAACCCGCGTTCCTCCCCATGAGCTTCACGAGGCCCACGCCGTTGCGCACCGACGTCGCTTCGATGTTCGCGGCGTCGATCGCCAAGCGCGACATCTCGACCGCGGTTTCGAAGCCGAACGTCTTGTCGACGAAGGCGATGTCGTTGTCGACCGTCTTGGGCACGCCGATGACCGCGAGCTTCAGCTTCCGGGCGGCGGCGCCTTCGGCGAGCGCGTGCGCGGCGCGCATCGTGCCGTCACCGCCGATGGTGAAGAGGCAGTCGACGCCGTACGCCGCGAGGGTGTCGAGCATCTCCCCGACGTCGTGACGCCCGCGCGAGGTCCCGAGGACGCTGCCGCCGCGGGTGTGGATGTGCTCGACCTCGTTCGGCCCGAGCCGGAGCGGCGCGAGGTTCGCCGCCGGATCGAGGCCGGCGAACCCGTAGCGGAACCCGGTGATCTCGCGCACGCCGTAGCGGTGGTAGAGGTGCAGCACGAGCGAGCGAATGACGTTGTTGCTCCCCGGGCAGAGGCCCCCGGCGGTGACGACGCCCGCGTGCACGCTCGGCGGATCGAAGTAGATGAGATCGCGCGGGCCCGCCTTCTCGAACGCTCGAGAGGGATCGCACGTCTCGCCGGGCGCGAGCTCGACGTCGAAGAGGACGCGGGTGCCGTCGGGGACGTAGTCGGGAACGCCGTCGCCGGGCTCGTTCGAGAGACCGAGCGGCGAAGGGACGAGGCGCTCGCCGAGCGTCTTCACGGTCCATTCGGGAGAGGCGCACGGTTTCATGCGGGCAGCGGCTCCTCGTCAGGGGTGAGGAGGGGAGGCTTGCCGCGGCG
Organism: Labilithrix sp.; assembly: GCA_019637175.1. GTDB lineage: Bacteria > Myxococcota_A > Polyangia > Polyangiales > Polyangiaceae > Labilithrix. The sequence goes on along the minus strand of JAHBWD010000015.1, from coordinate 24,338 downwards.
CGCGCGGAGCTGGTTCGTCGCTGCGCGCACGCGGGGCATCGAGAGGAGCTTTCGCAGGAGCCGCCGCTTGATCGGCAGATCGAGGATGCCGAGACCGACGAGGATCGTCAGTATCCCCTGACCCGGCAGCACGAGCATGAGAACGCCGAGCACGATGAGGGTCACGGCGGCGACGAGCCTCGCCGCGCGGACGACGAACGAGCGCTTCGGCGGTGGGCGAACGAGGTAGTCGGCGGGCATCCTGACCACGACGACCGGGATCGCGAGGAGCGTGCCGACGAAGAGCGCCGCGGCCACGACGGCGATTCCGACCTGCACCGAAGGAGAGAGGCCCTGAGGCGCACCGCACATTCTGCGCCGAGCTGCAATCGGCGCGCCGCGGCGATCAGTCGCCGAAGATCTCGCGCGCCATCAAGCTGGGGGGCACGGTCGCGCGCGTGAGCACGTCCGAGTGGAACTTCTTGAGCGAGAAACGCGCGCCCTCGCGCTGCTTGTAGCGCTCGCGCATCTTGAAGATCATCTGGCGACCGGTGAGATACGAGAGCGGCTGCGTGGGGCTCAGCGTGTAGCGCTTCACCTCGGATAGGGCGAGCTGCCGCTCGAGGTGGACCTCGTCGGTGAGCATCTTCACGGCCTCGTCGAACGTCATGTTCGACACGTGGAGCCCGACGTCGATGACGACGCGCGCGGCGCGCACGAGCGTCCACTCGAGCTGGAGCAGGCGCTCCTCGTCGGTGTAGTAGCCGAGCTCGGCCATGAGCTCCTCGGCGTAGAGCGCCCAGCCCTCGGAGAAAATCGCGTGATCGAGCACCTTGCGCACGAGCGAGGGATGGCGGCGCGCGAACGAGAGCTGCAGGTGATGACCGGGATACGCCTCGTGCACCGCGGTGTCGACGATGTCGCCGTGGTCGTTCTCGCGCAGCATCTCCTCCTGCTTCGCCTTGGGCAGCGTTCGATCGATCGGCGTCACGAAGAAGAAGCCCTTGGTCGTGGCGTCGAAGGGCGGCGGCTGATCGTAGGCCGCCGTCACGGTGCTCCGCATGAACGGCGGCGTGTCGACGACCTCGAGATCGTCGCCGGGCGGCATCTCGACCACGTCTTTCTGCACGCAGAAGGCGCGCGCGCGCGCGACCTCGTGGCGATACGCCGGCAAGAGACCCTCGGCGGTCGGGTGGTTGCCCTTGAGGCGCGCGACGACCTCCGGCCATCCCTTCGCCTTCGGATCGATGCGCTTGGCGACCGCGGTCATCTGGCCGTTGGTCTCCGCGACGAGCTTCTTCCCCATCGCGAGGAGATCGTCGGCGCGCTCGTCGAGGAAGTAGTCTTTCTCGAGGAGGAATTCGAAGAGCTCGCGGCCGGCGGCGAACCCTCCGTTCGATCGCGGGAGCACCTCCTTCTGGAGGAACTTCTTGTAGTCCTCGTACGCGGCCGACGCGGCCTCGATCGCGCGATGGATGCGCGCCGTCTCGGCGGGCAGGGCGCTCGTCAAGAACGGCCGCTGCGCTTCGAGGAACGACTTGGCCGACGACGCGCGATCGATCCCGACCTCCGTCCACACCCGCGGCGGGTTCAGGAGGTTCGCCTTCGCCGCCTCGATCACGCGCGGGATCTTCTCGAGGCGCGCGACCACGTTCTTCGCGCGCTCGGCCGCGGGCGCGTAGTCGCGCGCGGTCATCAAGAAGATCGCGTTGAGCGGAGACGCGTAGAGATCGGGCTGCCGCTGGAGCGGGCGCTGCACGCGCTTCGTGCGGATGTCGACCTCGAGCGCGCCGAGCAGCATCGCGAGATCGGTACGCGCGCCCGCGCTGAGGCGCGGCGACTTGAAGCGCTCCTTGAAGGCCTTGAGGAGCGCCTCTTCGCGATCGACCGCCTTGTCGTGGCCGGCGATCGTGCGGTCGTCGAGCTCGGCGTCGTTCTTGTGGAGCCCGAGCGAGGTCGCCGTCTCGGGCGAGATCTCGACGAGCAGATCGAGGTACTCCTGCGCGGCCTTGGCGACGAGCGCGTCGTCGGCCTTGCTCTCGTCGGGCGGCGGATCCGGACGCGGCGCGGTCGTCGCGCCCGACGCCGTCGTCTTCGGCACTGCGGGCCGCGCCGCCTCCGGAGCTGCGGCGGGCGTGCACGCGCCGAACGAGAGGAAGAAGAGGAGGAAGCTCGACGCTACGGGCAATCGCAGACGTTTCACGGGGCGCGCATCCTACTTGGGCATACGCCCGGAGTCGATCCGTGGGCGCCGCCGATTCGTAGAGCGGCAGAAGAGCCTTGATCTGTGGTCGCGCATCGCACGATCCTCGTATCTCGGCCCCGGATGGCCGAGGGGGGCCTACGTGAAACGCATGCCGGACGGACACGAACGCGACGCAGCCACGCTCGAGGCGGGATACTCCGACTCGCATCGCGCGTACGAGCTGTGCGCGATCGCGGGAACGGTCAGCGCCGGCGCGTGGCTCTGCTGGCGCATGGCCGCGTGCCCGCGCCTCTCCGGGTGGTGGGTTCCGCTCGCCGCGCTCCTCGGGATCTTGCTCGCCGACTTTCTGTCCGGGCTCATCCACTGGGCGTTCGACACCTGGGGATCGGTCGACACGCCGCTCTTCGGCCGGCTCGCGATCCGCACGTTCCGGCATCATCACGTCGACGCGACGGCGATCACGCGACACGACTTCGTCGAGACGAACGGCCACAACTTCGGCCTCGCGTTTCCCTTCGCCCTCTCGGGCGCGCTCTACCTCGATCCGGAGACGGCGACGCTCTTCGACGTCTTCGTGGGGATGGCCCTCATCTCGACGGTCGTCTTCGTCTCGTCGACGAGCCAGGTGCACAAGTGGGCGCACATGAAGAGCCCGCCGCGCCTCGTGCAGCTCCTCCAGCGCGCGCGCCTCGTCCTCTCTCCGGAGCATCACGCGCTGCATCACAGCGCGCCCTACAACAAGAATTACTGCATCACCGTCGGCTGGATGAACGGCGTGCTTCGCGTGCTCCGCTTCTTCGAAACCCTCGAGCGCGTGATCTCCTCGCTGACCGGCGCCGTTCCCCGCGAAGACGATCTCGGCAAAGACGCCGCGATCGCGGTCGCCGGCGAGCTCGAGCGCGACGACGACGCGCGCGAAGCCGCCCTCCGCAGGCGACCGCTCACATCACGGGAACGCTGAGCGAGACCGCCTGGGTCTCGATCTGACAGTTCTCCGATGAGCAGACGCTCATCTTGTACGTGCCGCTCACCTTCGCGTCGCCCGGCGCCGTCGGCTTGAAGCGGACCGTGAGCGTCGCCGCCTTCTCGCCTTCTTCGCGGAAGTCGCCCGACGCCCGCGAGAACGTGTTCGCGTCACCGCTCCCGAGGAACTGCACGCCGCCGCCGGGAGACGCGATGAACTTGTAGGGGTACTCCTTGTTCACGTGATACTCGCCCGACGCGACGAGGCGGAGCGTCATCGTGCACGGCGTGTCGACGCGGCACCCCGGCGAGGCGGCGTCGAGGGTGAAGTTCTTGCCCGACATGCGCGTCGCGGCAGGCCTGAGCGCGACAGGCGCGACCGGCGCCGCGCCCGCGTCTTTCGGCGCGTCGGCGAGCGCCTTCGCTTCGGGTGGCGCGGCGGGCGCGCTCGACGCGGAAGCGATCGCCTTCATCGCGCTCGCCGGCGTCGACGCGACGGGCGCCGCGCTCGCCGGCGGAGCCGCCGAGGCCACGACCGACGCCGAGCCCGAAGCCGAGGCTGAAGGCGCCGCGCTCGCGGGGATCGGCGTCCCGGTGATCGCGATCGTCGGCGCCTCCGTCGGAACGGCGGTCGCCGGCGTCGGCGTCGGTTCTTCCGCCTTGGAGCACGCCGCGAGCAGCGCGAGCGCACAACCATAAACATGCATTCTACACATGATCCTCACCCAGCACCGCTCCGAGAGTTTCGCGCAGGTAGCGCACCGCGAGCCCGACGGTGCGCTCGGTCGAGTCGGGCTTGTCGCGCAAGGGAGGCGCGACCTCCATCACGTCGCCGCCGAGCATCCCGATCTCTTTGCCCAGACGGCGAATGAGCGCGACGACGAAGTCGGGCTCGAGCCCGTGCGGCTCGGGCGTGCCGGTCGCGTCGGCGTACGCGCTGTCGGTTCCGTCGATGTCGTTGGAGAAGTAGACCGACGCGACCTTGCGCGCGCGGAGGTGCGCGACGAGCGCGTCGAGCGCGCCTTCGGGATCGCGACGGCACTCCTCCGCCCAGAACTGGCGGACGCCGAGGCCCTCCTCCCAGTAGCCGCGATCGTGGCCCGAGGCGCGCGTGCCGACTTGCACCATGCGCCCGTCACGCCCGAGAAGCTCGTTGGCGTGCCACGACCAGGTCGCGAAGCAGATTTCGATGCCGAGGCGATGCTCGAGCAGATCGGTGTGCGCGTCGGGCTGCACGATGCCCCAGCGGTCTTTGCGCACGCGAGAGAGCGCCGAGACCACGGGCCACGCCGTCGAGTGATCGCCGCCGAGGACGATCGGCGCGATCTTCGGGTTGAGCTCGAAGATCAGATCGAGCGCGCGCTCGGCGATCGAGAGCGGTGAGACCGGCAGCGCCGCCCTCGCCGCGGCGGGCACGTTCGTGTAGAGCGCGTCGCGCGTCGCCGCCTTCTGCGCTTCGGTGAGCATCTCGTCGCGCAACAGCTGCGGCACGACGAAGACGTCGCCCACGTCGACCACGCCTAGCTCCGAAGCGCGCGACGGCCAGCTCGGGAGATCCTCGAGCAGCCGCGTGCGGATCGCCTGCGGACCGAGGTTCGCGCCGCGACGGAACCCGGCGCCGACGTCGGAGGGGACGCCGAGCACGAACGCGCGCGCGCTCGGGATGCGCGCGAGGGCCGCACGAAAGCGATCGTCGACCTCTCGATCGCTCGCCGCCCCGTACAGCTTGCGCTGCAGCGCGAGCTGCGCGTCGCGCCCGGTCGAGACGAGGTAGAGGCCGCCGGCCGCAGGGCGGAGGAGCAACGCGAGCTCGTCGAGGGGCGTCACGGGCCGTGACCTTAGCACTCGCGACTGCCCCGCGCTCGTCGCGCTGATCGGCTAGCCTGACGCGCGATGGAGGCGCTCTCGATCGATCGCGTGTCGAAGTCGTTCGACGCGCGCGCGGTCATCCGCGACACGACGCTGCGCCTCGCGCGAGGCGAGCGCCTCGCGCTCATCGGCCCGAGCGGGTGCGGAAAGTCCACGCTCCTCAGGATGGTCCTCGGGCTCGTCGCGCCCGATGCGGGGACCGTGCGCGTCGGCGACGTCGAGGTGACGCCCCAGAGCGCGATCGCGGTGCGGCGGCGCGTCGGCTACGTGATCCAGGACGGCGGGCTCTTTCCTCATCTCACCGCGGAAGAGAACGTGACGCTCGTGGCGCGCCTCGGGGGGCGCTCCGCCGAGAGCCTGCGCGATCGCGTGCGCGAGCTCGCGGAGCTCGCGCGCCTCCCGGAGCGCCTGCTCGCGCGATTTCCTCGCGCCCTCTCCGGCGGTGAGCGGCAGCGCGTCGGCCTCATGCGCGCGCTCGTGCTCGATCCCGAGCTGCTCTTGCTCGACGAGCCGCTGGGCGCGCTCGATCCGATCGTTCGCGCGCGCTTGCAGGAAGATCTGCGCGACGCGTTTCGCGCGCTCGACAAGAGCGTGCTCTTCGTGACGCACGACATGGCCGAGGCTGCGTACCTCGCCGACTCCGTCGCGGTGATGCGCGAGGGCGTCGTGCTCCAGCGTGGAACCGTGAAGGATCTCGTCGACGCGCCGGCGGATCCGTTCGTCTCGGATCTCCTCGGCGCGCAGCGAACGCTGGCAGAGGCGCTGCGTTGAGCCGCGCCCTCTTCGCCGCGGTGTTCGTCGCGATCTCGTCCATCTCGACCGCGCTCTCTGCGGCGCCCAGCGTTAAGGTCGGCTCGAAGCGCTTCGTCGAGTCGTACATCCTCGCCGAGATCGTGACGCAGCTCGTGCGCGCCGAGGGCGGCGCCGCCGAGCACGAGCAAGGTCTCGGCGGCACGGCGGTCGTGTTCCGCGCGCTCGAAGACGGCGCGATCGACGTCTACCCCGAGTACACCGGCACGCTCACGGAGGCCGTGTTCAAGGACGAGGCGCTCGCCGACGCGCTCTCGCGGCGCGGCCTCGCGATCTCGAAGCCGCTCGGCTTCGAGAACACGTACGCGCTCGCGGTGACGCAAAAGGAGGCGGCGGCCCTCGGGCTGTCGAAGCTGTCGGATCTGGCCGCGCACCCCGAGCTCCGGGTGACGTTGAGCCACGAGCTGATGGGCCGGAGAGACGGCTGGCCCGGCCTCGCCGAGCGCTACGGGCTGAAGCCGGCGACGCTCACGGCGATCGATCACGCGCTCGCCTACGAGGCGATCGCGAAGGGCAGCGCCGACGTCATCGACGTGTACACGACGGACGCGAAGATCGCGCGCTTCGGTCTCACGGTGCTCGACGACGATCGGCGCTTCTTCCCTCGCTACGACGCGGTGCTCGTGTATCGCGCGGATCTGCCGGGGCGATCCGCGGCGTTCACGCGCGCGCTCGCGCGCCTGGAAGGCAAGCTCGACGCGCGGACGATGCAGGAGCTCAACGCGCGCGCCGATCTCGACGGCGTCGGCTTCGCGAGCGTCGCCGCAGGCTGGATCGACCAGCGGAAGTCGGCGCGAGGCGACGCGCGGCGCGGGATCGTCGCGGGCACGCTCGACGTGATCGCGCGGCACGGTCCGCGACATGTCCTGCTCGTGCTCGTCGCGGTCGCCCTCTCCACGCTCGTCGGCGTGCCGCTCGGCGTCCTCGCGCACGGGCGGAGGCGCCTCGGCGCGGTTGTGCTCGGCGGCGCGGGCATCGTGCAGACGATCCCGTCGCTCGCGCTCTTCTGCTTCTTGATCCCTCTCTTCGGGATCGGCGTCGTGCCCGCGCTCGTCGCGCTCTTCCTCTACGGGCTCTTGCCCATCGTGCGGAACACGCACGCGGGCCTCGCTTCGATCCCCGACGATCTGCGCGAGGCCGCGGTCGCGATCGGCCTCACGCGCTCGGAGCGCCTCCGCGAAGTGGAGCTCCCGCTCGCGTCGCGTACGATCGTCGCGGGCATCAAGACGAGCGCCGTCGTCGCCGTCGGCACCGCGACGATCGCCGCGTTCATCGGGGCGGGCGGCTTCGGCGAGCCGATCAGCACGGGGCTCTCGCTCAACGACGTGCCGATGATCCTGGAGGGCGCGATCCCCGCCGCCGGTCTCGCGCTCGTCGTCGAAGCCCTCTTCGGCTTCCTCGAGCGCGCGATCGTTCCGAAGGGGCTGCGCGATACGACGTGATCGCTCACGCCAGGCGCACGCGGACCTCGCCCGAAGAGACGCGCGCGACGGATCCGTCGGCGCCGCGGATCATGAGCCGACCGTCGGGATCGACGCCGCACGCGGTGCCGCGCTCGCCGCCGTCGGTCTCGACGCTTCGGCCGGCGAGGGCGTCGGCCGCCGAGAGGCGCGCGTGCAAGAGGCCGAGGCCCTTGTGCGCGACGTGCTCGACGTCGCGATCGAGCGCCGCGAGGACATCGGCGAGGATCTCCGCGCGATCGAGCGCGATCGCGCCTTCGATCGCGAGCGACGTCGCGATCGACGCGAGCTCCTCCGGCAGCGCGCGCGTGTGCACGTTCAAGCCGATCCCGCAGACGACGTGCTCGACCTTGCCGCCCGCGAGCGCCGACTCGACGAGGATGCCGGCGATCTTGCGCAGCGCGCCGTCGCGCTCGATGACGACGTCGTTCGGCCACTTCACCATGACCTTCGCGTCGGGGAGGAGCCGGGCGACGACGTCGCGCACCGCGAGCCCGCACGCGAGTGACACCTGGGGCACGCGCGCGGGCGCGCATCGAAGGCGCAGCAGCACGGAGAACAAGAGGTTCTCTCCCCGCGGCGAGACCCAGACGCGCCCTTGTCGTCCACGCCCCGCGGTCTGCGCTTCGGCGAGCCACGTCGCGCCGTGCGGCGCGCCACCCTTCGCGCCCTCCTTCGCGTCGTCGTTCGTCGATCGGGTCTCGTCTTCGATCGTGAGAGGAGCGCCGAGACGACATCCTCGCGACGCGATCGCGTCTCGCGCGCGCGCGAGGTCGGGCATCATGTCGAGAAGTCCAGACCGATGTCGGCCGCGGGCGTCGAGTGCGTGAGCGCCCCGACGCTGATCGCGTCGACGCCCGCGCGCGACAGCTCCGCGACGCGCTCGAAGGTGATGCCGCCGGAAGCTTCGAGGAGCGCGCGCCCGCGCGTTCGCCGCACGGCCTCTTCGACCGTGGGCGTATCCATGTTGTCGAGCAAGACGATGTCGGCGCGCGCCGAGAGCGCCTCTTCGAGCTGCTCGAGCGAGTCGACCTCGCACTCGACGCGGCTCGTGTGCGGCGCGCGCGCGCGCGCCGCCTCGATCGCCTGACGAACGCCGCCGGCGGCGACGATGTGGTTGTCTTTGATGAGCACCGCCGAGCCGAGATCGTTGCGGTGGTTGTGACCGCCGCCGCGGCGCACCGCGTAGCGCTCGAGGAGGCGCAGGCCCGGCGTCGTCTTGCGCGTGTCGGTGATGCGCGTGACGCAGCCCTTCGGCACCGCGTCGACGTAGCGTCGCGTCGCCGTCGCGACGCCGCTCATGCGCTGCGCGAAGTTGAGCGCGACGCGCTCGCCCATCAGAATGCTCTTCGCGCGGCCCTCGACGGTCCACAGCGTCGTGCCTTCGGAGGCACGCGCACCTTCTTCGGCCTTGGCGGTGAACCGCAGCGAAGCGTCGACGAGCAGGAAGACGCGCGCGGCGACCGGCACGCCGCAGACGACGATCGGCTTGCGGGCGACGCCGTGAGCGACCGCCTGCGCCGCTTCGGGCACGCACGACTCCGTCGTGACGTCGCCCGAGCCCAGATCTTCCGCGAGCGCGCGCGTGATGATGTCGTCGATGAGCGGGAGCGGGAGCTCGGTGGTGGTCACGGCGCGTGACGCTACCATATCTCGATCGGCCACCCTCGCTTGGTCGCGGCGCGGCGCAAGCGCGCGTCGGGGTTGATCACGATCGGCTCGCGCACCACCTCGAGCAGGGGCAGATCGGTGTAGGAGTCGCTGTAGAAGGTCGACTCCTCGAGCACGAAGCCGTGCTCCGCGGCGAGCCTCCGCGCGCGCTCGATCTTGCCGTACCCGAAGCAGAGGGGCGGGATGAACTTGCCGGTGAAGAGGCCGCGGTCGTCGACCTCGAGCTCGCTCGCGACCACATGAGGGATCCCGAGGCGTCGCGCGAGCGGCCGTGACGCATAAGGAGAAGCGCCGGTGACGATCGCGAGGAGATCGCCCCGCGCGCGATGCTTCTCGACCGCGCGCCGCCCGAGATCGCACACGTGCGGCTCGACGTAGCGACGGAACCAGTCGTCGCAGCGCGCCGCGAGGACGATCTCGGGCACGCCCGACAGCGGCTTCGCCGCCTTCGCCGCGACCGCGGGCGCGTCGATCATCCCGAGCGTGTACTGCGTGACCCAATAGACGACGCGCAGCATGTCCCGCCGCGTGGCCTCGCCGATCGCGCGCTGGTAGCGGACGTAGAGCGTCCCGCTCTCCTTGCGGATGAGCGTGCGATCCATGTCGAAGAGCGCAGCGCGCATGGCCGCGCGAGGATAGCGCTCACCCCATGCCGTGAGGGAGAGCGTCGTTCGCGTTCCGGAGCTCACGCCCACCGTCGGCCACAAGGAGGCTTCCGATCGCATCCTGTCGAAGAACGTCTCGGAGGCGTCGCGGTCGACGAACGAGCGCGCGAGGCCCTGGCATTGTCGATTTCGACATAGCCATGGCGAGTTGTAGACTGGCAGCATGGGACAGGCGGCGGCGTCCACCTATGTCAACCTCGAGGACTACTTCGAAGCGGAGGTGGCCTCCACGCCGGAAGCGCCGAAGCACGAGTGGTTCGACGGTGTCGTGTACGCGATGTCGCGGGGCACCCCGGAGCACGGCCGACTCACGGCGAGCGCGACCATCGTCGTGGGCAACGCGTTGCCCGCCGACTGCCGCGTCTACTCCTCTGACACGATGCTCTACGTTGCCCCAGCCAAGCTCGCGACCTACGCCGACGCGAGCGTGGTGTGCGGCCCCCTCGAGACGATCACGGTACGCAAGAACGGCAAGGCGCTCGGGCAAGCCGTCACGAATCCAATCGTCATCATCGAAATCCTCTCGGAGTCGACGGAGCGCTACGATCGCGACGGCAAGTTCCAGGCCTACAAGCAGCTCACGTCGCTCCAGGAGTACGTGCTGATCTCGCAAGATGAACGCCGAATCGAGGTCTTTCGTCGCGTCGACGACTGGGTCGGAGACGTCGGGGTCGCGGGTGGAAGCGTTCAGATCCACGGCGCACTCATCGACGTGGACAGGATCTACGGCCCCGGATAGCTCCACCGAGCGGTGCGCGATCCTGGGTCGGCGATCGGGTCAGTAGACGCGATAGCCCTTGCCGAGCAGCTCGCTGAAGACGTTGCACGACGCGTGGAACGCGACGCCCGCGCCGATGCCGCCGGTGCGGGCGCGCAGCCAACCGAACGCGAGCGAAGGGAAGAAGACCGCGAGGCGCGCGGGCTCGCGGATCGTCGCGAAGTGACCGAGCGCGAAGATGACGCTCGAGACGACGAGCGCAGGACCGACGCTCGCGCCGAGCACGCGCACCCGAGCCGGGAACGCCTCGTCGAGCCGCGACTGGAGGTAGCCGCGATAGAACGCCTCTTCGGGCAGCGCGATGATCACGAGCTGGCCGAAGATCTCGTTCGTGAGCTCCCACGCGTCGATCGAGAGATGGAACGACGCCCTCGGGTGCCAGAAGGTGCGCCACCCGAGGAAGAACGGACCGAACGTCACCGCGCAGAAGATCGCGGCCCAGAGGATCGCGCGGCCCGCGCTCTTCGCGATCCGCGCACCGTCGAGCTTTCCCGGCAAGACGAGGCCGCCCAGCGCGAGCCCCGAGCGGACGACGCGCGCGTCGTCGGCGCGCCACACGAGCGCCCACGTCGCGCCGAGGAACAAGAAGCCCACAGCGGTCGCGACGTAGCGAGGAGAGAGGAACGCCGACGCCGCGGTGACGACGCCGGTGACGACGCCGGCCGCAACGACGGCCTCGACGAACGCGCGAACGCGCTCCCGGCCGTCGTTGCTCGGATCCGTGGGCGGCGGCGAAGGCTCGCGATGGGCGTCCGTCAAGCCTCGCTCACCCTTGCTCACCGAGGACAGAGGACCCGCGCCGCGTAGACCTCGGCGTTGCCCTTGGCGACGTCGGAGTCCTGCCACGCGAGCGTCCACTCGTTCTTCTGCGCGCCGGCCGCGAGCGACGGACGCGGGTTGTTCGCGTCGAACACGCGCGCGATCGAGCTCCGCGCTTCGCTCACGCCGTCGCGCGAGAGGAACGCGAGCTTCAGGCGCCCCGCCTCACCTTTGCCTTCGTAGTAGGCGATCGCGACCTGCCCGTCGTTGACCGCGATCGACGGGCGCGCGCCCTTGTCGGCGAACTTCTTGCGCCACTTCACGAGGCCTTCGTTCGGATCGATGCGCGCGACGTACGCGCCCGTCGGCTCACCGTGCCAGACGACGAAGCATCCCTCGGTCCCGCACCCGATCGCGGGCGCGTCGGCCGGCGACTTGTCTTCGGTGACGAGCGCCGCGTCGTCGCCGAGCTCGCGCGACGGGCGGTTCGGATCCTTGCTCTCCTCGAGGCCCGACTTCTCGAGCGCGGAGAGCGGAACGCGGAGCCGCATGATGAGCTTCTCCTTTTCCTTCTCCTTCTCGAGCTTGTACGCCACGAAGAGCGCGTTCGCCGCCACCGCGACGCTCGGGTAGCGGACCTTCGGCGCCGGCACCTTCGACTTCGGCGGAGAGTGATAATCGGTGAGGCGCTCTTCCGGACCGATCGTGTCGAGATCGTTCGAGAGCGCGCGGACGAAGAGATCGAACTCCTTGTCCTTGTCGCGATCGTCTTGCCACACGACGAAGAAGCCCTTCGGCCCCTTCTCGATCGCGGGCCAGAAGTCGCCCGGCCGCGCGGCGCCCACGAGGCGGCTCTGTCCGTTCGTCTGATCGATGCGACCGTCGGCGTCGAGGAAGCGAACGCGCACGCCGGCGTCGCGCCCCTTCGCGTCCCAATAGAGGAGGACCGTGCGATCGGCGTCTGCGCTCTGGGCGACGAGCTGAGGTCGCTGCGCCTCGGTCGCCTCGGGCGTCAGATCGCGGATCGGTCCGACGGCGCGGCCCGTCGGATCGAGCAGCACGCCGTAGACGTGATCGTGATCCTTCACCTCGTGATCGTCGGTCCACGTCACGAGCATGCCCTTCGGCGTCGCGCGGATCGCCGGACGATCGGCGCGTTTGTCCGAAGTGCCGTAGTAGCGCGGGCGAGAGAACGCCACCGTCTTGCAGACGCCGGCGAGCGCCTCCTTCGAGGTGAGGACCTTCATCTGCTCGGCGTAGAGGCGCCCGATGATCGCGGCCTGACCGCCCATCGCCTGCGCGTCTTGGAACTTCTTGACGGCGCCTGCGGCGTCGCCGCCCGTGAAGAGGCGCTGGCCTTCGGCGATCGCGGGCGCCCACTTCGGCTCGTCGAACGCGGGGACCGGGTTGCCGTTGCCGCTCGAGGGCGCCGCGCTCGGCACCGCGGTGGTGGCCGTCGACTGCACGACCGGCGTGAAGACCTGCGGGTTCACGTAGCGAATCCAGACGAAGATCGCCCCCGAGATCGAGGCGCCGAGGAAGATCGCGCTCAGCACCACGCGGAACGGCGAGCTCTTCGATCGCGGCAGCGGCGTGTCGCGATCCGCGGCGGGCGGCACCTCCGCGGACGTGCGCTGCACGAGCGGCATCGGCATCGACGCGTCGCTGCCGACGCTCGCGAGCCGCGCCGAGTTGCCGTTGGTCAGCGCCGGGTCGCTCGCCTTCTGGCGCACGCTCGGCGCCGCGTCGGGGATGCGCGCGCTCTGGAACGCGTCGCCCGCAGCCTCCGCCATCTCCGCGCCCGCGGGCGAGTAGCGCGGCGCCTGGGGAATCGGGTTGGGGAAGCTCGCGCTCGACGCCGGGCGGTGACCCCACGCCTCGACGAACGCATCGGCGAGCTCGCGCGCCGACTGGTAGCGCTGGTTCGGATCGCGCTCGAGGCACTTCTTGAACCATGCGTCGAGCGCGGGCGGAAGGTCCGCGCGCGCCTGCGACGGGACGGGGATCGGACCGGTCGCGATCGACGCGAACGTCATCGCGACGCCCTGATCCATGTTCCACACGGGGCGGCCGATCAGGCACTCGTAGGCCATGCAGCCGAGCGCCCAGAGATCGGCGCGATGATCGACGCTCCCCTGCCCCTTCACCTGCTCGGGCGACATGTACGCCGGCGTGCCGAACACCGCGCCTTCGCGCGTGAGGCGCTTCTGCGCCTTCTCCTCCGGGTTCACCGGCGCGTAGAACTTGGCGAGACCGAAGTCGAGGATCTTGCAGATGTCGTCGCCGTCTTCTCCCTTCGTGAGGAAGATGTTCTCCGGCTTGAGGTCTCGGTGAACGATGCCGGCGCCGTGCGCCTTCACGAGGCCGCGCGCGGTGTGGACGATGACGCGGATCGTCGTCTCGACGTCGATGATCCGGACGCGCGCCATGCGGTCGTAGAGCGACTCGCCCTCGAGCAGCTCCATCGTGATGAAGGGCCGGCCGTCGTCGAGGCGGCCCGAGTCGTAGACGTCGACGATGTAGGGGCTCTTCACGCTCGCGGCGGCGCGAGCCTCACGGAAGAAGCGCTCGATGACGATCGTGGACGCGGAGAGCTCGGCGGCGAGGATCTTGACCGCGACCTTCTTGCCCAGCGAGAGCTGCTCCGCCTCGTACACGGCGGCCATCCCGCCACGGCCTATCTCCCGAGCGACACGATATTTGCCGACCAGAATGGTCCCGACCGGAATCTTCGACTCGTTGGCGGCCATGAGGATGGAGCGCGGACGGCGGCGCACAAAAGGCTACGCCGTTTCGCCCAAGAACGAAAACCTTTACCGTTGAGATCGTGGGCCCGCCGAAGGCAGCGCAATCCGCCAGCGCAGACGAGGCGCGCGAGCGCCTCGCGGCGATCGGGGAGATCGCCGCCGAGGTGGCGCATGAGCTTCGCAACGCCCTCCAGATCATCTCCGCGAACGCGTTCTTGGCCAAGCAGGATCTGGCGAACAGCGCGACCCACCTGACCCGGATAGAGCGCAACGCGCGCCTCGCCCACGGAATCGTCGACGACCTCATGGCGCTGGCGCGCGGAGAGCCGGCGCACGCCGAGCCCGTCTTGCTCGTCGAGGTGCTCGTCGCCGCGCGCGAAAACCTCCCCGAGCCGCCGCCGTCGTGGAACGATCGCGTGCAGCCGGCTTCGATCCGGATCCGCGCTCACCACGGCCTCATGACGCGTCTCTTCCACGTCCTCTACGAGAACGCGATCGCCGCCTCGGCGCCCCGAGCCGCGACGATCGAGACCCGCGCCTGGGCGGAGGAGCACGGCGTGATCATCGAGGTCGCCGACGACGGTCCAGGGATCCCCGCCGAGATCGCCGAGTCGATCTTCGAGCCGCTCGTGACGGCGCGTCAGGGAGGCACCGGCCTCGGCCTCGCGCTCGCGCGTCGCGTCGTCGCGGCGCACGGCGGCACCCTCTCGCTCGTGGCGCCGCCTCCGGGCGCGACCGGCGCGACCTTCCGCGTGGAGCTGCCCTCGTGAAGAAGTGGGCCATCGCCGCCGCGTGCGCCGCCCTCGCGGCGATCGTGCTCGCGATCACCGTCTTTCGTCCGTCGGAGGAAGATCAGGTCCGCAAGGTGCTCACGCGTTTCGTGAAGGCCGTGTCGGTGAGAGCCGACGACAACCTCATCTCACGCACGGGCCGCCTCAAGTCGGAGCTCAAGGAAACGGTGGCCGACGACGTGTACGTCGACGTCCCCGATCTCGCGATCCGCGTCACCGGCCGCGCAGGGCTCGTCGAGAACGCGACGAAGGCGGGGTTGGTCTTTCAATCCGCCGACTGCGAGCTCACCGGGATGACCATCAAGGTCGACGACGCGGCGACCACCGCGAAGGTCGACGCCACGGTGATCGTGACGGGAAACCGCGGCGGCGATCGCAAGGTCGACAAGCGCGGGGTGCACTTCCTCCTGCGCAAAGACGGCGACTGGCGGATCACGACGATCGACGTCGCCGCCCGTCAAGACTGATCGCCGATTCTGGTCGTCTCTTCGCCGGGTTGCGCCTCGCCCAAGACGCGCTACGGTTGCGCCCAGGGAGAGCTGCGATGGTTGGTCGAACGACTGCGATCTTCGCGCTGGGCGCGATCGCCGCGCTCGCGTGCGGCAACACGACGACGTCCGAGGAAGCGGCCGCGCCGCCGAAGGCCCCCGCAGCCGCGCCGGTGAGCGTGGCCTTTCCGCCGACCGCGATCCCTGCGGGCGTCGAGAAGACGGAGTGCGTCGTCGTACGGCTCGGCAACGCGACGCCGCTCCACATCGGGAGCATCAGGAACGATCTCGGCGACGGCTCGCACCATCTCATCGTCTATCGCACGAGCGACACCGTCGAGAAGCCGACGCCCTTCGCCTGCGATCCGTTCACCGACACGCTCGATCCGGAGAAGGGATCGACGCTGATGGTCACGCAGAAGAAGGAAGACACGCTGACGCTCCCGCCGGGCGTCGCGTTCTCGATCGAGGCCAACCAGATGGTGCGCCTCGAGATGCACTACATCAACGCGTCGGCGTCGCAGAAGACGATCACGGCGAAGAGCACGTTCATTCCGATCTCCGACGACGACTTCCGCGACGAGGCCGGCTTCCTCTTCATCGGCAACCCCGACATCCAGCTGCCGCCGAACACGACGACCACGCTCGGCCCGACGTTCTTCCAGGTGCCCGCGGAGCTGTGGGGCGTGAAGTTCTTCGCCATGACGGGTCACCAGCACAAGCTCGGCACCAACGTGCAGATCGCGATGACGCCGAACGCCGACGATCCCGGGAGGATGGTCTACGACGTCCCCGACTGGAGCTGGAGCGAGCCCAAGACCGAGACGTTCGATCCGCCCTTCACCGTCCCGAACGACGGCGGCTTCACCTTCACGTGCACGTGGAACAACACGACCGATCGCCAGGTCCGCTTCGGCGAGTCGGCGAACGCCGAGATGTGCTTCTTCTGGGCGTACTACTACCCGAACAAGGGCGCCCGCGTGTGCTTCCACACGAAGCGCATCGGCGGCCAGTTCGGGACCGACATCTGCTGCCCGGGCGACGGGCTCTGCGGCTTGATCCTGAGCGAAGGCGGCCGCTGACGCAGCCTACTTCGGGCCGGGCGCCTTCGGCGGCACGGCGTCGTCGATGACGCACGAGGCGAGGTCGAAGAACATGAACTCGAGCGCCGCTTCTTGCTCGCTCATCGTGGTGAGGCTCCCGTTGCCGACGTGGATGTCGGTCGCGACGGCGCGACCGCAGCGCTCGGCGGGCGGCTTGGTCGTCGGCGTGTTGATCGACACGTAGACCGGGCTGCCCGATCCCGAGGGGTAGATCCAGCGCTGCGAGACGCCGGCCACGGTGCCGCCGATGTCGCCGACGTTGGAGGTCGCGATCTGTCCCTTGGGCGTGGTCTTGATGCTCGGCCCCCACTTGCTGCTCGTGGCGAGGTTCATCAGCCACTCATCCATCGCCTCGCCCTTCGGGAACGACGTGTCGATGTGATACGGCGCGGTTCCCGCGCTGCTGCCGCCCCAGAGCGACCAGGTCGCCGCGCTCTTCAGCTCCGCGTGCGCTTTGCCGCCGTTCTCGCTCGAGGCGCCGAAGAAGTTCAGGTGATAGTGCGAGTTGAAGACGCGGCCGCCGGCGTTCAGGTAATCCCGCATGTTGTCGTACGCGGGCCCCTTCGTGTCACGCGCGTAGGGCGAGCACTCGCACTCGTTGATGATGATGTCGTACTTCATCATCTCCGAGAGGTTGCCCCAGAAGGCGTAGGCGTCGGTCATGCCGGGGGCGTTGGCGGTGGTGGAGCCCGCGCCCTTGTAGAGGTGGACCATGCCGGTGCCGCTCGCAGACGTGATCTCCGCTTTGTCGACGCCGATCTTCTCGACGAGCGTGTGGATCGGATCGCAACCGCTCGTGAGCGCGATGAGCGGCATGTCGCCCTCGCTCTTGTTGCGCGGCAGCCGCGTGAGGCCCGAGTCGGTGATGGGGTTGTCCTCACACTGCTTGATCGCCGCGGGGATCGTGATCTGACGGCGCCACTTGCCGACCTGCATCACGAGCGGGATGTCTTCGCCGACGGGAACGTTCTCGAGCTTGAAGGCGCCGGTCGCGTCGGTGAGGGTCGTGACGAGCGGGCTCCCGGAGACGGGCGCGCCTCCGCACGAGTCGCACACGGGGCCGTGCTTGATCGGATCGACCGGCGCGTTGGGAACGTAGACGACGACGTTGTAGACCGGGTTCTTGCCCGCGGGATCCCAGACGATGCCGCTCACGCTCGTCGTCGCGGCGCCGCCACACGCGACCTGCTGGCACTCGAGGCCCACGCACGCGGGCGTCGTCGACGCGTCTCCGCCGAACGGGCCAGGCCCGCCGCCTTCGAAGTCGGCGCCGGCGTCGTCGGTCGGATCGAAGCCTCGGTTCGTCGAACCGCACGCGACGGCGAGGATGCCGGCAGCCACCAGGGCGCCCACGAGAAGCCTTCGATTCATCATGTCCTCCCGACGCAAGAGCCCGACCGCTCGCCAGGCGTCGGGTGGATGTTAGCTCATGCGGACCGCGCGGTAGTCATACGCGGCGATGCTCAGTCCCTTCCCCTCCAACAGAGACGCACCAAGAGAAGGCACGACGCCGCGAGACGCTGTGGGGAGGTGTCGGCAGGAAGCCTGCGACGCGCCACGACATCGAACGATGTCTCGGCGAGAATTGGAACGATGATGCCCAGCGGTTCAGATTCCTTCGACACCATGAGAGTCGAACCAGGCATGTCTCGGCAGATCGAGGATGCGATCGAGGCCCTGACCCCAGAGCCGTTGGGACACATCAACTTCGAAGGCTTGCGTTACCGAGCGCTCCCCTTGTTTGGCACGCTGGGGGAGGTCTGGTTGCTCCGGCCCGACGGCTCGCTCTGGAGAGCAGACTCGGAGACCGAGCTGCCGCTCGAGCCGCTGCCGAAGGACCTTCGAACGATCGCGCTCACCGCCGGGGCGCAACGCTATCCATGGGTGCGTGACCTCCTGCCTTCGAGACCCAGGGACGCAGTCGACTGCACCGACTGCCACGGTTCAGGCCGACGGGGACCAGCCAACGCGCTCTTCTGCCGTCCTTGCCGGGCGCTCGGATGGTGCGCCGAATCCACGTAGCCACGGCTCGTGCCGCGGCGCGCGCGGAAGCAGCGTTATGGTAGGAGGGCGCCGTCGTTGACGGCGCCGGTGAGAAATCGGGATTCCGAGGTTTCCTATGAGCGAGCGCGAGCTGACTTCCCTCGAGCGCGAGACGCGACGCACATCCTTCCAGCTGCACATCCTGAAGCGGATGTCGCCGACGGTGCGGCAGGCTGCGCTGCAGTGCCTCGGCCTGTCGCCCGACGAAGCCGAGAAGCTGGAAGCCACGTGTCCGATCCGCATCCCCACGCTCAATCGGATCCCCATCTCCGCATACGAGGACCTTCTCGGCCACGCCGTCGTGCAGCGAACGGCGCTGGGGGGAACCCCTCCGGGGGGGGCCATCGAGCACATGTTCGTACTTCCCTTGTGGCCCCACCTGTTCTGGACCGTTCGGGAGGCCCCGAGCGGCGCGGGCGACCCCATCGGCTTCGAGAATCAACACAGGGCCCCTCCCCGCTGCCTGGAGCCCGCCTCGTTTCGTCCCGAGCTCGTCACCCTGCGTCTGCTCAAGCACGTGGCGCAGCAGTCGGCGACCTACGACGGCTGGGATGAAGACGTGATCGTTCACTTCGATTTCCCCGAGGGTCGTTTCGAGGGACACTTCGTCTGGGATCTCCTCCAGGAGTGGCGTCGCTTGCCGACGGCGGAAGCTGACGCGGCGCCCAACGCCAAGCCTGGGGCGTCCATCCGGTGATGCTTCAGTTTGAAGCTCCTTGATTCGCAGCGCGACGCCGAGGCCCCGCGCTTGACCGGCAGGGTTCACAGTCCTCCCGCGCGGACCCTTCGACGAATGCGACCGGGCGCTGTTGAAGGCCGCGGTGACGCCAACTATGTAGTCGCTTCCCCCCATGCTCCCCATTCGCCTGCGCGGGGCGCGCACGCACAACCTCCAGGGCGTCGATCTCGATCTCGAGCCCGGCCAGCTCGTCGCGCTAACGGGCCCGAGCGGCGCGGGCAAGTCGTCGCTCGCGCTCGACACGCTCTACGCGGAAGGGCAGCGGAGGTTCGTCGAGAGCTTCAGCCCGTACGCGCGGCAGTTCCTCGAGCGCCTCGAGCGTCCGCCCGTGGGGAGCCTCGAGCCCGTGGCCGCGACGGTCGCGGTCGATCGACGCGCGCCGGTGAAGTCGAGCCGATCGACCGTCGCGACCTTGACCGATCTCGAGCCCTACCTCGCGGCGCTGTTCGCGTGCGAGGCCGTGCCCACCTGCCCCGACTGCGGCGTCCCGGCGACGGCGACGAGCGCGCACGACGCGGCCGCGAAGGCGCTCGCCGACTTCGGCGCGGAGCGCGCGCGCGCGATCGTGAGCTATCCGATCCGCGTCGAGAGCAACGACGCGTACCTCGAGATCCGCGAGGCCCTGATCGTCGACGGCTACCGGCGCCTCGTCGTCGGCGGCAGCGTGCGCGACATCGACGACGTCAAGCCGAGCGAGGCCTCGCGGCCCGACGTGCCCGTCGAGGTCGTCGTCGATCGGTTGACGCTCTCCGCGCGAGACGTGCGCCGCCTCCAACAGGCGATCGAGATCGCGTGGGATCGCGGCCACGGCCGCGCGGAGCTCCGCGCGGCGGATCCCGAGACGCGGCACGTCGCGATCGCGCGCGGCCTCGTCTGCCCCAAGTGCGCGCGCACGTTCGATCCTCCCCGGCCCGGCCTCTTCTCCTACAACTCGCCGCTCGGCGCCTGCTCCGATTGCCGCGGCTTCGGCCGCGTGATCGCCGTCGATTGGGAGAAGGTCATCCCCGACAAGACGAAGTCGATCGCCAAGGGCGCGATCAAGGCGTGGTCGGGCAAGTCGAGCGAGTGGGAGCGCGACGTGCTCGCGCGCTTCGCGAAGAAGCGGAAGATCCCGCTCGACGTCCCGTGGGAGAGGCTCAGCGAAGAGCAAAGGCGCCTCGTCATCGACGGCGAAGGCACGTGGAGCGGCGGCAAGTATCCGGGCGTCGCCGCGTGGTTCAAGTGGCTCGAAGGGCGCACGTACAAGATGCACGTGCGCGTCTTCCTCTCGCGCTACCGCGACTACGTGCCGTGCACGACCTGTGGCGGCGCTCGCCTCAACGCCACCGCGCGGACTTACCTCGTCGGCGGGCTCGATCTCGGCGGCTGGCACGGGCTCACCGTCGAAGAGGCGCGCGCGCGCCTCGCGCGCGTCACGCCGAGCGGCGCGCAGGGAAAGCGCGTCGAGAGCGAGCTCCGCTCGCGCCTCGCGTACCTCGACGCCGTCGGCCTCTCGTACCTCACGCTCGATCGCCAGGCGCGCACGCTCTCCGGCGGCGAAGCGCAGCGCGCGAGCCTGACGACCGCGCTCGGCGCTTCGCTCACGGGCACGCTCTTCGTCCTCGACGAGCCGACCGTCGGCCTCCACGCCTGCGACGTCCCTCGCCTCGCCGAGGCGATGCGCGATCTCTCGCGCGCGGGCAACACGGTGCTCGTCATCGAGCATGATCGCACCGTCGTCGAGCGCTGCGATCGCGTCGTCGAGATGGGGCCCGGCGCCGGGCCGCGAGGCGGGCGCGTCTTGTGGAGCGGCACGCCCGAAGATCTCGCGAAGACCGACACGGCGACCGGACGCGCGTGGCGCGCGACCGCGCGGCGAGCGCGGCGCAAGCGCCCCGCGTCGCACGGCACGATCGCGTTCACCGACGTGCGCGAGAACAACCTGCGGATCGATCGCGTCGAGATCCCGCTCGGCGTCGTATGCGCGATCACGGGTCCGTCCGGATCGGGCAAGAGCACGCTCGCCGAAGACATCGTGTATCGCGCGGTCGCGCGCGCGACGGGCGCGAGCGTGCCCAAGCCGGGCGCCTTCACGACGATGGCGGGACACGAAGCGCTCGCCGCCGCGGTGCTCGTCGATCAATCACCGCTCGGGCGAACGGCGCGCGGCAACGCCGCGACCTACACGAAGGCTTGGGATCGGATCCGCGCGCGCTTCGCCGGCGAAGCCGAAGCCGCGCGGCGCGCGCTCACGCCGGCGCACTTCTCGTTCAACGTCCCGGGCAAGGGCCGCTGCGAGACGTGCTCGGGCGAAGGCTACGAGACGGTCGAGATGCAGTTCCTCGCCGACGTGATGCTGCTCTGCCCCGTGTGCCAGGGAAAGCGCTTCAACGCCGAGGTGCTGGCGGTGAAGCACGCGGGCAAGACCGTCGCCGACGTGCTCGCGATGACCGTCGACGAAGCGCTCGCGATCTTCTCGCCCACGACCGATCGTGACTACGTCATCGAGCGCGCGCTCGAGCCGCTCTCGCGCGTGGGCCTCGGCTACCTCCCGCTCGGGCAGCCGCTCTCGACGCTCTCGGGCGGCGAAGCGCAGCGCCTCAAGCTCGCGCGCGCGCTCGGTCAGGGCGGCATGGGCACGCTCTTCGTGGTCGACGAGCCGAGCGCGGGCCTCCACGCCGAAGACGCCGCGCACGTCGTGAACGCGCTCCGCGCGCTCGTCGACGAAGGGGCGAGCGTCGTGATGGTCGAGCACGATCTGTCGGTCGTGCGCGAGGCCGACTGGGTGATCGATCTCGGCCCCGGCGGCGGGCCGCACGGCGGCGTCGTGGTCGCGACGGGGACGCCGGAGCAGATCGCCGAGAGCAAGACGAAGACCGGCGAGGCGCTCCGCGGGCGCACGTCGAAGATCGAGCCGCGCGCGCCCCTCGAGCGCGCACCCGCGCGCGACGAGATCGCGGTCGCGCACGCGCGAGAGCACAACCTGAAGGACGTGTCGTGCCGGATCCCGCACGGCAAGCTCTGCGTCGTGACGGGGCCGAGCGGATCGGGCAAGAGCTCGCTCGCCTTCGACGTCGTCTTCGCCGAAGGCCAGCGCCGCTTCATGGAGACGCTGACGCCGTACGCGCGGCAGTTCCTGCCGACGCTGCCGCGGCCGGACGTCGATCTCGTGACCGGCGTGCCCCCGTCGATCGCGCTCGAGCAGCGCACGTCGCGCGCGGGCGCGAACTCGACGGTCGCGACCGTGACCGAGATCGCGCACTACCTGCGCCTCTTGTACGCCAAGGTCGGCGAGCTGCACTGCCCCGACTGCGGAGCGCCGGTCACGCCGAGCTCGCCCGACGAGCTCTTCGCGCGCGTTCGATCGACGCGCGCGTCGTCGAAGTGGACCGTGTACGCGCCGGCGGTGCGCGCGCGCAAGGGCACGTACCTCGATCTGTTCACGAACGCCGCGCGCGCCGGCGTGACGAGCGCGCGCGTCGACGGCGCGATCGTGGCGATCGATCCGCCGCCGCGCCTCGCGAAGGCGAAGGAGCACACGATCGATCTCATCGTCCACTACGGCGCGCTCGCCTCGCTCGATCGCGCGACCTTCGACCGCGCGCTCGCGTGGGGCGCCGGCGCGCTCTGCGTCGCGCCGACGACGCCCACGGCCAAGCCCGGGCCGAACGAGGAGATCCTCTCGACCGCGCGCGCCTGCTCGGCGTGCGGCACGGGCATCCCCGAGCTCGATCCGCGCTGGTTCTCGTTCAACACGAAGCAAGGGCAGTGCGAGGCGTGCGAGGGCACGGGCCTCCAGGGCGGCAACACCGACGAAGAGGTCGATCCCGGCAAGCCGCGCGCGAAGTGCCGCGTGTGCAAGGGCGATCGGCTCGCGCCGATCCCGCGCAGCGTGCGCCTCGGGGGCGAGACGTACCCGCGCATGATGGATCGGAGCGTCGCGAGCGCGCTCGCCGCGATCGGCGCGCTCGCGCTCGAAGGAAAGGAGGCCGCCATCGCGAAGGCGCCGCTCGCCGAGCTCCGGCGGCGGCTCGCGTTCGTCGAGCAGGTCGGCCTCGGCTACCTCGGCCTGGGTCGCGCCGCGGGGACGCTCAGCGGCGGCGAGATGCAGCGCCTCCGCCTCTCGGCACAGCTCGGCAGCGGCCTGACCGGCGCGCTCTACGTCCTCGACGAGCCGACGATCGGCCTGCATCCGCGCGACACGAGCCGCCTCATCGACAACTTGCGCGCGCTCGTCGACACCGGATCCACGGTGCTCGTCGTCGAGCACGACGCGGAGACGATCCGCGCCGCCGATCACCTGACGGATCTCGGTCCCGGCGGAGGCCGGAGCGGCGGGCACATCGTCGCCGAAGGCACGCCCGCGTCCGTCCTCGCGACCGAGGCTTCACCGACGGGCCGCGCGCTGCGCGAGCCCATCGGCGTGATCCGGCCGAAGCGGCCGATGAGCGACGTGTGGCTCGAGCTCGAAGGCGCGCGCGCGAACAACTTGAAGGACGTGACC
Source organism: Labilithrix sp. (assembly GCA_019637175.1). Taxonomy (GTDB): domain Bacteria; phylum Myxococcota_A; class Polyangia; order Polyangiales; family Polyangiaceae; genus Labilithrix. Next base: position 784 of record JAHBWD010000015.1, on the reverse strand, counting down.
TTCCGCGTCCCGGCGGGCCGCATGTGCGTCGTCGCCGGCGTCAGCGGCTCGGGCAAGAGCACGCTCGTGCAGCGCGTCTTCTTCCCTGCGCTGCGGCGATCGCTCGATCTCGTCGCCGACACGCCGGGCGCCTTTCGATCGATCCGTGTGCCCAAGAACGTGCGCCGCGCGCTCGCCGTCGATCAGTCTCCGATCGGGCGAACGCCGCGCTCGGTGCCCGCGACGTTCCTCGGGATCTGGGACGAGATCCGCAAGCTGTTCGCGTCGCTCCCCGAGTCTCGCGCGCGCGGGTGGACGCCGGCGCGCTTCTCGTTCAACACCGCCGCCGGCGGCCGATGCACCGCGTGCGACGGGCAAGGCGCGATCGTCGCCGAGATGTCGTTTCTCCCCGAGGTCGTCACGCCGTGCGAGACGTGCCAGGGCTCGCGCTTCGAGCCGTCGACGCTCGACGTGCGATGGGCCGATCTCTCCATCGGCGACGTGCTCCGCCTCTCGGCCGAAGAGGCGGCGAACGTCTTCGCCGCGCACCGCAAGATCGCGCGCCCGCTGCGCACGATCACGGAGCTCGGCTGCGGCTATCTCTCGATCGGTCAAGGATCGAACACGCTCTCGGGCGGAGAAGCGCAGCGGCTCAAGCTCGCGTGCGAGCTCACAGAGGGCGTCGCGCACGAGCCGACGGTCTACGTCCTCGACGAGCCCACGACGGGCCTGCACCTCTCCGACGTCGGTCGCCTCGTGCGCGTCCTCGATCGCCTCGTCGAGCGCGGCGACACCCTCGTGATCG
>JAHBWD010000149.1 GCA_019637175.1 Labilithrix sp. | reverse complement strand
GGACGACGTAAGGCGCATCGCCTTTGCGAGCGTGTCGAACGATCCGAGCGTGGTTTGCGCCGGGCAAGATACGGTCGCTGACTGCATCGCCCTCGTTCGCCGCCGGATCGTCGAGATGCGCGCCGTGGGTAAGGGCGGCCTCCTCCCACTCGTCGCGGTCCCCGGGTGCGCGGCGCACCTCCGCGACGTCGCGGCCTTCGTGAACGGGGACGTCGACGATGACCGGATCCTCGAGCTAGTAGGACCGCTAATGGCGCTCGATTGGGCTGCCGTCGACCGCGGGGGACCACCCCACGCACCGGACGACGCGACGCCGGCACGAGGGCTAGAGCTCGACGCGCTCTACGCGAGCGTTCGACTCTGTCACCTCCCCGCGCCCATCAGCATGCGCGCAGGAACGTTCACCGTCCGCATCGATCCAGAGGCGATCGCCCGCCTTGCCTCGGGAGATCTTGCCGCCGCGATCCGCGTGTGCGCTCGCCGCCTCGTCTCGAGTGGGCTCATCCCGATCGTTCGCGAGGGAGCGAGCTCGCCTGCCTTGGCCCGGCGCCTCGCGGCGAGCCTGGCGTTCCCGATCGACCACGCAGGCGTCGCTCATTGCGTCGACCTCGCTCTCAAACGTTCATCGCCGTCGTCCCTAGACCTCACCAGGAGACTTCCATGACGATCGACCTGAAGCCACTCTCGAACACCTCAAAGCTCCTGTTCGATGTGGAGCTCGCCCCGCTCCAGGGGAACACCTTTCAACCGACGGGCTTCCCGGATCTGGGCGCGGCAACGTACGAGTCGAAGGAGGGCACGTGCCTGCTGGTCGAGTCAGCGCAGAGCATGGCGAATCGGATGGAAGCGGTGTGCTGGGACGAGGGCAAGCAGGATCTCGTCGAGGACCTGCGTGGCCTCAGCTACGTCAAAGTGAACGACAAGAAGGCTACGTTTCTCACGAGCTCCGTCCTCGAGGCACATCGACTGAACAGCGTCTATATCGAGAAATCAAAGCGCAGCGGCGCGGACTTCTCGAAGGTGCTCGCCGAAGAAATATCGTGGGTCGAGTCTCGCCCGGTGAACCGTCGCGCGTTCGTGGACACAGTGATGAAGTACGACATCGGCTCGCTCGTGCACGGCGTGTTCCTCGAGAGCATCGGAGGACGCCTCCGCCTCTCGCGCGCCCTCACGGCGTTCATCGAGGCCGACGACGTGCGCGTGGCCGCGTCCGGCGGCGTCAAGAACGACAACGTCCGCCCGTCGAAGGACGAGACGAGCGCCGGGACGGCGAAGGAGGGGTTCGGCAACGTCCCATTCCATCGCGACGAGTTCGCGGCGAAGGGGAAGATCCACCTCTACGCCAACCTGGATCTCGCGCAGATCCGCGGGTACGGACTCGACGAGGCCGCGACGCGCCTCCTCGTCCTCCTCTCCCTCTACAAACTCCGCGCACTGCTCGACGGGAACCTGCGCCTCCGAACTCGGTGTGACTTCCGCCTCGTGAACGAGGAGGTTGGGGCGACCAAGCTCGACTTCATGCTCCCCGATCTCGGAAGCCTCGCTGTAGCGGTGCGGGCGTCGATCGGGTCTTGTATGAAGCACTTCGCCGAGGGCGGCGTTACCGTGGTCGAGTTCGCGGGTTGACCGATGACGCGCGTCGTCTTCGACTTCCCGCTGGGCCGCTATCACGCAACGCCGTGGGGGAATCATGTGAACGAGGGTTTGGTCGAATGGCCGCCGAGCCCGTGGCGGATCCTGCGAACGCTGCTCGCGACGGGGTTCTCGAAGCTCGGCTGGTCCGCCGTGCCCGCAGCAGCCGCACGGCTAATCACTGAACTCGCCGCCGCCCCCCCGACGTTCGGCGTCGCGCGAGCCACTGCGAGCCACACGCGCCATTGGATGCCACTCAACACACTTGACGTCGACAAGCGGAGCCGTGTGCTCGATGCCTTCGCGCGCGTTCCGATTGGCCCCGCGCTCGACGTCCGCTGGCCTGTTGAGCTGAGCCCCGACGCCGAAGAGGCGTGGCGAGCGCTCGTCCCACGCATTGGCTACCTCGGCCGGGCAGAGTCGGTCGTCGTCGGA
>JAHBWD010000148.1 GCA_019637175.1 Labilithrix sp. | reverse complement strand
CGCGGCGAAAGACGCCGAGATCCAGACGCTGCGCGAAGAGCACGCGCAGAACCTCGAGATCGAGAAGAACACGCGCGAGAAGGCGCTTGCCGAGGCCGACGCGAAGCGCGCGAGCGATCTCGAAGCGGCCGAGCAGGCCAAGGCGACGGCGCTCGCCGAAGCGGCGTCCGCTGCGGCCTCGGCCGCCGAGGCCGCGTCTGCGTCCGCCGAAGAGGCGAAGACGTCGGCGCTCGTCGAGGCGTCCGCCGCGGCCGAAGAGGCGAAGGCGGCGGCGCTCGCCGAGCAGGCGAGCGAGCACGACGGCAAGCTCGCCGCGCTGCGCGGCGCCCACGGAGAAGAGACCCAAAAGATCCGCGCCGAGCACGAGCAGCACGTCGAAGCGCTCGGCAAGAAGCACGAGGAAGAAGCGGCGGAGAACGCGCAGAAGCACGAGCGCGCGCTCGAAGCGCTCCGGCGCAACCTCGAATCGGAGCGCGACTCGAAGGTCGCCGACATCGAGGCGAAGGCCGCCGCCGACGTCGCCGCGACGAAGCAGGACGCGGAGGCGAGCGTCGCCGCCGCGGAGAAGTCCGCCGCCGATCAGAAGGCCGAGGCCGACGGCAAAATCGCCGCGCTCGAGAGCGATCTCGCGCAGGCGCGCGAGCGCGTGGCGGAGCTCGAGGCCAAGGCGGCGCAGCTCGACGCGCAGCTCGCTTCGACCACCGAGGCGAAGAACGAGCTCGACGCCGATCTCGAGGCGACGAAGCAGCGCGTCGCCGTCCTCGAAGCCGATCTCGCGTCGACCAAGCACGAGCTCGGCGAGACGAAGAACCACCTCGTCACGCAGACGAATCGGCTCGAGAAGGCCAACGCCAAGATCGAAGCCGACAAGGGCTCGCTCGAGCGCGCGAAGGACGCGCTCGCAGTGGCGCTCGAACAGATCGAAGAGGCCGAAGCCCGCTGACGACGAAGTCGTCGGCGTGCTGACGAGTCGTGAGCGTGCTGACGAAGTCGTGAGCGTGCTGACGATGTCGTGAGCGTGCGGCCGAAGTCGTCGCCATCCGAGCGAGCTCGTCAGCATGGTCACGACGGTCAGCACGCCACTTCGGCAGCGAAGGCGCTGTTCGTCAGCACGCCACTTCGCCAGCGAAGGCGCTGTTCGTCAGCATGCCACTTCGCCAGCGAAAAGCGCTGTTCGTCAGCACGCCACTTCGCCAGCGAAAGCGCCGTTCGTCAGCACGCCACTTCGCCAGCGAAAGCGCGAACGATTCTCCTCGCTACAAGTCCGCCCGCGCGACCAGCTTCTTCGCTTCGCCGCGCGCCCGCGACAGAACGCTCTCGCGGTCGAGCAAGCGATGCTCGCCGTCGCTCACGACCATCTGCCCGTCGACGAGCACGTGCGAGACGTCGCGCGCCGAGCACGCGTAGACGAGCCGCGACGTGACGTCGCCGCCGGGCTCGGCGTGAGGCCCGTCGACCCTCACGACGATCACGTCGGCGCGCTTACCCTTCTCGAGCGAGCCGACCTCATCGTCGATACCGAGCGCGCGGGCGCCGTCGATCGTCACGAGGCGGAACGCGCGTTCGGCCGGGAGCGCGGTGGTCGACGCGCGGGTCTTCGCGAGGAGCGCGGCGTGTCGGAGCTCGGTCCAGGGATCGAGGTTGTTGTTGCACGGCGCGCCGTCGGCCCCGATCGCGAGCTGGACGCCTCGCTCGTCGAGCTCGTGGACACGCGCGATGCCCGAACCGAGCTTCAGGTTCGCGCTCGGGCAGTGCACGATGCGCGTGCCGTCTTCGGCGAGGCGATCGGCCTCGTCGTTGCGCACCTGCACGCCGTGCGCGAGCAAGGTCCGAGGGCCGGCGAAGCCCCACTTGCGGAGGATCGCGACGTCGTCGTCGCCGAGCGCCTTCTTCACCGCGACACGTTCGTCGGGGTGCTCGGCGACGTGGCTGTGGAGGCGCGCTCCCGTCGCCTTCGATCGCTCGACGGTGCCTCGGAAGAGACGCTCCGTGCACGAGAGGATGAAGCGCGGCGCGTACGCGTACCCGAGGCGGCCGCCGGCCTTGCCGTTCCACGACTCGCGCAGCCGATCCGACTCGCGCAAGCTCTCCTGGGTCGTCTCGCGCAAGCGCTTGGGGACGCCCCTGCCCGCGTCCATCATCGCCTTCCCGCCGAAACAGCGCACGCCGGAGCGCTCGCACGCGTCGAAGATCGCGTCGTAAGCGTGCACCGTCCCCATGTCGAGGATCGTCGTCGTTCCGGCGAGCATCATCTCGAGGAGCCCAAGCTCGGCGCTCGCGGCGATCGATCGGTCGTCGTGCGCGGCCTCGAGCGGCCAGATCCGCCGCTGGAGCCACTGGAGCAGCGGCAGATCGTCGGCCATGCCACGGAAGAGCACCTGACAAAGATGGACG
>JAHBWD010000147.1 GCA_019637175.1 Labilithrix sp. | reverse complement strand
CCATGGTGCGACGAGCTCCGAGTGATCGCGGCTGCGCCGCTCGGCTTTGGTCAGAACGAAGAGAGCACTCGCATGAGCGGCTCTTCGGAGAGCAGGTGTGTTCCCTCGAAGCGAACCTCTCGGACGTCGGCTCCCTTCCGTTGAAGCCCGTGGAGCAAGGTGCCCGTCGGATCGAAGTTGAACTCGTCTTTGTCGCCGATGAGCATCGTCAGCTTCCCGCATCCTGCGAGAGAAGACGGCTCGCGCTCGAGCGGCTCCTTCATCATCGTGCTCCCCGACGTCACGAGCTGCGTCACGCGCGGCAACGTCGACGGCAGCACACAACTTCGCAGCATCTTCGTGAGGAGGTAGCCGCCGTTGGAGAACCCGATCAACGCGAAGGCCTTCTCTCCGAAGCATGATCGCGCGGCGGCGTCGATCGTCGTGGCGCCTTCATGAACTTCGCGTTCGTCGAACGTCCACCCCCAACAGATCGAAGACGGCTGATTGGGGCAACGTGCGGTCGCTCGAGGCAGCGCGACGCGCATCGACAGCTTGCTCGCCATCGACGCGAGGATCGCTCGATTCTGCATCTCCTGGCCGGACGGGCTCACGCCGTCCATTCCGTGAAGATAGACGGCGTACGCCGTCGCGTGCGCGGGCCCGATGCAGCTCGCCGTTCTCATGTCGACCGCCGGGGTCTCGCTCTCGCGAGGGGATGATGTCTTCTTCGCGGAAGAGGCGCAGGCGAGCGCAGCTCCGATCCCGATGACCACGATGCCCGGAAGGAGCGCCCGCTGAAATATCGTCGTGGTCTTTCGCCGCTCCAGCGTCATCGACTCCTCGAAGGCTCGCCTCGTTCTCCGCTCGCGGAGTGTTTCGCGGCGCAGGCCCCAGAACCGCCGAAGAACCACACCGCAGAGGGCGAGGATCTCCTCCTTCGCTGATATGGTGCAAGGGATCGTGAGAACGGATGGAGTTTCACGAGGTCGTTCGGGTCGTGATGCACTTGAACGGCGGCTTCACACCGGTCCGGATCGAAGGCCCCTTCGATCTCGCGAGGCGCATCGCGAGCCGTAACGTGCTTGCGGAGGGCGGCTACCACTTGCCGACTCACAGAATACCGGCGCACTTCGTGCGATCGGTCGTCGCTTCGTCGTTCTCTATCGGGCACCGCGCCCCGAGCCGTCGGACTCCGCCGACGCCTGGGGTGCTTCGACTCACGACGGCGGACAACCCGTCGTCGTTCTCGATCAGCTCATGAGCGGCTTGACCGCTTGCACGTTGCGACCCTGCTCCGATATCCGGCGATGCGACCGCCCGAGGTTGGTCATTTCGCTCTCTCGTCGAGCAGCGTCGCGATGTATGTCGACCGAGACTGGTTCCACCCGCAGAGGTTGCAGACCCCAACGTCGTCGAAGGCGTGAACGCACGGCGGGTAGCCGTAGAGGACATGAGCGCATTCGGCGCATAGGCCCGTCATCGTCGACGAGTCCCTGAAGAAGGGCGAGCCGCACTCGTCGCACTGCACGGTGGCCCTTCTCGTCATGGATCGGTTTCCCGCGATCGAAGCGCGTCTTGTCGACGGATGGCGTAGATCGGAACGACTCCGTCGGCCTTGTCGGAACGAGGACAGCACTCGGATGCGGCGTCAACGACTCGCGCGTCGATCAGATCGCGGCGCCGAGGCATGGAGCTTCGCGCATTCGTATCGTCCACGAACGACAAGACGGCGGAGGAGGAGAGATTCGAACTCCCGGTAGGTTGCCCTACGGCGGTTTTCAAAACCGCTGCCTTAGACCACTCGGCCACTCCTCCGGAGACTCTGTGCTCGTCCCTTCTCTAGCACACCCCGGCGTCCGAGCCGTCGGGCGACGGTGCCACTTCCAGCGGCGACGGCTTCCGCGTACCGCCGGACGTGAACGCGGGTCCTCTCTGTCGCGTGAAGCCCGGGCCACGCTCGCGCCCGTTTCGCGTGGCGCACACGGCGCCGCTCGATGGCACTCCGGTTGCCTGGGCGGCGCGCATGCTGCGTGGACTGTTTGGGATCCTCTTCGCGATGGCGGCGATCGCGCTCTCGGGTTGTAGCTGGCGTCACGCTCCGGGCCACGACCAGCGCGCGTCCATGAGACAGACCGCGCTGTCGCCGGTGCTGCTTCGCCCGTGCACGACGGGGGCGTGCGATCTCATCGCGCCGGGGGGGCCGCTCGAAGTTTCGAACGTCGAAGTCTCGGCGATCAACAACCTGAGGAGCGATACCGCGTTCGAGATGACGTACCTCGGCGCCAAGGCCGTGTGTCGTGGACCTGCGGCGGGGCCGGATGGAGCAGAAGTGCCGTTCGCCTGCTCGATCGACGGCCCGTCAACCGCGTCCGGCGCCGCGCGACACGTCCTCGTCATGAATCGTGGCTGCGTTCGCGGAACGCTACGAGAGGTCGCGCCGAGCGGAGAGCTGCGACGCCTCGAGCTGAAGACGGACGAGGTGTACACGGCGGGTTATCGGTCACCCGGTCGCGAGGTCTCGCTTTCGGACGAGCACGGCGTGATCGCGTTCGCAGACGCCCCCAACCCCTCCGCCCGCGTTCT
>JAHBWD010000146.1 GCA_019637175.1 Labilithrix sp. | reverse complement strand
GCGCCCTGGGCGCTCGCGCCCTGGCCGCTCGAGCCTCCGCTCGACGATCCGCCGCTGCCGTCGTGCTCGCCGTGAGGCTCGCGCGTCCGGAAGAGGTACGGCGAGATGAGCGCCGTCGCCCCGAGCACGGCGAGCGTGAAGACGAACAGCACGGCGAAGCTGCCGCGGCCGGGACGCGCGACCGCGACGGTGTCGTCCTGCACCGCGAGGCCGCGTGGACGGGCGACCTCTTGCCAGACCGTGAGGCCGAGCGAGTGCCGGGTCGCGAGGAAGACGAGCATCAAGAAGACGCCGCCCGTCAGGCAGATCATCGTGAAGCCGTCCCACACCGCGTGCTTCGAGCCGCCGTGGAACGTCTCGACCGCTCCGTGGCGGTTCATCCAGACGATCGCGCCGCCGATGCAGAACGACAGCGGGTACCACGCGGCGACGACATCGAGCCGGCTCGCGACGCCGAGGTAGCCGCCGAGCGCCGAGAACACCGCGATGACGAGGAAGAGCGCGATCGCTCCGAGCGCGACGCCGCTCACGGTGGCGCCGATGAAGAGCGCGAAGAAGAGCACGACGACCGGCATGAGTCGGAGGCCGGACAGCCCGAGCAGGTTCCCACCGATGTGACCGGCGAGCGTCGCCGCGAAGACGCCGGCGAGGACGCCGAGATCGCCGGGCGAGACGCCGAAGCCGCCCCTCGTGAGCACGAGGCTCATCACGAGGCACATCACGCCCCACACGGAGAAGACACCGTACGAGACGAGGACCGGCCACGATCGCCGGAGCGTCGCGCGGAAGCCGCTCACGCCGACCGCCTTTGACCTTGATGCACGTCGACGGCGCGCGCGACGCGCGCCGAGCCCTTGAGACCGACGAGCCGATGCTGTCCGTTCACGATCTCGAGGCGGTAGACCGCGTCGGGCAGCGAGAGCAGCACGTTGAGCGCGTGCCTCCCCACCGCGACCGCGCGCCAGCGAAGCGCGAGCCGGTGCGCGCGCTCCTCGAGGCGGCGTTCGAGCCCCTTCATGCGCGCGAACATGCCATTCTCCTCCGCCCCGACCGGGTGCGGCAGGAAGAGGGCGCGCTTGAAGAGCTGGCCGGCCGTGAGCTTTCGCCCCGTGTCGTCGAAGTCGATCCACGTGTCGATCACTCCGCGCGGGAGCGGACCGAGCGCGTCGTCGGGATCGTAGTAGACCCAGGTCGTCTCGCGAGCCACGCGCGGCAACGACGGCGGGGCGAGGCGCATCGTGACGACGATGGCGTTGTCGAACGCGACCTCCTCGGCGCCGGCGCGCCGGTCGTCGCGCCCTTGCCTGATGCCGTAGTCGAGGACGTCCTCGATCCGGTAGTGCGCTTGCCACTCCGCGCGCGCGCCGGCGTCGAGGCCGTGCGCGTGATTGCCGCTCGCCGGGACGATCTCGGGCCGGAGCGTCCCGTCCTCCGCGCGCGCGACGAGCAAGAGCGTGACCTTCTCGCCCTGCTCGACGAGGCGCTGCGCGATCGCGAGCCATGCCTCGGCGAGGGAGTCGAGCGCATCGTCGATCACGGCGGTGTGGTCGAGCCAGTCCGGAGGCACCCAGGTATCGAGCGCGACGACGACGCGCTTTGCGGAGCTCTCCTTGCTGTCCGGCGTCTTCACGATCATGCGCCCCGCGCGCAGCGACATCTCCCAGTGGATCCGCCGGGTGTCGTCGCCCGCGACGTACTCGCGGAAGCGGAAGAGATCCTCGGTCGGGAAGCGATGCGGCCGCGAGAGGATGTCGGGCTCCTCGGTGTTCGTTGGGGGCGGCGGGACGATCTCGGCGGGCCGGACCGCCGGGAGGATGCGGAGACGCGCCGTCGCGAGCGAGGCGACGGTGGCGCTGGTCATGCCGAGGAGGTCGGTGAACGCGATCCTGAGCGGAGGCGCGTCGTAGGTCCCGCGCGGCGTCCGTTTGAGCAGGACGGAGAGCGACAGCCGCTCCTCCCGCGACTTCGGGGGAATGACGTGACGGACCTCGGTCGAGAGCCGCGGCGGCAGCCTCCCCTCGAGCGTGAGGAAGAAGCCGGGCGGGACCGGCACGCCCTTCACGTCGAGCGTGTCGCGGACGATGTCTCCCGCGCGCGCGACGCCGGGCGCATACCGTCGATGGACCGCAGCGCCGCGTTCGAGGAGGTTGCTCGAGAAGCGGCGGACGATGAACGAGCTGAGGAACGCGGAGGCCGATGTGACGAGGTAGAAGGCGCTCAGCGAGAGGACCGCGATGACGCCGAGGTCCGCCCACTGATAGGCGAGCGACAGCACGAGGAAGCCGAGCCCGGTGAGGAGCACGAGCAGTCCTCGCGGCGTGAGGATCGCGGCAGCACGTGCGATGGCGTCCAGTCGGGTGCGTCGCGTGAGGGCGTTCGCCTTCCGGAGGAGCTCGATCTGCGCGCGCGACTTCCGGACGGTCCCGACGAGCTGGACGAGGAACAGCGGCGCGAGGAAGAGGACCGAGAAGAGCCCGAACTTGCCGGAGGTGTCCCTGACCTGGCTCGTCTCGAAGAGCGTGAAGCCTCCGCTCACGACGAGGTACGGCAGGAGGAAGAGCAGCCCGACGTGCCCGACGATCCGCGCGATCGCCTCGGGCGGCTCGTACGCGCCCTCCTCGAGCGGATCGACGAAGAGCTTCCCGCGCCGCCATGACCACACGACCGGCAAGCCGTGCTGATCGCGCGGGGTGCCGAGGAGGAGCAGGAAGCCGTCGA
>JAHBWD010000145.1 GCA_019637175.1 Labilithrix sp. | reverse complement strand
GCTACAAGCTCGCCGCCCCGGAGGCGTGAGCGTGCGCGGCGCGCGAGTCTTTGCCAGCCTCGTGCTCGGCGCTTGGGCGCTTGGTTCGTTCGCCTTCGCCGTCGCTCACGCCACGTGGTCGTACCGCGCGGTCATCTTCAACGCGCTCGGCGATGACGAGCAGCGAACGCTGAGAGCGACGATGGCGGTGGCGTTCGTCGCGGTCGGCGCGCTCGCGGCGGAGCGTGCGCTTCAGGCGCGGTCGCGCGGCGAAGATCCGATCGCAGCGCTCGACGACCTTTCTCGCGCCGCGCTGTTCCTCGTCCCGCTCGGTCTGTGGGGCGTCTATCACGCGCAGGTCTTCGAGCACGTGATCCTGTGCCTTGTCGTGCTCATGAGCGCGGGCTGGGCGTTCGCGCTCTACAAATATCGGTGGCGCCCGGCGCTGAGGCCCCACGTCGCCGCGTGGGTGACGCGCCTCGCACCGTTCGTCGTCGTGGCGCTCTCGATGGCGCACGCGTTGATGCTCTACGAGGTCACGCGCCGGCGCGGCGACGCGTTCGCGAACGGTTGGGATCTGGCCGTCTACGACCAGTCGCACTGGAACATCCTCGACTCCGGGATGCCGTGGTCGACGATGTACTCCGCGACCGGCACGGAGAATCACTTCTCGATCCACTTTTCGCCGATCTACTACCTCACCGCGCTGATCTATGCGCTCCGCCCGGAGGCGCAGACGATCATCGCGATCCAGAACGTCGCGGTCGCGCTCGGTGCGCTGCCGCTCTTTCTCCTCACTCGCCACAAGACAGGCAGCAGCGCGATCGCCGCATGCTTCGCGTGCTCTTATCTTGCGAATCCGCTCGTTCACTCGATCGTCGTGTACGACTTCCACGACATCGGCCTCTTCGTCCCTCTCGCCCTCGGCGTGCTTTGGGCGTTCGAGACGGATCGACACCGCGCGTTCTGGCTCTTCGCCATCCTCGCGCTCATGGTTCGCGAGGACACGCCGCTCTATCTCGGGATCTTCGCGCTCTACGCGTGGTCGACGGGCAAGCGCTCGCAGGGGACGCGACTCGGGGTCATGTCGCTCGCGTACTTCGTCCTCGTCCATGCCGTCTTCATGCCGGCGTTGCGGCTCCGTCACGTCGTCCTCTCGTTTCACGGGCGGCTCCTCGATCTCCAACGCCCGCCGAACGAGGGGCTCGGGACCATCCTCGAGACCCTCGTCACGAATCCGACCTTCTGCGTCACCTACCTGTTCAGGACGTGGGAGCGTCCGTTCTTCCTGGCCATAGCGTTCGTTCCTCTTGCGCTCTTGCCGCTCCGATCAGGCCGCGCGATCCTGCTGATGACGCCGGGGCTCTTTTTCTGTGTGATGTCGTCCTTCCCGGCGCAGTACGCGATATGGACGCACTACTCCGGTACCTTCCTCGCGTTCGTCTACTACGCGGCGGTGATTGGGCTCGTGTCGTTCGCCTCACGGTATCGAGGCTCGCTCGCGCTGGCCGTGTTGGCGTGCTCGCTCTTGCTGTCGGGAAAATACGGTCGCTACTCCTGGTTGAACCCTGGGTTCGTACGCATGCAGCTCGAGCGTTCGGAGAGCCGCTACGGCTTCGAAGGCAACCGCCGATTGATGGAGCTCGCGCTGTCGGTCCCCAAGTCCGACACCGTTCGCGCCACGAACAACATCCTTCCGGTTCTCAGCAATCGTCGGTGGGCGTTCATCCTTCCCGGAGGCGTCGGCACGGACTGGGTCTTCATCGACTACCGGCGAAGTGGAGACCACAGCCCGGCGACGTTCGAGGACGCGCGCCGCATCTGTCGCGAGGTCCTCGCGTCGACCGAGTACGGCGTCGTGTACATCGACGACAGCGTCGTCGTCGCGCGCAAGTGGGCCGATCCGGCCAGCAACGCCGAAGCGCTCGCGCGCATCGAGCGGGCCGACATCGCAGTGGCGCCCTGAGGTAGTTGCTAGCCGCTGAACACGGAGCTTATTGCACGGCCGGGAAAGCTCCCTCGCGGGCGAGAAAGGTCACGATCTGAATTGTGCCATTCAACGGAATTGCATCCTGGACCGCTGTCGTGAAGACCTCACCATCCCACACCCGAGTCTTTGGATCGGCGAACGCTGCGCGGCTGAAGGTGTTGTATTCACTCAGACTACTGTGCTCTGTCTCGACACGACACATTGTCGAGCGGCACTCAACCGTGCGAACTGAAGAGCCGATAGGCATCAAGGCACGGAAACGCGAGTCGACGAGCCTCCGTGCTTCAGGGGCCCATGCGCCGTCTCGAGGTTCGGCGACGAACGCGGCTGCAAATAGGTCGCGCTGGTGAATTCCAGCAGCCGATACAGGCGTCTCCGTCGGAATCGACGAGCCGTCGCCAGGTGCCGCAACATGCTCTCGAGTAAGGGTCGCGCCGTCAGTTAGCTCAGCTAGAGGCAGAACTGACGGCGCGACCGAACTCTCCGCAGGCGCAGGCGGACCATCGAGCCGGTCCTCGGGTTCACTTTTTCCCGCGGATGCAGGCGCGTTGTGTCTCGAGAACCAAATGACCGTCGCGATACCCAGTGCCAACGCGACGACCGCGAAGAGCCGCTTCTTCATCGCGTCGCTCAGAATGCTACGCAGGCGGTGTTCTGCAGGATCCTGTAGTCGTAGGAATCGATTCTTGCGCCCGACCCAACGTCGCAGATCATGGATGGCGCAATCTTCGGAACGCTGGCGCTGTAGTAGATCGGCATCGTAAAGAGCAGCTGCTGTTGGACGTTCGGAAGGGGGAAGTTCTGGCGTGCCGTGTAGTAGCGCGAGACCCAGTCCCCGTAGATGATCTCTCCGGTGCAACCAGTGCTGATGTTTGTTGGGCGGGTCCCACGAACCTGGATACAAAGGTTGTCCGTCTGCCCGAACGGGACCTGCACGTACGAGAACGGGAAGGGCATGACCCACCGGCGCTCACCACCTCCGCAGTTGTTCAGCGCACCCCCGAAATCGTCGAGAAAACATGAAACGTCGGCTGGATTCGCAGGCTTTCCTGACCACGCCTGTGCTGTCGTACGACGATAGTAGGAATCACCAAACGGCCACG
>JAHBWD010000144.1 GCA_019637175.1 Labilithrix sp. | reverse complement strand
GGTCGCGCGGTCGATCGCCGACGGCATCGAGATGCTGCAGCCCACGGCGTGAGCGCGGCGCGCTCGCCGGCCGCGCGCTCGCGACGGCCCGCGGAGCGTTGCACGCGGAGCGCGTTCAGGCCTGGCCGAGCAACCCGCCGAGGCGACGCGGTTTGCGCGGCTCGACGTCGGTGTCGCGTAGGAAGCGCAGGTTCATCACGTTGATCGAGACGTGCGCCAGGATCGGCCCGAGGAGGCTGCCGGTCGCGAAGAAGAGCGCGCCGAAGAGCAGGCCCATGACCGCCGCCCAGGCCGCCCAGATCCAGCCGACGCGGCCGCGGAGCTGGTGGAGCGCGCCGAAGGCGAGCGACGAGAGGACGAGGCCGAGCGCCGGCGCGATGAGCCCGCGGAAGAACAGCTCCTCGGCGACGCCGCTCGCGACCCCGAGCACGAGGAGGGTGGCGTCCCCCGCGCCGCGCACGGCTGGGCGGAGGTCGGCGTGGAGCATCCGCGCCCAGCCCCACCGCTTCACGAAAGAGCGCGTCGCGCGCACCGTCGCGGCCCCGAGGACGGCGCCGCCCGCGACGCTGACGACGTGGCGTGACCAGTCGGGCAGCTCGAGCCAGGCCTCGGTCGCCACCGGGCTCGTGTCGCGCGCGAGCGCCACGCCGAGGGTGACGAAGGACAGCGCCCCGTAGACGGCCAGCGCGAGCGGAGCGGGGCCGCGCCGGACCACGCCGCCGGGCGGAGTGGCGAGAGCCCGGGCTCGGGACGAGGCAGCGCGCACGGCCATGATCGCTCTCCAAAACCTTGCACGGCCGAGTCTGGGCGGCAACGCCGGCTGGGCTTGCGCCGGCCGGGAGCGGCGCCGCGGCGCGGGTTGGGCCGCCGCGCCGCGCCGGCAGGTGCATGGCCGCCGCAAGGCCGGGGCGAGCTCGAGCCGCTCGGTCCGAAGGAGCGCTGGCCTCGTGGGGCGCCGCCGGTCCGACGAAAGTCTGAAGGGGTGTACGGCGGGTCTGGTAAAGTCGGATGCCGTCTCGGGGGACGCCCCGGACCACTGCAGATGATGACGAACGAAGAACGACCTCGCGTCTTGATCGTGGACGACGAGAAGTTCATCCGCGACATCCTCGCCGACTTCCTCGGCATGGAAGGCTACGTCGTCCGTACGGCCGAGGACGGGCAGGCCGCGCTCAGCGAGCTCAACCACGCGCACTACGACCTCGTCATCAGCGACCTGAAGATGCCGCGGATGGGCGGGATCGAGCTGCTCGAGCAGATCGGCAACGCCGCTCCGAACGCGCTCACCGTCATCATGACCGGCTTCGGCACCGTCGAGACGGCGATCGACGCGATGAAGCGCGGCGCCTACGACTACATCCTCAAGCCGTTCAAGGTCGAAGAGGTCATCCACGTCGTCCAGCGCGGCCTCGAGAAGCAGCGGCTCGCGGCGGAGAACCTCCGCCTGAAGGAGGCCCTCTCGCTCTACAAGGTGAGCGAGGCGATCGCCGCGAGCCTCTCGCTCGAGGAGGTCCTCGCGACCGTGGGCGAGACGGCGATCCACGAGATCCACGCCGACCTCGCGTCGACCTGGCTCGACAACGGCGAGGGCGGCCACTTCGAGCGCCAACGCCTGCTCCCGCCGAAGCACCTCCGCAGCGGGCCGATGAAGGACATCAAGGACTCGTCGAGCCTCGGCGCGCTCGCGCCGCGTGCGTTCGTCGAGCACCTCGCCGAGGACTCGACGCTCCTCGAGCACGGCCGCGACAAGGTGATGCGCTTCTTCGAGTCGGAGCCCGAGCTCCAGCCCGAGTCGCTCATCGCGGTGCCGCTGCGGATGAAGAACCGCCTCCTCGGATGGATCACGGCCTTCAGCTTCACGAAGGGCAAGCGCTTCGACGAGGGCCAGCGCAAGCTGCTCTCGATCGTCGGCTCGCGCGCCGCCGCCGCGATCGAGAACGCGCGCCTCTACGAGGATCTCCGCGCGACGTTCCAGCAGACGATCCAGGGCCTCGCGAAGGCGATCGACAAGATGGACCGCTACACCGCGGGCCACTCGGAGCGCGTCGCTGCGTATGCGATGTACCTCGCGACGCGCCTCGGCCTCTCGCCCGAGCAGATCGAGATCGTCCGCCAGAGCGCGCTGATGCACGACATCGGCAAGATCGGCTGCGTCCTCAACCTGAACAAGCCAGGGAAGCTGACACAGGACGAGTACGAGACGTTCAAGCGCCATCCCGGCTATGGGCGCGACATCCTCGAGCCGATCCGCTTCCTCCATCCGCTCATCCCGGGCGTCCACCTCCATCACGAGCGCTGGGACGGTCGCGGGTATCCGCTCGGCCTGAAGGGGCCGGACGTGCCGCTCATGGCGCGCATCATCGCCGTCGCCGACACCTACGACGCGATGACGAGCGATCGCGCGTACCGGCGCGCGCTCCCGCACGAAGTCGCCGTCGCGGAGATCGAGCGCTGCTCCGGCACGCAGTTCGATCCCGAGGTCTCCCATGACTTCTGCGAAGGCCTCGACGACTACCGCGAGGCGGAGATCGGCAAGGGGAACAAGGTCCCCGAGTAGCCGCCGCGGGGCGAACCGAGCTGGACGGAGTCCAGTGAGGGGCACGCACGGGGACACCCCCGCTTCCCCCCAAAGGCCGGCCCCCATCGAACGGCCGCGCGTGAGTTACCTCGGCCGTTCCGCGCGAGCGGGAGATGCGGCGGAGGGCCCGGCCGTGGCTTCCCTTCGGCTCTCCCGCGCGCTAAGTGGCCGCGCATGCTCGAAGACCGCCTCCGGGAGTGCCTCACGTTCGACGACGTCCTCCTCGTTCCGGCCTACAGCGAAGTGCTTCCGAAGGACGTCGACGTCCGGACGCGGCTCTGCAAAGGGGTCGAGCTCAACATCCCGCTCGTGAGCGCGGCGATGGACTCGGTCACCGAAGCCCGCGCGGCGATCACGATGGCGCGCGAGGGCGGCATCGGCATCCTCCACAAGAACCTCCCGCCGGCCGATCAGGCGCGCGAGGTCGAGAGGGTGAAGCGAGCAGAGAGCGGCATGGTGCTCGCGCCGGTCACGGTCCGTCCGGGCCAGCTCTTGAGAGAGGCGCTCGCGACGATGCGTGAGCACGACGTCTCGGGTCTTCCCGTCGTCGAGGGCGATCGCCCCGTCGGCATTCTCACGGCGCGCGACATCCGCTTCGAGCGCAACCTCGATCAGCCCGTGAGCGCGCTCATGACGCGCGAGCTCGTGA
>JAHBWD010000143.1 GCA_019637175.1 Labilithrix sp. | reverse complement strand
ACGTCGTCGATGCCGTGCTCGCGGAGCTTCGCCTTGAGCGACGCCTGCGCGTCCGGCTCGCCGTGCACGAGCGCGACGCGGCCGAGCGGCCCGCGCGCCTCGAGCGCCTTGGCGTAGGCGACGAGATCCTTCTGGTCGGCGTGTGCGGAGAATCCGTTGAGCACCGCGACCTCCGCGCGCAGATCGCGCTCGACGCCGAAGATGCGCACGCGGGGCCGCCGCTCGACGATCCGGCGGCCGAGCGTGTGCGCCGCCTGGAAGCCGACGATGCAGACCGTGTTCTTCTCGCTCTCGATCGTCGCCTTGAGGTGGTGCACGACGCGGCCCGCCTCGCACATCCCGCTCGCCGAGATGATGACCGCGGGCTCGTCCGACGCGTCGATCGCCTTCGATTCTTCCTTGTCCGAGACGTAGTGGAGCTGCTCGAACTCGAACGGCGAGTCGTTGCCCTGGATGAGCGCGCGCGTCTCGGCGTCGTAGCAGTCGGGGTGGAGCCGGAAGATGTCGGTGATCTTCACCGTGAGCGGCGAGTCGACGTAGACCGGCATCGGCGGCATGCGCCCCTCTTTGCGGAGCGCGCGGATCGAGTAGAGGATCTCCTGGGCGCGCTCGAGCGCGAACGACGGGATGATCACCTTGCCGCCGCGCTCGTAGGTGCGCTTCAGCACCGCGGCGAGATCGTCTTCCATCGCCGCGATCGGCTTGTGGAGGCGGTTTCCGTACGTGCTCTCGGTGATGAGCGCGTGCGCGTTCTCGACGAGCTCGGGATCGCGCAGGATCGGCATCTTCTCGCGGCCGAGATCGCCGGTGAAGACGACGCGCTTGGTCTTGCCGTCCTCTTCGATGTCGAGGGCGGTGACGGCGCTGCCGAGCACGTGGCCGGCGTCGTGGAACGAGATGCGGACGCCGTTCGCGATCGTGTGCTTGCGGTGGTAGGGGACGGCGATCATCTGCTCGAGCAGACGGATGACGTCGTCATGGTCGTAGAGCGGCTCGACCGGCTCCATGTCGGCGCGATCCTTGGCGATGGCCTTGTTGATGTAGCGCGCGTCGGCCGCCTGGATCATCGCGGCGTCTTCGAGCATCACGGCGCAGAGATCGCGCGTCGCCGGCGTGGTGAAGATCGGCCCTTCGTAGCCTTGCTTGACGAGGAGCGGCAGCGCGCCCGAGTGATCGATGTGCGCGTGCGAGAGGACGACCGCGTCGATCGCGTGGACGTCGACGGCGAGGTTCTTGTTGTTCTTCACCGACTCCTTGCGGCGGCCCTGGAACATCCCGCAGTCGAGCAACACCGACGCGTGCTTCGTGCGGATGAGGTGCTTCGAGCCGGTGACGGTCTGCGCGGCGCCGATGAAGTCAATGTGCATCCGCCGACGATACCGGAGGCGACGAAGAGCGGCGAGCGGCGGCGAACAGCTCGCCGAGGAAGCCCGAAATCGCGGCCGCGCGCGCCGGATCGCCGCTGCCGAACGCGTCGCCGTTGGCGAGGACGAGCGCGCCGGTGCCCGCGCCTTCGTCGAGGAACATCGCCGTCGTCGCTCCGGCGTCTTCGCCCTCGTGCCCGGCGACGCGCGCGCCGCCGATCGTGCGGATCTGCCAGCCGAGCGCCTGCTCGCCCGCGCCGTCGCCGGCGACCGGCGCGAGCATGAGGCGAACGCTGCCTTGCTCGAGGATGCGCGCGCCGTCGAGCTCGCCGCCGCGCAAGACGGCGGCGGCGAAGCGTGACAGATCGCGCGCGCTCGTGTGCAGATCCACGACGGGGTACACGGCGTGCGAAGGCGGGGGCAGCGGCGTGAAGCAGTCGGCCTTCCACGCGCCGGCGCACGACGGATCGCGGCGCAGCGCGTGCGGCGTTGCGCGGCGCGCGCTCGTGCTCTTGTAGCTCGTGCTCCGCATCCCGAGCGGCGCGAAGAGCCTCTGCTCCGCGACATCGGCGAACGACGCGCCGGAGACGCGCTCGACCGCGAGCGCCGCGAGCGCGGCGCCGACGTTCGAATACCTGATCTCCACGCCCGGCGCCTCTTCGCGGTAGGCCTTCGCGCGTGGCGCGCCCGACTCGACGAGGTAGCTTCGCAGGAAGTCTCCGAGCGTCGCGCTCTCCGCGCGCGCGAGGAGCTCGTCGTCGTGATCGGCGATCGACGCGCGATGCGAGAGCAGCAGGCGCAACGTGATCGGCTCGCGGTGCTTCGGGTGCTTGACGTCGAAGCCCACGTAGCCGCTCACGTCTGCGTCGAGATCGAGCTTCTTCTTCTCGACGAGCTGCATCACGCACGTCGCGATGATCGGCTTTCCGATCGACGCGGCCTGGAACACCGTGTCCTCGGTCGCGGGCGCCGTCGCCGTCGCGAGCCCCGCCGCGCCGATCTCGCTCGCGCCGTGCCGGCTCACGGCGGCCCAGCCGGCCCCGAGGACACCCGCCTTCGCGAGCACCGGCGCGGTGCGCGTGCTCGGCTTCTCTCGACAGCCCGCGATCGCGATCGCGATCGCGATCCCGATCGCTCGGTTCAAGGAACCCGCGGCGCCGCCGCCCCCGGGGCGCCCGCGCCGACGCCGGCGGGCCCTCCGCCCGCTCCGGCCTTGCCGTGGAGCAAGCTCGCGCCGCCCGAGGTCGTCACCACGCCCGCGCCGCCTTGGTAGATCGCGAACGACGATCCGCCTCCGCCGCCTCCACCCGCGCCGCCGATGCCGCCGATGCCGCCGTCGCCGCCGGCGGTGCCGCCGTCGCCGCGCGCGGTCGTCGCGACGCAATCGACCACACCGACCTCGCACTTCACGATGCAGAGCTCCGTCGCCGTCCCCGCTTGGCCTCGCGTGCCGAGGCCGAACGGCCCGCCGCTACCGCCGTTACCGCCGTTGCCGGCGTCTCCGCTCCGGATGCGGCCGCCGTCGACCGTGACCGTCGCGTCCCAGGCGTAGAGCCCGATGCTCGATCCGCCGCCGGTCGCCGGGCCGCCCGGCGCGCCGCTTCCGCCCGCGCACCCGTGCGAGCCGTCTTTGCCGCAGCTCGGGCCCTCGGCGTTCGGAATGAAGGGACAGTTGAGCAGGATGTCGCCGCATGTCCCGCACTGCACGCACGATCCCGCGCCGCCCGGCGCGCCGTTGTCGGCGGCTCCACCGGCGCCGCCGGCCGCGGCGATCGCGGGCACGTAGCCTGTTTGGTCGAACGCGCCGACGTCGGCGCCTGCGCCCTGCGCTCCGGCCGGGCCGTTCGCGCCCGACGTCCCCGCGGCGCACGAGTTCGGCGCGGGCGCCCCGGCGTCGCCGCTGCGGCCGTTCGTGCCGCTGCCTGCACCGACGACCTCGATGCGCACGTTCGAGAGCGCGAGGCTCGTCGACGCGCCCGTCGCGACGACGCCGTAGAGCGACTCGCCGGCGCCGACCTGGCTC
>JAHBWD010000142.1 GCA_019637175.1 Labilithrix sp. | reverse complement strand
CGCCGCGAGGCGCGCGTGGGAGAGGAGCATGTAGAACGCGAGCGGATGCCGCTCGACGACGCGCGTGAAGCGCGCGCGCGCGCCCTCGGCGTCGCCCGTCACGGCGGCCACGCGCGCGCGGAAGTACTCGGCGCGACCGGCGGTTGCCCAGTGTCGATCCTCGGGCGCGAGCTCGACGATCCGGTCGAGCGGCGCCTTCGCCGCCTCCCACTCGCCGCGCTGCATCTTCGCGAGCGCGACGCGGAAGAGCGCCTCCGTCCCCATGTCGCCGCTGGGGTACGCGTCGGGGAGCGTGCGCAGCATCTGCTCGGCGCGCTCTTCGTGTCCCTCGTCGCTGCTCTGCGCGACGAGGAGCGCGCCGCGGAAGCGCGCGTCATCGGCGAGACGATGCGAAGGAAAGAGCTTCTCGAGCCGCGCGAACCAATCGATCGCGAGCTTCGGATCCTTGCTCGCGTGCGCCTTCGCCCCGGAGTAGAGCGCTTGCACGAGCTGATCGTCCTTGTCGCACGCGGTCACCGCGTCGGGCCAGCCGTTGGTCTTGTTGCCCTTGGCCTTCGCGGCGGCGTTGGCGCGCGTGAGCGCGGCGCGACACGCGGCGGCGCCGGCCTTGGCGGAGCCGAGCACCTGGCTCGCGATCTCGAACGCGCGCGCAGGCTCGCCTGCGTCGAGCCACGCCTGCGCTTGCCGTGCGCGCTCGGTGTCGGAGAGCGCCTCGGTGATCGCGCCGTCGCGCCCGCGCAAGAGCGCGACGGCGCGCGATCGCGCGGAGACGGCGCCCGCGGCGTCGGCGAGCTTGGGCGCCTCGACGATGACCTTCGTCGCGAGATCGTAGGCTTCGCGAGCGTGACCGTCGGGCGCGCCGTCGACGCCGTCGAGCAGCGCGGTCGCGATGCGCACCGTGGTGTCGACCCACCGGTTGCCGTGGGGGTTCGCCGCGAGCCACGCGCGCCAAAGCGGGAGCGCGCCGGCGCGATCGCCCTTGGCCGCGAGCGACTCCGCGATGACGAGCTTCACGTCGCTGACGGCGGCGATCTCTTCGGGCACCGACTTGGCGCGCGCGATCGCGTCGTCGGCGCGCCCCGCGCGCGCGAGCGCCTGCGACGACCGGAGCTTCGCGTACGCCGCGAGCGGACACGCAGCGTCTTCGGCGCGTTCGAACGCGCCGAGCGCGTCGGTCGTCGCGTTGATCTGGAGCGCGAGGCGACCTTCGACGTAATCCCACCCGCAGCGCTCGGGCGCGGGCAGATCGGCGGGGCGCACCTCGCGCAGCACGCGGAGCGCCGCCGTCCACTCCTTGGCGCGATCGTGCTCTTTGACCTTCGCGAGGCGCGGATCGTCGAGGACGACGCGCAAGACCGGCAGGTCCATCGCCGGGCGCGCGGCCGGCGCCTTCGGTTCGGGCGCCTTCACGTTCGTGGAGACGGGAGGGCCTGCGTTGGAGCCGCCGCGACAGCCGATCGCGGCGACCGTGACGGCGAGCCACGCGAAGCGGCGCATCAGCGCTCCCTCTTGGCGTGAGAGCCGGCGAACACTTCTTCGGCCGCCTCTTCTTCTTTCGCTTCGTGCTCGCGCCTGACGCGATCGACGAAGCGCGCTTCGTCCTTCGCGACCACGTCTCGCTCGGCCTTCGTCTGCGCGAGGGCGCCGCGCGCGCGCACCTCCGCGTCGTCTGCGTCTCGTCGCTGCCCCTCGGCGCGGTCGGCGGCGCCGGCGAGCGCGGCGATCTCGCCGCGTGCGGCGTGCTCCCACGCCTCTGCGCGCGCGAGATCGACGGCGCGGAGCTCGCCGCTCGCGAGGCGATCGGCCTCGGCGCTGCGCACGGCGGCGGCGCGCGCCTCGGCGTCGTCACGTTCGCGATCGGCCCGCCGCTTCGCCTCCTCCGCGGCCTCGCGGCTGCGCACGGCTTGCCCAAGCTCGGCCGTTGCCGCGTCGACGCGACGATCGCGGTGCTCGCGCAGCTGCTCGAGCGGATACTTCGGTGTGCGGGGCATGGAGTGACGCAGAGGACGCAGGATAAAGCGGCGAAAGTGCGGAGCCGTGTGCAGCTTAGCCGAATGAACGCCCTCCGGCAGCGGGCGATTCTGGCTCGCCGACCGGGGGCGCGACCTTTATCGTAGAGAGCGGTCATGCGGGCTGCGTTCTCGGATCCTCAAGGCCGGCCTGCCTGGAGAAGGCTGCCCTACGCAGCGCCGCTGGCACTGTTCCTGCTCGCGTGCGCCGCGCCTTGGTGGACGGGCGGGACGGCCGTGCTCGTGGCCGTGCTCGCGATCACCTTGGCGCACCTCATCGGGTTGATGCCGATGCGGCAGGGTCGCAAGCGAGAGGCCGAGCTCACCTGCGGGCCCGGATACGTCGAGGTCAAGAAGGCGGGCGCGCGGAGCCAGCGGATCGAAGCGCGCAGCATCACCGGCGCGACGACCGCGCGCACCGCACGCGGCGTCCTCTTCACGCTCTCGCACGCCAAGCGCGACCAGCCGCTCTTGATCGAGGTCGACAGCGAAGCCGACGCCGAGAAGGTCAGGCACGCGCTCGGCATCGGCCACGGCGGATACGGCACGGTGGCCTGGCGAACGGCGCACTCTTCGACCTCGAAGAGCGGGTTCGTCGGCCGGGTGCTGACGGTCTTGATGGGCGCGCTCGTGCTCGGCCTCGGTTTCTTCGCGAGCCCCGAGGCCGCCGCCATCGCGGGCTTCCTGCTCAGCCCGTTCCTGTTCCTCACCATGCTCTTGAGCCTCGTCGGCTGGCTCGGCGGCGCGTCGCCGCCGAGCCTGCTCATGACCGCCGAGGGGCTGCGCATGCAGACGAGGCAGGGTTGGTTCACCGTTCCCTACGGGCACGTGCACGACGTCGCGCCGATCCTCGGCGCGCTCCAGTTCCGCGTCCCTCCGCCGTACAACTTCGTCGACGTCCCCGCCACCGGGCACCTCATCGGGCACGGGCTCGGGGCCGACGATCGCGAAGCCCTCGTCGAGCAGATCATGTCCGCCTCCGCCCGCGCGCGCGGGCTCGGCACGGCGAAGAACGACGTCACCGGCCGCCTCGACTCGCTTCGTCGCACCGGCGAGAGCCCGCGCGAGTGGCTCGCGCGCCTCGACATGGCGGGCCGCATGCTCGGATCGGCCGCTTCGGGCTATCGCGGCCACACGCTCGACGCCGAAGATCTCTGGGCCATCCTCGAGGATCCCGAAGCCGAGGCCGATCTCCGCGCCGCCGCCGCCCGCATCCTCCGCCACTCTCCGCAGACCGAGGCGCGCGCGCGCATCGCCGCCGCCGTCGCGGCGGTGCGCGACGAGACCACCAACCGCAAGCTGCGCATCGCCGTTCGCGACGACGTCGACGGCGCGAGCGAGGAGCTCGCCGTCCTCGACGCGCAAGAGCCGCTCGCCGCGGTGATGATGCGCATGCAGGCGCGCTGATGCGCGCGCGCATCCACGACGCGGTCGGACCGCGGTGGACGCGCCTCGTGCTGCCGCTCTTCGCCCTCGCGGTCATGGGCGCCGACGTCACCATCTCGCGCGGTCTGGGGCCCGGAGTCTTCGTCGGCTTCGCCCTCCTCGTCCTCGCGGGCCCACTCCTCGGCCGCCACGCGCCGCGTCGCGTCGAGCTCGAGCTCGGGAGCGGCTTCGTGCGCGTGCGCCGAGCCGGGCTGCTCACGCAGACGATCGACGCCAAACGGATCTCCGGCGCCTCGACCACGTCGTCTCGAGAAGGCGTCACGGTCGCGATCGCGCGACGCGATCGCCCCGATCATCCCATCCTGATCGAGGTCGAGTCG
>JAHBWD010000141.1 GCA_019637175.1 Labilithrix sp. | reverse complement strand
CTCGGCGGCGGGTGACTTCGTGAGCGGCGTCCAGTTCACGAGCTCGTTGAAGCCGTTGCTGCTGGTCGCTCCGCAACCGATCACTTGGCCGGCGCCGGAGATGCCTGTCACGTCGCCACGGCAGGCGGGCGCGCCGACGAGGAGGCGCACGAGGTTGGAGCCAAACGCGAGCTCGGGTCCGTAGCGCTGCACGAGGGCGGCGAGCGAACGACCGACCTCGTAGAAGGGACGAGGCGCTCGCCATCGTGTCAGCGGCTCACACCCGCGATCCGTCCGACGCGATCACGAGGAACCTCCTCGACATGATCGTGAAGGTGAAGAACGGGCAGGCGCCTCGCCCGACACGGCTCTGACCACGCGTGTCCGTCGCGTCGGAGTGTCGCAACGCCATGGTGATGCGGGGTGCCACAGTCTCGACGAAGGGCTCCGCGCCCTACTCGACTCCGCGGTCGCGTGATAGGACCCTTTCGGATGGGCAACACCGGGAAAAGGCACGCACGTTCGGAGCGCGAGCGCACGGATCGCAGTCTCGGAGACGAGCGACGGAAGACCGATGCAGAGCTCGTCAGGCGCCGCGCCCATCTCGAAGAGAATGCCGAAGCCGTCGTCCAATTGGCGCGTGAGCGAGCGGATGACGTCCTCCAGCGCGCGAGGGTGACGGCGGACCAGAAGCTCGAGCGGGCCGGAACCGATCTTCATGAACGCGCGCTCCTCGACGAGGAACGGCGTCGTGAGGACGAGATCGTGCGCGATGAGCGGGCGGCCGCCGACGAGACTCGCGTGGATGAACAAGCGGCACGGCGCCGCGCCCTGACTGCGCTGCTGGCCCTGGAGAGAGCGCAGACGGACGAGCACCTCCACACCGAGCGCGACCGCATGGACCGGATGGTCGGTTCTCGAGACGACTTTCTCGCCGTCGTGAGCCATGACCTACGGAACATGTTGGGCGGCGTCGTCATGAGCGCTACGGCGCTCCTGCGGATCGAGAGCGAGGCGAGCGTCCGCGCCGAGATCGACCGCGAGGCGCATCGTATTCATCGGTACGTGGCGAGGATGACCCGGCTGGTCGCGGACCTGCTCGATGTCGTGAGCATCGACGCAGGTCGGCTTGCCGTCGCACCCGAACGCCACGACGCAAGAGAGCTCCTCGGAGAGACGCTGGACGTCTTTCGGCCCCTCGCGAGCGTCAAGAAGATCGCGATGTCGATTGACGTTCAAGCCGGCTCCTTGCTCGCGCGGTACGACCACGATCGCATTCTCCAAGTTCTCGCCAACCTCGTCGGGAACGCGATCAAGTTCACGAGCGAGGGTGGCAGGATCGACTTGCTCGTGGAGGCCGTCGGCGACGACGTCCGCTTCGCGGTCCGAGACAGCGGCGCGGGAATCGATCCCGGCAAGCTCAGGCTCGTCTTCGAACGGTTTTGGCAGGTCGACGAGAAACACCGCTCCGGGCTCGGCCTCGGCCTCTACATCTCGAAATGCATCGTCGAAGCCCACGGCGGTCGCATCTGGGGAGAGAGCGAGCCCGGGGAGGGGAGCACCTTCTATTTCACGCTTCCGGCCGCGGCATCCGCAAGTACACGGGACGTCGGGAATACCGGTTGATCGCGCTCGCGATCACTCGGCGGCGGGTGACTTCGTCAGCGGCGTCCACTTCACGATCTCGTAGAAGCCGTTGTTGTTGGTCGCTCCGTAACCGATCACTTGGCCGGCGCCGGGCATGCCTGTCATGTCGCCTCGGCTGGCGGGCGCGCCGACGAGGAGGCGCACGATGTTGGAGCCAAACGCGAGCTCGGGTCCGTAGCGCTGCGTGATGGTGTCGAGCGAACGACCGAGCTTGTAGAAGGAGCCTGCGCCGACGACGTCTTCGCCTCCGCTGAGGCTCGTGCCGTTGTTGGTGGCCATCAGGACGCGTCCCCGGCCGCTGTTGTACTCGGGCGCGCCGATCGCGACCTCCCAGTTGCCGATGCGATCGAAGTTGAGCGCGGCGACCGAGTGGCCGAAACGAACCTGCGCGGCGCTGCCGGTCTTGAGCTCGCTGGCGTGCACCAACTGAGCTCCCGTGCTCATGTTGCCGGGTGAATACTGGTAGACGTGAACCGCTCCGGCGCGAACGGAGGTGGCGTTCAGCGTACGCGGCGCCCCGACGATGAGCTCGTCGCGGAAGTCATTGCCGAAGAGGCGGCCGGTCGCGAGGGAGAAGCCGAACTCGTCGCTCGATCCGTTCGGGCTCGCGTACGTCTTCCACGGTGAGGGCTTGCCCGCGCCGTTGCCCTTCGCGACGAACACCCTCCCGGTGGGGGTGGCGGTGTTCCCTGGGGCTCCGATCGCGAGGTCCGCGAGGCCGTCGTCGTCGAAGTCGCCCCTCGCGAGCGAGGTGCCGAAGCGCGCCGAGGCCGGCGTGGTGGTCCACTCCGTCGCCTGGATCGACAGGAACGAGTAGACCGTCGGCACGGAGGGCGCGATGACTTCGGATCGGAAGTAGAACGCCGCGCCCTGACTGTTGTTTCGACCCGGCGCGCCGACGATGAGCTCGGCCTTCCCGTCGCCGGTGAAGTCGCCCGCGACGAGCGACGCGCCGAGCTCGTCGCCGGCGGCCGGTTGCGGGTTGAAGGAGTTGACGCCGAGGCGCAGGACCGTGCCCGGCGACTGAACCATGTCCGTGCCGGTGCCGACACAGCGAGCGTCGGCGTCGCAGTTGGCCGCCCAGAACGCGCCGCGGTGGCGACCGCCGAGGTAGATGATGACCGCGCCCGACTTGACGCCCGAGGCCATCGATCCTGGTGCGCCCACGGCGAGGTCCATGATGCCGTCGCCGTTGAAGTCTCCCGCGGCAAGCGCGGCGCCGAAGCGATCGCCGGGGCCCGCCTGCGACTCGCGCGTGAGGACGCGCCGGCCGATCGGGTACTTCAGCGTGCCCTTGAACAGGTAGACGGCGCCGCGGTCGTTCTCGCGGCCAGGAGCGCCGATCGCGACGTCGTCGTAGCCGTCGCCGTCGAAGTCGCCGACGGCGATCGCTTCGCCGAACGCCTCGTTGTGGATGGGCGCGCCGATCGGATAGCCGTACATCACGCTGAGGTTGTTGGTGTCCTCCGCGGTCATCCAGTCGTTGCCGTTCAACGACGCGCCGTTGAGCGTGTAGATCGTGCTCGTGCCGCACGGCGGCGCGAGATTGAACGGAGTCTCGATGCGGTTCTGGTCGCTCCTGTAGTGCATCCTCGAGTGCACGTCGTACTTCGTGAGCAGGAGCTGGTCTGGCTTGATCGCCATGTCGCCCGTGCGGTCGACGTTGCGCCAGCAGATGCCGACGTGGGCGTCGCGATCGCCGCGCTGATGCTCGTGATAAACGCCGAACGTGTGCAAGAGCTCGTGGACGATCGTCGCCATGCCGGAGAGGCCCGGACCGATGTTCGCGCCGAGCTCGAGGTACTGCGGTCCACCCCGGTGTCCCAGGTCGGCTCGCGACCACCCGCGCTGCCGATCGTCGTCGTCGAGGTGCTTCCGTATGATCACCATGTCGTCGAAGAGCAAGCTGCCCCGCGAGCAATAGCCTTGCCTCACGAGGTTCACCGACGGGACATGCTGGCGAATGTAGGCGGCGGCGGCGTCGACGGACTCCTCCTGATTGGGGTCCGGATCCGAGACGGCGTCGAGCGGGTCGCGCTGGTAGCAGTACCTCACGACGCCGCCTGGCCATCGAAGATCGGTGTTCGCGGGCGCGCCGCGCGTGCGCATGTCGTCGATGGGGCCGAAGCCCATGTCGCCGATCCACGCGCGGCCACGCGAGACGTCGACGCGCACTTGCACCACGGAGCCGTCGCTCTGCTGAAACGGCAGCATCGCCGTCTTCCCGGTCGAGGTGGTCGACGTCGACGTGGTGGCGTCGTCGTCCGGAAGAGCGGTGCATCCGAACGAGGCGGCGATCGCGAATGACAGCGTAGCGAGAGCTCGTCGCACCATGA
>JAHBWD010000140.1 GCA_019637175.1 Labilithrix sp. | reverse complement strand
GCTCGCGGTCGCGGTAGCGAATCGCGATCGCCGCGCGCGAGGGCTCCGCGGCGCCGGGCCGAGCCACCGCGCCTCCGAGGTCCGAGCCGATGCGCGCCGCGAGCGCCTCGAACGACAGGACGTCGGGCGCGTCCGAGTCGACCTCGAGCGTGTATGCAGGCGCGGCCTCGGCGGCGGCCGACGGCGGCGCCGGCTGCGCGTGCGCGATCTCGCACGCAGCGCCGAGCGCGAGCGCGGAGAGGATCGCAACGGCGGTCTTCCCACGTCGAGACATCTTCAGCTCCTTACCTCGAAGCGACACGTGTAGGTGATGTCCGTCGCGACCGGCGCGCCGTCCTGGTCGATCGGCGGCTCCCAGCGCGCGCCGCGCACCGTGCGCTCGCACGCGGGCCCGAAGCCCACCCAGGACTCGGACTGAACCCGGACCTCCCCGATGCGACCGTCGGGCAGGATCCGCACGCGGAGCACCGCGGTGCCGGAGATCCCGGAGCGGCGCGCCTCGGCCGGGTACTGACGCTCCAGCTCGAGATCGAGCCCCGGCGCGCGTGGACGCCGCGCGAGCGACGACGGCGGAACGACTCGCAGCGGCGGAGGAGCGGCCACCGCGCGCGCGGCGACGGGAGGCGCCGACGCCGCCGGCGCGGCTGCGCGCGATCCGCCGCCGCCCCCGAGCGCGAGGCCGGGACCGTCGTTCGAGAAGACCGTGCTCGTGAAGTCCATCGGTGCCTCCGATGCCGGTGCGCTCGCCGGCGCCTCGTGCGCGGTGGGTGCGGCGCTGGCGGGGGCCGCCTTCGACGGCAGCGCCGTGCGCGCGGGCGCGGCCGCTACGGTTGGCGCCGGCGCCGGCTCCGGCTCTTCGACGGCCTTCGGAGGAGGCGGCGGCGGAGGCAGGTCGACGACCTCGAGGACGAGCGGCGGCGGCGGCACCGAAGCCGTGCTCCGCGAAGCCGACGGCATCCACGCGAACACGACGACGTGCAGCGCGACGCTCGCCGGGAGGATCCATCGAAGGAGGCCGCCTCGCTCTCCCTCGGACCACGGCGCCGCGAGCGCGATCATCGCGCTTCCTCCGCGCGTACGACGATCGCGATCTTGGCGATCCGCTCGCCGCGCAGGAGCTCGAGCGCGTGAACGACGGTCTCGTGGCGCGCCCGACCGTCCGCCGCGAGCACGGCAGAGACGTCGGCGTCGCGCGCGAGCGCCTCACGCGCACGTGCGCGCATTCCGGCGTCGTCGACGCGATCGGTGTCGACGAACAGCGCGCCGGACTCGTCGACCGCGACGATCAGCGGCTTCTTCGCCGAGTCGGCGTCGCCGCTCCGCGCCTTCGGAAGCTCGACCTGGATCGTCTTCTGCGCGAGGGCCGTCGCGGTGACCATCATGAGCACCAGGAGGACGAGGACGACGTCGACGAGCGGCGTGACGTTGATCTCCGTCATCAGCCCGCCGTCGCTCTTCTGCGACGAGCTGGCCATCAGGAGCTCTCCTCGACGGCGAGGGTGCGCCGCTCGTCCTTGACGAACGAGAGCATCTCGCGCCCCAGCGCCTCGGCCCGCGACACGCGGCCGGCGATCTGACGCTGGAAGAAGTTGAAGAGCGCGACGGCGGGCAGCGCGACGAAGAGCCCGACCGCCGTCGCCGTCAACGCCTCGCCGATCTCGGCCATGAGGGCGGTCGACACCTGACCGCCGCTCGCGTCGAGCGCGTGGAACGCGCGGATGATCCCGATCACCGTGCCGAGGAGTCCGATGAACGGCGCGTTCGATCCGATCGTCCCGAGCAGAGCGAGCCGGCGCTCCATCGTGAGCTTCGTGAGCTGCGCCTCGCTGGCGAGCCGCTCCTCGACGGCGGCGGCTCCTCGCGGGAGCGCGCCGAGGCCGGCCGCGAGCACCTGCGCCTCGAGCGAGCGCGAGGCGACGACGAGCCCGCGGGCAGCGACGAGATCGCCGCGGCCGAGCGCGCTCGCGAGGTTCCGCCGCAGCTCCTTGATGTCGTCCGTCGCGTACAGCAGCACGATCGCGCGTTCGATCGCGACGGCGATCACGATCACGCTGAGCCCTACGAGCAGCCACATGACCCAGCCGGCGCCGATACCAGCCAGCGCACGGAGCTTGTTCTCGATCGACATGTCGTCTTCTCCTTCTTCGAATTCGTTCGTTTGGTTCGTCGTCGGGATCAGGGACGCACGCAGACCGTGCGCCGTGCGAAGGCGGCGCCGCCGCGGCCGTCGCGGAGCACGAGGTAGACCTCGGTGAGCCGCCCGCCTTCGGGCACCTGCTCGCGCGGCGGCGCCGTCCATTCGACCCGCGCTTCCTTCGGCACGGGATCGCTCGGATCGAGCATCGAGTACTGCCGCCCGAGCTCTCCCGTCGTGACGACGTGCGACGCGAGGATGCTCTCCACACCTTCGCGCGATCCCGGGACGGGCTCCCGCTCGTCGCCGCGGAACCGGATCGTGAAGGCGTGTTTCGATCCGGGGACGACGACGGGGGCCGCAGCCTCGCCGGCGCATGACGGGCCCGGACGGAGCGTCGAGGGCGTCATCGGCTGGCCGTCGAGGAGCACGCTGTCCGGCGCGATCTCGGGGTTCTTGTTCGGCCCCGCTGCTTCGAGGCGGATCGTCGCCGATGCGAGGCGCGCGGGCACGTCGGAGCCCGCGCAGGTCCCGGCGAAGCGGCTCGCGTCGAGCGCAGCGTCGCCGGCGTCGCAGAAGGCGACCAGCATCTGGAGCTCCTCGACACCGGCGACGGCCTCGGCGCGCGGCGCCTCGAGCTCCATCGCGACGAGCTCGCCCTCGGACGCGCCGCTGGCGGACGCGAGGACGGGCCCTTCGCAGCGAGGCTCGGGATAATTGCCCTGCACGGGAGCGCAGACCGCATACGCCCAGGTCAGACGACCGGTCCCGTTCGGAGCGCCGACGAGCCACGTCGCGCGCATCGCCTCGCCGGGAGCGATCGCGGTGCGCGCGGGGTCGGCCTTGGCCTCGAAACGCACGCCGAGGACGCGCGTACGATCGACGAGCCAGCCTTTCGTGTCCGTCTCCTCGCAGCCGAACACGAACGCCAGGTAGAGGAGCGACAGACGCGAGACACGCAGCAGCGGAAGACGATCGGGCAGACGGTTCACAGCTCACCTCGCAGTCCGAGGATGGGAAGGATGGGGAGACCGCGCGCGCCCTGCCGCTCGCGGTAGTCGTAGCTGTAGGCAAAGCCCTCGCGGTTCGGAGCGTTCAGGGCGTTCTGGACGTCGAGGTACGCCGCGAGGCTCCAGCGCGAGAACGTCCACGTCTTCTGGATGCGGAGGTCGAGGCGCGAGAAGGGCGGGTTGCGCGCGCTCATCGAACGGCCGCCGCGCGGCGAATAGACGTCGGCGGTCGCGTCGTAGGTGCTCGCGACCACCGGCGTGTACGGCGTGCCGCTGGTGTAGCGGACCGACCCGCCGACCTCCCAGCCGCGGCCGAGCCGGTAGACCCCGGTGGCGCCGAGGATGTGCGTCTGATCGCGATCGAAGAGGCGCCACGCGTCGCCTTCGTCGCGCCGCTCGCTGCGCATCAGCGTGTACGAGACGAAGCCGAAGAAGCGGCCACGCGGCCTCACGCGGAGCATCGCCTCGCCGCCGAAGATCCTGCCCTCCTGGGCGTTCAGCCAGTACGGCGCCAGCCCACCGGGGGTCGCCGTCACGGCGCCGTCGATCCACTTGCCGAAGCCCTCGAGCGAGGCTGTGACGGCGCTGCCGATCTTCTGCTCGACGCCGGCGCTCGCGTGGAGCGCGTGCGACATCTTCAGGTCGGGGTTGCCGATCGGAGCGACGACGTGGCGCTCGTCCGGCGACTGCGAGAAGCGGCCGACGCCGGCCTTGATCGCCGTGTCCTCGGTGAGCTCGTAGCGAGCAGAGAGGCGCGGGTCGATGGTCCCCTGCTTGACGAGATCGCTGTAATCCGCACGCACCCCCGGCGAGATGAGGAGCGCGGCGACCGGGCGAATGCCTGCTTCGACGTACGCGCCCGGGAGCATCACCCATTCGCTCGCGGCGACGTCGATCCGGCGCTGCGTCGAGATCGCCGTCGTGGCTCCGCCCTCGTCCGGCGGCACGGGGACGCCGGAGTAGCTCCCGGAGTAGTGGTTGCCGAGGAGATCGAGCCCTGCGGTCACGCGGAAGGCCGGCGAGACGACGCCGACCCACTCGGAGCGTCCCTGGAGCGTGTCGATCGCGAAGCTGACGCGTCCGATCTGGCCGAACTCGGCGTTCTCGTCGCTTCGTCCGTAGGTGAGCTCGGTGTTCGTCTCGGAGCCCCCGCGGAAGCGATGGCGATAGCCGAGCTGCACGCGGTGGAAGACGGTCGTGCCTCCGAACGCGCCGCGGATGGCGGGGTCGGCGTCGTTCGGGTTCTTGAAGACGACCTTGAACGTATCGCTCGACCCGTACGCCATCAGCCGGAGCCGATCCTGATCGGTGGGCTTGAACGCGACGACGGACTGGTAGTCCCAGTAGACGGGCGCGGCGGTGATCCCGAGGTCGACGCTGTTCTGCGCCGAGTTGAGGACCGCGTCGATGTTGCTGCGCCGTGCGGCCGCGAGCACGGAGAG
>JAHBWD010000014.1 GCA_019637175.1 Labilithrix sp. | reverse complement strand
TTTCGACGCCCTTTCGGGGTTGAGCGCCGAACTTCACCGCGCCCGTCGCCGCCTAAAAAAGAAACCGCTCGACCCCGCGCAGCTCGCGAGGCTGGAGCACCGCGTGAAGCTCGTCGCGATCTGGTGGATCTGGGAGATCCAGATGTATCAAACGGGCTGCCGCACGCTCGCAGGTCTCCGCGGCGAAACCCTTCGCCTACGAACGCTGCGTCGAACCGAAAGTCTCGTCCGGCTCGTGTTCCCCTCCTCCAGCATTCAGGAGAACCCAGCGCGGCATTCCGCAGAGAAGGCTGCTGCAGAGGGCATTCTCACGAACCGCTTCGTCGCCTTCCTGCTCAAGGCGAGCGCCCATCATCTCCAAGCTGCAGCGGCAGGTCCCACGGCGAGCAGATATCGATCCTGCGAGGCAGTCGTGCGCGCACTCGACCTGCTGTCACGCACGATTCGCACGTTCCTCACCTTGTCGGTTCAGGAACTGGAATCTGCGCTGCGCGTGACGAGACGCATCTTCGCGGTGATGAGTTCGACGGTTCACTCGCGAGACTTCTTCGAGGTCAGCCGACTCACCTTCCTCCGCGAGCTACCTGAGAACGTCTACTACGACTACGAACCGCATGCGGCGATCATCGCGTTCCGAACAGCCCTGGAGCGAAAGCTGCGCGAGGCGCTGCTCGTTCAAGCGTTCCAACTAGATCGCAAGAGCCGCCCCTTGTGCGTATTCCGCTCGACCCGATCACCTGTTCCGGCCGTACCCGATCGCTCGTTCCGGAGGACCCGATCACTCGGATCGGAGCGAAGCGACGAGGAGGCCAGGTTTCAGTGGTTCTGAGCGGACGCCTTCTTCTTTCTCATCGACGGACCGCGTAGCGCGATCTCGTACGCGTTGTGCACGAGGCGGTCGCAGATGGCGTCCGCGATCGTGGGATCTCCGAGCGCGGCGTGCCAAGTTTTCGATGACATCTGCGACGTGATCACGGTGGCGGCGCGCTCGTATCGATCTTCGAGCACTTCGAGGAGGTCGCGCCGCTCCGCATCCTTCATCGGCGCGAGGAGGAAGTCGTCGAGCACGAGAACGTCGATGCGAGAGAGACGCGCGAGCGCGGAGCTGTACGAGCCCGACGCGCGCGCGACAGCGAGGTCCTCGACGAGACGCGGAACGCGCACGAAGAGCGCGCGCAGGCCGTGGCGACACGCGGACTCTGCGAGCGCAGCGCCGAGGAAGCTCTTGCCCGTGCCGGTGGCACCGGTGACGAGGACGTTTTGTTTCGACTTCGCCCACTGACACGTCATGAGCTGCTTGATGACGGTCTTCTCGAGCCCGCGCGCCGAATCGCAGTCGACGGCGTCGAGCGATGCTTGCGTCGTGAGCCGCGCCTCCTTGATGCGCCGACTGACGCGCCGGTTGTCGCGCTCGGACCATTCGCGGTCGACGATGAGCCCGAGCTTGTCCTCGAACGGAAGTTGTTGCGTCGGCGCGGACTCGAGCAGCTCGCGCGTGGCCTTCGCCATGCCGTGCATCTTGAGCTCGAGCATCTTCTGAATCGTCTCTTCGATGATCATGACCCACTCTCCTTCTCGTAGTAGCTGCCGCCTCGGATGTTTTCGTGCAGGCCGAGCGACGGCAGCTCCTCCTGCTTCACGATGGGAACTCGCTCGAGACCTCGCTTGAGGAGGGCCTCGATGTACTTGCGGCGAGGGACGGTCGATCCCGACACCGCGAGCGCGTACTCGCACGCGGCGTCGAAGCGCGACGCCGCATGTCGCTCGGCGGAACGGATCAGACCGAGGACGGCGCGGTATCCGAGCTCCGGCCGCGGGTACTGCGCGAGCGTCATCTCCGCGACGCGCGCGACGCTCGGGCCGATCTTCGCTGCCCATCCGACCATGCGCTCGGGCGGCCACTTCCCGTAATCGTCGTGAGAGACCGGGCGGTGCGCGGCGCACGTCACGGCGGTGCCCTTCGGTCCGTAGCTCCGGAGGTGGCCGTGCACGCGCTGACCGCCGTGCCAGATCTCGACGGCCGTCGTCGATGCGCGCATCTCGACGCGCTCGCCGACGAGCGTGTGCGGCGCGCTGTAGAACCGATCGTCGAAGGCGACGTGGTAGTCGATGTTGACGCGAGCCCACTTGCGCTCCGTCACGACGAACCGATGAGCGGGCAGAGGCTTGAGGGCCGGCTGATCGATGCTCGTGAACGCCGTGCGACGACTGCCCGGCATCTTCTTGAACGAGCGCGCGTTGAGGTCGTCGAGCAGCTCGGCGATCGCGACGTTGAGCTCGCCGAGGGTGAAGAACTTCCGATTCCGGAGTCGCGCGAGGATCCATCGTTGTGCGATGAGCACACCTGCTTCGACCTTTGCCTTGTCTCGTGGCTTGCGCGGACGCGCAGGGATGATCGCCATCTCGTAGTGGCTCGCGAGATCGAGCAGCGTGGCGTTGATGTCCGGGTCGTAGCGATCGGGGCCCGTGACGGCGCTGCGGAGTTGGTCGGGCACGAGGACCTCGGGCACGCCGCCGAAGAACTCGAGGCCGCGGACGATGGAGCCGATGAACTCCGCGCTCTTCTGCGAGCGCGTCGCCTCCGCGAAAGTGTAGTTGCTCGCGCCGAGCACCATGACGAAGAGCTCGACCTCGATCACCTCGCCGGTCTTCGCGTCGACGATCGCGGGGCGCTTGCCGGAGTAGTCGATGAACGCCTTCTCGCCGGCGCGATGCGTCTGCCGCATCACGAGATCGAGTCGAGAGCGCCAGCGGTGATACCGCTCGCAGAACTGACTGTACTGGTACGGGGGCTCTTCGCCCTCGCGGCCTTCAGCAGCCTCGACGTACTCGGTCCACAGCAGCTGCAACGTCACGCCCGTGCGACGAAGCTCCTGGTGCACCCACTCGAAGTCGATCGGCGCGCGAGGGAGAGACGCGCGATACTGCGCCTGCGCGAAGAGCCGCGCCTCGAGCTCGGCGTCGGTGAGCGACTGCGCGTCGGCCCAGGAGATCGACCTCGCGCGA
This sequence comes from Labilithrix sp., assembly GCA_019637175.1. Lineage (GTDB taxonomy): Bacteria > Myxococcota_A > Polyangia > Polyangiales > Polyangiaceae > Labilithrix. The sequence goes on along the minus strand of JAHBWD010000014.1, from coordinate 137,832 downwards.
GCGCGCTGGAGGTAGTCGCTCACGGTGCCGGCGCCGATGCGACACGAGAGGGCGATCTGCCGGTTGGATCGCCCGCTTTCGAACTTCAAACGAAGGACTTCACGAATCTTGCGCATCGAGTTTCGCTCCGACATGGCCTGCCGGTCGCGCGAACGTCCGCGCGCGGCCAGGGTGAGGGGCGACCTCCTCGCTTCGCTCCGTCGACGGCGCTCGATGGCCGTCGGTGCTGATCGGGTCAGCCCGGAATCACCGATCGGGTCCGTCGGAACGGCGATCGGGTGCTCCGGAATCAGTGATCGGGTCTGACCGGAATGGGTGATCGGGTCTAACCGGAACGAGCGATCGACTCAGGCCGGAATACGCACTTTCGGCTTCTACGAGCGAGCGCGCGTACCGCCCGACGCCAAGAAGAAGATCCTCGACCGCGTCGGCGGCCGCGCGATCGATCCAATCCATGCTCGACCGGCCCGCCGAGCGTCTCGTCGTCGGGCACGCCGACGTCTTCGAAGAGGATTGGCGAGACCGCCTCGCGCGAGCCTGGCGACTCGAGGGCGTGGAGGTGTGCTCACGGCTCTGAATCGATGAGATCGCGAAATACCGCCTCGGCCCTGGTGTGCGTCGCGCACGGCACGGTGCGAGTGAGCACGCCGCCGGCGCGCGACAGTTGGTCGGGCGAGGCTGCGGAGAACGCTGAGTCTGACTCGCAGGGCCCGATGACGGCGGAGCTGTTCGTCGTGCTCTACGCCTCGTCGGCGACGTCCTGACCTTCTAACCGGGAACGACGGACCTTCATTGAAGGACTGCGAGCCGCACGATACGATCCCGTCGATGATGAAGTTCTCCGTGTTCCTGCTCGGCTGAGCGCCGCATCGCGGCGCTCATGGGTCGTCCGCGATGCGCGCGTCGTGCGCGGTCGTATGCCTCGAGCTGGAACAACAGGAGATTTCGATGCCTCATCATGATGTCGCGCTGTCCGCAGCGCAGGTCGAACAGTTCGTCCACGATGGCTTTGTTCGGATCGACGAAGCTTTCCCCCGTGAGCTTGCCGACGCATGTCGTCGAGTCTTGTGGCTCGCCACCGGGTGTGCCGAGGACGCGCCCTCTACCTGGACGCGCCCCGTCGTGCGTATCGGCGAGATCCCGAACCCACTCTTCCGGGAGGCGGCCAACACACCGAGACTGCACGCGGCCTACGATGCGCTCGTGGGGCCCGGACGCTGGATGCCTCGCGGCAGCCTCGGCACGTTTCCGATCCGCTTCCCCTCGCCAGACGATCCGGGCGACTGCGGCTGGCACGTCGATGTGAGCTTCGCCACGGAGGGCGAGCCGGACTTCCTCGAGTGGCGGGCCAACGTGGCATCGAAGGGGCGTGCGCTCCTCATGCTCTTCCTCTTCTCCGACGTCGGTGACCAAGATGCACCGACGCGTCTTCGCGTTGGTTCACACTTCGACATCGCCCGAAGGCTCGAACCTCACGGAGCGGAGGGCCTGACCCTCGGCGAGCTCGCCAGCACCGACTTCGCCGAGTCGTCGCACCGTCCCGAGGCCGTCGCGACTGGACCGGCTGGCACGGTGTACTTGTGTCACCCGTTCCTCGTTCACGCGGCGCAACCCCTTCTGCGTGGCGACCGACCTCGATTCCTCGCGCAACCTCCCTTGCTGTCGAGGGAACCGCTCAACCCGTGGCGCGACGAAGCCTCTCCGGTTGAGCGTGCGATTCGGATGGTGCTCGCTCACCCCTGAGAGCCTGTCCTCGACCCACGGCGCGGTCTGAGGCGCCCCGGCGGGATCGGGGGTGGGCTGGAGCTCAATGGGTGGGCCTCGCGAGGTCAGCTCCATCAACGAAACGCCCGCGCAGGACCGGCGGAGGGGTTTGGGGGACGTCCCCAAGGGGATTCGAACCCCTGTTAGCGGCGTGAAAAGCCGCGGCGAGGTCCTCGAGCTCTGGCCGGCGCAGGGACGGGAGACGAGGCTCTCGGCGTGACGGGCGTTCGCGCGGGCTGCGTCCGCGTGTTCCCTACTCCGCGTGTACGCTCGAGCCGTGCCTTCAACGGCTGACGACTACCGGAACGCCGCGCTCGAACGGATGGGCGACGCGACCCAGTTGAAGAGGCTCGAGCGCTACCCGCTCGCCATGTATGCCGCAGGCGTCGCGGTCGAATGCATGCTCCGTGCATTCCGTCATCAAGACCTCGAGCATCAGGCACACCACGACGTCGCGCACCACTTCCGAGCGTGCGACGCGGAGCGCCTCGGGGAGCGGGCGCGCGCAAAGCTCCGCGGCCCGGTGGCCACGGTACACCTGCTTTGGCTCAACAGTTTCCGCTACTCACACGAGCAGCGCTTGCGTCATCACCTAAACGAGCTCAAATACTACACGCGGGTGAAGAGAGGCGCGGACGTGCTCAAGGTCGCGTGCACCGAGCTCATGGATGCCGCGCTGCAGATAGTGACGGTCGGAGACGAACGATGGCGAAATCCCTGAAGGAGAAGGTGGCCGAGGCGCTCGTCGAGGCGACGGGCGCGGGGGCGCATATCGAGCTCGAGGATGTCGCGCCCGACAAGATCGGCGGCATGGTGCTGTCGGGCTCCTTCGCCCCCCTCTCGCCGAGCGAGCGACAGGACCACATCTGGAAGTCGCTCGACCAACATTTGAATGCGTTCGAGCGAACACGCGTGGTGTTCATCGTCACCGATACGCCCGAGGAGTACGAAGCGCTCAAGAAGGCCGCCGGCTGAAGCTGGGCGCAGCGTGAAGCCGCTCCTCACGTCCTTCGACCGATGGGTCGCCGAGAACAACATTCCCACGTCCTTCGAGTACTCGAAGGGTTGGTGGGACTACGTCGAGCTCGTCCAGCGATTCGCGCACAAGTTCGACGTCACGGACGTAGCCGTCATCGGGCACTACATCGTCTCGACGCCTCCGCCCGAGGAGCGACTCCCGATGCCGGCGGTTGCACTCGTTGGGGACGGCGTGACGGTCGCGTTGAAGTGGGACTTCGGCGCAGCATGCCGATGGCCGCGCGAATGGACCGTGAGCGTGCGCCGACGCTCGCCATACCGCGGGCCCCTCTTCGGTCTCTTCGACCCGAACATCGACCTCCGCGTTGAGGGCGTCGACGGTCTGGCCCCGGACCACCTCTTCGGTCCCTACCGAGAGAACCCCGCCGAGTTCACGTGCGAGGTCGAGGACGAGTGGGACGTGACGACGCTCCTGCGGTTCGTGTTCCACGAGCCGTGAACCGCGTCGCACGCAAGCGTGCGATCCGCTCCTTACGTTGCGGGGCGCGCGGAGCATCGGCGATGCGTGTGGCGGGCGAACAGCCGGGGTGCTCGTGCGTTCCTCGCCATGGTCGGCGCTCGCTCAGAACGTCGAGGAGCTCGGGCCACGTCGTCCGTAGCTGCTCGCCGATCTCCGATCGCCAACGATTCGACCAGCGCGTCAAGAGGCTCCGACATCGCCACTCAGATCGCTTCCGCCGAAAAGGGCGCGCCGAGCATGAGAGCGTCGCGCAACCACCAATCGTCGTCACCTCAACGAGGCGAGCGCGAGCGCGGTGAGCACGGTCCCCGCGATGCCGAGCAGCGACATGACACCGGCGGGCATGACCTTGCGGCTTCGAACGAAGGCGCCCACGAAGCGAACCGCCAACGACGACGAGACCGCCAGCCCGAGGAAGAGCCCCGCGCGCGCGCCGGTGCCGACCAGATAGCCGCTGACGAGCAGAAGCGCTCCGGCGATGCTTCCCGCGAGGAGCGACGCGCGGCTCTTCGCGCGTACGTAGCCGGCGACGCCGCCGGCGATCGTCAGGAACCCAAAGGCGTAGAGGTACAGCCAGACCGCGGCGAACATCGGCGCTCCAAAGAAGAAAACCCCTCGCAGGACCGGCGAGGGGTTTGGGGGGCGTCCCCAAGGGGATTCGAACCCCTGTTAGCGGCGTGAAAAGCCGCGGTCCTGGGCCTCTAGACGATGGGGACGTGTCGAGCTTCCTTACGTACCGTCGCGCGGCTCTTCTGTAAAGATCTCGTGCACGTCCCGCGTTCGAATCAGTTGAGCATCGACGACGAGACGGGGGCGTCGTCGAGCTCGCTGACGCCGTCGACCGTGCCCGCACGCACCTCTTCGCCGGCGATCGCGACGACGCGGAAGTGGCCGTCGTTGACGGGGCCGTCGAGCCACATGCGGACCGCTACGCGCGTCGGCATGTCGATGTGCGAGGCCGTCAGGATGCGCGCGAGCACGTCCTTCGTCACCATCACCGAGACGACCAGCTCCTCGCCGCCGTGGTGCGCGTCGAGGATCATTCGCTCGACCTCGCTGCGCGCCTTGCCGCCGATGTTGTCGATCGCGCGGCCGCCGATGTCGGAGGCAATCAGCGCCATCCCGAGCGCGCTCGATCCGTCGAAGCTCGCAAAGATGAACTCGCCTGGATCGCGACCCTCGCGGAGGAGATCGCCCACCGCTTCGGGCAACGTGCTGAGCGCGTGATTGAAGAGCTCGTCGGCGTCCATGGTGTCCCTTCCGGCAATCGCTACGAATCTCGGCGACGCAAGCTCCGAGCCACGCTTCCTGCGGTAGCTCGTCACACGCGTGAAGCCGCCTTCATTCACCGCGACGAAGCGCGAAGGAACCTCTCCCGCAGAACGGCGCGAGCGAACGCTCGTAGCGATCCGTACCGGCGTACCCAACACGCTACGCTGCGGGTGCAGACGGCGCGTCCGCGAGCCACCTCACGTCGAGCGGTTCAGCCCCGCAGCGATGCTCCGCGCCAGCGCCCGCGGCGTGAAGCGTAGAGCCTCGAACGCGATCCAGTTGAGCGCGCCCTGCACCGCCAGGATCTCGCCGCTCATCATCGCCTTGTACGCGTGGAGCGCGACGTCCTTGGCGTCCGCGACGCCGCTCCGCTGGAAGAGGCGCGACTTGTCGTTCCCCGCCGTCGCGGCAAACTCGGTCTTGGTCGCACCCGGACAGTGACACGTCACGGTGACGCCCGTGCCGTCGAGCTCGTAGGCCAGCGCCTCGCTGAACGAGACCACGAACGCCTTGGTCGCGTAGTACGTCGCCATGAACGGCCCTGGTTGGAAGCCCGCGGTCGAGGCGATGTTCATCACGCGACCGAAGCCGCGCTGCTTCATCGCCGGCGTGAAGCGATGCGTGAGCTCGACGAGCGACGTGATGTTCACGTCGATCATCTCGACCTCGCGCGCGAGATCGAGATCGAGGAACGCTCCGTTCGATCCGAAGCCCGCGTTGTTCACGAGGAAGTCGACCTCGAGGCCCAGCCGCTTCACTTGCTCTTCGACGCTCGCGGCCGCGCCGCGACGGCCGAGATCGGCCACGACGACGTGCGCCTCGACGCCGTCGCTCTCCTTCAGATCGCCCGCGAGCGCGCGGAGCTTCGACTCGCTCCGCGCGACGAGGATGACGTCGTGCTTGTCTCTCGCGAACAGCGAAGCGAGCTCCTTGCCCAACCCCGCCGACGCGCCGGTGATCAGCGCGATGCCCTTCTTCGGTTCCGCCATGGCCCCCGTCGTATCGCGTTCAGAACGGGATGCCGAGCCCGATTCGCCCGCCGACGCGCACCGCGGGAGAGCCGAGAAAGAAGCGCTGATTCTGCACGTTCGGCTCGTCGCCGCGGATCGCGCCGACGCCGTGGAGGTCGAAGAACGCGGCAGCCTCGAGGAAGAGCGTGCCCACGTCGATCTGGAGGCCCGCGTCGACCATCCACGTCGCGCCCGTTCCCTTCCCCTTCTGGATGCGCGCGACCGAGGAGGTCGTCGTCGGGCCCGTCACGCCGGGCGCGAGCGTCTCGACGCTCACGCCGTGCACGCCGACGCCCGTGCCCGACGTGAAGCGGACCTTGCCGTTCGTCGCGAACCGGATCATCGGCAAGAGGTGCCACTGCGTCATCGTCGTCTCGGTGTCGCGGTTCGTGTTCTCGAGCCGGTAGTTCGCGCCGACCGCGCCGACCTCGCCGTAGATCTCGATCGCGAAGAGGCGCGTGATCCGATACCCGCCGCGAACGCCGCCCGAAGCGCCGCCGAAGCCGCGCCTCGTCGGGCTCGCTTCGAAGAGCGCGGGCGAGAGCGCGTAGCTCACGCCCGCGCCGACGAGCATCGGCACGATCGTCCACTGCGGCGGAGGCTTCTCCGCGCCGTCGCGCGGGCGGCGCGCGGGCGGACCTTCGTAAGGCGGCGGCAGCTCTCCGTGGCGATGCAGGCGGATCGCATACTCGACGTCGGCGCCCGCGGTCACGACGATGTCGGCGATCGCCGTCTCGAAGTCGGGCGCCGACACCTCGACGCGATGCGGCCCCGCCGCGATCTCGCCTTGCCACGGGCCTTGCCCCTTGAGAAACCCGTCGATCTTGATCGACGCCCCCGCGACGTTCGGGCGGATGAGGATCATTCCGGTGGGCGCGCCGAGCTCGAACGTCGCGTCGACCGGCGATCCCGCGAGGATCGAGAGCTTCTTCTGCGGCGGATCGGCGAAGCCGTCGACGTGCGCCGTGAACACGTGGATCCCCGGCGTGAGGCGGATCGGGCGGCGCCACGCCGCCCGCGGGCGCGGCGCTCCGTCGACCGTGACCACCGCGACGTCGTCGAGCGGCCGGCGATCGGCGGCCCCGACGACGCGGAGCTGCACCGTGCCGACGACCTTCGACAGCGCGCCGAGCTCCAGCTCGATCGCCGCGCGCGTCTCGGGCTTGAGCGTGCCTCGACCTTCGTCGAGCGCTTCGTCGAACGCCGTCGCCGCCGCGACCGGATCGCCGAGCGCCTTGTGACAGAGGCCGATGTTCTGCTTGATGCCGGGCGAAGGCTTCTCGCGATACGCGCCCTCGAACGCCGCGAGCGCCGCCTGGTATTGCTTCTTGTCGTAGAGCTCGACGCCTTGCTTGAAGAGCTGGCGCGCCTCTGCCTCGTCGGCGCGCGCGCGCGGCGCGAGCGCGAGGATCGCCAGCGCGACGAGCAACACCTCGAAGGCAAAGCGAGAGGCGCGGCGGAGCGGGGTCAAGGCAGATCGCGCTGGATGTCGAGCTTCGTCGGAGTGGGCTTCGGAGAAGGAGGCGGCCCCGCGGGCCGCGCAGTCGGCGCCGCAGGCAAGAGCTTGCCCGAAGCCGAAGCGACCGGCAACGAAGACGCGGCCGGCTCGCTCGACGCCGGCGCAGACGAGGGCGCGACCGGCTCGGGGCTCGCGCTCGCGATCGTGGTCGTCGCGCTCGCCGAAACGCGCGGCGGGAGCGCGATCGGATCCGCGGGCTTCTTCTCGAGCATCGAGATGATCCCGATCGTCACGGCCACGCCCATGAGCGTCGCCACCGCCGCGGTCGCGATCGCCGCGGCGTAGGGGCGTCCGGCGGGCTTCTGGCTCTCGCGCTTCGGCCTCGGCGGCGGATCGCTCGCGTGCGCCGCAGGTCGAGGCGAGGCCTTCGCCTTCGCGACGCCGGGCGAAGGCGTCGTCGAGGGCGTTCGCGACGGAAGCGCCTCCGCCGGGAGCGACACCCCTTCGAGGTCGGGGACCGTCGGCGCGAGCGACGCGACGCCGAAGCGCGTCGCGGCGGAGAGCGACTCCGATCCGGATCCCGAAGGCCCCGAAGGACTCGAAGAACGGCGCTGGCCTCCGTCGAGCATCGTCGCGTCGAGCGGCGCGTCGGTCGGCGACTTGAGCGTCTGCGCCGACGGAGGATCGAGCGGCACGCGCGTTCGCTCCTCGGGCGCGACCTCGTGGAGCGCCGCGAGCATGCGCTCGGCCGACGTGAAGCGCTGATCGCGATCGCGCGCGAGCGCGCGCGCGACGAACGCCGAGACGTTCTCCGGGATCGACGCGTCGATCGAGGCGAGCTTCGGCGCGTCGCGCATGCAGATCGCGAGGATGACCTGCTCGTAGCTCTCGCCCGTGTGCGGCGGCCGCCCGGTGAGGCATTCGAACAAGATCGCGCCTACGCTGTAGAGATCCGTGCGCCCGTCGACCTCCGACGAGCACTGCGCCTGCTCGGGCGACATGTAGAACGGCGTTCCGAGCACGGTGCCGCGACCGGTGAGCGCGAGCGGCGACGTGTTCGCGCGCGGCCGCTCGATCTTCGAGATGCCGAAGTCGACGATCTTCGCGAAGAGCGGATCGGTGTCGTGCTTGACGATGAACACGTTGTCGGGCTTGAGATCGCGATGGACGATCCCCGCCGCGTGCGCGCGCGCGAGGCCCTTCAGCACCTGCGCGATGACGTGCATCGCTTCGCGCAACGGAACGCGCGTCGTGCGGCGCAGGCGCTGCCCGAGATCTTCGCCGCGGAGCAGCTCCATCACGAGGTACGGGCGCCCCTCTTCGGTGCCGAAGTCGAAGACGGTCACGATGTGCGCGCTCTCGATCGCGCTCATCGCGCGCGCTTCGCGGCTGAAGCGCTTCCGGACCTTGTCGTCGGTCGCGAACTCGGGATCGACGAACTTGATCGCGACGCGCTTGCCGAGCACGAGGTGCTCGGCGTCGTAGACCGCGCCCATGCCGCCGTGGCCGAGCAGCGCCCTCAGGGTGTAGCGGTCCGCGATGGTCTTGCCGACGAGCGCCTCACGCGCCGCGCGCGCTCGCTCGCGTGCTTCGTCCAAGTCCTCCACGTCGCCTCAGCGTAACAGGACTCGGAAGGCTCGTCGGAGCCGACGAGCCTTACTTGCCGAGGCGGTGGATCTGCGACGCGAGGCGCGAGATCGTGCGCGAAGCAGCCTTCGGGTGGACGACACCCTTGGTGGCCGCCTTGTCGAGCGCGACGGTCGCGACCTTGAGCGCCGTCTCCGCGGCCGCCTTGTCTTTCGCGTGGAGGGCGGTGCGAACACGCTTCACGAGCGTGCGGACGGCGCTGCTGACGGCGCGATTGCGGAGGGTACGCTTGACGCGCTGACGGTTGCGCTTCTCGGCAGACGGGTGGTTGGCCACGGGAATTCCTCGGGAAAATGTCGCCCCTCGCACTCGAGGGAGGGGGAAGGACCGCGCACTTTACGGACCAGCCCACGAAAGTCAAGCGGGCCTCGCGCCGTGGGCGCGCTAACGAGCGGGCCGGCCGACCCAGGCCCCGGCGCACGCAAGTGCCCAAGCTATTGGGGAAAACGCGAGAGCGAAGACCACGGCGACGGGGGCGGCGATGCCGAGGAGCACGAGCGTCGCGAGGATCGCGAGCCCCGCGGCGAGGGCCGGCTCGAGCAAGGTCGGCAGGTTCGAGGCCCGCGCGATGAGGTACCCGCTCACGGGGAAGGCCGCGAGGAGACCGGATCCGAGGAGCGCGACCGGCCCGGTCGTCGTCACGTCGTGCTCGTCGATGATCGAAAAATCGACGTTCATCCAGTGACCGAGCGCGACGGAGAGGCCGAGCCCCGCGGTCATCGCGCCCACGGTGACGAGCGCGCCGAACCCGACCCATCGCACCGTGATCGGCTGCCCTTCGCGACGGAGCGCCTCGCGCACCGTCTGCAAGCTCGGCGGACCGGAGACGTAGACCGACGAGACGCGCTCGAGGAGCATCGACGTGCGCGACGAGCGCTCGCCACGCGCCGCCAGATCGCGCAGCGCGAAGAAGGTCGCGCCGGCCATCGCGAGCAAGAGCGGCAGCGTTCCCACGAGCGCGCCCGGGCCACGGCCGTACACGAGGTGCGCGTAGAGACCGTGCGCCGCGGTCGCGACGAGCCACGACGCGGGGAAGATCGGCCCCGGCCGCTTGATGCGCTTGGCCCGGCCGAGCGCGTATCCCCACGCGCAGGCGAAGAACACGTGGGCGGGGAGCGCGACCGCCGTGCGCGCGAGCCAGATCCATCCGATGGGATGATCGCGGAGCGTGAGCGCGTTCTCGATGCACGCGAAGCCGAGCGCCGCCGACGTCGCGTAGACGAGGCCGTCGAGCGGCTCGTTGAAATGGCGCGATCGGAACGCGGGCCACATCGCGCAGACCTTCGAGGCCTCGCGGAGCGGCGCCGCGAAGCCGAAGAGGAAGAGCATCGAGCCGGTCTTGCCTGCCACCTGCGAGCTCATGTCGAGGCTCGTCCACGCGGCCGCGCGACCTTCGGCGTAGAAGGTCACGCCCTTGCCGACGCCTCCGAGGAAGAAGACGAGCAGCACCAGCCAGAGCGGCTCGCGCCGGCGCTCGCTGAAGTAGACGACCGCGAGAACGAGGAGCGCCGGCACGAGCGACGGTCCGATCCACCGCAGCCAAGCGAGCACGGGCAGGAGCTTAGCGCCAAGGGTCGAGCGGGGCCCAACGATTCGGGTCCTCGCGCGTCAGGCCTTGCCCTGGGCCGCGGCGACGAAGGGCTCGATCGCGGCGACCGCGGCGGCGAAGTCGACGTGCGCCTCGAGCAGCTCGGCCATCGGATCGGTCGCGACCTCTTCGAAGCGACCGAGCACGGCCGCAGGCGTCGCCGAGACGAGCGCGAAGTCGTCGAGCTCCGCCCAATCGATCGGCAGCGACACCGTCGCTGGACGCCCCGCGGCCATCGGTAGATCGATCGCGTAGGGCGCGATCGGCGCCTCGAGGCGCGAGACGAGGACGTCTTCCTTCTCCGCCTCGGCGGCGAGCAAGCGCGCGAACAGCGCGCCGAAGACCTGCGCCGCCTTCACCGGCGCGCGCCCGACGGGCACGAGGACGTCGAAGCCGAAGCGATCGATCCCGGCGATCTTCGCGAACGCCGGGAGGCCCAGCGCCTTCGCGAGCTCGCGCGCGCGACGCGCGATCCGCGCGGTGCGATCGCGACCCTCTCCCGCGCGCTTGCTCGCCACGCGAAGCGCGACGAAGTCCGCGAGCTCTTCGTCGAGGCTCGGCACCATCGCGAAGGAGACCGCGCCCGCTTCGATGCCGAAGAGGAGCGCGTCGACGTCGTCGGCGACGACGCCGCGGATCTCTTCGCCTTCCGTGCGCACGACCTTCGCGCGCACCCACGACGGCGCCCAGCCGGGGAGCGGCCACGCGGTCTGACGGCCGGCGGCGTCGCCCTTCGTCACCGCGCGGATCAGCGGGCACACCCTCCCCTTCACGTACGGCAGGAGCCTGGGCGCGACGGCCTCGTAATAACTGCACAATGCACCTTTCGTCGTCCCGTCGGGGAGCACGACGAGCGAGGGCGCGTTCACCGTCACGCGACGTTCGTCGGCCTCGCGCGGCGCCGAGCCGTCGAAGGTGCAGTCTTCGGGGCGCAGGTCGTGGCGGATCCCGCGGAACACCGGGAAGCGAAGGACGCCCTCGTTGCTGAGACCGAGGTAGCGGATCGAGACGACGACCTCTGGCCTCACGTGGTGGCGGCTCTTCTTGAGGCGATACTTCCCTTCGGCGACCGCCTTCGGCACCTCGAGCGGCTCGAGGCGCTCGAGGAGCGCATCGATGGTGTCTTCGTCGAGCCCGCTGCCGACGGCGCCGCGCACGACGAGGCGCCCGCCTTCGTACGCGGCGACGTCGAGCGATCCGAGGTGCGAGCGCTTCCCCTCCCCTTCGGCCCACCCGACGACGACGAGATCGACGTCGCGCTCGCACTTGATCTTCACCCAGTCCTGCGATCGATCGTTGGGTCGATAGATCGACTGCGCGCGCTTCGCGACGACGCCCTCGAGGTGGCGCTCGCGACAGTGGAGGAAGAGCGCCTTGCCGTCGTCGAACGTCGGGTGAAGAACGACACGCCGATCGGGCTCGCCGAGCACGCGCTCGAGGATCGCCTTGCGCGCCTCGATGGGCAGGCGCGTCAGATCGCGGTCGCCGATCGCGAGCACGTCGAACACGACGTAGGCCACCGGCACCGTGGACGCCGCGCGCTTCGCGTCCGAGCCGCGCGACTGGATCCGCGTACCGAGCCGCTGGAAGTCGGGGCGGCCCTGCGCGTCGAAGGCGACGATCTCGCCGTCGAGCACGACGCGCTCCTCGGCGAGCGATCGCACCGCTTCGGCGATCTCGGGGTAGCTGTCGGTGGCGCCGCGGCCCTTGCGGTAGCCCAGGCTCACGCGATCGCCGCGCTTGTCGGCGATGATGCGAACGCCGTCGAGCTTCAGCTCGAAGATCCACGCCTCTTCGTCGAGGATGCGCTCGCCGCTCTCGTCGCGGCCGCAGAGCATCGGCGAGAGCTTCGTCCCGTCGAGCTCGGCGACGCGCGCGCCGAGCTCGACGGCGAGACGCAACGCGGGGGTCATGCTCGTCGATTCATAGCCCCAGATGAAACCCGAGGCGAAGCGCGCCGCCGAACTGCATGCCCGCGCTCGTGCCCGAGAGCTGGTAGTTCGGGTCGGCCTGGATTTGCACGCGCGCTTCGTCGGGCGTGCCCGCGGGGATCTCGATCGGCGGACGCTGCAAGAACAGGAAGTCGCCGAAGACGCCGAGGCCCACCGAGAACGCAGGGCTCACGTAGTAGTCGAACGCGAGGTCGACGCCCGCGTTCCATCCGCGGACCTTCACCGCGTCGCGGAGCGTCGGCGCCGCGGCGGAGCCCGACGCGACGGCGCCTTCGCCGAGGCTGCCGACGAACGAGTAGCCGCCGTGCCCGCCGATCAAGATGTCGACGCGATCGATCGGGAACTTGAGGCCGGCCTCGAGGTTGAGCTGCCACATGTTGAAGGCCGAGAGCGCGTTGTACTTCGCGCGCACGCCGGCGACGAAGACGACGAGGCGCAAGCCGGCGCCGATGCCGAACATCGGACCGAACGAGCTCGGCTTCTCGACGGTGAGCGCGTCTTCGCTGAGCTGATTCATGCCGATGTACGACGCGCCGAGGTGGAGATCGGCCCAGAAGATTTCGAAGCGGCGCCCGCTGTCTTCGCGCTCGGCCTCGTCGAGCTTCTGCTTCGTCGCCTGCTCGCCCGGCTGCGCGTTGGGGTCGACGCCCGGCTGCGCGTTCGGATCGAACGGCGGAGGCGCCGAAGGCGGCATGCCGCCGGGATCCATCGGCGGCGGAGGCGCGATGTCTTGCGCGCGTGCGCGACTTCCAGAGAGAGAGACGACGAGAGCGGCCCCGGCAGCGCAAAGAAAAGGACGCATCCTCTTCAGTGTCGCATATCCGGCTCTCTCCCGCCGTCGTCGTTGTCGTTCCCCTCGTCGAGGTCGGTCTCTCCGGGCGGACCGGCGGGCACCCGGTACTCCTCGCTCAGCCACTTCCCGAGGTCGATCGACTTGCACCGCGCGGTGCAGAAGGGGAACGCCTTGTTCGCGGCTCGAGGTTTGACCTCCTCGCCGCAGATCGGGCAGATCGACATGCTTCGGTGATAGCACGCCCTCCGAAGGAGCGACTCCTTCCGTGCGATCGCGAGGCCGCTACTCCGCGGGCACGGCGACGGCCGGCTCGGCGACCGCAGGCTCTTGCGGCCCCGCCGGCAGCGACACTTCGTCGACCGCGCAGCTCAGATCGAGCAGCTCTGCGACATCCATCTGCTTGATGGTGTCTTCGAGGCTCTGGCTCTTGAGGCCGTCGGTGAGCATCGTCATGCAGAACGGGCACGCGCTCGCGACCGTCTTCGCGCCGGTGTCGACGAGCTGCAACGTGCGCTTGACGTTCACGCGGTTGAGGTTCTGCTCCTCCATCCACATCTGCGCGCCGCCTGCGCCGCAGCAGAGGCCGCGCGTCTTCGTCCAGTAGTCGGGCTCGACGAGCTCGACGCCGGGGATCGCCTTCAAGATCTCGCGCGGCGACTCGTAGATGTCGTTGTATCGGCCGAGATAACAGCTGTCGTGATAGACGACGCGCCCCATCACGGGCTTCTTCGGGACGAGCTTGTTCTCCGCGAGGAGGCCGAGGAGAAAGTCGGTGTGGTGGACGACCTCGAGCTCGACGCCGAAGTCGGGGTACTCGTTCTTGATCGTGTTGAAGCAATGCGGGCAGGCCGTCACGACCTGCTTCATGCCGCCCTGCTCCTTGTAGCCGCTCAGGACGGCGGCGTTGCCTTCGGCGAGCATCGCGAAGAGCAGCTCGTTGCCGGCGCGGCGCGCGGGATCGCCGGTGCAGCTCTCTTCCTGGCCGAGGATCGCGAAGTCGACGCCCGCCGCCTTCATGAGGCGCGCGGTCGCGCGGGCGATCTTCTTGGCGCGGTCGTCGTAGCTCGCGGCGCAGCCGACCCAGTAGAGCACCTGCGCGTCGGGCTTCTCCGCGAAGGTCGGGATGTCGAGGCCGTCGCTCCACGCGGAGCGATCCATGCGCGAGAGGTTCCACGGGTTGCCGTTGACCTCCATCGCCTGGAACGGCTTCTGGAGCTCGTGGGGGAACTCGCCTTTGACGAGGACGAGGTTTCGCCGCATCTCGACGATCTTGTCGACGTACGAGATGAGCACCGGGCACTGCTCTTCGCAGGCGCGGCACGTCGTGCATCCCCAGAGGACGTCGGGGTGCACGATCTCGGGCACGAGATCGATGCTCTTGTAGCGAACGGGGCGCATCGCGCCCTCGCGCTCGTCGGCGAGGAGCTCGGGGTTCTTCTCGGCGGCGGCCTCGGCGGCGTCGGCCGCGGCCGCGCCTTCGAGCCCGGGGCCCCACATCATCTCGCGCTCCACGAGCTCGTCTTGATGATCATAGAGGTGATCGCGCAGCGCGAGCGTCAGGTGCTTGGGCGAGAGGATCTTGCCCGTCTTGTGCGCCGGACAGTTGTCGGAGCAGCGGCCGCACTCGGTGCACGTGTAAAAGTCGAGGATCGCCTTCCAGCTCAGGTGCTCGACCTTCGCGATGCCGATGGGCGCCTTCGTCGGCTCGGGCATCTCCGCGGCCGCCATCGCGAGCTCGGTGATCTTCTCGGCGTTGCCCATGAACGGCAGGCGACCGCGCGGGGTCAGATCCTTGAGCGCGACGTTCGGGATCGACGTGACGACGTGGAAGTGTTTGCTGTACGGCAGGATGTTCAAGAAGATCAGGACGAGCGACGAGTGCGTCCAGAAGCCGACCTGCGCGAGGATCACGAGCACGTCCGGCGAGAGCTTCTTGAGCGCCGTCGCCATCGCCGAGCCCGCGGGCGAGGGGAAGAAGGAGAAGCCCTGGTGCACCTCCGACGCGTTGCCGAGCGGGGCGATGAGCTCCGTCATCTTGCGGCACGTGTCGCCCACCGAAGCCGGCGTGCCGGGCGCGCACATCTCGGTGTACTGCCCTGCGAGGACGATCGACGCGCCGTCGTAGGTGACGTCGGAGATCATCATCGTGGCGATGATGCCGAGGATGAGGATCGCCTCGGCGCTGTGGGTGAGGCGCTTCTGGTGCTTGATGACGCGGTAGTAGAAGAAGACCGCGACGCCCGTGAGCACGAGCACCGCGACGATGTCTTTGGCGAACTCGTAGACCTTGCCGATCGGCTGCGTCGGCCCGAGCAAGAAGAGGTTCCACGTCGGGTCGAAGCCGCGCCCCCAGAGGATGATCGTGCGCGCCAGGAGCACCAAGAAGCCGACGAAGATGAGCTTGTGAGCCCAGCCCGCCGGTTGGTAGTACGCCATCTTCTCCTGCGCGAACGCGTAGCGGAGCGTCGCGGCGATGCGATCGGGGATGCGATCGAAGCGGTTCGTCCAGCTCCCGACGCGCATCAGCTGCCAGCGCCGGAGCACCGACCAGAAGAAGAGGGCGTGGGCGCCCACGATGAGCAGGAGCATGGCGGTCGGGTTCATCGAATTCTCTCGGACATATAGGGACTTGATGCGCCTCGTCAATCGAGAGACGAAGTTGACGAGCTTTCCGTGACGATCCTCTGGGTCCCGGAGGCATGTCGCATGCACCCGCGCGGGCCATGGGCGGCGAGCATTCTCGCGCTGAGGACGCCGAGCGCGCGCGCGCGCGCAGCGTTCTCATGTGGAAGGTGATCGCAGGAGGATGGGCGCTCACGGCGCTCTCGATCGCAGTCGTCGTGACCCTGCTCGGCCGTGACGATCGACCGCCCGTCGCGCTCGGCAAGACCGAGATCACGAGCGGCGAGGTGCGACCGAGCGGGATGGACGACGCCGCACCTCTCGTTGCACCTCCGCCGGCGATGCCGCCGACCACGGCAACCGTGACCCCGCGACCGCCCCCGCGCGTCGAGGCGGAAGGGGACTTGCGAGGCGCCGTGGCGGCGGCTCCGCCCGCCACACCTCCCCCACCGACGCCGCCGCCGGCGCAGAACGGCCCCGACGCGAGAGCCTCTCAATTCCCGCCGTACAGCCGCCCGCCGCCGTTCATCCTCGGGCCGAATCCGGACGGAGGTCCAGCGCTCTGGTACGTCACGCCCACGCAGCCAGGGCAGGTGCCGCAGGTGCTCCAGCCGCAGCCGCCGCCGGGTCAGATGCCCACGCTCCCGGGACAGGCTGGGCAGGCGCCCCAACCGCCGCCGCAGGCGCAGCCGACGCAACCGCCGAATCCAACCGCGCCGAATCCAACCGCGCCGACGAATCAACCGAATCAAACGCCGGCGCAATCGGCGCCGCCGGCGCCGCAACCGCCGCCCGAGCCGACGCCGACGCCGCCGGGTCAGCTCCCGCCGGGCACGCTCCCGCCCGGCCAGCTCCCGCCGGGCCCGCCCCCGGGCCAGGTCGCGCCCTGGTAGCCGAAGCTCATCGATCGATCTCGCGCTCGACCTTGCGAAAAACGGCGGGGCGCCGGCGCTCGAGCAGCGCGCGCCCCTTCGCGAGCGCGCGCTTCCAGCTCGCCCCTCGCGACGCGGCGTCTCGCCACGCACCCTCGACGTCGCCCGGCCTCGTCTCCGCGAGCGCCTCGAAGACGAGCGCGGCCTGCACGACGTCCTTCTCCGCCTTGGTCTGGAACGCGGCGCTTCGATCTTGCGCGACGAGGAGCTTGTGCACGGCGAACCTGGCAGGCTGAGGGACGCTCACGAGGATGCCGCCGCCGTCGACGATCGCGCCCGGCTGTGGTTCTTCGAGCACGTACTCCAAGAACCTCACGGGCGCCGCGGCCGCCTTCAGTCGAGGCACGGGCACGGGCGCCGATGAAGAACCGCGGGCGGGCGTCACCAGATCGAGGCGGAGACCGCGCCCGCGCACCTTGAACGACGTCGACGGCGCCTTCGGCGAGAAGCCCGGAACGGGAAGAAAACCCATGTCGAGGCTCTCGATCACCTTCGGCACGTCGGCCGTCAGCTCGGGCACGGCGACCTCGAGCACGCTCGACGCGGCGATGTCGACGTCCTCCGTACGCGCCGACGCCGCGGTCCATCGCACGCCGAGCATGTTCCCGATGACGACGAACGCGTGCGTCCCGACGAGGACACCGCCGAGCTTGAACACGCCGGACTCGGCGAGCGCCGCGAGGACCCTCGCCGAGGACGCATCGGTGACGGCGGCGCCTCCGGCGCGCAGGGCGGCGGTGAGCGCGATCACGGGCGCGCGATCTTCGCGCAGCGCGTCGCGCTCCGTCTCGAAGCGGCGGACGAGCGCGTCGAGCGCCTTCGTGCGTGGACCGACGTACGCCTGGTTCGACTTGCCCCCCGGCGCGGAGAACTGGAAGTAGTAGTACGTCCGGCCCTTGATCGCCTTCGTGACGAACGTGCCCGGCGCCGCGCCGATCGATCGTCGCGTCTCGATCGCGAGGAGCTGCTCGAGCAGCTCGGCGTACGCGGTCTGGATCGTGATCGGAAGCGGGTCCACGAGTTATACGTAGATTAACCAGAAGCTACGTATACGTCCAGACCTGGTTATACGTAGACATGAACGTATCTACGTATAACGCGCTTCACAGCTCGAACGAGAAGCCCTGCTTGTCTTGACCCTGGCCGGGGCTCAGCGCGAGATCCATCGCGAACGTCTTGTTGCCGACGCGGGCCGAGAGGTGCACGCGCACTGGCAGCTCCGCGCCGTGCGCGTCGACGAGCTTCACCTCGACGGTGTACTTGCCGCGCGGCGGCTCGTTGCCCTCGAAGTAGACGTTCTCCGTGTTCTGCCCGTGGCAGCCGTCTTCGGGGCAGTTGCGCTCGAGCTGGAGCCCGCTGCCCGTCGATCGGTTCGACTTGTGCACCTTCGATCCGTTCGGATCGATCACGGTGATGTCGACGTCGGCCGGGCTGTCGCCCCACGCGATCATGAACTGGAGGACGCCGGTCGCGTTGCCGCAGCCCTCGTCGATGATCCCGTTGCAGTTGTCGTCGTTGGCGTTGAAGCAGAGCTCGGGCCCCGTCGGCACGCACGCCGACGTCACGACGACGCCGTCCGACGTGATCACGTTCTTCGCCACCACGTTCGCGCCTGGAGACCGAGCGCCGGGCACGGGCCCGCACCCTGCGATCGCGACGATCGCGAGGAGGAGCGTGCGTCGAATCACTTGGGCGAGACGATGTTGGAGCCGCCGGAAGAGCCCTTGGCGTCCTTCGCGTCGGGAAGCGACTCGGCGGTCGCCTTCGGGTTCATGAGCTCGAAGAACGCCTGGCGCGCGAGCTCCTGCGCCGGGCCGCTCTCGCTCTTGAGCGCCATGAGCGCGCCCTTCTCGCCCATGAACTTGAGGATGACGATCGCCTGGCGGCGCTTCGCCTCGTCGGCCGCGTGCGCGTCGCGGAGCAGGCGCACGCGCATCTGCACGCGCGTCACCGAGTGCGGGCCGTTGTCGTAGTCGATGCCCTGGATCGCGCGGGCGAGGATCAGCTTCGGCCAGTCTTGGAGCTGGTCGCGCACCTTCACGCGCGAGGCGGTGTGGGCGTTGTCGATCCACCGCGCGACGTCGCCGTTCTCGTAGTTCTTGTCGCTCCAGTAGCCGAAGGTCTGGTTGTAGACGACCTTGAGCTCCTCGAGCCCCGCGGGATCGACGTCGTTGTACGCGCCGAGCATGCGTCGCACCGAGTCGGCGTCTCCGCCGAGCAGGATCGCGAGGGCCGCGTCGGTGCGCGTCGCGTTGTTCTTGAGCTTCTCGAAGAGCTGCGTCGTGATCGCCGGCGTCACGCCGCCGAAGCCGATCGCGCGCGCGGCCTGGTGCTGGACCTCGAGCTCGACGGCGCCGTTGAGCAGATCGACGAGGCCCGCCGTCGCCGCCGGAACCGGCTTGCGCACGAGCGTCTCGAGGAAGCAGCCGCGGATGAGCTGCGTCTTCGGATCCGGCTTGTCGAGCTCCTTCACCTTCTTGACGATCTCTCGCATCTGGTCGTCGGTCGCGACCCAGCCGAGCGAGAAGCACGCCTCGATGCGCGACTGCTCGTTGTTCTGCTTGTCTTCGATGTACTTCACGAGGATCGGGAACGCCTTCGGATCGCCCCACTGGGCGAAGCCGTGCGAGGCGCCGACGCCGATCGCGCGGAGGCTCATGCCCATGACGGCCATGCCGCCTTGGAGGAGCGCCTCCATCGTCGCGTCGACCTTCTCGGGGCGGCGGCGGAGCTGCTGCTCCAGCACCGTCCACGCCTGCGGATCCTTCATCCAGCCGATGTAGCGGAGGCCGCTCTGCGCCGTCGCCCACACCGGCGGGAACTCTTGCTGGCCTTCCTTGGGGAACGGCGTCTTCGGGTTCGCCCAGCCGCGCATCTTCGGGAGCGCTTCGTTCGCCTCGGCGGCGGCCATGAAGCGGAGGCCGTTCGCGTGCGGCTGCGGCTTGTCGGTGATCCAGAAGTAGACGCCGTCGTAGGCCTGCTGGCGGATCTCGCCGCGCTTGTCGGGGTTGAGCACCGCGAGATCGGCGAGCATGCGCGACGAGACGACGCGCTCGTTGTCGTCTTGCCGGTACTCGGGGTCGAGATCCTTGTGATAGAGCGCGAGCGGATCCTGCTTCATGCGCCACGCGAGCGTGGGCACGGCGCGCAGATCGCCGATCTCCGCGAGGCGCAGGGCCGCCTCCGTCTTCCAGTGCGGCTGCGGGTTCTCGTTGATGTACGCGGCGAGCAGATCGGCCGCGCGCGGATCCTCGAGCGAGCGGAGCATGTCGAAGATGAGCTTCGTCTGGAACTTCTGCGTGTCGCGCTTCGAGGTGTCGACGCTCTTGAGCGCGAGGACGAGCCCCTTGCCGCCGACGCCGTCGCGCAGCGCCTCGAGGAACTTCTGACGCGAGTCCTTGTCGGCCTTGGCGAGCGCGCCGAGGAGCGGCTGCATCGACTTCTCGTTCGCGATCTTGCCGAGGCCGACGGCGGCCTCGCGCGCGACCTCGACCGACTTGTCTTCGACGAGCTTGATCAGCGTGTCGGTGAACTTGGCGTCGCCGTTGCGCGAGAGAACGGTGGCCACGAGCTGGCGCACGCTCTCGTTCTCGTCGCCCGCGAGCGTCGCGAGCTTGTCGAGCGAGACCATCTGCGCGAGCTGCTCGGGATCGAACGCCGGGTTGCCGTCGAGGCGCTGCACCTTCGCGAGGTGACCGGCGCGGTACTCCTTCATCACGTCGTCGAACGCCTGACCCTCGTGGAGCGCCGCGAGCGCCCACGCGATCTGCGGCCGGTCGCTCGCGTCGGCCTCCTTGAGGGCCTTGAGGAGCGCGGGCTTCGCGGCGTCGGCCGCGGGCGTGCCGTACTCGAGGATCGCCGTCGCCGCGGTGCCGCGCACGCGGTGATCGCCCGACGAGAGGCCCTTGATGATCTCCTGGAGGCCCGGCTCGTCTTTCGCCCACGCGAGCTGCGCGAACGCCTCCTCCTGGAGCTTCGGGACGTCGTCTTTCTTCGCCCACTCGCGCCACTTCGGGATCGCCTCGGCGATCGGCAGGACGGCGGCCTGCTTCTTCTCGTCGGCGATCTGCTTCGGCGTCATCGTCTCGGCCGACTTCGCGCCGCCGATGACGAAGATGAGGACGGCCGCGACGGCGATGAGGATGCCGACGATGACGGCCGCGACGCCGAAGCGCCCGCGCTTGAAGTTTCCGTCTTCCGCTTCGAGGTGAATCTGGCTCATGGGGTTCCCGCCGGTCGAAAGGCCGGCGGGACGATACCCCAAAAACCAGGAGAAGACGCGGGAGAACCAGTGAGCGGGAGCGGCGAGGCCGGCTCAGCCGCGATTGCCGCCCCAGGTCGTCAGCCGCACGGTGCCGTTGGCCGGCAGCGGCATGTCGGCGAGCTCGCGGATCGGCCCTCCGCTCACCGGATCGATCGGCAGGGCCTTGACTGCGGCGTAGTTCGGCAGGAGCGTCGACTCGACGAAGCCGAAGAACCGCACCTGCGCCTCCGAGGGAACGAAGTCCGGCGCGTCGGCGGGGACCGCGGGCACCTTGATCGTCGTCGTGCCGGGCGGAACGATGAAGGTCCAGCGGGCCGAGGCCGCGCCTTGCCCGCCGAGGGACCATGAGAGCTCGATCGCGCCTGCGTCGGCGCCGGTCAACGCCGACGCCGACGTCCACGTGACGTCGGGCCGCGACGGCGTCGCCTGCGAGACGGTCACGCCGGTCAGCGCGGGCAGCAGCGTGGCCAGGTCGTAGGCGAACGTGGGGTTCGCGCCCGCGGGCGTCGCCTCGCGCCGGACGATCACGCGCGTGCTCCCCCCGGGGCCCTCGCTGAACTCCGCGGCCGCGACCGAGGTCTGGATCGCGTCGGCGAAGCCGATCGCGTGCGGATACGCGACGCCGCTCTCGTTGAGCAGCCCGATGCCGGACCCGGTGGAGAACGCGACGCCGTTCGCGAGCGCGTTGAAGCTCGTGGAGCGCGACGTGTTCGCGGGGAGATTCGTCGCCGTGATCGTCGCCGTGCCTCGCGCGGCGAACGTGAGCGGCCCGACGTTGACGTTGGTCGCGCCCACGGGCTTGGCCACGTTCTTCGCGAACGCGAACGCGAGCGTGTTCACCTCGCCTTCCGCAGACACGAGCACCGCGTTCGTCGCGCCGACGCAGTAGGGGTAGAGCGGAACCACCGTCGGCTGCGCCGGATCGCCGACGGACGCGCCGCACGTGCCCGCGTTCACGTAGTAGCCGATCGCGCCGTCGAACGGCGCGGCGAGCGACACCGTGTAGCTGCCCTCCGCCGGGACCTCGTTCTCGAAGCGCGGAAGCTTCACGACGAGGTTGTCGCCGTCGGCGACGCCGACGTACGTGACGGGCGACGGTCCGGTGCCGAACTGCGCCGGAGCGAGGGTGAGCACGGTCACCATGGCCGGCGCGGTCGCCGCGACGACCCTGCCCGTCGCGTTCGTCTTCTGATCGCCGGTGATCGCGCCCGTCGTGTCGTGGAAGAGGACCCGAACGTCGGCCTTCGGCGTCGTGCCGTCGAGCACCGTGACCGTCACGCCGCTCGGCACCACGACGTCGGGCGCCGCTTCGCTCGGCGGCCCGGCCTCGGGGACGGGACCGGCCTCGAACGTGCCCGTCTCGGGCACCTCGAAGACGCCGGAGGAGCCTCCGCCGTCGTCTTCGCAGGCGACGAGAGGAAGGATGACGACGGGAGCGGCGAGCGCAAGAAAGCGGAGGTGACGCATCTCGCCAGCGTGACAAGGACGCCGGGTGGTCGTCAACACCGGACGCTCCGATCGGCCCCACGAAGGGACGCCGTAGCGTCGGGAAACGTCGTGAAGATGCGTGGGGCTCGGTTGACAACGAGAGGAGGCGGCCGAATGGTGTCTCCCGACCGCAGAGGTTTCAGGCTTCAAGATCCCGTCGTCGACACAGCTTCCGAACGTTCTCCCGCGCCGATCTGCGCGCGGGTGCATCGGCGTGTCGCTCGCCGCGGGGTGGTAGGAGCGGTTCCTACGCCGGGATAGCCTCCCGGAGAGGCTCGTTCGATTCGAGCCCCCGCAACCGTCCTCGTCGTCTTCGTTTTCCGCTCATTCGCGGCCCGCCGTCGTTCGACCGGCGTGAGGCAAACCGAATGAACCGAATCAACGAAAGAGACACGAATGAACATCGACAGAGAACGACTGCGCGCCGACATCGACGCGCTCGCGCGCGACTGCCGCGCGGTGAAGGACATCTTGGGAACGACGTGGACACGTCCGATGGCGGACGAACAGCGCAAGCTCGTGCGCCTGCGCCGGCGCGTGACCGAGCTCCACGTGCTCGTCGCGCGGCTGCGCGGCAAGCACCACGTGACGCGCGCGTGGACGGAGCAAGAGCGAGAGACGTGGCACGCGGCGATCGCCGAACGCGTCGCGAAGGACTACACCTCGACCGCGGCCGCGAGCGCCGGTGAGGAAGCGCGATGAAGATCGTCGACATCGGATCGAACCTCGGAAATAAGGCGTTCCGCGCCGATCTCGGCGCGGTCCTCGAGCGCGCGCTCGAGGCCGGCGTCGCGGCGATCGTCGCGACGGGCATCAGCGTGCCGGGCAGCCGACACGCCTGGGAGATCGCCGAAGCGCGCCGCGCGCGCGCGCCGAAGATCTTCTCGACCGCCGGCATCCATCCTCATCACGCGAGCACGTTCGGCGCCGACGCCGTCGTGGCGCTCCGCGAGCTCTGCGCGCGGCCCGAGGTCGTCGCCGTCGGCGAGTGCGGCCTCGACTTCGACCGCAACTTCTCCCCGCGGGCCGATCAGCTCCGCTGCTTCGAGGCGCAGCTCGAGCTCGCCGCCGAGCTCGAGAAGCCCGTCTTCCTCCACGAGCGCGCCGCGCACGTGGAGTTCACGAAGATCCTCGAGCGGCATCGCCCCAAGCTCGCACGCGCCGTGGTGCACTGCTTCACGGGCGAGGCCGAAGCGCTCGCGCGCTACCTCGATCTCGATCTCCACATCGGGATCACCGGATGGATCTGCGACGAGCGGCGGGGCACGCACCTCGTCGACCTGGTGCGCCGGATCCCCGCCGATCGGCTCATGATCGAGACCGACGCGCCGTACATCCTCCCGCGCGACATGCGCCCGAAGCCGGAGAGCCACCGGAACGAGCCGATGTACCTTCCCCACGTCTTGAAGACGGTCGCGAGGGCGCGCGGCGAGAGCGAAGGAGCCCTCGCGCGATCGAGCACCGAGACGGCGAAGGCGTTCTTCGCCGTCGACGTGTGACTAGCGGCAGGGCGAGATCGGCGCGCTCATCGCGTCGGGATCGTGCGCCGGGTCGCCGTCGCCGATCGTCGCGCCCTGCGATCCGTCGTTGGGCTTCGCGTCGCCTGGCATGACACCGTCGAACGCCGCGAGACCGACGACGTCGTCTCTCGGTCCTGCCGGCGCGTCGTTCGGCGCCGGAGGAGGCTGGAGCGTCTGCTTCATCAGATCGGCCAAGACGCCGTTGAAGAGGTTCGTGTCGACGTTGCCCGACACGCCGGCGACGCTCCCGCTGTCGGACGTCTGCCAGAAGTGCCAGTCGGTCCACGCGCCCGGCATGAGCGGGCACGTCGCGCCGTAGTTGGCGACCCAGAGCACGTGATTCGTGAAGCTCGACCCGATGACGTTCGACATGAACGCGGCGGTGTAGATGATCGGCTTCCTGCCGACCGCGGCCTCGACCTTCGCGAGCCACGTGGTCGCCCGCGCGACGACGACGCTCGCGGCCAGGCCGCCGTCCGACTCGAGATCCAGCACCGGCGGCAGATCGCCCGGCCCGATGCCTCCGGCGGCGTCGATCCTGTCGAGCAGCAGCTGCGCCTGCTGCGTCGGATCCTGGCTCGGGCGGAAGAACTGATAGACGCCGCGGACGAGCCCGGCGCTCTTCACCGCCGGCCAGTTCTGCGCGAACTTGGTGTCGGGGAAGTTGAGACCGTCGCTCACGCGAACGAACGCGAAGGTGCGACCCGCGCCCTTCACCTGCGCCCAGTTCACGTTGCCTTGGTAATACGAGACGTCGATGCCGGTGAGCGTCGATCCCTTCGCGCACGTACGCAGCGCGTCAGCGGAGCTGCCGGTGCACTCGCCCGCGGGCCCTTCCCCCGGCGAGCAGCCGACGATGCATGTACCACCTGTGAGGAGCGCACTTACGACGGCGAAGCAAGCGAGCGAGCGCATGAGCGTCGCGGCGACGAGCACGCCGCGTGCCGCTCCTCGTGAACGTCGTTTCTCGCGCGATCACGTGGGATGCGCGAGCCTTCGCGCATCGCGCTCGCGAGGTCCCGCGAGGCGCCCTCGCGAGCCGGCGCGATGCGACGATCTCACACCCTGACGCTTCGACCGAGCCGGCTCCGCAGCTCCATCCGGGCGCGCATCGCGCGCGCGACGTCTTCGGCCGCGAGGCAGCGATCGCGCTCGAGCGCCGCGTTGAGCGCGCGCATCGCCTCGTCGGCTTCGCCGCGCGCCGCGAGCGCACAGCCCGCGACGACCATGAGCTCGGGATCTCCAGGGAGGACGGCGAGGCCGAGGGAGACGATGAGCATCGCGCGCTCGGTGTCGCCGTGCGACGCGAGACGGCTCGCGGCCTCACGCGGCGGCGCGACGAGCGAGCGCAGCTCGCGCCGCGTGAGCGCGCGACCCACGAGCGCTTCGCCGAGCGCGCGCGCCTCGTCGAGCAGATCGGAGAGCGCGCCCGTCGGGTCGTTCTCGGCGCGCGTCACGAGCTTGACGAGGCGCTTCTTCAGGCGCTCGACGCCGTCGTCTCCGTTCTTGACCGGGAGGCGCAGCGTGTTCTGTCGCGAGCTCACGAGACCGAGTGTCGTGCGCAAGTGAACGAGCCACCCGGGCACCTTCGGCCGCGCGCTCGCGGCGACGTCGAGGGAGCTGACGGGAGCGGCCTCGAGCTGCGCGCGGAGATCCGGATCGAGATCGTGCGGCTCCCAGCGTGCGCGATCCGCGTCGAGCCTCCACGCGAGCACCTCGCCGGGATAGACGACGAAGTCGAGCGTCGCCTCCCCTCCCGGCGTGCTCGATCGCACGCGATGGCGCCCCGCGGGCACGCCGCAGAAGCCGCGAACGGGCTCGGTCGTGAAGCGCGCCCACGGCTCGCGAACGTCGTCGACGTTGCACGCCTCCCACGCGTTGTCTTCGAGGATCAAGAACGCGCTCGGCTCGCGCGGCGGCTTGCGCGCGCGACGCCTACGTCGCGCACGCGCGACGACGAGGAGCGTCGCCGCGACGAGGAGGCCGACGGCGACGGCGACGACGATCAACGACGGCACGCTTAAAGGGTAGCGTGCCTCGGCGCGCGCGCACGTGCTCGGTGAAGCGGTGAACGGTGAAGCTCGAGCGGACGAAGGTACGACATGCGCTCCGGCGCCGTCGTTCAATGCGTCAGCGTGCCGAGGCGCCTGCCGAGGTCGTCCCGCAGCTTCTTCTGGCCCTCGCTGAGCACGGCGCGCGCGGTGCGCGCGAGGGCTTGCTCGAGGGCCGACCGCTCGCCGGCGACGTCGTTCCGCGCCTTCGCGACGTCGGCGGCGAGCGCGAAGACGCGCAGCGAACGCGGTCCGTAGACGCGCGCGGTCGCGCGATCGACGGCGGCGCGCGCCTCGTCGAGCTTCCCCATCGTGAGGTAGGCGCGCGCGAGGCGGGCGGGCGGGTTGTAGTCGTCGGGGAAGTCGCGCTCGCTCGCCTGGAGCATCGGGACGGCGCGCTGTGGCTCGCCCGCCGCGAGATACGCGCCGAGCCGATGCGCGTCGAAGACCGCGCGGGCCTCGGCGTTCGGCGCGCGCGCGGCCTCGCGCTCGAGGAAGCTCGCCCACGTTCGTGCGATGGCCTTCGCGCCGGCCTCGTCGCCCTTCTCCTTCTTCGTCTCGACCAGCTCTTCGTAGAGCGCCGACCGATCGTCGACGGTCGTGCGCGGATCGGGATCCGCGGCGAAGCGCTCCGCGGCGTCGACGAGCTTCTTCTCCTCTTCGTCTCGTTTGCCGTCACGGGCGCACGAGAGGCCGATCGCGATCACCGTCGCGCGCGACGTGCCGGAGGGCAGCGCCGGTCCCTCGCGCGCGGCGAGCTCCGCGCAGGCCGCGTGATCGTTGCGGCGCGCGAGCACGCCCGCGAGCGCCTCGACCGCGCGCGGCCGCTCCGGATCGTTCGGCGCGGCGAGGACCGCGCGATAGCCGCGCTCGGCCTCCGCGACGTCGCCGCGCGCCGCGGCCTGGTTCGCGCGCGCGAACGCGTCGCCCGATCGAACGCTCGCGAGGAGCGTGAGCAGCTCGGGCGCTGTGGCGCTCCCTTCCCATTTCAAGATCGCCGCTTCGCGCTCGGGGTCGACGACCCAGAGCGTCGGCCAGACGCGATTGGGAAACCGCTCGACGAACCCGCCGTTCTGCTCCTTCTCGGTGTCGATCGCGAGCCACACGAAGTCCTTCGCGAGCGGCGCGAGCGACGGATCGCCGAGGACGTACGACCGCATGCTCAGGCACGTGTGACACCACGGCGCCCACGAATCGACGAAGAGGGGCCGCCGCAGGCGCTTCGCCTCGGCGAGCGCGCGCGGATAGTCGTCGTGCACGAAGGGCAGGACCTCACCGGGGACGATCACCGCGCGCGTCGGCGCCGCCGGTGCGCGATCGAGCGCGGGATGGCACGCGCTCGCGAGCGAGAGCAGAGCGAGCGCCGCGCGTCGGATCACAAAGTGTTGCCGTTGATCGTGAGCGACCACTTCGCCGAGGGCGAGCACGTGCCCGACACGTGTCTGACCTCGACGGTGATGTTGCGCGAGTCGTCCGATCCGTTGGAGAGGAGGCCGGACTCGCCGAACTCGAGGCTCGCGGTGTCGGTCCCGGTGGTGGTCGACTGACGCGCGACCGCGGCGCACTCGAGGGTGCTGCTCCCACCTTGATAGAGGTAGAGATCGAAGTTCGTGCCGGCGGGCGAGACGAGCGTCGCCTTCATCGCGAGCGAGATCCCGAAGACGTCGGAGTCGTCTTCGGTGACGCGAACGCGGAACCACTGCGAGGTGCTGCCTTGCGCCGTCTTGACGCCGGCGCCGGTGTCGCCGCTCACCGAGCCGAGATCGGTCGACGTCGGGCAGGTGTTGGGGCTCGCGCACGACGTCGTGCCGCCGCCGCCCGCGTCGCTGCCGGAGTCGACGCCGGCGTCGCTCGCGCCCGAGTCCGCCGCTCCGCCGCCGCTGTCGGTGTCGCCCGCGCCCGCGTCTTCCTCCTCCGTCGGAGGCTGCGAGGGCGGAGGCATCACGGCGCTGTTGACCTCCTCGGTGCCCGCCTCGGCCGGTTGGACCGCGAGGAACCCCTCGCCGAGGTCGGCGTCCAGACCCTCCGCGCAACCGACGAGAGCCGCGACACCGACGCAAGCAAAGGCAAACCCACCGATCCAGGACCGCTGCATGGCGGACCACGTTAGCTGCACAGCGTGCCTCGCGCCCGGCCATGACGCGTCGCGTTCGCGTCTCGCGTTGGGTTCAGTAGGCGCGTGTCGCGTCAGCTCCGCAAGTGTAGGACGACCGCACGATCGCCCTGGATTTGCCTGGTTTCAGCGCGACTCCGCTCGAGCTGCCTCGATGGCGACCTCGAGCGCGCGCGTCGATTGGCCGCCTTCGAGCCGCGTCTTGCCGACGTAGAGGAGAGGCACGCCGTCGCCCGAGACCTCGTCGAACATCGCGGTGTCGCGGTCGATGCGCGCGTCGGTCGCCGGATCGACGACGCACTGGCGGAAGCGCGCGCGATCGGCGCCGTGGTCGACGGCGACCTCCTCGACCGCGGTCTCGCCGAGATCGGGCGCGGTGAAGAGCGCGTGCGCGAAGTCGCTCCGCGCGCCGAGCTGCTCGCCGCAGACCGCGGCGCGCGCGGCGGTTCGCGCGTCGGGGTGGCTCTTGAGCGGAACGTGACGGAGCACGACCTTCACGCGGCCGTCGCTCTGCGCGAGGAGAGGCGCGAGCGCGACATGCGTGCGCCGGCAGAACGGACATTGGAAGTCGGTGAAGAAGACGATCGTGACCGTCCCGCGCGGAGCGCGCTCCAACTCGTCGCGAATGACCGACGGTAGCTGCGCGCTACACGCGACGAAGGCGGCGAGCGCGATAGAGAGAAAGAGGAGGCTGAGCAGCGCGCGGCGTCCCACGGGTCAGAGGTTTACTACACCCGTGCGCAACGAATACGAAAGTCACCCAGCGCTGATCGATCGGCGTCAGGCCGTCGCGCCGTCGGCCGCGAGGATCGCCGGCGCGGTCGCGAGCTCGTGGACCGTGAGCTCTCCGGGAGCGAGCGCGGCGCGCGCGAGCTCGACCAGGCGAGCGTGGTGCGTGAAGAAGACGACCTGCATGCGCTTCGCGATCTCGGCGATGACCGTGAGCGCCGCGCGCGAGCGCTCGTCGTCGAACTGGATGAAGACGTCGTCGAGGACGAACGGCATCGGCTCGGCGATCTCCGCGTAGCGGAGGACGCTCGCCAGGCGCAGGCTGAGATAGAGCTGGTCGCGCGTGCCTTCGCTCAGGCCCGCGATGTCGACGTCGGCGGCGCCTCCGCCGCGAACGCACCGGAGCGCCGGCTTGTCGGCGTCGTCGAAGCCGGCGCGGACGCCGCTGAAGCTCCCGAGCGTGAGGCGGGAGAAGAGCTGCGAGGCCAGCGTCAACATCGGGCCCTGGTTCTCCTCGCGGTAGCGCTCGATCTCGCGCGCGAGGATGATCGCCGCGACCTTCGCCCGCGCGTAGCGCTCGGCGTTCGTGCGCACGCGCGCGAGCGCCTCTTGCGCTCGCGCCGAAGCTTCGGCCGCGCCGGAGTCGAGCTGCATCTTCTGGAGCCCCGTCTCGATGCCGCCGAGGCTCTTGTCGAGCCGCGAGACTTCCCGCTCGACGTCTTCGATCGCCGCCGAGACGTCGTCGATCGCGCGCGACGCGACGTCGGGCTCCGCGGCGAGCGCCGCGGTCTCTTCGTCGATCGCGTCGTCGCCGAGCTCGGCGAGCTGCGCGTCGATCGACGCGAGGTCTTGCTCGGCCGCGTGCGCCTTTCGCGCGCGATCGGCGAGGGCGACGATCACGTCGCGCGCCGGCTGCCCCACGAGATCGGACGCGAGATCGGCGGCGGCGCGCGCGGCGTCTTCCTCGAACGAGAGCACCTCGCGCTCGGCGGCCGACGCGCGCGACGCGACGTCGGCGCGCTTGTCTTCGAGGGAGAAGAGCTCACCGAGCGCCGCGAGCGCGGCCGCGATCTCTTCGTCGGCGGCGTCGGGACCGACGCCCAGCGGCTCGACGAGCGAGGCGAGGCTCGCGCGGACCTCGCCGAGCGACGCTTCGTCGCGAACGAGCGCGTCTCTCCGATCGTCGAGCTCCCCTTCGACCTTCGCGATCGTGCCCTTGGCGTCGGCGGCGGCGCGCCTCGCGGCCTCGAGCTGATCGAGCTTCGCGCCCGCGAGATCGAGCAGCTCGTCGAGCCGGCGGTCGCCGCCGTCGCTCCCCGCGGCGACCAGCGCCGCGATGAGCCCTTCGCGCGCCGAGGCGATCGCCGACGCGCCTTCTTCGACGTCGAGCTCCGCTTCTCGAACGCGCGCGAACGCCTCGACGACTTGCGCGTGCCGATCGATCCATCCTCGCATCTCGGCGAAGCCGAGCGGCGCGACGCCGAGCGGCGTCCAGAGGCGCGCGTGCTCTTCATCGAGCGCGGCGCGCTCGGCCTTCGCGGCGGCCGCGTCGTCGTCGGCCTGCGCGCGCTGGCGCGCCAGCGTCTCGAGCGACGCGCGGAGGCGCGCGAGCGTCGTCACCCGCTCGGCGTCTTGGATCATCCGATCGGCGACGACGTCGGCGCTCCGCATCGCGCGCTCGAACGCGAGCGCTCGCTGCGATCGAGCCTCGGCGTCGGCCACCGCGAGCTCGGCCCACGCCTCGTCGCGCGCGGCGCGGGCGGCCCGAAGATCGGACGCTTCGGGCGGCGCGAAATCGCCGGCGTGCTCCGCGATCTGGCGCTCGACGGAGAGCACCTCGGTCTCCAGCGACGACGCGCGCTCGTTCTTCTGCTGGACGACGCGATCGAGATCCTGCGCCCGCGCCGAGAGGCGCTCGATCGTCGGCGTCGGGGGCAAGCGAAGCGCCACGAGCTCGTCGATCGTTCCCTCGAAGGAGCCGAGCGCGGCCGCGCGCGACTCGACCTCGGCGCGACGTCGCCCGGCGCGCCCGCGCTCGGCGGCGTTGCGCTTCTCGGCGTCGCCGAGGGCGCGTGCGTGCTCGACGGCGCGCGCGAGCGCGTGTGTCTCGGTCGTGCCCGACGCGCCGGCGCCGGCGATCTCGCGCAAGCGCACGAGCTCGCGCTCGCCGCGCACGATCTCGGCGCGCGCGGCGTCCATGCGCTGCCCGAGCTTCGTGCGATCGAGCACGAGCTTCTGGATCCGCGCGGCCGCACGATCGGCGCCGACCGATCGCGTGGCGGTCGTCGCGTCGGCCGCGAGCCCCGCGCGTCGCGCCGCCTGCTCGCTGCGGTCGCGGAGGCGATCGAGCTCGGCGAGGTCGACGCGCCGCGCTTCGAGCGCGCGCTCGTACGCCGCGAGGCGCGAGTGCAGCGACGAGACCCGCGCCGCGTTCTTGCCGAGCTCTCCGAGCGTCGCGAGCGACTGCTCGACGAGCGCGCGGCGTCGCTGGAGCGGGATCCGCTTTCGCGCGCGCTCGAGGAGCGCCTTCTTGCTCGTGAGCTCGCTGCGACGCGCGGCTTGCTCCGCGCGCTCTGCCTTCGCCTCCTCGAGCGCGCGCTGCTGCGCGACGTAGGCCTCGGGGAGGCTCTGGCGCTCCTTCACGAGCTTCTGCGCCTCGGAGAACGCCTTGAGCGCGTCGTTCAAGAGCGGCGCCGAGGCGCGCGGCTTGTAGAGACGATCGGCCTCTTCCTCGAGCGCGGCGAGCAGCTTGCGCGCGTCGGCTCCGCCGCCCACGCTCGCGTCGAACAGGCTGCCACCGACGTCGCCGCGCCCGTCGAGGAGCGCCTGCGCGCCCGCCTGGAGCGTCTCGTGATCGAGACCGAACGCATGCACGAAGGTCTCCTCCGAGACGCCGCGGAGGAGCCGCTGCACGACGGCGTCGTCGATCGCCTTCTCGTTCTCGTCGAGCAGCGTGCTCCGCGCGCCCTTGCGGCGCACGACGCGCACCGATGCTCCGTCGCCGCCCACGAGCGTGCCGCCGATGCGGAGATCGCCCATCTTGTGCACGTGCGCGTCGCCCGTGCGCACGTCGATGCCGTAGAGCAGGCCGCGGATCGCGCGGAGCGTCGTGCTCTTTCCCGCCTCGTTGCGCCCGAAGACGAGGTGAACGCCGGGCGCGGAGAGATCGAGCGTGAGCCCGCGGAACGGACCGTACGCGATGAGCTCGAGCGCGCTGATGCGCATCAGGAGCCCTCCCTCCCGGCGGAAGACTCTCCGGCTCCCTCGAGCAGGCGCGGCAGGAGCGTCTGCTCGACGTCGTCGACGATCGCGCGAAGCGTCGCGGCGTCGGCGAGCAGGAGGCCGTCGTCGCCCTCGCGCAGCTCGGGCGGGAGCTTCTTGTCGAGCTCGGCGAGCGCCGCGCCGAGCTCCGCGAGCTCTTTGGGATCGTCTTTGATGCTCGCGAGCCGGCGCGCGAGGTGACCGACGGCGCCCTGCTCTTCGCGCACGCGCGCGAGATCGACGATCGATCGCGTCTCGATCTTGACCTTCTCGAGCCACGCGCCGTCGCCGAGCCCGTCGGTCGCGGCGGCGCGCAGCTCGGCGTCGAACCGCTCGAGATCGGCGCGGATCGAAGCGTTCGCGCGCGTCGCGCCGCGCACGGTGACGCGCGCGGCGAGGAGCCTCCCCGGCGCGCCCGCCGACGCGGCCTCGAGCGCCGCTCGCGCGCGATCGACGACCTCGATCGCGTCGCTCGCTTCGGCGGCGTCGACGACGAGGTGCTCCCAGCGAACCACGTCGAGCGGGCGGTGCTCGACGTCGGCGATCGCGCCGTCGCTCACGGTGACGACGCTCGCGCCCTTCGGCCCGATCTCTCTCGCGTGCCTCCCCTGGAGGTTGCCGGGGAAGACGATCCACGGCTCGGTCGAGAGCACCTCGCGCGCGTGGACGTGGCCGAGCGCCCAGTAGTCGTAGCCCTTCGAGCGAAGCGTATGGAGCGACGTCGGCGCGTAGGGATCGTGGCCCTCGCGACCGTCGAGGCAAGTGTGCAAGAGACCGACGTTGAGCACGCCGCTGACGGCGTCGGGATAGCGCGCGGCGAGATCGTCGGTCGTCGCGCGCTGGGCGAAGCTTTGCCCGTGCACGCACGCGCCGGCGTCGCGGAGCTCGATCGTCTCGGGCTTCTTCGCCGAGAGCTCGCGTACGTTGTCGGGCAGGCGGAGGCTCTTCGTGATCGCGCTCGCCGCGTCGTGGTTGCCTCGCACGATGACGACGGGGACGCCCGCGTCCTTGAGCTTCGCCATCTGCGACACGAAGAAGAGGCCGGTGGAGAAGTCTTTCCAGCTCCCGTCGAAGACGTCGCCCCCGAGCAGGAGGAACGCCGCCTTCTCCTCGATGCAGAGGCCGACGAGGTTCTCGAGCGCGCGCCGCGTCGCGTCGCGCATGCGCGCGCTCGGCGCTCCCTCGTAGCGATCGAGACCACGCAGCTGGCTGTCGATGTGGAGATCGGCTGCGTGAACGAACTTCACGCGGCGAATGTAGCGCCGACTTCCCCCGCGGTCACCGTCCGCCCTCCGGCGGGGACTCCCCAGACGAGCCACGCGTCGCCGAATTCGTGGCCGAGGAGCCCGGCGCGCTCGGCGAGCGCGAGCGCGCCGTCGAGCGCCTCGCGCTCCGCGAACGCGCCGAGCAGGGTGAAGTGCGTCGTGTCGGCCTCGTGGACGCCGGTGAGCACGCCGTCGACGATCTCGCGACGATCGCCCGGGCGGAGGATCAAGTTCGTGATCCCGCGCGCGGCTTCGATGCGATCGGATCGCGACGCGCGCGACGCCGACTCGAGCGCGCGGACGACGCTCGTTCCGACGGCGAGCACGCGTCCTCCTCGCGCGCGGGTGCGGCGCACGGCGAGCGCAGCCTCGGCGGAGACCTCGAAGCGCTCGGGCAGCGGAAGGCGCGCGTCGATCGCGGGATCGCCCGTCGACGACAGCCCGGCGGCGTGCGTAATCGCGGCGACGGCGACGCCGCGACGATCGAGCGCGACGAGCGTCTCCGCGGTGAGCGCGCGACCGGCCGACGGCATCTCGACCGCCCAGGGCCTCGCGGCCCACACGTTCTGCACATCCCAGAGCGCGAGGCGCGGGGAAACGTGTGCATACTGCACGGGGTGACCGGCGCGGTAGATGCCCTGCCAAATCGCGGCGAGGCTCTTCGCCTCGAAGGTCACGTCGACCAGTCGATCGGAGCACGCGTCGATGCGCGTGACGCGCGCCGTGAGCCCTCCCTCGAGCGTGAGGCGCTCGCCGATCCGAACCTTCGGAGGCGCGCCGCGGTCTTCGGTTCGGACGCGATGGTCGCCCGCCCCGAGGAGCGCCGCGGTGACGCTCACGCTCGTGGCCGTGACCTCGCCGACGGCCACGAGCCTCAGCTCGGCTTCTCCTCGCTCGAGCCAGCGAAGCGACGCCGGAAGCGTCGCGGCGTCGTTGACGACCACGAGATCGCCGCGTTCCAAGAGCGCCGGCAGATCCGCGGCGCGGGCGATGCGCTCGCGCCCCGTTCGCACGTCGAGCTCGAGCACGCGGACGGCGCTCGCGCGCCGAGGGGCGGTCGCGGGGCTCATCGCAGCTCCGCCTTCGGGAAGTCGGAGGCCAGGACGCGCGCGCCGTTGGGCACGCGGGCCGCGCGCGTCAGAAGCGTCACGAGCCGCAGCGCGACGTCTCTCGGATCGGCGAGCGTCGATCGATCGGCGTCGGGGATCGCGTCGGCGTGCATCTTCGTGTCCATCTCCCCTGGATCCACCGCGAAGAAGCGCACCGGATCGAGCTCCGCGGCGAACGTCCGCGCGAGGTGATCCTGCGCGGCCTTGGAGACGCCGTACGCGCCCCACCGCGCATACGCGCTGACCGCGGCGTCGGAGCTCACGAAGGCGACGACGCCCGTCTTGCGCAGGAACATCGATCCGGCGAGGGCCTTCGTGAGGCGGAAGGGCCCGAGCAGGTTGACCGCGAGCACACGCTCGAGCTCTTCGCAGTCGGTGTCGAGCAGGAGCGGCATCGGCACGCGCCCGAGCGTGCTCGCGTTGTGGACGACGACGTCGAGGTTGCCCACGAGGGCGACGGCCGCGCCGGCGATGCGATGGATCGCCGTCTTGTCGCCGACGTCGAACGCGAGCCCGTGCGCGGCTCCTCTCTCTCCATGCGGGCCTCGGGCTGCGGCGTTCGCCGCGGCGACGGCCTCTTCGAGCGCCTCTTCGCCTCGCGCGACCATCGCGACGCGCGCGCCCGCGCGCGCGAGCGCGATCGACAGCTCCCTCCCCAACCCTCGGCTCGCGCCGGTCACCAGCACAGCGGCGTTCTCGATCTCCATGACGACCTCCGTGACCTCAAGATGCACCGCCATGACGATGGATTGTCATGCGTGACAATCTATTGGAGCGCTGCTACCTCGTTGGCATGGACGACGTCGCGTCGAGGCTCGGGCACAACGTCAGGACGCTCCGCGAGTCACGCGCCCTGACGCAGGCGCAGATGGCCAAGCTCGCGAAGGTGCCTCGCGCGACGTGGGCCAACCTCGAGTCCGGGGCGGCCAACCCCACGCTCGCGGTGCTCGATCGCGTCGCCACCGCCTTCCAGGTCACGATCGAGGAGCTGATCGCTGCGCCGCGGTCGGAGGCCTCGCATCACCCGCGCGCGTCGCTCCCCGTGAAGGCGCGAGGCGCCGTGTCGGTCCGCAAGCTCCTGCCCGATCCGATCCCGGGCATGGAGATCGATCGCATCGATCTGCCGCCTCGCGCCAAGATGATCGGCGTCCCTCACACGCCGGGGACGCGCGAGTACCTCACGTGCGAGTCGGGCACGCTGGTGCTCGTCGCCTCGGGCGAGGAGTATCGGCTCGCGCCGGGCGACGTCGTCGCGTTCCGTGGCGATCAGCGTCACTCGTACGTGAACCCGGAGACGAAGCCGGCGATCGCGTACTCCGTCGTCGTGATCGCGCGCCGCTGAGCGTGGGTCGAGCGACGACGCTCAGGAAGCGCGGCGTTCGGTGCGCCGGCGGTCGCGCGTGAACGCCGACTGGAGCCGCTCGGCGAGCTCGTCTTCGCACGGGCCTCCGCGGCGATCCATCGAGCGCCGGTTGCCGAGGGTCTCCTTGAGATCGGCGACCGTGCGGAGCGTGGCGCGGCAGCGTCGATGCATGACGGCGTGATTTCCGCAGAGCGTCACCCGCTGCCCTCCGGCGAGGATGATCGAGACGAGCGCCCGTGCGTCGTTCATCTCGCAGACGACGCACGCCGATCCGACGTTCGCCTCCGCCATACGCTGCTTCCGCATCATGCCCCGACGATCGCCGAGCCCTACCGCGCGGGCCAAGTTTCCGTCTCGCGCGACCGGGTGTATACCGCCGGCATGGCGACTTTCCTCGTGACCGGCGGCGCCGGCTTCATCGGCTCTTCGATCGCGGAGGCGCTCCTCGCGAAGGGCGAGCGCGTGCGCATCCTCGACGACTTCTCGACCGGGCGCCGGAGCAACCTCGAGAGCCTGAAGGGGAGCGTCGAGCTCGTCGAGGGCACCGTCGTCGATCCGGAGACGGTCGCCCGCGCGATGGAGGGCGTCGAGGTGGTGTTCCACGAGGCCGCGCTCGCGTCGGTCAGCCGATCGGTGGAGAAGCCCGCCGAGTCGATGCTCGCGAACGTCCAGGGCACCACGGTCGTCCTCGACGCGGCTCGTCACGCGAAGGTGCGCCGCGTGATCTTCGCGGCGAGCTCCTCGGCCTACGGCGACACGCCGACGCTCCCGAAGATCGAGACGATGACGCCTTCGCCCCTCTCGCCGTACGCGATCTCGAAGCACACGGGCGAGCAGCTCATGTCGGTCTTCGCGCGGCTCTACGGCATGGAGACGTTGAGCCTCCGCTACTTCAACGTGTTCGGACCGCGGCAAGACCCGACGAGCCAGTACGCGGCCGTCATCCCGAACTTCATCACCGCGGCGCTGAAGCGAACGCGCCCGACGGTCTACGGCGACGGCGAGCAGACGCGCGACTTCTGCTTCATCGAGAACACGGTGAACGCCAACCTCCTCGCCGCGACGACGCCGAACAGGCTCACCGGACAGGTCGTGAACATCGCGTGCGGCGATTGCATCTCGCTGAACCAGCTCCTCGCGCAGATCGGCGAAGAGGCCGGCGTGAAGCTCGAGCCGGAGTACGTGGCGCCGCGCAAGGGCGACGTCCGCGATTCGCTCGCGTCGATCGACGCGGCGCGCGCGCTCCTCGGCTACGAGCCGAAGGTCGCGGTCCGCGAAGGGCTGCGCCGCACGTTCGCCGCGTTCAAGACGCAGTACGCGTGACGATCGATCACGATCCCGCTTCGAGATCGATCTTGCCGAGCGCGCCGATTCCTCCGAGGGGAACGCCCGCGCCCTTTCCGCCGCCGCCTTCGCCGGCGCCGCTCAGCCCGAGGCCGCCGATGCTCGCGGCGTCGTCGATCGTGGAACGGAAGACGTTGCCGATCGAGCTCGGTCCGCGCTCCGCGGCGAACGCCGACGTTCTGGCGCGCGCGCCGTCTTTGGCGAGGATCGCGAGCAGGCCGAAGCCCTCGACGCGTTCGCTGCTCCCGGCGCGCGTGAGCGCGACTCGACGCGCGCCCTCGCCCTTCGACGCGCGCGCCTTGGCGTCGTCGCGCGCCTTCGCGGACGTGATCGCGCTTCGCTCTTCCCTCGCCGCCGCCGCGGCGAGCGCTTCACTCTCCGCCGCCTTCTGCTGCGCCGCCGCGAGATCGGCGAGCGCGCGCTCTTCGGCCGCCGCCATGTATCCCTTCATCGTCGCCTGCGCAGCTTCCTCCGCCACGCCGGCGGGCGCGCGACCGAGGGCGACGAACCCCATCACCACGAGATGCAGCGCGGCCGCTCCGATGATCCCGTACGCGACGCGCGCGTCGATCCGCTGACGCGGCGGCGGCGCGACGTCGTCGGCGACGAGCGAGATCCGCAGCGTGGCCTTGCCGACCTTGAGCGACATCCGGCACCCCGCCGGCACGGCCGTTCCGTTCGGGAGCTTGAGCTCGATCGCCCCGCGACCGCCTTCGGCGACGACGATCTCCGCGGCCTCTTCGAGCCCGAGCCCCAGATCCGCGACCCGGAGCGCGCCTCTCGGCGTGACGTGCCGGATCCCGAGGGTCTCCTTGCCCCAAAGCAGCCGCGCCTCGACGAGCCCGCCGCCCGCTCCGTCAACCCGCTCGACCGACGCGACCGCCTTCATCTCGGGGCCAGACCGCCCGCCCCTCGGAAAGTTCCGCGCTCGCGTCTCGGGCGTCTCGGGGTCTGACGACAAATGGTCGTCAGACCCTTGCCTCTTCCGACGCGCTCGAAGACTCGCGCTCTCAAACCGCCTGGGCCTCCGCCGGCGCCCAATCCGGCGCGATCACGGCCCTCACGAGCCCCGTCCCGAAGCCCACGCCGTGCGCGACGTGCATCACCGGGTACGCCGCCCACGCGATCGGGATCGTCACGATGCCTTCGCCGCGCGCCACCCGCACCGCCGCCGCGCCGGTGACGAGCGCGTACGCCGTCAGCGCGAAGGGCGTGATCGGCTGGATGCTCGACGTCGCCACGAGCGCGCCGCCGACCGCGACGAGCGCGAGCGGCCCGAGCGCGCGCATCGACGACACCTTGCGCTCCTTCACCGTGCGCCGCGCGCGGCTGCGACCGAGCTGGTAGTGACGCTTGAAGAGATCGCGAAACGAAGCCGCCTCGGGCTTGTGCACGACGATGTCGCGACGCACCGTGAGCGCCCCGCCCGACTCGGTGATCCGCTGCGAGAGCTCGACGTCTTCTTCCATGCGCGTGCCCGGATCGAACAAGCCGACGCGCTCGAAGACGCGCCGGCGCACGGCGCCGAGGAACGTGGGCACGGGCTCGGATCCGCGCGCGAGCTCGGCCCCCGCGGCGAAGGCGAGCCTCGTATGCTGCGCGGCGGAGAGAGCGCGCTCGATCAGCGTGCGGCCCGCGCTCCGCGGGACGATCGCGAGGTGATCGGCGGGCGAAGCGAGGAGCGCTTGCACGCACTTGCTCACGTGCGTTTTGCCGTACTCGCCGGCGGGATCCATCGGAACGATGATCTCGCCGCGGCTCACCCGCAAGATCGCGTTCAGCGCGGCGGCGCGCGTGCGCTCGGGGTTCTCGAGCAGGCGCACGCGAGGATCGCCCTCGGCGTACCGGAGGACGATCTCGCGCGTCGCGTCCATGCTCATGGCGTCGGAGACGAGGATCTCGAGGCGGTCGCTCGGATAGTCCTGGTCGAGCGCCGACCTCAGGCATGCCTCGATGCGATCTTCGTCTTCCCGGCTCGGCACGGCGATCGTGACGAACGGGCTCTCGCTCTCGCTCATGGCGACACCGTAGCTCAGCGCGCGTCTCCGCGCGCGACGAGCCGAGCCGTCAGCGACGCTTGCGGCGCGAGATCGCGAGCCCGACCACCGCGGCGAAGAGGCCGGCGAGCGGGCGCGGGTCGGCGCCGCCGGTGCCGCCGGAAGACGCGACGTTGCAGCCCGACGACTCTTGCACCATCGCGGTGGGGCGGCGCTTCTTCGGCGCCGAGCTCGAGCCGCCGCTCTCGTCGTCGGTGCCCGGATCACCCACGTCGCCGCCGCTCGGATCGTCGGGATCCGTCGCGCCGCCCCCGGTGCCCGTGCCGTCGCCCGTGCCGTCGCCCGGAGTGTTGGGCACCGACTGCGGATTGGTGAGCGTGGCGCACGTGCCCTGCACGACGCCCGTGGCCTTCCACGCGCAGTCGACGATGTTCTGCTCGTTCTCGGTGAGCGCGATGTCCTTCGCCGCCTGCATCACGCCTTGCGCGGCCTGCGCGAAGTTCGTCGACGAGGTGAAGTACCGCGTGTTCGCGCGGAACCAGAGCTTCTCCGCCTTCTCCCAGCCGATGCCGAACGCGACCTGGACGTTCGAGACCGGGTTCGTGCCGCCCGACGTCATCAGGTACGCCGCGTTGTTCGGGATGCCGCTGTTGATGTGAACGCCGCCGTTGTCTTGCTGCGTGTTCACGTAGTTGCGCATGTGCGCCGGCTGCCGGCCCGCCGCCGGGTTCTTGAAGTCGCGGAGCGTGCCCGAGGTCTTCGAGATCGCCTCGCCCATCTTCCAGTTGTTGACCTCGTCGGGCTTCACCGCGTGCTCGATGAACGCGCCGAAGATGTCGCTCACCGACTCGTTCATCGCACCCGACTGGCCCTGATAGATGAGGTTCGAGGTCGACGATGTCACGCCGTGGGTGAACTCGTGCGCGACGACGTCGAGCCCGGCGGAGAGCGGCCGGAACAGGTTGCCGCCGTCGCCGTAGGCCATCTGCCCGCGCTGCGGATCCCAGAACGCGTTGTCGTAGTTGTTGCCGAAGTGCGCCGTCGAGATCATCGCGCCGCCGGCGCCGTTGATCGCGTTCCGCGCGTGCTTCGCCTTGTAGTAGTCGTAGACCGCGGTCGCGTTGAAGTGCGCGTCGACGGCGGCGCCGGGGCCGGTCGGCGTGCGATCCCACGTGGTGAGCGACGTCGACGTGATCGACTGCCCGGGGATCGTCTGCTGGTTCGCCGCGGTGTTCGTACGAATGATCGCTCCGCGCGTGGAGTCCGTCATCGTGTACGTCGTGCCGGTCTGCGTGACCTGGAACTTCTTCGTGTCGCCGGCCACGCCGGTCGCGGTCGCCTCGATCGTCTGGATGTCGTCGTAGCGGTTGATCACCGCGCCGGTCTTCGCGTCGACCGTCGTGACCCAGATCGCGGGCGCCTCGCCCACGTCGGAGCGGACGCTGTAGCGGTACGCGAGCGTCGGCTCGCGATCCTCGCCCGCGTACACGATGAGCCTGCCCTCGTCGGCGGTGAGGAGCGCCGGGTCGACGCCCTCGACCGCGAGCTTGGCCGCGAGGAGCCCCGCCTTCGCGTCGATCTTCGGCTGGATGTCGACGGCGTCGGCGCCCGGGACGTAGTTCGAGTCGATCGAGGTGAGCCGCCCGGCCGCGTCGTAGTGCGCGGCGAGCTCGGCGCCTTCGACGACGACCCCACGCGTGACTTGCTGGAAGCGCACGTGGCTCATCGAGAGCTCGTCGACCTCGGACTTCTCGAGGCGCAGCTCGGACGCCGCGTCGCCCATCCGGAACAGCTCTCGGTACTTCCCGAGGAACGCGATCGTCGTCGCTTCGGCGCTCCCGCCCTTCGGCAAGATCGGCTTGCCCGTGCGCGAAGCCGAGAGGTGCATCACGCTCTTCATCTTGGCGTGCTGGAGCCACGTCCACTCGACGTTCGTGTCGCTCTTCAGCGCCTCGAACGCGCGCATCTGCGAGGGCGTCGTGTTCTCCGCGTTCGGCGCGGGGCCCGTCGTGGCTTCCCCGGTCGGATCGCTGCTGCAAGCGACAGCAACGACGGCAAGTGCGAAGAACGCGAACTTTCTCATTTCGTCTCCTGCGAAAGCCCCCGGACGACGGCTGGTCACCGAGCTGTTCGCAATCGACGGGCCAACGGAGACAGCGCTGTAACACGGCCAGCGGGAACGGAATTCACCGCCAGCAAGCGAGCAAGCACGCCGATCGACGATGAAAACGACGGTCCCGCCCGACACTTACGTGCGGGCGCCCGACCTCGCTGGCAGCAAGGCGGTGGGTGGATGATCCACGAGTGAACGTGTCATGGGATGTAGGTGCTGAGGCGTGATCGCATCAGCACTCGAGGCGCGATGACCGCGGCGCTTCAGGGCGGAGGCGCCGTGGTGCTCGCGAGGATCCGGGAGATCTCCGCGAGCAAGATCCCGTAGCTCTCGGCCGCCGCGATGAGCCCGGCGTTCGGCGCGAGCTGGCGCAAGAAGTCTTTCTGGTACGGCGTACCCGAGAGGCCGTGTACGCGCGTGAGCAGCCGCGGCAGGCCGCGACGGATCGCGTCCTTCGCGTCGTCGCGACGACCGAGGTCGACGCACGCGTCGTGAAGCGCGACGTAGACCGGCGCTTCGTTGAGCAGGCTCGGCGACCCGTGCTCGAGGAGGCCCGCGGCCTCGGTCGCCATCTCCACGGCGCGATCGGGCTGACCGCATCGACGCTCGGCCTCGGCCCAGAGGCCGAGCGCGACGGGCACGACGTCGAGCATCTTCGTCGCGCGGTAGCCGCCGGCCGCGGTCTTGAGGAGCGTTCGCGCCTGCTCGCCGACGTTCGAGGAAGGAGCGCCGCTCACGCGAGGCGCGCCGTCGTGCCGCAAGAGCTCTGCCCCGCGATAGAACAAGACGCCGAGCGTCGCGCGGTCGTGCGGGACCCACGCGCCGGAGACGGCGTTGTCGGCGATCGCGCGTGGCTCGGCGAGCAGCGCGTCGAGCGCGCCGTCGGGGCCGAACGTCGCGACCCAGCAGAGGAGGTTCATCTGCCCGTGACGCACGGTGCCGGGCGAGCCGACGGCTTGCGCGAGCGCGATGCCTCCCTCGATCGCGACGCGCGCCTCCGCCTTCGCGCCCATCGTCGTCAGCGCGAAGCCGACGTTGATCGTGAGCGTCGCCTCGCGCGTCTTCAAGCCGGCTTCCGACGCGGCGCGCGCCGCGCTCCGCCGCGCTTCGAGCGCCGCGCCGACGTCGCCGCGCGTCTGGCGCACGACCGCGAGCGTCTGCCACGCGTCGACCGCGGCGCTCGGGATGCCGTGCGCGCGCGCCAGCTCGAGGAGCGAGTCGGCGACGTCGGCCGCCTTGTCGAGCTCGCCCGCGAACGCGAGGCGCGACGCGAGCGCCGCGGCGCTGCGCGCTTCTTCGTCGAACAGCCCGGCGGCCTTCGCGCGCCGGATCACGTCGAGCAGCGCCGCGCTGGTGTCGGGGCCGCCGCCGCACGCGTCTTCATAACGAACGCGCGCGCCGAGCGCGCGCGCCTCGCTCGCCTCGTCGTGAATCGAGTCTTGCATCGCGCGCACGGCCGTGTCGCGCTCACCCGCGCGCGCGTCGAGGCGGAACCACGCCTCGTCGAGGATCTGCGCGCGCACGAACTGCGTCGGCTTGTCTTCGGCGAACGCGAGCGACTTCTCCGCGAGGCGCACGGCCTCACCGAGCGCGTTGGCCGCGAGCGCGCGACGCGCCGCCTTCTCGAGGTAGTTCGCGGCCTGCACCGGCTCGCCGCCGAGCTCGAGGTGACGCGCGACGATCGCGTCGTCTTCGCCCATCTTCGCGAGCCACGCGCCCGCGCGCGCGTGGAGATCTTTGAGCTGGTCGTCGCCGAGCGACGCGTACGCGACCTCGCGCGTGAGCGCGTGCTTGAAGGCCCACTCGCGCGTCTCCTTGAACCGCGAGCTCGCTTGCTCGACCAAGATCTCCGCCGAGGTGAGCGCGCGGATGACGTCGGCCGCGTTCTTGACCCCGAGGGCCGAGAGCCCCGCGTCCCAGACCTGCATGCCGAAGACGCTGAGGTGGGTCGAAGCCTCGCGAGCGTCTTCGTCGAGCGCGTCGAGGTGTACCTGGATCGCCGCCTCGATCGTGGGCGCGCTCGCCGCGTCGCGCCCTTGATGCGCGAGGCGCGCGAGCTCTTCGGCGAACAGCGGCGAGCCGCCGGCCTGCGTCGCGATCGACTCGACGAGCGCCTCGCCCTCGGCGCTCTGCGCCTTCTCCGCGAGGATCGACTTGGCGATCGCGCGCACCGTGCGCCGCGCGAGCGGCCGGAGCTCGATGCGCACGTGATCGCGGCCGCCGAAGCGACGCGGATCGTCGCGCCAGAGCGTCGGCCGGGCCGTCGCCAGGACGAACACGGAGTGACCGCCGGCCCGGCCGAGGAGGTGATCGAGCCACGCGAGGCTCTCGAGGTCGGCCCACTGCGCGTCTTCGACCGCGATGACGAGCGGCGCCTCTTCGGCGACGCGGAGCGCCATGTCGGTGAGCGCGATCCACAGCGCGTCGCGCGCGGCGCGCGCGTCGACGCTCTCGGGCAGAGGCTCGTTGGCGACGAGGCGCGCGACGAGATCGCGCGTGCCCGCGCCCAC
Source organism: Labilithrix sp. (assembly GCA_019637175.1). GTDB lineage: Bacteria > Myxococcota_A > Polyangia > Polyangiales > Polyangiaceae > Labilithrix. Next base: position 94,168 of record JAHBWD010000014.1, on the reverse strand, counting down.
GACGGCGATCCTCGTGAGGAGCGCGTCGGTCGCGGCCATCACGTCTTCGAGCGTGGCGCCCTTGGCGACGCCGGCGAGACCGCGGGCGACGTCGGCCATGATGCCGAGCGCGTGGCTCTTGGCGAACGACTCGGCGCGCACGAGCGCGACGCGCGGCGCCGAGGGGTGCGACGCGATCGTCGAGACGGCCTCGCTGCGAAGACGCGTCTTGCCGATCCCCGGCGCGCCGGTGATGGTCACGATGATCGGCGTCTTGTCGTCTTCGCAGCGCTCGTAGGCGCTCACGATCTGCGACAGGTCCGCCTCGCGGCCGACGAACGGCGAGCCGCCGGCGATCTCCTTCTTCGCCGTGACCTTGGGGCCCACGACGCTCGTGCCGTCGGGGCGGATCTGCATCTCGAAGCGGCCGCGCGCGAGCTCGCTCGTCGTCGTGTCGGCGAAGACCTGCCCCTTCTGCGCGTCGCGCGCGAGCGCCGCGGCGCGGTCGACGACCTCGCCGGTGGGTCGCGTTCGATCGATGCGCGTGCGCCCGGTCGCGACGCCGACGCGGCAGCCGCCCTTGGCGAGGCGGAGGCCGAGATCGAGCGCGCGCGAGGCTTCGTCGCCGAGCGCCTTCTTCACGCCGAGGTGCGCGACGATCGCGTCGCCGCCGAGCTCGGTCGCTTCGGCGCCGCGCGCGCGGAGGTGCGCGATGAGCCTCCCGCGCGCCGGCCCCTTGGGCACGTGGGTCGCGAGGATCGACGTGACGAGGCGCGTGCCGCCGGGCTTCGACGTCGAGAGCACCATCGATCCCATGCTCATGGGGAGGGCCTCGGGCGCGTGCGTGCGCGTGGGCATCGGCGCGCTCTCGAGCTCGGTCGCGATCGTGCGCAGGCGCAGCGCGACGTCTTCGGCGCGCGCGGGGCGCTCCTCGGGATGCGTCGCCAGCATCTCCGCGAGGAGATCGTCGAGCGAGTGCGGCGCCTCGGGGAAGATCTCCGTGAGGCGCGGCGCGGGCGTCGTGACCAAGCGCGCGAGGATCGCCACGGGCGTCGGCCCGACGTGCGGCGGGCGGCCCGCGATCATCTCGAAGAGCGAGGCGCCGAGCCCGTAGATGTCGGCGCGCGCGTCGACCTCGGCGTCGCCGCGCGCCTGCTCCGGCGCCATGTACGCGGGCGTGCCGATGATCGCGCCCGTTCGCGTGAGCCGCGCGTCTTCCGCCGACGCGACGCCGAAGTCGACGAGCTTGCACTCGATCGGCCACTCGTGCCCGGCGCGGCTGCCGACGAGGATGACGTTCGAAGGCTTGATGTCGCGGTGCACGATCCCGACGCCGTGCGCGTACGCGAGGCCGTCGGCGACCTGCGCCGCGACCTCGACGGCCTGCCCGAGCGTGAGCGGCGCGCGCTTCTGCCGCTGCGCGATGTCTTCTCCTTCGAGCCACTCCATCGCGACGTAGGGGTGTCCCTCGTCGAGCTGCCCGAACGCGACGACGCGCACGATGCCGGGATGGCTGAGACCGGCGAGCACCCTCCCCTCGCGTCCGAAGCGGGCCTCTTCGCTCGCGTCGACGCCGGGGATCGCGATGACCTTCAGCGCGACGGGCGCGCCCGAGACCTCGTCGCGCGCGCGGTAGACGATGCCCACGCCGCCGCGACCGACCTCGCGCTCGATCACGAAGCGCCCTGCGAGCAGGCCTTGAAATGCCGCGAGGGTCACGCGACGAGCGTACCGGAACCGGTCAGGGAATGACGACGGTCTTCTTCCCGAGCCCGACGAGAAACAGCTCGTAGCTGTTCGCGCGCGTTCCTTCGGGGCGGAGCGCGCGCTCTTCGGCGAACACGCGCTTGATCGCCTTCTTCGCGAGCGGGAAGTCTTCGCCCATGAAGATCTTGCCGACGAACGCGCCGCCGGGCTTGAGGAGCTTCTCGGCGACGTCGAGCGCGCGCATGAAGAGCTCGAAGCTCCGCGTCTGATCGCCGAGGCGGTTGCCCGTCGTGTTCGGCGCCATGTCGCTCATGACGACGTCGTACGGCGCGTGCGCCGCGAGCGCTTCGCTGTCGAGCGCGAACGCGTCGCCGACCACGAACGTCGCGTTCTCGGGGACGGGGATCGCGATCGGCGTCAGGTCGACGGCGACGAGGCGTCCGTTCCTCCCGATCTTCTGCGCGGCGTAGAGCATCCAGCTGCCGGGGGCAGCGCCGAGATCGAGCACGTGCATGCCGGGCTTGAGCAGGCGGACGCGCCGATCGATCTCCTCGAGCTTGAAGACGCTGCGCGCAGGAAAGCCCTTGGCCTTCGCCGCGACCGTGAACCGGTCGGCGCGCTTGTAGGGGTTGTGCTTTCCCTTCACCTTCGACATTCCGCTGCCGATGCATCCTTACAACAGGGCAGGATGATTGGCTTCCCTCCTCTTACACGGGCGATGGAACGGCGCAGCCCCGCCCAGGATCGGCGCGGATCCACGAGCGACGTCGCGACTGCGTCTCATTCCTCGCGGACGGCCGCAAGAATCGAGGGGCGCGCGCGGACACTCGCCTGATTTCGCGATGGACCGTCGGTTGCACCAAGCACGAGCAAGTCTTTCGAGGAGTCGTCATGAACCTCAAGTGCGTTTTTCACGTCAGCCCCGCCAGCATCCGCGCCCCCGAGCCGCAGGCCGTCCGCGCCCGCCAGCCGAGCATGTTGGATCTGGACATCGAGTGGGTCGACCAGCCGGCGCCCCGCGGCACCTCGTACGAGACGTGGCAGCGCGCGCGCGGCTGGTCGAGCGAAGACTGATCGCGCCCGAAGACGACCCAACGAAAAACCCCGCGCCGACCGACGTCGGACGCGGGGTTTCGCTTTCTTGAACGCGCGCGCCTAGCGGCCGGCCTTGCGGAGGCGCTCCTTGACGGCGTGACGAACGAGCACGAGCTGGTTCTTCGAGCCCGGGATGCCGCCCTCGATCATGAGGAGGCCCTTCTCGGCGTCGACGCGGGCGACGCGCATGTTGAGCACGCTGACCGTCTCGTCGCCGTACTGACCCGGCATCTTGAGGTTAGGCAGCGTGCGACCGGGCGTCATGTTCGTACCGATCGAGCCGCCGTGACGGCGGTACTCGTGCGTGCCGTGTGTCGAGACGAAGCCGGCGAAGCTCCAGCGGCGAACGACGCCGGTGAAGCCGCGGCCGCGCGTCTTGCCGCGCGCGTCGACGAGCTGGCCCGCCTGGAAGATCTCGCCGATGTTGATCGGCGCGCCGACCTCGAACTTCGCCGCGAACTCTTCGCTGCAGCGGAGCTCGCGCAGATCGCGCTTGGGCGCGACGTTCTTCTTCTTGAACGCGCCGAGATCCGCCTTCGTGAGGTGCTTCTCCTTCGCGTCGGTGATGCCGAAGACGAGGGCGGTGTAGCCGTCCTTCTCCTTCGTGCGCTTGCCGACGAGCGAGACGGCGCTCATGTCGACGACGGTGACGCGCTGGACGGTGCCGTCGTCCTTGTAGAGCTGGGTGAATCCGAGCTTCTTGCCGATGATTCCGGGCTTCGTGTTCATGACTGTCTCTTCCGCGCTCGCGTGTTGGGGACTCGTGATGCAAGAGACCGTTTTCGCGATTCCGGTCCTCGAGCGCAGGACCAGGGAGCTTTTGCTCCACGCTCGCAGTCTCTCCCTACGCCGGGGTGTTTCCCGGGGAAGGGCGGCGGACTTTGCTCGCCGCCGGGCGTTTCGTCAAGCGTTTAGCCGAGCTTCGCGATGAGCTCGCGGACGCCCTCGACGTGCTTCGACGCGCTGAGCTCGCCCTCGAAAATCCCAGCGATCTTGCTGTCCTTGCCGATCACGAAGGTCATCCGCTTCATCTTCCCGAGGATGTCGCGGAGGAGGCTCGTCGCGCCGTAGGCCTTCGCCAGGTCTTTGTTCTTGTCGGAGACGAGATCGAACGGGATGCCGTGCTCTTCGGCGAACTTGCGGTGCGAGTCGTTCGAGTCGACCGAGACGCCGATGACCTCGGTGTCCTTCGACTCGAGGTCTTGGTACATGTCGCGGAACCCGCACGTCTCCTTCGTGCAGACGGGGGTGAAATCGCCGGGATAGAAGTAGAGAACGACGTTCTTCTTCCCGGCGAAGTCGGCGAGCTTGAGCTCCTTGCCGGAGCTCGAAACGACGTCGAAGTCGGGGGCCTTCTGGCCAACGGTGAGCGGCATGGGCGCCTGAGTTAGCACGACTCGCGCGCGTCGTGGTCGAGCCCTGATTGACAGGCTCCGGGGTGCGTGCTTTAAAGCGCGCCCCTCGCTGGAGTGGGAACACAGTTTTCCCCAGCTTTTCCGCACCCTTTTACGTGTGACGACGGGTTTGGAGACGGTCATGCAGAACGCGAAGATCGCGGAGATCGAGAACGAGCAGCTCAGGACGGGCATCCCGGATTTCCGCGTCGGGGACACGGTTCGCGTTCACTACAAGATCGTCGAGGGCGACAAAGACCGCATCCAGGTCTTCCAGGGCGTCGTCCTGAAGCGCCACCGCGCCGGCGCGCGCAGCACCTTCACGGTGCGCAAGGTGAGCTTCAACGTCGGCGTCGAGCGCGTGTTCCTCTCGCACTCGCCGCGCATCGAGAAGGTCGAGGTCGTCTCCCGCGGCGTCGTTCGCCGCGCCCGCCTCTTCTATCTGCGCGACCTCTCGGGCAAGGCCGCCCGCGTTCGCGATCAGAAAGACACCTGAGCGGCCGCGCCGTTCAGCGCGCGAGCATCTCGACGAGGCGCAGCCGCGTGTCGCGCAGCCAGACGGCGTCCGTGAAGACGTCGCCGGCGAGGAGCGACGTGATGGAGCGCCTCAGCGCCGTGTGCTTGTTCTCGGCGAAGATCGCCTCCATCAGCGGGCCCGCGTAGAAGGCCTGCACCGCGAGGATGAACGTCTCCGCGCCGCCGCGGAGCATCGCTTCCCACGCGCGGAGCGCGGCGTGCTCTTCCGCGCCGCCGCGGAGGCTCGACGCGGCGATGCGCTCGGCGAGGACGTCGGCCGCGGCCTTCGCCCCGCAGATCGCGAGGTGCGCGCCCGTCGAGAAGAGCGGATCGATGAAGCCGCCTGCGTCGCCGACGGCGACCCACCCCTCGCCGACGAGATCGCGCACGCGATAGCTGAAGTCGGCCGTCGCGCGCGCCTTCGGCCAGATCATGCGCGCGCCGGAGAGGAGCTCGCCCGCGCTCTTCGACGCGGCGACCGCCGCCGCGAAGAGCGCCGTCGTCTCGTCGGCGCTCGCGTCGAGGCGCGCGCGACGCTCGCGGATCCACGCGCGCGAGACGACGGCGCCGACGCTCGTGCGCCCGTCCTTGAACGGGATCATCCAGAACCAGTTGGGCCGCGCGTCTCGTGACTCGCGGAAGATGACGATGTCGATGTCGCCCGCGGGCTTGCCCTCGGGGCGGGCGACGCCCTCGAAGTGCGCGAAGATCGCGGTCTGATCGAGATCGACGATCTTCTCCGTCGCGCGCGCGGCGTGCGCGAAGAGCGCGTCGCGCCCCGACGCGTCGACGACGAACTGCGCGTCGATGCGCGCTTCGCCCTCGGGCCCGGTCGCGAAGACGCCGGCGACGCGCTCGCCCTCGCGGATCGCGCCGGTGACGGTCCAACCTTCACGAACGTCGACGCCGAGGATCGCGGCGTTCTTCAAGAGCACGTGGTCGAACGCGTCACGCGGGACTTCGAACGCGTGGTCGCGATCGCCGCGCCACGCGCCGTCGAACTGGAAGCGATCCCTCCGGCCACGAACGTCGTCGTGGAAGCGCGCGCCGTACTTCTGGAGGAACGTCGCTTCGAGCGTCGGCAGCACGCCGATCGCCTCCAGCACGTGCATCGATCCCGGCAGGAGCGACTCACCGAGGTGAAAGCGAGGGAAGCGCTCCTTCTCCAGCAAGAGCACGCGCACGCCGCGCTGCGCGAGCCGCGCCGCGCAGACCGAGCCGCCGGGGCCGCCGCCCACGACCACGACGTCGAAGCGCTCCGCTGGTGGCGTTTTCACGTCTCAGTCGGCCGTCTTCGGAGGCGGACCGAGCTGGATCCGCTCGCCGATGTACGCGCCGATGAGCGTGAACATGACGCCGATCGCGCTCATGACGACGTAGAGGAACGTCGGCATCGTGCGCACCGTCTGGCTCTGGACGAGCAAGAACGTCGTCGGAATGGCGACGACGAAGCTCGCCACCATCGGCTCGATGAAGGTGCGGCCCGGCGAGATCATGCCGACGAGCAGCCCGCCGAGGAACCAGACGGGGACGCACATGATCATCCCGTTGCCGCCCTCGAAGTCGAGGAGCGTGACGATGCGCGGGAGCCCGAAGACGAGCGCGGCGGTGAGCACGCCCTGCACCGCGATCGCGATGAAGAGCCACTGCACGCTGACGCCTTCTTGTTGGTAGCGCCGCTCGAGCTCCTCTTCGCGCGTGCGGGCGACCTTCGTCATCGACTCGATCTTGGCGCCGCACGAGCCGCAGCGCGCCGAGCCGGGAGGGTTCTTGGAGAACCCGCACGAGGAGCAGGAGACGAGCTTTCCGGTCGCCATCGCGGGGAGCGTAACATGGGTCTTCGCTGGGTTTCCCCCGAAAACACGGCCACTTCTGAGCTCGCGGTCCCAGGCCGCGCCGGCCTCCGGAAATCTCGGAATTTTCCGGAACCCACGGCGGCGGACGTTGTCGGTTTGGCGAAGGACATCGCCGCGTTTACAGTGAGAGCGGCGCATCCCAGACCAGGTCCACCGTGACGCAAGCGACCCACGACCTCCCCCAGCTCGCCGACGACGCCGTCGATCCGGAGCTCCTCGAGCTCCCGAACCCGCCGAAGCGCGAGCGCACGGTCACGGTGGCGCTCCTCCTCGTCACGGCGCTCGCGTCGATCGCGATGGTGTTCGCGCTGCGGAGAGACGCGGGCTACGCCTTCACGGCGTCTTCCCCGACCGATCTCGGCGATCTCGGCTCGGCGGCGCCGGCGGCGTTCGTCGAGAACGGGTACGTGCAGGGCACGGCGATGCTCGGCGCGGCCCACGCGATCCGCTACGAGCGCCCGCTCGTCTCCGATTCGTTCCGCCTCATGCCCGTCGCGGGCCGCCCCAACGTCTGGGTCGAGGTCCGCGTGCCCGCGGGCGCGGAGAACATCCGCTACGTGCCGCCGAGCCAGATGACCGGCCGCCTCGTCCGGTTCGACGCCGCCGGACCGAAGCACAGGGGCCTCGCGGCGGCGGTTCGCGACGCGACCGGGCAGCAGGTGCCCGATTCGGCGTGGCTGCTCGTCGAGGGCGAAGCGCCGGCGGGCGCGCGCTCCGCAATCTTGCTCATCGCGATGTTCCTCGGCTTCGCGATCTGGAACCTCTCGATCACCGCGAAGCTGCTGCGCAGGGTCGGTTAGCGACCTCTCACGCCCGCGCGAGGAGCCGCTCGACGGCGGCGCCGATGCGGCCCGGATCCAGCGGGAGGCCGAGCTCGCTCATCGTCTGCGCGCCGATGATCAACGCGAGCGCCATCGACGCGACGCTCGAGGCGTCGACGTCGGGGCGTAGATCGCCGTCGTGTTGGTCGGCGGCAACGAGCTGCGCGACCGACGCGACGCTCAGCTCGACGAGGTGGCGATAGCGCTCGCGCACCGCGGGCGATCGCGCGCACGCGTCGAGGAGCTGGTGAGGGCGCACGAGCGGCCCCTTCGACGACGTCGACATGAGCGGGTAGGCCCCTGACGCGACCGCCTGCGCGAAGCGCTCGACGGCGAAGTGGAAGCGCTTGCCGCCCGTCGGGATCGCGCCCGCCGTCGCGAACATGCTCGCGAGGAACGACTCGCCCACGTGGTCCATGACCGCGACGAGGATGTCCTCGCGCGTCTTGAAGTGGACGTAGAACGCCCCTCGCGTGTAGCCGGCGCGATCGCAGATGGCGTCGAGGCTCGGGACGTCGAGCCCCTGCTCGGCGAAGAGCGAGAGCGCCGCCGCGACGAGCGCCTCGCGGGTCTCGCGCTTCGTCGCCTCGCGCGAGACAGGCGCCTTCTTCGGGGGCTTCGGCTTCTTCGCGGCGCGCACCCATTTGACATACGCGTCCGTATGTGGAAGATCAAGCTCACATACCGATTCGTATGTGAAACACAGGAGGTCCGCCATGTTCGCCGAAAGCCCCGCCGTCGCCGGAGCGCCGTTCCCCTCTCCAGGAGGCCTCTCGGCGAAGGATCACGAGCGCCTCCAGCACCTCGACGCCCTGCTCGACCGCGGCCCGGCGGAGCTCGAGGCGCTCTACCGCGAGGCGCGCGCGCCCCGGATCGGCGAGGTCGAGGGCGATCTCCGCGGGCGCATGCTCGCGTGGCCGTCGCTCGCGTCGCGCCCGTCGCTCGCGTCGGCCCTCCGCGCGTTCGCCGGATCGAGATCGTTCCCGTGGCGAGGCAAGACGTTCAGGCCGTTCGGCGAGTCGAACGGCGAGGGCGACAACCGCGTCTTCTCCGAGAGGCTTCGGCTCTTCCGCTTCGAGACCTCGATCGCGCCATCGCGCGCGGGCGATTTCGACGCGCTCCAGCTCGACTACGATCTTCCCTCGAACCCGCCCGTCATCCGGAGCATCAAGGACGAGATCCGCGAGATCGAGCCGGGCCTCTGGCTCGGGCAGGCCTACCTGCGTACGCGCGCACGCGACGTCCTCTGGCTCTACTTCGCCCTCGCGCGGGTCACGTGAAGGCGCTCGTCACGGGCGCGGCGGGCTTCATCGGCTCGAACGTCGTCCGCGCGCTTCTCGACGCCGGGCACGAGGTCCGCGCGTTTCACCTCCCGAACGAGCGCCTCACGAACCTGCGGCGCCTCGACGTCGAACGGTTCGCCGGCGACGTCACGCGGCTCTCCGACGTGCGCGCGGCCGCGCGCGGATGCGAGGTCGTCTTCCACCTCGCGGCGATCTACGCGCTCTGGACGCGCGACGAAGCGCACATGCATCGCGTCAACGTCGAGGGCACGCGCAACGTGCTCGAGGCCGCGCGCGCCGAGGGCGTTCGGCGCGTCGTGCACACGAGCTCGATCGCCCGCTTCGGCGGTCAAGGGCCGAGCGCGCGCGCGACCGAGGAGAGCGCGTTCGCGCTCGGCGCGACCGGCGACGCCTATTCGCGGAGCAAGGCGGCCGCGCACGAGGTCGCCGTGCAGGCCGCGCGCGAGCAAGACGTCGTGATCGTCGCGCCCTGCGGGCCTCTCGGGCCGGGCGACGCGGCGCCGACGCCGACCGGTCGCCTCCTCCTCACGACGGTGAAGATGCCGGTGGTCGTCGTCGCCGACACCGCGACGAACTTCGCCGACGTCCGCGACATGGCGCGCGCGCACGTGCTCGCCGCCGAGAAGGGCAAGCGCGGCGAGACCTACCTCCTCGGGTGCCGCGATCTCAGCATGGTCGAGGTGGCGAAGATGGCGCTCGAGGCCGTCGGCGCGCCGAACAAACGCGTCGTCGTCGCGCCCTTCGCCGCGGCGCGCGCCGCCGCGCGGGGGATGCGCTTCGTCGCCGACCGCGTGACGAAGAGGCCGCCGCTCTTCACCCCCGCGGCGGTGCGCATCGCGCGGCTCGGCTTACGTGCAGATTGCAGCAAAGCCGTGCGCGAGCTCGGCATGCCCCAATCGCCGCTCGAGAACGCGGTGAGCGACGCGATGGCCTGGTTCGGAAGGGAGGGCTACCTCTCGTGACGCTCGCGCATCGCTCCTGGCGTCGTCGATCGTGATCTCGATCAGCGACTATCGTGAGCGTCTTCGCCCGTAGAGACGCGCAGCGAGGGCCGCGAGCGCGCCGGCCGAGGCGGCGAGCGAAGTGGCACCGCTTCCGGAAGGCGCGAGCGCACAGCCGAGGCAGGACGATCGCGCGGCGGGAGCGTGCGACACGCCCATGTCGTCGATGCCTCCTTCGGGGAGAGGGGCCGGCGCCGGGGCCGACGCGGAGGGCACCGGGCCGACGCCCGAAGGCGCCGCGCCCGCGGCCTTCACGTCGAGCTTCGCGATGTCGGTCCGCAAGAAAGATGCAAGATGCACGTTTTGCCCGCGCGCGGCGTACGCGAGATCTCTCGCGGCCCTCGCCGGCCCGTTGTCGAGGCCGCCGGGCGGGGCCCCCCAGACGTTGCGCACGGGCTCGGCGCACGCGATCGGACCGGTCCACGGATGGCGGACGGCGTAACGGCCCTGGAACGCGTTCGAGCCCGAGGACGTCGCGCCGGTGTCGAGCGCGCCGTCGACGCGGACCTCGCGCCCGCCGGCGACGGGCGCCGCCTCTCTCAAGACGAGGTCGTCGCCGAGCGCGTCGCGCGTGTAGCGCGCGTGCAAGCGCGTGAGGACGAACGACGTGCGAACGCCGTAGTACCGCCGGCGCCCCGGCGCGCCCGGCGCGCGCGATCCCGCGGCGGGCCCCCGCGTGCCAGCGTCCGCGCCGAGCGCCTTCAAGAGATCGCCGTCGACCATCTCCGTCTCCGAAGACACCGACGGCAGAACGTCCGCGCCCAGCGTGAGCAGCTCGCCGTCGGTGAGCGGCGGCTGGGGGCAGGGATCGCACGTGCCCGCGTCCCACGCGTACTCGGTGACGACCGCCTTCGGGTGCTTCGCCAGCGTGCGATCGAAGAGCGCCGCGTAGAACGACCCGAAATTCGCCTTCGCGCTCTCGGAGACGTCGAGGTTCGTCGGGATCGTGACGTTCGGGTAGTTCGCGACCTCGTAGCGCTTGCCCTTGCCGAGCACGTGCACGATGAGATCCTGCGTGCCCGCCGAGTTCACGAGCCCGAGGCGGATCGGCAGCGCGAGCTCCACCGCGTCGTAGTGGAAACGGAGCGGCGAGAGCGTCGCGCGGCCGCCGTTCATCTTCACCTTCGTGACGTCGACGCGCGCGACGAAGAACTTGGTGCCCTTCTCCACGTACGGCCGGAGATACGGCTCGCTGCCCTCGGGGATCTTGTAGCCCTCTCTCTTGAGCCAGGCGTCGAGGCCCGACGAGTCCTTCGCGCCGAGGATGACGATCTCGTACTCGCCGACCGTGAACTGCGCCTCGACGGTCACGCCGAGATCCTTCGGCGCCGCGACGCTCGGCGGCGAAGGCCGCGGCGACGCGCCCACGCCCGCGCGCTCGCGCGTCGTCGGATCGCGCGGCGCGCACGGATCGGCCTCCCAGTACTCGACGAGGCGAGGCGCGTCGGCGGTGTCGACGCGCGCGAAGATCTCGCGAGGGAGCGTCTTGACGTTCTCTTTCTGGAGAACGACGGGGACGGGCACCACCATCGCGAAGCTCTCCGGCGGGCCCTGGTAGTCGTTCTGCATCGAGAGGACCGTGCGCGTGCCCTCGCGCATGAGCACCACCTGCGACGCGTCGGCGACGAGCTTCGCGTCGGCCCCGCTGACGTAGAAGGCGCCGAACGCGCGCGCCGCCGGCGAGAGCAGCCCGACGAGCACGAAGGCGGCGAAGGCCGCCGGGATGCGCACGCGCCGAGCCGACATCGCGCAAGCAGACCCGCGTCTCGCATCCCCGTCAACGACGGTGTATGGGACGAGCCGATGCGCGTCGTCATCGTCGGAGGGGGCGTCATGGGATGCGCGGCGGCGGTCGAGCTCGCGCAGCGCGGCGTTCGCGACGTCGTCGTCCTCGAGAGGGCCGTCGCCGGGGCCGAGGCGTCGAGCGCCGCGGCGGGCATGCTGGCGGCGCAGATCGAGTCGAGAGACGAGCAAGAGCTCGCGACCTTCGTGCGCGCGCGCGACGCGTACGGCGAGTGGGCGAGCGCGCTCCGCGAAGCGACCGGGATCGACATCGGGCACCGCCGCTCCGGCGTCCTCGCGGTCGCGAGGAGCGAGGGCGATCTCGCCGCGATGAAGCGAGCCGTCGAAGCGCAGCGTGCCGCGGGCCTCCGCGCGGAGCTGCTCGACGCGGCCGGGGCGCACGCGATCGAGCCGGAGCTCGCGCCGGGCCTCGCCGGCGCGGCGCACTATGCAGACGAAGCGCAGATCGATCCGCCGCAGCTCCTTCGCGCGCTCGTCGTCGCCGCCGCGAAGGCGGGCGTCGTCATGCGCGGCGGCACGACCGTCTCCACGTTGCTGAAGGAGGGCGGGCGATGCGTCGGCGTCGGCCTCGACGGGCGCGAGACCCTCCGCGCGGACGCCGTCGTCCTCGCCGCCGGGAGCTGGTCGTCGCTCGTCCCCGGCGTGCCCGACGATCTGCCGCGCGTACGGCCGGTGCGCGGTCAGCTCGTGATGCTCGAGGAGCGGCCGCCCCGCACCTCGTCGATCGTCTTCGACGGCCACGCCTACGTCGTGCCCCGGGGCGACGGGCGTATCCTCTGCGGGTCGACGATGGAAGACGTCGGCCATCGGCGCGAGGTCACCGCCGCGGGCGTGCACGGCATCCTCGGCGCCGCGATCGCGGTGGTGCCGCGGCTCGCGGGCGCCGAGATGGTGCGTGCATGGTGCAACTTTCGCCCGAGCGTCGCGGGCGCGAGCGATGGCCCGCTCGTCGGCGCGTCGCCGCTGCCGGGCCTCTTCCTCGCGACGGGCCATCACCGCAACGGGATCCTCCTCGCGAAGACGACGGCGACGCGCGTCGCCGACGCCGTCCTCACGTCGTGATCACGCCGGGCCCGAGAGCCACTTCAAGAGCATCACGGTCGCGACGATGAGGAGCACGAAGACGGCGAAGACCGTCGCCGCGGCGACGCCGCCGCTGAAGAACTGCTTCTTGGCGATGGGCCGCGGGATGTTGACGGCGTCGCCGCCGTAGACCGGCAAGCTCGGGCTCGTGATCCGGACCTTGGGCGCCGACATGTGGAGCGCGTCGGGCGCGACCGATCCCACGCGAGAGAGGCTCGCCTTCGCGTCGGTCGCGGCGAGCGCGACCTCTTCGCGGGGCAAGGCGTCTTCGTCCTTGTTCCACGGCTCGTCGGGCTCGTCGGGCGTCGCGACCAGGGCGTCGATGCTCGGTCGGTCCTCCGGCATCGCGAGGGCGAGCGCGCCGTCGGGGACGACGACCTCCTTCGCGTCCGCCTCGATCTCGCGCGCGTCGGGGATCGACGCGCGCCGCTCCCACGGCGTCACCGATTGCTCGAGCTGCTCGCGCCACCGCTCGAGGAGCTTCGCCAGCGACTCCTTGCCCGCGCTCGCGTTGAAGTACGCGCGCACGACGTCGAGCAGCTCTTGTGCGCCGATCGTGCGCTTCGCCGGATCGGGCTCGAGCGCGCTCTGGAAGGCGACGCGCACGGGCGCGGGCAGATCGGGTCGCGTCTTCTCGAAGCGCGCGAGATCTCCCTCGGACATCGCGATGAGCATCTGCGCCGCCGACTTGCGGAAGCGCGCGTAGGGCGTCCTGCCCGTCGCGATGCGCCAGGCGACGAGCGCCGCGCAGAACACGTCCGTCTGCGCGGTGATCGAGCCGCCGCTCGCTTGCTCCGGCGCGACCACCGCCGGCGTCTCCGACGGCTCGGCTCGCTTGCGGAGCGGCGCGACGATCGCGCGCATGCGCGCGGAGGCGAAGTCTCGCGCCTTCACCGTCCCGTCCCAACCGACGATCACGCTCGAGGGCGAGACGCCCGAGTGGAGGATCGGCGACTGTCCCCCCGACGCGTCCTTCTGCGAGTGCGCGTGCGTCAGCGCGGCGAGGAGGCGCTCGATCACGTACCAGGCGGCGTCGTCGGGGAGGCGCACGCTTCGCGCCGACGCGAAACGGAGGAGACGTTGGAGCGAGACGCCGGGGATGAACTCGGTCACCAGCGCGGCGAGCTCTTCTTCGAGCAACAGCGCGCGCGTCTGCACGATCGCGTCGTGCACGAGCCTCGCGGCCTGTGAGCCTTCGCGCGAGAGCGCCGACGCCATCTCCGTCGGGATCGGCGCGCGGATCAAGATCGGGATGGCGACGAGCGTGCCCGTCTTGCTGCGCGCGAGGAGCGTCTCGTGCCCCGCCTCGGTCACGAGCTCTTGGAGCACCTGAAACCGCGCGAAGGCCGGGTGAGCGGCAGCGTCGAGAGCCACGCGTCAATCCTACGCGACCCTGCGCGCGGGCTCAGAAGAATACGGTGGCCCGGCCCTGCACCATGGCGGCGCGCGGGGCGCGACCTTCGGCGTCCTCGAGCGCGGCGCCCGGCAGGAGCACGGCGCCCTCGAGGTCGAGCGCCGCGTGGTCGAGGAAGCGCCACTGGATCCGCGCATCGAGCTCCGTCCCGTAGGTGCGCGCAGGCCTTCCCCCGACGAGGTTGACCTCGGGATCGGGGACGCCGCGCGCCCTCCGCTCGAGCGTTCGCACCTCGTCGACGATCGGCGACGGAGCCCACGCGAGGAGCACGCCGCCGCGGAGGAGCAAGCTCGGCAGCGGGCGAAGGTCGAGCTGCGGAAACAAGGCGAACGCGTTGGTGAACGCGCCTCGCGTCGGTTCGGAGCGAAGGCTCTGTTGCGCGAGCACGTGCTCGAAGAGGAGGAGGCCGACGTTGGTGTCCTCGGCGAACGAGAAGCGCGAGAGCGCCGAGCCCCCGACGCCCGGCCGCAGACGATCGGGCCCCGACGCGTAGTCGACCTCGGCGTACGCGCTCCACTTCGGGCGATCCCACCGGATGGCCGCGCGAAGGCCCACCTGCCGGACCGATCGCGCCTCCGTCGTTCCCGCGAGCGCCGCCGCGTCGAGGCCGACGTGGAGCTCGCGATAGCCGTAGGCCACGCGACCTCCCGCGGCGTGAACGTGCGTGTCGCGGCTCGTCTGCCATCGGTAGGCGTGGAACGCACGGACGTCGAGATCGCGCACGAGGCGAAGCTGCGGTGCGCGCAGCGCGATCGCGCTCACGACCTGATGCGCGTCGTCGGAGAAGAGCTGCGGCTGCCCGGTGGCGACGCGGTCGTAAGCGAGGAAGGCGAACGCGCCGCGATCCGGCGCGTCGTCTCGCGTGGCCTCCGGGCCGAAGAGCTCGATCGGCTTGGTCGCGAAGAGCACGCGATCGACGTTGTCGCCGCGGTACGCGACGCCGAAGCGGTTCCTCCGCCCGTCGCCGTCGTTGACGAGCACGCCGGCGCCACGATCGTAGGCCTGCCGCCCGACGCGAAGGACGCCGAAGGGCAAGCGCGCCTCTCCGTAGAGACGGCGGATCGCGATCGACGCGGCGACGCTCGCGTCGTCGAACGCGTCGACCGACGCGACGACGCGGACCTTCTCGCGATGGTCGATCGCGCCGTCGAGACGGAGGCGGTGCTCGAGCCTCGCGAGCTGACGATCGGTCGACGCGGTCGTGATCGGTCGTATCGCGATCGCGTTCGCGCGATACTCCGCGGCCGCGCGGAGGCCGGCTTCACCGACGGCGATGCGCGAGGGCCCGTCGACGGGATCGTCGTCCGACCACGGGCCGTCGGCCGCGTGCGCGTCTCTCGCCGCGGCCGCGAGCAGGCCCGCGACGACGAGAGCCCGACGCGCTCTCGTCACGCCTCGAGCCGCCTTCGCACCTTCGTGAGCACCGCCACGTCGGCGGGCGGGAACGCCGCGGGATCGAGCATGTCCGCGCTCCACCAGCCGACCTCGGCCACGTCGATCGCGCGCGGCTCGGGCGAGCTCGCTTCGCGTCGCGCTTCGAAGAAGAGCAGGAGCACCGCTTTGTCGGCGTCGTCGTAGCGATGGAACGTGACGTCGACGATCTCGCCGATGGTCGTCTGGATCCCGAGCTCCTCCTCGAGCTCGCGGCGGAGCGCCGCGCGCGGATCTTCGCCCGGCTCGACCTTGCCGCCCGGAAACTCCCAGAGCCCTGCGAGGTGCGTGCCGCTCTTGCGGCGCGAGAGCAGAACCTTCTTGCCGCTCGGGCCCATCTCCTCGGCGCCCTCGATCACGATCCCTGCTGCCACGATGACGGTCCGCATCCGCGGGCATTATATTGCGGGCGCATGCTCGAGCGCGCGATCGCCTTCATCCGAGCTTCACGATGGTGGCTCGGATTCTTCGTCATCACCGCGATCGGCGGCTACCTCACGGTGATCGCGTACGTCGAGGGTCTGCCCGACGTGTTTCGCTCGTTCGCCCACTTCGACAAGGGCGCACACTTCGCCTGCGCGGGGCTCCTCGCGTTCTTCCTCGACGGCGCGCTTCGAAGGCGCAGCTTCTCGGTCTTCGGCGTTTCGGTCCCCGTCGCGGCCCTCGTCGTCCTCGTCCCCGCGGGGGTCGAGGAGTACGCGCAGCGCTACGCGACTTTCAGGACGTCGAGCCTCTGGGACTTCGCCGCCGACGTCGCCGGCGTCGCCGTGTTCATCCCGCTGTCGCGGCGCGCAGGCGCGTGGGCCGCGGCTAGAAGCCCGCGAGCCGAACCCGCTCCACGATCTTCCGGAACAGATCGAGGTGATCGAAGCTCGCCGCCGCAGGTCCGAGCTGACCCACCTCCTTGAGGTGATCGGCCGCCACGCACTGCTGGAAGACGCCCCACTTCGAGCTCTCGACGGTGACGAGGCCGTCGTTGACCTTGAGCTGCCCCTCTTCGAGGAAGAGCGCCGTGCCCGCGAGCATGATCTGCGCCGCGTCGAGGTCGAAGGGCGCGTTCGGATACTTCGCGCCGTCGCAGGCGAGCGCGCCGGTGCGGAGGTTCGTCCGCCCCGCGTAGCTCATGTAGAGAACGCCGGGCGCGTCTTGGTACTTGGGGTTGAAGACCGTCGACATGTGCTTCTCGCTGAGCTCGACGAGCTGCGCGCGAAGACGAGGATCCGTCTGGAGCTCGTAGGCGGTCTTCTGGACGAGCTGGAGCAGATCGCTCGTGATGTCGTCGATGACGCTCGCGGGCAGCGCGCCGAGGAGCCCGAGCACGGCGTCGGCGACCTTGCTGCCGCGATGCGGCGTCGCGACGGTCGTGACCGACGCCACGCGATCGCCGTAGCCGAGCCCTTGCGGGCTCGTGATCACGCGCGCGTCGAGCCCGCCTTGGCTGTGACCGACGAGGTTGACCTTCGCCTTGCCGGTCCGCGCGAGGATCTCGTCGATCTGCTTGGCGAGCGCCTTCGCGCGCACCTCGCTCGAGTCGTAAGGCGGAACGAGCGTCACGTAGACGGCCTCGCCGCGCTTGGCGAGATCCTCGACGACGCCGTTGAAGTACGTCACGCCGATCGGTCCGAGCTCGAGCTTTCCGAATCCGCCCATGCCGTGCAGGAGAACGACGGGATAGGGCGCGCCGAGCTTCGCGGGCGCGGCGGGCGCCGGCGAGGCGCCGGCCGACGGAGGCGCGGGCTCGCTCGCGACCGGCGGCGGGGCCGTCGCCACGCCCGGCTCCGGCGACGGCACGCCGGCTTCGCTTCCGCAAGCGACGGCGAAGACGGCGGCGAGGGCGAGGGCGCGATGTTTCACGACGCGAAACATTGCCGAGCGAAAGGTCTCTCGCGCGTCCCAGACCCGTCTCGCGCGGGGTTTGGTACGGACGTGTAGGATTGTGGGCCGTGGCCGTTCCCCCTCTCGCGTGGCTCGAATCGCGCGGCGCGCAGCGCGACGTTCTCGATGGATTGCGCGCGATTGCGGGCGACTGGGCGACCCTGTGGAGAGAGTGCCCGCGCGGCGACTGGCTCCTCGGCATCGCGTGCCGCCTCGATGTCGATCATCGCGCGCTCGTCCGCGCGGCGGCGCTCTCGGCGCGCACCTCGCTCGACGACTTCGAGGGTCCTGAAGCGGGCCGCGTGCTCGATCTCGCCGACGCTTGGAGCCGCGGCGAAGCCGCGGGCGAAGAAGTCGCAGCCGCGACGCGGGCGCTCGACGCCGCGATCACCGAGGTGGTGGATCCCCGGGCCGGCGCCGCAGGGCGCGCCGCTCAGGCCGTCGGCCTCGGCGTCGTCGATCGCGACGTGCTCGCCTCCGCGCCGGCGTTCGCCGCCGAGGCGACGATCGTCTCGACGCTCGACTGCGGGCTCGAGCTCGCGATGCGAGCCGCGCACGGGGCCTGCGCCGACGCCGTGAGGAAGGCGATCCCTTGGTCCGACGTCGAGGCGGCCGTCGAACGCTTGCAGTGAAGTTGCGCCGGGCGCCGGAAGTACGCATCTTTCGATCATGCGCGCGCTCTTCGCAGCCCTCGTGCTCACGACCACGCCTGTGCTCGCGCAGGGCGCAAAGGACGCGGGAGCACCTCCCGCCGCCCTGCCCGGCTGCGTCGACGTGAAGACCGACTCGCGCTACGTCCCGTACGGCTACAACCACGTCGTGACCATCAAGAACGGTTGCTCGAAGCTCGCGAGGTGCACCGTCTCGACCGACGTGAACCCGCAGCCGACGACGGCCGAGGTCGCGCGGGGCGCCACGGTCGAGGTGCTCACGTTCGCGGGATCGCCCTCGCAGACGTTCGTGGCGAAGGCCACGTGCACGCTCGAGTAGACCTCACGGCGCGGGCGGCTCCTTCTTCGCTCGCCTCGCCGCGCGCGCGACTCGATACGCGTGGATGCGACCGCCGACCATGCCGGGTCGATCTTCACGCGGCCGCCACCACGCCACGAGGAAGTTCACGAGGAGCACGAAGTTCGCGCCGCTGAGCAAGTGCCAGCGCAACGAGGGCCATCGCGCCGCGACGAAGAAGAAGACGAGGTAGCCGGCGGCCGAAGGCCAGAACCGTGGATCCTGCGTCGCGGCGTAAGCGGCCATCAACGCGGCCGCGATCAGCAAGTTCAAGACCTCCGCGTGCTGGAGCGAGAGGCCGATCAAGCGACAGCCCAGGAGCAGCGCGAGCTGACAGGCGAAGAACACCTTGCCGATCGCCACGAGCGATCGATTCACGGCCGTCTTGCTGAGCGAGTCGCGCGCCCAGCGGATCAAGACGCCGCCCACCACGATCAAGAAGCCGGTGCAGAGGTAGGCCGCCCAGTACGGAGGATCAGGGTCGTCCTTCTCGAGGCGCGCGAGCACCTGAGGAAAGATCGTCCAGAGCACCGCCAGCGCCGTCGTGACGCCGACGCGCGTGCGGCGGCCGATCGTCGGATCGAGATCGGCCTGGAGGCGCTCGATGCGGCGCCGCTCGGCGCGCTGCGCCTTCACGGCGGCGGCGACGCGGCCGGCGAGCTCGGGAGACGGCGCCTCGAGCTCGGCGAGCACCGCCGACGCCGCCTCGGCGGTGCCGCGCTCGAGCTCGAAGGTGACCACCGTCACGATCGCGTCGTGTAGGCCACGGTGCGCTTCGTCGTTGTCTTCACACGCGCCGATCGCCTGGCGAAAACCGAAGCGCGCCTCGGCGAACAAGCGATAGAGGCGCTCGCGCGCCCTCTCGGCTTCGCCCGTCGCGATGAGCGCGCGCATCTCGTCGAGGCGCTGCGCGGCGGTGACCGAGAGCGCGAGCGAGCCCCGGTGACGCAGGTACCACTCGAGGCGCAGGCGCATCTCGTCGGCGGAGGCGTAGCGATCCTCCGCGCGCTGGTTCATCGCGCGCCGCGCGATCTCGGCGAGCTCCTTCGGCACGCTCGGCGGATAGACCGGTCGCGACAAAAGGATCGACGCGACGATTTGCTTGAACGTCCCTTGATGAGGAGGGCCGCCGGTCAAGACCTCGTGGAGGATCGCGCCGAGCAGGTACACGTCGGTGCGCTCCGAGAGGCTCCCGAGCGCGCCCATCATCTCCGGTGCCATGTAGCAAGGCGTCCCGGCGATCTCGGTCGCGTGCGCCGCGAGCGGCAACCGCCCCGTCGGATCTTCGCGCAAGCTCACCGCGATGCCCCAGTCGACGAGATAGACCTCGCCGAAGCTCCCGATCATCACGTTCTCCGGCTTGAGATCGCGATGCACGACGCCCTTCGTGTGGGCGAGCGCCACGGCGTTGCACAGCTGGACCAAGATCCGCAGGTTGTACTCGAGGAGATCGCCCGCGCCGCGTTCGCGCGCCGCGCCCTCGTCGCGCAGGATCGCCGCCCACTCGACGCCCTCGATCCGCTTGAGGACGATGATCGGCGAGCCCGACTCGTCGAGCCCGAGATCGTAGACCGGCACGATGTTGGGATGTTCGAGCGTGCCCGTGACCCACGCTTCGCGCAGCAGGCGGAGCGTCGTCCGATCGTCGCGCGCGCCGGTCTTGAGCGTCTTCACCGCGACGCGGCGCCCGAGCGAGCGCTGGGTCGCGAGGCGCACGATGCCCATGCCGCCTTCGCCGATCGTGCGATCCATCTCGAGGCCCGCGTCGATCCCCCGCGCCTGCCGCTGCTCGCCGAGCCCAGCGACCGCGAGACGGCCCGGCGCGTCCGAGACGAGCCTCTGCGCAGGCTCGATCGTCGAGTTGGGGTTCTGGGCGATCGTCTTGGCGAAGTCGCCGAGCGCCGTCGAGTCCATCCGGAGCGTCCGCGCGATCTCGGCGTCGCTCATGGTCTCGAGCATCTCCAGATCGAGCTCGGGCAAAGCCCGGATATCCTCGGAGATGCAGGGGCCGGAGGGAAGAGGTATAAGCGCTCCGCGAAAATCGAGGGATGTCTTCGCGCGAATGTGGGTCCGGCGCCTTTTCCTGCTCGTCCTGATCGCGGTCGTCACGCTCGCGGCCGCGCCGGCGTACGCCCAGACCACGCGCGCGTCCGCTTCGGCCGGCGATCCGCCGCCTGCCGAAGAGGAGGTCGACTCGCCGCGCGCGAGCATGCGAAGCTTCTTCGATCTCTGCGACCGCGGCCGCTACCAAGACGCCGCGCGCTACCTCGACGTGCCGCGCGGCTCGGAGAAGCGCGCCGCCGAGCTCGCCGACAAGCTCCACGTCGTCCTCGGCGAGCGCCTCTGGGTGAACCCGGAGAACCTCTCGCCGCTCTCCCAGGGAAAGAAGGGCGACGCGCTGCCTCCGGGGACCGAGGAGCTCGGGCGCATCGTCGACGCCAAGGGTCACACCATCCACGTGCGCATCGTTCGCCACGAGTCGCGCTCGCCGGAAGACGAGCCGCGCTGGGTGTTCTCGCAGTCGACCGTGCAAGCCGTCGACGGCCTCTACGCGTCGCTCAAGGGCCGCTGGGTCCGCGACCGCCTGCCCGCGCCGCTGCTCGGCGTCGGCCCGCGCGGTCTCTACTATTGGCAGTGGGCCGCTCTACCGCTGCTCGCGATGATCTGCGCCGTCATCGGGCGGCTCTTGACGCCGCTCAGCGGGAAGATCGCGACGCTGGTGTTCAAGAAGGTCGCGTGGGCGCCGCGCCTGCTCCCGCGTCTCCGCAAGCCGGTCACGATGGCGTGGACGCTCATCGCGTTCTGGCTGCTCCTCCCCTATCTCGCGCTGACGCTCCGCGCGGAGGATCTGCTGGCGCGCCTGTTGCGCGCGCTCGGCTGGCTCGCGTTCTTCTGGGCGCTCTTCCGCACCGTCACCATCGTCGGCGACGAGATGGGCCGCGCGTCGTGGGCGAGGGCGCGCCCCAACATGCGCGCGGTCACCGGCGTCGGCGTGCGCTTCGGCAAGTTCGTCGTCGCCGCGCTCGCGCTCATGGTCGCGCTCTCCGAGCTCGGCTACCCCGTCACCACGGTGGTCGCCGGCCTCGGTCTCGGCGGCGTCGCCCTCGCCCTCGCCGCGCAGAAGACGGTCGAGAACCTCTTCGGCTCCGTGTCGATCCTCGCCGATCAGCCGTTCCGCGTGGGCGACATGATCAGGGTCGACGGCATCGAGGCGACCGTCGAGACCATCGGCCTCCGCTCGACGCGCATGCGCACCGTCGAGCGCACCCTCGTCATCATCCCGAACGGCAAGCTCGCGGACATGCGCATCGAGTCGGTCGGGTCTCGCGACAAGATCCGTTTCTCGGCCAGGCTCGCGCTGTCGCGGGAGACGACGCCCGCGCAGATCGAGGCGATCATCGGCGCCATCCGCAGCAAGCTCGAAGCGCACGCGAAGGTCTCGAAGCCCGACGTCTTCGTGCGCCTGACGGCGCTCGGCGAGTCGTCGTTCGACGTCGACGTCGCCGCGCCGATCGAGACCGTCGACGGAAAGGAGTTCGCGCTCATCCGGGAAGAGCTCCTGCTCGACTGCATGCGATCGGTCGACGCGAGCGGTGCCAAGCTCGCGATCCCCGCGCGGCGCATCGTGCGCGGCGAAGGGAGCGCCTGAGGTGCCGGACGATCTCGTCGGAATCGTCCTCGACGGGCGCTATCGCGTCGAGGCCATGCTCGGCAACGCCCCCGACGGCGGCGCCGTCTATCGCGGGCGCGACGCGTCGAGCGGCACCACCGTCGTCGTTCGCTGCCCGCGGATCCCCGCGGAGCTCTTGCCCGGCGAGGTCGAGGAGGCCCTCGACCAGTTCGTCGACGAGGCGTCGATGCTCGCGCGCATCGGGCAGCAGTCGACCGACGTCGAGCGCCTCGTCGCGTCGGGGATCGCGGTCACCACCTCCGCGGCGCAGGTCCCCTTCACGGTGTTCGAGTGGCTCGCGGGGCACTCGCTCGAGCGACACATCGAGGAGCGGAAAGGCGGCGGGGCGTCGATCGGCGAAGCCTTGATCATCCTCGAGCCCGCGGCGCGCGCCCTCACGGTGGCGCACGGGCTCGGCGTCGCTCATCGCGACGTTCGACCCGCGAACCTCTGGCTCGCCGACATCTCCGGGCGCACGACGCTCAAGGTCGCCGCCTTCGGTCTGGCGACGCGCATCGGGCGGGGCGAGACGTCGTACGCCCCGGAGTACGCCGCGCCCGAGCACTTCAAGAAGTCCTACGGCGCGATCGGACCGGCGACCGACGTCTACGGGCTCGCGCTCTGCATCATCGAGCTCGTCACCGGCAAGCGCGCCCTCGAAGGCGAGGATCCCGCCGAGCTGTATCTGGCGACGAGCGATCTCGCGCGACGGCCGACGCTCCGCGCGCGCGGCTCGCACGTGTCCGACGCGCTCGAGGGCGTCCTCCAGCGCGCGCTCGCGGTCGATCCGAAGCGGCGATGGGCGACGGCGCGCGAGCTCTGGGACGCGCTCGTGAGCGCGGTGCCCGAGATGACGCCCGCGGCGCCGAGCGTGCGGCTCGAGGGGCTCGGCGGTCTCCCACCGGGCATCGGGCGGCCGGCGCCGTCCGATCCGGCGGGCGCGACGGCGGCGAGCGCGCCGTCGGCGGACGACATCAGCGAGGCGGCCGTCAGCCAGAGGCCGGTGAGCCTGCTCGCCGCGCCGAGCGGCGCGAGCCTGGCGCCGCCCGCGCCGCCGTCGGAGGACGCGAGGCTCAGCGACTCGATGCGCCTCGCGGCCGCGAAGCGAGCGGAGGCCGAGGCGACGGCGAGGGCAGACGCGACCGCCGTCGATCGAACCGGGACGTGGGCGTGGTTCGTGGTCGCCGCGCTCGGCGTGGTCGCGATCGCGGTGGTGGTCGCGAAGCTCGGCGGCGCCAACGACACGAAGGAAGCGCAGGTGCCGGCGGCCGACGCGGGAGCGCCGGCCGAGACCGCGCCGCCCGTGCCCAAGGCCGCGGGCAGCGAGGAGACGGCCGTGACGGTCCCGTCGTTCTCGACCGACATGATCAAGGTGCCGGCGGGAACGTTCACGATGGGATCGGACAAAGACGGCCGAGGCGATCGCCCCGCGCACAAGGTGACGCTGACGCGTGCATTCTACATCGATCGCACCGAGGTCACGGGCGAGGCCTACGCGAAGTGCGTCGAGGCGGGCGAGTGCGCGCTGAACCGCGTCCACTCGGGCGACGTCGTCGAGTCGGCGTTCGGCTGCAACACGGCGAAGGAGCGCCCTCGCCACCCCGCCAACTGCGTCGACCGGATGCAGGCGGAGAAGTACTGTGCCTTCGTCGGCAAGCGGCTGCCGACGGAAGCCGAGTGGGAGTACGCGGCGCGAGGCAGCGACGGGCGCGAGTACCCGTGGGGCAACGCCCCTCCGACGACCTGCTCGTCCGCGATCATCCTCTTCATGTCGGGCGAATGCGGCAGCCACAAGGGGACGTGGGAGGTCGGCACCACGACCGACGGCGCGAGCGCGTTCGGCGCGCTCGACATGGCAGGCAACGTCTGGGAGTGGGTCGCCGACGGCATGGAGGCCTACCCGAGCGGCGAGCTCACCGATCCCGCCGTTCCGCTCTCGCCGACGGGCAAGGGCGTGCTCCGCGGAGGCTCGTGGGACTACGCCGTCACGAGCGCGAAGGCGACGTATCGCTATCCGTTCGCGTCGCTGGCAGGCAACGTGAGCATCGGCTTCCGCTGCGCGCGCAGCGAGTGATCGCCTCAGTCTTCGTCTTCCTTCATCCGCTCCGCCTTTCGCAAGAGGAGCGCGCCGCCGAGGAACAACGGCAGAGATGGGAGGATGACGATGACCGCGAAGCGCGGGTTGTTGCGCGTCTCCGGCCTCGCGAACATGAAGCACGAGGCGACGATGAGCAGGGTCAAGACGATGACGAGGAGCCCGAGCACGCGCGCCGTGAGTCGATCGGTGATCATCGCCGTTTGAGATCCTCGTTCGAGACCCTAGCGGGTATCATCGACGGCGAAAATGCGCATGTCATCCTTCGCCTACGCCGGTCTCGCTTGCCTCTCTCTGGCGATCCTCTCTGGCGCATGCGGCCTTCCGACGCCGCCTGTCTCGGTCGTGAAGGCCGGCAGCGCCGAGATCGAGGCCATCCGCGGCGACAACGTGAAGTTCCGGCGCGGCGGCCAGGAAGCGTACGGCGGCCTGCGCCCCGGCTACTACGTCGTGCGCGGCCTCGACGACTGGCGCGCGGCGTGGCCCCAGGGCAAGGAGCCGGCGCTTCCGGCGACGCTCGACACGCGCACCACGATGATGCTGCTCGCGGTCTCCGAGGAGAAGGAGACGGTCGAGCTCAAGGTGAGGAAGGTCTTCGAAACGGGCGACAAGATCCACGTCTGGGTCAAGGAGACGCTCGCCGGCGAGGGATGCACGGCCAAGGCCGAGCGAACGCCGTTCGACGCCGTGAGCGCGCCGCGCATCGACAAGCCCGTGAAGTTCTACGTCGAGGCGGGCCGCGCGGAGTCGTGCGGAGCGCCGCCTTCGGCCTCGGTGCAGTGCCGCATCGCCAACGGCCAGGCGTGGTCGGCGAAGGTCGCCGCGCAGCCGGGCGACACGATCGACTGCGAGATGAGCGCGGAGTCGCGCGGCAAGTTCGCGCTCGTCGATCGCGTGCTCTCGATGGGGGAGATGCCCGCCGGCTCTTCGACCAAGCTCGCGTACACGAACGGCGCGGGACGCGGCACGTTCCCCATCGACGTCTTCGGGACGTACACCGTCCGCGCGGAGGCCGGCGACGAGTCGGGGCGCAAGGGCACCGCGAGCGCCGCCGTCGAGGCGCTGCCGCCGAAGACGAAAGACGTGCTCGTGCAGCTCATCTGGACGAACTTCGACGTGAGCGACGATCCGGACACGTTTCCGCGCGTGAAGCTCCGCGCGTTCGACGAGGCGCCGGCCAAGAAGGAGCCGGCGAAGAAGGAGCCGCCCAAGAAAGAGCCGCCCAAGAGGGAACCCGAGTGCTCGCTCGAGGCGCCGCGACCCGAGCTCTGTCAGGTGAAGACGCACAGCGCGTACACCCACATGAAGATCAACGCGTCGAGCAAGAAGCTGCCGCTCGAGGTGCTCTACGTCGACGAACGCATCGAGAAGGGCCCCCTCGTGTGCGTCCAGCTCTACTTCGACGGCGCGCGCACCGCGGAGACGTGCGACCGCAACCATCGCGATCCCGACGCGCAATGGGCCGTGGGGACGGTCGACATGGCGACCGGCAAGCTCCTCGATCCGCCCGCCGTCACGGCCGGCGCCCCGGACGCAGGGCCGCCGAACAAGAAGTAGAGCCGCGCGTCAGGTCCCGAAGAAGCGCTCGAGCACCATCATCGAGACCCACGCGAGCGCCGCGCTCATCGGAAGGGTCAAGATCCACGCCGTCACGATGTTGCCCGCGACGCCCCAGCGCACCGCGCTGATGCGCTTGCTCGCGCCGACGCCCATGATGCACGCGTTGATGCAGTGGGTCGTCGAGACGGGAACGCCGAGGTGGCTCGCGCCGAGGATCGTGAGCGCGCCCGCCGTCTCCGCCGCGAACCCTTGGATGGGCGCGATGCGGATGATCTTGGTGCCCATCGTCTTGATGATCTTCTTGCCGCCCGCCATCGTGCCGAGCGCGATCGCCGCGGCGCACGCGAGGATGACCCACGTCGGCACCTTGTCGCCCTGCGGCAGAAACCAGCTCGGCATGCCCCCTGCGTGCCCGCCGGCCATGAAGGAGAGCAGCGCGAGGGTGATGATACCCATCGACTTCTGCGCGTCGTTCGAGCCGTGAGCGAAGGCCATCATGCACGCCGAGAGGAGCTGGAGCCTCCGCGAGCCGCGGTGCACGGTGCTCGGCCGCAGCCCCCGCACGACCCAGAGCAGCGAGATCATCACGAGGAACGCGACCACGAAGCCGATGGTCGGCGAGGCCACGAGCGGGATGAGCACCTTCTTGTAGAGCGCCGCCCACTTGAACGCCGAGACGCCCGCCTTCGCGACGACCGCGCCGGCGAGCGCGCCGATGAGCGCGTGCGACGAGCTCGAAGGAATGCCGTACCACCACGTGATGAGGTTCCACGCGCACGCGCCGATGAGCGCGGCGAGGACGACCGTCTGCGTGACGACGGCGGGATCCGCGAAGCCCGACGCGATCGTCTTGGCGACCGCGGTGCCGGTGATCGCGCCGAAGAAGTTGAGGATGCCCGCGATCAGCACCGCGGTGCGCACCGGCAAGACGCCGGTGGAGACGACGGTGGCGATCGCGTTCGCTGCGTCGTGAAAGCCGTTGATGTAGTCGAAGATGATCGCCGCGACGATGACGCAGACGAGCAGACTAACCATTCTTTACCGCCAGGTTCGCGAGGATGTCGGCGATGGAGTCGCATTGATCCACCGCGTTCTCGAGATCCTCGAGCACCGTTTTTTCGCGAATGAGGCGCTTGGCGTCGACGTCTTCGTTCTTGAACAGGTTCGAGATCGCGTCGCGATAGACCTGGTCGGCTTCCTTCTCGAGCTTCCGGAGCTCGCGCGCGCTCGCGACGATCTCGGTGTACTCGTGCTTCCGGAGCTTCGGCATCGTGTGTTCGATTCGCTCCGTGCACTGCACGATGAACCGAACGAGCTTGCGCATGGGCTCGGTGGGCTCGTCGACGCCCAGCATGGCGCACGCTCGAATCGCGCCGTTCGTGAGGTCGAGCACGGTGTCGAGCTCGGAAGAGAGGCGCTGGAGATCCTCGCGATCGATCGGCGTCACGAACGTCCGCGCGAGCGCCTCCTCCATCTCGTGCACGATCGCGTCGCCCTCGTGCTCGTACTCCTGCACGGCGGCGCGCGCCTGATCCGCGGTGTGCCCGTTGTCGGTGAACTTCGCGAGGGCCTTGGCGCCTTCGTGCGCGCACTTCGCTTGCTTTTCCAGGAAGTCGTAGAAATGCTCTTCCTTTGGGAGAATGAAGCGGATGACGTCCTGGAGTCCCATCAGTGCTGGCCTCCGCTGTGCCTCATCGCCGCGCCAGAATCTAGCCAGTTTCACTCCGGTTGTGCTTCGAACGTGTGACGGATTCGTCGCGTCCATGAGAAGCGCCGTGAACCTCGCGAGTTGACACCGGTCTTCGATGCCGCCCGGGCGTCGTTGCGTTCCGGTCGGCCCTTCGCCAAGCTCGATCCATGAGGAGAAGCCTCGGCTGCCTGCTGGTCGCCTGCGCAGCGTGCGCCCCCGCCCAGGGCCCGCGCGAGACGTCTCCCCTCTTGACGATCCCCTCCGCGGCGGCGACCCGCCCAGGCGATCCGCAGCGCCCCGAGCCGCCGGCGGCCCCGGCCGACCTCGCGGGCGTCATGCGGATCAACGATCCCGAGCTCCTCGTCCGCGAGATCGGCGCGCTCTTGCCGCCGCACGTCGCGGGCGCGTTCCAGGCGATCTCGCCGGCGATGCTCCTCGACACCTTCCTCGGGCCCGAGATCGGCGCCGTCGTGGATCTGACGCAGCCGGTCGACGTCGCGAGCGTCGGGCACCCCGATCCGGAGTACGTCGTCTCGCTCGCGCTCGTGCCCGACGGCGAGGCCACGCTCGCGCGCCAGCTCACGTTGCACGAGGAGGGCGGCCTCGTCTTCCTCGGCAAGGGAGACGACGACGCGCGACGAGGCGCGGCCCGGCAACATCGCTGCGCGCTCGCTCCCTCGACGGGCCGCGCGACGACGCGCCTCGTGTGCGGGAGCGCGAGGCGCCTCGTGAAGCGCACGGCCGCGTACCTCGCGTCGACCGTGGCCGCGGAGCCGTTCGCGGCCGACGCGCGCGTCACGCTCCCGGGCAGCGCGCTGCGAAAGAAGCAGGCCGGCGCCGCCAAGTCGCTCGGCGACTCGGCGGGCGAGAAGCTCGGCGAGAAGCTCGGCGCCGATCTCGTCGATCGTTTCCTCGACGAGATCGATCGCATCGACGCGTCGATCCGCTTCGTCGACGGCGGCATCGACGCCGATCTCGACCTGCGCCTCAACGCGAGGAGGTCGATCTTCGCGCGCGCGATCATCCCGACGTCGGCCCCGAAGACGCCTTCGCGCGCGTTTCGACGGCTCCCCGCCGACGTCGTCTTCGCCATGCACACAGTGGGCGCGCGCCCCGAAGACATGGCGCCGCTCCGGACGGCGCTCGCCGCGAACCTCGACGAGTCGCTCACGCGCGACGGCTACCTCCCGGAGAAGGCGCGGGCGCTCCGCGATCGCCTCGAGGCGCTCCTCTTGACCGGCGGCCCGCTCGTCTTCGGCGCCGGCATCGTGGGCGGACGCGACGGCGCCGAGAAGGCGCTCGCCGCCTTCGAGGCCGCGAAGCCGGGCGCGCGCGACCTCGCCAAGCTCGAGGCGCAGGCGCGCGGCGCGATCACGCCTTGGTACGTGTTCGAGGTCGAAGAGCCGACCGACAAGTGGATCGGCGGGCTGCGCGACATCGTGCGCGGCGCGGAGGATGCCGACAAGACGCGCAAGGAGGGCTCGACCTCCACACTGCCGCGCGATCCCGACGGAGATCACATCGATGTCCGCGCGGCGACGCTCGATCCCGCGCTCCGCCTCCCGAAAGACGCCCTGCACCTCGAGGTGCTGCTCACGCCCAACACCAAGGGCCACGGAAGGCCGCGCAAGGCGCACCTGTTCGTCGTGCGCGGCAACGAGAAGGGCACCGCGACGTGGATCGGCTACAGCGAAGACGCCGCCGCGATCGCATCGCGCCTGCGCCTCGCGACCGACGACACGACCGACGCCGGCACGCTCGGGAAGTCGGCGGAGGCGTCGTCGCTCCAAGGCAAGAGCGCCGTCGGCGCCGGGCTCGTGGTCGTCCCCGCGGTGAGCCTCCTCGTCGCCAAGGATCGAACGTCCGCCGATCTGCGCGAGACCGCGTCGAGCGTCGCGCGATGGTCGAGCTCGCCGCTCACGACGGAGAGCGTCACGTTCACGATGAGCGCGGATCCAGGCGCGGCGGGCGGTCGCTCTCGCCTCTCGGTGCAGGCCCACGCGAGCCGAACGCTCGCGAGCGGCATCGTGCGGCTGCTCTCGCCCTAGGCGTGGGATCCCCTGCTCTTTGCGTGTAACATCGATGCGGCGGAATCATGGCCGAAGCGCACGAGACCGATCCGATCAGGGACGCCGAAGCGCGGGTCGGAGAGACGCTGAACGCCAAGTGGTCGCTCGAGCAGCTCCTCGGCGTCGGTGGAATGGGCGCCGTCTTCGCGGCGAAGCATCGCAACGGCTCGCGCGCCGCGGTGAAGCTGCTCCACGCCGAGCTCGCGCGCGATACCGGGATCCGCGAGCGCTTCCTCCGCGAAGGAAAGATCGCCAACCGCGTCGACCATCCGGCGCGCGTCCCCATCACCGACGACGACGTGAGCGACGCCGGCGAGCCCTTCCTCGTCATGGAGCTGCTCGAAGGCGAGACGTTGAACCAGGCTCGCCACCGGAGCGGCGGGAAGCTCTCGCTCGAAGAGACGCTCCGGATCTTCGACACCGTCCTCGATCTGCTCGCGGAGTGTCACGCCGTCGGCGTCGTTCACCGCGACATCAAGCCGGGGAACATCTTCATCACCCAATCGGGTGATGTGAAGGTGCTCGACTTCGGCGTCGCGCGGATGCGTGAGCCGACGCCCGGCGTCGAGGCGACCCGCATGGGCACCGCGATCGGAACGCCGTCGTACATCGCCCCGGAGCAAGCGCTCGGCCTCCTCACGCAGGTCGACGGGCGCTCGGACATCTTCTCCGTGGGCGCGTGCATGCACGTCGCGCTCACCGGCAAGCGCCTCAACGTCGCGCGCACCGAAGCCGAGTCGTTCGTCATGGCGGCGACCCAGGCCGCGCCGTCGATCGCCCACGCGGGCCCCTCGCTGCCGGTGGAGGTCGTCGCGTTCGTCGATCGCGCGCTCGCGTTCGAGCGCGAGAACCGCTTCCAGGACGCCTCGTCGATGCGCGGCGAGCTGCTCGGGCTGCGCGCCGCGCTCCGCGCCGGCCAGCTCGTCTCCGTCGCGCCCAAGCGGGCGGGCGGGCTCCAAACGCGCGGCAACGAGGCGATCGAGGCGATCGACGAGCTCTCACCCGAAGAGATCAAGGAGAACCAGACGCGCCTCGCGGGCGTATGGAAGCAGATCGGCACCTGCCTCGCCGACGTGCGCCAATACGGCTGGACGCATCCGCACGCGATGCGCGCGATGGACGCGGGCCTCCAGCAGATCGTCGACGCGCTCGCGGCCGCGCCGAACAGCGTGCGGTGGGACGTGGGGCCCGGCGCGTTCCTCTTCGAGGGCGCGCCGATCTGGGCGCCGGAGCGGATCCCCTTCGATCGCATCCCCTATCAGCTCTTCGCCGACGGCGTTCGCCGCATCCAGATCAAGGAAGGCTTCACGAAGGAGGAGTTCCGCGATCTCGTCGCCATCTTCCTCCGCGACGTCGTCGACGGCGTCTCCGCTTCGGAAGACGACGCCGTCACCGCGTTCTGGGATCGACGCTTCGAGCACGTGGCCTACGTCGCGATCGAGTCGTTCGCCGAGGGCGATGGAGACGTCGAGCCCGACGTCGCGTTCGCCGGCGCCGTCGATCTCGCGCGCGAGGTCGCCGCGGCGGCTCACCTCGATCGCGACTTCGACGACGCTTCGCTCGAGAGCCGCGCGATGCACCTCAACCTCTCGACGCAGCTCAAAGAGAGCGGGGAGGCCGCGGCCGCCCTCGCGCTCGATCCGCTCCAGCGCGCGACGCTCGGCGCGCAGCTCAACCTGAGCGAAGACAAGTGGCACGAGCGCTTCGTCGAGGCCTTCGCCGACGGCTGCCTCGAGGCGCGCGCGAGCGGCGAGCTTTCGTTGCTCTCGGAGGTGTTGAAGGAGTGGACCGCCGACCAGCTCACCCTCCATCACCACGCGGCGACCTTCGAGATGTTCGAGGCGATCACGCGCGCGCTCGCCGTCCGCGCGCCCGCCGACGCGAAGGTCTGGGAGAAGGCGCTCGCCGGAGAGATGCTCCCCGGCCCCACGATCGCCGCGATCCTCGCCGACCTCGAGAAGGAGGGGCGCGATCCGACGCAGGCGACGAAGGAGATCGACCCGCACATCGTGAGCGGCATCGAGAAGGCGCTCGCGCTGCTCGGCGACGCGTCGATGCTCGAGCTCGCGGGCGGATGCCACGGCTCGTTTCGGTCGGAGCCCCTTCGGGCCGTCTTGCTCGCCTACGTCGAGCGGTGGGCGCGTGGGAACGAGGCGCGCCTCGCGTCGTTGCTCGAGTCGGGCGCGGCGGATCTCGGCCTCATGCTCGTCGGCCTGCTCGCCAAGCTGGGCACGCCGGCGGCGATGAGCGCGCTCGAATGCGGGATCAAGAGCCCGCACCTCGCCGTCCGCGTCGAGGCGCTGGGATGTCTCTCGGCGACGAAGGAAGACGACGTGCGCGTCGAGGTGCGCAAGATGCTCGACGATCCGGCGTCGTCGGCGCGCACCGAGGCCCTCGCGCTCGTCGCCGAGCGATGCCTCGTCGCCGCCGGGCCCGCGATCGTCCTCAGGATCCAGTCGCCGACGTTCAACGACCTCACGCAGGACGAGCGTCGCCTCTGGTTCCAGTCGCTCGCGCGCCTCAGCCCGCGCCGCGCGATGACGGTCTGCGCGGAGATCGCCAAGGAGCATCAGATCATCCCGACGGAGGCCGCGGAGACGACGCGCGTGCTCGCCGTGGAGGTGCTCGCGACGATGGCCTCGAAGGAGGCGCTCGAAGCGGCGCGGGAGGCGGCGAAGAAGCGGTGGTGGAACACGGCGCCGGTCCGCGACGCCGCCGAGCACGCGGTCGAGGCGATCACCGCGCTGCTGGCCTCCGGCGCGGAGGAGCCCGGCGTGACGCGGCGAAAGGGCGAAGGGGCATGACCCAGCGCGACCCCGAGGAGCGACAGCGCGACAGCGCGGCGCTGCAAGAGGCCGCCGCCGGCGTGGTCCACGGCGTCTATCGCGCGGTGAAGGCGTGTCTCTTCCACACCGACGTGAACAACGACGCGGTGACCGGGCTCACGGCCGCGGCCGCGACGACGGTGGCGGAGTACTGCCAGCTCGCGTCGTGCGCAGCCGTGTCGATCGCGTTCCTCGGCGACGCCGTCTTCGTGAACCGACAGATCCTGAAGGGCTCGCGCGACACGCACGCCCTCGCGAGCGCGCTCGGAGAGCTGCTCGAGCCGTGCGGCGTGACCGAGCTCACGCTTCGCCGTGACGTCACGACGTCGGCGGTGGCGCAGCTCGCGAAGCTCCTCGCCGACGTGCAGCGCGATCGCGCCTTCGCCCCGCGCGTGACGGCCGGAGAGATCGACGGGATCAGCGCGGGCAAGGCGAAGTTCGCCGCGACCGGCGCCGCCCGCGCGGAGTCGCCGGGCAGCCGCGCCGCGCGCACGTACGCGATCTCGGTGGTGACCGTGCAGAGCGTCTTCGCCGAAGTCGAGCAGAAGAAGTTCGAGCTCCCACGGCGGATCAAGCGCGTCGCACAGAAGATCGTCGCTCTCGCCGACGAGGACTCGCGTCTGCTCGTGGCGCTCGCGGCGTCCGGGGCCTCGATCGAGCCGGCGGCGATCGCCGTCGCGAGCGCGATCCTCACGGTCGCGATGACGAAGCAGCTCACGACCGATCGCGTCCTCCTCACGAGCGCGGCGATGACCGCGCTCTTGCACGACGCCGGTCGCATCGCGGCGACGCCGCCGGGCGAGACGCGGCGGAAGCCGACCGACGACGAGCTCGATCGCGTCCCCGGCAAGTCGGTGCTCGCGCTCACGGCGATGGGCCGGATGCACGCGCCGGCGCGCGCGCGCACCGCGCTGCTCTACGAAGTCTGGGCGCAGCGGCGCGCCCATCGGCTCGGCGCGCTGTACGGCGGCCGGCGCCCGCCGACCGTGCTCTCACGCATCATCGGCCTCGCGCGCGCGTTCGCGGAGCTCCGCGCGGCGGGCGCGGGCGGCGGGCTCGGCATCGACGACGCGATCCAGATGCTCACGAGCCGCGCGACCGACGGAACGGAGAAGGCGCTCGTGAAGCTCTTCATCGGTGCGCTCGGGATCTATCCCGCGGGCACGATGGTGGAGCTCAACACCGGAGAGCTCGGCGTCGTGATGGCGACGCCCGCGCTCCCCGTCCACTACGTGCGCCCGCCGGTGAAGATCCTCTACGACGCGCACGCGAACCTCCTCGAGACGCCGGTCGACGTCGACCTCGCCGCGCCGTCCGGCGAGGTTCGCTTCATCTGGCGCAACATCGACGCCGACGAGCGGCAGATGAAGGCGATGCGCTCGTACGTCATCGCGGCGCAGGCGGCGAAGCGGCGCGGCGAGATCGACGCTGTCGCCGTCACCGCGCCCCCGCCGGCCGTGATCGCGACCGTGCCCGGCGTCGATCCGGCGGGGCCGACGCACCGCCCGCCTCGGCCCTCCCCGTCGATCACCCTCGCCGCGCAGCCGCGCAAGCCGCGCGTGCAGGTGCTCGCGCGCAACGACTCTTCGCCGCCTTCGAGCATGCAGGACGAGGTCTTCTCGCGCCGGTCGATCAAGAACGCTCCGCCGGTTTCGAAGCCGATCCCGCGGAGCGAAGCGGAGACGATCCGCCCGGTGCCCACGCCGCCGAGCCCCGAGATCGCGATCACGATGCCGCCGCAGGTGCCGGACCCGAGCGCGGTCACGACCGCGCCGCCGCCGCCCGAAGCCGACCCCGAGCCTTCGTCGAAGCACGACGATCTCCTCGCCGCGTTCCTCACGGGCGGCCCGCTCGGCGACTCGGAGCCGCCGAAGAAGTAGAGATCAACGCACGCCGACGTACGCGCGCGCGCGGACGACGCCGCCTTCCTCGAGCGGCTCGACGCGAGGGGTGAAGCCCACCTTGCGCAGACGCGCGACGAAGGCGTCTCTCGCATAGCCGCTCCACACGGCGAAGAGGCCGCCGGGGCGAAGCGCTTCACGCGTGCGAACGAGGGCGGCGTCGGCGTAGAGACGCGCGTTCGTGCGAAAGCTCGCCCACTCGGGACCGTTGTCGACATCGAGCAGCACCGCCGAGAGATCGCGCTCGCGCGAGAGCACGTCGGCGACGTCGTCGACGACCAGCTCGACCCGAGGGTCGTCGAGCGCGCCTTCGACGAGGTGAGCGGCCTCGTTGCGCGCGACGTCGACGACCGCGTGGAGCTTCTCGACGACGACGACGCGTCCGTCGTCGGGCAGGACGTCGAGCACGCCGCGGAGCGTCGCGCCGAAGCCGAGGCCGCCCACGACGACGCGCATCGCCGGCGCACACGGCGCGAGCCGCGCGAGCCGGCCGAAGGTGCGCTCCGTCTCGAGCGCGGCGCTCGAGAGCAGGACGACGCTCCCGAGCACGAGATCGAGCTCGTCGCCGCGCTTGCGGAGCGCGAGGTTTCCGCCCCCTTCCACCCACGTGCGAAGGATCTGCGTCACGTCTACTCGCGCGTCGCCGGGATCGCGTCCGGAGGCGCCGCCTGCGTCCCCGGGGGCGGAGGCGTCTTGCCGCCCCGGCGCCCTCCGTGACCGTGGCTCGGCTTCGGCACGACGGGCACCGACGCCGCGGGCGTGACGGTGAGCGCGATGGCGGGCGCCGGCGGATCGAGCTCCGGCGGCGTCATGGGGAGCGGGACCGGATCCGACGGCACCGTCGACGCGACGGTCGGCGGCGCGGGGTCGCGCTTCAGCTTCGCGAACGTCGCGACGAGCATCGCGGTGCACGCGACGATGCCGACGAAGAGAAAGCCCCACACGATCGCCGTCGACGTGCTGAGCTCACGCTTCTCTTCGTTCGCCACCAAGCTCGGGCGCACCGGCCCCGTGGTCCACGCGCTCCCGCCGCCCGACGAGTTGAACGACGGCACGCTCGTGTGCGACTGCGGAGGAACCGAGGCGACGAGCGCAGGGCCGAGGATCGCGATCCGCTCGAGCGAAGGCGTCGCGACCGGGCCGGCGTAAGGCGCGAGCAAACGCGCGAGCTCCGAGACGTCGTTCAAGCGGCGATCGCGATCGCGCTCCATGCAGCGCGCGACGACGTGCTCGAGCCCGGCCGGGACGTCGGGCTTCGCGTCGCGCAGGTTCGGGATCGGGCCGTGCATGATCGACTGGATCAGCTCGCCGAGCGACGTCGCCTGGAACGGCGCCTTGCCGCTGACGAGGCGAAAGAGGATCACGCCGAGCGACCACACGTCGCTCCGTGGATCGGCGTCGCGCGCGGAGATGATCTGCTCCGGCGCCATGTAGCTCGGCGAGCCGAGGAGATCGGTCGCCTTCGTGACCACGCTGTCCGGGTGATCGTGGCGCGGGCGCCCGCCCGGGCTCGTGTCGTCGTCGATGCCGAGATCGAGGACCTTGCTGACGCCGAAGTCGAGCACCTTCACGACGGGCTCGCCGCCTTGGCCCCGCGTGAGGAAGAGGTTCGCCGGCTTCAAATCGCGATGAACGATGCCGTGACCGTGCGCTTCGTAGATGGCCTCGCACGCCTGGAGGACGTACTCGCACGCCTCGTTGACCGGGACCGGACCTCGCTTGTGGAGCAGATCCGAGAGATCGGTCCCCTCGAGGTACTCCATCACCATGTAAGGAGAGCCGCTGTCGAGCGAACCGACGTCGAGCACGCGCGAGACGTGCTTGCTCTTCAGGCGGACGGTGTTGCGCGCCTCACGGAGGAAGCGGCTCTTGTAGTCGGGCGTGCAGACCTCGTCGCGCATGAACTTGAGCGCGACCATCTGCCCGAGCTGGAGATGGCGCGCGGCGACGACGTAGCCCATGCCGCCTTCGCCGAGCAGCCGTTCGATCTGGAATTTCCCGGCGATGACATCTCCGGGGCGGACGCCGCTCACGGGGGGAGAGTGTGCCGGGTGGTCCCCGGCAAATCAAGAAAGGCCGGGGGGGCTGGCGCGGCCAGCGCGCGATCTGGCCGGGCCACATGGTCACGGCCGCAACTCGCGGAAATCACGGCGGCGCCGGGCCGGCACGCGAATTGGTTTCTGAGCGCGCCATGCTCCTCCGTCATGCATGGGTCGGTCTCGTGTGCGTCTTCCTTTCGCTGGGCGGCGAGGCGCGCGCGTCGCCGGCGCACGCCCACGTCAAGAGCGCCGAGGAGCGGCTCATCGACGGCGACATCGACGTGGACGATCTGGTGGGCCGCGCGACGGTCGGTCGAGCCGTCTTGCCGCGCGCGCCCGGCGGCGACACGTGGGTCTCGCTCGTCGGCTACGCCAAGGAGACGGCGATCGGCGAGCGCGAGCTCGGGGGAATGGTGGTCGTCGGCTTGCCGCTCGATCGGATCGTCCGCGTCAGCGCCAGGCCGAGCACGGGCGCCGGCGCGGCCGCGGCCGCGGCGACCGACGGCGACGCCGCGCTCGCCATGACGCCGAAGCTCGCGCGCGCGTGCGTCGCCGAGGCCTGGCGCGCCGCCGGCGTGGCCGTCGACGACGGACGGCTCGACACGATCGTGTCGCGCGCGAGGTGGGCCGCGCTCTTGCCGGAGGCTCGCCTCCGCGCCATTCGCTACGCCGACGAGCGGCTCTACACGGACGCGACCGGCGACGTGAGCCGGCTGCGCGACTCGGCGGGCGCGAACCTCGGGCTCGAGGCGCGCCTCACGTGGAGGTTCGATCGGCTGCTCTACGCCGACGACGAGCCCTCGTTCGAGCGCATGCGGCTCGATCGCCACGACGCGCGGACGCGGATCGCGGCGAAGGTCCTCGACGCGCTCTTTCACTGGCAGCGCGCGTGGCTCGAGCTTCGCTGGGCGCAGGCCGCTTCGCGCGAGGCGCGCGAGGCCCCGGGCCGCTCGCGCGACGAGATCGAGGCGGCGCTCCGCGTGATGGAGGCGGAGGCGACGCTCGACGTGCTCACGTCGGGGTGGTTCTCGACGTGGCGTTCGCAGCGGGTCACGCTGGTTTCGCCGATCCCGTCGCGCGCCGAACAAGGCCTATGACGGCTCCGCTTGACGGCGATCGAGGCCGCGTGTCATTGCTCTCCCATGCTCGCCGAGTCTCGCGTGAAGCTCGAGGACCTCCAAAGGCGTCTCATGACGCTAAGGGGGCATCTTTGACGTCCCGAAGCTGAAGAAGGACATCGATCGCCTCAACGAAGAAACGCTCGCGCCCGGCTTCTGGGACGACGCAAAGAAGGCCCAAGCGGTCACGCGCAAGCGCTCGTCGATCGAGCAGAAGGTCGAGACGATCGAGAAGCTGACGCGCGACATCGACGACGCGAAGGAGCTCCTCGAGCTCGGCGCGTCGGAGAAAGACGACGCGGTGGTCGGCGAGATCGCCGGGCAGGTCCCCGATCTCGAGTCGCGCCTCCGCAAGGCGGAGCTGAGCCGGATGCTCTCGGGTCCGGTCGATCACGCCAACGCGATCCTCAGCATTCATCCCGGCGCCGGCGGCGTCGACGCGAAAGACTGGGGGCAGATGCTCATGCGCATGTTCATGCGCTGGGCGGAGCGTCGCGGCTACAAGACCGAGATCGTCGACTTCGAAGAAGGCGACGAGGCGGGGATCAACGGCGTGTCGATCACCGTCTCGGGCGATCACGCGTTCGGCTACCTGCGCAGCGAGATCGGCGTGCACCGCCTCGTGCGGATCTCGCCGTTCGACGCCAACGCGCGCCGGCAGACGGCGTTCGCCGCCGTCGAGGTCACGCCCGACATCGAAGACGAGATCGACATCGTCGTGAAGGACGAAGATCTCGAGACGACCACGATGCGCGCCGGCGGCAAGGGCGGCCAGAACGTCAACAAGGTCGAGACGGCCGTGCGCATGAAGCACATCCCGTCGGGCATCGTCGTCGTGTGCCGCGCCGAGCGCTCGCAGCTCCAGAACCGGCGCATGGCGCTCAAGATGGTGAAGGCGAAGCTCTACGAGCTCGAGATGGCCAAGCGCGAGGAGCAGGCGGCCGCCTACCAGGCGACGAAGACGCAGATCGCCTGGGGCAACCAGATCCGGAGCTACGTGCTCGCGCCGTATCGATTGGTGAAAGATCTTCGCACGAGCCACGAGATCGGCAACGTCGACGGCGTGCTCGACGGCGATCTCGACGACTTCATCGAGGCTTACCTGCTCGCGGCCGCGGGCGGCACGCTGAAGAAGGGCGGCGTCGCCGAAGAAGCCGACGCGTGACCGACGAGCTTCGCATCGGCGTCGATCTCGGAGGAACGAAGACGGAGGCCGTCGTCGTGCGCCTCGGCGGCGACGCGCGCGATCGCCCCGACGTCGTCGCCAAGCGCCGCGTCCCGACGGCGCGCGATCTCGGCTACGACCACATCGTCGCGCAGACCGCAGGGCTCGTGCGCGACGTCGCGAAGGACGCAGGGCTGTCGAGCCTCGAGGCGATCGCCGTCGGCGTGGGGATGCCGGGCTCGACGACGACGCGCCTCCCCGACGGATCGCGGAGCGACGTCGCGCTCGTGAAGAACTCGAACACGACGTGCCTCAACGGCCGGCCTTTCCGCGCCGATCTCTCGCGCGCGTTGGGCAAGGAGATCGCGTTCTCGAACGACGCGAGCTGCTTCGCGCTCGCGGAGGCGGTCTGGGGCGCCGCGGCGGGAGCCCGCGTCGCGTTCGGCGTGATCCTGGGCACGGGCGTAGGCGGCGGCCTCGTCTTTCGCGACGCGAGCGGCGCGGCGCGCGCCTGGGACGGCGCGCAGGGCATCGCCGGCGAGTGGGGCCACGTGATCCTCGATCCGACCGGTGGGCCGCCCTGCTACTGCGGCCGCCGCGGCTGCATCGAGACGTACCTCTCCGGCCCCGCGATCGAGGCCGCGTACGCCGAGCGCACCGGTGTGCGCCGCCCGCTCCGCGAGATCGCGGAGCTCGAAGCCCGCGGCGACGAAGGCGCGCGCGAGCTCTTCGCCGATCGCGTCGAGATCTTCGGCCGCGCGCTCGCGGTGGTGATCGACGTGGTCGATCCCGACGTCGTCGTCCTCGGCGGCGGCGTCTCGAACCTCGACGTCCTCTACGGCGCCGGCGTCCGCGCCGTGGCTCGCTGGGTCTTCAGCGATCACCTCGCGACGCGCATCGTGAAGAACACGCTCGGCGACAGCGCCGGCGTCCTCGGCGCCGCGCTCCTCCGCGCGTGAATCAGAACGTGATCGCCTCGACGACCGCGGTCGCGCCGAAGGCTTGGCGATCGCCGCCGCCGGGGACGTAGACGACGTCGTCGACCGTCGCGGCGCCCGTACCGTGACGAGGCGTGAGCATCGGCGGGAGCTTCGACCACGCGTCGGTCGCGGGATCGTAGGCCTCGACGTCGGCGAAGACGCCCGTCGCGCTGTCGCCGTTACCCTCTCCGCCGGCGACGATCACGAGCCCCTTGGCGACGGCGGCGGCGCCG
Organism: Labilithrix sp.; assembly: GCA_019637175.1. Taxonomy (GTDB): domain Bacteria; phylum Myxococcota_A; class Polyangia; order Polyangiales; family Polyangiaceae; genus Labilithrix. Next base: position 54,536 of record JAHBWD010000014.1, on the reverse strand, counting down.
CCGCCTCGGCTCGTCGGCATCGGCGCGCGCGACATCCACGCGCCCGTGACCGGATCGAAGGCGTCGACGCGGTCGTAGTGCCCGCCGATCGTCCCGTCGCGCCCGCCGATCGCGTAGAGCTTCCCGGCGACGACGCCGCCCATGGCGTGATCGCGCGGCGCGTCGAGCGGCGGTCGCGGCGTCCACGACTCCGTCTCGGTGTCGAACGAAGAGAAGTCGGCGACCGCGCCGCCGCGGAAGCCACCGGCGACGTAGATCACCTTCCCGATCGCGCCCACGACCGACGATCCGCGCTCGCTGCCCGCCGGCATCGCGGCGCCGGGCTTCGGCGTCCACGTGTTGGCCGCCGGATCGAACACGATCACGAGGCCCGCGGCGTTGAAGGCGAGCGAGCGAAGCGCGCCCACGATCCAGATCTTGCCGTCGACCACCGCGGCGTTGACGTGATGAAGCGGCTCCGGCAGCGGCGCCGCCGCCGTCCACGTGTCGGCGGCCGGATCGTAGACGTTGACCGCGTTGGTCGGCTGGCTGTTCCCGAGGAAGCCGCCGATCACGTAGATCTTGCCGCCGAGCGCGAGCACCGCGGTCTCTTGCTGCGCCGCGGGCAGAGGCGCACGCGGCGACCACGTCGCGGGCTTGCTCGGCACGTCGATCGACGCGTCGGCGCCCGGCGGCGCGTCGACCGAAGCATCGTGCGGCGCGCCGCCGTCCGACGCAGACGACGCGTCGTCGCCGCAGGCCGCGAGCGCGACGACGATGGCGATCACATACCGATGACCCAAAGTGACTTTCCCTTCGCGGACAGATCGCGCGCCAGATCGGCGATCTCGCGTGCCGTCTGGGCAAGCATAGCGCGCGTGGCGAGCCATTCACCGTCGTCGCGCAGATCCCGCACCTGCGACGACGACGACCAGCGCTTCTTCGCGAGGGAGACGTCGCTCACCGACGACCACTCCGTTTCGAACGCGACGAGCTCGGAGGACAAACGCGCGAGCGCCTCGGGTGAGAAGAGCCGCGGCAGGAACAGGTCGAAGCCAGGCAGCGCGCGCGCGAAGGCCTCGTGCAAGATCGTCATCGCGTCGAGCGGCACGAAGCGCGAGTCGCTCTTCCATCGCTCGAGGCCCTTCTTGTCGGGGCGATCGCCCTCGGCGGCGACCTGGAGCTCGGCGTACGGGCCGCCCTTCGCGTCGCGCGCGATCCGCAGATCTGCGCCGCCGTCGCCGCTCGGCGCGCTCGGCGGCGGCAAGAGCAGCCCGGTCGGCATCGACGGCTGCGCGGACGCGTCCGTGCGAGCGACCGTGCGCTCGTCGCAGGACCGACAGCCGGCGAGGACGAGCCCGCCCGTCAGGATCGCTGCCGCGCGCCGCACGGAGCCGATCAGGGATCGATACGGAAGACGCGGCTCGTCTTGCGATCGACGAAGTAGATCTTGCCGTCGGGCCCGAAGTTGAGGCCGGCGAGCGAGCCTGCGGGGAGGTTCGTCTCGAGCTTCTTCACGAGCGATCCGTCGCTGAGCTTGAACGCGTAGATCGTGCTCGTCGCCGCGTCGGTGACGAACGCGAGGCCGCCGCTCGCCTCGATGCCGCTCGGCTGCTGGAGCGTGCCGGCAGGAACGACGACCTTCACCGGCGCCTCGAAGTAGCGACGTTCGGCGACGACCTCGTTGCCCGGCAGCGGCGCGACCGGCCGCCCGAGCGAGGGATCGAGCATGAGGATGCGCTTGTTGCCCGTGTCGACGACGTACACCTTGCCGTCGTCGACGTTGAACCCGACGTGGCTCATCACGCCGTCGACGCCCTTGACCTGGTTGCGCCAGAAGCGGCGGATCACGCCGTCGGAGTGATCGGTGTTGCCCGGGCCGTGATCCTGCTTGAAGTCGTAGAAGTCGATCGACTTGTCGCGCGAGTTGAAGACCCAGTACTCGTTGCCGGTGCCGCCCCACGCGATGCCGCGGCAGAACGCCGTCGAGTGCAGCATGTCGAGGTGCGTGCCGAGACCGCCCTGCGTCTGGTAGCCGAAGAAGCGCGGATCGGCGGTGAAGAGCGTCGGCCCCATGTGGTAGTTGCCGAAGTTGTCGTTGTCGCCGCAGGTCGCGAACTGCTGGCCCCACTGCGCGTGGTTCGTGCCGAACGCGAGGCCCGCGGGCCGGAAGTTGTAGTGCTGGTACGCCGGATCGCGGAGCTGCTTGACGCTCGCGCTCGCCGCGCCGGGGTTCTGCACGATCGTCATGTGGCCCGTCGCGTAGTTGTTGACCCAGAGCTCGCGCGTGCGGCGCGGGTTGAACTCGAGATCGACCGGATCCCAGCCGACCTGACCGGTGTAAACGACGGTCAGCGCCGGCGCGGTCGTTCCGTTCCCGAGCTCGTAGGCCGGGGGCTTGTTCTGGTAGCCCGCCCCGCGCCCGTAGCCTTGGCAGAGGACGCCCTCTTCGTTGCACCGATCGTCGACGTCGACTTGCTCTTCTTCGGTGGCGGCCGACGAGCAGCCGCCGAGAACGAGAGCGAGGACCGAGAGGGGGTAGAAGATACGTCGGGTCATCGTGGGGTCTTCCTCGTGAGGCTCGAGAGGGAGGAGGTGCTACCACATGACCGCTGATGTGCAACGCGTTGCGACATCAGAGGATTTCTCCAGTGCAAATGCATGATAGGACTACGTTCGTGGGGTCCGAACGGAAGCCGCCGACGCAGGAGCCGCCTCGCCGGCGGGGCCGCTGGGCCCTCCTCGTCTTGGCGGGCGCGTACCTCGTGACGGTCTGGCTGGACGGGGTCGGCACCAACGTCCCCGCGAAGCTGATGCCGCGCCCTTGGGTGTACTTTGCACAGGTCTCGGCGCTCTTCCCCAACGCCGCGATCACGACGATCGACTACCGCGCGCAAGGTTGGTCGTGCGACGACAAGCGCTGGGTCGAGATCGACGTCCGCCCGTACTTCCTCGTCGATCGCGACAACAAAGAGAACCGCTTCCACCGCTCGCTCCAGTTCTACCGGCGGAGCCGCAACGTGATGCGCGCGCTCGACGACTACGTCGTGAAGCGGCACGTCGCCTCCGGCGAGCCGCGCATCGGCGGCGTGCGCTTCCTCAGCCTGCGCGTCCCCTACCCGCCGCTCGGGAGCCGCGTCTCGCCGTACGAGCGCCTGCCGCTCTCGTCGTATCCGGAAGCGCAGCGCAAGCACTGGTACTGGTCGCCGAAGTCGCTCCGCGCCGAGCGATGCGGGCAGCCGCGCTCGGAAGGCGCCGAGCCGGACGACGAGGCGCCGGTCGCGCCCGACACGAGCAAGGATCCCGAGCCGTGAAGCCGAGCGCGCATCGCTTCGTCGGCGACATGTTCCTCGCGTGGCTCGACGCGCCCGTCCCTTTCCTGCGCCTCGAGCTCGTGCGCATCGGCGCGCCGCTCGCGATCCTCGGCTTCATGTCGAGCCGCGTCGCGCACGCCGACGAGTGGCTCGGCGACGCAGGCTTCCGCGTCCCCGATCTCGGCCGGTCCGACTATCGCCAGCCGCTCTACCTCGCGTCGCTCTCGAGCACGACGGCGTGGATCGTCGCCGGCGTGCTCGTCGCGTCGGGGCTCGCCGTCGCGATCGGCTGGAAGCCGCGCTGGGCGGCCGGGATCTTCGCGATCGTGACCGCGTACGTGGCGCTCTCCGATCGCCTCGCGGCGTTCAGCGTGAGCAAGATGGCGCCGGTCGTCGCGATCGCGCTCGCCGCGAGCCCGTGCGGCGCGCGGTGGAGCGTCGACGCGTGGCTCGCCCGGCGCCGCGATCCGCGCGTGAAGCTGCCGAAGACGATCACGTCGGGATCGGTCCGCTTCTTCCAGCTCCTCTTGCCGACCATCTACTGCGCGTCGGGCATCGCGAAGGCGAAGGGCGATTGGCTGAAGCACTCGCACGTCCTCTGGACGCACCTCCACGACACGTATCAGACGTCGGTCACCGTCGCGCTCGCGAACCTGCTGCCCGCGCCGGCGTGGACGCTCCTTCAAGCCTTCACGTTGATCTTCGAGACGTTCGCGCCGATCTGGTTTCTCTGGAAGCGTTCGCGCACGGCGGCGTTCTTGTGGGCGATCTCCATGCACGCGATGATCGGCCTGATGTTCGGCCCGGTCCGCTGGTTCGCGCTCCTCATGGCGACGCTCCTCGCCGGCGCTTACATGCCCGAGCCGTGGCTCACGAAATTGCGCAAGGCGATCCGGCGCCGAGCTGTGCGACACTCTCGGCATGTCGCGTAGTCGGCTCGGGGCGCTCTCGGCGGCGTTGTTCTTCTCGATCGTCTCCGTGCCGGCGCTCGCGCGCGCAGACGCGACGATCGAGGTCGTGCTGACCGACGGCTCGTCGATGCGCGGCGAGCTCGTCGAGCGCATCATCGGCGATCACGTGACGATCAAGCTCGCGACCGGCGAGATCCGCGTGATCCCGTGGGCGGCGATCCGCTCGGACGCGCAGCGGCCCGCGCCGCCCGCGCCGCCCGCGCAGGGCACAGTCGAGTTGAACAGCAACAAGGACGGCACGGTGCTCCAGAAGCTCGTCTCGACGGGGACGGGCTACGGCTACGCCGGCGCGCGCGCGGTCGCGATCGCGTTCGAGCACTACGAGCCGGTCTGCACCGCGCCGTGCACGGCCGCGTACGATCCCAACGGCACGTACGTCGTCGCCGGCGACGGCGTCACGCCTTCCGACAAGTTCCACATCCCGAGCGAGGGCGGCGCGCCGGTGAAGCTGCACGTCGACGCGGGCTCGGCGACCGCGCGGGCGTGGGGCCTCACCGGGCTCTACACGGGCATCCTCGGCCTCGTCCTCGGCGGGACGTTGGTCGCGGTCGGATCGATCGTCGAGCCCGATCCGCAGAGCCCGCGCTACACCGGCGGCTTCGCCGGAGACTTCGAGGACGACAAGAACCGCGCGCAGACCTTCCGCACCGTCGGCTTCGTGAGCATCGGCGTCGGCGTCGTCGCCATGGCGTTCGGCATCTGGGGCATCGCGAGCAGCGGCACCGAGGTCTCGACCGACTCCGGCAGGGTCATCGGCAAACCCAAGCTGACCCCCGCGGGCGTCGCGTTCTGACCCGCGCGAGCACCCACGCGAAAGGAAGTAGAGCGCTCTAGCGCTCTACGGAACCGGGTCGGGCTTGACGCCCTTCGACGTGGCGTTGGCGCAGCCGAGCTCGACGCCCGTCGGGCCGTCCTTCGTCTTGACGATCTTGAACTCGACGCGGCGGTTCTTCTCCCAGGCCTCTTCGTTGTGGCCCGGATCCTCGGGGCAGAACTCGCCGTAGCCCTTGCTGCGGAGGTGGTCGCGCGGGACCTTCCGCTGGATGAGCGCGTTCATGACGCTGTTCACGCGATCCTGCGTGAGGCGCAGGTTGTACTCGTCGGAGGCGCGCTCGTCGGCGTGCCCGGCGATCTCGATGAGCGTGAACTCGGGGTGGTGGATGATCGTCGTCGCTACCGCGTCGAGGATCTCGTTCGACTCGGGGAGGATCTCCGCCGACGCCGTCTTGAACTTGATCTTCTTGAGGATGACGATGTTCTTGTCGTCGATGATGACGTTGCCCTTGTCGGGGCAGCCGTCTTCGTCTTGGAAGCCGTTGTAGGTCTCGGGCTCGTTCGGACACTTGTCGACGACGTCGGGGATCTGATCCTTGTCGTTGTCGGGATCGGGGCAGCCGTCGGCGTCTTCGAAGCCGTCCTTGTCTTCCGGATCGTTCGGACAGAGGTCCTTCTTGTCCGGGATGCCGTCTTTGTCGTTGTCGGGATCGGGGCAGCCGTCTTGATCCTGGAAGCCGTCTTTGTCTTCCGGATCGTCGGGGCACTTGTCTTTCGAGTCGATGATGCCGTCGCCGTCGCGATCGCCGTCGGAGCCCTCGGGGCAGCCGTCTTCGTCTTGATCGCCGTCGCGATCTTCCGGCTCGTTCGGGCAGCGGTCGTCCTTGTCGAGGATGCCGTCGTTGTCGTTGTCGGGATCGGGGCAGCCGTCTTCGTCTTGGAAGCCGTCGAAGTCTTCCGGCTGATCGGGGCACTTGTCGACGTCGTCTTTGATCCCGTCGCCGTCGCGATCGCCGATCGAGGGCTCGAAGACGAAGCCGATGAACCCGCGGAAGTTCGCCGCCTCGAAGCCCGAGGTGTAGCGCGGGCCGGCGCCGATCATGAGGAAGCTGTTGCGCTCGACGAAGATCTTGAGGCCGCCGACGACCTCGTTCGAGGGCTTGACCTTGCCGTCTGCGCCGTCGGCGAGGAGGAAGGTGGCGTAGGTGTCGGCGACGAGGTCGACGGCCTCGAGGACGCGATACGCGACGCCCGCGCCGTACGTCAGGCGCTGCCCGTCGCGAACGACGCCGTCACGGAGATTGAACGTCGTGTCGCTCGGCGAGTGCGCGCGGAAGCCCACGTTCGCGCCGATCTTGAGCTGCCCCGTCGATCCGAAGCGCTTCTCGGCGATGATCTGCGGCCAGAACCAGACGCTCGGATCGGCGCCCGCGTTCCTCGGCGCGTCGGAGATGGGAACGCCCACCTGCGTCGAGACGGCGAGCCCGAAGCCTCGCTCGACGCGCAGGAGGCGGAGCTTCGCGTGGAGGGCGAGGAAGCCGACGGTCTGGGAGTCGAACTGATTGAGGAACCACTGCCCGGGCAAGACCGCGTTCGGCGGCGTCGCGCGATCGACCTGCGCCGTGCCGCTCATCAGGTTCACCGGCATGGTGAGACCGACGACGAGCAGGTTCGCGATGCCGTAGTTGAACGAGAACGTCCCCTGGAAGGAGTGGTCGATGAGCTGGTTGCCCTCTTGACCGATCCCGCGCACGCGAAGGAGCTCGCGGCCGTAGTCGATGACCAGGCCGAAGCTGATGTCGTTCTTGCCGAGGATGTCGGAGCCGTTGGTGTGGAAGAACCCCTTCGAGTCCAGCGCAGGCCGGAACAGGTGGGTGTCGATGCCGCTACCGTTGCCGTCGACGATCGCGTTCTCCGTCGGCTGGGCTTGCGCAGGGCGCGCGCCCAGCGTCAATCCGACGAGGAAAATGAGGCCGACGAGAACGTTCCTCACAGCGCCGAGCCCGGCGTTGCCTTTCCACACGCTCACGCTGCGACGGTAACACAATCAAACATTCCGCTGCGAAAATCCGGGCGCGATCTACACTGGCGTGCGGATACCGCGGATGCCTCGTCTGCTCCGTCCGTTCGCCCTCGCCTTCGCCGCGCTCGCGTGGTCTGCCCCCGCGAGCGCCGATCTGCAGCTCGACGGCCGCTGGCGGCAGAGCGCCCTCCGCGAAGACTTCACCGTCCAGCAGTGGCTCCCCAACGGCTGCGGGCCGACTCCCCAGTCGGCCGCGACCGGCGGCGGCGAGATCATCGCGATCCGCATGGAGGGCGACGAGCTCGCGTTCGTCGGCGGAGGCCGCGTCTACCGCTCGAACCAGTGCTACGACCAGATGCCGACGCTCGCCCGCGTGGCCCACTCGCGCGACGCGAACGGCAAGACGTGGCGCACCCGTTGCACCACGCCGGCGAACGATCCGCGCCAGGCGATCCTCAATACGTTGGTGGTGGCGACGACCGACACTCACATCGACGTGATCGAGACCGGCCGCTACGAGGTCGTGATCGAGTCGGGCCGCTGCGTGGCCGACGTCAAGCGCACGCGGAGCTACAGCCTGATCCAGGACGAAAAGCCCGCCGTGAGCGCGGCGCCGCCGCCGGCGCCGACGGTGAAGGAGCCGCCGCGGAGCGATCCCAAGCCTCCGGCGTGCGAGTCGCCGGGCGATCCTTCACGCCTCGAGGTGCGCCCCTCGAAGAAGCTCCTGCGGACGGGCGAGTCGTTCCAGTTCCGGCCGCTCGTGCTCGACGCGAAGGGCTGCGCGACGAAGACGCCGACGACGTGGAAGCTCGCGCCGGGCGCGCCCGCCGGCGTGACCGTCGACGCCAAGACCGGCCTCGTGAAGATCGGCGGCGACGTCCGCGAGGGCACCGTCGAGATCGTCGCCACCGCGGCCGACAAAGACGCGCGCGTCACGATCGAGGTCACGTCCCCCGCGCGGTACGACGAGCTGCTCGCGAAGTCCGACCTCAACGCCGCGGGCGAGACCGACGTGGCGGCGGTCGCGACGATCGGATCGCTCGGCGCCGGCGAGAGCCGCGTCGAAGATCGCGCGAAGACGCGGCGCTACACCTTCGTCGCGATCGTCGGCGCGGTGCTCGTCTTGCTCGGCGTCGTCGCGACGATCCTCGCGCGCCGCTCGCGCAAGGCCAAGACGCTCGAGCGCGAGGCCGAAGAGCGGCACGAGGCGAAGGTCGCCGAGGTGCTCTCGAGGCGCGCCGAGCGCGAAGCCGAGCACGCCGCGCAGATGCGCGCGCACGAAGAGAGTGTCGCCCACCGCAACGCCAAGGTCGCCGAGGCCGCCGCTGCGCGGGCGGCCCAGCGGCAGCGCGCCGAAGAGGCGGCGAAGGCCGCAGCCTCGCTGCCCCACCCGGCCACCCTCTCGAAGCCCAAGCGCGGCAAGATATGTCCCACGTGCGGCGACCGCTTCGACGGAACCGCGGATTTCTGTGGAAAGGACGGGACTCAGCTCGTCTTACTGAACTGAATCTCCGGTCGCACGCCGCACGCGGAGGTAAACCTGAGCAGGGGTGGTCAAAGCGCTGTCAGCGCGCGTGTCGGGGGCCTCGAGATCGTTCGCCCGACGGCCCACCAGATAGTTCCAAACAGCGTGAGGTTCGGCGCGTCGAAATCCCAGGGCTAGCTTGATCGCGTCGATCGGGCCCCGCTATACTCACCATGCAGTCAAAACTCGCAGATTTTCGCGAGCAAACGCACCGCGAAGGACCCGCGATGAAGATCCAGTGCCAATCCTGTCAGGCCAAGTACACCATCGCGGACGAGAAGGTCCTGGGGAAGGTCGTCAAGATCCGCTGCAAGAAGTGCAGCGCGACGATCGTGATCAACGGGAACGAGACACGTCCGGCGGATGACAACGCAGAGACGAACGTCTTCGACTACGCCGGCGGCTCCAACGATCAGTGGACCGTCAACGTGGCCGACGGCGATCAGCGCACGATGACCGCGCAAGAGATCGGCGCGGAGTATCGGGCCGGAACGATCAACGACGAGACGTACTGCTGGAAGGACGGCATGGCCGACTGGCTGCCGCTCCGCGAGATCGAGCAGCTCTACGGATCGGTCAAGCTCGGGGGTCATCGACCGCCGAGCGAGTCGCACCACGACGACATCTCGCTGCCTCCGCAGTCGGTGCCGCCTCCGGCGGCCGCGGGCGCCGGGCTCTTCTCGGCGAGCGAAGTTTCGAACGCCGTCGACAGCCCGTTCGCGGGCGGCTCGAACGGCAACGGCTACGGCTACGGTGAAGCGGCGCAGGCCGCGCCCGCACCGGCGGCGCGTCGCGGCGGCGGACGCGGTCAAGGCGCCGATCTCTTCGGCAACGTCGAGCGCGCCGGCGGCGAAGAAGACGTGATGACGAGCGCCGCGACCGCCGCGAGCGCCGCGATGGGCGGCGGCGGCGCGGGCTTGGAGGAGCAGAAGCTCACCGGCCAGCGCAACGAGAGCAGCGTTCTCTTCTCGCTCTCCGCGCTCACCGAAGGGCGCAAGGGTGACGCGCCCGCGAACCGCACGACGGCGACGGCCGACGGCTCGGGCCTCATCGACATCCGCGCGCTCAGCCAAACGATGGGCGCCGACGACAAGAAGGACACGAACGCGCGCGTCGACGACATCATGAACCTGAGCGGCGGCGGCGCGTTCGGCGCGGCGCTCGCGGCTCCGATCCTCGCGCCTCCTCCGCTCGAGGTCGCCGACGTCGGCGTGATGGGCGGCGCGGGCGCCAAGTCGAGCAAGATGCTCTTCGTCGCGATCATCGCCGGCGCCGCGCTCATCGCGGTCGGCATCGTCGTCGCGGTCGTTCTCACGCGGCCGACGGTGCCGACGGCCGACACCTCGCTCGCGAACGGAACGTCGAGCGTGCCGACGGGCGCGATGACGGGCGCGCTCGCCATGAACGATCCCAACCCTGCGGGCACCGGCGCGCCGACCGACGCGGTCACGCCGCCTCCCACGCCGACGGCCGACAACACGCCGCCTCCTCCAGGCACCGGGCAGTCGGCGGCGGCGAACAAGCCGGCGACCGGCGCCGCGACCAAGCCCGCGGGCGCGACCGCGGTGGCGGCCAAGGAGCCGGCGTCGAAGCCCGAGCCCGCGGCGCCCGCGAAGCCCGAGGCTCCGAAAGACTTCGGCTCCGCGCTCGCCGCGGCCGCCGGCAAGCCGGCGAACGAGGCTCCGAAAGACACGGGCGGCGGCGGCTCGACTGCGCCGTTCGATCGCGGCGCGGCCGCGGCGGCGCTCGGCGGCGTCAACGTCCAGTCGTGCAAGAAGCCCGACGGTCCGACCGGCACCGGCCACGTGAAGGTGACGTTCGCACCGAACGGCTCCGTCTCGTCCGCTGTCGTCGATGGTGGCCCCTTCCCCGGCACGCCGGTGGGCGGGTGCATCGCCGGCAAGTTCCGCGGCGCCCGCGTACCCGCGTTCAGCGGCGCGCCGGTCGGCGTCGGCAAGAGCTTCACCATCAACTGAGAAGCACACGTGTCCGCGCTGTTCATCGCGCTGGGTGTCGGCGCGGGGTTTTTGCTCGGGCTGAGGGTGGGGCTCGCACTCGGACACCGAAACGCGCGCAAGCACCTCCGTCGTGCCAAGCGCGAGTGATCGCGGTTCTCTTCGATCTCTGCCGGTCTGGCGCTAGCTTGTAGAGGGGATGACTGCTCGGCTCCTGCCGCCGCTGACCGGAATCGTGTGCGCCGTGATCGGCTGCACGCCGATGGAGCTGTTTCCCGGCTCCGCGGGGCAGCTCGACGCGCCGTCCGCGCTGCGATCGAGCTCGGCGGAGGAGCATCACGAAGCCGACGTGAACGCGTGGGCGCCGGTGACAAAGTCGCCGTGGGAGATCCCCGAAGGCGAAGTGCGCGACGCGCGCGAAGAATCGCTCGCGAAGGCGTGCGGCACGCGCGACGGCGCGCTCGATCGCGTCGCTCACGAGCTCGCGGCCGCGCGCGCGCGCGGGCTCGGGGTCGATCCCGACGCGGTGAGCGGAAAGATGCGGGCGGCGGGCGAGCCTCACGTGAGGCCGCGCGTCGTGTTCGCGAGCGGTCACGCCCCGCTCGACGACGTACCGATCAAGCGACGGCTCACCTCCGAAGCGTTCGGCGGTCGCGAGGGTGCGCGGCGTCCCACGCGCTGCGGGATCGCGCTCATGGGCACGCCGCACGGCGGCGAGGTCTTCGTCGCCGTCGCCGTCGAGGCGCTCGCCGACATGGCGCCGCTCGCGACGCGCGCGCGCGCCGGAGAGTGGCTCTCGTTCGAAGCGAAGCTCCACGTCCCGGCGCGAAGCGCGAAGCTCGTCATCCTCGGACCGCGAGGCGCGCCGCGCACCGTCCCGACCTCGCTCGACGCCGCGACGGGCCGCGCGCGCGCGAAGCTCACGCTCGATCAACCGGGCGCCTTCACGCTCCAGCTCGTCGGCGACCTCGACGAAGGGCCGCGACCGCTCCTCGAGGCGCGCGTCTTCGCCGACGTCGCGCCCACGGCGCCGGGCGAAGATCCGATCGCGCCGGGCGAAGACGCCGCGGCCGATCTCGACGAAGGACGCGAGGCCGACGCGCTCGTGAAGATGCTCGGCGCCGTGCGCGCGATGGAAGGCTTGCCGCCGCTCCGGCGCGAGCCGCGCCTCGAGGCGCTCGCCCGCGCGCACGCCGAGCAGATGCGCGATCGCCGTGAGGTCGCGCACGACGTCGGCGAGGGAGACTTCCGCGCGCGCTTCGAGGGCGAGGCGTCGATGGCGGCGCGCGCGGTGGGAGAGAACGTGGCCCGCGCCGCGAGCGTCCGCCTCGCGCATCGCGCGCTCTACGCGAGCCCGTCGCACCGCATCAACCTCCTTCGCAACGACTACACGCACGTCGGCGTCGGCGTCGCGCGCGCCCCCGACGGCAGCGTCTACGTCTGCGAAGCCTTCGCCGCCGCGCGCTGAGATGGGCCGTAGACGACTGCCCTCGCTACGCCTCGCCTCCGGCCCGCGGGCATGACGAAGGCGAGCCCGTCTCGGATGCGATCGCGGCACCGCGCCGCCTTCCAGCGCAACGAGAGAACCGTGCTGTCGATGCGGTGACCGACGTTGAGACTCAGAGTACGTCACGGGTATCAGTTTGTTCAGGAGGAGCGCAGATGAAGCTGTATTGCCCCCTCGCGTCCGTAGGGATCCTGCTCGTGGTCGCTGCGTGCGCGACCACCGATGACACGACCGAGAGCACGACCTCGACGTCGCAGCTCGCGCAGCTCGACCGGTCGTCGCTCGGAGCGGCCTGCGAGTCCTCGAGTCAGTGCACCGGTCGCTCGGCCGGTCTCGAGTGCGTGTTGTACGTCCTGGGCGAAGGCGCCGTCGAAGGGCACTGCACGGACCAGCCAGACTGCAGTGTTCTTCAGTGTCCGGAAGGGACGGTGTGCCAGATCGCTACTTCCCTGCCACCTTTACTGGCGTGTGCTCTCTGGTCGAGCAGCTCCGGCGGATCGGGGCCACCGGCAGCGGTCAAGGACGCCGGCACTGGCGGTTGAATCGTGCTTTTGGTGCCGGCAGGCGTTCCTTCAGCTGACCAAACCAGCTCCGGAGCGAGCCTTAGTGCTTCTGCACTTTGTTCGAGTCCTCTTCGTCGAGGATCTTGAACTCGACGCGGCGGTTGGCCGCGCGACCGGCGTCGGTGCTGTTGTCTTCGATCGGCTTCTCGAGGCCGAAGCCGTGCGCCTCGAGGCGGTTGGGCTCGACGCCGTGCTGCGTGAGCCAGTTCATGACCGAGTTCGCGCGGTTCTGCGAGAGCGTCTTGTTCATCTCGGCCGAGCCGCGGTTGTCAGTGTGACCCTCGATGCTCATCCGCTTGATGCCCTTGTTCGCCTTCAGCAGGTTCGAGATCTCCTGGAGCATCGGGAAGCTCTCGGGGAGGATCACGGCCGAAGCGGTCGCGAAGTGCACCTGCTGCATGATGCGGACGACGTTGCCCTCGACCTTGATGAAGCTCGGGCAGCCGTTCTTCTTCGGATCGCTGCTGCGCGAGCCGGGCTCCTTCGGGCAGGCGTCCTGCGTGTCGGGGATGCCGTCCTGATCCGCGTCGTCTTCGGGGCAGCCGTCGCCGTCGTCGATGCCGTCCTTGTCTTCCGGCTGATCGGGGCACTTGTCGTACTGATCGGGGATGCCGTCGCCGTCGCGATCGGGCGGCATCGGGCAGCCGTCGTTCGGGTCGTTGCCGAGATGATCCTCCGGATCGTCGGGGCACGCGTCGATGTCGTCGGGGATGCCGTCGTGATCGCGATCGGAGAGGTGGGCCTGGCGCCAGCGCTCGCGGCGCTCGGCCTTGCGCTCGGGCGACTTGGCGTCGCTGTCGAGGATCGGCACGTACGTCCCGATGAGCCCGACGAAGCGGAAGTCGGGCGCGCCGTAGGCGTTGACGAAGAACCGCGATCCGGCGCTCGCGCCGACCCACCAGTGATCGGCGGGGCCGAACTTCATGCGCCCCTCGACCATCCACTCGATGGGCGTGTTCGCCCGGCGGAAGAACGTGTCGCCGATGATCTCGTCGCTCTCGATGCCCGTCTGGCCGAAGAGCGTCGCGCCGATCCGGTACTTGCCGTCCTTGATCGGGATCATGCCGCCGAGGGCCCAGCGCCACTCGTTGCCGACGCCGAGGCCCGAGCCCGCGTTCGGAGCATTGATCGCGTGACGCGGCCGGAAGTGGAAGCCCGTGTTCGCGATGAGCGTGATGAACTTGACGTGGTGCTCGGCGCTCACCATGAACATCGCGGCGCTGCCGTTGTCGCCGCCGAAGTTCGAGATCGTGCCGGTCGGCGCGAAGACGTGGAGCTGAGCGCCGAACGCGGTGCGCCGATCGTCGCTGCGATAGAGCGTGCCGCGGATGTCGAGCCGCACGTCGGACGCCGAAGGCCCGCTCGTCGACACGAGCGTCGAGTTGCCCGTCGGCCCCTGGACGTTGCCCGTTCCGTAGTTCGGGTTGTCGCCGCTCTGGATCGGCGACCACGGGAACGTGATCCCGAGCGTCAGCCGATCGATGAGCTGAAAGCCCGCGCTGCCGTAGATCGTGAACTGATCCTGCACGACCGAGGTTCGGTCGGTGCGGGCGAGCACGGCCGTGTCCGAGGTGATGTTCCTCACCTTGAGCGGGCGGAGCGAGTAGCCGAGCGCGAGCTGGCCGTAGAAGATGTTCCGCTGGTTGGTCTGCGGCCGGAAGATCGCCACCCCGTCGTCGGGCGCGCCCGGGATCTCGAGGCGATCGAGGTGGAACGTCTTCACCTGCGCCGCAGCGGGGCTAGTGCCCACCAGGCCAGCGGCGACAGCGGTGATGCTCGCGAGTGTGCGGAGTCGTACCGAGCTCAAAAGAAAGGTTCCCGTTTGCGGCTCAGCCTAACCGGTAACCGTGCGTTCACGAAAGAAAAACTCTGCGCGCTGCGGCGCTTCGCAAAGCCGAAGCCGCTTCGATAAGCGCGCCCGGCGGTGAGGCCCTCGCCTGCCCGAGCTTGACAGAGGGCCGCCGCGATGCTTTTTTGCGCGGCCCAGCTGCCCTCGTGGCCGCGGGCTTCCCGAGCAACCGTCATGGCAAAGCCGAAACGCACCTATCAGCCTCACAACACGCGCCGCCTGCGCACCCACGGATTCCGCGCCCGGATGGCGACGCAAGGTGGGCAGAAGGTGCTCGCGAACCGTCGCCGCAAGGGCCGCAAGCGCCTCACGGTGACGATCTACAAGAAGTGATCTGAGCCTCGCGTTCGGTAAGGACCGGCGGATCCGCCGGCGCTCGGACTTCGTGCGCGTTCAGGACGGCGGGCTCCGCGCGCAGTCTGCTCACTTCGTGTTCCTCGTGGCGCCGCGCGCGCCGGACCGCGACTGCCCCGAGCCGCGAAACGCCTGCGCTCGCCTCGGCATCGTCACGACGCGGAAGGTCGGCAATGCCGTGTGTCGCAACCGCATCAAGCGCCTCGTTCGCGAGTGCTTTCGCCTCTGGCCCGACTTCGTCCCCGACGGCGTGGATCTCGTGGTGATCGCGCGCGCCGGCGCCCACGAGCTCACGCTGGCCGAGGTTCGCTCGGAGTGGCAGCGCACGCGGCGCAAGCTCCTCGAGCGATGCACCGCCGCGCTAGAGGCCGTTTCATGACGATTTCGACGCGATCCATGGTGGCGCGACGCGCCCCTTGGCCTCATCTTCCGGGCGTGCCGGCCCGCCTGCTCATGGCGCTCATCCGTCTGTACCAGCAGATCGTGTCCCCATGGCTCGGGCGCGTCTGCCGCTTCGAGCCTTCGTGCTCGCGGTACGCGCTCGCCTGCATCGAGGGCCACGGGGCCGCACGGGGCAGCTTGCTTTCGGTCAAACGCCTGTGTAAGTGCCACCCGTTTCATCCGGGGGGTTACGACCCTCCGCCTTCAGCGCAGTAGGACTCGAAAGCACCAATGGAAAAGAGCAGTGTCCTGCGCTGGGCCGTGATCGCGGGTGCGATCCTCCTCTTCTACTTCTACGGCCTGCCGCTCATCACGGGATCGAAGGATCACGCGCAAGCCCTGCAAGCGCCCGACGAGACGTACGTCAACGCGCCCAACTTCGTGCCCGACGCGCTCGATCCGCCGCAGAAGCCGGGCGAGCCGAACCGCCCCGCCGAAGGCGAGACGTGCACGATCCGCGGCGTTCGCTTCAACGCCGAGCTCTCGGCGCGCGGCGCGGCCATCACCCACTTCGCGCTGACCGACAAGCAGTACGCCGAGTCCGACGCGCACGACCTGTCGACGACGCCCGATCACGAGCGCTGGCGATCGCTCCGCACCCTCTTCCGCGGGCCCGACGCGAACGATCAGCTCAAATACGACCGCTTCCTCTGGCACCTCGAGCGCGGCCCCGACGACAAGTCGTGCAAGTTCACGTACGAGGACGACGACGTCCAGATCGTCAAGACCGTCTCGGCGCACCCGACGCGTCCCTTCGAGCTCATCGTCGACACGACGTTGAAGAACCGAACGAGCGCGCCGAAGAAGCACCAGCTCACGATCGGCGCGTACGCGTTCCACAAGAACGCCGACATCAAGGGGAGCCTCGGCAGGGTCTCGCCGTTCCAGACGGAGCTGTCGTGCGCGGTCGGCAAAGACGTCACGCGCAAGCAGAAGGACGACTTCAAGGGCGGCTGGCTCACGGTGCCCGGCGTCGATCGCTACGGCTCGGTCAACAGCCACTACTTCGCGCAGACGCTCGTGCCTCAGCCGGGCGAGGGCGCGGTGGCCGAAGCGCCGACGTGCGCGATCCTCGCCGAGCCCTGGCTCACCGCGCCCGGTCAGGCGCCCGACGCCGACGAAGCGGCGGCGATCTACCAGACGAAGCTCGTCTACCCGGCGAAGGAGCTCGCGCCCGAGGCGACGGCGACGTACCGCCAGATCGCCTTCTTCGGCCCGAAGGAGCGCGACGTGCTCAAGCACGCCGCGGGCGGAGCGCCGAAGCTCGGCGATCTGTTGAACCTGGGGTTCTTCGCGCCGGTCGCGAACGTCCTCGTCAGGGTGCTCGACTTCATCCACGACCACATCACGTTCGGCAACTGGGGCGTGGCGATCATCGTCATGACGATCGGGCTGCGCACGCTCCTCTTCCCGCTCACGCTCAAGTCGATCAAGACGACCATCGCGATGCGCCGGCTCAAGCCGGAGGTCGACAAGATCAACGAGAAGTTCTCCGACGACGCGCAGGCGAAGAACCTCGCGATGATGGAGCTGTGGAAGAAGCACGGGGTGAACCCGTTCGGCGGGTGCCTCCCGCAGCTCGTGCAGATGCCCGTCTGGTTCGCGATGTACACGACGCTCCAGACGGCCGTGGAGATGTACCACACGCGCTTCTTGTGGTTCGCCGACCTGTCGGCGCCCGACAAGTTCTACATCCTGCCGCTCCTCCTCGGCGTGTTCATGATCGTGCAGCAGCGCATCGTCCCGCAGCAGGGCATGGATCCCATGCAGCAGAAGATGATGATGTACATGCTGCCGGCGGTCTTCACCGTGATGATGCTCTTTTTGCCCGCGGCGCTCGGCGTCTACATGCTCACCAACAGCGTCCTCGGCATCGCCCAGCAGCTGATCGTGGAGCGGGTCGCGCCGCGATCCGACGACGGGGGCGACAAGGGCAAGGGGATCGTCGTAAAACAGAAGGGCGAGACGCGGAAGTCGTCGCCGCCCGACAGGTTTGGAAAGGAAAAGGCACGTGTCTAGCACCGAGCGCGAAACTGGGGATGCGGGGAACGTCGACGCGGCGCGCGGCGCCGAGGGCGCCGAGGCCGACGATCACGACGACGGGCCGCTCGATCCGCAGACCGAACGCGCGCTGAACTTCGTCGACATGCTCCTCGAGAAGATGGACATGGACGCGGAGGTCTCGCTCGCGCCCGACGACGGCGAAGGCTCGGCCGACGAGATCCGCCTCGAGATCGAGGGCCCCGACGCGGGCCGCGTGATCGGCAAGCGAGGCAGCGTGCTCGAGGCGATCCAGTACCTCACGACGCGCATCGCCCACAAACCGGGCGAGCCGCGCAAGCACATCGCGGTCGACGCCGAGGGCTATCGCGCGCGCCACGAGGATCAGCTCGCCGAGATGGCGCAGAAGCTCGCGCGCCGCGTCGCCAAGGAAGGCAAGATCATCACGTTCGATCCGATGAGCGCGCGCGATCGTCGCGTCGTGCACATGGCGCTCAAAGACATCGGCGGCGTGCGCACCGAGAGCCACGGCGAGGGCCCCGATCGCCGCGTGCAGATCATCCCCGTGAAGGGCGCTGCCGGAGCTGCCGGATCGGGCGGCGCGCCCGCCTGATCGGTGGCGCGCTACACGAACCTCGACGGAACGACCCCCGACAAGGGGCCGCTCGATCTCCTCAAGTGGCAGGTCGGCGATCGGATCGCCGGCAAGCGCCGGCGTGACACGACGCCCTTCACGACGCCGCGGCGCCCGAACGACGGCCGCGCGCTCGCCGAGACGTCGCCGCACCTCACGTGGATCGGCCACGCGACCTTCGTGATGCGCCTCGGTGGAACGCTCGTGGCGACCGATCCGATCTGGTCGTCGCGGATCCACACGATCGCGCGCCTCGCGGAGCCGGGCGTCGCCTTGCGCGACTGTCCGAAGCTCGACGTCGTGACGGTGTCGCACGCGCACTACGACCACCTCGATCTGCCGACGCTCGCGCGGATCGGAAAAGATGCGCTCTACATCGTTCCCCGAGACAACGCCGACATCCTGCGCGGCGCGGGGCTGCCTCGCGTCGTCGAGCTCGGCTGGTGGGAGTCGCACGTCGTCGGCGATTTGCGGGTGACGCTCGTGCCCGCGCAGCACTGGTCGATGCGAACGCCGTGGGACAAGAACAAGCGCCTCTGGGGAGGCTTCGTCTACGAGTCGCCGGAGGGAACGGGCTATCACGCGGGCGACACCGCGTTCAGCGAGCAGGTGTTCTCGGCGATCGCCGAGAGGTTCCCCCGCATCGACTGGGCGATGCTCCCGATCGGCGCCTACGATCCGCCGTGGTTCATGCAGCCGCAGCACATGGGGCCCGAAGAGGCGGGGCGCGCGTTCGATCTCCTCGGCGCGAAGACGTTCGTGGCCATGCACTGGGGCACGTTCAAGCTGACCGACGAGCCGCTCGGCGAGCCGCCGGAGCGCCTGCGCGCGTGGTGGAGAGAGCGCGGCCACGCCGCGGAGCGGCTGTGGATCATGGACCTCGGCGAGACGCGAGGGCTCGGGCCGCGGTTGTGACGATGGTATGAACGTACTATCATCGGGTATGGCCAAGGAAAAGGTCACGCTCACGCTCGAGGCCGAGAACCTCGCGGCGCTCCGCGATCTCGTAGGGCACCGCAGCCTCTCGGCGACCGTCGATCGCGCGATCGCGGCGCACGTCTCGCGCCTCCAGCACCTCGCGGCCGTCGACGAGTGGCTCGACGAGCTCGAGGAGCAGCACGGCCCGATTCCACCCGAGACGCTCGAGTGGGCAGGGCAGCTCGTCGACGATTGGGCGAAGCGCGCGCGCCGGCGCAAGGCAGGCT
Organism: Labilithrix sp.; assembly: GCA_019637175.1. Lineage (GTDB taxonomy): Bacteria > Myxococcota_A > Polyangia > Polyangiales > Polyangiaceae > Labilithrix. The sequence continues at coordinate 35,441 of JAHBWD010000014.1, read as the reverse complement.
GATGCTCCTCCTCGACAGCGAAGCGCTCTCGGCGATGTCGCGCGGTCCCGCGCAGCGGCGCGATCGCGTGCGAGCGCTCATCGCGGCGATGCGTCGGCGAGACCTTCCCGTCGGAACGGTCGCGGCGGTGCTCGCGGAGGTCGTTCGAGGCCGGGCCGCAGACGCGGCGGTGTTCGCCGGTCTCCGACGGGAGCGCGTCCAGGTTCATCCCGTCGACTCGCGCGTCGGCGTACGAGCCGGTCAGCTCCTGGGCGCCGCCCGGCGCCGCTCGGACGTCGCCGTCGACGCGTTCGTCGTCGCCGTCGCGGAGCTCGCCGGCGGGGCCGTCATCGCGACGGTCGACGTCGACGACATGACGTCGCTCGCGAGCCACGCGAAGGACGTCGACGTCGTGACGATCCAACCCTGAGCTACGACGCCGGCTGGCACGAGCGCGCTCGCGCGAGCAGCATCTCTCTTTCGCGCGCGTTCTGCGTGAGCGACGCGGCGCGCTCGAGCTCGCGGCGCGCTTCTTCGAGGCGCCCGAGCTTGAGGAGGAGATCGCCGCGCACGCTCGGCAAGAGGTGGTAGCTCGCGAGGGCGCCGTCCGCGTCGAGCGCGTCGACGATCGCGAGGCCGGCCGCCGGGCCGAAGGCGTACGCGATCGCGACCGCGCGATTGAGCTCGACGATAGGGCTCGGCGCGAGGTTGCCGAGCGCTGCGTAGTGGACCGCGATGCGCGCCCAGTCGGTCTCCTCGGCGGTCGCGGCGCGCGCGTGACACGCGGCGATCTCCGCCTGGAGCACGTACGGCGTGCGCCCGGAACCGCAGATCTCCTCGGCGCGAACGAGCGCGGCGAGGCCACGCGCGATGCGCTCTCGATCCCATCGCGACCGATCCTGGTCGAGGATCAGCACGGGCTCGCCGTCCGTTCCGGTGCGCGCTTCCGTGCGTGAAGCCTGGATCTCCATGAGCGCGACGAGCGCATGGACGTCGGGCTCGCGCGGCACGAGCTCGGCGAGGACGCGGCCGAGGCGGAGCGCGTCTTCGCAGAGGCCAGGGCGCATCCAGTCGTCGCCCGCGGTCGCGGAGTAGCCCTCGTTGAAGATGAGATAGATGACCTCGATGACCGCGGCCAGCCGCGGCGCGAGCTCCGCGCCGCGCGGCACTTCGAAGGGGATCCTCTTCTCGGCGAGCGTCTTCTTCGCGCGGACGATGCGCTGCGCGATCGTCGGCTCGGACGCGACGAAGGCCCGCGCGATCTCCGCGGTCGTGAGGCCGCCGAGCAGGCGCAGCGTGAGCGCGACCTGCGCCTCGCGCGACAGCACGGGGTGGCAGGCGACGAAGACGAGGCGCAAGAGATCGTCGCCGACGTCATCGTCGGCGGCCTCGTCGAAGGTCGCCTCCGTGACCGTCTGCGTCTCGCTCGCGACGGCCTCTTGCTTGGACTCGACGCGCCTCTGGCGGCGCAGCTCGTCGATCGCGCGATGCTTCGCGGTGGCCATGAGCCAGGCTCCCGGATTGTCGGGCACACCTCCGCTCGGCCACCGCTCGAGGGCGGCGACGAGCGCTTCCTGGGCGATCTCTTCGGCGAGGTCGACGTCACGGACGAGGCGAACGAGCCTCGCCGTGACCTTCCCCGCCTCCAAGCGCCAGATCGCTTCGACGACGCGATGAGCTGCGGCAGCCTGCACGGCTCCGCATCAAAGCACCGATGTCGTCTGCGGCGAAGCGCCGGCTCGCGCCCCCGGTCCGGAGGCGCGGCGATCGACCGACGGACTACTTGTTGAAGATCATCACGGACCGAACCTCGACCGGGCTGAAGCGCGAGCCCGGGCACTTGGCGGCCCACTCGATCGCCTCCTCGCGGCTCTTGACGTCGATGAGGTAGTACCCGCCGACGACCTCTTTGGCCTCCGTGAACGGCCCGTCGACGACGACCTGACGGCCGTCCTTCCAGCCGACCCGCGCGCCCTTGGCGCTCGGCTCGAGGGCCTCGCCGCCGAGGAGCACGCCCGCGGTCTTCAGGTCGGCGGTGTACTTCATGTACGCCTCGTAGACCTCCTTCTGCTGCTCCACGGTCGCCTTGGTCTCGGCCTTCTCGTCGCTGTTGATGATGATGAGGAATTGCATCGGAAGCTCCTTGGGTAGGTCCGGCCCTTCGCCGGCCCGTGCGTACGTCGACCGAAGGGTGCCGGGATCGACAGCGAAGTGATCTTTTTTTCGCCGGACGCGGTCGATTTCGGAAAACGACGTCCGTACGCACACTTAGCGTTGCCGTTTCATTCCCTCATACCCTGGTAGACCGCCGCCACGTCGTCCGCGCCCCGTCCCGCGATCGTCGCGCGGCCGAAGATCGTCTCGAGGGCCTCCGTGAGGCCCGGGTGGATACGGTGCTCCTTGCTCATCTCTTGGATCAACCGCGCGGAGGCATGGCAGATGTCGACCGACGACGCCGTCGTCTCGTCGGCGGCGAAGCGACGCTTCGCGATCCGATCCAGCGAGTCTTTCAGCGCTCCCTCGACCACCGGCATCGTCGCGCCGAGCGCGCTCGCGAACGCATCGAGCGGAAAGCCCTCGGCCTCGCAGATGGCGGCCGCATGCCATGTCCCGAAGAGCGAGCCCCACAGGACGATCAGGATCGCAGCGTCGAGCGCGCTCGCGTGACCGATGTCGGCGCCGACCCACAGCGCGTTGCCTCCGAGCGCCGCGAAGACCGAGCTGCTCTCGTCGAAGAGCGCCTTCTCGCCCGAGTAGAGAATGGTGCACCCCGGCTGGCCGATGAAGTTGGGCGTCGCCATGATCGCGCCGTCGAGGTAGCGGATCTCGTGCTCTCGGGCCCACGCGGCAGCTTCCTTCGCTTGACGCGGGGTGCCCGTCGCGAGCTGGACGAAGAGCTTGTGGCGCAGGGCTCTCGCCACCGGCGAGAGGAGCGCGGCGCTCGTGGGGTAGTCGTTGACGTTTCCGACGACGATCTCCGCGTCGGCGATCGCGTCTTCGACGGAAGAGGCCACGCGGACCCCTCGGGCCTCGAGCGGCTTGGCCTTGGATGCGGTGCGATTCCAGACCGTGACCGAATGACCGCGCTCGACGAAGCCGAGCGCCAGCGCGAAGCCCATCCGTCCCGTACCGATGACCGTGATGCGTCTTTTCATTCGAGATCGAGTAGCGCGCGAGACTCCACGCGGTCGCGCACGATCCGATGTTTCGAGAGCACGAAGCGACGTGCAGCGGAGGCGAACCGGGCTGCTATGATTTCGATCGATGGAATCGCGCAGCACGCGGATCGCGCTCGGCTTCGAGATGCGCAAGACATCCGCCGGCGCATACCGTCACGCGAGCTCGGATCACTTCGTGACGATCCACACCGGCGCGCCCGTGAGGATCTCGTGCATGCCCACGGGGGAACGCTGCGTCCGGAGCCGCGGAGAGATCAACGTGCTCCCCGCGGGCGTGACGGAAGACTGGTTCGAAGACGACGCGAGCGAGATGCTCTTTCTCCAGCTTCCAACCTCGCTCGTGCGTCTCGCCGCGGAGGAGCTGGGGCTCGATCCCGACCGCGCCGGGATCGCCGCGCGCTGTCATGTGCGCGACGTGCAGATCGAGCACATCGGATGGGCCCTCGCGGCCGACCAGCGCGCACCGAGCGGGCTCGTCTATCGAGAGAGCCTCGGGATGGCTCTCGCTGTCCATCTCCTCGCGCGTCACCCCGCGAAGGCGGCGCCACGTGGCCTCTCGAAGAGTCAGCTCGCGCGCGTCACCGAGTACATCGAGGCTCATCTCGCCGAAGACGTCTCGCTGCTGCGCCTCGCGCGCGTCGCCGGCGTGAGCGCGTCGCATCTCCGCGCTCTGTTCAAGCGCTCGGTCGGCGTTCCCGTGCACGAGTACGTCATTCAGCGCCGCGTCGAACGAGCGCGCGTCCTCCTCGCGCGCGGCGACCAACCCGCGAGCGAGATCGCGCTCGAGGCGGGCTTCTCTCACCAGAGTCACATGGCGCGCTGCATGCGGCGCGTGCTCGGTGTCACCCCGGCGTTCATCGCGAAGACGTTTCGCGAATAGCTAGCGCAAGAGCGCGCGGACGCGCGCGGCGTGCGCGCTGCCCGGCTGGGCGCGGATGAACGCTTCGCCTCTCGCGCGGGCCTCGTCGCGCCGCCCGGCCTGGAGCAGCGCTTCGACCGCGAAGACCTCGCGCTCGGGGGCGAGCTTGCCGTCGGGGAACGCGCGCGCGTGCTCGCCGAGGATCGTGAGCGCCGTCGCGGGATCGCCGCTCGCGCGCGCGCGATCCAGGATGGCGACCTCGCGCGAGAGCGTGTCCGTCTCGACGGGCGTGCTCGCGGCGCGCCGCTCACCGCTCGCCGCGACCGGCGCGGCGGTCGGCAGATCGTGCACCGAGAACACCGGCGCGGGCGCGGAGACCGGCGCCGCAGGCGGCTCGCTCGCCGCGATGACCGGAGCGGGCGCGCTCTCGACGGGCGCGCGCGGAGCGACCGGCGCGCCCCCGAGCGTCGTCCACGCGATCGCGCCGATCACGCCCGCGCCGACCACGAGGCCCGCGAGCTTCGTCAACGAGAACGCCGCCGCGACGGGCGCCGCGCCCGCCGCAGGCAACGACGCCAGGATCTTCGCGCGCGCTTCCGCGCCGAGGGCGGGCGTCTTCATCGACGGCGCGGCCTTGGCGAGCAGACGGCCGACGGCGTCAGGCTCGGCGGAGCGACGAAGCGGGACGAGCGGGTCGGTCACGTGGGTCTCCTCGTTCCGCGGTCGGCCGAGCGGAGGACGCGCTCGACGGCGACGCGGAAGGCTTCACGGGCGCGATGAAGGCGCGAATGGACGGTGCCGATGGGGAGACCGAGCGTGCTCGCGATCTCCTTGCCGCTGAGGTCGTCGATCTCGAACATCACGATCATGAGGCGCTGCTCGGGCTCGAGACGCGCGAGCGCCTCCTCGAGCATGGCGCGCGCCTGCTGCTCGGAGACGAGCTCCTCCGGCCCCGGCGCGGCCGCGGCGAGCGATGCGGCGACCTCGTCGCCGTCGTCGCTCTTCGAAGGGCCGTCGCGACGGCTGCGCTGGCTCCGGCGATGGTTCGAGGCGACGCGAAGACAGATGCCGTACACCCAGCTCCGGAGGCTCGCGCGATGGGCGAAGCTGTCGAGCCGACGATGAACCACGAGGAAGACCTCCTGGGTCGCGTCGTCGGCGTCGCTCGGCGCGACGCCGAGGCGCAGGAGCGCGCTCCACACGAAGTCGACGTGCTCGTCGTAGACGTCGCGCAGCGACGGCCGCTCGCTCGCGAGCGCAGGGGCGACGGGCGCGTCGGCGAGCATCTTCCCCTGGGTGTCGCCCGCGGACGGAAATCTTCCAGAAATCTTCACGGGAAGGCGAGCCCCAGACCGACGCGGGCCTCGACGCCGAGGATCGGCTGCTCGAAGACCACGAGATCACGGCCGCCGACGGCGTTCACGAACTCGTAGCGCAGCAGGTTCACCACCACGCCCCCGCCCCCGGAGGCGACGAGCGGCCCGGCGATCTGCACGCGAATCTGCGGCCCGAACGAGGCTCCGAGCCACGCCCGCTCGCCCGGTCGGGAGGGCGAGAGCTCGTAGACCGTCCCGTGCACGACGCCGACGAGCGCGCGCGCGCAGAGCGCCATCGAGAGCCTCGTCGACGCGCTCTCGCCGCAGAGACCCACACGCGCCGCCACGAGCCCGAAGCCGAAGCGCTCGCTCTCGGTTCGAACCGAGGAGAGCCACATCGCGCCCAGCTCGAGCCGGAGTGGACCTCGCAGGACGCGGGTGGCGCCGACGTCGAGCCCCGGGCTCGGCGAGGGCAGCAGGCCTCCGCCGGTCACGACGAGCAGCTCGAGCGTGGTGGGCGCCGCGGCTCCCTTCGGCGTCTCTGGTGCGCCGTCGCGCGGCTCGATCGGCGCGCGCACGACCGTGCGCACACCGGCGTCACCGTCACCTTGGGCAGCGTCGGTCGCGTCGCTTGCGTCCGCGGCGTCGGGCGGCTCGAGCCGCGCCGCCTCCACCTCAGGCGCGAGGAGCGCGGCGACGGCGAGCGCCGCGGCCTGCGTCGCCGCCGCGCAATCGGCGTCGCGGCTCGCGAGCTCGCGCGTCCACGCGACGGCGCCGCCGGCGTCGCGGAGCACGAGGCGAACGCGATAGGCTCCGTCGCGGCGCTCGACGAATCCCTCGAGCGAGCGGCTTCCGTCGCGCGCGAACGGCGACGCGCCGAGGCGGCGCGCAACCTCGTCCGTCATCGCCTCGGGCGACGCGCACGCGCTCGCCGTCGAATCACGCGACCAGTGAAAGACGACGCCGTCGGGCTCGGCACGCACGCGCGACGGTGCGAGCATCAGACAGGCGGCCAGCACGATCCCTGGAGCCACCGCCAGGACGAACCGAGGCACATGCATCGTAAGAGAGAGAGGCTTCGTACGAGACCGTGACGGTTTTTGGAAGATAAAGCGAAGACGCGACACGAAGCTTACCGAGAATCGAGAATGTCGACGAGAACCGTCACCATCGCGCTCGTCAGCGCCGCGCTCGTGCTTGCGTGCGCCCAACGCGCGGAGCTCGCGAGCGATCCGGGGCCCTCGCGTGGCCCGGGGTTCGACGAGACCGACGCGCAGGCCGAGTGCGACGGCGGCGCGTGCGTCGAGGCAGGCTCGGCGGCGCTCTGCGTCGCCACCGCGTGCCCGGCGCCGTACGCGACGTGCCCGGCGAAGGCGGGCGCCGCCACGCATCGGTGCGGAACGAACCTCCAGAACGATCAGGAGAACTGCGGCTCGTGCGGAAACGCGTGCCCGAGGTTCGAGCCCATCCACATGATCTCGCGGTGCGTGAAGGGCGGCTGCGAGCTCGAGTGCCTGAGCACGCCGCGTCCGCTCCCGCACGGCTACGCGAACACCGAGTTCAAGAACTGCAACGGCATGCTCGACGACGGCTGCGAGGTCGACGTGCTCTCCGACGCCGCCAACTGCGGCGTCTGCGGAAAAGCGTGCGGCCCGAACCAGCGCTGCTTCGACGGCAAGTGCGGCTGCCCCGCCGGCCTCACCGACTGCAACGGCGAGTGCGTCGACACGCAGAACGACGACGTCAACTGCGGGACGTGCGGCACGATGTGCGACGCGCCGCCCCCCGATGCCTGCGCGACGCCACCGGAGAACACGTACTACGGGTGCAGAGCAGGAAAGTGCGGCGCGCTCAAGTGCGCCGGCTTCGCCGCCGACTGCAACGGCGACCTCGCGAGCAAGTGCGCGTCGAACGGCTGCGAGGTCGAAGACATCACGACCGATCGGAACCACTGCGGAGGCTGCGGGATCAAGTGCGCCGCGGGCGAAGAGTGCCGCGACGAGGGCGACGGCTACGAGTGCCTCGTGCCTTGCAAGAAGAGCGGCGGCGTGCTGTGCGCGTACGGCCGATGCGCCGACATCCTGAACGATCCGGACAGCTGCGGAGGATGCAACACGCCGTGCCCCGACGCAGGCCCGAACCAGGTGCGCTCGTGCGTGAAGGGACTGTGCGCGGTCGAGTGCGCGGCGGGCTACGCCGACTGCAACGGCGACCCGACCGACGGCTGCGAGACCGATCTGCGAATCCATCAAGCGAGCTGCGGCGCGTGCGGGCACGCATGTGACATCGGCGCGGGACAGCCGTGCGTCGAGGGCAAGTGCCTCGTCGGCGCGTGCGATGCGGGGGTCCGATGAAGCTCGCTTCGCACACGCGCGCGCTGCTGATCGTGCTGCCTTTCGTCGCGCTGCCGGCGCTGTCGCTCGTCGCGAGCTGCGCGGGCGCGGAGGATCAACCTCCGGGCGCCGACGACGCGTCCGCCGTGATCACCTCCGACGCCGGCGACGCGCCGCCCGACGACGCGGCGCTCGAGGGGCCCACGTGCGCGTCGGCCGACTTCTGCCCCGTCTCGGTCGGGGTCGATCCTCGCTACGCGCTCACGTCCATCTGGGGCTCGAGCGCGACCGACGTCTGGGCCGTGGGCTCCGGCGGCACCGTCGTTCACTACGACGGCGCCACCTGGCGCCTCGCCGCGACCGGCATCGTCGAGACGCTCCACGCGGTCTGGGGCAGCGGGCCGACCGACGTCTGGGTCGTGAGCTCGGCGAGCGTCCTGCTCCACAGCAAGGGCGCCGCAGGCGGCGCGATCTCGTTCACGAGCGTGCCCGCGGCGTCGCCCGACGCTTACGGCGGTCGCGCGCACGCCGCGTGGGGCTCGAGCGCGACCGACGTCATCGTCGGAGGCGCGGTCTTCGACGAGCTCGATCTCGACACGGGCGCGAGCCGCTCGGGCAACTACCTGCGGCTCCAACCCGCCGGCGACGGCGGCGCGCCGGCGTGGAAGGCGTTCGAAGGCGACGACGGCGCGTGGACGCGCGCGACCGTCCGCGCGATCTGGGGAAGCTCGGCGAGCGACGTCTGGATGTCGGCCGACAACAGCCCCGAGATCGCGTGGATGCGCGGCCTGCTCCTGCATCGCACGCCCGGCGACGGCGGCGCGCCGGGCGCGTGGACCTCGGTCGACAGCCAGTCGGCGCACGTCCTCGCGTCGATCTGGGGAAGCTCGGCGAACGACGTTTGGGCGGTCGGATCGCTCGGCACGATCCGTCACTGGGCGGCCGGCGCGACGCGCTGGGCGATCACACCGTCTCCGACGAGCGCCGATCTCCACGGCGTGTGGGGCAGCGGCCCGAGCGACGTGTGGGCGGTCGGCGACGAGGGCACGATCCTGCACTACGACGGCAAGACTTGGGCGACCGCGACCGCGGCGTTCGCGCTCGGCCCCAAGCCCGACCTCCACGGCGTGTGGGGCAGCGGTCCGAACGACGTCTGGGTGGTCGGCGACGGCGTCGTCTTGCGCTTCACCGGCCCCAAGACCGGAGGCGATCGATGAACGCCCGTTGGAGAGCGCCCGTGACGTTCGTCATCGCCGGCGCCGCGGTCTTCGCGTTCGCGGCGTGCGCCGACGACGGCCGCGCGCCCGATCCCGCGATCGACGACGAGGGTGGCGTGATCCCTCCGAACGACGGCGGCCCCGCGATCGACGCGGACAGCGACGCCGGCGCCGAAGCCGGGCCCCCTCGAACGTGCTCCGACCACGGCTGGTGCTCGACGACGCTGCCGCCCGATCATTCGTTGCGCGGCGTGTGGTCCGACGGCGCGGGCGTGATCTGGGCGGTCTCCGAGGAAGGCGCCGTGCTTCGATTGAGCGCCGGCGCCGGCGCGTGGACCGTGCACGCGACCTTGAGCGGACCGCTCCACGCGATCTGGGGCAGCGGCCCGCTCGACGTCTGGGTCGGCGGCGACGAAGGCCTGTACCGCGGGCGAGGCGCGACCTCCGCGGCGCTCGCGTTCCAGCCGAACGCCACACCCGGCGACGCCACGATCGGCATCACTTCGATCTGGGGCACGGGTCCGAACGACGTCTGGGCCGTCGGCGGCAAGATGCAGGACGAAGAGACGGCCGTCTCGCGCGTCTTGCGCTTCACCGGCGCGACGACCGACGCCGGCGCGACGTGGACGCTCGATCCCGTCGGCACGAGCCCGTACGCGTTCACGAAGGTCTGGGGCACCACCGCGAGCGGCGTGTGGATCGGCGGTTCGAACACGAACCCCTTCGGCCACAGCGCGGCGGTCTATCGCCGTCCTGCCGGCGCTCCTGCGTTCGCGAAGCTCACGAGCTTCGCGTTCGATCCGCGCGACGGCGTCGACAGCGGTGTGCTCGGCGAGTTCACGACCGGCGGCGCGAGCGGCAACGACGTTTGGATCGCGGGCAAGAGCCTGGGCTTCAGCCCCGGCTTGTGGCGCGGCACGTCGACCGACGGCGCGACGTTCGCGTGGTCGCACGTCGCGCGCCACCTCGACGACCATCGGCTCGAGGCGATCTGGGGAACGAGCTCGACCGACGCGTGGGCGGCCGGCGACTACGGCCGCCTGCGCCGGTGGAACGGGAGCACGTGGACCCAAGCGGCGCTGATGACCGGCAAGTTCCCCATCACGGCGCCGCTCCACGCGATCTGGGGGAGCAGCGCGACCGACCTCTGGGTCGTGGGCGACGGCATCGCGCTCCACTTCGACCCGACCAAGGCGAAGAAGTGAGAACGCGATGATCCTCCACACGCGACACAAGGCCCGCGGGCTCCTCCTGCTCTCGGCGATGTCCGCTCTCGCGACCGCCGTGCTCGCGGCGTGCATCGATCCCGAGGAGCGCGCGCCGTTCGAGGATCCGGACGGCGCTCCGGCGGCTTCGCTCCCCGAGGCCGCGGCCGACGTCGCCGTCGACGCCGTCGACGCCCGCGCGCCGTTCGACGCCGCGAGCGCCGCCGTCGTGTGCGCCACGGCCGACGGACCGTGCGTCACCGAGCTCGCCGCCGGCGACGATCACGTCTGCGCGCGGCTTCGCGACGGCACAGTGCGCTGCTGGGGCGACGACGCGAAGGGCGCGCTCGGCGTCGGCGCCGACGCGGGCGACGGCGGCCGGCGACCCGTCGTCGGCCTCGACGCGGTCGCGCAGATCAGCGCGGCCGGCGCGTCGACGTGCGCGCGCGACGAGAGCGGCAGCGTGTACTGCTGGGGCAGCAACGCCCGCGGGCAGCTCGGCCTCGAGGCCGGCGCGCCCTTCGACGACTCTCCGCACCGGACGCCCGTCAGGGTCTCGCTCCCTGGACCGGCGTCCCGGATCGATCTCGGGCACGGCAGCGCCTGCGCGGTCCTCGCCGACGGCGGCGCCGTGCACTGCTGGGGCGACAACCAGCACGGTCAGCTCGCGCGCGATCCCTCGGACGTCGTGAAGCCCGGCCACGCCATGACGGGCGCGCCCGCGCGGAGCATGCGCACGGGCACGAGCACCGGCTTCGTGTCGACCGGCGCGGGCACGCTGCTGAGCGTCGGCGCGATCTCCGGCGAAGAAGGCGTCGTCGCCGGCCGCGTCTCCTCCATCAGCCCGGACACCACGCCCGCGACGATCCTCACCGGCGTGTCGAGCTTCGCGGTCTCGTCGTCGGTGCCCGGCGTCCTCCCCGACGACGCGCCGCCGTGGGAGCCTCCCCCACCCGCGTCGGCGCACGCGTGCGCGGTGGTGAACGGCGCCGCGCTCTGCTGGGGCAGGAACGCGAAAGGTGCACTGTGCACGGGTCTACCCGATCCCGTCGCCAAGACGCCGACCTACGCGCCCGTCACGAGCGTCGCGTACCCGCAGCAGATCTCGGTCGCCGGCGACACGACGTGCGCGCGCCTCACCGACGGCACGGTCCAGTGCTGCGGGACGGACGACCGCGGCAACCTCGGCAGAGGCGCGACCGGCGCGTTCTCGACCTTCTTCGTGGCGGCCACCGCGTTCACCGAGCGCGCCGTCCAGGTGGTGACGAGCCGTCACGCCGTGTGCGCGCTGGTCGACGACGGCACGGTCGCGTGCTGGGGCGGCAACGCGCGCGGCGAGCTCGGGCTGCCGGCGCGCGACGGCGACGCTCATCCAACCCCGGTGAAGGTCGCGTTCTGAACGCGAGGGTCCCATGTTCTCCAACGCTTCCACCTCAGCTCGTGCCCTCACGTGGATGCTCGGCATCGCGGCGCTCTCGAGCGCGTTCGCCGCTTGCGGGACGCGTGACGGCTTCGATCCCGCCGCCGGTCCGCAGCTCGGCAGCCCCGACGCGGATGCCGGCTCGGCGTGCAGCGGGCGCCGCTGCTCGCGCGATCTCAAGAAGGTGCTCGCGGTCTGCGACGGCGGCGAAGAGGTCGTCGAGACGTGCGGCGCCGATCAGGGCTGCGGCGACGGGCGCTGCGTCGACGCTTGCGAGAGCGCGCGCCTGTCGAAGGGCTCGACGGGCTGCGCCTTCTGGACGCTGCCGCCCGACGAGCCGAACGAAGGTCGCGGATCATGCTTCGCGGCGATGATCGCGAACACGTGGGATCGCCCCGTCACCCTCTCGGCCGGATTCGGCGGCGCGCCGCTCGACATCTCGAGGTCGACCTTCACCGCGCAGAACGCCGGCGAAGCGACGGTGTACACGCCCCTCGCGGGACCGCTCCCGCCGGGACAGGTCGCGCTCGTCTTCCTCGCCCAAGCGGAGAGCGCGACGGGCCCCTCGTTCGCGCCGTGTCCGAAGGAGGTCACGCCGGCCGTGCGCGTCGACCCGCTCTCGCACGGCACCACCAAAACGCGCGCGTTCGAGATCACGGCCGACGCGCCGGTCGCGGCGTACTCGATCTACCCCTACGGCGGCGCGCTCGGCTACATCCCGACCGCGACGCTCCTCCTGCCGGTCTCGTCGTGGGACACGAGCTACATCGCGGTCAGCACGAGCAACATCACCGATCGCGGCACGCCGGGCACCGAGCCCCGCACGCTCCAGATCGTCGCGAGCGACGACGACACGACCGTCGAGATGAAGCCGACCGTCGGCATCCTGCCCGGTCCCGACGTCGCGGCGGCGCCGCGCGGCGAGACGCAGACGTGGACGCTCTCGCGCGGACAGGTGCTCCAGATCACGCAGCGTGAAGACGCGAGCGGCAGCCCGTTCGTCTCGAACAAGCCCGTCGGCCTCTTCGGCGGCGCGCGGTGCGCGTTCCTGCCGGGCCGCGTCGAGTTCTGCGACGTGACCCAGCAGCAGATCGCGCCGTTCTCGCAGTGGGGCCGCGAGTACGCGCTCGTGCCCTACGAGCCGCGCATCGACAGCCTCACCGGCGCCGATGCGAGGGAGACGGTGCCCTGGAGCTTCGTCGGCGCTGTCGACGGCACGGTCCTGACCTACGAGCCGTCGCGACCGCGCAACGCGCCGGAGACGCTCGCCGCCGGCCAGGTGGTGAGCTTCTTCACCGACGAGCTCGTCGTCGTGAGGAGCCAAGACAGCCGCCACCCGTTCCACGCGTCGGTCTACATGACGGGCTCGCAGTACAACGGCGGCCTCGCCGGCGGCGGACGAACGGTGGGCGATCCGGACTTCGTGAACGTCGTTCCCTCCGATCAGTTCCTCGACCGCTACGTTTTCTTTGCAGATTACACCTATCCAGAGACGACGCTCACCGTCGTCCGGAGGAAGACGGCCGCGGGCTTCGCGCCGGTCGAGCTCGAGTGCGCCGGCGAGATCACGAGCTTCCGTCCGCTCGGCGCGAGCGGCGAGTACGAGTACGCGTGGGTGCACCTGACGCGCGGCTTCACCCCGCAAGCGTTCGCGAAGGGCACGTGCGGTCACGGTCGTCACGAAGCCCGGAGCGACGGTCCGTTCTCGGTCACGGTGTGGGGCATGGGTCGCGACGCGAGCTACGGCTACGCCGGCGGAATGGGGAGCCGCCCGGTCAACGACGCGAAGCCGCCGCCCGTGAAGTGACGCTACTCGGAGCGGAGATCGACCGGCCCGTCGAGCGGCGGGCGCTGCATGTGCCCGAGGAGCGAGAGGCGCGCCCACGCGGGCGCGATCTTCGCCGCGGCGTCGAGGTCGTCGCTGCCGACCGTGACGATCGCCTTCGCGAGCGGCGCGAGGAGCGTCTTCGCTTCGCCCGCGGAGGCGCACGCGGCGACGTGGATGTTGCGATACGGCGGCGGCACGATGACGGGCGCGCCCGGCGGCGCGACGCCGATCGCGTGGCGGCTGCCCACGAGCGCGCGAGACGCGTAGGTCATCGTCGCGACGTAGCGGCCGGCGGCGGCGCGCTCTTCGGCGGGCACCATGCCGCGCGGGACGCTCGCGTCGAGGCGGTCGAGCTCCGCGCTCAGCACGTCGCCGAGCTCGGAGGCGCGCTCGAGCGAGCCCTCGACGAACGCGACGCGCGGGCTGAGGCACCCGAGCTGGTCGAAGACGACGATGTCTTCGGCGAGGCCGCGCGCGGCCTTGGCGAGATCCGCGCCGGCGCTGATCCAGGCGACGCCCATCCCGCTGCCGTGGCCGCGCACGCGCACCTTCGCCTTCTTGCGAACGTCGGCGATCGTCTCGTCGCGGCCGTAGACGTGAATCTCGCCGCGCGCGATCGACGCGACGTCGAGCTCGTCGACGATGCGCACGCGCGTATCGCCGACCTCGTTCGCCGCCTCGACGAGCGCGCGCGCGAACGTCGGATCGCGGCGCGACGGGCGCAGCACGACGTCGTTCGAGGCCGCGCGCGCGAGCGCGAGCGCGCGCAAGGCGCCGACGAAGACGTTCGACGAGAGGATCACGAGCACCGCCTCGGCGTCGCCGGCCCAGGTCACGAGCTGGGTGAGCTCTCGGTCGGTCGCCTCGACCTCGACGTGACGCGTGAGGCCGAGCTCGACGCCTTCGGTCGAGAGGCCCGTAGACTCGACGATGGCAGGCGCGAGCGTCACCCGGCGCTCGACGATCGCGCGGGCCGCCTCCTGGAGGCGCCGGACGTCGGCGATGCGCTCGGCGAGGTTCCGTGTCATCCCGTGATGGTAGCGCGGCGCCCGAGGATCTCGTCCATCGCGATGGAGCAGCCGCGCGGCGGCGCGCCCGGCGCGCGGCCGATGAGCTCGAAGCCCTCGCTCGCGTTCGTGCTGCGGCGCACCTGATCTTGCGTGAGGACGACGACCGCGCTGTCGACGTTCATGAGATCGACGATCCGCGCGACGCCCATCTCGCCGTCGGCGACGGGCTCGAGCGTGACCGGATCGACGGGCACGACGCGCGCCCACGGCGGCTCGGCGTACCAGCCGAAGGAGGCATCTTCGTCGAAGAGCGTGCGCTCGTAGAACTGGCTCGAGAGCTCCGTCATCCCGTACTCGGCGACGATGCGTCGTTGGTCGAGGCCGAAGGCGCGGGAAAGATCGGAGCGGAGCACGTCGGGCGGCACCTCGCGGCTCCGGCCCTTGTAGCCCCCGGTCTGCATGACGCGGCTGCCGGGGGGCAGCGCGAACGACGCCTTGCCCAGCGCGTCGACGAGGTGAACGAACGCGAACGACGTGCCGAGCACGAGCATCGGCTCGCCCTTCGCGAGCGCGACGGCGACGCGCTCGTCGAACGTGGCGAGATCGATGATCCCGTCGAGCGTCACGAGGTAGCTCGGCGCCGCGTCGGCGCCGAACGCCTCGGCGAACGACGCGCACATGTGGACGAGCGACGAGTCGGGCGCCTCGGACGGCGACGGCCCGAGGACGACGACGGGCACCGATCGATCGAGATCGCGCGCGAGCCAGCGGCGCCCGAAGGCGATCGCCGCGGCGTCGTAGGTCGACACGTCGCGCATCTCGTGCGCGCCGCGCGCGCCCGCGGTCGTGCCGCTCGTCTTGAACGTGATCTCGGCGCGGCCCTCTTCGAACGCGGCGACGCGCGTCACCTTGAACGCGTCCGTGGGAACGGCGGGGATCTGCGACGCGCTCGTGACGCGCTCGAGATCGACGCCGCGCGCGGCAGAGAGGCGCGCGAAGCCTTCGATGTGCGCGCCCTGGAACCGCGCGATGTCGCACGCGAGCGCGTCGAACGGCTCGGGCGAAGGCGCACCCGCTTCGAACGCGCTCACGAACGCGCGCGCGCGCGCGTGAAGCTCATTGCTTCGATCCACGCTTCTCGTCTAGCTCCGCTGGTCAGCGGTTGCCAGCGGCAGCGCGCTCGGCGACCTCGTCGTCGAGCTTCGACGCGAGCTTGCGGTAGAAATCGAGGTGGTCGAAGCCCGTGAGGAAGTTCGGGCGATCGTGGCGGGGCTGGCCGACCTCGTCGAGGTGATCGGCCGGAATGCAGCCCATGAACTTGCCCCACTTCGCGCTCTCGACGGTCACGAGGCCGTCGTTCGGGCGGAGCTGGGCGCCGTGCGCGACGAACGGCGCCGAAGGCACGAGCTGGGCGTTCATGAGGTCGCGCACGCCGAGGCGCGGGTTGAACAGGCCGTCGCACGCCTCGCGATCCTTGTAGTTCGGGATCGAGGCGAAGTTGCTGACCCCCGCGTACGAGAGGTACGTCACGCGCGCGTCGTCGCGGATCTCTTCGTTGAACGTCTCCTTCGTGTACTTCTCGCTGATCGAGAGGAGCGCGCCGCGCAGATCGCTGTCGCCTGCGAGCTCGCGCTCGGTGAACGTGCGCGCCCAGGCAGAGGCGGCGGCGCTGATCGCGCCGTTGAAGTCGTCGGTCACGACCTTGAGCAACACGTCGGCGATGCGCGTGCCGCGGTGAGGCGACGAGATCGTCGTGAGCGACGCGACGCGATTGCCGTAGCCGAGCTTCGAGATCAAGTAGCGCGAGTCGAGCCCGCCCATCGAGTGCGCGACGATGTGCACCTTGCTCGCGTCGCATCCGGGCCTCGCGCGGCACTTCGCGATCGCGGCGTCGACGTGACCGGCGAGCTCGCCGGCGCGAACCGGAACGGACTTGTAGGGCGAGACCTCCGCGGCGTGCACGACGTGACCGTCGGCGGTCAGCCGATCGGCGACCTTGTAGAAGCTCCACGTGTTGGTCGTCGATCCGTTGAAGCCGTGCGCGAGGACGATCGCGTGACGCGACGGCCGGGCGGTGAACGCGTCTTCGCCGGCGACGGCCTCTTCTTCAGGGACCTCCTCGGCGGCGCAGCCCAAGGTGGCCGTGACGGCGAGGGCGACCACGGCAGCGAGCTTCTTCATGGCGACGATGTAAGCAAATGGCGCACCCATGGTAAGCTATTGATCTCATTGCCAGGAGCGCCTCCCCATGCGGATCGATGCGGATCGCCTGATCCCCACGGCTAGCCTCGGATCGTGGTTTCGAACCGGCGCCGCTGGGCCTCGCGGATCGGCCTCGCGGTCATCGTGATCGCGGCGATCGACGCGCTCGCCGTCGAGCCTTACGCGGTCGCGATCGCGAAGCACGAGATCGCCGCGAGCGTCGCCGCGCCGCTCACGGTGATGCACCTGACGGATCTGCACACGTCGGGCTTCGGCCGGCGCGAGCGCCGCGTCGTCGAGGCGATCGACGAGCTCCGGCCCGACGTCATCGTCGTCACCGGCGACGTCGTCGACGGCGGATCGCTCGAGCCCGCGCGCGAGCTCTTCACGCGCATGCGCGCGCCGCTCGGCGTGCTCGTCGTGCGCGGCAACTGGGAGAACTGGAGCCCGCCGGGCGACGAAGCGAGCTTCTACGCCTCGGTGGGCGCGACCTTCCTCGTCAACGAAGGCCGCCTCGTTCGACCCGACGTCTGGATCGGCGGCGTCGACGATCCGATGTCCGGCGACGCCGACGTCGACCGCGCGATGAAGGGCGCGCCCGACGGCGCGCTCCGCGTCCTCCTCCTCCATTCGCCGGGGTCGTTCGCGACGTTCGCCGATCGCGTCGACCTCGCGTTCGGCGGCCACACCCACGGCGGGCAGGTGCGCCTCCCCTTCGTCGGCCCGATCTGGACGCCGCCCGGATCCGATCGCTTCGTCGAAGGCTGGTACACGTCGGGGCGCGCGCGCATGTTCGTCTCGCGCGGCGTGGGCACGTCGATCTTTCCGGTGCGCTTCTTCTGCCGGCCGGAGATCGGCGCGATCACGATCCGATCACGGCCGTGAGCTCGCGATCAGTCGTCGCCTGGCACGTCGAACGCGCGCTCGTAGATCTCGTCGACGGTGATGACGGTGCCCGTCGAGAGCTCGAGACGCCCGCCCGGCCCGGCGACGCGGTACGTCCACGCGCCGTTCGCCTCTCGACGGAAGTGCTCCACCCGCACGATTCGCTGAGCGACGAGCACGTAGTCCATGACCGACGGGATGCTCTGGTAGTCCGTCCACTTGTCGCCTCGATCGAGCTGCTCCGTGCTCTTCGAGAGACTCGGCGGCGCTCATCCTCTTCGCGACCGGCGCGGCGACCATGCCGTCGGATCTATCACGCCGTACCACGCTCGATCGCGGCCGTGAGCTCGGGCACGAAGGCGCTGAGCAGCTCGGGGGCGACTGTGAGCGGAGGCGTGAGCGTGAGCGTGTCGCCGCGCGTACCGCCGGTGAGGACGATGTAGCCGCGGCCGAGGAGCGCGCGCGCGACCGCGAGCGCCTCGCCGGCGTCGCCGAGCTGAACGCCGATCATGAGCCCCTTGCCGCGCACGCGCGCGCGTTCGAAGGGCGCGCACGCTTCGGCGATCTCCTCGAGCCAGCGCGCGCCGATCTCGGCGGCGCGATCGGCGAGCGACGAGCCGACGGCGTCGAGCGTCGCGAGCGCCGCCGCGCACGCGGGAGGCGCGCCGAAGTGCGTCCCCGTGTGGATCGTCGAGCCGCCGTGCTTCGCCCAGGCCTCCATCGCGCCCGCGCGGCCGATGCACGCCGAGATGGGCACGCCTCCGCCGAGGCCCTTGCCGAGACAGATGACGTCGGGAACGACGCCCGCGTCGAGGCACGCGACGAGCGCGCCGGTGCGGCCCATCCCCGTCCAGATCTCGTCGACCACGAGCAGCGCGCCCGCCTCGTCGGCGAGCGATCGCAGCGCGGGGAGGAACGTTGAAGGCGGGATCACGCATCCGCCGCGGCCGAGCATCGGCTCGACGACGACCGCGCCGGCGTCGCCGCGCGCGAGCGCCGCGCGCACGGCCGACAAGCTCTCGTCGAGCTCGACGTCCGCGTCGTCTGCGTCGTCTGCGTCGCGCGAAGGGTACGGCGCGAAGGTGACCGGCACGCCGAGCTGCGCCGCGAACGGCTCGCGAAAGCTGGGCGAGAGACCGCACACGGCGAGCGGACCGTACGAGAGCCCGTGATACGCGCCCTCGAACGCGACGGCGGCCACCTTGCCCGTCGCGAGCGCGGCGGTCTTCAGCGCGCACGTGATCGCGTCGGCGCCCGAGAGACCCAGCATCACGCGTGCGCCTGGCTCCGGGAACAGCGCGGCCAGCGCTTCGCACGCGCGCACCTTGAGCTCGGAGGCGTAGACGTCGCCGAGCGCGAGGACGAGCTCGTCCTCGGCGGCGCGCGCGGCTTCGAGCGCGACGTTCGGTCCGTGCCCCAGGATCAGCGCGCCGAAGCCCGCCGTGAGATCGACGTAGCGGTTGTCGTCGACGTCGACGACGTTCGATCCCCGCCCGCGCGCGTACACGATCGGTCCTTGATCGGCGCGCGACGCCTGCGCGCGCGCGTCTCGCCGCGCTTCGAAGGCCGGCGACTCGACGGAGGCGAGCCGCGACGCGAGCTCGCGCGAGCGCGGCCCGGGCGGCGCGACCTTCACCTCCGGGAGCTCGTTCACGCGAGCCTCCGTCAGGCGACGACGCGGTTCCGGCCGCCGCGCTTGGCTTCGTAGAGCTTCGCGTCGGCGGCGCGGATGAGATCCATGCTCGTCTTGTCGGCGTCGGCGAGCATCGAGACGCCGATCGAGATCGTCACCGGGATGCTGTCGCCTTGGAAGACGAAGCGGCTCGTCTCGATCTTCTCGCGCAGGCCGTCGGCGAGCGCGCGCGCGCCTTCCATGCTCGTCTCGGGGAGGATGATGGCGAACTCCTCGCCGCCGTAGCGCGCGAAGACCTCGTCGCGCCGGATGCGCCCCTGGACGATCCGCGCGAGCTCCTTGAGCACGAAGTCGCCCGCGAGGTGGCCGTGGTGGTCGTTGATCTTCTTGAAGTGATCGATGTCGAACATGATGAAGGAGAGATCGCGCGCGTGTCGCCGCGCGCGGATGATCTCCTTCTCGAGCGCCTCGAGCAGGTAGCGCTTCACGTGCGCCTGCGTGAGGCCGTCGATGATCGTCATCCGATAGATTTCTTCGTGGTACTGCGACTCGACGTCGGCGCCGGAGAGGTACTTGAAGATCGTCGGACCGACCTTGATGCGATCGCCGTTGGCGAGGCCGAACTCGCGGCTGATCTGCTCGTCGTTGACGTACGTGCCGTTGGTCGAGCCGTCGTCGACCGCCCACCAGACGGCGCCGCGCTGCTCGAGGTGCGCGTGACGGCGCGACACGCTGTCGCCCTCGAGGACGATGTGGTTCTCCGCGCCGCGGCCCAGCCTGACCGGCGTGAAGTCGAGGACGAACCGCTTCCCGAGGAGCGTCGGCTCCTTGGTGTAGATGACGACGATGCAGTCGTTGTTGCGCGGCTTGTCGTCGCCGTCCGGCTCGCCCGCCGGCTTCTGGACGATCGTCGTTACGCGGGTCTTCTCGTCGACTTCACTCACGTCCGGTCCGCAGAAAAAATGAGCCTTTCAGGAGGGATCCGCCTTCGGAAACTAAATCACGGAAGCGCGATCGCATACAGCGCCATCTGAAGCGTGTTCCACGTCGCGCCGTGGATGTGGGCGAAGCGCCTACTCTTTTCTCGAGAGCGCGGCGAGCGCGCGGGCCACGGAGGGAGGAACGCGCAGGGCGTCTTCGAGGATGGCGAGCGGCGCGACGAGCTCTGCCGAGTCGAGGTGTGTCGCGCACTTCGGCGTCGCCAGCCAGAGATCGACGTCGCCGGCGGCACCGGCGAGGCGTCGCCTCTCGCCGACGCGAAGCGGGCCGTGATCGGCCGCGTGGACGGTCACGCGCGGAGCGACGCCCCGGCGCGCGAGCCCTCGAACGAGGCGATCGGGCCGCGCGAGCGCCGTGAAGAGGCCGACGCGCAGCCCCGCGAGCTCGTCGAGAACGACCGTTCGGCCGGAGGCGAGGGCGACGCGCCCCTCCCTCTCGGGCGCCGCGTCGACGAACACGCGATGATCGGTCGCGGCGACGAGCGCGGCCCGCGGCGCGCGAAGATCCCATCCTCGGCTCCACGGCGCGTGCGCGTCGAGCGCGAGGAGCGAGAGCGCCGCGCGCTCCGGCGCGAGCTGCGCCGGACCGTCGATCACGATGACGTCTGGGCGATCATCCATCGCCGCGGCGAAGTCGACGGCCGATTGCCTGCGCTCGGCGACGACGACGCGCACGCGCGCGAGGCCGCGCGCCGCGAGGACGCGGGCGCACGCGAGCGCTTCGTCGCCGACGATCGCGAGCGCGTCGCCCGGCGCGACGATCCGCGCGTGACCGGGGCGCGCGCGATACGCGTGACCGACGAGCACGACGCGCGCGCCTCTCTCTCCGAGCATCGAGGCGCACGCGAGCGCGAGCCGCGTCTTGCCCGAACCGCCGAACGTCGAGCCCCCGACGGTGACGACGGGCACGCCGCGCGGGAGCGCGAGCGGCCGCGCGATCGTGCGCGCGGCTCGCGTGACGAGCCCGAGCACCTCTTCGAATGCCCCGATCACGACGCGACGGTACACAACCCGCGCCGAGGAGCGTACAAGGAAAGGCGTGGCGAAACCCGTCGTGCTTCCCCTGGAGCCCGCGGCCCTCGCCGAGCGGCAGCTCGTCCACGATCGCGCGCGCACCTCGCGGTTCCCCGATCTGTTCGTGCGCAAGCTCCAACGCATGAGCGCGTCGCCGCTCGCGTACCTCCGAGGCGCCGCGCCGCTCTTCTACGAGATCCTCGTCGCGCGCCCCGATCTCGCCGACGGGCCGCCCGGAGAAGGATGGATCGTCGGCGACATGCACCTCGAGAACTTCGGGGCGTATCGGCCCGACCCGCTCGGCGCCTCCGAGGCCGCTTCCTCACGCGGCGAGAGCGGCAACCAGAAGAAGCGGAGCGTGCGCTTCGATCTCAACGACTTCGACGACGCGATCATCGGGCCGTGGCGGCTCGATCTGCTCCGCCTCTCGACGAGCCTGTTGCTCGGAGGGCGAGAGCTCGGCGCGAGCGGCGTCGTCGCGCTCACGCTGTGCGATCTGCTGATCGACGCATGGATCCGGAGCGCCTTCGACGGCGCGCCGCCGCTCGAGCCGCCGCCGCCGGTCGTCGCGCTCACCGAGCAGGTGCGCGCGCGATCGAAGGCGGCGCTCCTCGACGCGCGCACGCTCATGGTGGCCGGCAAGCGACGCTTCGCGCGCGGGCCGCGTTACGCCGATCTGCCCAAGGAGGTGGCGAGCGCCGTCCCCGCCGCGTTCCAGAGCTACGTCGCGACGCTCCCGGAGGAGGATCGCCCGAGCAAGGGCTCGTTCGAGATCGTCGACGCGGCGCTGCGCATCGCGGGCACGGGGAGCCTCGGCGGGCTGCGCATCGCGGTCCTCGTCAAGGGCAAGGGCGAGGAGGGCTCGTGGATCTTCGACATGAAGGAGCAAGGCGCGCCGTCGGCGAGCGTTCTCCTCGGCGAGGCGGCGCCATGGAGCGGCAACGACGCGGAGCGCGTCGCGACCGCCTTCCGCGCGTGCGTCGCGGCGCCTCCGCGCATGATGGGGTGCACGTCGCTCGCGAACGCAGGAAAGTTCTCGAAGCTCCCGCTCTTCGTGCGCAAGCTCTCGCCGCAGGAAGACAAGCTCAATCTCCGGCGGCTCCGCGGCGCCGATCTGCCCTCGCTCGCGACCTACCTCGGCGCGCTCCTCGGCGCCGCCCACGCGCGCGCCGCGACGAAGACGCCGAAGACGCGATGGTCGGACGCCGATCGCGCGAGCCTCCGCGCGCACGCGATCGAGCTCGCCGGGATCCACGAGGCGATCTATTTGCCGCTGTGCGAGCGCATGCGCCCTCTCCTGCCGTCGACGTGAGGCTCCCACGCGCGGCCCGACTGCACTATCCTGACCCCTTCGTGACGAGGACGCCCTTCGACTCCACCGTTCGCGGCGAAGACGAGCCGCCGAGCGCGCCGGGCACGCGGCCCGCGACGTTCCAGGAGATCTGGGAGAGCTTCGATCGCGCGGCCGTCGGGCACGCGCACGCCAAGCTGAACCTCGCCGGCGCGGTGCACGCCTACGTCTCGCACGTCGAGGTGCGGCCGCCGACGATCCTCATCCGCGGCCCTCACGGCGTGGGCAAGACGCTCCTCGCG
Organism: Labilithrix sp.; assembly: GCA_019637175.1. Taxonomy (GTDB): domain Bacteria; phylum Myxococcota_A; class Polyangia; order Polyangiales; family Polyangiaceae; genus Labilithrix. Next base: position 12,770 of record JAHBWD010000014.1, on the reverse strand, counting down.
CGCACCGCGGGCACCGCGACGACGCGCCCGTTCCAGATCGTCACCGGCCTCGACGAGATGATGGTCCTCGCGGCCGCGCCCCCGCGTCAGCGCACGATCGTGCTCGCCGACGCGATCGATCTCGCCGACATCGGCGTCGAAGAGCTCGACGTCTGGATCGACGACGTCATCCAGTCGGGCGCGCTCATCATCGCGACGGCGGCCGACACGTCGGATGCTCGTCTGCCCGATCTCTTCGACGACACGACGGATCTCTCGGCGCTCTCCGAGAGCGAGCTCGAGGAGGTCGTCACGCACCCGGCGAGCCGCCTCGAGCAGGCGAAGGTCGTCGCCGCGCGCATGGGGATCACGATCGTCATCCACCCGGAGGCGAAGAAGCTCCTCGCGAGCACCGCGTTCGCGTCGGGCGAGGGCGCGGCGCTGATCGATCGCGCGCTCTCACACCTCGCGCCCATCCTCGTCGGGCTCCCGAAGCAAGACTGCATCATCGATCGACGCCTCGCCGAGGTGCTGCTGCGCCAGGCCGCGGGCTGAGCGTCGCGAGCACGCGGCGCGCGAGACACGCGCGCGTCTTTTCCGTACCCTCTCGCGGATGGAATACGTCCACCTCGGTCGCACGGGCTTGAAGGTCAGCCGGATCTGCCTCGGAACGATGAACTTCGGCCCGCAGACGTCCGAGGCCGACGCGTTCAAGATCATGGATCGCGCCCTCGACGAGGGGATCAACTTCTTCGACACCGCGAACGTCTACGGCTGGAAGAAGGGCGAGGGCTGGACGGAGCAGATCGTCGGCCGCTGGCTGGCGCAAGGTGGGCGGCGGGAGAAGGTGGTGCTCGCCACGAAGGTCTACGGCACGATGGGCGACTGGCCGAACCAGTCGCGCCTCTCGGCGATGCACATCGTGCGCGCGTGCGAAGACTCGCTTCGCCGCATGAAGACCGACGTGATCGATCTCTACCAGATGCACCACATCGATCGCGCGAGCCCGTGGGAAGAGATCTGGCAGGCGATGGAGACGCTCGTCGCCCAGGGCAAGGTGATCTACGTCGGCTCGTCGAACTTCGCCGGCTGGCACATCGCGCAAGCGTGCGAGGCCGCGCGCGCGCGGCACTTCCTCGGGCTCGTCTCGGAGCAGAGCCTCTACAACCTGATCGATCGCACCGTGGAGCTCGAGGTCGTGCCCGCGTGCAAGGCGTACGGCCTCGGGCTCATTCCGTGGAGCCCGCTCAAGGGCGGCGTGCTCGGAGGCGTGCTCAAGAAGCAGGCCGAAGGACGGCGCTCGAGCGATCTCGCGCAGAAGGCGATCGCGAAGCACGGCGCGGCGCTCGAGAAGTACGAGGCGCTCTGCGATCGCATCGGCGCGCCGCCGGGCGACGTCGCGCTCGCGTGGCTCCTCGCGAACCCCGCGGTGACGGCGCCGATCGTGGGCCCGCGCACGATGGAACAGCTCGAGGGCGCGGTGCGCGCGCTGGGAACGAAGCTCGACGAGCCGACGAAGAAGGAGCTCGACGCGATCTTCCCCGGCCCGGGCGGCGCCGCGCCCGAAGCCTACGCCTGGTGAATCGAGCGGTATGCCGCTACATTTTCAGGCGTGACTAGCTTCAAGGCAGCGAAGCGCGCCGTCGCGATCGGTCTCACCTCCGCTCTCCTCGCCTTCTCCTCGAGCGAGGCGAGGGCCAACGGGCGCTTCCCGGAGTCGAACGGGATCTTCTTCGCCCCGAGCGATCCGAACCTCGTCCTCCTCCGGGTGACGTTCGGCCTCATGCTCTCGCACGATCGCGGCGCGACGTGGGATTGGGTGTGCGAGCGCTCGATCGGCCTCGCGGGGATCGAAGACCCGATGTTCAACATCACGCCCGCGGGGACGTTCCTCGGCTCGACGTTCTCCGGCGTCACCGTGTCGCGCGATCAAGGCTGCTCCTTCGATTTTTCGCCGAACACCAAAGACTACGTCTTCATCGATCTCACCTCGCGCCCGAGCGAGGCCCAGCGCGTCGTCGCGTTCGCGAGCTCGTACGACGGCCAAGACGAGGCCGGCGCGATCTTCTTCAACTCCGCGCTCTACGAGACGACCGACGAGGGCGTCACGTTCACGAAGTTCGGCGCGACGTTCGACCCGACGATCCTCGGCGAGACGGTCGATCTGACGCCGAGCGATCCCGACCGCGTCTACGTGACGGGCGTGCGCGGCCCGGGCGAGACGCAGCCGAGCGGCGTTTTTCTCACGTCGCACGATCGCGGCAAGACCTACGAAGAGACCCCGATCGCGCTCGTGCCTGGAGAGAAGGCGCCGTACATCGCCGGCGTCGATCCGACGAACGCCGATCGCGTCTACGTGCGCACGTACACCGCCGTCGACCGTCCGTCGCGCTTGCTCGTCTCCGACGACGCGGGCAAGACGTTCCGCGTCATCTTCACCGCGCAGACCTCGCTCGCGGGCTTCGCGCTCTCGCCCGACGGAAAGAAGATCTGGGTCGGCAGCATGCTCGACGGCCTGCACTACGCGAGCACGACCGACTTCGCGTTCGAGCCGCGATCGCGGGCCGAGATCTCGTGCCTCGCGTACGCGAGCGACGGCCTCTGGGCGTGCTCCAACGAGAAGAGCGGGTTCGTCGCCGGCCGGTCGAACGACGAAGGGCACACGTTCGAAACGAAGCTCCACTTCTGCGACGCGCGCGGTCCCCTCGGCTGCGCCGTCGGCAGCGTGACCCACACCGAGTGCCACCTCGGCGGCACGTCGTCGAATCGCGTTCCCCCGTGGCCGCCGCAGCGCGCGCTGCTCGGATGCAACGCCGGGCTCGACGCGGGCCCCGACGCCGCCGGCGGCGAGCCGCCGGTCGATCCGGGCGGCGACGACGGCGGCTGCTCGTTCGCCGCGCCGTCGGCGAGCCCCGTCGCGGCGGCGATCGCGAGCCTCTTCGCGATCGTGGCGATCGCGCGGCGCAGGCGCCGCGCAAGCTCTTAGACTTCGAACTCGGCCTTCTCGAGGATCTCGCGGACTCGCCACAAGAAGGAGTTGGCGGCGACGCCGTCGACGATGCGGTGGTCGTAGCTCAGGGCCATGTACATGACCGGGTGGATCGCGATCTGATCTTCGCCGCCCGGCCCCTCGACGACGACCGCGCGCTTCTTGATCTCGCCCATGCGCAGGATGCCGACGTTGGGCTGGTTGATGATCGCGCCGCCGAAGAGATTTCCTTTGAGGCCCGGGTTCGACACCGAGAACGTCGCGCCCGAGAGATCGTCGACGGTGATCTTGCCGTTGCGCGCGCGCGTCGCGACGTCGTCGATCCCGCGCACGATGCCGCGGACGCCGAGCTCGTCGGCGCGGCGCACGACCGGGACGACCAGCCCGTCGGGCGAGTCGACGGCGACGCCGATGTTCACGTCCTTGAAGACGACGTAAGCGTCGTCGAGGACGCGCGCGTTGATCGTCGGGTTCTCGCGGATCGCGCGCGCCACCGCCACGACGACGAAGGCGAGCATCGTCAGGCTCATGCCCTCTTTCTTGTAGCGATCCTTGTTGGCCTCGCGCAGACGCGCCGAGCGGAAGAGATCGCACTCGGCGACCGTCACCACGTGGGGCGACGTGAGCTTCGAGTAGACCATGTGATCGGCGGTGATCCGGCGACGGCGCGTGAAGGGCACGACCTGATCGCCCGGCTTGGCGCGATAGGGCGGGACCTTGAAGGAGCCGAAGCCGACGCCGGGGATCGCCGGGACGAAGCCGCCGCCTTGATTGACCATCTGCGCGAGGGCGGCGCTCTCGCCTCCCGCGCCGCGCGGCTTCGGCGCGTCGACGCCGGCCGCGACGCGCATCTGCGCGTCGACCTGCGCGCGAAGCGTCGGCGACATCGGAGGCTCCGTTCGCGCGGGAACGTCGCCGGCCGCGCGCATCACGTCGTCGCGGGTGATCCGACCGCGCTCACCCGAGCCGCGCACGTCGCGGAGATCGACGCCCTGCTCGAGCGCCGAGCGCCGCGCCATCGGCGAGGCGAGCGGGCCCATCGCGCCGCCCGCGCCGCCCGCGTTGCCGTCGCCTCCCGGCACGAGCGTCGTCGCGACGTTCGCCGGCGCCGGAGGCGCGGCGCCCGCGGTCGCGCCTTCCTCGATCTGCGCGATGACCGTGTTGACCGGGACGACGTCGCCCTCCTTCGCGAGGAGCTTGGTGACGCGGCCGGACGCGGGCGCAGGGAGCTCGCTGTCGGCCTTGTCGGTCGCGATCTCGGCGACCGTTTGGTCTTTCTGGACGACGTCGCCCTCCTTGACCAACCACTTCGTAATCGTTCCCTCGGTCACGCTCTCGCCGAGCTGGGGCACTGTGACGTCGATGAGCATCGCGCCACGCAAGCTAGCGTAGGGATGGGCCGATCCGCAACGCGGTCAGGCGCTCCGCCGAAGAAACGAGGCGACGTAATAGCCGTCGGTGCCGTGCTCGTGCGGAAGCAAGCGAAAGCTCTGCGCGCCCTCCGACGGCACGAGGCCGTCGAACGGCGCGGGATCCAGGCCGATCTCGGCCGCGGAGGCGACGACCTCTTCCGCTTCCTCGCGCAGCACGCTGCACACCGCGTAGACGACGCGCCCGCCCGGACGCACGAGCGACGCCGCGCGCGCGAGGATCGTTCGCTGGAGCGCGGCGAGCTTCGGGAGATCGCCCGCGACGCGGCGGAGGAGGATCTCCGGACGGCGACGCAGCGTGCCCGTGCCCGAGCAAGGAGCGTCGACGAGGACGCGATCGTATGCCTCGCGGATGCCCCCGGAGCCCACCGACCAGTCGACGGCGTAGGTGTGCCGCGGGGAGAGGCCGATACGCGCGAGCTCGGCGCGGAGCGTCTCGAGCTTCTTGTCGTGCAGATCGGCGGCGTCGACGCTCCCTCCCGCGCCTTGCGCGCCGACGGCGCGCGCGAGCAGCCCGGTCTTGTTTCCCCGCCCGGCGCACGCGTCGAGGACGCGCTCGCCCGGCCTCGCGCCGAGCGCGAGCGCGACCACCTGCGAGCCCTCTTCTTGCGGCGACCACGCGCCTTCGTCGAAGCCGGGCAGATCCGTGAGCCGGCCGGCGCCCCGCGCGAGGATCGCCTGGGGCGAGATCGCGCCCGGCTCGAACGACGCCTGCGGCCGCGCCTCACGGAGGCGCTGAAGCCACGCGTCGCGCGCGCCGGGATCCTCGACGCGGATCCCCGCGGGCGGAGCCGCGTCCGCGGCGAGCAGGCGCAGCGCTCCTTCCTCGCCGATCGCCGACGTTATCGCGCGCGCGAGATCGGGATCGGCGCCGGCGAGCGCCGCGCGCGCGAGATCGTCGGGCGTCGGCTTGGGGCCTTTCGCGACCTTGCGCAAGACCGCGTTCGCGAAGCCGCTCACTTGCTTTCCACGAAGCTCGCCGATCGCGGTGACCGCCTCGCTCACCGCCGCGAAGTCGGGCACGCGCGTGAGCACGAGCACCTGGTAGGCCGCGAGGAGCAGATGCGCGCGCACGTGCACGTCGAGCGAGCCGATGCCGCGCGTCGCGTGCTTCGCGACCTGCGCTTCGAGCCATCCGCGGAGGCGGAGAGTTCCGTACACGAGCTCGGTGGCGAGGCTGCGCTCTCGGGCGTCGAGCTGGACGTTGCGATCGAGCTCGGCGTCGAGCGACGCCGCGGCGAAGGCGGCGTCGCGAAAGACACGCACGAGCACGTCGGCCGCGACGCTGCGGCCCGTCGGTGCCCGGACCTTGCCCGGCTTCGCCATCGGTCTCGTGTTCTAGGCGTTATTCGGCTTTGACGCGAACGATCGGCGGAGGCGTGAAGAGCGTGCTCGCGTAGCTCCACGGCTGGATGTGCACGACCGCCTTCTCGCAGACCGCGAGCGTGAGGCCTCCGCCGTTGGCCTTCGTGAGGCCGGGGCACCATCCGCTCGCGCCGCGCTCGGGGCTCGAGTAGCCGCCGGGGCCGTTGATGCCCTCGGCGACGACGAACGCGCACCCGAGGCGCTCGACGTCGTTCGCCGGCAGCGTCGGACGCCGGTAGAACGTGAGGTAGGCGTCGCCCTGCTGGCCGTCGGCCGTGCAGTCGGCCCAGGCCCCGAGCGTCATCGGCGCGCCGGACGTGTTCTGCACGATCCAGTAGCGCGCGGGCTGGAGGTTCGTGGTCGTGATCGTGACCGTCGTGCACGTGCCGCTGTCGGTGAAGCGCGACATCTGCGGAGCGGCGCCGAAGTTGGTGGCGAGCGTGTTCACCTGGCCGATGGTGCCGAGCGCGACGTCGGTGCCGGTGGTGTCGCAGCCGACGTTCAGGTTGCGCGCCGCGCTGGTTCCTCCGCCGGGGGTGGGGTTCGTGACGGTGAGCGCCACCACGCCGGGATAGAGGAGCTGGTTCGACGGCACGAGCGCCGTGATCTGCGTCGGGCTCACGTAGCTCGTCATCACGTTGATGCCGTTGCTCTTCGCGGTCGACGTCGGCACGAAGCCGGTGCCGGTGAGCGTGACGGTGCGATCGGGCGATCCCGCGACGACGCTCGCGGGGCTCAGGCTCGTGATCGACGGCGCCGGGTTGTTCACCGCGAAGGCGAGCGCCGCCGAGATGCCCCCGCCGGGCGCGGAGTTGACGACGCGCACCGAGACCGTCCCCGCGGTCGCGAGCTGGGCGGCGGTGAGCGTCGCCTTGAGGTGGGTCGCGTCGATGTAGGTCGTCGCGGCCGGCGCGTTGTCGAAGGTGATCTGCGACGCGATGAAGAAGCCCAAGCCGGTGACGATCACGTCGGTCGGACCGGAGCCCGCCGCGGCGCTCGCGGGAGAGAGCGAAGACGACGAAGGCGCGGGGTATTGCACGCGGAAGACGACGGGCGCGCTCACGCCGCCGCCGGGCGGCGGGTTCTTCACCGCGACGGGGAAGTCGCCCGCCGCGCCGAGCGAGCTCGCGGGGACGGTCGCCTTGAGCTCGCCGCCGTTCACGTAGGTCGTCGCGAGCGTGACCCCGTTGAAGACGACGCTGCTGCCGCCGAAGAAACCGGCGCCGAAGACGGTCATCTGGATCGCCGCCGAGCCGACGAACGCGCCCACCGGGTTGATGCTCTGGACGACCGCGTCGGGGTTCGCGACGGTGAAGGAGATCGGCGTCGACGCGCCGCCGCCCGGAGCAGGATTGACGACCTTCACCGGAACGCTGCCCGACGTGACGAGCAAGCTCGCAGGGATCGTCGCGTCGAGCTCGGTGTCGCTCGAGAACGTGGTCGCGAGATCCGTCGTGCCGAAGACGACCTTGGCGCCGCTCACGAAGCCCGCGCCGGAGAGGTGGATCGCGGTCGCGCCCGCGCCCGCGACGACCGAAAGAGGCGCGAGGCTCGTGAGCGTCGCGCCGGGGTTCTGCACTTCGAAGGTGACCTCTCTACTCGCGCCGCCGCCCGGCGGGCTCGTTCCGACCGAGAGGCGGAGCACGCCGACGCTCGCGAGCTTCGAGCTCGGGATCGTCGCGCGCAGCTCCGTTCCGCTCACGAACGACGTCGCGAGGGGCGCGCCGTCGAGCTGGACGATCGAGCGAGGCACGAAGTTGTTGCCCGCGACGACGATCGAGGGGCCGACCGATCCGACGAAGGCCCTGTTCGGCGTGACGCCGGTGACCTCGGGCGCGAGCGCTTCGTCGGGGTTTTGGGCAGGAGGCTTCTCGGCGGTCGGGATCGGAGGCGGCGGCTCGGTGCCGTCGATCGTCGTGGTCGGCGCGGGCGCCGGATCGAGCAGTGGATTTCCCTGCGCGCAAGCGAGGGGAACGGCGACGAGCGAGGCGAGGATGGCGAGGAGGGAGCGACGGGGCATTCGACGGCGGCTCGCCTATGCCACATCGACCGCACATGCGCCACGTAGGCCGCACAGAACACACACATTGAGACGTAGATGCAGCAAGGCCTCGGCCGGCCCTTATTTCATCTAGTTAAATCAATGACTTGCAGAACGATGGTGTCCCACTTCCGGGTGACGTCGTTCTTGAAGGCGACCAACATGAGGATGACGAGGACGCTCATGCCGACCAGGCTGGAGAGCTCGCGCACCCTCAGGCTGACGGGTTTCCGCCTCACCCACTCGATCAAGAAGAGGAGGAGGTGGCCTCCGTCGAGCACGGGGATCGGCAAGAGGTTGATGAGCCCGAGGTTCACGCTCGTGACCGCCATCGCCCAGACGAAGTACGCCGTGCCCTTCGCCCCGGCGTCGCCGGCGACGTCGTAGAGCGTGATCGGTCCGCCGACCGCCGCGATGCTCACGCGCCCCTGGAGGATGCGCACGAAGCCGACGACGATGAACGTGATCGCGTTCTTCGTCTCGAGCGCCCCGCGCTTGACCGCATAGAAGACCGGATGCGGGTTGGGCACGAGCTTGCTCGGCGCGCGCGGCATCCAGTGGGTCGTGCGGAAGACGTAGCGCTCGTAGTGCTGGCCGAGCTCGTCGTCCCAGCGCTCTTTGCGGACCTGGAAGGTGCCGCTCATGCGCTCGCCGTCGCGCGTCCACACGAGCTCGTGCACGCGATTGGGCTCGCGCAGGAGCTGACCGACCATCGTCGTGTCGTCGAGCGCGTGGCCGCCGCGCCGATCGACCTTCCACATCTGCTGCGCGACGCCGTCGAGGTGGGTGATGCGGTCGCCCGCGCGCAGGCCCGCGCGCCACTCGCTCGAGCCCTCGGGCACGAACGCCGCGTACATCTCGGCGCTCTCGATCCCCGTGCGCTCGAAGACGTCGCGCGCGCGGAACGAGGGATCGCCGTCGTGCGTCGCGGCGCCCTCGACGCGCGGGCGCGGCGCGAGCGAGGCGATGCCGGTGTCGAGCACCGCGATGTCGCACAGCCCGCCGAGGGCCTTCGGCACCGACACCGGCCTCACGTACGTCAAGACGACGTTGTCGCCGCGGTTCTGCGAGAGCAGGCGTGTGAGATCGACGAACGTCTCCACCTTGCGTCCGTTCACCGCCGTGATCCGGTCGAACGTGCGCAGGCCCGCGCGGAACGCGGGCGAGTCGGTGCGGGCGATGCCGATCACCGGCGCGGCGTAGGTCGGCGCGATGCCGATCCGGCCGACGTGCTCGTAGAGCTCGAGCTCGCTCGGCTCGACGACCTCGACCTCGTCGGCGGGCGTGATCTGCACGTCGACCGCCTTTCCGTCGCGCTCGACGACGACGCGCATCTGCTGGCCCGCGCGCTTCGCGAAGGCCTTCTGCACGTCGGGGAAGCTCGCGACGGCCTCGCCGTCGATCGACGTGATCGTGTCGCCCGGAAAGAGCTTGCCGTCGGCCGGCTTGCCGGGGAACACGGCGCCGACGGTGGGCGGCAGGAACTCGCGATCCTCGAGGTAGACCGAGGTGTAGAGCGCCATCGGGAAGACGAGGTTCATCGCCGGCCCCGCGAGGACGATGACGACGCGCTTCCACAGCGCCTGCGCCTCGAACGTGCGGTGGCGGTCTTCGGGGAGGATCTCCTCTCGAGCCTTGCCCTCCTCGAGCATCTTCACGAAGCCCCCGAACGGGAGGAGCGCGACGCAGTACTCCGTCTCTCGGCCCCGGACCTTCAGGATCTTCGGGCCGAAGCCGATGGAGAAGGTCAGCACCTTCACCCCGAAGAGCTTCGCGAAGGCGAAGTGACCGAACTCGTGGATGAAGATGAGGATGCTGACGAAGAGGACGAAGTAGAGCAGATCCACGGCGCGCGCTCTTCGCTGAGGTCAGGCGGCGCGCGCGACGACCGACGTGAAGAGCGAGAGCCCGTCGCGACCGCCCTGGCAGTCTTCGCTCATCCGCTCGGGGTGAGGCATGAGGCCGAGCACGTTCTTCTGCGGGCCGCCGTAGATGCCGGCGATGTTGTCGACGGAGCCGTTGGGGTTCGCGAGATCGGTGACCGCGCCATCGCGTGCACAATACACGAGAGCGATCCGCCCCTCGGCGCGGAGGCGCGCGAGCACCTCGGGCGAGGCCTGATAGCGGCCCTCGCCGTGGGCGATCGGCAGGCGGAGAACGGCGCCGGCGGCGGGCGAGAACGGCCCGGACGCCTCGACCTTCACGTGCACGTCGCGGCACTCGAAGCGGAGGTGCGCGTTGCGCGTGAGCGCGCCGGGCAAGAGGCCGCACTCGGTGAGGATCTGAAAGCCGTTGCAGACGCCGAGGACGTAGCCGCCCTTCTTCGCGTGGTCGGCGACCGCGCGCATGATCGGGCCGACCTTGGCGATGGCCCCGCACCGGAGGTAGTCGCCGTAGCTGAAGCCGCCGGGGATGGCGACGAGATCGGTGCCCGCGGGCAGCGCCGTTTCCCCGTGCCAGACGGTGCTGACGTGGCCGCTGCCCACCGCAAGCTCGAGCGTGCGGATCATCTCCGCATCGGCGTTCAGACCCGGGAAGAGGACCACGGCGGCGCGCATGCGCTCCGCGTAGCACGGCGGGCGCCGCCCGGAAACGGCCGCCGAGGTCGGGGCTCAGCTCTCGGCGAGGATCTTGAGGATGTGGGCCCGCCCGCCCTGGCGAAGCCGCGAGAGGGCCTTCGCCTCGATCTGGCGGATCCGCTCGCGCGTCACGAGGAAGGCGCGACCGACCTCCTCGAGCGTGTGCTCGGAGCTCTGGCCGACGCCGAAGCGCATGCGGAGGATGCAGGCCTCGCGCGGGCTCAGCGTCGCGAGCAAGGCCTCGATCTGCTCGGCGAGCCGCGTGCTGATCGCGGCGTCGAGCGGAGAGATCGCGTTCGCGTCGTGCAGGTGATCGCCGAGGCTCGTCGTCGCGTCGTCGCCGACCGGCGTCTGGAGGCTGATCGGCTGGCGCGAGCACCGCTGCGCCGTCCTCACCTGTCGCGGCTCGACGTCGAGGAGCATCGCGAGCTCCTCGACGGAGGGCTCACGGCCGTACTCCTGCACGAAGCTCCGGTTCGCGCGCGTGAGCTTCCCGATGAGCTCGAACATGTGGACCGGCGTTCGAATCGTCTGCGACTGATCGGCGATCGCGCGGGAGATCGCCTGACGGATCCACCACGTCGCGTAGGTGCTGAACTTGTAGCCGCGGCGGTAGTCGAACTTCTCGACCGCCCGCATGAGCCCGATGTTTCCCTCCTGAATCAGGTCGAGGAACTGGAGCCCACGGTTCGCGTGCTTCTTCGCGATCGACGCGACGAGCCTGAGGTTCGCCTGGATGAGCTCACCCTGCGCGCTCTTGCGGACTCGCCTCGCCTCGGCGACGACGTCGAGGGCGGCGCGCACCGCGCGGGCCTCGCCGGCGCGAAGCTCGCCGAGCCGCGCGGCGAGCGCGTCGGCGAACGCGTCGACGGCGCGCCCGCTCAGCTCCATCTCCACGCAGGCGGCGAGCGCCTCGGACACGCGCTGCGCGCGCGGGAGACGCTGCGCCTTCTTCACCGACGCGAGCAGGCGGAGGAGACGCGTCGTCTGGGCATCCTCCCACTCGGGATCGTCGTCGTTGGAGCTCCGAACGAGCTCCGCAGGTCGCACCTCGCCGCGCTTCAGGCGGGAGGCGAGCGAGAGGACCTCCTCGAGCCCCGCGGGCGACGCGAGGAGCGCGCGGAGGATCGCGTGCTCGCTCTTCTCGATCCGCTTCGCGAGATCGATCTCCCCCTCGCGCGTGAGGAGCGGCACGCGGCCCATCTGCCGGAAGTAGAGGCCCAGGGAGTCGCGCGATCCGGAGGTCTCCGAAACCGGCGAGGGAAGACGACGCGCGCTCATGGAAGGCTCCTGGGTCGACCGAACTGACGAGAGACAGTTCTTCCCGAACGAGCCTGCAAAACGCGTGGGGGCAAAACCGACGGCGCCGACACGCCGAATTGCCCGACACTCTACACCATTTCAGGGAACCGTACCGAGATCCACGTACGCCTGGTCGACCATGACCACGAAAGGCCGCTCGTCGAAGGTGATGTTGCCGTTCCCGTCGTGATCGACGACCTGGAGCTTGCCCATGCCGTAACCCATCGGCCCGCGCGAGTAGTAGTGCGCCTCGAGGCGGTAGCTCGAGCGACGCTCTTTGGGCAGGCGGATCGTGAAGCACTCGGGCCCATAGCCCGTCGTGACGTCGGCGTAGAGATCGCCGCCGCTCGGGAGATGCGGAGAGCTGAAGAACGCGTGGCCGCCCTTCGCGTCGTGGATGTGGAAGTCGACGTCGTTGGCGTCGGTCTGCCAGTCGAGGACGAACCGGAGCGACGGCTTGTCTTCGATCCGCCCGCCGGCTTGCTGCACGCGCCGGAGGATCTCGTCGCGGCGCGCCGGCTGCGCGCGCGCCCACGCGGCGCCGACGAGGCCGAGATCTTCGCGCAGGATGCGATCGACGCCGGCGAAGCGATCGACGTCGTAGCCTTGGCGCGCGCCGAGCGCGGCCGCCTCGAAGGCTTTGTCGTACTGCTTGTCGCGCAGGAGCGCGAACGCGAGGAGGCGATGGCTCGACGGATGATCGGGGCGATCGGCCGCGGCCTTGCGGAACGTGTCGATCGCGAGGCCGAGCGCCGACGGATCCTTGACGCGCTCGAGCCTCTCGCCGGCGAAGCGACGGAGATCGGCGCGGTTGGGGAACAGATCGATGATCGATCCGTAGGCGCGCGCCGCGAGCTCGCCCATGCCGGTCGCCTCGGAGGCCTCGCCGAGCGCGACGAGCGCGAGGACGTCGCCGGGGCTCTCCTTCTGCCAGGCGCGCGCCATCGCGAGCGCTTCGTCTTTGCTCGCGGCGATCTTCTCCATCACGCGCGCGAACTGCCCTTCGTACGGCGGCGCCGAGCGCGCGCGCACGTCGGGAGAAGACGCGCCGCTCTCGTTCGAGGGATTGGGCGGCGCGTGCGCGG
>JAHBWD010000139.1 GCA_019637175.1 Labilithrix sp. | reverse complement strand
GAGCGCGGCGACACCCTCGTCATCGTCGAGCACCACCCCGACGTGATCGCGAACGCCGACTGGGTCGTCGAGCTCGGCCCCGAGGCCGGCGAAGAGGGCGGGCGGATCGTCTTCGAGGGCGACCCGAGGCAGCTCGAGAAGCGCAAGACGGCCACGGGCCGGGCGCTCGCCGCCGGGAAAAGACTCGCGAAAACGCCGGCGCCGATCGCTGGAATGGAAGCCTGAGCCCGACCGTCCAACGGTCGATGCCCTCCGCGCCGAAGCGCCTCGTCCTCGTCAAGTGGCACGGTGACGTCATCGCCGCCCACACCGTGGCGCACGGAGATCCGCTCCCCACGAGCGCGGAAGCGCACGGTGTGAGCACGGAGGTGCACGACGTCGCCGAGACGCGCACGTCGCTCGATCTGCGTCCGTCCATCGACACGCCCGCCGCGCTCGGGCTGCTGACCTCGATGGGCGCGCACCTCGTCTTCGTCGCGGTCGTGCTCGTCGGGCTCGCGATCCGATCGCCCGAGGCGCTCGCCGCCGACGAAGCGAACGAGCGCGCCGCGCGCCTCGAGCGATGGGCCGCGCTCGTCGCGGCCAGCGACGGCGATCGCGATCGCGATCGGCAGGCCGAAGACGAGCGGCGAGGCACGCGATCGTCCGACGACGACGGGCTCACCGCCGCGAAGCTCGCGCCGACGGCGATCGCGCGCGACGCGCCCGAATCGTCCTCGGGCCACGACGCGATCTCCGCGTCGCCCGCCGTGTGCACGAAGCGCGTCATGCCCGAGGCGACGGGCGCGACGTGCACCAAGACGGTCGTCGTCACGTCGCTCGCGTCGCAACCCGGGTGCTTCACCGACACCGTCGTCGCCGTCGGTCAGCGCGGAACGCTCCGCTACCCCTGCGACGGCGAAGGTCCCGCGAGCCTCGGCTTCTCGTCGAAGACCCACGGCTCGAAGCAGTTCGACGGCGGCGGAAGCAAGCGCGCTGTCGACGTCTGCACCGGCACCGAGTTCGACTTCAGCGACGGATGCACGTGGACGAGCGCGCAGCGGGTCTCGGGATCGATCGAGCGCGGCACGCTCCAGTTCGCCTACGGCGAGGCGCCGAAGGCCGGACAGGAGTCGAAGGCCTGCGCCTCCGCGTGCACCGCGCGCGGGACGCTACGCGTCGAAGCCTTCTGACGGGCGCCTCACTTGGGAGGGTCCTTCGGCGCGGCCACGAGCGCCGAGACGATGCGCCCGACGCGACCGCGCAGCTCCGGCCCCTTCGGGATGAAGTCTTGCGCGCCGAGCTCGAGCATGAGCCCGACGTCGGTCGGCGAACCGCCCGCGCTCATCGCGACGACCGTCGACGCGTCGACGAGGTGAACGCCGCGGAGGTACGTGAAGAGCTCGAAGCCGCTCATCTTCGGCATGTTGAGATCGAGGAAGACGAGGCGCGGGCGCTTCTTGCGAAAGTGCGCGAGCGCTTGCTGCGCGTCGCCCGCGATCGCGATGTCCGCGTTCGGCGCGGCCTGCTTCACGTAGAGCGCGACGAGCCGCGCGATGTCGGCGTCGTCGTCGACGATGAGCACCGTGAGGCCGGGCTCGACGGCGGTGCGCGTCAGCTCCTCCTTCGCGGCGCGGAGCTGCCACACGGCCGCGTCCATCGACACCGGGCGATCGTTCGGATCCTTGGCCATGAGCGACGACACGAGCTCGCTCAGCCGCTTCGAGACGGTCGCGGCCTCCGAGAGCTGCGGCACGGCGTGCTCGGCGTGCGCGATGAGGACGTCGATCGCCGTCTCGCCGTCGTACGGCAGCGCGCCGGCGAGCACGCGGTAGGCGAGCACGCCGAAGGCGTACACGTCGGCGAGGTGTCGCTCCGTTCCGAGCTGGCGGCCGGCGTAGATCTCCGGCGCCATGTACTCCGGCGTGCCGGCGATGATGCCGCGATCGGGCTCGTACGCGGCGCTGACGAGGCCGAGATCCATCAGCACGACGCGACCGCTCGCGGCGAGGAGGATGTTCTCCGGCTTGATGTCGCCGTGCGAGATGCCCGCGCGGTGGATCGCGGCGATCCCGTCGGCGATCGCGACGAGGACGTCGAGGCGCTCGGGCATCGGCATGCCGGCGCCGAGCCGCTCGAGGTGATGCGCGAGCGTCACCCCGGAGACGTGCTCCATCACCATGTAGTCGACGTCGTCGTGCGACCCGAGCGCGTACACGCCGACGACGCCGGGGTGACGGAGCGCCGCGAGCGCGCGCGCCTCGTTGCGAATCGAGAAGCGCTGATCGATCTCGGGGAAGTTCGCCTTGATCGCGACGCGGCGGACGAGGGCGACGTCTTGGGCGTCGAACACCTGCCCCATCCCGCCTCGCCCGAGGACGGCGCGGATCTCGTAGGTCCGCGAGAGCACCGTGCCCACACGGAAGATCGTGTCGTCGGACGCAGCCTTCGCCGCGTTGCCTTCTTTCTTCGTCTGCCCCGCGCTCGGTCTCTGCTCCTTGGTCACGGCTACCTCATCGGCCCCTTGCTTCGAGCTTACCTGCGCGCGCGCCTTTCCACGAGCACGACGGACTCACGACGGCTCACGACCGGCGCGCCCGGAACATCTCGTCCACGCAGCGAAGGACGTCGTCGCGATGCTTCGCGATCTGGATCTCGTGCTGGAACACCGCCTCGATCGTTCGGAGCGGGTTGACGACGAACGTGACGCGCTTCGGTCGGGCGATGACCGGCCAGAGGACGCCGTACGCGGTCGAGATCGAACGATCCGCGTCGCCGATCATCGGAAACGGCGCGCGCAGCGACTCGGCGAAGCTGCATTGGAGGTCGTGGTCGTCGGTGCTGATGCCGACGATGTTCGCGCCCGCGAGCGAGAGCTCGGCGAAGTTGTCGCGAAACCGCCGCGTCTCCTTCGTGCACCCGGGCGTGAACGCCTTGGGGAAGAAGTAGACGACGGTGCAGAGCTTGCTCGACTGTGCGGAGAGCCTGAAGCGTGAGCCGTCGCTCGTCAGAGCATCGATTTCGGGTGCGATGTCGCCCGGCTCGAGCACGTGGAATACGATCATCTTACCCCTCCGCGGCGCGCTGGCGATCCTTCTCCGCGAGCGGCGCGGCGTTCGCGTAGGATGGTGGCGATGACCTTCCTCCGAAGCCTGTCCGTGGTTCTCGTCGTGAGCGTGGCGATGTTCGGCTGCAAGAAGAAGGATGAAGGCGCGGCCGACGCCGAAGCCGACGCCGAAGCGACGACCGAGGTCGACGCGGAGGCGGACGCCCAGGTCGCGGTGGAAGAGGATGCGGGCGCCGACGCGACGACCGCGCCTCTCGCGAAGCCCACCGTCGTGGCCGCGCCGACGGCTTCGGTCTCCGCCGCGACGCTCGCGCTCTGCGCGCGGGCCGGCTTGGCGCGCGATCGCGGGAGCCCCGCGGGGCCCGGCCTCGAGAAGCAGTGCCTCGCCGCCGGAGGAACGATGCCCGCGGCCGCCGGAGCCGCGGGCACGGCCGCGCCCGCGGCCACGCCGGTCGCCCCCGCGCCGAAGGCGGGCGCGCCCGAGCCCGCGGTCTGCGCCAAGGCGCGGGCCGCCGCGGAGAAGGGCAGCCCCGCGGCCGCGGGCCTCGCCGCGCAGTGCCGGGCCGCCGGCGGCACGCCTTAACGCGCGCAAGCTCACGTTTTCGTTCGGGCTCCAGCGGGGTGCCCGCTCACGCCGGGAACTTAGATCGATCGGACGCCGTCTGCGTATCCCGTAGCCTCCGGTCCATTCCTCGAGGGAAAACGCGCGTCATGAACGAGAAGAAGCTGCTCTACGGCGCTCTGGGATTCACAGCGGTCGCGGCCGCCTTCGGCGTGATCAAGAGCCAGGAGAAGGCTCCGAGCAACCGCGTCGAGATCACGCCGATCTCGATGACCGATCAGCACACGCTCGCGTCGACGGAGGTGCCGATTCGTCTGACCGCGTCCGACGGCACCGGCCTTCGGCTCTCGGCGATGCGCGCCAACGCGGTCGTCGAAGATCCTCTCGCGCTCACCGAGCTGCACCTCACGTTCGAGAACCCCGAAGCGCGCATCCTCGAAGGAACCTTCCGCATCACGCTGCCCCAGGGCGCTTCGCTCAGCCGCTTCGCGATGAAGGTCAACGGCGCGTGGCAGGAGGGCGAGGTCGTCGAGAAGCAAGCGGCGCGACGCGCCTACGAAGACTTCCTCCACCGCAAGCAAGATCCCGCGCTGATGGAGCAAGGCGCGGGCAACGAGTTCTCGGCGCGCGTCTTCCCCATCCCCGCGCGCGGCATCAAGGAGATCATCATCGCCTACACCGAGGTGGTGGAGGCGGGCGCGCCCTACGTGCTGCCGCTCCGCGGCTTGCCGCAGCTCGGCTCGCTCGACGTCGACGTCCACGCCGCGGGCGCGAAGAACGCGATCGCGGGCGGGCGCGCCGACGCGTCGTTCAGCCTGCACCAGCAGCGCTTCACCCCCGCGCAAGACTTCGTCGTGGAGGGTAAGCAGCTCCCGCGGAGCGCGGGCCTCCGCAACCAAGATCTCGTGATCGCGCGCGTCGTCCCGTTCGCGACGTCGCGTCCGGAGCCCGTCGGCTCCGCGGTCATGCTCGTCGACACGAGCGCGTCGCGCGGGCTCGGCCTGCCGGAGCAGGCGCGGACGCTGAAAGCGATCGTGGGCAAGCTCGCGCCCGACGCGGCGATCACCGTCGCCTGCTTCGATCAGGAGGTCGTGCAGGTCTACGAAGGCAAGGCCGGCGGCTTCGGCGACAAGGAGGTCGCGGCGATCGTCGCCCGCGGCGCGCTCGGCGCCTCCGACTTCGAAGGCGCGATCGCGTGGGCGGGCGAACGCGCGAAGCGCGCGAAGGCCAAGCGCGTCGTCATCGTCGGCGACGGCGTCGCCACCGCGGGCGAGACCGACGCGCAGAAGCTCAAAGAGCGCGTCGAGAAGCTCCGCGAGGCCGGCGTCGAGCGCATGGACGCGATCGCGATGGGCGGCATCCGCGACGACGCGTTCCTCCGCACGGTGGTGCGCGGCGTGCTCGACAAAGACGGCGTCGTCCTCGACGCGAAGCTCGGCGCCGACGCGCTCGCGCGCCGCCTCGGCGAGGCGACGAGCTCGGGCGTTCCGGTCACGGTCGCGGGCGCGTCGTGGTCGTGGCCGAAGACGCTCGACGGCCTCCAGGCCGGCGACGAGGTGATGGTCTATGCGAAGCTCGACGCCGCGCCCCTCAAGATCGACGTGGGCACGCAGTCGTTCTCGCCCGACCTGAGGACGAGCGATCGTCCGCTCGTCGAGCGCGCGTGGGCCCAGGCGAAGATCCAGAGCCTCGTCGAAGCGCCGACGGAAGACGCCGCCACGACGAAGCGGCAGATCATCTCGCTCTCGACCCAGCATCGCGTCCTCAGCCCGCACACTGCGATGCTCGTCCTCGAGACCGACGCGGACTACGCCCGCTTCGGCATCGATCGCAACGCGACGGTCGACATCCTCACCGTGCGCGACGGGCGCATCGCGCTCGATCGCGAGCCGCGCGCTTGGGAAGAGAAGCAGGCGCGCCTCGAGGCGGAGAAGAACAAAGGCAACGTCGACGG
>JAHBWD010000138.1 GCA_019637175.1 Labilithrix sp. | reverse complement strand
AGAACCCGGCGACGACGAAGATCAGCTTCGATGAGCCTTCGTGCTCCAAGCTCGACTCCGTCGGCCTCTATCAGACCGTCGGCCAGGTCAGCGGCGACAACGCCATCAGCGACATCTTCGTCGTCAACGGCAAGTTCGCGAGCGACAACCCGGGCCTCACCGCCTCCGATAGAGACCTCACGCTCACCGCCGGCCCCGAGGCCGCGATCACGATCCGCGTCGGCTTCGCGCGCGGCAACGACGCCGACGACGGCTACCAGATCCGCCAGACCGCGGAGCTGCCGATGCCGTTCAAGGGCGACATCATGATGGCGCGCAGCGGCCAGCTCACCGGCAGCCGCGTCGCCGGCGAGCACGGCTCGCTCGGCTACGCCATCGACAAGCTCACCTTCACCCCCGGCGGCGAGGGCTACCGCTTCTCGAACCGCGCCCTCGGCCGCATCTGCATGCCGGGCAACAAGGCGAACTTCTCGTTCGACGAGCGCTTTCTCACCACGCACCACTACCTCACGCGCGAAGACTTCGACTCGGACGACGCGTGGGCCGAGTACAAGGAGAAGGGCGCGGCCGACATCTTCCTCGCCGACTTCGTGACCGGCAAGAAGACCCGCATCACGCGCATGGCGCCGGGGCAGTTCGCGATCTTCCCCCACTTCCGCTCCGACGGCTGGCTCTACTACCTCGTGCGCGACGGCAACACGCGCCAGGAGTACATCGTGGCGACCGACGCCGCGATCCGCGCGGCCGTGGCGAACCCGCTCTGATCGCTTCGAGGTCTGACGCGCTCGAAGGCTCGCGCGCTTGCAGACATACACGAACGAAGAAGCGTTGAATCGACCGGTGTTACAGCCGTGTCGCTTGAAGGGGAGCGTTGCGTCGGCAACGCTCCCCTCATGAGCATCGCGTCGCCGGACGAAGAAGAGGGTCGCGCGATCACGGGCATCAACGTCACGCCGCTCGTCGACGTGACGCTGGTGCTCCTCATCGTGTTCATGGTGACCGCGAAGGTGATGATGGTGCGGGCGCTGCCGATGGAGGTTCCGCCCGCGAGCACGCACGTCGAGATGCAGGTCGTGCTCGCGGTGACCATCGACGCCGCGGGGCACGTCGCGCTCGACGGCGTGGCGATGAACGACGCAGACGCGCTGAAGCGAGCCGCGGCGGAGAGAGCGCAGCGCGGCGACGTGCGGCCCGCCGACATTCGCGCCGTCATCGCCGCCTCGACGTCGTCGTCCCACGGCGTCGTCATCTCGGCGATCGACGCCCTCCGCTCCGCCGGGATCACGAAGATCGGCTTCGCCGTGTCGAAGAAGAACTGAAGCGTTCGTCGCGACGCTCGCGCTTCGCGCCCGGCACCTCGCGTGCACCCTTCTGGCGGCGGAGGGTCACCATGTCGATCCGAAGCACGACCGTCGTCGCTCTCGGCTCCGCTGCGCTCCTCGCCGCGTGCGCGCCGTCGAACCCGAAGATTGGAACGACGGAGATCACGAGCAGCAGGATGCTGACGAGCTACCGCGAGTCGGAGGCCGCGGCGGCGGATCTCGCGCGGGGTCGACCCACGGAGGCGCTCGCGCGCGCCGAGCACGCCACGCTGCTCGCGCCGCAAAATGGCTGGGCTCGATACGCGCGCGCGGCCGCGCTCCGCGGGCTCGGGCGCACCGACGCCGCGGTCGCGGAGTTTCGCGCGGCCGAGGCGCGGTTCGAGAACGTCGATCGACATGGCCAAGCGATCAGCATCTACGGCCGCGCGCGCGCGCTCGACGACGTCGGCCGATGCGACGAGGCGAAGATGGCCTACGACGACTTCGCGCGGTTCATGAGCCTCTCGGATCCCGCCGCCGCGGCGATGGCGCGCGCGTACGCGAACGAGTGCCGGCCGGTCGAGCCCGTCGCCTCCGACCCTGCGATGACCGAGCTCGTCACCGGCGTGATGACGCGAAACTACGCCGGAGCGCTCGAGGCGTCCGAGCGCGTCGGCGAATCGGCGCGCGGCAGCGGCTGGGTCGACTACAACCGCGCCGTCGCGCTCGCGGGCCTCGACCGGATCGACGAGGCCGTCGCCGCGTACCGGGCGGCGGAGGGTCGATTCGCCGCCGAGCCGAGCGCCAAGGCGGTCGCGATCTACGGGCGTGCGCGCGCGCTCGACGGCGAAAGGCGCTGCGTCGAGGCGAAGAAGGCGTACGCCGAGTACGCGGAGCTCGTGCGCGGCGCGTCGCCGGACGACGCCGCGATGGCGGAGAAGATCGCGCGCGCGTGCGGTCAGTGAGGCGTTCGCTTCGCGGCAGAAGCGAGCTCGCGATCGATCGCGCGCGAGCGGAGCACCTGCTTGACGTAGCGAACGAGGCCCGTCGCCGCGATGCGCGCTTCGCCCGAGAGGAGGCGCTCGAACACGCGCTGAGGGACGTCGAGCGCGCGCTCGCCGAGCGTGCGCGACCGCTTCACGACGCGACCTCGCCGAAGAGATCGCCGTCGAGCCAGCGCGTCTCGTCGCCGTCGACGATCAGGATCGATTCGAACTTCGCGCCGACGTCGCCGCGCGCGACGTGGGGCTCGACGGCCCAGAGGCCTTGGATGGGTCCGCGATCCTCGAAGTTGATCAGCGGGTATCGAGCGCGGCCGAGCTGGTGGCGAACGAGCGCGACCGCGTAGGCGCCGAGCAGCGACGCTTGGAAGCCGCGGCCGACGGTGGGCACGCGCTCGAAGACGCTCGGGAACGGCTCGAGCGAGTGACCGAGCACGTGGCCCGGGTACATCGGGTGGATCGCGTCGAGGTGCTCGTCATCGATGAGGCGGCCGACCCGTCGCGTGAGCTCGCCGCCGCCCTTCGCGGTGCGCGCGAACGCGGCGATCGCCTTCTTGAGATCGCGCAGCACCGCGAGCAGCTCGCCGTGCACACCTCCGCTCGCCGCTTGCGGTCCGTCGGCGCCGAGCGTGCCCGAGAGCGCGTAGTCAGCGACGTAGCCGCCGACGATCGGCGCGACGTCGAGGATGAACGGCTCGCCCTCTTCGATCGCGCGCGTCGTCGGCAGCGCGTCGGGCTCCCAGTCGACGAAGCGCGCGAAGCGCGTGCGCTCTCCCCACCACGCGTACGCCGTGTGCAGGAAGCGATGAACGCCCGCGCGCGCGAGGCCGTCGTCGATCCGGCGCGCGACGTCGACCTCGCGCTGCCCCGGGCGCATGGAGAGGGAGACCTCGTGGACGACTTCACGCGCGAGGCGCTGGGCTCGCGCGCTGCCGGTGACCGTCGCGAAGTTCATCGCGAGGACTACGCTAGCATGGGAGACATGGCTCGACGCCCCCGCGCGGTCTGCTTCATGATGATGACGAGCGTGCTGCTCGCGAG
Source organism: Labilithrix sp. (assembly GCA_019637175.1). GTDB lineage: Bacteria > Myxococcota_A > Polyangia > Polyangiales > Polyangiaceae > Labilithrix. The sequence goes on along the minus strand of JAHBWD010000138.1, from coordinate 2,384 downwards.
CTGCGGCGGCTGCGGCGACGACGCGCACGGTCCCGACGGCGAAGGCGACGGCGGAGGATCGCCGCCGGCGCCCGTGTGCACCGACTGCACGCCCTCGGGGCCGATGACGTTCCGCCTCCCCTCGCCCGCGGGCGCGACGCTATGGACCACGCCGACGATGGAGAAGGTGGTCCGCGAGGCCGCACCGCCGACGACGACCGGCGACGCGATCCAGATGTACGCGGCCAAGAACGAGCTCGAGCCGATGCAGATCGTCGTCCGCGCGGACGCCGACGCGTCGGTGACGCTCAGCATGCCTCCGCTCGCGCAGGGCGGCGCGACGATCCCTCGGATCGAGATCCGCCGCGTCGGCTACGTGCGCATCACGCAGCCCTCCGACGGCACGTCGATCAAGAGCGGCTTCGTGCCCGATCCGCTCGAGCCGACGACGTTCGGCGCGACCGAGGCGCTGAAGGCCGGAGAGAACCAGCCGTTCTGGATCACCGTCTACGTGCCGCCCGACGCCGCGGCGGGCGACTACACCTCGACGCTCGCGATCACGATCGACGGGCGCACGCAAGACGTGCCCGTGAAGCTCCACGTGTACGACTTCGCGCTGCCGAAGAAGATCGGCTTCGACGGAAACTGGAACCTGAGCTTCGAGGCGCTCGGCGGATCGGCGAGCCTCGCGGCGGTCGAGCGCCTCAAGACGTGGCTCTTCGAGCATCGCCTCGTGCCGAGCGCGGTCGCGTGGCCCGCCGGCCTCAACTACAACGGCGGCATCGCGTACGACTGCGCGAGCGGGACGTTCAAGGAGGAAGCGAACGACTACGACTTCTCGCGGCTCGGCCCGAAGTACATCGACGGCGTGGGTTGGAACGGCCAGGGCTTCCCTTCGTTCCAGGCGATGACGTTCGTCGACAACGCGACGCCGCGGCCGCAGACGTTCTGCGGCGTCGATCGCGGGAGCGACCACTTCGGAACGCCGGCGTACGACGCGGCGTGGTCGAAGCTCCTCGGCGCGATCGACGGCATGCTCGAGGCGCGCGCCGCGCAGGGTTGGCCCGACAAGGCCTACTACTACGTCCAGAACGAGCCCCAGAACCAGGCCGACTACGACGTCGCCGCGCACCTCGCGTACGTCGCCAAGACGGCCGCGCCGCGCCTGCGCATCGCGATCAGCGAAGAGCCGAAGCCCGAGATCGCCGAGAACCCGAGGGGCCAGGGCAAGAGCTACGATCTCTGGTGGGCCGATCTCTCGCACTTCGAGCCGAGCTACGCGAAGACGCGGCAAGCGAAGGGCGAGCAGGTCTGGTGGTACTTCCTCTACGGAGATCGTCCGCCGTTCTTCAACCCGATCGCGATCGATCACTCGGGGATCGAGTCGCGCATCGCGTTCTTCGCCGCGTGGAAGTACCGCATCCGCGGGTTCGCCTACTACTCGGTGACGGGCTGGGGCGCCGATCCCTACGCCAATCCGCGGCCCGAGGGCACCGACATGAACGGCGACGGCTTCCTCCTCTATCCCCCGAAGGGCGAAGAGATGGTGAGCAGCATCCGCTGGGAGCTGCTCCGCGAAGGCGAGGAAGACTTCGAGTACCTCTTGATGCTCGCGGGCGGCAACGTGCCGAAGACGCCCGACGACGCGGCCGGCTGCGACGCCTCGGCCGCGAGCGCGGTGTCGTCGCCGACGGCGTACACGCGCGACACCTCCGCGCTCCAGCACTTGCGTAACCAGCTCGGCCTGCGCATCGAAGGCAAGGTCAACGGCTGCCCGGTGCTCGCCTCCTCCGCGCCCGGAGGGCGAAAGCGCGGCGCTTACTACGTCAACTTCCAGGATCCCGCGGGTGAGCCGAGCGCGTCGCCCCTCACCGTCGACGGCCACGAGTGGATGAAGATCGGGTGGAACGCCTACGATCCGAAGCTCGGGTACGGCTGGGCCGGGCCGAACATCGGCAAGCCCGACGTGATGCTCTACCAGTACCTCGCAGGCGCGCCCGTGAGCGAGCTCCAGAAGAGCATCATCTACGACGACTACGGGCGCACCGACACCTTCACGTTCGACATCGAGAACGGAGCGTACGCCGTCACCGTATCCATCGGCTGGCACGGCAAGACGTACGCGAAGCAGCGCGTCGTCGTCGAGGGCAAGGTGCTCTACGCCGACGCCGAGACGACGCCGGCCGCGCCTTACAAGGTGGAGACCATCGAGGTCGATGTCACCGACGGTAACATTACCCTCGAGGCGGGCCAGATGAACGAGTACACGATGCTCAACTGGATGAGCGTCGTGCCCAAGCCATGAAGCGCGCGCTCGTCCTCGCGATCGCCGCCTCCGCGTGCGGCGGCGATCCCGCGCCCGCGACGCCGCGGGCCGAAGCGCTCCTCGGCGGTACGGGCATGGC
>JAHBWD010000137.1 GCA_019637175.1 Labilithrix sp. | reverse complement strand
CAAGAGCGCGTTCAACCCCGGGCCGGGCTTCGGACCTTATGCGGTCGCGAAGAGCGCGCTCGTCGCGCTCATGCGGCAGTACGCCGTCGATCTCGGCCGGTTCGGCATCCGGGCGAACGCGGTGAACGCCGATCGCATCCGCACCGGGATCTTCGCGGGCGGCGTGCTCGAGTCGCGCGCCGCGGCGCGCGGCCTCTCGGTCGACGAGTACTTCCGCTCGAACCTCCTCTCACGCGAGGTCACCGCGCGCGACGTGGCGTCGGCGTTCGCCTACCTCGCGCAAGCGCGCGCGACGACGGGCTGCGTGGTCACCGTCGACGGCGGAAACGCCGCGGCGTTTCCGCGCTGAGGTCAAGGCGCGACGTCGGCCGTCAAGACGTCGAGGATCGGAACGAGGTCTCGCTGCGCGTTGGCGTCGAACTCGGGAGCCCAGGCCTCGACGGTGCCCGTCGCCGCGCTCGCGGCGACGCGCTGCCCGCGCAGCCCGTAGTGCTGCGTCACGGCGAGGAGCGTCGTGAGCTTGCCGCCGTGACCGTAAGGAGCCGTGCTCGCGACGCCGCGCAGCGTGGGCGTCTTGAACGCGCCGAGCATCGAGGGCGCCGGCGCGAGCATCAGCGGCTTGGCGGATCCGGGGGCGTCGCTCCACTTCGACGAAGCGACGAACTCGCCGGACGCGAGCGCGCCGAGGACGTCGACGCGACCGCGATCCGACGTGCCGTCCTGCTTGCCGGTGGGGAAGCGCAGCGCGTGGAAGGCGTCGTTGGTGAGGCGCGGGCCCCAGTGACACTGCGCGCAGCCGACCTTCATGAACACGCTGAGCGCGTGCTTCTGCCCCGCCGTCAGCGCGGCCTTGTCGCCGTCGGCGTAGCGGTCGAGCGCGTTCGGCTTCACGCGGATCGATCGCTCGAAGGCGGCGATCGCCTTCCCGACGTTGACGTACACGCGCGTGATCGCGTCGCGCGTCTCCTCGGGCAGCGCGTCGTAGCTCGGATCGCCGGGCTTGCCCTCCGCGGGCAGCGCCGTGAGATCCGGGCGCGGATACTTCGCGCCGAAGATCGCGTCGTACTCGGCGGCGTGGCGCGCCTCGATCTGGTGCGCGACGAAGAGGCGGCTCGAGCCCATCTCCTTCGCGTTCTCCGGCGGCGCGAGCGCCTGCATCCAGAGCGTGTCGGCGCGGCCGTCCCAGAACTGCCAGCGCGCGTGACCGGCGAGCGCGACCGAGGGCGAGTTGCGATCGACGGCGGCGATCCCGATGGATTGGCCGAGGCCGTCGCCGAACCCCTTGGCCTCGTCGTGACACGTCGCGCACGAGACCGTGCCCGACGGTGAGAGCAGCGCGTCGGAGAAGAGCTTCTTGCCGAACGCGGCGGCCGCCGGGAGGTCGGCGTACTCGTTCGTCGGATCGGGAGGAGGCGCGGCGACGAGCTTCATCTCGCGCACCATGTCCCAGTGGTTCTCGGTGAAGTGATCGTCGTAGAGCGCGGATCGGATCGGCTCCGGCCGCGGCCTCCCGTCGAGCTCGGCGAGCTCGACGAGCAATTTGTCGGCGAGCTCTTCGGGCGAGGGATCGGCGGAGAGCGTGACCAGCGTCATCGTCCGCGTGTCGATCATGAAGTAGAGCGGGAGCACCTCGCGCGAGCCCTGCGCGGCAAAAAATGTGTAGGCTGCATCGATCGCCGCCTTGCCCGGGCCGTCGACGCGGGCGCGCCACCGGCTCGCGACCGCGGGCGTCGGAGGCATGTTGTCTTCGTCGGCGACGACGAGATCGAGCAGCGTGAGGCGATCGACGAAGCGCGCGTCGGAGAGCAGGCGCTTCGTGTGCGTCGCATGCCACACGCAGGTGCCGCACCACGCGGCGCTCACGCGAACGACGAGCAGGCGCGCCTCGGGCGCGCACGGCTCGAAGTAGTCTCGGAGGCGCACGGGGCCTTCGGCGCTCTCCCAGCTCAGATCGGGAGGCAGCACCGACGTGAGCGCGATCTCGTGCGGGCCGGGCGGCCAGTCGACCGCGGGTTTTCCGTCGACGCAGAACGGCGGGGGACGCGAGGCGGCGTCGGCGCCGGCTTCGGGCGCGACCCTCGGAGGATCGCCCTCGGGATCCTCAGCGCACGCCGCGGCGATGACGATCGTCGTCGCCGACAGCAGAGCGATCCCCGCGCGCATTCATGCCATGTAGCACGTCAGTCGGGCGGTCTGCATTCGTCGCCCGGCGGCAAATCGCCCGCGCCCGTGCAGCGCTCGGGGATCGGCGGCAGATCGACGAGCGGCCCTTCGTCTTTGAGCGCATACGTGGAGAACCGCAGCCCTACGGAGAACGCGTCGCAGGGCAGGCCCTTCTTGTCTTCGAGGCTCGTCGAGCGCAGATCGCGCGAGAAGCAGACCTCGGTCTTGGCGAGGTTGTAGACGAGCGTGGGAGCGCCGGGATTGCAGAGGTACTTGTCGCGGATGCCCTGGGAGTCTTTGACGTAGATCTGCCTCACCTGCTCGAGGAAGTCTTTCGTCCTCCACCGGCCGCCGACCATGCCGTCGGTCAGGCGCCACAGCCCTTCGCTCGTGACCTCGAGCTTGGCGTCGAGCCACCCCTCGAGGATCGCGATGTCGAGCGGCTTCGGATCGTCGGGGACGGCGATGGCCATCGTGACCGCCGGGAAGCGCGCGACGACCCGCATGTCTCTCACGTAACCGAGCCCCGACTTTCCCTTCGATCCGTCGACGCCCGGCGCGACCGCGAAGCGAGCGTCGCGCTGCCATTGATCGTCGGAGGTGAGCGCCGGCTTGCCTGCGTCGCCGCGGACGCCGGCGTCGTCGAGCGTGCGCACGCCGATCGCGGGGAAGACCTCGACGAGCACGTCTTCGTCGTTGGCCTGCCCGTTCCAGCGGGCGATGCGAATGACGAGCCCGTACTCGCCCGCCTTCAAGCGCTCGTTGATCGTCGAGGGCTTGAAGCCGTCGCCGAAGCCTCCGAGGTACTTGAGGAGGTTGAAGCTCACGTTGTCGAGGCCGCGACCGTCGTTGCGATCGGCGGCGTAGTCGGCGTACCGACTCGGATCGGCGACGACGCACGTGCTCGTCTCGACCGTGGGCGAGCACGTCAGGTCGAGGTTGAAGCCGGGCTGCGCCGCGTTGAAGTCGATGCCGAAGTCGAGCAGATCGACCGCGACGCTGAAGGGCTCGAGCGCGTCTTCCCCTGCGTCTTGCGCGGGAGGCGGCGGCGTGACGCCGAGCTCGCCGCAGCCCTTGTCGACGACCTCGTCGGAGGCGTCGTCGGGCGCCGTGCCGTCGGGCGGTCCGCCGTCGCCGCCCTCTTCGCTCAGGCGTTCGAAGCCGAAGATCGCCGCGCACGCCGCGGTGGAGCCTGCGACCGCGAGCACGAACAGCGAAGATGCGAGGCGATGGCCGCGCCGACTCACCATCGACCGAACACTCCGATCGATCCGGGACCGACGCCGATCTTCGCCGTCGTCTTCTCGGTGGTGGGCGAGGGAGAGAGGAACACGAGCGCGGCGCCTCCGGCGACGGCGAGGCCGCCGATGACCCACGCGACGGTGGCGCCGGTCGCGAGGCCGTAGGCAGACTCGGAGTCGCGCACGGCTTCGGCGGGGCAGCCGCGCACGCCGTCGGTGCATTGCGCGCGCGCGTCGCCGTAGGCGCCGTTCGCGGCGAGGCCGAGGATCGATCCGGTGATCACGGCGACGAGGCCGGCGGCGCCGACCGCGACGCCGGCGGTACGCGCCGGCGTCCACCACGACGCAGGCGCCGCGGGGCCGGCGTCGACCGGAGCGATCGGCGGAGGCGTCACGTCGATCGCCGGCAGCTCTTCGAGCACGGGAACGGACACCGTGCTGCTCGCTCCGCGCACCTCGGTGCGTAGCTCCCACGGCGCGCGTCCGGGCGCCGACGCGGCGATCACTTGCTCGCCGGGATCGACGGGGATGGCGACGCCCCACTCTCCCGCGGGGATCTTCACGCCGCCGCGCGTGATCGTGAGGCCTCCGACGCGGCTCGCTTCGGGCACGTCGATCGTGAGGCGTACGAGCTTGGGCTCGAGCGCCTCGGCGCGCTCGCGTGCCGTCGTCTCCCAGTCGGATCGTCCTGCCTTGCGCGAGAGGCCTTCGGCCTCGCGAAAAGCGCCCCACGCGCTCGCCGTCTGCCCGTTCTTCTCGTAGCAGCTCGCGAGGTTGAGCAGCGTGCTCGTCTTCGGATCCGCCTCCTGGCTCGCGAGGAACTTCGGACACGCGGCGGCGAAGTTGCCTGCTTCGGCGTCGGCGAGCGCGCTGTCGAAGAGCTGCTGCGCGCGCGCGCGGTTGTCGGGCCTCGTCTCGGTCGTCTCGTCGGCGCGTGCGTCCGAGCCGAGCGCGAGCGCCGCGCACGCGATCGCCGCCGCGAAGGCAACGTGCATACGCGTCATTCCCGCACCCGGATGAAGCCTCCCGAGCTCGCGGGCTCCGGCGACTTCGCGGAGGACGTGGGCGGCGCCGACGCGGTCGCCTTCGGCTGTGCGCTCGCTTTCGGGCTAGGGCTCGGGCTCGGAGCTGGACGCGCGATCGTCGCGGTCTCGCGCGCCGGCGCTGGCGCGGTCACCGAGATCGCGGGAGCGACCGACGCGCTCTCGCTCGGAGGTGGACTCGTCGCCACCGCCGTCTCGGACGCCGGCGGGATCGCGACCGCGGGTGCGGAGGACGTCGCGCCGGTCGAGCTCGAGGTCTGCACGGTCGGCGGCTTGCTGCTGCCCCTCGAGAGCGCGAAGCCGGCGGCCGCGAGCACGACCGCGGCCCCGGCGACCGCATAAACGCCGCGACGGCTCTTGCTCTTCTCGTTCGAGGAGGCGTTCGTCGTGCCCCACGCCGACGAAGCGGGCACCGCATCCGGCGCGCTCGGCTCGTCGGTGACGGCGCTCTCGGTGGTCGCCGTCCCGCTGACGATGCGCTCGCCCGCGCCGTTCTTCGACCCGCTCGGCGGTTGCCCGTTCGGAACGTTCGTGCGCTTCGAGTCCGTCCTGCGCCCCGAACCGGTCGTGTCCTTCGCGTCCGCGAGGAGCAGGGTGTCCTGGCCGGCAGGCAGCCCCGGGCTCGAGGCGCGCGCGTCCGGATTGCTCCGCCGCAAGAGCGCACGGTCCACCCCGGCCGAGAGGACGCTGATCGTGCGTGCGGCCGATCCATGATCGCTCGGCGCAGCGAAGGCCTCGAGCGCCGTCGCGAGGCCCCCGATGTCCGTCCAGCGCGCCTCCGGATCTTTCTCGAGGCAGCGCATCACGACGTCGCTCAGCTCGAGCGGCACCTCGGGGCGCAGCTCGTGGACGGGCTGGCAGCCCTCCTGCGCGACCTTGAAGCACAGGTCGAGCAGCGTTTCGGCCTCGAAGGGGACGCGGCGCGTCAAGAGCTCGTAGGCGATCGCGCCGAGCGCCCAGATGTCCGAGCGCTCGTCGACGTACTTCGAGGAGCGCATCTGCTCCGGCGCCATGTAGAGCGGCGAGCCGAGCAACATCTCCGTCTTCGTGAGCGAGAGCATGTCGCTCGAGTTCGGATTGATCGACTTGGAGATGCCGAAGTCGAGCACCTTCACGAGCGATCGCCCGTCGAGGCCGCGCGTGAGGAACAAGTTCCCGGGCTTGAGATCGCGATGGACGATGCCGAGCGCGTGCGCCTCCGCCAGGCCTTCGCATGCCTGCAGCATCCAGCTCACCGCGTCCTCGATCGGGAACTGGTCGTTCGACGCCTTCAGCTCGGCGCCGAGGTCGCGGCCGTCGAGGTACTCCATCACGATGTACGCGCGGCCGTCGTCCATCCGCCCGACGTCGAGGACCTTCGCGACGTGGGTACCCTTGAGCTTCACGGACGCCTTCGCCTCACGGACGAAGCGACCGACGAGCTCGTCGTTCGTCGCGGCCTGCGGGAGCAGGAACTTCAGGGCGACGCGCTGATCGAGCTCGAGGTGCATCGCCGAGACGACGATCCCCATTCCGCCGACCCCGATGACCTTCTCGATGCGATATTTCGCAGCGAGGACGTCACCCTCCTTGACGGGGGCGGTCGGGTTCTGGGGAGAGACCATCCGGCGCAGTCATTTTCGCCCGGTGGCCCGGCTTTCGCAACGGCGGCGGGGAAAATACGCCGCGCGAC
>JAHBWD010000136.1 GCA_019637175.1 Labilithrix sp. | reverse complement strand
CGACCGCCCAGATGTCGGTCTGCGCGTCGATCTGCGCGCGGTTGCCGACGGCCTGCTCGGGCGACATGAAGCCGGGCGTCCCGAGGAGGAAGCCGGTCGCGGTCTGCTCGGTGCGGAAGCCCGACTTCATCTGGGCGAAGCCGAAGTCGAGGACCTTGAGTCGACCTTGATGCGTGACGAAGAGGTTCTCCGGCTTGATGTCGCGATGAACGATGCCCTTGTCGTGCGCGGCCGCGAGCACGTCGAGGAGCTGCTCGCCGACCTCGTAGACGTCGGCGAGCGGCAGGCGACCGCCCTTGCGCTGGCGCCGCGTCTCGAGCACCTCGCCCTCGAGCAGCTCCATCACGAGGTACGAGTGACCGTCTTCGGTCGTGTCGTCGTCGAGGATCCGCACGACGCCCGGGTGGTTCACTTGGTTGGCCGCGTAGCCTTCCTGGAGGAAGCGGCTGCGCGTGTCGGGGTCGCGCGCGAACTCGGGGTGGAGGACCTTGATCGCCGCGCGACTTCCGTTGTTCTTGTGCGTCGCGGCGTAGACGGTGCCCACGCCGCCTCGTGAGATTCGCGCATCGATGCGCCACCTGTCGCGCAGGACACGGCCGATCCAGCGAGCTCGGCCTCCCCCATCGATCGCGTCACTCCTCACGACGAGAGCGGGATGGTACCAGAGCTTTCTCTAAAACTTCGTCGTCACGAAGAGCACGATGCCGGTGACGAAGATCGCGAGACAAACCACGCCCACGCCGATCAGGAGCAGGACCTGAGGCGTGATCTTCACGCCGCCGATCTCCATCGGGGCCGGCGGCGGCGCCGGCCCCGTGATCCAGGGCTGCGGCTGACCTTGCATGGGCATCGGGTGCACGCCCATCATCGGGCCGGCGGCCGTCGGCGCGTTCGGTGGGTAGCCCATCGGCGGAGGCGGCGGATAACCCGGCGGAGCGGCGGGCATCGGGTTCGAGATCGGCGCGGCCGCATGCCACGCCGGCGCCGACGGCATGCTCGGCGGCGGCCCCGGATACGACTGCGCGGGCATCCGACCGGTCGACGCAGGCTGAGGAAACTGTCCCGGCGGCGGAGGAAACGCGGGCGGCGCCGGCGGGCGGTTCGCCTCGTCGCGCTGCTGGAGCGTCTCCGCGAGCGCGGCCGCGATGCCTCCCGTCGGCATACCTGCGCCGGCGAGCGCCCCCGGCGCGACGGCGAGCGTGGCTTCGTCACCGATCACATCGTCACCGACGACGACCTGCGCGTCCTGGCTGCGAAGCATCTCTTCGCGCGACACCGCGCGCGTCGTCTCGTCTTCGACGACGTGCTCGTTGGGGTACGCCGCGGTGAGCGCGTCGCGATCGTGGATCGGCGACGGCGAAAACCCCGTGCTCGCGAGCGGCGAGCGCTGGCTCGACGGCATCGGCGCGGCGGGCGCCCGCGGCGGAGCGGGCGGGCCCGGCATCACCGCGGGCGACGCGACGGCCATCGTCGGTCCGTCGTCTTGCGCGCTGTCGTCGTCGTCGGGGACGGACGGCAGGCGAGGCGCCGGCGGGGCCGGTGGCGCGGGTGGCGCGGGTGGCTTCGCCGCCGGAGGTCGCGGCGGCAGCGGAGGCCGAGGCGCCGAGAGCGGCGGCGGCGGGTTCGAAATCGGCGAGGGCACGTTGCTCGGGATCTCGAACGACGGCGCCTGGGCCACCGTGCGCTCGGCCCCGCCCGTCGAGTCGTCGTCCCACGGCTCGGCCTCCGGCTCGTCGCCGGGGCTCGAATCGAGCGCATTGTCGGGCTTCTTCTCGGTCACCGCACTGCTCGCTGTCGCTGATGAAGATACCCGGCCCAGGGCCGATGCGAGTGCTTCCTTCATCGCACGAGCCGAGGGATAACGGCGGTGCTTTTCGAAGGCGAGGGCCTTGTCGACGACCGCGACGACCGGGGGAGGCACATTTTTCGCGACAGAAGCGAGGGATCGTGCCGGCCTCGACGCCGCTGCGACGAGGAGGGACGTGACGCTGGATGCATCATGCACCGACTTGCCGGAGAGGAGCATGAACATCGTCGCGCCGGTCGCCCAGATGTCGGTCTTCTGGTCGATCTGGCCGCGCGTGCCCGCCGCCTGCTCGGGCGACATGTAGTCCGGCGTCCCGAGCAAGAGCCCGGTCGCGGTGTCGTCGCGCGCGACCTGCTTCATGTGCGCGATGCCGAAGTCGAGGACCTTGAGCGTGCCGTCACGCAGCACGAAGAGGTTCTCCGGCTTGATGTCGCGGTGGACGATCCCCTCGTCGTGCGCGGCCGCGAGCACGTCGAGGAGCTGATCGACGACGGCGCCGACCTCGTCGAGCGACAACGTGCCGCCCGCCTGGGTTCGCTTGTCTTCGAGGAGCACGCCGTCGAGCAGCTCCATCACGAGGTAGGCGGAGCCGTCGTCGGCGACGTCGTTGGCGAGGACCTTCACGACGCCCGGATGTCCGACGGTGTTCGCGGCGAGGCCCTCCTGGAGAAACCGCGTGCGGACGTCGTCGTTGCGCGCGAGCTCGGGGTGCAGCACCTTGACCGCCGCGCGCTCGCCCTTCGCGTTCGACGCGCGAAACACCGTGGCGACGCCGCCGCGGGCGATCTTGGCCTCGATGCGCCACCCGTCGCGGAGGACCGCCCCGATCCAGTCCTCCCTCGCCACGGTGTCTCCAGCCTATCGCAAACCGAGCCGGCGCCGCAGCCTTCGCGCGCTCTGCCGTGAGACGTCGACGCGCTTTCCCGTCGAGAGACAGGCGACGTAGCCGCCCGAATCGACCGACTCGAGGCGCTCGACATGGTCGAGGTTCACGAGGGCGCGCCGATGGACGCGCTCGAAGGGCCCGCCGTCGGGACTGCGGAGCTTGGCCTCGAGGTCTTGCAGCGTGTCGTCGGTCAAGATCGCGCGCGCGGCGGTGTGCACCGTGACGAGCGCGCCGTCGAACGTCGCGTGGGTCACGTCTTCGGGGCTGACGAGCGCCGCGCCGTCGTGCGTCGCGATCGCGAGCTTGCTCAGCTTGCTCGCCTTGCCGGCCTCTTCGCCCTGCGCCGCGCCGTGATCGAGCGACTGTCGCGCGCGCGCGAGCGCCTTCTCGAGACGCGCGTCGTCGACGGGCTTGAGCAGGTAGTCGACGGCGCCGACGTCGAACGCCTGGACGGCGTGCTCGGGGTGCGCCGTCAGGAAGATCACGTACGGCCGATCCTCCGGCATCTGCATCACCGTCTCGAGCCCGGAGATCCCCGGCATGTTGATGTCGAGGATGGCGACGTCGACCTCTTCGTCGCGGAGCTTGGCGAGGACCTCCTCGCCGCTCTCGCACTCGAACGTCGCCTCGATGCCCGCGAGCTCGGAGAGCAGCCTCGAGACGCGCTTGCGAGCCATCAGCTCGTCGTCGCACACGAGCACGCGAAGCGGGATCGACATTGGCCGAAGCGTACTACGAGCGCGGGATGACGACGACCGCTTGGGTCCGATCCGGCCCCTCCGCGGCGATGTCGAACGACGCGCGCTTGGCAGGATCGGGGAACGCGAGCGCGAGGCGCTTCTGCACGATCGCGAGGCCGCTGCCTCCCTCGCGCGGCCCTTGGTACGCGCCCGGGTTCGAGAGCGAGACGCGCACGAGATCGCGCGCGATCGTCACCTCGAGGACGACCTCGCCTTTGTGGCGCGCGAGCGGGCCGTGCTTCATCGCGTTCTCCGCGATGGGCAGCAAGATCATCGGCGGCACGTCGACCTCGGGGAGCGGCTCGGGCAGCGCGAGGCGCACCTCGAAGAGCGACGGATCGCGGATCGCGTGCATCGCGAAGAGCGCGTTGACGAGCTCGATCTCCTTGGCGAGCGGCCACGTGGTCGATTGGATGCCGGTCATCATCGTGCGGAGCATCGAGGAGAGCTGCACGATCGCCTTCTCCGCGACGGCGCCGTCTTCGCGACACCACTCGGCGATCGCGTTGAGCGTGTTGAAGAGGAAGTGGGGGTCGAGGTGGCTCCGGAGCGCGAGGAGCTGCGCGTGATCGGCCTCGCGGGAGAGCGCGAGCGCGCGCGCGCGCTCGCGGCGGAGGTGCTCTTCGAGCTCGATGTCGCGCGCGAGGCCCCAACCTCCGACCCAGAAGAGCGCGACGCAGACCGCGAGGCTCGGCTTCGTCGTGAGGAACGTGGTGCCGGCGCCGACGAGATCCGGCAGCACGCGGCCGATGCCGAGGACGAGCGACGCGCCGACGCCGGCGTAGACGAGGACGCGAAGCGCCGCGCCCGACGCGAGCGGCTTGTCCATCGGGAAGAGCGCGCGCCACAGCGAAGGGCCGACGAGCAGGAAGCTCCCGCACAGGAGGAGCGCGAGCGGCACCGCGATCGGATCGCGGCTGTAGGCGTCCTGGATGATCGTGAGGGGCACGACCACGAGCGAGATCGGGATCGCGCGGCGCGGCGCGAGCAGCGCGCGCACGGTCGAACGCAGCACCCCCTCGTCGTCGGGATCGGCTCGTTTTGACGTGGTTTCCGCGGCCACCGGTCTTACGTCGAAGCATAGCCCACGCCTCGTGGGGCTGAAGGCGCGTTCGATTTCGTGCTACGCCTGCGCGCGTGCGAAGAGCTTTCCTCGCGTCCGCGGTCGCGGTCGCTTCGCTGATGCTCGCGCCGGCGCGCGCGGAGGCGGGCGAGGGCCGAACGTCGTCGCTCTCGTGGCTTCGCATGCCCGGCGCCGACGCGTGCATCGCGACCCAGGCGCTCGCGCGCGCCGTCGAAGAGCGCCTCGGGCGGCGCGTCTTCGTCTCGGCGGCGCAGGCCGACGTCTCGGTCGAAGGGCACATCGAGAAGAAGTCGCCGGCGGGCTGGCACGCCGTGCTCACGATCCGCGACGGGCAAGGCGCGCTGCTCGGAACGCGCGATCTCGATCGACCCGAGGCGTCGTGCGAAGCGATGAACGAGCCGCTCGCGCTCGTGATCGCGGTGATGATCGATCCTGAAGCCGCGCAGCGGCCCGCGGCTCCTCCGCCTCCTCCTCCGCCTCCGGCGCCCGAGGCGCCGCCCGCGCCGCCGCCGCCGTCGATCCCCGAGGGCGGCGGAGAGCCCAAGCCGCGCGAGCCGTGGCGCTTCGAAGGACAAGGCGTCTTCACGCTCGCCGGTGGCCTCGCGCCGGTCGTGGCGCCAGGCCTCGGCGTCGACGCGATCATCGTGCCGCCCGGCTTCCCGGTGGGCCTCCGGGGCTACGGATCGATCTTCCTGCCCACGAACACGACGCGCGACGGCGCCGCCGCGTCGTTCGATCTGCTCTACGTCGGCAGCGCGATCTGTCCGTTCATCCGCGGCGATCTGGGGACGGCGATGATCTGCATCGGCGGTCAGCTCGGCGTGATTCGAAGCGATCCCACGACGCCGAGCCGAGGCATCGACGACAAGACGCTGCCGCTCTGGAACGGCGTCACGGAGCTGCGCGTGAGCGTGCCCATCCTCGCGCCGGTCTCCCTCACCGCGGGGGTCGGGGGCGTGCTCCCGATCGTTCGACCCACGTTCCGGTACACCGCCTCGAACGGACAGCGCGAAAACCTCCACAAGGTGTCGGTCTTCGGGTTCACCGCAGCGGTGGGGGCAGGCTTCTTTTTCCCGTGATTCCCGGGCGTTGCTCGGTGTCATAATCGGAGGCCGCCGCTCCCACTCAAGGATGTGGCGGCCGCTGTCTTCAACGTCTTCTTCGGAGCGGGGAGATTTCCGTCATTGTCGGTGGATGAGGGATCTGCGCGAAGGCCCGCGGCGAGCGCGGCCACACCTGCGCGCGACGTGCCGCCGCTCGCGGAGATTTTCCGCGAGCACGCGCCGTTCGTCTGGCGCGGCCTCCGTCGACTCGGCGTGCCCGAGGCCGACGTCGAGGACGTGTGTCAGGAGGTCTTCGTCGTCGTCCATCGCAAGCTCGGTGACTTCGAAGGGCGCTCGTCGCTCAAGACGTGGATCTACGGGATCTGCGCGCGCACGGCGTCGGACTACCGGCGGAGCGGGCGCGTGCGCCGCGAGATCGTGACCGACGCGCCGCCCGAGGCCGTTCAAGAGGGCGGCGCGCAATACGACGCGGTCGCGCTGAGGCAGGCGCGCGCGACGCTCGATCGGATCCTCGATCAGCTCGACGACGACAAGCGGTCGGTCTTCGTGCTCTACGAGATCGAAGAGCTGACGATGGCGGAGGTGGCCGAAGCGCTGGGGTGTCCGCTGCAGACGGCGTACTCGCGGCTGCACGCGGCGCGCAAGATCGTCGAGGCGGCGGTGGCGAAGGCGCAGGCGAGCGCGGGAGGCGGAGCATGAGCGACGATCCCAAGCGCATGCTCGAAGCGTCGCGCGGGGAGCTGCGCGCGCTGCTCGAGGCGGGCAAGAGCGAGGTGCCGAGCGATCGGCAGATGATGATGCTCGCGGCGAAGATCGGGATCCTCGGAGGGCTTGGAGGAGCCGGGGCGGCCGGGGCGGCGGGGGCGGGTGGAGCTGGAGGAGCGGGAGCGGGAGCGAGCGCGGGCGCGGGAGCGGGAGCGGGAG
>JAHBWD010000135.1 GCA_019637175.1 Labilithrix sp. | reverse complement strand
CCGTGGCCATTTTTGCGGGTGAATCGCGCGACCGCGCGACAGGCACGCGCGCTGCAGAGGCGAGGGCCATGACGAAGCGCTCCGTGCTCGCCCTCCTCGTTTCCGCGTCTGCCGCCCTCGCGGGGTGCTCGATGTCGAGCGCCTCCTCCGAGCTCTCGTCCGCCGACGAAGGCGCGCGCAACGCCGGTCCCGGCGGAGCGATGGGCGAGCCCGGAGCGCCCGCGTCCGGCGAGGCGTCGAGCGACGTCGGCGGATCGGGCACGCCGGGCGCCGAGCCGCAGGCGGGCCTTTTGACCGCGGGCGCCTGGGACGACAACCTGAACTTCGACTTCTACAAGAAGTACGTGCAGGCGTCGGCGACCACGCCCGGCATCTCGATCTTCACCGACGCCGATCGCGACGCCGCCCACGAGCGCGCGCTCGTCGCCCCGACGGCGAAGAGCGAGCTCGACGTCACGATCCTCTTCGACACGACCGGCAGCATGGGCGACGAGCTGCGCTTCCTCCAGACCGAGTTCAGCGCGATCGCGACGACGCTCAAGACGAAGTTCCCGCAGGTCACGCCGCGCTTCGGCCTCGTGCTCTACCGCGATCACGGCGACGCGTACGTCACGCGGAAGTTCGACTTCACGCAAGACGCCTCCGCCTTCGCGTCGAACCTCGACGCGCAGAGCGCCGCCGGCGGCGGCGACTGGCCCGAGGCGGTGCCCGAGGGGCTCCAGGAGGGCGTCGGCCTCTCGTGGCGCACGACGCCGAACGTGGCGCGCCTGATGTTCTGGGTCGCGGACGCGCCGCAGCACACCGGCAAAGAGGCGAGCGTGAAGGTCGCGATCGAAGGCGCGGTCCAGAAGGGCATCCACGTCTATCCCGTCGCGGCGAGCGGCACCGCGGCGGACGCGGAGCTGACCTTCCGCTCCGCCGCGCAGATCACGGGCGGCCGATACCTCTTCCTCACCGACGACTCCGGCATCGGCAACGCGCACGCCGAGCCGCACATCCCCTGCTATCAGGTCACGCGCCTCGACGGCGCCATCGTCCGCATGGTCGACAGCGAGATGAGGGGCCACCGGGTCGAGCCGACGGCCGAAGAGATCATCCGCACCGTGGGCAATCCGGTCGAAGGCAAGTGCAAGATGAAGGATCAGTCCGAGACCGTGCTGTACTGACGGGGCTCGGGCGCCAAACTTCGGGGGGAGCGGCGCCACGGCAGATGACGGGGCGATCCCGGTGGTATGGCCCGGCCCATGGCTTCGATCGGGCTGAGCATGCACGAGTCGAGGAGGTCGAGCCGCGACTTCTTCGGTCCGAGGATCCTGCTTCCGCGCATCGTGTGCGGAGGATGCGGCGGGGCGGTGAAGCCGGCGCTGATGAGGCTCGGCGCCGACGGCGTCCCGATGTGTCCGCAGTGCCTCCACCCCGTCGGCCCGGCCCCCGGCCGGTCGCGCAAGCGCCGGCGGTCGGCGAAGCGAGCGCGCGCGTCCTGAGACCGCGATAGGCTAGCGGGCGCTTGGCCCGATCCCCGACAGCGCTCGCTGCTCTGGCCCGCACCGCCGCCGAGGCGGCGACGCGATTCGGGCTCGATCTCGAGCCGCTGCTCAAGAAGGTCGGTCTCTCGCGCGCCGAGATCGACGAGATGGACGGGCGCGTCGAGTCGGCCGCGCTCTTGCGCATGTGGGAAGTCATCGCCGACGCGTCCGGCAATCCGTTCTTCGGGCTCCACATCGGCGAGCGCCTCGTCGACGCGAAGACGATCCACGTCGTCGGCTACATGGCGAAGAACTCTCGTGTGCTCGGCGACTGCTACGGACGCACGGCGCGCTTCGCGCGGCTGACCAACGAAGCGTCGGAGATCTCCTTGCGGACGGAGGGCGGTCGCGGCGTCATGCGCGTCGGGCCGCTGCCGGGGACGACGCCGTGGCCGCGCTGCTACGCGGAGATGGCGCTGGCGGCGTACCTCTCGCTCGGGCGCCGTTGGACCGGCGTCGCGTTTCACGCCGTCGCGGTGACCTTCCAACACCCCGCGCCGCGCGACGTCTCGGAGTACGCACGCCTCTTCGGCGACGACGTCAGGTTCGGCGCGGCGAAGAACGAGCTCTTCGTCGACGCGTCGGTCTTGGAGCTGCCGCTGCGCGATCCCGACGCGTCGCTCAGCGAGTACCTCGATCTGCGCGCGTCGGCGCTCCTCGAGGCGATCGGCAAGGGCGGCGAGCTCGAGATCATCCTGCGCAAGCGCATCGACGAAGAGCTCGTCGAGGGCGCGCCGTCGCTGCCGCGCGTCGCCAAGCGGATGGGGATGAGCGCGCGGACGCTCCAGCGGCGCCTCTCCGAGGCGGAGCTCTCGTTCAGCGACATCGTCGACGACGTCCGGCGCACCGCGGCGCTCCGCTTGATCGCCGAGCCGAAGCTCTCGGTGTTCGAGATCGCCGCGATGGTGGGCTACCGCGACGCGACGTCGTTCCGCGCGGCCTTCGAGCGATGGACGGGGCTGACGCCGCGCGACTATCGACGCGAGCGGATCTGAGGTGGCGCCTCAGCTCGGGAGCGCGCAGAACCCTTCGTAGTCGATGTAGCTCGTGACCGTGGGCTTCGGGCCGCACACCGGGCAGTCGGGCGCGCGACGGAGCTTGAGCTCGCGGAACTTCATCTTGAGGCTGTCGTACGTGAGGAGGCGCCCCACGAGCGGATCGCCGCGCCCGAGCAGGAGCTTGATCGCCTCCGTCGCCTGGAGGAGGCCGATCACGCCGGGCAAGATCCCGAGCACGCCGGCCTCTTGGCAGCTCGGCGCCAGGTGCGGAGGCGGCGGCTCCGGATAGAGGCAGCGGTAGCAGGGGCCCGCCTCGATCCCGAGCTTCTTCGCCGCGCTCTCGGGGACGAAGGTCGTGAGCTGCCCGTCGAAGCGGAAGATCGATCCGTGCACGACGGGCTTCCCGAGCCACACGCTCGCGTCGTTGACGAGGTAGCGCGTCGGGAAGTTGTCCGTGCCGTCGACGATGACGTCGTAGTCGGCGAAGAGGCGCTCGACGTTCGAGCTGTCGAGCCGCTCCTTGTAGCCGACGACCTTCACGTCGGGGTTGAGATCAGTGAGGATCTTGTTCGCGCTCTCGACCTTCGGCTGACCGACGCGGCTCGTCGCGTGGAGCACCTGGCGCTGGAGGTTCGAGGCGTCGACGACGTCGGCGTCGACGAGGCCGAGCGTGCCCACGCCCGCGGCCGCGAGGTAGAGGGCCGAGGGCGAGCCGAGGCCGCCCGCGCCGATGAGGAGCACCTTGCTCTTGAGGAGCTTGGCCTGACCGCCTTCGCCGACCTCGGGCAAGAGCAAGTGACGCGAGTAGCGATCGCGCTGCGCGTCGTTGAGCTGCGGCGGCGTGTCGATCGGGTAGCCGAGATCCTTCCAGCGGACGAAGCCGGGGTTGGCCGTCTCCACGTTCGCGTAGCCGAGATCGGCGAGCGTGCGCGCGGCGAGCGCGGAGCGCGTTCCGCCCGCGCAATAGGCGACGATCTTCGCGCTCTTGTCGGGCAGGCGCCCTTCGACCTGGATCTCGAGGAAGCCGCGCGGGATGGAGACGGCGCCGGGGATGAACCCTGCGCGGTACTCTTCTTTCTCGCGGACATCGAGGAGCGTGTACGGCTCCTTCGCGTCGAGGCGGCGCTTGAGCTCGTCGAGCGACACTTCCTTCGTGTCTTTGCGAACCTGGGCGATGAGATCGGTGTACGTGATCGGCATGACGGTGTGTCCGTTATAACGGAAGTCGGGCGCAAGCGCGAGGTGAGCCGCCTGGGTCTTCCCTCCGATGCCCCGGCCGGCGCCTCCGTCGCGCCGCCCGCGCTTCTTCGGATCAGCCGCCGGAGAGCTCGACCCGCATGCGCGTGACGAGCGCGCGTGCGTCGGCAGGCCGCTGCGCGTCCGGGCCGGTGCAGGCGAGGGCGAGAGGCCGGAAGCGCGCGACGGTCGCCTCGTCGACGACGACGTGGAGCACGTCTTCGAGGACGCGTCCGAAGCCGTAGACGTCGTCGCGTGGATCGCTCGCGCGCCCGGCCATCCGCTCCGGAGAGATGTAGCCGAGGCTCCCCGCGGGGCTCGGCTCGCCGCTTCGCCGCGCGATCCCGAAGTCGGTGAGGATCGCGCCGCCCGCACGATCGATGAGCACGTTCGCGGGCTTGACGTCGTGGTGGACCCACCCGTGCGCGTGCACGCGCGCGAGGGCATGGGCGAGGGGCATCGCCCAGCGCTCGATCGGCAGAAGGCGCGACATGTCGCGCGCGCGCACGTGCTCGCGGAGGGCGCCGAGGGGCGCCCACTCGAGCGCGATCCAGCCGTGATCGGGATCGAGATCGAAGACGCGCACGACCGCGGGGCCCTCGAGCCTCACCGCGACGCGGGCCTCGTGGGCGAGCTGCGCGCGGTCGCGCTCGGGCTGGTGGTAGACCTTGAGCGCGACGTGCCGGCCGAGCTCGCGGTCGACGGCCTCGTAGACGGCCGCGGCGCCGCCGCGCCCGACCTCCCGGAGGAGATCGAACGGGGCGTCGGCCTCGCGCGTCACCACCGTGGCGCCGGGCGCGATCGCCTTGTGCTCGATCTCGTAGCCGAGCCGAGAGCGCCAGCGACGGTGACGCTCGCGCGCGCCCGGATGATCGATGTCGCGGAGCATCACGCGCTCGATGAGCGAGAGCGCGGAGGCGAAGTCGGCGCGCCGCTCGGCGAGATCGCCGAGCAAGAGCAGCGCGGGCGACGAGGTCGCGCCCGCGAGCGCGCGCGCGGCGACGTCGAGCTCTCCGCGATCGACGAGGGCGCTGCCGAGCGCGAGGAGCAGCGGCTCGGGCAGCGGCCGGAGCTGCGCGGTGCGCACGAGCTCCTCGACGGCGCGCGCTTCGTCGGGCGACGAGCGGAGCTGGGAGAAGAGGAAGAGCGCCTCGTCGGCCGTCGGTCCGCCGGCGAGGCCCGTTCGAACGAGCTTGCCGATGTCGCTCCCGAGCGCGTCGTAGGTCGCGCCGCCGTTGCTCGTCGCGAGAGCGTCGTCGTGACGAGGGGGCTTCGGCTCCTCGGGCGAGGGCGGCGCTTCACCCTTGTTCTTGCGAAAGAACGACCAGAAGCCCACCGCGGGGCACTATAGCGTGCGCCGCGAGACTCGTGTCACCAGCGGTGGAAGGCGGGATGGCCTTCCTTCACCGCGACGAAGATCCCTCGGCACGTCGCGGTGATCTTGCCGCCGGCGACGATCTCGGCCTCGACCGTCGCGCGATCGTCGGTCGACTCGACGACGCGCGCGACGACGCGAAGAGGCCCGAGCGGCGTCGGACGTTTCAGCTTCACGTTGAACTCGGCGGTGACGGTGCAAGGAGGCGAAGCGGCGCCTGCCTTCTTCATGAGGTGAATCGCGCTCGCCCAGTTCGAGTGGCAGTCGAGCAGCGTCCCGCAGATGCCGCCGTTGACGACGCCGGGGAACGCCGTGTGGTAGGGCTCCGGCGTGAAGTCGCACACGAAGGTGTCGCCCTCCTCGAAGCTGCGGAGCCGGAGGCCCTTCTCGTTGGCCGGCCCGCAGCCGAAGCAGGCGTTCGTCGGTGCGTAGCGCTCCTGGAGGCACTGGGTCATCGGGCCGATCTAGATCCGGCGCCCCCCGCTGGCAACGTGCGCCCGCACCGGTCGACACGACCGTGAGCCGCCGATATCGTCGAGGACGATGCGCAGGATCGCCCGGAGCTTCCTCTTCGCCTTGTTGGGTACCGCTTGCGTAGGAGGCGGCGCGACGCTTCCCCCGCCGGACGAAGACGGCGGGCCGACCGAGAACGACGCGGGGACGCAGACGCCCGACGGCGGCGGCGTCGGCCCCGACGGCTGCGCGCCGGGGACGAAGTCGTGCGTCGACGGCACGACGCTCGCGACCTGCGGCGAGGCGACCGAGACGTGCGCGCTCGAGTGTTCGACGGTCGGCGGCGCCCACTGCACGGTGATGCAGCCGAACGCGCCGGTGACACCCGCCGATCTGGCGACGCCGTCCGTCGTCGCGCTCACCATCGACGCCGACGCGCTCGTCGACACGGCGACCGGATCGATCGAGGGGATCCGCGCACCGAACGGCGATCCTGGGACGAAGGAGACGAAGAGCGGGATCGCGTTCCGCCGCATTGGCAACGTCGGCGTGTTCAGCGTCAAGAGCTTCAAGGTGAGCACCGGCGCGACGCTGAAGCTGCGCGGGCCGTCGGCCTTCGCGATCGTCGCCGCCGAGACGATCGAGGTCGTCGGGATCGTCGACGCGCGCGGCTATGACGCCAACGGTGTGCTCTGCGGCGTCCGGAACACGACGGTCGCGCTCGATACCGCCAACGTCGCGGGCCCCGGCGGATCGCTGGGTGGAGCGAGGGACAACGCGGCGAACGGCAACGCATCGGGCGCCGGCGGAGGCAAGGGCGTCTCGGGCTTCACGGCGGGATCGACCGCGGGCGCGGGCGGCGGCGGCTTCGGCGGCGCCGGCGGGCTCGGGGGGGGCCACGTCGCGAGCGGCGGCGCCATCGTCCCGATGCCGACGCCGATCGCCGGAGGGTTCGGCGGCGGCGGGAGCGGTGGGACCAACGGTATCAACGGCGGTCACGGCGGAGGCGGGGGCGGCGCCGTGCAGCTCGTCGCGGGCGTCTCGATCGCGATCGGCGGCGGCGCGAACGTCGGAGGTGTCAACGCGGGCGGATGCGGCGGCTCCGGCGGCGAATTCACGCAGGCAGGATCGGGCGGCGGATCGGGCGGAGCCATCCTGGTTCAGGCGCCGACGGTCTCCATCAAGGCGCTCGGCGTGCTCGCCGCGAACGGCGG
>JAHBWD010000134.1 GCA_019637175.1 Labilithrix sp. | reverse complement strand
TAGACGACAACGTCCGAAGAAATGTCCGTCCCCTCGCGCGAGCTGGCGCGCGCAAAGAGGAAAGAGGACGGTCCGGATAAGCACAGTGAGGGAGGGGGCACGCGCGCCGCCGACAAGGGTGGAGAGAAGGGCGACACGAGAAGGAGCTATTGATGTCCGATCATCCGAACGACGTACTCCGCTCTACGCTATTGGAGTTTCTAGATGCGGGGGCGGTCATCGACATCTATCGGGACAGGTTGCACCCGCGTGTACCACTGCGATGCCGACTCCTACAGCTGAGCGCTGTCGCCGTCCTCGTGCAGAAGTTCGACGACCTCTTCCGGGATGATGGTCTGGCCGTGGCCCGCGTCTCAGACATCACCCGTGTCCACTCGGGGGTCTTCGGGACGGGGCAGCCAAAGCCACTGCCAGTCGCAAGAGTGCGAAGAATCAACGAGGTCGGGCTTCTGGAGCTATCGGCTGCCGCCACGATCCTCCAGCGCGAGTTCGGCGTCGTTCTCGTGCGTGTGGAGGGAGCCGATCCATGCGCCTTCTATGTTGGGGAGGCGGTCGCCGTGGATGACGACTTCGTACGCCTCCGGCACCTGGGCACGCTCGCTTTACCGGGCCGCGCAGACGCCCTCGTCCGGACCGACGACATCAGCCTTGTCGAGGCCGGAGGTCAATACGCTGTAGAGCTGTTGGGC
Source organism: Labilithrix sp. (assembly GCA_019637175.1). Lineage (GTDB taxonomy): Bacteria > Myxococcota_A > Polyangia > Polyangiales > Polyangiaceae > Labilithrix. The sequence goes on along the minus strand of JAHBWD010000134.1, from coordinate 6,346 downwards.
ATCGTAAGCAGCGCGCGACGTGACGGACCTGCCCTCGCCTAACGCAAGTTCCTCTCGTCCGAGATCGTGTGTGCGTACGGCGTTCCCCTCGGCCGGCCCCGAGGGCGTGACGGCCTACTTACGGGTTCGGTCTAACTTCCCTTGCTCGCGAACGTCGCACGCCAAGCTGCGAGAGCTACTCCCGCTTCCCGCTCCCGCTCCCGCTCTCAGCGAGCCGCGAGGAGGCGCTCGCTCCACGCAGGCGGAGATGCGAACACGCCAATCGAGCAGCGGCCCACGATCCGTTGGGACGATCACGTCGGCCCCTCGGAGCCCGGGGAGCTCCCTCCGTGCAAGTGAGCCGAGCTACTTCTTCGCGACGCTCTCGTGGATGTCGAACGCGAGCGCGCACGAGTCGAGGCCCATCGCGTGCGTCGACCTCTTTCCGACCGAGATCCAGCTCGGGTCGACGTGACGGCGCGTGGCGAGCAGAACCTTCTGCGCGACGAGATCCACCAGCGCGACGCGGACGAAGTGAGGGCGTTCGCCGTCGAGCTCGGTCGGCGCCGATTGCGTCGCCGGATCGGGCTCGTCGAGCGCGACGAGCAAGAGGCCGGCCTTCGCCGCTTGCTTCGCGCGCTCGATCGGCGCTCGTTCGAAATCGCGACGGAGCTTGGCCACCTCGTCCGCGCTCTGGGCGGACTGCACGCGGGCCGACCAAGGCGGCGAGAGGAACGGCAACCCCACGACCGCCTCGTGCAGTCTCCTCGCGTTCGGTGTCTTGTCTTCGATCGCGGGTCCGCCGGCGTAGGCGTCGTGGATCTCGTCGAGCAGGACCTTCTCCGAGCGCGCCGCCGGCGGATCGACGAGACAGAGCAGAAGCGCGTCCTTGCCGCTGGTCGCGGCCGTCTCCGCGACCCTCTCCGCGACGGCGAAGCTGGCGCGCGGACCTCGCGTCCAAATCAACGGCGACGCGAGCCGCGCCCGCAGCACGCCGGGCGCCCGGAGCTCGTCGCTCAGGATCTCCGTGAACGAATCTCGCGAGGCGAGGCGAACGATCCATGACTCCGCGCGCGCAGGCGCCCCGAGATCGTTCGGATCGAGCGAGGCGACATGCGCGTTCACCTGCGCCAGGAGCTCGCGCTGCGCGCGACCGTGCTCCCGCGCCTCGGTTCGACGCGTCGTGACGATCTCGTAGACACCGAAGAGGAGCCCGAAGACGAGCGCGAAGCGCGCGAGAGACATCATCCGGCGCATCGTGATCGGCGACGACGCACGCCCCGTCACGGCCCTCTCGACCCGCGCGCGGAGCGCGGGGTTCATCTTCGAGGTGACGAGGAAGGTCGGCATCAGCGATGCGCTCGCGTGTTGCGCTCGATCAGCGCCAGCAGTTGATCGCGCGTGACGCCGAGGCGGGACGCGGCGTGCGCGGCGAGTGACGTCTGAGCGACGCCGGGCACGAACTGGTAGGTCGGCCTCTCTCCCGCGCCGAGCTCGACCTGCAGGAAGCGCAGCTCGCGGATCCTCTTTTCGCGCTCGAGGCGCCCCGCGAAGGCGAGGAAGTGCGTCGTGATGAAGGCCTGCGGCGCGAGCTTCGTGAGCATCTGCACGACGAGCTCGAAGATCTCTTCGCCCTCCGACGGGTTCGTGCCCGAGCAGAGCTCGTCGAGGATGACCATCGCGCCGGGCGGGAGGCGTTCGAACAGATCGCGGATGCGCAGGAGCTCCGTGCCGAGACGGCCTTCGGACTGGTCGGCCTTGGCCTCTTCGATGAGCGAGACGACGAGCCCGCTCGCGAGCGAGAGGTGCGCCGAACGCGCCGGCACGAAGACGCCCGACTGCGCCAGGAGCTGCGTCAACGCGATCGACTGGAGGAGGCGAGTCTTGCCGCCGGAGTTGGGGCCCGTGACCAGGACCGTCGTGGCATGCCGATCCGTCACGACCTCACAAGGAACCGGCTTCACGCCGTGCGCGAGGAGCAGCGGATTGAAGAGTCCCCGGATCGCGCGGGGCTCGTGCGGCGCCCCCAACTCCGGCAGGCACACCGCGAGGCCCGCGTCGCGCGCCATGTCGTGGAAGCCGAGCGCGCCGAGATGGAACTCGACCTCGCCGATCAGCTGCACGAGGGGGACGAGCTCGTCGTGGATGCCTTCGAAGACGGCGTCGATGAGGCGCGCCATCACCTCGCCGTCGCTGACCTTGAAGCCGCGAACGAAGAGCTCGAGCTTCCCGAGCCATCGCCGGAGCGGCGAGCTCACGAAGGGATTCTTCTGATCTTCTTGCACCGAGAGGATGTCGAAGTCGCGGATGCGTCCGTCGGCGCCGACGCGGACCTCGAGGCGCAACGTCGCGAGCTGCTCGTCGTATCGCAACAAGTCCGTCAGCGATCGATAGGGCTCGTCTTCCTGAACGCGGCGACCGAACTGGGCGAGCCGCATCAGGCCGGAGCGCGCCGAGAGGAAGCCCTCGGCGCAGCAGTCGATGATCTCCTTGATGAGCTGGAGGATGTCGAGCTGCCGCCGATTCGCGTCCCATTTCCCCACGCCTTGCGCGCCCTCGAGCAGCGCCCGGAATCTGACCAGCGTGACGAAGAGCTTTTCGAGCTCCTTCCTCAAATGAGGAGAGGCCACGAGCTCGGCGAGGATCGCGCGCCGGTGGTGGACGGTCGCCTCGTCGGCCGGCGGCTGCGCGAGGAGCTTCTGGACGTGCGTCGTCGACACCGCGACGGTGTTGCCGTTGATCGACACGCGGAAGCAGAGCGAAACGAACTGCGAGAGAAACAAGTCGTGAGCGAACGCCTTGGGGTCCCAGGTCGAGGGCGCGATCCTGGCCTTGTCGAGGGCTTCGGTGAGCACGCCTCCGCTGACGCCGCCGGCGAAGGCCAGGCCGATGGACAGCTTCGTGTGCTCGGCGTCGATGCGCAGGAGCGGCGTGGGATGGAGCAGGTCGGGCACCATGACCACCGGCGCAGGCTTCGTGGGCGTGACGCTCACGGCTGTGTTCATTTCCAAGGCGACAGGGCCGCCCCAGAGAGGTTCCCGAAAATCTTCATCGTTCAACGCTCCTTGAAAGTTCCATGAACAACCGCTCTGTCACGTGCTCGAGCCCGAAGCACCTCGGTGCGCGCGATTCTCTCGAGCGGCTTGCCGACTAGCCCCGCGAGCGGCCCGGTGCTCGCGCTTGAGCGGATGTCTCGGATGTGGGACATTGACTGCGTCATGAAGCTGGCGCGCTTCCACCCCGGAGCCATCGAGGCGCTCCGGACTTTCCCGGAGGAGGTGCGGCGCGCGGTTGGGAAGGCTATCTACGATTTGCAGTCGGGCCACACGCTCTCGATGCCGCTCTCGCGCCCGATGCCGATGCTCAGCAGAGGTGCAGCCGAGCTGCCCGGATGTCGAGCTCGAGCTCGGGAAGAAGCGACTGAAGGAGATGCTGCGATGAGGAAGAAGCCGAAGGTGGTGACCGTGCGAAACGCGGGGGAGCTTGCCGAAGCCCTAGGGCTCGAGCGCGCGGACGGCATCGAGCTCGCCGTGCGGAGCGCGCTGAACACGAAGATCATCGAAGTGGTGCAGCGGCGCGGCCTGACGCACGCGGCTGTCGCTGCTCTGGCGCACACGTCGCGGACGCGAGTCACGGCGATCATGAGCCGCAACACGAAGGACGTCTCGACGGATCTCCTGCTCCGGGTACTTGGCGCGCTGGGCGTGACCGCGAAGGTGACGTTCGGCCGCGCGGCTTGAGGTCTTGGTCGTCCGATTGCAGCGCGCGTGCCTCAGCGCGGCTTCGGGCTCGAAATCGCGGGCTCGAGCATCTGCGACCCGGAAGAACGACCGCGGGTCGACCATGTCGTTCCCAAGGTGCCGCAGGCAGGCGGGGCCAGGGTCGAACAGCTATCGTGATGCTGCGTCCGCTCGCGCGAGGGCAACATCGCGAAGAGCAACGAGGTGGAGTGCTCGATGGCGACTTGGCCCTTTGCTGACCCACCCAACGTGGCTGTGTTCGTGAGCCAACGCATCTTGGAAGGCGAGGAATGGGTCTACTACGTTCGCCATGATGACGACGATGGAGCGTGGCTCTTCCACCCCAAGAGCGGCATCACTCCGGAGAGTGAGATGAGGGTGGTTGGCCTCGATGCGCTGGTGGAGCTCGACCCAACCATCGTGGCGCTCGCGGATCTCCCGCTCGGATGGTGCGCGTGGCGGGAAGAGCCGGGGGCCGAGTGGGTGAGGGCGGAAACCGACAATCCCCGAGAGTGACGAACAAGGGTCGATCCCATCCCCCAATCGCCGGTATCTCGTCAGACCGTAGGACAAAGCCATGGACGAATTGCCAATCCCGCATGGCGCCGCGATGAACGATGATTCATTCGAGCTTGCGCGAGTCTGGATGGCCGCAGGGAACCAGCATGTCTCCCTCGCGACCGGTGTCTGGGAGGACCCAGCAGCTTGGGGGATCATGCTGGTCGATCTCGCTCGCCACCTCGCTGCAACCTACGAAGCGTCCGGGATGAGCCGCGAGGCCGCCTTGGAGCGGATCCGCGCAGGCCTCGATGCGGAGTGGTCGTCCGCTACCGACACAGCTTAGTTCGACGATGCGGTCGAGGGCAGCGATGAGCCGCGTTCGCGACGCGCCCTCAGCGCGGCTTCGGGCTGTAAATCGCGGGCTTGAGGAAGCCGAGCTGGCGCTTGCGCTCGGCTGGAAAGAGGCTGTCGAGCATCTGCGACAAGCGCGCGGGGGCGGTCGCGCCGCGAGGCGAGGCGATCTCTTCGAGCGCGTGGCCCATCTCGAGCGCGGTGGCGAAGCGGTGCTCGCGGTTGCGCTCGAGCGCCTTGTGCACGATCGCGGCGAGCTTCGGCGGAACCTCGGGGACGAGCGACTTCACGTCGGGGATGGGGCCGACGTGGACGGCCTTGACCGTCTCGACGTCGTTCGGGCGCTGGAAGAGGCGACGCATCGTGAGCAGCTCCCACAGCGTCGTGCCGAAGCCGAAGATGTCGGCGCGGCGATCGAGCGCGAGCTGCATGATCTGCTCGGGGGCGAGGTAAGGCAGCTTGCCCTTCACGATGCCCGGCGCCGTCTTCGCGGCGGTGCGCGTCGTGAGCTTCGCCATGCCGAAGTCGAAGAGCTTGATGCCGCCGTCGAAGGTCACGAACACGTTCGACGGGTTGACGTCGCGGTGCACGAGCGAGAGCGAGCCGCCTGCGTCGTCTCTCGCCTCGTGCGCGTGATGAAGGCCCTCGGCCATCCGCGCGCCGACCCAGGCGACGAGATCGGGATCGATGCGGAGCCCCTTTTGCGTGCACGCGTCGACGATCGCGACGAGCGGCATCCCGAGGAGGAGCTCCATCGCGATGAAGCGCTGGTCGCCCTCGGCGCCGACCTCGATCGTGTGGACGATGTTCGGGTGGTGCAGCCGGAGCAGGAGGTTCGCTTCGTCGAAGAACATCTTCATGATGTCTTCGTCTTCGGCGGCGCGCTCGGGGCGCATCACCTTGAGCGCGACGACGCCGCCCTTCTCGTCGCGGCCGAGATAGATCGACGCCATGCCGCCGGTCGCGATCTTGGCGAGCACCTCGAAGCGCCCGAGCTTCGTGGGGCGCGCCGGCAGCGGGCGCGTCGAGCGCGGCGTGTTGGGCGGGACCGATCGCGGCGTGTTCGGCGCGACCGAGTGCGGCGCGACCGAGTGCGGCGGGACCGATCGCGGCGTGCTCGTCGGCGGCACCGATCGTGGCACGACGGACGGAGGCACCGAAGGTTTGCCGGGGGGATCGTCTTTGCCCATGTCACACGAGCTTCGAGAAGTCGCCGATGCGGAGCATGCACTGGGCGCCGTACGAGAGGAGCTCGAGGCGCTTCGGCGTGCGGGGATCGGCGGGATCGTTGACGAGCATGCGGGTGAAGATGTCGTCGAGGCTCGCGGCGACGTCGCCCGCCTTGCCGAGCGCTTGCTCGACGAGGTTCTCGGTGTCGAGCTCGCGCGTGAGCGCGTCGAGCTTCGTCACCAGCTCGACGATCGTCGCGTCGTCGGGCCGCTCGAACTCGGAGGCTTGGTGCATCACCGGCTTGCTCTCCTTCGAGATGCCGGAGAGGCGCTTGGCCACGGTGCGCGCCTTGCCGAGCCACGCTTCGGCGTTCTTGCTCGTCACCGCGGCGTGGACGGCGCGGGCGCGCACCGTCACGTACACGGGCTGATCGGCGCCGCCGCCCGCGAAGACCGCGTCGGCGACGGCGTTCGACGTCGCGCCGGCGACGAGCCCGCGGAGGCGCTCGGCGGCGAAGGCGGAGACCTTGGCGATCGTCTCGTCGCGGGAGAGATCGAGCTTCTTTCCTTCGAAGCCGTCGTACGCCAGGCCGAAGAGGGCGCGGA
>JAHBWD010000133.1 GCA_019637175.1 Labilithrix sp. | reverse complement strand
AGGCGCGCGTCTTCGTAGAGATCGACCGTCGTCGCGACGAGCTCGTTCCAGCTCGACGCGGGGTGAACGTTGACCTCGATGACGCCCGGATCGGGCGTCACGCTGAGGCGCACGAGGCGCGGATCGCGCGGCGGCGTGTATCCCTCGATTCGAACCGGCGCGCGCAGATCGCTCGCCGCGGCCTCGACGACGCGGAGGAGCGCGACGTAGTCGTCGAGCGTCTCCGCGGGCGGCATGAACACGTGGAGGACGCCGCCGCGCGGCTCGACGCACATCGCCGTGCGCACGCGCCACTCTTTGGGCTCGTCGGCATCGTCGGGGCCGAGCCACGGCTTGCGGGCGAGCGGCAGGCGGAGGCCCATCGGCGAGTCGCCGGGGACGAGGAAGCAGCGCTCGCTCTTGAAGTGCCACGGCGCGCTCTCGATCTTCGCGTCGGGCGTTCGCTTGCCCATGGGCAGCGCCCAGCCGACGATCGCGTCGAGCCCCGCGGTGAAGACGCGGCGCAGGCGATCGCGCTCGAGCGGATCGTCGAGCTTCGCGTCGAGCACGCTCGCGTTGGCCGGCAGTCGACCTTCGCGCCAGAGGTAGTAGTGCGCGTCTTCGTAGGCGGCGAACGCGTGACGCGCGTCGATCGCGAGCTTCGACGCGACGCTCCGCGCGAAGCGCTCCGCGAGCGCGGCGTCGGCCTTCGCGTCTTCGCGCGGCTCTTCGAGCGCGGCGACGAGCGAGGGATCGCTCCACATGGCGGCGCCGTCGTTTCGCCAGAACAGATCGAGCGACCAGCGCGGCAAGGGCTCGCCCGGGTACCACTTGCCCTGCCCGAAGTGCACGAGCCCGTTCGGCGCGTATCGATCGCGCAAGCGGCGATAGAGATCGAGCGCGTGCGCGCGCTTGCTCGGGCCGAGCGCGGCGGTGCTCCACTCTTCGCCCTCGAGATCGACGGCGGAGACGAACGTGGGCTCGCCGCCCATGGTGAGGCGCACGTCGCCGGCGTCGAGATCGGCGTCGATCGCGCGCCCGAGCGCGACGATCGCGTTCCATTGATCGTCGGTGTACGGCCGCGTGACGCGAGGCACTTCGAAGATGCGCTCGACGCTCATCGCGTGATCGAACTTCGCCTCGCAGGCGTCGACGAGCCCGCTCACGGGCGCGGCGAGCGCGGGCTCGGCGGTGCACGCGAGCGGGAGGTGCCCTTCGCCGGCGTAGAGGCCCGAGGTCGGATCGAGCCCGATCCAACCGGCGCCGGGCAGGTACACCTCGCACCACGCGTGCAGATCGCAGAAGTCCGACGCCGGTCCTTCGGGCCCCCCGTCGAGGGGCTTCATGTCGGCGGTGAGCTGCACGAGGTAGCCCGAGACGAAGCGCGCCGCGAGGCCGAGGCGCCGGAGGATCTGCACGAGGAGCCAGCCCGAGTCGCGGCACGAGCCTGCGCGCTTCGCGAGCGTCTCGTCGGGCGTCTGCACGCCGGCCTCGAGGCGGATGCCGTAGGCGACGAGCTCGGAGAGCCTTCGGTTGAGGTCGACGAGGAAATCGTTGGTGAGCCTCGGCGTTCGCGGGATCTCGGCGACGAACGCGTCGAGCAGCGGCGACGCCGGGATCGGCCGGAGGAACGGCGCGAGATCTTCCTCGAGCGCGGCCTCGTATTCGAACGGCCACTGCTCGGCGTACGGCTCGAGGAAGAAGTCGAACGGGTTCTGCGCGGCCATCTCGACGACGAGATCGACCTCGATCGAGAGCTCCGTCGTTTTCTCGGGGAACACGAGGCGCGCGACGTAGTTCGACTGCGGATCCTGCTGCCAGTTGATGAAGTGCTTCGCGGGCGCGACCTTCAGCGAGTACGCGAGGATCCGCGAGCGGCAGTGCGGCGCCGGCCGGAGGCGCACGCTCTGGGGTCCGACTGACACCAGGCGGTCGTACGCGTAGGAGGTGCGGTGGTGGAGCGCGACGTGGATCGACACGGCGAGGGGAGCCTAGGTTACCGCGTGATCGGCCCGGCGGGCTTGGCTCTCGACGCGGCGGCGCGGATGAGTAGGATGCGGTGGCTTTCGTCGAAACGCCCGCGGCCGCCCCCTCGAAACGCTGAGGAAACCGGGCCTGCGTGATTCTGGAGTGCCGTGCCTCTTCCGCAATACGAAACCGGGGATTTCTACGACGAGACGTTCGACGGGGGCGGGGGGGCGCGCGAGCACACGGCGCTCTTGGTCCAGCGCCTCGCGTCGATGACCCACGGCGAGCTTCGCGAGCGCCAGCTCGCGGCCGAGCGCGCGCTCCTCAATCGCGGCATCACGTTCAACGTGTACGGCAGCCACGACGGCGTCGAGAAGATCATGCCGTTCGACATCCTGCCCCGCGTGGTGCCGGCCGCCGAGTGGCGCACGATCGAGCGCGGCCTCGTGCAGCGCGTGCGCGCGCTCAACGCGTTCATCGCCGACGTGTACGGCGCGCGGAAGATCGCGAGCGCCGGGATCATCCCGAGCGCGATCCTCGAGAGCACGAAGAGCTTCCTCCCGCAGTGCGTCGGGCTCACGCCGCCGAAGGGGATCTGGTGCCACGTCGTCGGCACGGATCTGGTGCGCGATCGCGACGGCCAGATCTACGTGCTGGAAGACAACCTGCGCTGCCCGTCGGGCGTCTCGTACGTGCTCGAGAACCGTCACGTGATGAAGCGGACGTTCCCGCAGGTGTTCGAGCAGCTCCGCGTTCGTCCGGTCGACGGCTACGCGGGCAAGCTCCTCGAGGCGCTCCAGCACCTGAGCGACGTGCCTTCGCCCACGGTGGTGGTGCTCACCCCGGGCGTCTACAACTCGGCCTACTTCGAGCACTCGTTCCTCGCGCAGCAGATGGGCGTCGAGCTCGTCGAGGGCCGCGATCTCGTCGTGATGGACGGGCGGGTGCACATGCGCACGACGCGCGGCTTCCAGCGCGTCGACGTGATCTACCGGCGCATCGACGACACGTTCCTCGATCCCGACGCGCTCCGCCCCGACTCGATGCTCGGCGTGCGCGGCCTGATGGACGTGTATCGCAGCGGCCGCGTCGCGCTCGCGAACGCGCCGGGCACGGGCGTCGCCGACGACAAGGTGATCTACCGCTGGGTGCCCGAGCTCATCGCGTATTACCTCGGCGAGCAGGCGATCTTGCCGAACGTTCCGACGTTCGTGTGCGCCGACGACGTGGATCGGCAGCACGTGCTCGACAACCTGGAGACGCTCATCGTCAAGCCGGCGAACGAGTCGGGCGGCTACGGCATCTTCATCGGGCCGAAGGCGTCGAAGGAGGAGATCGCGGCGTGCCGCGAGCGCGTCCTCGCGTGCCCGCGCGAGTTCATCGCGCAGCCGATGATCGGCCTGTCGCGCGTGCCGACGATCGTCGACGACCGCGTCTGCGGCCGCCACGTCGATCTGCGCCCGTACGTGCTCCAGGGCGAAGACACGTACGTGCTGCCCGGCGGGCTCACGCGCGTCGCGCTCCGCGAGGGGTCGCCGATCGTGAACTCGTCGCAAGGCGGCGGCAGCAAGGACACGTGGGTCCTCGCCGACGAGGCCGGATGCTGAGCCGCGTCGCCAACGCCATCTACTGGATGAGCCGCTACGTCGAGCGCGCGGAGAACGTGGCGCGCTTCGTCGACGTGAACCTGAACCTCGCGCTCGACTTCCCGGAGGCGGCGCCGCAGTGGGCGCCGCTCGTCGCGACGACGGGCGACACGGAGCTGTTCGAGGAGCGCTACGGCGAGGCTTCGCGCGAGAACGTGCTCCGCTTCTTGACGTTCGATCTCGAGGCGCCGAACTCGATCGTCACGAGCCTCTCGCGCGCGCGCGAGAACGCGCGCTCGGTGCGCGAGGCCATCTCGTCGGAGATGTGGGAGCAGGTCAACCGCGCCTATCTGCTGGTGATGGACGCGGCGCGGCGCTCGACGTCGCTGGCCGACGGCCACGATCTGTTCACGGCGGTGAAGCAGGCGTCGCAGCTCTTCGTCGGCGTGACGGATCTGACGATGAGCCACAACGAGGGCTGGCACTTCACGCGCCTCGCGCGCCTGCTCGAGCGCGCCGACAAGACGTCGCGCATCCTCGACGTGAAGTACTACCTGCTCTTGCCGCGCGCCACCGACGTCGGCCTGGCGATCGACGAGGTGCAGTGGGCGGCGGTGCTCCGCTCGGCGAGCGCGTTCGAGATGTACCGCAAGCGTCACGGCGCGATCACGCCCGCGAAGATCGTGCAGTTCTTGCTCTTGAGCCAGCGCTTCCCGCGATCTGTGCGCTTCTGCCTGGTGAAGGGCGAGCAGTCGCTGCACGCGATCACGGGCACGCCGGTCGGCACGTGGACGAACGTGTCGGAGCGCGAGATGGGCCGCGTGGTCGCCGATCTCTCCTACGCGGAGACGGCGACGATCCTCGCCGAGGGTTTGCACGAGCACATCGACGATCTCCAGATCCGGATGAACCGCATCAGCGACGCGGTGCACGCGCAGTTCTTCGCGATGAAGCCGACGGAGGCGTTCGCCGACGATCCGCGCGCTTCGCTCGCGCCGAACCCGGCGTCGTCGGCGCGCCTCGTGTCGCCGCTCCGCAGCGACGCCTGACTCGCTGACTCGCTTACTTGCTTCGAAGCCAGAGCACCCAGATCGACGTCGCGATGACGTCGAGCCAGGTGATGAGGTTGCCTGCGAGGCGCGCGGCGTTCGGCGCGGGCCTCTCCATGCCGGGCACGTGCGCGATGCGCGCGGCGAGGAGAGAGCCGCCGATGACGTGGAGCCAGACGCTGGCGCCGCCCGACAGCTCGGCGATGAGCAGCATCAGGATCGCGAGCGGCACGAACTCGGCGTTGTTCGCGTGCGTGCGGATGCGCACGAGGAGCGCGCTCTCTTGCGCGTCGCCCGTCCCGAGCGCGACCTTGTCGCGTGTTCGCTGGTTCGAAACCCTGATCGCGAGCGCGATGTTGAGGATGGCGTTGAGCGATCCATAGAGCGCGGTCACCGGTACGGCCATGCGCTGATGCTCGTCTTCCGGGGGAGCGAGGGCAACATCGCGGCGCCTACACGCGCCTACCTTCCGGAGGCTCCCTCCTCTAGTAGTGTGGATCGGGGGCGTACCACTCGTCGGTCGCGTGTCGCTTGCTAAGCTTCGCTGTGCTCGCAGGTCGTACCGCCGCGATCGTGGCGATCGCTTCGTGCGTGGCCTTCGGCTTCGTCGCGTGCGGCGGCGATCCGATCGGCGGCGATCCGAGCGCGTCGACCGACGGCGGCGCGGTGGCGTCTCCCGACGCGGGTCCTGCGCTCGAGCGATCGACGTGCGCGCGCGACGCCGACTGCGCGGGCGGCAAGTGCGTCGAGGTCGGCGCGGGTCAGAAGGCGTGCTCGCGATCGAAGAGCTGCGCGGGCGGCGCTGGCGCGAACGCGAGGTGTGGTGGCGTCGTGGGGAACGAAGCGGCCGAGGGCAGCGTCGACTGTTGCGCGACGCACGCGCTGCCCGGCGGATCGTTCAACCGCTTCAACGATCCGAAGTATCCGGCGAAGGTGAGCGCGTTCCTCCTCGATCGATTCGAGGTCACGGCGGGCCGCTTCCGCGCGTACGTCGAGTCGACGGGCGGCGACTTGAGGGGCAGCGCGCCGGCGAGCGGCGCGGGCGTGCACCCGAAGATCGCCGGCAGCGGATGGCGCGCGGAGTGGACCGCGCTCTTACCGTCGAGCCGCGCCGAGGTCGATCAGATGCTCGGCCCCGAGAAGTGTCAGGTGGGCGCGAACCTCGACGACTACGGCGCGCTCACGTGGTGGACGCCGGCGCTCGACGCCAAGATCAAGGCGGCCCACAAGAACAACGCCCCCGTGCTGGCGGCGAACACGAAGGAAGCCCTCGACGGCAAGGCGCTCAACTGCGTTCCGTGGCACGTGCTGATGGCGTTCTGCATCTGGGACGGCGGTCGCCTCCCGACCGACGCCGAGCTCTCGTTCGCCTCCGTCGGCGGCGCCGAGCAGCGTCCGTTCGCGTGGGGCGCGATGCCGGAGGGCCAGCTCGTGCGCCTCGACGCGCGGAGCGATCTCTCGCTCGTCCCCACGCTCGCGGCCGGCTCGAAGCACGTCGTCGCGAGCCTCTACGACGCGAAGCTCGGCCCGAACGAGTTCCCGAAGAACTACGTTCACACGTGGGGCGGCGCCTTCCGCGCCGCGCGCGACAACGCCGCGCACATCGCGCCCGTCGGCCGCCGCGCGCTCGGCGACGGCAAGTGGGGCCACGCCGATCTCGCGGGCGGCATGTTCGAGTGGACGCTCGACGAAGGTCCCATTCGCCCTGGCAGCTGCGTCGACTGCGCGAACGTCGATTTCCCCGCGAACGACGCCTTCGATCCCGACGCGGTCGCCGGCATCCCCGAGTTCGAGCACCGCTGGTACGCCGGCGGCGCGCGCTCCGTCCGCGGCGGCGCGTGGGACAACTCCTTCGGTCTCGCGAACACGCAGACCGACGTCGAGATCGAGACGTACACGAGCTACCCCGTCGGGCGCACGTACCGCGCGCTCGGCGGCCGGTGCGCGCGCGATCCGTGACGTTGGTGAGGGGTCTGGGGCGCGGAGAGACGGATGCTCACGGCGATCGCGTTCATCATGATCCTCGTGGCCGTCGCGCTCGGCGCGATCGGCGTCGCGGAGGCGATCCGCGTGCGCCGCGCGAAGCGCTGGCCGGCGGCCGTCGCGACGGTCGTCGCGGCCGACGTGATCGACGGCGAGCCGACCGAAGAGATGCACCGCGTGGTCGTGCGCTACGAGTACACGCTCGGCGAAGCGAGCTACCGCGACCGCGGCAAGCGCCACGCGGGCGAAGCCGAGGTCGGCGCGCACGGTAGCTGGCAAGGCGCGCGCGCGCTCGCCGCGAGGTATCCGTTGGGCTGCGAAGTGACCGTCTGGGTCGATCCGCGCGACACGTCGCGCTCGCGCATCGTCCCGCTCGACGCCGGCGTCGCCTGGGTGCTCCTCGCGATCGCGCTCGCCTTCGGCACGGTCGCGCTCGCAGCGCTTCGCTTCGACCTCCGCTGACGGAGCGATTGCGGGG
>JAHBWD010000132.1 GCA_019637175.1 Labilithrix sp. | reverse complement strand
CCGTCCACACCAAGCGCGGTGGCAACGTCCATCTCGCTCCCACCGAACTGTCGGACCCAAGGCGGATACTTCCGCGGGGAATCGTTCGCGTCGGCGCCTGCATCCGTGGGAACGCTCGGCGACATGTTGGCCCCGTCGGCCCCTGCCCCCGCGTCGCCAGGCGCGATGCTCTCGCCGCCAGGAGCGCTGATTGCGTCAGGAGCAGCACCGCAGCCCACGACGATCAAGGCGGACAGAGCGAGAGTTCGCATGAACTACGAATCATTCCACGGAGCACGCCAACTGGCTACTGTCGGCGAATTCCCATCCTCTTTGCGCCGGAGAAGGTCGCAGCGGTGCTGCGACTTTCTTCGATTGGCCTCTTGGTCGAGCGCGTCCGCGTGCTGTGGGCCCTGGAGTCGAGGTCCCCGTGTCGGCGACGTGGTTCGTCGCGAAGCGCGGCGTGCTCCTCTGAGAGCGTTGCGATTCACGATGTTGACGTTCGGCCTTCGGAGACTCACGTTCGAGACCGACTACACCCGATCCATGTCCTTCTCACGATCGCTCGCCCTTCTCGTTTCGGCGCTCCTTCTCGGTTGTGCGGAGTCGCCGGAAGAAGCAGCCGACAACGAAGCTCGAGACGACCTTGCCTGTGAGGACGTGTCGATCCTCGCCACGCAGGCGGAACCCGATAGCCCGAATTCGAAGAAGTGCCCGCCCACCACCGTGACCGTCTATGGCTGCGGTCGGTTCGCGGTCTACACCTGCACGGCGGGAGTCCGCGATTGCGACTACACGTGCAGGCGCGCTGGGCCGACCCGCTGATCGGACGTCCTTGGGCTCACCGGATTGCACTGCCTCCGCGTGCACGTTCTCGGGCTGCGGATGCAGGGCCTTGGAGAACCATGGAGACGTTCCTCCGCAACACTTCCTCGAACATCGCGCTCGTCCTCGAGGGGATCGCCGTCACGGTCGTCGTCTTCGGAAGCTTGGCGAGCATCGTCACGCTGCTCCGGCGCGCGTCGGGTGAGCGAGGTGCCCTCCTCGTGCGTCACGCGCGTCTGCGACTCGGTCGCTGGCTCGTCCTTGGGCTCGAGTTCCAGCTCGCGGCCGACGTCATCCGCACCGCGATCGCGCCGTCCTGGCAGGAGCTCGGCCAGCTCGCCGCCGTCGCGACCATTCGTACCGCGCTCAACTACTTTCTCGAGCGTGACCTCGCCGACATCACGAGCCCGGCGCCCGAGCGCGAACCGTACGGCCCTCACGCGCAGGCCGAAGCGGTGGCTTGATCAACGAACGACGCTCGGCGGCCCGCGGAGTGTGTGTGGTTGCCGCAGCGGGTGCCGGACACGTCATGGCCAAGGATAGCAGCGGCTCAGCGAGCGCGATGCGTGTGGTACATCCGAGTCGACGAGGTTCCCGTGGTCGAAACTCCGAAGCACGTTCGAGGTGTCGATCTCGTTCTGAACGCGTTTGGCTGCTGGCCTTCGTTCCACGACGCTCGCATCGAGGGCGTGCGGCTCGACAAGTCGGGGGCCGGAGCCGTGATGTTCAAGCTCCGCGCCTTCGAGATGACGAGCGAAACCGATGCGCGCGGATACTTCCGCCTGACGAAGCACCATGACGTGCGCTTCCGCTTCGAAGACGTCGCGGCCGTCTCGATGTCTGAGCGCGACGACACGCTCCTCCGCCTCCAGATCGCGAACGAGCTCGGTAGCGATGGGCGTTTTCTCGTCGTTCTCGAGAGCGCGATCGGCACTGAGAGTGAAGGCTACGGTGGTTCGTTCCGCGCGCGCTCGGGTGTCGTGCTCGACGTCATCCCGACCGCGGGCGAATGAACGCGTTGCCACCAGGGCGCGCCGGGAATCGACCTCCTAGCTCGAGCTCTGCCTGCACAACCGGTGCACAACGCGTGCTCACGGCACTCTCGCGAAGAGATCGGGAACCGTCGATCGCACGTCAAGGGACGAGGTGGCGACGAACATCCGATCCGAGGATCGTTCGTCGTCATCCTGGAGCGCTCTCTCCGGGGGCGGTGGGCATCGTCCTTCTCCTCGAAGGCCATGAGATCGCGCTCTCCCAACCGCTACACCGGAGCGATCAGGGGGGTGAGACCTCGACGGGCTCACCTCGCAGACACCGCTCGAACACTTCACGATAGGAGCCGCGAGCGTCCGGACAATCTCGGTGAAACTTGTCGACGTCCGCCCAGAATTGCTCCTCTGAGAGTCCCTCGAAGTCGTCAGCCGATAGGATCGCGAGGTTATGGAACGCGTACGCCCGCAGTGCGGCCTGTCGCGCCATGCGGGCCTGGATGAGCATGAGGCGTGGGCGCATCCAGGAACATCCGTGAAGGAGGCATGCGAGATCTGACCTTAGGTGGTAGAGCGCCTGAGCGATCAGGAAGCGATACGCCCGCACCTTTGCTTCATTCATGACGGCCATCGTCCCACCGTCCGGTTCTGCGTTGTCGTCCAATCGAGACGGCTCGTGCGACGACGAACGCGAGCGCGGTTGCGTGGACGTCGTGGGGATCCATGCGCTAGGAGAGCGAGGTGAACGACGAAGAGGAGTTTCTCGAGGACTTCGGCGCGGTCGCCCTATCGGACTCGGAGTTGGAGGCCCTCCTGGAACGGGCTCGAGCAACGGACGACGCGGAGCTTCGTCGTCTCGTGAAGCAGCACCGCGCCGTGCGGTACGCGGGAGAAGCGCTGCTTAGTCACGTTGAGTCGACGCAGGGCCTGGCGGTCATCAACGCGAATCCGATGCTGAAGATCGCGCGATTCTTCCTCCGCGGGCGCCCGTAGGCGCACGGGCAGCGCACTGCTCAACCGCGCTAGCTCACGGCCTGACAGGTCGGATCGATCTCCACACGCGCCAGACGTGGACGATCCTCGCGACGCGATCGAACGACACGACGACGCGGATCCCGAGGAGGCCGAGGAGAAAAACGCGGCGACCTGAGGGAAGCACCGCGCCCCTGACGTCGCCGGTTCCGTCCTCTGCGAGCTTGCTCACCTCACGGACGATCCACGCGGCGTCCTGCCACGGGATGTTTAGAAGGTCGCTCGCCGCAGGCGGATGCCAGGCGACCGCGAAGCTCACGTCTTCGGACGCAGTCGCTCGAGCAGCTCGTCGACCGGCAGTGCGCCGTCGAACGCCGCGACGACCGGATCGACGGCGGGAGCAGGGACTCGAGCAGGCTTGGGTGCGCTCACGATCGCCAGTCTAGCGGGCACCGCCGTCGACGGCATTTTCGCAATCCCTGGTGGCCCCGGATTCGGAGCCTCCTCGGACGCGATCACTCACGGCAGCGGCAGACGTCACGAATCGACTCCTCGTCCTCGGTCGGAGGATGCACCTCCGTGAGCAAACCGGCGCGGGATCAGGGGGCGTGCATGAACGTCTCGCCGAGCCGCGCGTACGCGAGCGTCGCCGTCGCGAGCGCGCCGGCTTCGCTGCGACTCAAGAACGAGAGGATGTCGCCTTTTCGCTTCATCGGGCGTGAGGCCACCTCCTCGAGGATCGCGACCCACTCCGGACGTACATAGCGCGCGATCGTGCGGATCTCGGCGCGCGCCTGCTGCTGCTGCGTTGCCTCGTCGAACCTGGTGTGCGCCACGTCCATTTCAGCGAACGCGTTCAAGAGCTGACGAAACCAGAATCCCCCCAAGTCGGGCGCGAAGATCTCGGCGCTCATCTCGTCGTGGGGGCACAGGGCGACGGGGATCAGGTCGTTCTCGGCAGCCGCGGGGTGAAAGCACCAGAGGTCACCGCCACCGTTCTGCGCGAACGGGACCAACGTGAGGCTCCGGTCCCAGTACTCTGCGGGCTCGTAGTCGGCGATCGCCGTGGGCGCGTACCACTCGACCTGAGCGGACGCGATACCGAGCGCCGGTGGGTTGACGTGCCACTCGCCACGGTCGGCGCCGTACTCCGTGACTCCGTCGGCGACCATCTTTCGGTAGAGCGCGGGGATCTCGAAGCCCGTCTTCTTCGCGATCGCTTCATACGCGTCGTCGTGGTTGGTCATGATGAGACGGTACTACTCTTCGTGGAACGCGTCCTCGAAGACGGGATGCGCGATCACTTCGTACGAAAGAGGAGCCACGCGTCGCCCGAGAACTCGCGGTCCACGATGTAGAGACCGACACCTCCGCGGACGGCGACGAAGCCCGCGTCGTACGTCTTGTTGCGGAAGCCGGCTTTGCTCGTGAGCGCGATCTCCTGCTGCGCCGAGGTGTAGCTCCCGGTGTCGGTCTCCTGCTCGGAGCCCTCGTTGGTCGAGACCTTTGCGTCGAGCGTGTAGGTCGACGCCGCGTCGAGGATCAAGTCGAGGCGCAGGCTCGAGACCTTCACCCCGGCGTTGGTGTCGACGGCCGTGAGGGAGCTCGTCGACCAGGTGCCGACGATGCCCGTGCATGAAAGCGGGAAGTAGTTGTAGCGACGCATCTCGGAGACCGAAGTCTGCGTCGGCAACGCTCCCGTCAGCGTCGCTTCGTCCGGCGCGATGGCGATCACCGGGAAGGCCACTCCGTTCGAGCGGTCCGCGGTCACCGTGATGAACACCTTCGCGCCCGTCGCGATCTCGGTCGCGGTGCCCGACGAGAAAGCGAGCTCACCGGCGCGGTCGCCGCCTGACGTGCGGGCCCCGGGGGTGAAATCGGCGCCGAGGAGCCTGTCCCAAACCCCCTCGGCGAAGTGGCTCGCAGCACGGAGCTCGTCGTCGATGGTGAGCGCATAGACGATCGCCACGAGGACGTCGCCGCTCTTCGCGGTGACGAAATCGCCGCCGATCACGCGCGTCCAGCCGTCCTTCGTGACGCCGGCGCCGCCTTCGACGCACTCCGCGGCGAGCGATGTGCTTCCGGGATCGGTCGTCGCGCCGTCGCCCCCGGCGTCCGGTGTCGATGAGTTGTTGTCGTCGTCGTTCTTGCTGCTGTTGGTGCTGCTGCACGCGAGCGCCGCAACGACGAGCACGAAGAGAGACACGAACGAAGACACGCGAAGGTTCATTTCGGGCACTCCGTAGGGCTGGGGCACACGCCGGCGCTCGGCTTCGGGAACGTCTGGTTGCAGCGCGCGATGCCGGTGAACGTGTTCGTCGGGCGGAAGTCGAGCGCCCGTCCAGCCGCGCGCGATCCTCGAGCCATCCTCGCCATGTGCACGAATACTGAGCACGTCGGCCAACCGCAGCTATCGTCAAACGGGGGACGTGGCGCGCCCGGGCAACGCCTTGGCGCGTTCCTGATGCCCGGGGCTCGATCAGGGCGAGCTCGCCGCTTCGCTTGCCCTCGAGGTCCGAGCTTGGTACACGATCTTCGAGCGCCAGCCCCTCGGCTGGTGTTTTCATTTGCGCGCCAGCGAGGCCTTCCTCCGCTGGCGTTTCTGTTTACGCGCCAGCGAGGTCGTCCTCGTCTGGCGCTTCTCGTTTCGACGTGGCGTTCGGACGTCCGCCACGTCGACCAGATCGCAGCGCCAGGCGCGCCACTCCTCATGGGGTTCAGTCCTTTGCGGCTGAGCGGCTGGTTCCGTGCGTCCAAAGGAGACTGACGATGAACCGCCAGAAGACTGGACAGCCTATTCACACCGCCCCTCGACGAGAAGTCTGGTTCGAGAACGATGGAGCGCACCTCTTCGTCCTCGACGTCGGCCAGGGGTCCCCCGTCGTGCTCCTTCACGGCGGGCTCGCCGACCATCGAGCAGCTCTGTTCCGTTTCGCGCGACTGGCCGACACGCATCGCCTTCTCTGCCCCGATCTTCGCGGCAGCGGGCGCTCGATCCACACGGGTTCGTTGAGCTGGGATCAGCTCGCCGACGACATCGCCGCGTTGCTCGAGCACCTCGGCGTCGCGCATGCGGTCGTCGGCGGCACGTCGATGGGCTCGGCGGTTGCTCTCCGATTTGCGCTGCGCCACCCGCGTCGGCTGCGGGGGCTGATCTTGATGTCGCCCCTGTACCCCGGCGCGGATCGACCCTTGGCCGAAGCCGCGACGTCGGCCATGCGGACGATGGCCGACGCCGGCGAGCGTGCGCTGGAGCAGGGCGTCGAGGCCCTACGCCCGCTCTTCGAGGGCCTGCCGCCGCCCATTCGCGACGTCGCGATCGAGATGATGCTTGGCTTCGACGCCGGCAGCGTCGCCGCCACCACCCGTTTTCTGGCCCGGAGCGATCAGCCCATGGGCTCGGTCTGCGAGCTCGAAGCCATCGACGTCCCCGTGATGGTGCTGCCGGGAATCGACCCGCAACATCCCGCCGAGATCGCCACGATGTACGCGCAGCACCTGCGGCATCCCGTCATCGTCGAGCAGAGCGCGCCCGATTGGGTGGAGAAGGTTGCACGGTTCTGCAACGACCTCGATGGGGGTCCGAGCCGGTAGTGGCCGATAGCGTGGACCGAGACGCACCGCGCTTCGTCGGCCGAGGGCGTCGAGCACCACCACCATGCGTGTCATTGCGGCGTGTGCCGTCGCTGGTCACGCGGAGCTCCGTTCTTCGCCGCACCGGTGACGGGCGTGGTGTTCGAAGGCAGCGCGGATGTCGCTTCAGCGAGTGGGAACGGATCTTCAAGGACCCGATGACGACCGCGGCGGCGATCGACCGCCTCGTGCATCACTCCGTGATCCTCGAGATGACCGGACCGAGCGTCCGTGCCGACGAGGCCGAGCAGGCCAGGAAGGAGACATCAACGACAACTACCGAGGCGACGACAACTACGAGCGCGACGACGCAGTCAACCAAGGAGGTCGATGGGGAGATCTAGTTGTCGTTGATGGGTGAATGTAATTGACGTCGTCCACACGGCGACCTCTTGATACGGCTTCATGCTCCCCGATCTTACCTCTCTTCGTCGACGCGCTGCGCGCGGTGGGCTCGCGCGCATCCGAAACGAAGCTGAGGAGCGGGCGCGACTCGCGGAGGAGATGGTCTACTACAGCGGGCGGCAACTTGATGTCCTTGGGGGAGTGGGTCTCGCTCGGCGCTCGCTGAGCTGTAGACGCGGGGACGAAGGCAGTCAGTCGACGTCCAAGAAATCCGCCCCGCGCGACGCGAGGATCTCGCGTGCCTTCTCGCGCTGAGCCGGGGTAACGTTCTCCTCGAGCACGATGTTCATTCGCAGCGGAGCGATCGCGTTCCCTTGCGCGTAGGACTCGTCGAGGACGATCGGAATGAGGTTGTTCGGGATGGTTGTCATTCCATTCGGAAGGTGTGACGCGAGCTGATCGAGCCGGAGGACCTTCGGCCGTCGGAGGTGGAGCCTCGCAAGCCGGCCGTCCTTAGTCACGCGTCGAACGGCGCACACCCATGGGAAACG
>JAHBWD010000131.1 GCA_019637175.1 Labilithrix sp. | reverse complement strand
TGACGGCGATCCCCTCGAGGACGAGCGCGATGTTCGAGGAAGTGTTGCGGAGGAACGTCTCCATGGTTCTCCAAGCCCTGCAAGGCCGGGTCCGGGAGCCTCACCTCTCGAGCATCCAGCATCCGCCGCCCGAGCTGGCCGGCTGATCCCGTGCGCGCCACCACAGATGAGGTAGGCGGCGAAGAAGGCGACCGCGCGCTATCCTTCGAGGCCGACCTCCAAGTCTCCGTCGGGAGACGTTCCTCATGGCAACGGAAGGCGCGCTCTTAGACTGTCTCGCGGCTTGCTACCGCCTCGACCTCGACGCGGCGGAGTACGTTCGCCACGTCGTCGAGCAGGCGTCGCCGGTGTTCGATCGCGGGCTCGGCGTCATCGCGTACACGTACGACGCGCGAGACCGGGAGCGCCCATCCATCGATCATTTCGCGACGTCGAAGCGCTTCGATCCGCGCTGGCTCCCGCCGTACTACGCAGCGGTGGAGGCCGCCGGCCACGCTGGCCCGCCCTACCCGACGGGCTTTCGCGCGTGGAGTCACTTGCCGTGCGGACAGGCGAGCGCCGTCGCGGAGATGCGAAGCTTCCTCCCGCTCTTCGCTCACCTCGGCGGATCGCGCGACACCTTCGCCGTGAACGCGCTCGACGCGAGCGGCCAAGGCCTCTGGCTCGGTGCGCCCCTGCCTTCGACGACGAGGATCGCGGCCGACCGCATCACGCTCTTCACGAGGTTCTCCGCACATCTCACGGCTGCGCTGCGCCTCCGAAGGAACGCGGTCACGTCGAAGCCACGGCCCGCAGCCATCCTCTCCCCGAAGGGCGCGCTGCTCCACGCGAACGGCGATGAAGAGGTCGTCGGCGCCCGCGAGGCGCTCCGGCGTGCGACCGTCGCGTTCGACCAAGCGCGCACGAAGAAGATGCGGGCCGACGTCGAGCGCGCGACGAGGCGCTGGCGGCCTCTCGTCGTCTCGCGCTGGTCGCTCCTCGACGAGTTCGACACGGACGGCCAGCGATTCGTCGTCGCCGTCGAGAACGCGCCCCCAACGCCACCGCCGTGCAAAGGCCTCAGCGAGCGCGAACACCAGGTCATGACCCAGGCGCACCTCGGGCACGCCGACAAAGTGATCGGCTACGAGCTCGGTCTCTCGACGTCGACGGTGCGCGTGCTCATCCATCGCGCGACGAAGAAGCTCGGAGCGCCGACGCGCCGGGAAGCGCTCGCCCGCTTCGAAGCGCTCACGAAGGAGCGCGGCGACGAGGAGCCGGAGCGCTGAGCCTGGGCACGATCAGGGTGACGTCGAGCGAACCTTGAAGACCACGGGCGTGCTGTCGTCCGTGAAGTCGCCCTTGTTGCCGACGGAGACGTCGAGCGTGTCTCCGGCCGCCAAGGTCCTGACGAGCTCGTGGAGCTTGTTCGTCGAAGTCGACGTTTCCTCGAAGACCACGGCTCCGTTGTGGAGCAGGAGGCCGTTCGTGTCACCCGTATCGCCCTCCTTGAACTGCACGGTGATCGCGTAGGTTCCCGCGGCCGGCGCGGTGAAGCGGGCGATCGCGTACTCGGCCGCAGCCCCCGGGTGGAGCGCGACGTCGCCGGGCTGGACTCCGTCCGCGAAGACCTCGGTCGTCTCGTTCTTGTAGATGCACGGATCGTTGAGCACCTGGTGCGTCGGGTCGAACCAGTACGGGAGGTTCGTCCCGAGATCGCTCGCCGTGCTGAAGACGATCAGCGCCCCCGCATCACCTCTCGGATCGTCGAGCGAATATCCGTAGGTCCAGACCCCGCTCGGATTCGCGGTCTTCGAGAAGTCGGCCGTGAGATCGGCGACCACGCTCGCGCCCGCGTCCGTGCTCGCCTCGGCCCCCGCGTCGGGCGCAGGCGGAGGCGTCGTCGGCGACGTGCTCGGCGGCGTGACCCCGCCGTCGATGCCCGGCTGCCCCGACGACGACTCGCTCTCACAAGCGATGGCGACGCAAGCGCCTCCGACGACGACGAGGCTGATGCAAACGAGGCGAAGGAGCGATGCGGTGGGCATGAAGAATTGATAAGCGGACGCCGTGAACGGCTCCAGCGCGAAAGCATTTACATTTACGTGCGTCGGCAAGACCCTGTTACGTGCGAGCCGAGTGGAGACACGCACCGAGATCGGTCAAGAGAAGAGCCTTGCTTCGTTTTCGCCTTCCCCTCGTCCTTCTGATCCTCGTCGCGGCGATCGCGTGCCGAGCGAAGCCAGACTCCGCCACGCTGATCTCCGCGGTCGAACGCGGCGACGCGACCGAGGTGGAAGCGCTGCTCGCGAGAGGAGCGGATCCCGAATCCTTCGGCGGGAACCTCGGCCGGCGGGCCCTTTCGATCGCCGCGGATCGAGGAGACGTCGCCAGCGTGAAGGCTCTCCTCGATGCCAAGTCCGATCCGAACCGTGCCGATCCACCGCTCCTGGGATTGGCAGGCAAGACGCCGCTGGAGCACGCCGCATGGTCCGGTAAGACCGAGGTTGCTCGACTGCTCGTCGCGAGGGGCGCGCGGATCGACGGAGAAAACGGCGAGCCGCCGCTCGCCCTCGCCGCCGAGGCCGGGCACCTCGAGGTGGTCGACGCGTTGCTCGTCGCGGGCGCAGACGTCAACGGTCGCGCACCGGACGGCACCGGCTATCCGCCGCTCGTCGTCGCGGCGAGTCGCCCGCGCGTCGACATCGTACGTCGCCTCCTCGTCGCCAAGGCGCGCATCGAGCAACGCGACATCCTCGGCATGACGGCCCTGTGCGCGGCGACCGCGAAAGGAAACATCGAGGTCGCTCGCGTCCTCCTCGCGGCCGGCGCAGATCCGCTCGCCGCAAACCGCGCAGGCTGGACCCCCGCGTTTACCGCGAGCTACCAAGATCGCAACGACTTCATCGGGCTCTATCGCGACGCGGGCGTGACCGACTTCGCGATGCGCGCGCCGCCGGCGCTCCCGCCGTCCGGCCTCGGTACGGTCGTCGTCCCTGCCGCGACAGTCAACGTCGGGAAGTGAGGAGAGCAGCGGCGTGGTGCTGATCTCCATCGCCGTGACCTCGCTCGGCCCGCGTTCGAGTCGATGACCTTCGCTCTTTCAAAAAATTCTGGACTGAATGGATCCCAACGACGGACGCTGATGCGCGATGGACCGGTTGGACACGATGCGTCTCTTCGTTCGGGTCGTCGAGACGGGGAGCTTCTCCAAGGCGGCCAACGTCGAAGGGGTCGTCCAGTCGACAGCGAGCAAGCAGATCGCGGCGCTCGAGCGCCGGCTCGGAACCCAGCTGCTCCGCCGCACCTCGCAAGGACTCAGCACCACGGAGCAGGGCCAGGCCTACTACGAATCCGTCGTGAAGCTCTTCGCGGACTTCGACGAAGCCGAGGCCGCGGTGCGCCACGGTCAGCATTCACCGGCAGGTGCGCTGCGGGTGGCGGTGCCTTCTGCCTTCGGCCGCCTCTACGTCGTTCCACACCTGGGGCGGCTCATGGCGCAGTATCCAGGTCTCAGCGTCGAGCTCGAGGTCGGCGACCGCTACACCAACCTCGTCGAGGAAGGAATCGACGTCGCGATTCGCATTGGACAGCTCGGGGACTCGTCGCTCGTCGCTCGTCGCATCGCCTCGTTCACCGTCGCCACCGTCGCTTCCGCACGGTATCTCGCGAATCACGGCGAACCGCGAAGGCCGCGGGACCTCGGCGCGCACGCCTGCATCACCTTCATGTTCAAGGGCCGACCGCGAGGCTGGGACTTTCGTGAGGGCGGTCGCGTGCTCACGATCACGCCCAACGGACCGCTGCGATTCAACGACGCCGAGAGCGTCCGCGCTGCCGTGCTCTCGGATCTGGGCATCGGACACGCGCCGCGCTGGCTATTCGCCGACGCGATGGAGGACGGCACGGTGAAGTCGATCCTCGCCGCTCACGCACCGACGAAGGTGCCGGTTCATGCCGTCACCGCCGGCGGGCGGATGCCGAGCAAGGCGAGAGCGTTCGTCGACTTCATCGCCGAGACGCTCGAGACGTCGAGCGCGTTCAAAGCGTAGCGACATCTCGGCGTCCGCCGTCGTGTTCCCGCATGCTTGGTTGGAATGATCAGCATGCCTTCCGCGCTCGCGTCACCGGGGGATGTTCGAGCATCACACCTCCCGCGCGATTGAAGCCCAGGGCGCGCGAAGGAGAACCATGAAGAAGCTTCAAGGAAAGGTGGCTGTCATCACTGGCGGCAGCAGCGGGATCGGTCTGGCCACGGCCAAGCGGTTCGTGGAAGAAGGCGCGCACGTCTACATCACCGGGCGACGACAGGCCGAGCTCGACAAGGCGGCAAAGCACATCCAACGGAGCGTCACCACGGTGCAGGGCGACGTGTCGAAGCTCGAGGACATCGATCGTCTCTACGCGACCGTCGAGCGCGCGGGGCATCGCCTCGACATCATCGTCGCGAATGCGGGGATCGTCGAGCTCGTGACGCTCGCGCAATCGACGCCGGAACACTTCGACAAGACGTTTGGCGTCAACGCACGTGGAACGTTCTTCACGGTCCAGAAGGCGCTGCCGCTCCTGAACGACGGCGGCTCGGTCGTGGTGGTCTCGTCGGCTGGCCACACCAAAGGGATTCCGGTCTACACGACCTACCTGGGCACGAAGGCTGCGCAGCGTTCGTTCGTTCGCTCTTGGGCGGCCGAGCTGAAGGAGCGAAAGATCCGCGTCAATTGCCTGAGTCCGGGCCCCGTCGACACGCCCATCTTCGAGACGCAGGGCGGAACGAAGGAAGTCGCTGACGGGATGCGCAACGACTTTGCGAAGCAGATGCCGCTCGGCCGCATCGGCACGTCGGAGGAAATGGCCAACGCCGTCGTGTTCCTCGCATCGGACGACAGCAGCTTCTGCACGGGCATCGATCTCGTTGCCGACGCGGGGTTCACCCAGCTCTAGCCGACCTTCGCGGTCGTCCAACAGCGTGTTGGACGATTGCCGTCCGAAACGGCCGGAAGAGCGAGGCGTTTGCGGCTAACGCACCGGAGCCCACGCGGCGTCTTCCCAGTGACCTCGCGTCAGCCAAACTCTCCGCGCGTCGAGGTCGACGACGCCGACGGAGTGCTCGAACTCCCAGTGCGCGTACTCGATCGACGCGGCGAAGTGCGGCACCGGTTCTTTCGACGCAGCGGAGGCGTTCGCATTGCCCTTGATGCGCTTGCGCTCGTACGCCGCCTGACGCCGTTGCAACGACTTCACCCACTCGGGGTTGCGTGGCTCGTCGAAACGCGTCGCGATCGTGCTCCACACGAGAAGGAGCTTCCCGTCTGGTGACCAGAGGGGCGCCCTGCAGTACCTCCCCATGCGACGCGCATCGTCCGCGGGCGAAACGCGCGCGCGGAGGAGAAGCTTCGCGGCGCCGCCGTTCAAGCGCTGCAAGTAGACGCGTCTTCGCCGCCCATGAAGGCGACCGTGGATCCATCGGGGGACAGCGAGGGCACGCCTCCGCGCGCGATCGCTTCGGGTGATCGCCCACCATCGATGCTCGCCAGCAGGATCGTTCCGTCATCCTCGTAGACGACCTGCCGACCGTCGGGCATCAGCTCGAAGCCGAGCCCGAGATAGCCGGTCCAGACGGAGCGGGAATTCCCGCTGGCGAGGTCGATTCGAACGACGCGTCGGTCATCCCTCGCGGTCTGAGCAACGAGCTCGTTTGCTCGCCAGTCGCAGGTGAAGCTCCACACGTTCTCGAGATCGCTCACCTTGATCTTCACCCGCTTCCGTGGACACCCCAACAAGCGCGAAGATGCGCGAGGAGTGTTCGATGGCGAAGCGAGAGGAACGAAGGAAGCGGCGAGCGTTCACGCCGGAGTTCAAGGCCGAGGCGGTGCGTCTCTGCCGGGTGGGCGACCGCACGATCAGGCAGGTCGCGAAGGATCTCGATCTGACCGAGACCGCGCTGCGTGACTGGGTGAAGCGCGCCGATATCGACGCCGGCAAGGGCCCACCCGACGCGCTCACGACGGACGAGCGCGACGAGCTTCGCGAGCTGCGCAAGCGCGTGAAGCGCCTCGAGATGGAGCGCGAGATATTAAAAAAAGCGACCGCCTTCTTCGCGAAGGAGAACGGGTGATGTTCAAGCTCGTCGACGCGGAGAAGGCGAACTTCCCGATCCAGGTCCTCTGCGACGTCCTCGACGTCTCTCGGAGCGGTTTCTACGCGTGGAAGACGCGCGCGCCCAGCGCCCGAAGAAGCGACGACGAGCGGCTCGCCGTCGAGATCACGGCGACGCACGCGAAGAGCAAGAAGCGATACGGCAGTCCGCGTGTGCATCGCGCGCTTCGCAAGAAGGGCATTCGCGTGGGCAAGAAGCGCGTCGCGCGTTTGATGCGAGAAAAGGGCCTCGCGGGGCGCCTGAAGCGTCGCTTCCGGCGTACGACGGACTCCCGTCACGCGAACCCGATCGCGCCGAACATCGTGGCTCGCGACTTCGAGCCGACTGCGCCGAACACGGTCTGGGCGGGTGACGTGACCTACGTCGCGACCGATGAGGGGTGGGCGTACCTTGCCGTGTTGCTCGACCTGTTCTCCCGCCGCGTCGTCGGCTGGGCGATCAGCGCGACGAACGACACGGAGCTCGCGCTTGCGGCGCTCGAGCGCGCGGTCCAGAGCCGCCATCGTGTCCCTGCCGGCCTTGTGCACCACACGGATCGCGGCAGCCCGTACGCGAGCGACGAGTACCGGAGGGCGCTCGCCTCCCACGGCATGATCGCGAGCATGAGCCGCACCGGCGACTGCTTCGACAACGCTGTCGCCGAGAGCTTCTTCGCCACCCTGCGTGCCGAGCTCGTCGACGATGAGCGCTATCCGACGCGGAGAGCCGCCGAGATCTCGGTCGGCGAGTACATCGACGGCTTCTACAACGTCGAACGCCTCCACTCGCACCTCGACTACCTCAGCCCGATCGAGTTCGAATTGAAGGATCAAGTCGCCGCGATTGCGGCATAGTCAAATCGTCCACGAGAGCGGGGGACGATCAAGCAGCTGATGTAGTGAGTTCGCATCGCCCCCTTCTCCGAGCCAGTACGCTACCATGACGACGACACGAGGCGGCCGATGAACAAGACAGACGAGAAGCTGCGCGAGGCGAAGTTCTTCCTTCGGAAGGTACAGGCGCACGGGCGCGAGCGCTGGAGAGAGAGAACCGGCGACCTCGCCTTTCCTGATCTCGTGATAGCGAGGTCGATGCTCGGCGGGGGCGGTTGGCGGTTCCACGTCCTCGCGCGTCGATGCGCGGCGGCCGCAATAGCCCTTCGGAATGATCGTGACCCGCTTCCGTGG
>JAHBWD010000130.1 GCA_019637175.1 Labilithrix sp. | reverse complement strand
CCGTTCACGTGCTCGAGCAGCGTGTCGAACGCGTCTCGAGCCCCCGCCCACTTCGTCTTGATGAGGCTGAACATCAGGTCGGACTTCGTGAGGCGCGTCCCGCCGTCGTTTACGCGGACGAAGATCTCGAGGATCTCGTCGATCGTGCGCGCTTGCTCCGGGTTCAGGACCTCCTCGTCGATCGTCTCGAGCGGCAGCAGGGGGAGCGCCAGCACCTGGCGCAGCATCTGGAGGTTGCTACGTGCGACCGGCGCCTCGTCTTCGCCGAGGTCCGCGCTCTGCATGGTTCGCTCGATCTCCTGCTGCTCGTGCCGAGGCGGCCAGCTCGCGATGTCGGCGACGCGAACAAGCCGCTTAGGCCGGCTCGGCTCGTCATCTCGCCAGAACTCGAAACGGTAGTTTCGCCCGGTACCGTCGTCCTCTTTCACGGTGCTGTTCGGCCCGCTCGTCACGTTGAAGTAGAGCCGGCGGCCGTCGTAGGTGCCGAGAGCCGCGATGAAGAGCGACTGCAGCCGCTGCTGCCCGTCGAGCACCATCATCATGCGCTTGCCGGCGTCCTTCGTCTTCGTGGTGAAGGTTTGGTTCGTGCGCGCGTCGCGGACGAACTCACGATAGGGCACGGCGACATACTGCGTGTTCCAGAGCAAGAGCGACCCGAACGGATAACCGCGCATGATCGAGTCGAAGAGCAGGCGAATCTGCTCCTCCTTCCACACGAAGTCGCGCTGGAGATCCGGTAAGACGAGCTCGTCGTTCTGGATTTGGTTGATCAGTGCCATGATCGACGTCGCGCGTGTGCTCATTGGTCGCCCCTCGAGCGCGAGCTTACGAGGTCGGTTGCGCCGCGCGCAACGGGGCGACGCCCTCGATCCCGCGCACGTCCAGCTCGCAACCACATCGGGCGGGTCTTCTCATCCCCTCGGCGAGGTATACGGCGGCCGCCGACGACATCCGACGTCGCAAGGCCTCCGGTGCACGACGAGGGTCGCGCTCGCGCCACTCGACGATCGCAACGTCGTACGCCTACGACGAGATGGCGGCGGCCGGCGGTGACGGCGCGGCGAAACCCCGCGCCGTGACCGACGTCAGCGCGGCGCCAGGATCGATCCGCCGCGCGACGACAGGAGCGCCAGGAGATCGGTCGAGCGATTCGCCGACGACCCGGTCTTGGGTGTGAGCTCGTGGGCGAGCAGCTCGACCGCCGAGATCGTGCCGTCGGCGTTGCCCTCGTCGTCGGCGGCGGCGAAGTCGGCGAAGCTCATCGGCCCTCCGCTCGCGTCCTCGAAGAGCGCCTCGACGCGAATGGCGAGCGTGCGCACCGAGAGCTGATCCTCGCGGATGTCGATGACCGGCCCGTCTTGCAGCGCGCTCCTCGACGAGAAGCCCGAGGTGAGCGCCACATCCATGCGCTTGACCCGCCCTTCATTCTCGGCGCGGACGATCACGATCAGGGAAGGTCCGCGGCCGTACCCGTAGTCGTTGGCGTTGGCCAGGCCTTGCTCGGGCACACGAGAGAAGCGATCGGCGAGCTCCGGCGCGATCCCGAGGTGGCGGCGACGATCTTCGCCGCGGCTCAGGGGAAGATAATTTCCCCGGAGCTCGACGTTCACCGACGCGGGCCCGACGAGGATCGCGGGGACGTAGATCTCGACGACCTGCGCGGCGTCCCAGAGCCAGCCCGCGGAGCGACCGTACGACGAGACCCCGCTCGTGCGCACGAGCGCGCTCACGTCGCCCGCGAGCGCGACCTTCTCGAAGACGAGCGTCCATCCGTCGATGGTCACGAGCGGCTCGCCGCGCGTCGCCGGCGAGGGCTCGGTGACGAAACCCGCCGCGCCCGTGGGAGGCAGCTCCTCGGACGCGGGCACGCACGCCGCGATCGCCGCGGCGAAGAACAGCGCGCGCTTCAAAGGCCACCCTCCACGCCGATGCTCGGCACGATCAGCGGACCGAACGCGCGATCTTCGCATTGCCCCGTCTGCGAGAGGCAGCGCCGCGCCGTCACGTCCTTCGAGCCCGTCATGTTGAGCACCTCGACGACGAACGAGACGAAGCCGGTCTCGCCGAGCGTCCATCGCTTCTCCAAGCGTAGATCTCCGCGGGCAAAAGCGGGAAGCCGCCCGAGGCGCACCGACAAGGGCTCGTCCGGCTCCGGCGGCCAGCCGCCATAGGTCAAGAAGCGCGCCGACGTGCGCCAGCCTCGCCCCATGTCGACGACGCCGCCGATCTGGAAGACGAAGGTGCGATCGAACGGGCTCACCCGCGAGGGATCGCTGGAGGTCGAGCCGAGCTGCGCGCGAGAGAGCGTCGCGCTCATGAACGCCGCGTAGCGCTCGCTCAGCTTGCGGGAGAGAAAGACCTCGAGACCGTAGGCCTGGAGCGGAGACATCGGCTCGATCTGCGGCTCGTCGAGATCGATTCGGCCGCGATCTTGGGCGAAGTCGCGGAGGTTGAAGTAGCTGTGATGAAAGCCGACGGTGCGCAGGGTGAAGCGCGCGGGCAGAGAAAATTCGGCGCCCGCGCTCTTTTGGTACGCGAAGCCGAGGCCGCCGGGCAGGCCTCGATAGCCGACGGCGGGCACCGGGATCGCGAACGCCGGCGGCTGCGGAGCGACGCCGAGCGCGGCGAGGAACGCGATCTCCTTCTTCAGCGGGACGCGCACGCCGAGGCGCGGGCTCGGCCCGAGCGCGATCTTGCCCGCGCTCGTGAAGACGTCGCCCCGGAGCGCGCCGGTGATCTCCCAGCCCGGCCGAGGACGAAAGCGCCCCGACACCCACGCGCCGGTCGCGGTGTCGGTCCGCGGCGAGAAGAACGCGAACGCTTGATCGTAGCGCTCGAAGGAGACGGCGTAAGGGCTCGGGAGATCGCCGCCGTAGTGATCGGCGGTGACGTCGGCGCCGATCTCGAGCTCGACCTCGTTGCCGAGCGCACGCACGTGCCGCGCGCGCGCCGCCGTGATCACGCTCTGGGCGAAGCGCGCGTCTTCGAGGCGGGTGCGATCGAAGCCGACCGTCGTGGCGACGCGCGTCGTCGATCCGTCGCGGGCGCGATGATCGAGCCGGAGGTCGAGGCGATGGAACTCCGACGCGAAGAAGACCTCCTCGATCCCGCGCTCGGTCTCGGAGGCGTAGTCGTAAGAGCCGAACCCGAAGAGCGTGAGGCGGAGCCGATCGGTGAGATCGTAGGTGGCGCGAAGGTTGTAGTCGCGATAGTCGATCGTGAGCTCCTGCGCCGCGAGGGAGATGATCCCGGCGGTGTACGAGTATCGCCCGCCCGCGCCGACCGAGCCGCGCCCGCCGGCGAACGGCGTCTCGAGATAGCCGCCGGCGTCGTACACGCGGATCTGCGCTTCGCCTCGGAGCTCCGAAGGAGGATCGCGCGTCGTGCCCGCGACGATGCCGCCGGCGTAGCGACCGTAGCGCGCGGGGAACGCCGCGGGATGGAGCGAGACCTCTTCGACGAGCGCGGGCTGGATGACGCCGGGCCCGAGCGCGAAGTGGTAGAGATACGGAATCCGAACGTCGTCGACGAAGTAGCCGACGGCCGACGGCGGGGCGCCGCGGATGTAGAAGTACGGCAGGCCGGAGACGATCGGGACGAGCCCGGGCAGGACGTCGATCGCGCGGAACGGATCGCCGAACGCGCCCGGCACGACGCGATACTCGTCGCGCTTCATCCGATGAACCGTCGGGCTCTTCGGCTCGCGACGCCCGAGGACGACGACCTCTTCGACCTTGGGATCCGGCGGCGCGGGCGCCGCGGGCTCCTGCGCGCGGGCTTCGCCGAGCGTCGTCAGACACGCGGCGATCAGAGCGACGGACGAAAGGCGCCGACCGCGAGCCATCCCCGCGCCGAGTCTTATCACGCCGCACGAACTGCGCGCAGCGCGCTGCACACCGAGATCGTCTCGACGCGCCGCGAGCGCGTCACGACGACGTAGCCTTGCGAGCGAGCGTCGCGTACGGTGCCGGCATGTGGGGTAAGCGCGCTCTGCTCGTCGTCGTGTTCGGCCTCTCGCTCGTCGCGGGGGGATGCAGCATCACCAGGGTGACGTGCGACGGCGGCTACTGCGGCGTCGGCTATACGCGCCCCGCCGACGCCCCGACGCGGCCGGCGAAGCGCGTCGAGGACGTCAAGCTGCTCAGGGGGCGCGAACCGATCCCGCCGGGAGCGCGTGCCGTCGGGACGTTCACGTGGTCCGTCACCCTTCTCGACGCGGTCGTCTCGGGAGACTTTTCGAAGTGCCCCGACGAGATCGAGGGGTTCTTTCGCGGCAAAGCCGCGAACCTCGGCTACGACGGCGTCGCCGGCGTCGCCTACGCGAGCTCCGGCGGCGGCGGGGGAGGCGGAGAAGCGAGGATGGTCATCCTCGACACGAACGGCGGCCTCTATCGTTCCCCCGACTCCGCGAGCTCCTCCGGCACGAACACGCTCACCGGGGGCGCCCCCGTGTTCGCGGCGATGAACGTGCCTCCCTACGGGACGTGTGTCGGAGTGCCGTACGTGATCGAGCCTCGCTGATCGTTTACGCGCACGTTGAGTCGCAGCGCCGATGGTCGCTCAGGCACGTGCATGCACACGCGGCCGAGGCGCGCGCACGCGAAGGAGCGCGATCTCGCTCGGCACGCCAAGCCGGATCGGGAAGCCGTAGACCCCGGTGGCGCGATGGCTGTAGAGGCGCGCCTCGCGGAACGTGAACACGCCTTGGTCGAAGACGCCGAACGGACGGAGCACGCTCCACGGCAGGCCGAACGACGTCAGGCCGATCTGTCCGCCGTGGAAGTGGCCGGCGAGCATGACGCCACGGAGGCGATCTCGAATCACGGCGAACGCGCCGGGGTGATGACACAAGACCACCGTGGGCTCGCTCTTCGCCGCGAGCGCATCGAACGCGACGGCGTACTGCGCGCGCTCGAGGTGATAGTCGAGCCCGGCGACGCGAAGCACGTCACCCGCGGGGGTGAAGACGACCTCGGCCTCGTCGACGAGGACGCGCACGCCGGCGAGCGCGAGATCGGCGACCAGACGCTCTCGCACCGCGAGATCGTGGTGCCGAGGCAGGCATAGACGCCGAGGGTAGGGCGCTCGAGCGCGCGGACGAAGTCGAGCAGCGGCGTGTAGTCGAGCTCGGAGCGTAGCGTGAGGAAGTCACCCGTCATGGCGATCAGATCGGCTCGCAAGGCGTTCACCGCGGCGGCGATGCGCGCGAGCTGCGCGCGTCCCATGTACGGCCCGACGTGCAGATCGCTGAGGTGCACGACGCGCAGCTCTCCCGAGAGACCGGGCACGTCGAGCGACACTGCACGCACGGCAGGTGTTCGATGGGTGAGCGCCAGCCCGAGCGCAGAAACGAGCGGGACGCCGCCGATCACCACCGCGTCGCCGAGGGGCGTGACCGACAAGCGCGAGAGCGGCCACGCGATCACCCAGAGCACGAACGTCGCCTGCGCGACGTGGACGGGGACGAACGAGAGCAGGTCCCACGAGCGGGGCGGCGCGGGATAGGCGTACGTCAGGACGCGGTGCACCATCACGAGCGTCCACGCCGCGCTCATCGCGCAGGCCAAACCGAGAGAATCGAGCGCGTGTGCGATCCAGAAGACGACGAGGCCTTGCGCTGCGTAGAACGCGAGGAGGGCGCCGCCCGCGCGAGCCGAGCGCCGCACGGCGAGGACGCCGGCCGCGAGCGCCGTCGTGGCGAACACGACGATCCCGACGATCAGCGCGCTCATGGGCTCGCGTCGCGCCGGTAGGCGAGACGACGGAGGTGATCGGGCAGGGCTCCCTTGTCGCCCGCGAGCTGACCCCAGATGTCGCGATTCCACACCTCGTCATGGAGCTCGCGCGGCACGATCGAGAGGAGCGCGCGACGGTAACGAGGCAGGTCGTACCAGGGCACCGTGAAGTTGAGGTGGTGCTCGAAGTGCAGCGACTGGTTGAAGGGCAGGAGCCACCGCCGCCCGAAGAAGAGGCTCGTACGACTCCGGAGATACGCGCTTCGCTCGAACGCGATCGGGCCGCCGTGCTCGAGCGCGCCCTTGAGCTGGTTGTACGCCGCGAGGATCTGGAGACCGAGCACGAGAGCGACTCCCGCAGACGGCGAGATGCACCGCCAAGCGAGGAAGACGACGCATGTCCAGAGCGCGAAGAAGACGACGAAGAGCCACGCGCTCGATTGCTTGCGTGCCCGAGCGCGCGGCGTCATGAACCGGTGCACGAAGGCATAGCCGGGCACGAAGACGAGGAGCGCGATGTCGCGCGCGAGGCGAGCGCCGGTCAGGCGATTGAATCGCTGGGGATCGTCTTCCTCGATCGGGATCCGGTGATGGATGACGTGTCCTTCTTCCCAGTGGCGTGCGTAGTGGATGGCGAACGGGAGGCAGGCGAGCCAACCGAAGATGCGGTTGTAGCGCTCGCGCGTGCGGCGGTCGCGCGCGAGCACGAACATCCCGTGAGACGCCTCGTGCACCACGAGCACGAAGAGCGCGAAGTAGCACCAGCCGAAGGCCAGCGTCGCGAGCGGGAGGTACGGCCAAGGCCGGGCGCCGCGCCCGAGCGCGAGCACCGTCCCGAAGGCGGCGAGGACGCCGGCGAGGGCGGTGAGGTTCAGCGCGTTGTGGAAGAGCGCGCGCTTCGTTCGAAACCGATAGGGCTTGCCGGCGAGCAGCGCGGCCCTGATCCATGGAGCGTCGCTTCGTTCCGGCGCCGTCACGCGTCCTCGAGGCCGAGCAGCCGGGCGAGCGGACGCAAGAGGAAGCGCAGGCCCACGAGGCCCGACGTGCCCCAGAGGAAGAAGTGAAAGAGGTCGGTGTGGCCGCGAACGTTCAGGTAGCGGTCGCGGTAGTCCCAGATCCGCGAGCCGCGCGCGAACAGGATGATCTCTCCCGCGAGGAGCTCGAAGACGCAGAAGAGGACCCCGAAGTAGAGGAACTCGACGACGGCGCGAAGCCGGTCCGACGGGGCGAAGGCGAAGGCGGGGTGGAAGAGCACGGCGAACGAGGCGGTGCCGTAGAGCGGCGAGAAGGGCAGCTTTCGGATCGGAGCCCAACGCTTGCGGCGCACGGATCGCAAGAGCGTGTCGAAGCACCAGCCGCCGACGCTGCACACGACGAAGAAGAGGAGGAGTCGACCGACCAGCGTCACGGAAATCCCCTAGGCTCGAGCTTCGAGAATGAGAGATCTCGATCGATTCGGGGAGACGGGGAATTTGCACAGCCGGAGTGCGCTTCCTCCACCCCCGCGCGGGCGGGCGCCATG
This sequence comes from Labilithrix sp., assembly GCA_019637175.1. Taxonomy (GTDB): domain Bacteria; phylum Myxococcota_A; class Polyangia; order Polyangiales; family Polyangiaceae; genus Labilithrix. The sequence continues at coordinate 152 of JAHBWD010000130.1, read as the reverse complement.
AACGCGGAAGATCTGCGCTTCTTCCTCGCGGTGCGACAGGCGGGCTCGATCAAGGGCGGCGCACGCGTGCTCAAGGTGGATCACTCCACGGTGAGCCGCCGGCTCGCCGCGCTCGAGGAGGCGCTCGGCGCGCAGCTCTTCGCGCGTACGCC
>JAHBWD010000013.1 GCA_019637175.1 Labilithrix sp. | reverse complement strand
ATCGCCGCCTCCGCGTGCGGCGGCGATCCCGCGCCCGCGACGCCGCGGGCCGAAGCGCTCCTCGGCGGTACGGGCATGGCCGATACGCCGTGGCCCTCGGATGCGTTCCTGAAGGACGGAAAGCTCGCGATCGCCGACGTGAAGATCGAGGGCGGGCAGCCGGGGCCGCTCTCGACGCTCGCGGCGACGCTCTCCGAGCTCGACGGCGCGCCCACGTACACCTCGGCGTTCTTCCCCACGCGAGGCGAGCTGCCCGACGGGCCGCTCGAGGGCTCGGCGCGATGGCTGAACCTCGAGGCTTCCCACCCCGGTCACGTCGGCGCGCTCTTCTACCGCAAGGAGACGCGCGAGGTCGTGGCGCTACCGCCTCGAGGCGTCGTCCTCGACGAGGGGCGTCCGTACGCGGTCGTCGTCGAGAGCCCGTCGCTCGCGCCCTCGCCCGAGATGCGCGATGCGCTCGAGGGGCGCGGCCCGCTCGCCGGGGTGTACGCGCGCGTCGCGCCGTTCGTGCGCGACGCGACGCCGAGCGCGGTCACGGTCTTCACCGTGGGCCGGCACACGCGCATGATCGAAGCGATGCGCGACGTCGCCGCGCAGCGGAAGGCGCCGGCCGCGGTCGTCACGAAGGTCTATGCCGGCGCGGCGCTCGACGACTTCCTCGGCAGGCCGTCGACCACGCGGCCCGGGCTCGGCGATCCCGCGGGCGTGGTGCACGATCGAATCGAAGCCGTGATCCTCGGCACGTTCGAGGCGCCTTCGTTCCTCTCCGCGACGCCGCCGGCGCTCGGGCGTGTCGAGACCGACGCGAGTGGCCTCCCGATCGTGAAGGGCGTCGAGGCGATCCCCTTCATGCTCACGCTGCCGAAGAAGCCGGCGTCCGGCTGGCCGCGCGTGCCGATCATGATCTTCCAGCACGGGCTCAACGCCGGACGCTCGCAGGTCGTCACGCCGGCCAACGACTACGCGCGCGCAGGCTACGCGACGATCGGCATCGACGCGATCTGGCACGGCGATCGCGGCAAGACCGTCGTCGACGCGAAGCACAACTTCACCGGCGCGGCCGGTCCCGACGGCCTCGCCGACGCCGACGACTTCGGGGCCTCGATCCAGCTCTTCGACTTCGACGGCGATCCCGCGCGCGGCGTGGGCCCGCTCGACGGCCGCTACGTGCGCGACAACCTCCGCCAGGCGATCGTCGATCTCGCGGAGCTCGTTCGGTTCGTGCGCGAGGGAGATCTCTCGCCCGTCGCCGCGGCCGATCCGCTCCTCGCGGGGATCGCCTTCGACGGGCAACACGTCGTGTACACGAGCGAGTCGTTCGGCTCGGTGATCGGCGCGGGCGGCGTCGCCGTCGCGCAAGGCCTCGCCGGAGGCGTGCTCTCCGTCGGCGGGGGTGGGCTCTTCCTCGCGACCTTGCCGAGCTCTCCGCAGTTCAACGGGCTCGTCACCCCGCTCTTGCGCGCGACGTTCGATCCCGCGATCGACGTCTCCGATCCTTCGATCCTCCCCGGCGAGGCGCAGCGCTCGCTCGCGCTCCTCCAAGCGGCGATCGCGCCCGGCGATCCTTTGAGCTTCGCGCCGAAGATCGCCGCGCAGGGAAAGAACCTCCTCCTGCTCCAGGCGCGCTCCGACGAGCTGATCCCGAACCAGGCGACCGAGCTGCTCGCGGTCGCCGCCGGCGCGACCGCCGTCTCGCTGCCTTCGGGGAGCGAGCCGCCGCGCTTCGTGACGCTGCCGAGCGCGAACGCGCCGTTCGCAGGAGCCTCGTCGACGATCGCGCTCGTGCAGCTCTCGCCCGCGCTGCACACGATGTTCACCGGGTTCACGGGCGAGCGCCGCTACATGCCGGACTTTCCGCCGTTCGTGCCGCTCGCGGAGCCGGAGCGCGTCGACAACCCGATCGAGCTCGCGCACGCGCTCGCCCTCGCGTTCGCCGCCTCGGTCCGGAGCGGAGGCCCCGGTCGCGTGGAGCCGCTCACGCGTTGAAGCCGAGGCGCGCGCGCGACGGCGGCGCAGGCGGCGCCTGGGCGGCGACCAGCGCGACCGCGCACGGCAAGACCACCTCGCGCAAGACCGTGGCGCGGAGCGCGTCGCTCGCGGAGATCGCGTCGCCGTGCGTGAGCGCGACGAGCTCTTCGACGACGGCGTCGCGCGCGTCCGCGACCGTTCGCGCCACGTCTTCGCCGCCGACGCGCAGCGTCCACGCGACGATGCGCCACGCGAGCTCCGCGTGGCGCTCTTCGTCTTCCGCCATTCCGCTCAAGAGCTCGCGGAGCACGGGATCGTCCGTCTTGCGCGCGTCGTCGGCGAGCGTCGCCGACGCCACCGACTCGCCGACGCACGCGTCGATGAACGTCGTGCGCGCGATGTCGGCGAGCGTGCGGTGCGCGCCGGGCGAAGCGGCGAGCGGCGCAGGCCCCACCGCCTCTCCGCCGTACGCCGCCGCGAGCGCGAACGCGATGCGCGCGTGCTCGACCTCGTCGATCGCCGCGCATTGCGCCGCCGACAAGAGCTCGGGCGGCGCGCCGACCGACATGAGATCGAGCGTGAGCTGAGCGAACGACGCGATCGACGCGTGCTCGAACGCCGCCTCGCGCGTCCAATGCGCGGCGAGCGACGCGCGCTCTTCGGGCGAGAGCCGATCGACGGCGAGCGCGCCGAGGCCCGCCGTCCAATCGGCGCGCGCCGTCGTGCGCGCGACCGCGGGCGTGCCCGTCGCGTCGCGGAACGCGCGGCCACCGGGACAGCGCAGGCCCCACGTGTAACAGCACGCCGTCTTGTCTTTCTCGCGCTCCATCTTGGTGTCATCCGGGCTGAAGTTGACGAAGCGGTTCGCCGCGCGCGATCCCGCGTCCGCCGCGTCGTCGGGGTGGTTCGTCGTGACGGCACACTTGGCGAAGGGCTCGGGCGCGGGCTTGCCCGTGAGCTTCGCCGGCTCGGCGACGCAGAACTTGCCGCTGGGGCACGGCGGGAACTTCATCGGGATCGGCCGCTGCGGCTCCGCCGCCGAAGCGCTCGGCGTCGCGCTCGCCGTGATGGGCGGCTCTGCGGCGCTCGCGCTGGGCGTCGCGCTGGGCGTCGCGGTCGACGTCGGATCGCTCGCGATGGTCGACGCCGGCGGCGTCGCGTCGCGACAGGCGGCGATCGCGAGAGGCGGAAGCACGGCTCCGATGGCGGAGAGGTAGCGCGCGCGCGCGTGCCCGAGGGTCATGCCGTGCATCTAAGAGGATCTCGCCCGTCACGTCACCTTCTGCGCGACGGGCGAGACAGATCTGCACACCACGTGGCGCGATGGATTCGCTACTTGGGTACGCAAATCGCAGCGTGACGACACACCGCCACCTTCGCGAGGTCGTCGCCGGACACCGAGCACTTCTCGCCTCGCACCTCGGAGATGCACGCGTTGATGCGCTCTTCGCGGAGCCCGTTCGGGCACGGGTTCGGACCGAGCTCCGCGACCGTCGCCGCGCGGATGTCTTTGCGGCAGCGTTCGCGCGTCACGTACTTCTTCCCCTCGCCGACGTTGTCGCACGCGACCTCGCGATCGCAACGGGCCTCGATGATCCGGCCCATGCCCTCTTCGTTCGCGAGCGTGCCCATGCCCGGGGCGCCGGTGGTGGTCGTCGCGCTGCGCGGTTCGCCGGTGTCTTCCCTCTTGCATCCCGCGGCGACGAGCAGCAGGCACGCGGGGATCAATGCGAGCGTCTTGTTCATGAGGTGAGCCTCCTGCATGGGCGCGAGTGCAACGCTCGTACCCGAAGAGTTGGGGTATCCTGCGGCAACGCGCCGGAAGAGCGACCCCCGTGACCGAAAAGCACCCGCTCGCCCTCGAGCTCCTCGACAACCGCTATCCGTCGCTCCACGGCCTCCGCGTCCTCGCGATCGTGAGCGTCGTGCAGTTCCACGTCACGTGGATCTTCGCCGGCGAGCAGGGCATCCGCCTCGACCGCGACTTCACGGCGTCGTCGCTCACGGTCTTCTTCGGCATGGACCTGTTCTTCATGCTGAGCGGGTTCTTGATCGGCTCGATCCTCCTGCGCTCGCTCGAGACGCACGGCACCCAGAACCTTCGACGCTTCTACATCCGGCGGATCTCGCGGACGTTCCCGGCGTACTACGTCGTGCTCACGTTCCTCGCGCTGACGACGCCGCTGACGGCCTCGCAGCTCCGGCACCTCCCGTGGGAGTACCTCTACGGCACGAACTTCCTCTCGCTGCTCCGCGAAGACGTGATCATGTTCTGGGGCTGGTCGCTCGCGCTCGAGGAGCAGTTCTACCTCACCGTCCCGATCCTCTTCTTCGTGCTCCATCGCCTGAAGACCGACCGCGCGCGCGTCGTGCTCCTCGTGCTCTTGTGGACGGCGGCGCTCGCCACGCGGCTCTATCTGTACGTGCACCGCGCCCCCTGGACGGATCTCGCGCTCTACGAGGCGCTCTATTTCCGGCCGCACACGCGCTACGACACGCTCGTCGCCGGGATCCTCCTCGCGTTCGTCCACGCCCGGTGGGCGGGCCCGATCACGAAGTGGCTCGAGCACCCGTTCCATCGCGCGCTCCTCGGGATGGGGTCGCTCGCGTGCTTCTGGCTCCTCGTGCAGCCGTGGATCTTCGGCAAGCGCGCCGTGCAGCTCGTCCACGTGTTCGCCTGGGGCTCGGTGACGAGCATCATGTACTTCGGCTGGCTCTTGCTCCTCTTGCACGGCGACGCCGAGGGCTGGGTGCAGCGCCGCTTGTCGGCGCCGATCTTCCGCCGCATCGCGACTCTCGGCTACGGTGTGTACCTGGTACACATCCCGCTTTGCGATCACGTGGTCGTGCCGGCGGCGCGTGCGCTCGAGGCGCGTAAGGTCCCGATGGTCATCGTGTGGCCGGCCTCGCTCGCGGGGTTGATGCTCCTTTCGCTCGGCCTCGCCTACGTGCTGCACGTCGTCATCGAGAAGCCTTCGCTCCGGGTGCGCGAGAAGCTCGCCAGCTAGAGCGCGCGTCGGTCGCGCGGCATTCGGCGTGCTTCGAGCAGGCACCAGAAAGGTGCCACCATGAAGCTCACCCGATGCGTCGTGCTCGCGATCCCGCTCCTGCTCACGCCGTCGCTCGCGTTCGCGGAGGAGCGCGCGCCGACCAAGGCAGAGTCGACCAAGACGACGAACGCGCAGACGGCGCGAGGCAAGGCGCCGAGGAACGAAGACGGGAAGATCGGCACGACGAGGACGACGGCCGCGGAGACGATGATCCCACGCCGCGACGTCGCCGAGAACCGCGCGGACGAGCGCCGCGAGGTGCAAGGCAAGCGATGGACGGCCGCGCCGCTCGTCGGCTACGCGACGAACGACATGAACGTCGGCGTCGGCGCGCGCGCCGGCTACACGTTCGAGACGCCGATCTACGTGGGCGGCGCGTTCGTCTATCACTTCGGCGAGCGGAACAGCGCCGTCACACCGGCGGCGCTCACCGAGACGAACACGCGCTTCTACGCCCCGGCGGCCGAGGTCGGCTACGACATCGGCGTCGGGTCCGTCCTCCTCCGGCCTCACCTCGGCGCGGCGATCCTCATCGAGCAGTCGGCGACGACGGTGAACGGGCGGACGGCGTCGAACACGACCACGACGCCGATGCTCTATCCCGGGCTGAGCGCGCAGTACATGTTCCCGCAGTCGCCGCTCTTCGTGGGCGGCGACACGCGCGTCTACGTTCCGCTCGAGAACATGAGCCCCGCGTTCTCCGTCATGGCGACGGTGGGCGCGAGCTTGTGACGGAATCGCGCCGTGATTCGCTAACGCGTTTTCGTCCGCATGCAGTATCTTCCTTCGAATGCGGTCCTCGCCTGCGCTCGCGCCCCTCGTCGTCGCGCTCGTCATGTGCGCCCCGGTCTTGCTCTGCACCGGTTGCGCCGGCCCACCGAACGTCCCGGCGGTGGCGGGCGGGACCGCCCATCTCGAGATCGAGGTCAAGTCGACCGCGAACGTCGTGGACGGCGTCGCCTTCGCGCGGCATCGGCCCGCGGAGAATGTGCTCGTCATCAGCGTGGTCCAGAACGGGACGCGTCCTGCGCCCAGTTGCGCCGACATCGACACCTTCGGAAGCGTCATGCAAAAGGGCGCGATTGCCACCGTCGCCGCCGAGGGCTTCGACGGAAAGCCGGGCCGGTATCCGGTGGCCAGCTTCGGCTACGTTGCGGCCGACGCGGAGAAGGGTGACATGTCGATGCTCGCCGACGCGCCGCCGGCCGGCGCGGCCGCCGATGCGTCGAGCACGATCGAGATCGACGCGATTGACGCGAAGTCGTTCTCGGCGACCATCTCGTTCACCAAACCGAGCGCGTCGCGCGCGAAGGGCCGCGTGACGGGGACCGTCTGCCCGCCCGCCGCAAACTGAAGCGGCCTCGTAGCGTCAGAGCCGAAACGCGCTTCGAAGGACGCTAGGGATCGAAGGGCGCGCCGAGGCCGAGCCTCGGGAGCTTCGCCTCCTTCATGTCGTCGAAGCCGTCGGTCACCCAGAAGATGCGCTCGGGATCTTCGTCGAAGTCGAAGCGCGCGATGCGCGGCCCGGCTTCACCGACCTCGAGCACCGTCACGCGCATGCCCGGCACGACGAGCTCGTCGCCCGCGCGCAGCGGCTGGCTCGAGCTGCGATAGAGGTTACGCTCACCGACCGGAAAGAGGCCGCGCCCGGGGGTCGCGATCATTTCCAGGGTTCGTTCGCCTCGCCTCAGCACGAGGACGTGGCCTGCTTGCGAGAGCACCCACCATCGCGCGGGCGTCTGCCCTCGCCGATCGAGCGCGAAGGGCGTGAAGAACGCGCCCGCCATGCCGCGCACGACGCCGAGCTCGCTCGTCGACGTCTCCGGCACCTTGCTCCGAAGCCAGGTCACGCGATCGGCGAACTCGCCGCCGTCCATCCTGTGCTGGCGCGACGCGAGCCACGACGTGCCCGGACCGTGGACGAGGTGCGCGAAGCCGAGGCCGAGCGCGGCGAGCGAGGCCAAGATGCCCGCGCGGTCGCGCGGCTTCTTGTCTTCTTCGCGCGTCGGGAACCACACGTGATCGATGACGAGCGCGACGACGAGCGCGACCCCGAGCATGCTCACGCCGAGGAGCCGCCGCGCCGGAACGACGGCGAGCGTCGGCGCGATGGCGATCAAGGAGCCGACGAGGAGCCACGTCGCGCGCGCGCGCGCCCGAGGCGAGAGCGGCGACAGCGCGCGGCGCAGCACGACGTTCATGCCGAGCGCCGCCGTCGCCACGAGGCCCACGAGGATCCAGCGCGAAGCCCCGAGGCGCCATGCTTCGGCGTCGAGCGTCATCCACCCCATCCCGAGGAGCGCCACCGCGCGCCAGGGCGCGTCGGCGGCGAACGCCGCCGGATCGCGGAGCGGATCGGAGTAGAACCCCGAGCCGAACGATCCGTACCCGAGCTGCCCGCGCGTGATGAGGTAGAGCGCGGCGGGGAGCGCGAACGGCACGAGGCCGACGGCGCGCCGGCCGATCGACTCGCGGCGAACGAGATCCATCGCCACGACGTAGCCGGCGAACGAGAGCGCGTACTCGCCGCCGCCCAGCATCGAGAGCGCGAACATGAGCGCCGCGAGCGCGCCGTCGCGGAGGCGCTGATCTTCGCGCCACCGCGCCTGCGCCGCGAGCGCGACCCCGCCGAACGCGAGCGACACGAGCACCTCGCGGTTCGCGACCCACGCGAGAGGGAGCGAGTGACAGGGCGAGAGCGCGAAGATCGCCGTGGCGAGCGCGGTGACCCTCGGCGAGAAGACGTCGCGGAAGAGCGTGCGCGCGGCCAGCACCGCCGCGATCCACCAGGCGAACGAGTGCAGGTGCATCGGCAGCGCGCCGTGGCCGAACGCGCGGTGATCCATCCAGAGGAGGGCGCTCGAGAGCGGTCGGAAAAAGCGGATCGTGAGCTTCGGATGCGACCACCACGGCAAGAGCCCGCGCTCGGTGAGCGGCGTGCGGCTCGCGTCGTCGACGAAGTCGTAGAGATCGAACGGGCCGCGCGCGACGGGGAACGTTCCTTCGACCATCGCCCCTTGGAGGTAGTCGTCGAGGAAGAGCGGCGCCCGGATCGCGGGAAAGAAGAGGACGACGCCGAGCGCGAAGACGAGGAGCAACGGCGCGCGCGGATGGCGCCAGAACGCGCGCGATCCGGGCGGCTCGGAGGATTTCTTTTGCGTCTCGTTACGCGACATGGCGCCGATGTCGTACAAACGGCTGGGCTTGTTTTTCAGGCATTGACGCACTGCGCGCGAAGGATCCGATCATGGTTGAAAGATGGTGTAAGGCATTCGTGACGTTGCTTTTTCGCACGAACCATTAGAGTGCGCCGCAACCCCGTGAAGTACTCCAACAACATCTCAAAGTCCGTGTTCGCCGTCACCGCAATCCTCATCGCGGCCGCGTGCGCAACCTCCGCCGAAATCCCGCCCGCCGAGGAGGAGCAGAACGAAGCTCCGCCCGAGCAGAAGGCGCCTGCTCCCCCGCCCCCGGCGCCGGCGAGCAAGCCGCCGGAGAAGAAGTGCGTCCCGTCGTGCAAGAGCGACGCAGACTGCGCGAACAGCTGTCCGGAGACGGCGGGCGCGGTCCAGTGCTGCGACCTGAAGACGAACGTCTGCTACGGCGCCGCCGCCGCGGTCTGCCCGAAGCAGGACGAAGAAGAAGAGCCGCCGCCGGCGTACTGATCCCGCGACGGGAGCGCGCTCGGGATTTCACGGGCCCGGTCGATCCACGCGACGGATGACGAAAAGAGGCGCGAAGGCGCGGACGATTTCTAGGAAATCCTCCGCGCCTCCGCGCCTCTCTTTCGTTCTGGGCTCCGGATCGAGCTACTTCATCTCGTAGACGCGCACCTCGTTGTCGTCGAGGAGCGGGACGAGGAGCCGTTGCCGCTTGGTGTCGTAGCCGATGTCGGACGGCGCCTTGATGTCCTTGATGACCTCGACGAGCTCACCGTCGGGCTTCCCGCGGTAGATCGCCCGCGCCTCCCAGCTCGAGACGAGCACCTCTCCGTCGGGGAGCGCGACGATGCCGTCGGGCGAACCCTTCGGCAGCTTCTTGGCGTCGCCCTTCTTCCCCTTCGCGTCGATCGAGTAGAGCTCGCCGCTCGCCTGACCGACGACCCATGTCTTGTCGCCCGCCGCGGTGAGGCCGTTCGGCTGGCCGAGCTCCTTGTTGTCCTTGATGACCGGCGTGACCTTCTTCGACTTGTCGATGGCGTAGATCGCCTCGGTGCTGCCGGCCTTCATCCCGGTGTCGGTCACGAGGATGCGCCCGTCGGGCGTCGCGGTGACGTCGTTGAGGTAAGCCGCGCCCGGAATCTTCACCTCGCCGGTCGGCGCGCCCGTCTTGCGATCGAACATGCGGACCGTGTCGAGATCGGCGACGTAGAGCGTGTCGTCCATCACCGCCATGCCCTTGGGCGCGTTGAGCATCACCTTGTTCTTCCCGCTCTCGATCCACTTGAGCGTCTCGATCTTCCCCTCGGGCGACAGGCGCGAGATGAAGCCCTTGCCGTCGGCTTGATCGGGCCTGCCCTCGATGTTGCTGACGAGGTACACGTCGCCGGCGGCGTCGTAGAGGACCGACTCCGGCGTCGAGAAGCCGACGTTCTTGAAGATGAAGAGCGGCGTGCGCGCCGCCGGCGCGGGAGTCGGCGCCGCGTGCGTCGTCGCCGTCGCCGTGGTCGTGCTGGTCGTCGCAGGCTGCTGGGCGGACGTCGTCGTCGAGCTTCCCTTCTCCGTCCGGTCGCATCCACACGAGACGACGGCGAGCGCAACGAGCGACATGAGGCTGCGGACACGAGACATGATCGACCTCCGGTTCGAGAGAACGGCACGCGCGATGACGCGCAGGGGCATCTCTAGCCACGCACGCGCTCACGAACAAACGTCAACTCCGCCGCTGCGACGCGCGGTGTCACTCGCCCGGTAACGGAGGATCCATGCGAGGTGTGCATGCCGCACCGCTCGTCGATCGCGCGGCCCTCTCCGTCCGGGCAACTGCGTCCTCCATGCTCCCTTTCGCGCGGGCACGGCGCGTGAAGAGCTTTCGCGCCGATGTCTCCGCGCGCGGCGATCCTCGCGATCGCGCTCTGTACCTCGGCGGTCCTGGCGTCCTCTTCGGAGGCGAGCGCCCGCCCCGGCGCGCGCGCCGCGACACCGAAGCGCCCCAGCGCGCAAACGCTCACCACGAAAAAATCCGCGCTCGCCGCTCCGGCTCCCGCGCCGCCGGCTCCCCCGCCTGCCGCCGCGCCGCCGCCGCCGGCGCCGATTCTGGCGCCCGCGCTCCCACCGCCGACGCCGGCGGACGCGTCGCCGGCGTTCGAGCCGCGACCGCAGCGCACCATCGCGCTCACGATCAATCCATTCGCGCTCATCGTCGGTCGCTACGGCGTCAACGCCGAGGTGCTCGTCGCGCCTCATCACGGGATCGTCGCGAGCGGCTTCGTCCAGACGTTCCCGAGGGCGATGCTCGAGATCCTCGTGCCCGACGCGGAGATCGGCCGAGGCCCCTCGTCGCGCGTCGGCGCAGAGCTCGGCTATCGCTTCTACACGGGGCGCGACGGACCGACGGGCTTCTTCGCCGGCCCCTCGTTCCTCGCGATGCCGATCGCGTATCCGCGCGTCACCGAGAGCCTGCAAGCCGAGGTCGTCTCGTTCCACGCCTACGGCGCTGCGTTCGATCTCGGCGCGCAGATCGTCACGGGCGCGGGCTTCACGTTCGGCGGCGGGATCGGCGTCATGGCGCTCGCGTATCGCGCACCCGCGTCGATGGCGCCGCCGCCGGGCGTCACGGTGCCGAGCTACCCCGAGCCTCACGTCCTGCCGCGCCTCCTCCTCCAGGCGGGCTGGGCGTTCTGATCGAGCGGCTCAGCCCGCGCCGCGGACGAGGCGCTCGCACGCCTTGCGGATCGCCGGCGGCACGGCGACGGGCTTCATGCTCCGATCGACGAAGACGTGGACGAAGTACCCGAGCGCGCAGAGCTCCGTGGTGTTGTGCTTGAAGATGCCGACGCCGTAGCGAACGCTCGACGTGCCGAGCTTCTCGATGCGAAGCCCCGCGTCGACGTTGTCGGGGAACGCCACCGTGCGGAGGAAGCGGCACTTCGACTCGACGCAGAGGCCGACGACGCTGCCCGTCTTCGGATCGAGGCCGCCTTCGTTGATGAGCCAGCGGTTGATGACGGTGTCGAAGTACGAGTAGTAGACGACGTTGTTGAGGTGGCCGTAGATGTCGTTATCCATCCACCGCGTCGGCATGTGGATGAAGTGACCGAAGTCGGCGCGGGTATCGACGGGCAGCGCGGGCTTGTCGCTCATGAATGACTCTCCGGCGGATTACATGGCGCCGCGAAAGAGAGCTTCGAGCTCGGGAGCTCCGGCCGGTCGCGGCGAGTTGTCGAGGAGGCGCTTCTGGACGATCGTTCCGCGCACGAGCGCGTCGACGTCGGCTTCAACGTACCCCACGCCGGACAGGCCGTGGGGAATGCCGGTGCGTCGCATGAGCCTTTCGAGGACGGCGGCGAGGACCTCGCCCGCCTCGTTGGGGCGCGCTTCTCCCGGCGGATCGAGGGCGCCGAGGCGCCGCGCGGCCTCGAGGTGACGCTCGGGGCACGCGGGGGCGGTGAAGCGGAAGACGCTCGGCGCGCTCAGCACCACGGAGACGCCGTGGGGAACGAGCGGCGCGCCTTCCGGGTAGCCCGGCATCTCGAAGTCGCGCACGAGGCCCGCGACCGCGTACGCCATCCCGTGCGGGAGGTGGACGCCCGCGTTGCCGAACGCGATGCCCGCGAGCGACGCCGCCCACGTGAGCTTCTCCCGCGCCTCGTCGTCCGACGCGTCGGCCACGGCGCGCTCGAGGTAGAGACCCGCGAGGCGCAGCGCCTCGAGGCTCCCGAGATCGCTCCAGGGGTTCGAGCCCTGGCTCATCGGCCGCGCAGACGCGGGCGTCGACCGAGGACGCGCGTGGTGAGGGCGCGCGGTATACGACTCGAGCGCGTGGCAGAGCACGTCGAAGCCGCTCGCTGCGACCACGCTCGCCGGCAACGTGCGCGTGCACGCGGGATCGACGATCGCGAGCGACGGCCGCAGGCGGCGAGACGCGATCCCCGTCTTGGCCTCGAGCGCGAGCACGTCGCAGACGGCGATGCCCGTCGTCTCGCTGCCGGTCCCGCACGTCGTCGGACACGCGACGTGCGGAGGCAGCGGCCCGGGCACGGGCGAGCCCGCGCCGACGGGCGCGTTCACGTACGTGAGGAAGTCGGCGGGGTACGTCGCGTAGAGCGCCGCGGCCTTGCACGTGTCGATGACCGAGCCGCCGCCGACGGAGACGTAGCCGTCGAAGCGGCCTTCACGCGCGAAGCGCGCGGCGGCGAGGAACGACGCGTCGGTCGGCTCGATCGCCACGTCGTCGTACACCGCGACGTCGACGCCCGCGGCCTCGAGCGCGCGCTTCGCGATCGCGACGTGCTCGAGCGCGGCGAGCCTCCGATCCGTGAAGATCGCGGCGCGCCGGACGCCGAGCGCGCGCGCGTGCTCACCGACCTCGGCGAGGACCCCGCGACCGAATACGATGCTCGACGCGTCGATCGAGAAGCCCGCGTCGTGCTCGACCAAGCCGTGCGCGCAGGCCATGGCTCAATCGCACTGCGAGGCGCACACGTCGGCGACGCATCCGTCACGCGCGGCGGTGACCCGCTTGCACGCTTCGGACTGCGCGTAGCACCCTTCGACGCAGGCGCAGTCGGTCTTGCAGTCGTTGACGCACTGCTCGATGGCGTCGTTGCACGAGGCCTCGCGGATGCGCGCGTTGCCCTGCTCTTCGCACTTTCCGGCGAAGTCCTTGAACGCGGGGCACTCGCACGGGACGCTCGGCGCCGACGAGATGCAGGAGATGCAGTCGCTCGTGCCGAGGCGCTTCCACTTCACGCGGATCTCGCACGCGGCGCGGACGTCGTTGACGCCGTTGGCGTCGCTGGCGTCTTTGCACGCGGTCGCGACGACGAGCGCGGTGAGGGTGAGGGCCGAAGGAAGGACTCGTCGAGAGAAGAAGCTCACCCCGACAAACTTCCACGACCGCGGCGCGCTTTCAAGGTGAGCGGTGCGCGGGCGCAGGCAGGCGGCGGAGCGACCCGACGGCGAAGGGCGTCCAGAACGGGGTCGCCACCTCCGTCGTGGTCTCGTCGACCACGAACCACGCCGCGCGCCGCGAGGGCCGGAGCACGTGGAAGCTCTGCGCCGGCATGAAGCTCTGTCCGAGCAGGAGCGCCGTCTTGCCCGACGCGTCCTTGGCGACGTCGAGCACGAGCACGGCGTGTCCGATCGGGACGCCCTTCTCCACGAAGAAGTCTCCGGGCGCGACGCGCGCCAGCGCGACGCGAACGCCGTCGCGCTCGAGCGACGCCGTGTTCGCCCAGGTGAAGACCTCGTCGAGCCACTCGCGATAGGCCGCGTGCGAGTCGGCGCGCGGTGAAGCCGCGCGCCGAGGCGAGAGCGCGCCCGAGGCGAGCACGGCGCGATCGCCCGCGAGCCACGCGCGATACGAGAGCGTCGTCCCCGACGCCGCGCGATACGTGACGTCGCGCTCGCCGCGATCGTATCTCCACTCCGCGTTCATGCGGATCACCGCGTCGGCGCACTGCTGGAGGTCGCGCGTCCCGACGTCGATGTCGACGACGCCCGCGACGCCGTCGTGATCTGCGTGGAGCGTCCGGCCGCGATAGTCGACGACGGGCGCGCCTGGGGGCTTCATGGGGAGGCGCCGCGAGAACGCGGCGAAGCTCCCCGGCTCGGCGTCGACGCGGCGAAATCCCGGCGGGACCTCGAAGCGCGACGCGACGGTCCGGCCGGCCGAGGGCGTCGACGGCCGCGCGTCGATCGGCGGCGGCGCGTCGGTCGCGGGCGCCGGAGCGCTCGCTCGCGGCTCTCCGTTCGCCTCCTCTGCCCTGCACCCGAAGGCGAGCACGACGCCCAGCAGAGCCGCGGCCTTCGGAACCTTCACGCGAGCCACAACGCCCGAGCTTGCTCTTCTCTTCCTAGCTGCCCGACAGCACCGCGCGGATCGTGGGATCGGGCAGCGGGCGGCAGACGCGCCCGCGGCACACCCGCGGACGGCACGCGAGCTGCGAGGTCGACCAGTCGACGTTCGTGAACGGCGGGCGCGTGTTGCGGACGCACACGCACTCACCCGCCGTCCGACCGTGGAACGTCTCGCCCGGCGACATGAAGCCGTCGAAGAGCTTGCGGTTGTCGGCGCTGTCGCAAGGGAGCGTGCCGCCCTCGGTGATCTGGACGCGGACGCGACGCGTGCCCGCGAGCGAGACGTGCACGGGCGCGACGCCGTCGGCGTCGGCGCGCTCGTCGGCGAGGATCAGCCCGAGACCGAGCGCGGCCGCGCCGAGGACGAAGCCCGTACGACGCACACCTCGAGAAACCACGCTTCGACTCGAGCACCTTTCGGGCCAAGCGCCGCGGCGCCGATTCCCTGAGGATTTGGACCGCGAAACGCGGTTCGCTCCCGGCGATTCACGACGATTCACGCGAGGGCGTTGCATCGAGCAACGCAGCACCGTCGCCGCCGCAAACCTGATAGGACCTCGCGATGAGCTCGACGCGCGCGCTGGCACTCCTCTTCTCGTTCGTGTGCGCCGTCTCGCTCGGGGCTTGCAACGTGGAGCGTCGCCGCCAGCACGAGCAGCTCGCGCAGTCGCTCCACGCGCCGGCCATGCTGCTCTGCGCAGAGCGCCCGAAGGAAGGCGGCGGCTGCTTCGGCGACTGTCCGATTTGGAACCGAGCCGAGCGCGGCGTCGCGGTCGTCGCCGCGGGCGAAGTGGTCGCGCAGATCCCCACGTTCGCCGATCCGGCGACGGAGGCGCTGCTCGCCGACGTGCGCGAGGCCGGGAAGCGGGCAAAGAGCGCGCTCGGCGACGCATGCGCGGTCAAGGTCGACCGCGCCGGATCGCCGTCGCCCGAGATCCGAGCGTGCGCCGAGCGCGTGCTCGCGCGAAGCGCCGACGAGAGCGCGTTCGTGACCGCGTTCGAAACGCTCTCGGTCGAGACGAAGAAGCGCACCGGCGTCTTCTTGCCGAGGCCCTGGAAGCCTTGCTTCGCCGAAGAGTAGAGGTCGCTTCGGGCGCGGGAACTTTCGGGCGAGGGTCGATGTCGGTCCTGCCATGCGCGCACCGGCTTCGCTCTTCGTCGTCGCTCTCGCTACCTCCCTCGTGACGATCATCGCTCCCGCGCAGGCGGCCGACTCGGCCGACCGATGCGTGAGGATCCACACGACGGAGCGCGGTCCAGGGCTCGCGTTCGACGTGAAGAACGACTGCGACAGGCGCCTCACCTGCGCGCTCACGTGGACGCTCTCGTGCGAGAACGCGTCGGGCAAGACGACCAGCAGAGCCCGCCAAGAGTCTCGCTTCGTGGTGGCGCCGGAGGCTTCGCACGAGACCTTCGGCTCCGCGGCGACGTGCAAGGACGGCTGGAAGATCGACGACGTGAGCTGGGACTGCGCGCCGGCGAAGTGAACGGCTGGATCAGAACCCGAGGTTGACCCCGAGCGTGACGGGCAGACCGCTTCGCTCGCTCACGATGTTCACGAGCCCGAGCTGGAGCCCGCGCAGATCGCGCGCGCGATTGACGACGCCGATCTGCACGCCGCGGACGTCGCCCGCGTTGTTGAAGCCGCCGATCTGCGCGCCGTGCACCGTCTCGGCGAAGCTCGCGGCGCCGATCTGCGCCATCCCCGCGAAGCGATCGTAAACGATGTTGAGCGGCGCGATCTGGAGCGCGCCGCCGAAGCTCGCCTCGTCGAGGTTCGCGAGCGCCGCGACCTGAAGGCCGCCGGAGAACGTCGCCTTGTCGAGGTTGAAGCCGCCGATCTGCGCGCCGCCCTCGAAGCGCCCGAACGTCGCGTTCCACGCGCCGATCTGCGCGCCCCCCTCGAACGACGGGGGCTGGTGATCGGCGCGCCCCTGGACCTCGAAGAAGTCGGCGAGGTTGCTCGCGCCGTCGAAGTTCACGACGCCCACCTCGACGCCGCCGCGGAAGGCGCCGAAGAGGTTGGCGGCGGCGACGCGCGCGCCGCCGCGGGTCTCCTCTTGCACGAAGTTCGCCGCGGCGGCCTGGACGATCGTGCTCACGTGGGATCGCTCGTCGAGGTTCACCAGCGCGATCTGCGCGCCGGAGACGTGCTCGCCCTTCTGGTAGTTGGCGAGGCCGAGCTGCGCCGCGCCGGCGAAGCTGCGCGACGCGTTGCCGATCCCGATCTGGCCGACCCCGGCGAAGCGCTTCGCGAGGTTGAGCGCGCCGATCTGCGCGACGCCGGCGAACTCGTTCGCTTCGTTCATGCCCGGCGTGATCTGGGCGACGCCCGTGAACGTCCGCGCCTCGCTCAAGCGGAGACCGGCCTGCGCGATGCCGGAGAAGCGTGCCTTGGCTCGGTTCGTGAGGAGGCCGACGGCGAACGGCGCGTAGACCTCCTTCGCTTCGTTCTCGCCGAACGCAAACTGGAGGACGCCGCTGAACCTGCCGCTGTCGTTGCTCACGACGGTGAGCATGAACACGCCGTGGAAGCGATCGGTCTTGTCCTTGTTGATGACCATGTGGCCGAGCCCGAAGAAGGCGGCCGTCCGGAGGTTGACGCCGACCTCGAAGACGTACGCGTCGCCGGGCGGAGGAGGCGGCGGAGCCGGCGGCGTCTCGTCGGGCGCGGCGACGGGCGTGCTCGTCTCCGGAGGAGGAGGAGGAGGAGGAGGCGGTGGCGGGATCTCGCCCGCGCCGGGCAGCGTCGCCAGGGAGTCGGCGACGGCGCGCGAGACCGCGGCGCGAACCTGCTCGGTCGTCGTCGCGCCGCTCTCGGTGTCGCACGTCGCGCTCCCGTTCTGCGAGACGCCGCGCCGCATGCGCAGCGTGGTGCGCACGTAACAGCCCTGCGCGTCGGTCACGACGACGGTCTCCAGCAGCGCGTCTCCGGTGAGCTCGGGGTGCTGCACGGAGAGCGACGTGAAGCCCGCGGCCTCCACCTGCGCGCGCACCGACGCGGTCAGGCGCGCGCCCTCGGCGTCGCCGACCGTACCCTGAACCGGCGGCACCGCGATCGCCTCGACGGGACGCGCGAGCGGCTGCGCGCCGGCGCGGGTCGGAGACAGCAGCGAGAGGCCGAGGGCGAGGACCGCGGCGGTCGGAATGAGGGGTGAAGAGCGCATGGACGCGGTTGCAGCGTACACGAGCCCTCGGCCTCGTCGATGAGACGCGAGATGAGACGCGCGCGCGCTTGCGTCGCTCGACGATCGCGGCCATAGCCCGCTCGACCCATGAACGCCGCGCGCCGCACGATCGCCTTCGCCCTCGTCTCCGCAGCCCTCGCGTGCTCGGCGTCGAAAGGCGACGTCCCGTCGACGGACACGAGCCCGACGTCGCCCGAGGCCGCGCCCGAAGCGCCGGGTCCCGACGCGGGCGATCCGCCGCCGGCGAAAGACGCGGGCACGAAGGAGCCGGCGCCCGGAGCGTGCAGCGGCGAGGCGAACCAGGCCGCGTGCGTGACGTGCTGCACGACCAAGCACGAAGACGGCGCTGCGATCTACTTCGTCGCCCTCATCGACTGCATGTGCGCCCCGGCCAACTGCGCGCGCGAGTGCGAGACGACGCTCTGCGATCCCGACGCGCCGAAGAACGCCGACGCCAGTTGTCAGGCCTGCGTGCAAGACAAGAGCTCGGCCTGCGGCTCGACGATCAAGGCGACGTGCACGGCCGATCCCCAGTGCGTCGCGTTCGACGCGTGCGTCGGTCAATCCGACTGCCTCGGCAAGCCGTAGATCAGCCGCGCGACGCGTGGATGCGCGCGAGGACGGCGTGGGCAGTCGTCGAGAGGCCCTCGGGATCGAGCGCGGCCTCGGCCTTGCGGAGCGCGCGCGCGAGCTCGAACGCGCGCAGGCGGCCGGCGTCGTCGAGATCGTGCCACGCCGGGTGGTAACGGAGCTCGTCGCGCACCGGCGGGCGATGCGCGCCCGCGACCTGCTCGACGAGGATCTCTTCTTCGGGGATCATGCGCCGAGCTCCTCGATCGAGACGCCGTGCCTCTTCAGGCACTCCGCGAGCATCCGCCGCGCGCGCGTGAAGTTCTGGAGGAACGTGTTGAGGCGCATGCCGAGCATCGCCGCGAGATCGTCGTCGCCCTTGGTGCCTTCGAAGGCGAGTCGCGCGTCGAGCGCCTGACGCGGTTTGTCCGGGAGATCTTGCTGGCAGCGCGCGATCGTCTCGCGGAGGATCGGATCGGGCTCCGCGGGCGAGCTCTCGGCCATCGCGAGCGCGCGCTCGAGATCTTCCTCGGGCGCGGGCCGCGCCTTGGTGCGCCGCACCTCGCTGATGGCGAGGTTCCTGGCGATGCGGATCCCGAGCCGGAGCAGGCCGTTGGGCCGACCGTCGGCGACGAAGCGCGGCGCGACCTGCCACACGCGAAGGAGCGCCTCTTGCAGAACGGCCTCGACGTCGATGACCGCGGCGAACGAGCGGAGGCTGTCGCGGATCGCGCCCTCCGCCCCCGCCATCCAGCGCCCGAAGGCCCGGGTGTCGCCGGTGAGGATGGCGGGGAGGAAGACGTCGAGGTCCATGGTCAGCGGGAGAGGAACATCCAGGCGAGCGCGACGGCGACGCCGATCGCGAACAGAGCGAGGAGCACGAGGAGGACGACGAGCCAGCCGCGCCGCTTCTTCGGCGCCATGAGCGCGCGCGGATCGTAGGGGATCGGCTCGAAGCGCGCGCTCGACTGCGGCGGAGGCGCGGCCTGCCCCGCGAGCGGCGCGGGCGGAGGCGCCCCGAAGCCGCCTCCTCCTGCGAGAGGAGGCGCCGCGCCTCGAGCCGGCGAAGGCAGCGCGACGGGCGCCTGCATCTGCGCGGTGTCTTCGGCCTCGCGCTCGGCCGGCGACGCGAGATCGAGGCTCGGGAGCGCCTCGTAGAGATCGTGCGGGCGATTGCCGATCTCGGCGCGCGCGCCGACCGCCGTCGGCTCGTCGTCGGCATCCACCTCCGGCGCGCGGTGCCTCATCACCGAAGGCGCCGCCAGCGAGACGAGCGCGTCGACCGAGCCCGCGAGCGTCCGGACGCTCCCTTCTTCGGCCTCCGCCATCGCCATCATCGGCATCATCGGCATCGCGAGGCTCATCATGCTCGAGAGGCTCGTGCCGTAGGGGATCTCCTGGGGGATCTCCTCGTGACGCGACCCCAGGCCCGGATCGACGGTCCGATCTTCGTCGATCGCGACCCACGACGTTCGCCGCGTCGCGATCTGGAAGACGAGACCGACGCTCTCGATCTCTCGATCGATCGACTGCACGTCACGCCCGATCGTCCAGCACATCTCGAGATCGGCGACGCGCTC
Source organism: Labilithrix sp. (assembly GCA_019637175.1). Classification (GTDB taxonomy): domain Bacteria; phylum Myxococcota_A; class Polyangia; order Polyangiales; family Polyangiaceae; genus Labilithrix. The sequence continues at coordinate 154,326 of JAHBWD010000013.1, read as the reverse complement.
GCGCCCGTAGAGCGCGACGACGGCGCCGCTTCCCTGCCCCGGATCGCAGGGCGCGACGGCGATCCGCTGCTCCCACGTCCCCCGCGCGAGCTTCCCCCGGACCACGATCTCGCCGCCGCTCGGTCGCAGCTTCAGCGCGGCGACGACCGGCGCTCCCGCGAACACGTCGGGCACGTGCTCCGGCGCGTGCTCGACGAGCGCGTCGCCGCCGATCGTGAGATCGGTGAGGATCGGCGCGCGCGTCTTGTCGACGAGGCTCTTGGCGAGGCGCTCGGCGTCTTCGTCGAGCCCGACGAGGAGCTCCGCGCCGCGCCCCGCGCGCGCGAGCGACGACGCGAGCGCGCGGTTGACGCCCGAGCCGACGCCGACCACGTGCAATCTGCACGAATCGGGCAGGCTCTCGTGCAGGTGCATCACGATCTCGTGCTCGCCGCCGACGTAGCCGTCGGTGACGAGCACCACCTGCCGCTGCGCGCCGGGGCGGAGCCCGCGGAGCGCTTCGACGATCGCCGCCTGCATCTCGGTCCCGCCGTTCGCGCGGCGCGACATGACCCAGTGGACCGCCTTCTCCTTCTCACGCTTCGTCCCGGCGACGGGACCGTTCGTGTAGCGGTTCGGCCGCATCGAGAACTCGACGACCTCGAGGCGATCCTTCTCCGTCAGCGAGTCGATGAGCGAGGCGACGACGCGCTTGGCCTGCTCGAGAGGCGGCCCCTCCATCGAGCCGCTCGTGTCGAGCAGGACGATGAGATCGCGCGGGACGGCCGCCCAGCGCGCGTCCGGCGCCGGCGGCACGATCGAGAGCAGGCCGTAGGCGTGGCGCGCGTGCGGCAGCGTCGCGGCGGGGCGCGCCACCTGGAGCGCGAGCCCGACGTCCTGCTGCGCGACCGACCAGCGAACGACGATGTCGCGGTCGAGGCGCGCGCCGTCTTCGTCGAGCAGCTCGATCGAGCCGTCTTGCCGCGCGCGGAGCTGGTGTGACGGCGACTCGGGCTGACGGCCCGGCGTGATCGCGTCGTCGATCGTCATCGCGAGCTTCATGCGCGCGCGCACGCCGCCGTCGGCGACCTGGATCTTCGACGCGCGCGTGTCTTCGGGCGTGACGTTCGCGCCGATGTAGCGCGTGCCGATCACGGTCGGGAAGCGGAGCTCCCACTCCCCCTCGGTCCGCCAGGCGAGGCGCAGGTCGATCGTGATCTCGCAGGTGATCGACTGGCGCGGAGGGATGTTGCCGATCTCCTGCTCGAAGATGTCGGCCTTCTGCTGCTCGAGGAGCGCCGCGGTGCGCCCCTCGGCGATCGCCTCCTCGAAGCGCGCGCGCGCCGCCTCCTTGCGATCGATCGTTCCTCGGATCGTCCGCTGGCCGACGCGGAACGCGTACGCGCTGACGGCGCCGTCCACCGGGAGCGGCAGCTTGTACGTGACACGCAGCGCCTCGGCGAACGGGTTCTCGAACGTCTGCTCGAGGACGATCCGCGCCAGGCCCCCGCCGGCTTCGATCCGGAGCTTCGCGCCGGCGAAGGGGAGCGAGCGTCCGTCGGGCGCGACGATCTCTGCGCCGCCGTACGGCTCTGCGGGAATGTCAGCGGGCATGCGGTAAGGGGAGCTCCAGGCTAGCGTCATCGCGTACGACCTTTCGTGGGTTCGCCGGGTCAACGCAGCGCGCGGGTGTCCTGGTGACAGAGATTCTTCGTCGCCCTGTCGCTTTCCGAAAACGGCCGTAAATTCAGTCGCTTGTGCGGAGCCACTCGCCGAAACGCTCGCCGATCATGAGGCTCGGGAGGTTCGTGTTCGAGCTCGGGATCGTGGGCATCAGGCTCGCGTCGGCGACGACGAGGCCGCGCACGCCGCGGACGCGCCCGCGCCCGTCGGTCGCGGCCTCGGGATCGTCGTCCGTCCCCATCGGGACCGTGCCGCACGGGTGATACCCCGAGCCGGTGATCTGCTGCACCGGACCGCGCAGGTTGCCCTCGTCGTCGAACGGCTTGCGCTTCGGATAGATCGGGCTCGCGAGCGCGGTGATCGTCTTCGTTCTCGCGAGCCGCGAGATCCACCGAAGGCCCTCGCGGATCGCCGCGACGTCCGCCTCGTCGTCGAGGAGGTTGCTCGAGAGGATCGGTCCGTCGGCGACGCGCGCGGTCTCGAAGCGGATGCGGCCGCGCGATCGCGCCTTGCCGACGACCGCCACGATCGTGCAGAGCGTCAGCGAGATGCCCGGGAGCGGCACGAACGAGCCCGGCTGGAGCTGCATGTCGTTCGGCCCCATGCCGCCGGTCGAGCCGTAGCGGCAGTGCGTCTGGATGAGCGGATGATCCGTCCGCACCATGCCGCTCGCGTGCGGCGAGAAGAAGATCGCCACGCCCGGATGATCGAGCAGGCGCGCGCCGACGCCCGGGACGTCGGCGACGAGCTCCACGCCGATGCGCGCGACGTCGGCGGCCGGGCCGATGCCCGATCGCAAGAGGATGCCCGGCGTCGCGATCGCGCCGGCCGAGAGCACGACGCGATCGCCGGGGATCTCGAACACGCGCCCGAAACGCTCGACCTCGAGCCCTTGCACGCGCCCGTTCCGCACGCGGACGCGCCGCACGCTCGTGTTGGGCATGATGCGCAGGTTCGGCCGCGCGCGCACCTTCGCGTTCAGGTACCCGCGCGCGGCGCTGATGCGCTCGCCGCCGATCTTGTTCATCGCGTGGGGGCCGGCGCCGCTGGTCGTCGGATCGTTGGAGTCGTTCGACTTCGGGAAGCCGACCTCGGCGCACGCCTCGAGGAACGCGGCCTGCCACGGCACGAGCTCTTCCGCCGGATGCCGGCGGATCGGGATCGGCCCCTCGCGCCCGTGCCACTCGTTGTCGAAGTCGAGATCGTTCTCCAAGCGCTTGAACGCGGGCAGGCACTGGTCCCACGACCACTCGCGGAGGCCGAGATCGGCCCACTCGTCGTAGTCGTACGGCTGACCACGGAGGGCGATGCACGTGTTCACCGCGGAAGAGCCTCCGACGACGCGACCGCGGGGGAAGCCCATCGCGACCGCGCTCCAGAAGCGATGGTCGGTCGCCCGGTAGGCGTAGCCCCAGTCGTGGCCGTAGTGCGCGTTCTTGCGCCCGTCGCGGAGCGGCCTCGGCAGCACCTCCGAGCGCTCGGCGGCCTCCGGATAGTCCGGTCCTGCTTCGACCAGCAAGACCTCGTGGTCACCGTCTTCCGTCAAGCGGGAGGCGATCACCGAGCCTGCCGAGCCTGCCCCGACGACGATCGTGCGCATCTTCGAGATGCATCCTAGTCGGCTTTGAACGTGAACAAAGGACCGAGCGTCTCGATGCGGCGCTCGGCGTCGTCGTGCTCGCCTTCGAGCACGGCCTCGACGCGGAGCCGAACCTCGGGCTCGGCGACGATCCGCACGAGCGCGCCCTCTTCTTCGCCGTAGCGCCGCGAGAGGACGCGGGCGGCGGCCATGCGGGCGTCGACGGGCGCCTCGACGTCGCCGAGCGTCTCCCAGAGAACGTCCTTCTTCATCGCGTCGCCGCGGTAGGCGTGCGCTTCGACGGGGAGCGCGTCGAGCCTCGAGAGCCAGGCGCCGACCGGCTCGTCGCCGCGCGCGAGCGGGTGCGCGCGGAGGGGCGCCTCGTCCGGCGACGCGTCGCTCGTTTCGCTCGCTTTGCTCCGTTGGTGATGAAGCGCGACGTGCGCGTCGTAGGCGCCGCGGCGGAGCGCGACCGCCTGGCTCTTCAGGAGCCGGCGCACGACGAGGAGCGCGAGCGCGACGAACGCAGCGACGACGCCGCCGAGGCCGAAGAACGCCTTGGCGTCGTGGATCGGCGACAGCACCGCGTACGACGCCGTCGCGGCCGCGAAGTAGAGAGGACCGAACGCGACGCTCACGAGCGCGATCACGATCTGCGGAGCGGCGAGCGCGCGCGATCGGCCCGGCGCCGAAGGCAGCTCACTTGACGCGCGCTCTCCCCTCTCCCCGCCGAGCGCCTCGACGAGGCGCGCCGCGTCCTCGGCGCGCTCGACCTCGATGAAGATCGTCGTTCGCCCGCGCGCGACGGCGACGCTGCGGCCGCGCGCGCCCTCGCCGAGCGCGCGGGCCACGCCGAGCGCGGTCACGTCGCCGGCCTGGATCGTCTCGCCGTCGACGTGGACCTTGCCCGGCTCGCAACGGATCTGCGTCGCGCGGCCGCGCACGGTCCACGCGAGCCAGGGCGCGACGCCGGCGAGCGCGATGAGGGCCGCGACGAGCGCGTAGAGCGCCGTCCCCGGGCCGCTGAAGCTCGCGACCTTGAGCATGTCGTCGATCAAGACGAGCGCGAGCCCGCCCCCCGAGATCGCCGCGACGGCCAGCGCGACCCGCGCGTCTTCTCGCTCCCTCAAGACGCGCGCGATCACGACCTCATCGTAACGCACGCCGGCGCCGCGCGATTCCGCGCGGCTACTTCGAGCCCTGCGTGACGATCTTGAGCCCGCGCGCGACGAGCGGCTGGAGCGTGTCGAGGTTGCTGATCGCGCAGCCCTCCGTATAGAGGAACTTCAGCTTGTCGAGCCCCTTGAGCGGGCTCACGTCGATGACGTTCGTGTGCTTGATGCTCACCTTCTCGAGCTTCTTGCACTTCGCGAGCGGGGCGAGATCGGCGATCTGCGTGTCGTCGAGCTGGAGCTCGGTGAGGTTCACGAGGTTCGCGAGCGGCGCGATGTCGCGCACGTGCGTGCGACCGAGATCGAGGCGATCGAGGAGCACGAGCTTCTCGAGCGGCTTCAGATCGGAGACCTCGTTGATCGACGCGCGCAGCGACTCGAGCCCCGTGAGGTTCGCGATCGGCTTGAGATCGTCGAGCTTGCCCGGCCCGAGATAGAGGTGCTTGAGGCCCGTCAGCTTCGGGATGACGCAGGGATCGAGCTCGTCGAGCGACGCCTTCTTCGTCAGGTTGAGCGAGCGCACGCCCGCCAGATCGCTCACCTTGAGCGGGCCCTGCGCCTTGTTCAACTTGAGGCGGAGCTCGGCTTCGAGGTCCGCGTCGGTCAGCGTGAGCTCGTTGCCCGTCGGGCAGAGCACGTCCTTCTTCGGCGCAGGCGCGCTGGCGCTCGCGGCGGGCGCCTCCGAAGCGACCGGCAACGGAGCGGCCGCGGAGGCCGAGGCCGACGCGCCGGTCTTCGCGAGGAGCTCGGCTTTCTTCTTGTCTTCGTCGCAACCGGAGGTGACGACGACGACGGCGAGGCACACGAGGCAGGCGGCGCGCTTCATGGCGCGCAGGATACACCCATGCGGGCGGAGCGATCGGCCAGCTGTTACATTCGAGGGGTGCGCGCCCTCGCGTTCTTCGCGGCATGTTCGACCGTCTGCGCCTGCGGCCTCACGATCGTGGGGACGGCAGGACCGGCGGGCGGCGGGACGGATTCGCCCGAAGCGGGCGACGCGTCAGGCGGGCCGGACGCGCCGAGGCCGCCCGACGACGCGCCCCACGTCGATCTCGACGGCGGCCCGTCGCCGTGCGGGGCCGACTTCCTCGCGCTCTGCGACACCTTCGAGCGCGAGGCCGTGACCACGGCCTTCGACTGGTCGCTCCCCGGGAGCGGCCTTCCGGTGATCATCGACGACGCGACGTCGGTCTCGCCGACGCGAAGCCTCGCGGTGCGCCTCACCGGCTTCAGCGGGCCCTCCGGCTTCGTGTCCCGGCCGCTCTCGCCTCCGAGCGCGCGCAAGATCCGTGTCGCGTTCGCCATGCTCGTCGATTCGGCGATGGCGTACAGCCAGGTGCTCTCCGTCCAGTTTCCCGGAGGGCCGAAGTATCTCCAGGTCATCGCGAGCTACGGCGCGCTGGAGATCGCCGAGCAAGACTTCTCCGCGTTCCCCACGTACTTCGACGCGACCGACGCGGGAGCGGCCGGCGAAGGCTGGGCGCGCTACGAGCTGCGCGTCGATCTCGACGCCGCAGAGCTCGTGCTCCTTCGCGGCGCCGAGACGCTCGCCACGCGCGCGCTCGAGCGCAACTACGGCGCCCTCGGCGATTTGCGTGTAGGCATCACGTATACGGCGCTCGGCGCGCCGGCGACGATCCGCTACGACGACGTCGGCATCCTCGCGGAGTGATCACGGATGACCTGGCGCGCGCCGCGCGCCGCCCGTATGGTGGGATTTCATGGAACCCGAGCGACGCGAGAAGAAGTGCCCCTGCGGGCACACCCGGTCGCACCCCCAGGTTCAGCAAGACCCCGAGTACACGCTCTGGGGCTGGATTCAGCTGAGCCTCCTCGGCATCACGCCCCTGCCCGAGCGCATCGTGTTCCGCTGCATTCGCTGCAAGAAGAGCCTCGGCGTCTCACGCGATCCCGCCCTGCTCCGCAAGAAGCAGATGCCCGACGAGCGTCCCGAGGCCTGAGCGGCCAAGGCACGCGTGCTTGTGGCTCGGCGTGAGCCCGTGCGAGCATGCGCGCTCCCATGTCCATCCCTGCCGTCGAAGCCGAGATCGGACTCTGCCTGTTGCTCGCCGCCGTCGACGGCGAGATCTCGGAAGAGGAGCTGGCCGCGCTCACCGATCGCGTCGGCGAGCTCCTCGGCGACGACTTCGACCCCATGCGCCTGCCCGGCCTCGTCGAGGGCGAGCTCGCGACGATCGAGGAGCAGGGCGTCGACGACTACGTCGCCGCGCTGCCCGCGCGGATCGCGCCCGAGCGGCGCCACGAGGCGCTTCGGGCGGCGTGCGCCGTCGCGTGCGCCGACGGCCTCGCGCCGGAAGAAGAAGAGGTCGTCAGGCAGGTCGCCGCCGTCCTCGCGCTCGACGCCGACGCGATCATCGCCTCGGTCGGCGCGCGCAACGACACCATCCACACGGGCGGCGACGACGACCACGAAGACGATCCCAACGACGAGACGAAGCTCATCGCCGATCGACTGGGCGAGCGCGGCTGGATCGATCCGATGCAGGCGCTCCGCGACGCGGGCATCAACGTCGGCGGCTTCGGCGCGCTCTCGCTCCAGTATCAGGGCCCGAAGGGGCACCTCTTGCGCCTCGAGCATCACACCTGCGACGGATCGGTGCACTTCCACGTCGAAGGCGCGTCCGACACCGGCGCCGACTTCGTGCTCTTCCCCGAGGGGCGGGAGGCGGATCTCCTCGACGCGATCCTCGCGATGCAAGACGAGCTCACGCTCGACACGCTCGAGCACCGGATCGGCGCGCTGCTCGAGGTCGCGCGCGTCTGTGTCGTGCGCGGAGGCGATCTCTACGAGATCGAACGGAAGCCCTCGTGACGCTCGTCACCGTCGACGACTTCGAGGAGGCCGCGCGCGCGCGACTCTCGGCGATGACGTACGACTACTATCGATCGGGATCGGACGAAGAGCACACGCTCCGCCGCAATCGAGAGGCCTGGGCCCGATACGCGATCTGGTACCGCACGCTCGTCGACGTCGGGGCGCCTCGCGTCGCGACGACGCTGCTCGGCGCGCCGGTGTCGTCTCCGCTCGCGATCGCCCCCACCGCGTATCACTGCCTCGCCGATCCCGAGGGCGAGCGCGCGACGGCGCGCGCCGCGGCGGCCGCGGGCGTCCTCTACTGCGCGTCGACGCTCGCCACCACCTCGCTCGAAGACGTCGCCGCGGCGGCGCCGGGTGCGCCGCGCTGGTTCCAGCTCTACGTGCACCGCGATCGCGACTTCACGGCGCGCCTCGTCGAGCGCGCCAAGAGCGCCGGCTACGGCGCCGTCGTCGTGACGTGCGACACGCCGGTGCTCGGCCGGCGCTGCGCCGACGTGCGCAACGCCTTCGGCCTGCCTCCGGGCATGACGATGGCCAACCTCGTCGAGACGCTGCCGCCCGATCTGCGCGAAGGGCCCGGCTCCGAGCTCGCCCGCTTCGTCGCCGCGCGTCACGATCCGTGCTTCACGTGGAAGGATCTCGACGCGATCGCCCGCGCCGCTTCGCCGCTGCCGGTCGTGGTCAAGGGCCTCGTCCGCGGTGACGACGCCCGTGCGGCGCTCGATCACGGCGCGAAGGCGATCTGGGTTTCGAATCACGGTGGCCGACAGCTCGATCTCGCGCCGTCGACCGCGGACGGCCTCGTCGAGATCGCGAGCGCGGTCGGCGGGCGCGCCGAAGTCTACGTCGACGGAGGCGTTCGATCGGGCACGCACGCGCTCGTCGCGCTCGCGCTCGGCGCGCGCGCCGTCTTCGTCGGCCGGCCGATCCTCTGGGGCCTCGCCGCCGCGGGCGAGGCCGGCGTCGCGCGCGTCCTCGCCCTGCTCCTCGAAGAGCTCGTGCGCGCGATGCAGCTCGCCGGCTGCCCCGATCTCGACGCCGCGAAGAACGACCTCGTTCGGCGCGCGTGATCGATCCGCTACAATCGGATCGATGACGCGGAGAGAGCTCGTTTTCATCCTGGCCGGCGTCACGTCCGGCGTGCTCGGCGCGAGCGCCGCGTGGTCGCTCCAGAAGCCCGCGCCGCCGCACGCCAAGGCCGATCCGTCCGTGGGCGACGGCGGCGCCGACGACCTCGAGTCGCTGCGCACGGCGAACGCGAACCTCGTCGAGTCGCTCCACGACGCCGATCGAACGATCGCGCAGCTCCGCGAGCAGCTCACGACGACGCCTCCAACGACGCCTCGCCCCGACGAGCCTCGCGCCGAGCGCGACGCGGGGGCACCGCCATGGCGGCGAGGGACACGCGGCGAGCCCACCGCCGAAGATTGGGAGCGGATGGCGCAGCTCGGGACGCTCCGCGTGCGCGTGCCGTGCTTGAGAGACAAACCGTGGACGCCTTCGCCGCGGGTGCTCGATCGCCTCGGCCTCGCCCCGCAAGACGCCGCGGTCATCCGCGACGCGTACGAGCACTCGAACAAGCGCATGGCCGATCAGATCAAGCCGCTCTGCGAGAAGGCGCTCGGCAGCGCCGAGGCCGCCGAGCGCGTCGGTCCGAAGGCGTGCCAAGACGCGATCCTCTCCGGCGCGCGACGCAGCGATCCCGAGGCGACGCATCAGTCGCTCACGCGCGTCGCGCAGATCAACGCGGGCAAGGCCGACGTGAAGCCGGCGTCCGACTCCGCGGTGGAGCAGCTCATGCTGGCGATGACGAAGGAGTCGAAGGCCTTCGAAGCGGAGCTGGCGTCGAAGCTCGGGCCGGAAGAGGCCAAGCGGCTCGCGTACGCGCCGGAGATGTGCGCCGATCGAACGACCGTCCGCGCGAAGGAGCGCGACGAAGACGACGAGGGCGCGCAGGGACAGAGAGCCGGCCGCGGCCGCGCGCGTTGACGCGCGGAACCCCACGGATCCCGCGCGCCTGAGCGTCGCCGTGGCCGCGACGCACCTCGCGCGCTATGCTCCTCGACCATGAGCTTCGCCCTCGCGATCGCCGCGGTCCTCGCCCTCACGTACTTCTTCGTCCGCGCGCGCGGCAAGAAGGCGAGCTCGGAGGTCGCGCGCGACACGACGCCCGCGCTCGACGCGTGGATCGCCGAGGCGCTCGAGGTCGAGCTCGCCGAGGGCGCGCTCGGCATGCGCGCCTCGACCCCCGAAGAGCGGAAGAAGCTCGCGCGGTCGCTGCGAGGCGATCCCGACGCCGACGTCGTCTCTGCGATCGAAGAGAAGGTGAAGAGCGTCGAGCTCGAGTTCGTCCGGTACTCGCACGAGAAGGACGCGGAGATCACCGTGCGCGTCCGCTACGAAGACGGCAACACGGGCACGGCCACCAAGCGCCTCGCAGCGAGCGACCTGCCCGAGGCCGTTCGCTCCGACTTCGAGCGCAAGGGCGGCAGCCGCGTCTTCCGCACGTGGGTGTTCCCCTGGGCGCGCGCTCGCGCGCTGTAGGATGCACGATCCGATCGCCCTCGCGATCCCGCTCTTCTTCGTCCTCATCGGCATCGAGCTTCTCTGGGCCAGGGGCCGCAAGGTCTCGGTCTACCGGTTCACCGACGCGTTGACGGATCTGAGCTGCGGGATCACCTCGCAGATCGTGCTCCTCGCGTGGGCCGCGACGCAGCTCGCGATCTACGCGTGGGCCTACGAGCATCACCGCGTCGCGACGATCTCGACGCCGTGGATCGCCTGGGCGGTCGCCTTCGTCGGCGTCGACTTCTTCTACTACTGGTGGCACCGCATGAGCCACGAGGTCAACTTCCTCTGGGCCGCGCACGTCGTGCACCACCAGAGCGAAGACTACAACCTCGCGGTCGCGCTGCGGCAGGCGGTGCTCACGAGCTGGACGGCGCTGCCGTTCTACATGCCGCTCGCCGTCCTCGGCGTGCCGCCGCTCGTCTTCGCGATCACGCACGCGCTCTCGACGCTCTACCAGTTCTGGATCCACACCCAGCTCGTCGGAAAGATCCGCGGCCCCCTCGACTGGATCCTGAACCTGCCGAGCCATCACCGGGTGCACCACGCGATCAACCCTGGGTATCTCGACAAGAACTACGGCGCGACGCTCATCGTGTGGGATCGGCTCTTCGGCACGTACATCGAGGAGACGGAGAAGCCGGTGTACGGGATCACGAAGCCGCTCGGCAGCTTCGATCCGATGTGGGCGCAGGTTCACTACTGGCTCGAGCTCGCCGCGATGAGCCGCGCCACCAAGCGACCCGCCGACAAGCTCCGCGTCTGGCTCGCGTCGCCCGCGTGGAAGCCGCCCGATCACGTGCACGTCCCGACCGCTCCGGTGATCGGGCGCGCGAAGTACGAACGACCGCTCTCGCGCCGCCTCGCGACGTACATCGGCGTTCACTACGTCATCGTGGTCGGCGCCACGTTCGCGCTGCTGATGTGGCACCACTCCATCGCGGCGCTGCCGCTCGCGCTCGCGGGCGCGGCGGTGGTCGGCGCGCTGCTCGCGTTCGGCGCGCTCATCGAACGAAGGCGCTGGGCGCCTCACGCCGAGGCCGCGCGCCTCGCCCTCGCGGCCGTCGCGGTGGTGGTGTGGCTCCGGACGTGAAGCCCGCGGCGCCGGCGAAGACGCGTTCGCGCCTGCGCGCGCTCGCGCTCTTGGCGATCCTCTTCGCGCTCTTGGGGTACGTCGCCCTGCCGCACCTTCGCGGGCGCTTTCGTCGCGCGCTGCCGATCCGCGTGACCACGCTCGACCGACCGTCGTCGATCCTTCCCGCCGGCTCCGCCGCCCCGACGCCGCCGATGCGCACGTCGCGGCGATCCATCACCGCCGCGGGCCTCGATCGGAGCTACGTCGTCGTCGAGCCCGCGAGCCTCGAGCCGCAGAAAGCGTACGCGCTCGTTCTCGTCTTCCACGGCGACGGCGGCGACGGCGAAGGCTTCCACCGCGCGTTCCCGTTCGAACGCGCTTCGGGGAGCGAGGCCATCCTCGTCTACCCCGACGGCATCCGTCGCGGCTGGGACCTCGAGACGTTGTGGGGCAATCGCGAGGTCGAGCTCGCGGTGAAGATCATCGACGAGCTCGCGTCGCGCCTGCCGATCGATCGCGCGCGCCTCTTCGCCACCGGATACTCGAGCGGCGGCTTCCTCTCCAACGTGATCGCGTGCCACAAGCCGGGCCTCTTGCGCGCGTTCACCTCCAGCGCCGGCGGCTCGCCCTATTCGCAGGCGCTCATCTGGCCCAACGGCTACACGAAGTGCCCCGGCCAGCAGCCGACGGCGATGATGGCGCTCCACGGCGAGGGCGACTTCGCCGTCCCGCTCCAGAGCGGCCGCTGGTCGGCGACCTACTGGGCGTACGTCAACGGGTGCACCGCCGACGAGATGGAGACGACGGGCTACGACGAGTGCCACGCCTATCGAGGCTGCCCGGCCGACAAGGCCGTCGTCTGGTGCTCCGTCCCCGGGCTCGGTCACTGGGTGTGGGATCGCGCCGCCGAAGCGTCGTGGACCTTCTTCGCGCGACAGTGATTGCGATGACGCAGACGGCTCAGATGCAGACGCGATGCTTGATCTGCGCGACGAGCGCGGCGCATCGCGTGCCGGGGCACTCGCCGTCGTCGTGGCACACGAAGAGCGCGCCCGGGCCCTGACACTGCGCCGCCGGCCTGCACGTCGCGGTCCGGTCGAAGACGCTCAGGCAGCAGAGCTCGCCCGCGCCGCAATCGGACCGATAGTGGCAGCTCATGCGAACCCGAGCGCAGCTCTCCCCCGCTCCGACGCACGAGAACGAGCTTCCGTCGGTGCAGCATTGCGGCCGCGCGCCGGAGCACGCCGTGTCGCCGCACTCGATCGCGCGCACGGAGCTCGTCGCGCCTCCGTCGGCCTTCTCCTTCGGAGCAGGCGCGTCGGTGCTGCTCGGAGCGCCGCGCGAGGTCGCGCCGCCGTCCGCGCGATCGGACGCGCGCGGGTGGGGATAGGGCTCGGTGCCGAGGGCCGACACGCAGTCGTCGGGATCGAAGCAGGCGTCGATCGAGAGCGCGTCCGCGCCGCTGATCGCGGTGCATCCGCCGACGACGCCGATCCCCAGCGCGCACGCCAGGGCGATGACGCAACGACCCCCCATCGCCAGCCTTTCCGCTCCCGGCGCTCCACGAGCGAACCGCGTGCCGCGCGCGCGCGTGCGCCGAGGCGCGAAGCTTCCAGCCGCACGGGCGGCGCGAGGTGCGGGCGAGCCGATTCGCTGGAAACGTCCGCCCGCGCGCGTCGCGCGCCGTGGATCGCGCGCCAGCCCTCGTGGATCGCGGACCGTTCTGACGAGCCGTGCGCCGCGGTGTGCTCAGGTCCGAGCCGCGCGGGCGGCCTCGCACTGCCGCTCGACGTGGGCGAGCCCGGAGAGCATGAACTCGCGAAAGACCACGACGCGCTGAGGGACGAACCGCGCCGACGGATACACGACGTGGAGGAGCGCGCCGCGGAAGCTCCACTCGGGCAGCACGCGGACGACGCGCCCGCTCTGCTCCTCTCGCGCGCAGAGAAAGTCCGGGAGCATCCCGATGCCCGCGCCGGCCATCACCACCTTGCGGACGAAGGACATGTCGTCGCTCGCGATCGCGCCGGTGACGGAGACGCTCTCCTCGGCGCCGTCGTGGCGGCGGAGCTCCCAGGTCGACTTGCCGTCGACGGGACGAAAGAGCACGCAGTCGCGCCGTTCGAGATCTTTCACCTCGTCGGGGGCGCCGTGTCGCTCGACGTACTTGCGCGACGCGTAGAGCGCCGTCGTGATCGAGCCGACCTTGCGGGCAATGAGCGAGGTGTCGCGCAGCGCTCCGGCGCGGAGCGCGAGATCGAAGCCCTCGGCGGCGAGATCGACGATGCGGTTGGAGAGCGAGACCTCGACGCGGATGCGCGGATGCTTTCGGACGAATCGCCTGACGATCGGCCCGAGCGCCCAGATGCCGAGATCGGGCGGCGCGGTGACGCGCACGGCGCCCCGGAGCTCGGCTTGCGTGTCGGTGGCGACGACGGTCGCCTCGTCGATGTCGACGAGCGCGCGCGCGACGCGATCGTAGTAGGCGGCGCCGGCGTCGGTGAGGTGGAGCTGGCGGGTCGTTCGGTGGAGCAGGCGAATGCCGAGATCCTGCTCGAGCTGAGCGACGCTGCGGCTGATCGACGATTTGGGGAGGCCGAGCGCCTTGGCTGCGGCGGTGAAGCTCCCGGCGCGGACCACGCGGGCGAAGGCGGAGACGCGGTTTAGATCCATTGTTCGTCCTGGGGAAACGATCCGTCCCAGTAGACCCCCCTAATCCCTTTCCTGGCAACAGTTACGGTGCACATCGGTCGTCGAGCCATCCACACGAGAGAAAGAGGCTTCCGATGAATGCAGTCACGCAAAAGCTGCCGGGCGTCGCGCGCGTCGCGCTCGGCCTGATCTTCCTGGTCTTCGGCCTCAACGGGTTCTTCCACTTCCTGCCCGCGCCGCCTCCGCCGGCCTCGGCGCTCGGCTTCGTCGGTGGGCTCGCGAGCGCGCCCTACTTCTTCCCGCTCCTCAAGGGCACCGAGGTCGTCGCGGGGGTGCTGCTCCTCTCGAACCGCTTCGTTCCGCTCGCGCTCACGCTGCTCGCGCCGATCATCGTGAACATCGCCGCGTTCCACCTGTTCCTCGCGCCGAGCCCCGGCATGGTGGTCGCCCTCCTCGCCGCCGAGATCTACCTCGCGTGGTCGTACCGCGCGGCCTTCCGCGGCGTGCTCGCGGCGCACGCGAAGCCCGCGCCGGTCGCGCCGTCGGGCCGAACGATCGAGGCCGCGGCGGAGTGACGCGGAACGCTCAGCGTCCGCTGTAGCTGAGGATCGTCATCGTCACGACGGCGGAGATGACGAGGAGCAGCAGCACGACGACGACGCGAGCGACGGTTCGCTTGCGCCGGCCGCCGTCGAAGCCGTCGATGTCGACGTGACCGACGGACTCGAGATCGAGCGAAGGGCGCGGCGCCGTCATCACGACGACGCCGTAGCCCTGCGGAGGGATCGATCCTCGCACCGAGCTCGACGACGGCAGCGACAGACGAATGTCGGGGATCGTTCCGCCCGAGCTCGGCGTCGGCTCGGTGCGCGGCGCGGGCGCCGGAGGCGCCACGACGGCGGGCGGCGCGACGGACCCAACCGCGACGGGGATCGACGCGAGCTTGGCCGCCGCGCTCGACGCGTGCGCGGGCAGCGCCTGCGTGCGCGGCGCCGCCTGCGCGGCGGGCGGCGCGCTCGGCTTCTGTTCGGCGCGCTCGAGACGCGCTTCGAGCTCGCGTTGACGCGCGATCAGCGGGCGCACGGCCTCGTCGACCGCCGCGCGGACGATCGTCCACACCTCCTCGCGCATCGCCGCCCCGAGCCCGGTCGACGCGCTCGCTTGGCCGCCTTGCGGCGCTTGCGCGGCGGGCGCGGGCGGCGCGGGCGCCGGACCGTCTGCGGTACGGCGAAGCGGCGGCGCCGGCGACGGCGACGGTGCCGACGCCGCGAGCGCCGCGGAGGCGGCGCGTGACGCCATCGTCGCTGGGGATTGCGTCGGCGCGGCCGCGAACGGCGCCGTCACCGACGGAGCCGCGACGACGGGCGCGGCTTGCGTCGACGGCACCACGTACGGCTTCGTGACCGACGGCGGCGCCGGCAGCGCGTCGGGCTCGGGGAAGCTCGTCACCGTGTCCGCCGCATCCCAGCCGCTCTCCGAAGGCTCGCCGTCCTGCCGCGTGGTCTGCGGCTCGGTCGGCGCAGGCTCCGTCGGCACGGCCGCGGTCTGCGGCGCGCGCGCAGGCGCGACCGCAGGCGCGCGCGGTGACTTCCCGCTCACGGTCGGCGCGTGCTGCGTTTGCGGTGCAGGCGGCGCCGCGCGCGGCGCGGACGGAGCCTGGGGTCTCATGGGTCCGGCAGGACGAGCTCGGGCGTCGCTCACACCTCCAGCGTCTCTCATTCCAGGCGGTTTCGCCACGAGAACGACGCGACGACATGAGCTTCCGCGAGGTGCGCGGCCTTCCTACCTCCGCGCTTTCGTCGAGCGGCGAATCTCCGGTCGCGCTTGACGGCGCGAGAAAGTGCGCGTCCGGCGCGCGCGTTGCTTCATCGAAGGTGAACGCGAACATGATTCGCATCACGACGCGAGACGACCTCGGTCGCGATGCTTAACGTCTCACTCCCGCCGACGAGGACACAGTTCGCGCGGGAGCCCCCGCAGCCATGACCCTCCACGGCAACCCCACCCCCGACGAGACGCCCTCCCGGCCAGCGCGGCCTTCGCGCAAGCGCGGCCAGGGCCGCGTCGAGCGTCGCGCTCGGCGATCGGCCCACGATCGCGGGCAGCAGCCCTCGGTCGCGAGGGAGCGCGGCGGCGTCGACACGATGTACCTCGCCGAGATGGCGGCGAGCAGCGTGCTCACCGCGGCGCAAGAGGTCGAGCTCGCGCGCGAGATCGTGGCGGCCGAGCGGTCGATCGTCGAGGCCATCGTTCGCGCGCCTTCGGGCGTGCGCACGCTCGTCGCGCTGGGCGATGATCTCGGCACGGGCCGGCTCGACATCAAGGATCTCCTCCTCAACCCCGACGAGGCGGGCCTCGACATCGCGCGCACGGCCGAGCTCGTCAGCGGCGCGCTGACGGGCGCGCGCACGATCGACCTCGAGCTTCGCGAGGCGGTGGTCGACACCCTCGCGAGCGTCCGGCTCGACACGCAGATCGTCGAGAGCGTCATCGCCACGATCCGCGACAACGCCGCCACGTCCCCGGAAGACGCGGCCGCCGCGGCGAGCATCGCGCGCGCCCGGCGCGAGCTCAAACGTGGCAAGGAGCGGCTCATCGTCGGCAACCTCAGGCTCGTGGTGCTCTTCGCCCGCAAATACCTCGGCCGTGGCGTGCCGCTCCTCGACCTCGTGCAGGAGGGCAACCTCGGGCTCATGCGCGCCGCCGACAAGTTCGATCACCGGCGCGGCTATCGCTTCAGCACTTACGCGGCGTGGTGGATCAAGCAAGCGCTCCAGCGCGCGCTGCTCGACCGCACGCTCCGCCTCCCCGTCCACGTGGCCGACGATCGGCGGCGCATCGGCAAGGTGCGCGCGGCGTTCGTCACCCGCCATCGCCGCGAGCCGACCGCCGAAGAGATCGCGGGCCTCTCGGGTCTCTCGCGCGAGCGCGTGGAGAACATCCTGACGCTGCCGGCGCAGCCCTCGAGCCTCGACACGCCCGTGGGAGAAGACGGCGACGCGACGGTGGGCGATCTCGTCGCAGGCACCGCGACGCTCCCCGACGCGGCCGTCGCGCTGCGCGCGCTCGCCGGCGACATCGAGACGCTCATGGCGGCGCTCTCGCCACGCGAGCAGCGCGTCCTCAGGATGCGATTCGGCATGGGCGGCACCCGCGAGCACACGCTCGAAGAGGTCGGGCGCGCGCTCTCGCTGACGCGAGAGCGGATCCGACAGATCGAGCGCGCCGCGCTGGAGAAGCTCCGCGCGCGAGAGAGCCGCGTCGAGCTGCGAAGCTACCTCGATAGCTGATTGTGCTTGCCCCGCGGGGGCCACAGCGCCCATCGTCGCGCGCGCATGGGCAGCCTCGGGTGGAGCCGCCTCCAGTTCGGTTTCACGATCACCTACCACTACCTCTTCCCGCAGCTCACGATGGGCCTCGCCCTCGTGATCCTGGTGCTCAAGGCCCTCTCGCTGGCGTCGCGCGGCAGAAAGCCCGAGTACGACGAGCTCGCGCGCTTCTGGGCGAAGATCTTCGGCATCAACTTCGGCGTCGGCGTCGTCACCGGCATCCCGATGGAGTTCCAGTTCGGCACGAACTGGGCGCGCTTCTCCGACTACTCCGGCGGCGTCATCGGCCTCACCCTCGCGATGGAAGGCATGTTCGCCTTCTTCGCCGAGTCCGCGTTCCTCGGTCTCTTCTTGTTCGGCGAGAAGAAGCTTGGCCCCAAGGGCCACTTCTTCGCCGGGTTCATGGTCTTCCTCGGCTCGTGGCTCTCGGGCTACTTCATCATCGCCACCAACGCGTTCATGCAGCACCCGGTCGGTCACGCGATCGACGCGCGCGGCCGGCTCGTCCTCGACGACGTGGGGGCCTATCTGTTCAACGAGTGGGTCTTCTGGCAGTACGCGCACACGATGAGCGCGGCGGTGATCACCGGCTCGTTCGTCTTCGTCTCCGTCGCCGCCTACTGGGCGCTCATGGGGCAGCACGAGAAGCACGCGCGCACGGCGCTCCGGCTCGGCGTCGTGATCGGCCTCGTCGCGTGCATGACGCAGCTCTTCCCCACGGGCGATCAACACGGAAAGCTCGTCGCCGAGCACCAGCCCGTCGCCCTCGCGGCGATGGAGGGCAAGTTCGAGTCGAGCACGCACGCCGAGCTCGCGATCATCGGGCAGCCGAACGTCGAAGAGCGCCGCCTCGAGAACCCGATCTACGTCCCCTACGTGCTCTCGTTCCTCGCGTACGGCTCGTTCGGCGCGACGGTGAAGGGCCTCAACGACTTTCCGCGCGAGCTCTGGCCCGACAACGTCGAGCTCCTCTACTTCGCGTACCACGTGATGGTGGGCCTCGGGACGCTGCTCTTCGCCGTGATGGCCGGCGCCTTCGTGCTCCTCCGCAAGGGGCGCCTCTACACGTTTCGCCCCGCGCTATGGGTGTTGATGCTCGCGTTCCCCTTCCCTTACATCGCCACGACGGCGGGGTGGATGACGGCGGAGCTCGGGCGGCAGCCTTGGCTGGTATACGGCCTCTTGCGCACGGCGCACGGGACGTCGCCGCGCGTCAGCGCGGGCAGCGTCGCCTTCTCGACGCTCGGCTACATGGGCCTCTACGCGCTCCTGTCGCTGCTCTACGTGTTCCTCGTCGGTCGCGCGGTCGCGAAGGGACCGGAGACGACCGCGCCGCACGAACGAGAACGAGAAGAAGAGAAAGAGGCGAGCGACGACGCGAGCGAGGCCGAGGAGGCGCGTTGAGATGCAGACCACCTGGTACCTCCTCATCGGCTTCATGCTCGTCACGTACGCCGTGCTCGACGGCTTCGACTTCGGCGCGGGCATCGTGCACCTCTTCGTCGCCAAGACGGACGCCGAGCGGCGCCACGTCCTCGGCGCGATCGGCCCCGTGTGGGACGGCAACGAGGTATGGCTGATCGCGGGCGCCGGCGTCTTCTTCTTCGCGTTCCCTCGCGCCTACGCCGCGAGCCTGAGCGGTCTCTACCTGCCGATGATGATGGTCATCTGGCTCCTCTTGCTCCGCGGCATCGCCATCGAGTTCCGCTCGAAGGTCGAGCACCCGCTTTGGCGCGCCGCGTTCGACGCGACGTTCGCGGGATCGTCGGCGGTGATGGCGGGCGTGCTCGGCGTCGCCCTCGGCAACCTCGCGCGCGGCGTGCCCGTCGACGAGAGCGGCTGGGTGCAGCTCGATCTCTTCACCGACTTCCACCCGACGGCGCGCACGCTCGGCGCGATCGACGTGTACACCGCGCTCGTCGGCGTCTTCGCGATCGCGACGCTCGGCGCGCACGGCGCGACGTACCTCGTCTGGAAAACGAGCGACGAGGTCCACGCGCGGAGCGTGCGCCTCGCGCGCCGCGCCTGGCCGGTCGTGATCGGCCTCGGCGCCGTGGTGACCGTGGCCACGTGGCTCACGCAGCCCGCGTACTTCGAGACGTTCCTCCTCAGGCCCTGGATCTGGCCGCTCCCTCTGCTCGCGATCGCCTCGGGCATCATGTGCCCGCGCTACGTCGCGCGCGGAGAGGAGGGCCGCGCGTTCCTCGCGTCATGCACGTTCGTCGCGGGCCTCCTCTTCGCGACCGTGGGCACGCTCTACCCGACGCTGCTGCGCTCGACGATCGATCCGGCGCTCTCGCTCGACGCGTTCAACGCGTCGTCGCCGAGGGCCACGCTGGGGATCGGCCTCGCGGTCTGGATCCCCGCGATGGCGCTCGCCGTGGGCTACTTCACGTACCTCTACTGGTCGTTCCGCGGAAAGGTGCGGATCGAAGACCAGCACTATTGAGCGGCCGCGTCAGCTCGGACGGATCTCGATCCGCCTCGGCCGCTTCGCCGCGATCTTCGGTAGCGACACGGTGAGGACGCCCTTCTCGAGCTGCGCCTCGATCTTCTCCGCGTCGATGCCGTCGGGCATCGCGAACGCGCGACGGTAGTCGGCGGCGCGGTACTCCTCGAGGATCGGCGTGCCCGCGGCCGTGCTCTCGCGGCGCGCCTCGAGCCGGAGCTCGCCGCCCTCGAAGTGCACCTCGACGGCCTCCTTCGCGACGCCGGGGAGATCGGCGACCACCAGATACTCCCTCTCGCTCTCGTAGACGTCGACGCGGGGTCGGACGGCGGATCGCTCTTCGTTCGTGCTCTTCGTCAGTTCGTTCTTCATGATGACCTCCAAGAAATCTTCCGGTGCGTTCAGCCGTGCGCGCGGACCGCGATCTGCCGCGGACGCGCCTCGGGGGCCTTGGCCAGCGTGACGGTGAGGACGCCGTCTTTGACGGACGCCGTCGCCTTCTCGGGATCGACCTTGAGCGGCAGGGCGAGGCTCCGCGTGAAGCGGACGGCGCCGCGCTCGCGGCGGTGGACGCCGAACCCTTCGCGCGCCTCGGGCTTGCGCTCGCCGCTCACCGTGAGCACGCCGTCCTCGAGCGACACGTCGAGATCTTTCTCGGTGAGGCCGGGAACATCGGCGCTGACGACGAGGCTCGCGCCCGCGTCGAAGACGTTGAAGCGAGGGACGGCCGCCGCGAAGTGCGTCGAGCGCGGGCTCGGGGTCCACGCGCCGTCGAGATCGCTCCACACGCGATCCATCTGGCGCCGGAGCTCGTCGAGGACGTCGAACGTGCGATCGAAGTCGGTCAGTCGCGAAAGCATGGAGTGGCTCCTTTCGGGTCGGTGGCCGACCCGGCAAATGAGGGCGCGACGCGCCCATGGTTGGACATGCCCCGTAGCTCCGAGCCTCCGCATCGGCCGAGCCTCCAGGGATGCCCCGGAATCTGTGTTCCCCCCGAACGTAGTCAAGGGGCGTGGCACGAAAACGATCTGCGGTAGCTCAGCCCTCGCGAGCCGTCTCAGCCCTTGAAGGTCGAGGGGCCGAAATCGCCGAACGGCTCGTCGCGCTCGCGGACCGCTTGCTTGAAGCCGGCCTCCGCCGCGCGCTGCTGGAACGCGTAGCCCTCGCGCGTGTGACGGCTGACCCCGTCGAAGACGGTGCCGAGGATCTGGGTCGTGTGAAGCCCCATCGCCGTCACGGTCTGGTTGACGAGCAGCTTGTGCATGACGAGCTGGTTGACGGGCACGCGCGCGATGCGGCCGAGGAGCGACTCGAAGCGCGCGTCGAGCTCGGCGCGCGGCGCGCACTCGGTGGCGAGCCCCCACGTCACCGCCTCCGTGCCCGAGAGGCAGTCGCCCGTGAAGAGGAGGCGCTTGGCCTTCTCGATCCCGATGCGATACGCCCACACCGCCGTGGTGGGCACGCCCCAGACGCGCGCGGGCGGATAGCCGATCTTGGCGACGTCCTCGATGACGAGCAGATCGGAGCAGAGCGCCATGTCGGTCCCGCCCGCCACGCAGAATCCATGCACTTTACACACAACGGGCTTGTCGGAGTGGAAGAGGCTCATGAAACCGCGGACGTTGCGGCTCATCATCTGGAAGTCGACCATCGGATCCCACGTCTCGTTCGGATCGTGGTTCTCGAGGACGACCCTCGGATCGAGCGGACCTCCCGGGGCGGCCGCGCCGCCCTCGTCGAAGCGCTGCTCTGCGCTCATGACCAGGTCATAGCCGCCACAGAAGCCCTTGCCGTTTCCCGACAGGGCGATGACGTGCACGCCAGGGTCGAGGTTCGCGCGCTCGACGCAGGCCGCGAGCTCGCGCGGCATGTCGAAGGTGATGCCGTTGCCGCGCTCCGGGCGATCGAGCGTGATCCGCGCGATGCGGCCGTCTTTCGCGTAGGTCATCGTTGTCAGGCGTTCCATGGGCCAGGCATGCTACACGAGCACGAGCGCGCGGGCGGGCACGTGGCGCAGCCCTTGCGAAGGAGCGTCCCATGGCCAACGACGACGAAGCGTCGGCTCTCCGCGAAGCGCTCGTCGGCGTCGTCGCCCGCGAGGTGCACGATCCTCGCGTGCTCGACGCGATGCGCGTCGTGCCCCGCCATCGCTTCGTCCCCGAGCATCCGCTCTCCGACGCGTACGCCGACCATCCCCTGCCGATCGGCTACGGCGCCACGATCTCGCAGCCCACGGTGGTGGGCCTGATGAGCGAGGCGCTCGCGCTCTGCGGCGACGAGCGCATCCTCGAGATCGGCACGGGCTCGGGCTACCAGTCCGCGGTGCTCTCGCGCCTCGCCGGCGAGGTCGACACCGTCGAGGTGATCCCCGCGCTCGCCGAGCGGGCGCGGAGCGCGCTCGCCGATCTCGGCTGCGGCAACGTGCACGTCCACGTCGGCGACGGATGGAGCGGCCTGCCCTCGCGCGCGCCGTTCGATCGAATCGTCGTCACGGCCGCGCCCGAGCACCTCCCCGAGGCGCTCGCCGCGCAGCTCGCCGAGGGCGGCCTCCTCGTCGTCCCCGTCGGACCACAGACCCGCGACCAGCGCCTCGAGCGCCACCAGCGAAGAGGCGGCCGCCTCGTGCGCGAAGATCTCGGCGCCGTCCGCTTCGTCCCGATGGTGCGCTCGGAGAGTCGTTCCTAACGCGTCCGTAGTTACGTCCTTTACGCGCGCGCCGCGCGCGGCCGCGAGCGCGCCTATTTTTGCGGGCGATCCGCGATCGGCTGGAGTTGGTCCAGCCCTTGCGTAAGCGCTCACCGACCTCCGTATGCGGCCACTTGCCAACGCCCAGCCGCAGACGGCTGGGCCCCGCCGGTGGCTGCACGTGGTTCTCGGAGGGACATCTTCATCGAAAGGAACGGCCATGCGCACGCTTCTGGCCCGTACGGGCCTCGTGTTGCTCGCAGCCTCGGCTTGCTTCGCCGCCGGGTGTGCTGCCGAGCGTGATCCCATCAATCGCGTGCAGCCCAACGCGCTGCCGAAGAGCTTCTTCCTCGGAGCCGATCTGAAGAGCGCGGAAGACGATCCGGAGTTCCGGATGAAGTCGTTCGTCGTCGGCGGCTCGGTCGGCCAGAGCGAGTACGGCATCGGCGAGTTCTCCGCCGTCGATCGCATTCGATGGGAAGTCACCGAAGGAATGCTCATCGGGCGACGCGCGTATCAGGAGTCCCCCGGCGCCGACAACCGCGGCGTGCCCGGCTCCGCCGCCGCCGGCAGCACCGACAAGAGCGTCACGAACGTCGCGAACGGCACGATCGTCGCCGCGTTCCGGATCACGACCCACTTCGACATCCGCCGCGAGTACAACCCGACGACGGGCGAAGAGAGCAACGTCGTCGTCGAGAACACCTCCGACAGGCCGTGGAACGATCGCGAATACATGCGCGTCGACTGGTCGCGCAACCTCGTCGACTCGACCAACGATCAGTCCCGCTTCTTCAAGACCGCCAGGGTCACGCCGGTCGAGTACAACGTCACCGATCCCGACTCGGAAGACGCGCCGCACGTCGAGGTCGACGCGGGCTACCTCGACGTGACCAACAAGTTCACGATCGAGCCCGACGAGATCCGGTTCTCCTGGGGCGCGCTCCCGCGCTGCGTGCTCGTCAGCTTCTTCACCGGGACTTCGACCTACGACTGCAACCCGCAGGAGGCCATCGTTCGCACGAGCTTCGCGCGCGTTCAGGCCGACGAAGACTTCGAGCCCTTCGAGGACAACTACCAGTGGAAGGACGTCGTCGGGAACACCGGCGGTCAAGGCGACGGCTTCAACCCGTGGCTCGGATCGGCGCGCACCAACTGGGATCCGCAGTACGGCTTCACCGACGCGCAGACGCACCGGCTCAAGTCGATTCACAACATCTGGAAGAAGAGCCACCAGAGCGCGACCTGCGCGAGCAACGAAGACGCCGACCGCAACGGCACGGCCGACGCGTGCGAGAACGCGATCACCGGCTACGGCGGGCACGAGGGATCGCAGTGCGATCTGTCCGTCCGCAAGTGCACGCTGCCCGTCCGCGATCGCGCCGTGAAGACGATCGCCTACCACTTGAACAAGGAGGCGCCCGACGCGTTCCAAGACACGCTCGACGCCGACGGCAAGGTCGTCCGCCACGGCACGCTCGAGGAGATGGGCGTCGCCTGGGCGCAGCTCATCGACGTCGCGGTCGCCTATCGCCGAGAGGTCGAGTGCCGCCGGACGAAAGACGGCAGCCGCGCCGAGTGCCACGCCGAGCTCTTCGAGAGCGACGCGACGCCCGCGGGCAAGCAGATGGTCACCGTCGGCGGCTGGCTCACCGACAAGCCGAAGGCCCAGGCGATCGACGAAGGCAAGCCCGGCTTCTACGTGTGCCACAACCCCGTGCGCGCGTACGATCCGGAGGAGATCTGCGGCAAGGCCGGGAACAAGACGCGCCTCGGCGACATCCGTAAGAACTTCCTCATCTACTGGCCCTACGAGTCACGCGCGCGCTACGGCGGCGTGGGTTGGAACCCGCCGGATCCGGTCACCGGAGAGACGTTCGGCGCGACGGCCACCGTCATGGGCCGATCGGCGACGCGCGCGGCGGCGCAGCAGCGCGACATCATCCAGATCGCGCTCGGCGATCTGAAGATGGACGACATCTTGAACGGCGTCCCCGCCGAGCGCTACGGCCGCATGATGCGCGACGGCGCGACGGCGCCCGAGGGCTTCCTCACCGCGAAGACGCCCGAGGAGCTCGCGGCGAAGACCGCGGCGATCGACCTCGATCACCTCCACGGATCGATCGCGGCGCGGCCGATCGCGAACGCGACGTCGTTCGAGCGCGCGCGCTTCGACTCGATCGCGAAGGCGAAGAGCGTGGTCGACGGCAGGCACTTCCTGAACGACATGGCGCAGTTCGACGCCATGGCGAACAAGGTGAAGGCGGCGGGCATCCAGATGCCCGACGATCTCGCCGCGCCCCTCCGGGGCATGGAACCGGCGCGCGTCGAGGCGATGCGCGCGTGGTGGAACGAAGACATGGCGGCGCGCGGCGCCTGCTTCCACGAGGCCCAGAACTCGGGGACGGGCAGCCTCTACCTCACGTCGCTCGCCGGCTTCTTCAGGAACAAGTACGGGAGCCTCTCGCCGCAGGAGCGCGGCGAGAAGATCTACGAAGATCTGGTGCGCGAGACGATCAAGGGCATCGGCCTGCACGAGATCGGCCACTCGATCGGCCTCCGTCACAACTTCGCCTCGAGCTGGGACGCGCCGAACTACAACCCGCAGTACTGGCAGCTCCGCACGAACGAGGGCAAATCGCTCGCGGCGTGCAAGAACCCGCGCGCGGGCGACGAAGACTCGTGCATGGGCCCGCGCTACCTCGATCCCGAGACGCGCGACGAGCAAGGCCTCGCAGGCGAGTCGCGCCCCGGCATCGACTACTTCGCGAACACCTCGACGATGGAGTACCAGATCGAGCGCGGCGGCGAGTCCGTCGGCCTCGGGACGTACGACCAGCACGCGATGAAGGTGCTCTACGGGCGCGTCATCGAGACGTTCGACGACAAGCACATGCCGCTCGATCAGCAGGCGGACTTCGGCGTCAAGAACTTCACCCAGCTCCAGGAGCGCGATCTCGTCATCAACGGCAACCAGATCGGCACGCACTACACGACGACGGCGCGCCTGATGAAGATCTTCGACGCCGCGCGCGACTGCCGCCCGGCGACCGAGGAGGAGAAGGCGCAGAACGCGTGGCGCATCGTGCACGGCAAGGTCTGCGCGCCGCCGCCGAAAGACCACTGGGCGTTCGACGACTTCCAGACCGACACGCACCCGCGCATCGATCTCCAGCTCGTGAAGTGGCACGTGAAGGACGTCGACGGCAAGGATCGCGTCCGCTGGAACTACCGCTGGGGCGAGCAGTACGGCTCGGGCGGCTACATGCACACGACGATGATGGACGCGGGCGCCGACATCTACGAGCTCACCCAGAACCTCGTGAAGTCGTTCGAGCTGCGCTACCCGTGGTCGTACTTCCGCCGCGGCGACCGCGAGTGGATCGACGAGTTCCTCCCGCAGTCGACGGCCTCGCAGTACTTCGGCCGCCTCCGCGCGTACCACTGGCAGATCGCGCTCGATCTCGCGCGCTCCGACGCCAAGGAGCTCACGAGCGACGACGGCGCCCGCCCTTACGTGATGGCGCAGTCCGACATCTTCTCCTTCATCCAGCGCGCCGCGCTGATGCCGGAGCCGGGCGACTACGTCCCCAACGCGACGCACACGGCGCCCGGCGGCCGCACGGTCTTCGACCTCGCCCCGCGCGGCGGCACGAGCCTCGGCAACCCGTTCACCCTCGGCGTCAGCGACGCGCGCTACATCGCCGTCGACTTCGAGAACGAGAAGGGCGGCTCGTGGGACTACCAGAAGTACGTCCACCACGCGGGCTACGAGACGGAGAAGTCTCTCGCGATGATGCAGCTCGTCGACCCTCGACCGACGCTGTTCACCGTCGCGCGAGAGAACTACCTCGACGGACGCGACGTCATGATCAGCTTCCGCAGCGACCTGCCCGACGGCGTCGACCGCATGCTCGGCGGCCTCTTGTCGGAGGACTGGGAGTCGATCGCGCCTCACGTCGTCGGCGACGCCAGCGCGGGTCTCTCCGGCCTCAACATCGCCGAGAAGGCGATCGCCAGGCCGCAGAACGCGCGCATCGTGTTCCCGAACGTCGGCTACAAGCAGCAGCTCGCGATGGCGCTTTACGGCGCGATCTTCTCGCGGCTCTCGAGCGACATGACGCTCGTGAACAAGATGCGCCTCTGGATCGACGGCGACCGCGCGCCCGTCGTGCCCGGCACGCGTGAGGTTCGCTTCACCGATCCGGTGAGCGGCTACGCGTGGGTCGCGGCCAAGTACGGCGACGATCTCGTCGACGGCAAGGCGGTCGACCACGGCATCGGCTCGCGCATGCTCGGACGAGCGAACCAGCTCCTCGTGCAGGCGTACGCCCAGAAGAAGGACGCGACGGGCAAGCCCGTCTTCGACGAGAAGGGCCAGCCGATCCTCGAGCTCGACGCGAGCGGCCGCCCGATCGCGACGTCGGCCGACGCGGCCCTCCGCTTCCGCCGTTACATCGGGCTGCTCGACGCCGTCCGCCAGATCGGCCGCGTCCTCGACGGCCCGCTCGGGGGAGGAGGTGGGAGCAGCGACGACTGACCGCTCACGACTCTGATTCAGCGCCAAAGCAAGACGCCGCGATCCTCCAGGCGAGGATCGCGGCGTCTGCTTTCGTATCGTTCACGCGAGACGCGCGCAGCGGGTGTCGACGAGCCACGCCTCGAGCGCGCGCGCCGCGTCTTCGGGCGGCGCCTCGGGGAGGACGCTCGACGCGAGCGCGTGATCCAGCCCGCGGAGCGCGGCGTCGAGGCGCGGCCGCCACGCCTCGAGGAGCGCCGGATCGGCGGCGGTGCGCTCTCCCGCGCGCTTGGCGGCGACGAGCGCGCGCGCGTCGCCGAGCTCGTAGTCGTCGACGAGCAGCGTGAGATCCGTCTCGAGCTCGCCGCGCGTCAAGAGGTGCGTGCCCGTGAGCGCGGTGCGGAGCACGTAGAGGAGCTTCTTCACCGTCGGCTCCTTCTCGAGCGCCCTCTGCTGGTTCGCGGCGAAGCCTCGATAGTGCTTGTGCACGCGGCGGCTCAGGCACGACCGCACGAGCGGCCGCAGCTCGTCGTGCATCGTCGAGGTCGTGACGAAGGTGCGGCCGAGGACGCGCTCGAGGAAGTTTCCGTTGCCGAGCAAGATGCCGGAGAGCGCGTGCGCGAGCTCGTTCGACGTGTAGTCGATCTCGACCCCCTCGATGATTTCCGCGCGATCGAAGGTGAGCGCCGGCGGCGTGAGGCCGAGCAGCGATCGCGCCGAGGCGGCGTGGATCGCCTTGAGATCGAGATCGCTGTCGGGCGACGGGAAGCCGTAGGCGTGCGCGCCGCTCAGGTACACGACGACGTGCTCGCGCCGCGCCGACTCTTCGGCGAGCGCGCGATCCGCGATCGCCTGCTGATGGTCCGTCAGGCCGAGCGCGCTCAATCGTCGAACTTCATGTAGAAGCGCCCCGCGGGCGGCGGACCCTTGGAGGAGACGACGACGAAGTACGTCCTTCCGGTCTCGATCGCCAGCTTGAGCCTCGGGCGCTTGTCGCGGTCGTCGTCGTTGCAGCCGATCGCCGAGGCCGCGTCGCAAGACGCGTCACGAAAGACCTCGAGGACGAGATCGTCGGTCGGGAGCCCGCCCTTGATCTCGAAGCTCGCGTTCGGCTTCGTGTCGTTCGCGGTGAAGCGAAACACCTTGCGCGGACGCGCGGTCGGATCACCGCACGTGAGCGCCTGGGTCTCCGTCGCGCCGTCGAACGTGAACGCCACCTCGACGTTGCCGCCGCCGCCCGGCATCACGATCGGATCGGCGCACGACGCGCCCGCGCCGAACACGTCGACGCAGACGCTCTCGTAGCACGTCTGCCGAGCGCCACATCGGGTGCCGCACCCTCCGCAGTGATCGGGGTTGCGCCTGACGTCGACGCAGAGCGATCCGCACGGCTTGACGTACAAGTGCGTCCCGCCGTCGTAGGCCTCGCACGTCCCCGGCCGGCACTGCGCGCGCTCGCACACTTGCCCAGCGGGGCACGCGCTACCGCAAGCGCCGCAGTTCTTCGCGTCTTCGTCGAGCGTCGTGCACTCGCCGCCGCAAGACACGAGACCCCCGCACGCGCCCGGGATCTCCGGAACCGATCCGCTGCTGCCGCCGGGACCGCCGTCGCCGGCCGGATCGGCCGTCGACGTGCCGCTGCTGCAGCCGGCGCCGACCGCGAACGCACCGAGAAGAAGAGTGGCAAGGAAAGGAGACGTCTTCACGTTCTGCTCCGTTGTCATACGCGCTCGTTCATCTCCATCTTCCTACCGACCCCTCGCGATGACAACGCCTCAGAGCAAGGCGAGCAGGGCGCCGCGGAGGAGGTCGTCGCTCCGCGCCGCGCGCGCGGCGATCGCGTTCTTGGCTTCCGCCGGCGCGAGCGCGAGCGCGGCGCGCGCGAACGCGAGCACCACGGCGTTCTTCGCGCCCGTCGCCCCTTCGGCGACGAAGCGCAAGACGACGCGCGCCGCGAGCGTGCGCGCGTCGGTCGCCGCGTAGCCGAGCGCCTCCGCGGCGACGATGCGCATCTCCTCCGAGATCGGCGCGCCGCCCGCGAGCAGCGCGCCGATCTTTCGGACGACGACCTCGTCGACGCCGCCCACGGTCTTGAGGCTTCGAAGCGCCGTGATCTGCACGCGGTCGTCGGGCGACTGGATGCCCGCGAGCAGCGCGGGGATCGCGCGCTCTCCCCACACGTGCGCGATCGTCGCGAACGCTGCGTTCTGGATCTCCGGCTCGGGTCGCCGCGCGTACCGCGAGATCACGGTGCCGAGCGCCTCGTCGCGCGCACCGGGCACCGAGCGCAAGAGATCGACCACGACGGTCGGGTGCTCGATCGACGCGCCGTCCGCCGGCCAGAGCTGCTCGAGCGCTCCATACAGGACGGGCACCGCGGAGGATCCGACGAGGCGCATCGCCGAAACGAACCTCGTGCGCGCCGCCTGCCCCTCGTGCCGCATGCGCGCGCCGTAGAGCGCGTGCGCGCCTGCGACCTTCGCCCAGACGATCAGCGAGAGCTCCGCTTCGGTCGGCTCCGCGCTCGCCGAAAGGAGCTTCTCCGCCGAGGGCACGAGGGCGACGGGATCGGCCGCCGTGTGGAGGACGCGGCGCGCGCACGTCGCCGCCGGCTCGCGCCTGCCCGCCTCTTCGTACGCCGCGACGACGACGCGGATGACCTCACCGAGCGCCGCTGCGTCGCCGCGCGACGCGAGCATCTTGACCACGCGCTCCACCCGCGCCGTCGCGCGCTCGAGATCCGCCGTGTCGGCCGGCTGCTGCATGAGCGCGACGAGCGCCTCGACCGCCGGCCCCGCGCTGGTCTCCTCTGCTTCCTCGACCGCCGGAGCGCGGACCGGACCGAACGACGATCGACGATCGGGCACGAACGCGGGCTCGAGCAGCTCGCCGAGCGCCGTCCTCAGCTCGAGCATCGTCTGCTGCCGCGCCGAAGGCGTCTTCGCGAGCGCGCGCAAGATGATCCGTTCGAGCAGCGGATCAATGTCGGGCAGGTGCGTCGACGGCGGCGTCGGCGCGGCGAGCTGGTGGAGGCGCATGAGCTCCGCGCGGTCACGACCTTGGAACGGCAGCTCCCCCGTGACGAGCTCGTAGAGCGTGACGCCGCACGCGTAGACGTCGCCGCGCGCGTCGACCTCCTCGCCACGACATTGCTCCGGCGACATGTACTGCGCGGTCCCCGACGCGCGTCGCGGGAGATCGCCGCCCTCGGCGGGGGCGACGGCGATCCCGAAGTCGCAGAGCTTGGCGACCTGCACGGTGTTCCCGTCGTCGTCGCGCTGGGTCACCAGGATCACGTTGCTCGGCTTGACGTCGCGATGCACGACGCCCCTTTCGTGCGCGTGCGCGAGGCCGGCGCAGATCTGCCTCATCAGCTCGACGGCGCGCTCCATCGGCAGCGGCCCCTCGGCCTCGAGGATCCGACGGAGCGAAGGTCCCTCGAGGTGCTCCATCGTGAGGTGGAGGAGCCCGTCGGGTTCTTGACCGAAGTCGATGACGCGCACGAGGTTCTTGTGATCGAGCTTGCTCGCCGCGAGCGCCTCCGCGTGGAAGCGCGCGCAGAACTCGAGATCCTTCTGCGCGCGATCGTGCTGCACCTTGACCGCGACGTCGCGACGCTTGTCTTCGGTCCATCGCGCGCGGTAGACCGCGCCTCCGCCACCGCCCCCGATGCGCTCTTCGATGACGAGCTTGCCTCCCTGGAGCGCGCGGCCGATCACGTGCTGTTCGACGAGCTCGCCCGGACCGCTGTGGGTGAGATCGCGCGAGTGACTCTCGGTGAGCTCGAGGCGAAGCGCGCTGCGTCCGCTCACGCCGGTCACGAGCGCCGGCAGCGAAGCCGGCGAGAGCCTCTTCGGCGCCGCGCCGTACGGCCGCAGCGAGAGCGGAAAGCCGGCTTCCGTCGGCGGGCCCATCGCGCGGGCGAAGAAGAGCGCGGGCGCCTCGCGATCCGGGACGTGCGCCTCGAGCAGGTGCTCTCCGCCGTCGGCCGGCGCCGTGAGCAGCGGAACGAGCACCATGCCGCCCGCGTTCGCGACGCTGTCGAGGACGGTCAGCGCGCTCGCGTCGGCCAGATCGGCGACGACGATCGGGAGCAGCAGCGGCGGTCCCAGCGGAGCCTCGTGCGCGAGCGGCTCGGGCTCCGCGGGCTCCTCGACGCGCTCGAGCGTCTCGACGATCCGCGCGCGCGACGAGAGGACCTCGCCCGCGGCCTTGCGGACCCACGACGCGATCCTCCGCGGCGAGCGCGGCTCGAGCGCGAGCTCGAGATCTTCGGCCATCTCACGCGCGGTCGCGTATCGCTCGGTCGGCGCCGCCGCGACCGCGCGCATGACGACGCTGTCGAGCGCCTCGAGCGCGCCGAGCGCGTCGTCGGGGAGATCGCGCGCGGCGGTCGCCATGATCACGTTCATCAACGCCGGCACCGCGCCGTCGAGGATGCTCGAGACGACGACGTCGTCGCGCTCTCCCTTGAAGAGGCGCTTGCCGGTCACGATCTCCCAAAGCATGACGCCGACGGCGTAGACGTCGGTCTGACGCGACACGACGCCGCCGCTCAGATGTTCGGGCGCGAGGTACGCGAGCCGGCCCTTCGCGTGCGCCGGTCGCGCGCGACCGAAGTCGAGGACGCGCGCGACGCCGTCCTCGCCGACGAGGACGTTGTTCGGGCCGACGTCGCGATGAACGACGTGGAGCGGAACGCCCGACGCATCGGTGGCCTCGTGCGCCGCGTGCAGCCCCATGAGCACGTCGCGCATGATCGTCACGATCACGCGGTACGAAGGCCGCTTGCTTCGAATGAGCCGGATCAGCGACTCGCCGGGCACGTACTCCATGACGACGAACACCTCGCCCGCCTCGCGCGCGATGTCGATCGTGCGGACGACGTTGGGGTGGTGAACGTGCGCCGCGAGCCGCGTCTCGTCGAAGAAGCGCGCGACGAAGGTCTCGTCGACGGCGAGCTGCGGGTGCAAGCGCTTGATCGCCACGATTCCCGACGCGACCTCGTCGCGACCGAGGTGGACGGTGCCGACGACGCCCGACGCGATCGCCGCGTGGAGCGTGTAGCGCTCGAGGATCCGCTCCCCCGTTGCGGACTGAGAGGTCACCTCTTCGAGAGTACCCTCTATTTGACGAGGGCGAGCGGCTCGGTGAGCTTGACGTCGCGCAGGAGCTCCTTGAACTGGATCCGGAGCTCGGCGAGCTTCGCGTCGATCTCGACGATGCGCTTGCTGATGTCGTCGAGCTTGGTCGACGTCTCGGTGAGTCGCGCCGTGAGCTTGGCCCGGAGCTGATCGGCCGCGCGGTTCTTCTCGATCGCGCGGAGGTTCGCGCGGATCTCCTGGGTCTGCTGCTGGAGCGTCGACTGCTCCTGCGCGAGCTTGGCGCGCGCCTCGTAGCGATCGACGATCTCCTTGCGCGTGACCCACGCGCCGCCGAGCCTCTGGGCGACGGCCTTGTCTGCGCGTGGATCGGCGAGGTACGCCTTCACGGCGTTGTCGGCGACGATCGAGAACCAGTCCTCGCGCCGCTTGAAGGAGGTGCGCTCGTCGACGATGAGCTCGATGGTCGAGCGGCCCTTGACCTTGCCGGGCACGAGGGCGCTCTGCGTGCCGACGTTGTCTTCGGTCTCCGGCGGCGGCTGGTGCAAGCGCGCGCCCGCGATGCGCGGGTGGCGAACCAGGATCTTCGCGTCGAGATCGGCGCCGTTGCGGATCCTGTATTTGACGACGCGAACCGTGTCGCGCTCGATCGTGAGCTCGCCGTTCTCGATCTTCGCGACGCGCTCGCCGAGCTCGTCGTTGCGCTGATCTTGATCGACCGCGAGCGCGCGCTCGAGCGCGAAGGGCACCGTGGCGGTCGCGCCCGCGGGCAGCGGATCGACCATCCCCTGCCCGAGGAACGATCCGCTTTCGAAGACGGCGATGGGGCCACGCTCGAGGACGCCCTGCGTCTTGTTGACGAACCGCGCGACGCGGAACGGGTGGGTCGACGAATCGGCGACGCCGGAATCGGGCGCGAAGAGGAAGAGCGCCTCCCCCGGGACGCGCCGCGAGAGGAGCATCACCATCGTCGCGCTCTTGTCGGGGATCGTGACCGGCTGCGGGAGATCGTAGCGCGTCGTCCCTGCTTCGACGGCGACGGCCGCGAGCGAGCGCAGGCTCCTCGGCACCTGCGTCTTCGGAGGCGGAGGTGGAGGCGGCGGAGGCGCCATCGGCCGCGAGGGCTCGGGCGCCCGCGCGGCGCCGCTCGAGGGACTGGTGCTCGGCGCGCGGTCCTTCCTCGCCTCGGCCTTCGCCGCCGGCGCGTCGACGACCTCGGACTCGATGACCACGCGCCCGCGATCGGGGCAGCCGTCGTCGTCGTCTTGGCCGTTGAAGGTCTCCGGCTCGTCGGGACACTTGTCGACGTCGTCGGGGATGCCGTCGCCGTCGCGATCCGCCTGGGCGAGCGACGTGTCGCCTCGAGGAACGGCGGCGATGACCTCGCCGCGATCGGTGACCACGGGCCGCTCGGGGATCACGGCGTGGCCGAGCTGCGCCTCGAACGCGAGGGGCGCGCCGGCGACGAGCGAGAGCTTCACGTCGTGCCAGTCTTCGCCCGAGAGGTTCTGCACGATGCCCCACGCCTGGAGGTACGCCTCGCCGTTCTTCTCGACGACGAGCCGGTACGAAGGCTTCCACACGGGCGACTCGGCGACGTAGCCGATCTCGAGATCGTGCGCCCTTCCGTCGAGCGAGAGGACGACGTTCTTGAGGCCGCGCTTCTCGTCGAACGACTTCTCCTTCTTGTCTTTCTCCCCCTTGCCGTCGTCGACCTTGAGGGGGAAGGCGGCCGAGCGCACCGAGCTGCCCCCGCGCTCGCTCACCGCGAGCGTCGCGAGGAAGTCGCCGACCGCGGACTCTTTCATCTTGAAGCGCACCTCGCTCTCTTCGACGTGCCCCGAGCGCTCGAAGTACGCGACGCCGTTCCGATAGACGACGACGCGCTTGAGCGGCAGACCGTCGGCCGACACGACGGCTTGTCGGCCGCACCCGGTGAGCAGACCGATCGCGACGAGAGAGACGAGCGAGCGAAGACGATGAGACATGCGGTTCTCCTGCGCGGCGCGCGCGTCGATCCTACGGACTTTCGCCGCGACGGCGAGCACGAACGCTCACTCGCTCCAGACGACCTCGGGCGGCCGCGGCGCGTCGGCGCCGAACGGACCGGGCGCGCGCTCGACGTGCCTTCGCGCGATCTCCTCGCCGATGCGCCGGAGGAGGGCGTCGGCGCGGGCGACGTCGGCGCGCGGCGGGAGCTTCGACGCTTCGCGCGCGCGATCGAGCTCCGGCGCCATGGCCTCCGCTTCGGCGATGACGTCGTCGAGCGGCACCTCTCCTCGCTTGATCGCGAGCAAGCGATCGCGCAAAGCTCCGTCGACTTCGAATGTCGGCTGGCCCTCGCGCAGCCACCGCGTCGCGGTCGCGATGAGGCGGACGAGGTTGTACGCGTTCTTCGGCCGAAGCTCGCGCGGCAGCTCGAGATCCGGCGCGGCTTCGCGCGCGAAGCGCACGAGCGACGCGAAGTCGGCGCCTTCGAGCAGCCCTTGATCGAAGAGCGAGCGATAGAGCTGCTTGACGTACTGCTTCGCCTGGAGGACGGCGTCGGCCTGCGACGGCGCCGCGCGCGGCGAGAGCGCCGCGAGCCGCGTCGCGATCTCGTCGAGCGCCGGCGCGCGCTCTCTGCGGAGCCAGTCGAGCACGACGCCTCGATGCTCCGCGAGGCGCTGGCCCTGCTCGAGGCGGCGGAGCTGCCCAAGGGCGTAGCGCCCGAAGCTGCCGTGGATCTCCACCGACACGAACGCGTCGCGTGCGTCGAGGATCCACTGCCCGATGGGATCGCGCGCCGACGCGCCGGGCACGAAGAGCATCTCGAGCGTGTTCGGATCGGCGCGGAGCGCCTGCCTCACGGCCTTCTGCGCCGCCCAGTACGTCGCGCTGCCGTCCTCGCGCACGAGATCCTCCGGCGGCGCGACGAGGCCGAGCGTCCACGGCAAGGGCAGCGCGAAGACGCCGCGGCGATCGTCGTCCGACGTCTCGCTCGCGAGGCCCCAAGCGCGCGAGCCGACGACCGCGTCGAGCACCACGCAAGGCAGGAGCGCGTTCCATGCGGTCTCGCGGCGCTGAGCCCACAGCACCTGACCGACGCGCCTCGGCGACAGCTCGCGCCGCGCGTAGCGCAACGTGCCCACACCCACGATCGCGACGTCGAGCTCGTCGCCCGCGATCTTGACGACCCTGCCTACGGTCCCTTGGGGAACGACGCGCTCGCCGTGGACGCGATCGACGCGGGTCACGATCTCGGTGCCGTGCGGGAGCGCCACCGCCTGCGGATCGAGGTGCGCGAGGTGACGGAGGCGGAGATCCATTCGCGGAGAGGAAGAGAATCAGACAACGGGGTATAAGCGCCACCGGTGATCCGCCGAGTGAGTCACGCCGTGGACGTCGTGCTGCGCATCGCCGCGGCCGTGCTCCTCGCGTCGCTCGTCGTCGCCGCGTGGCACGACGTCTCGAAGGCGTGGGACACGTGGTCCTATCACCTGCCCTTCGCCGCGC
This sequence comes from Labilithrix sp., assembly GCA_019637175.1. GTDB lineage: Bacteria > Myxococcota_A > Polyangia > Polyangiales > Polyangiaceae > Labilithrix. Next base: position 119,200 of record JAHBWD010000013.1, on the reverse strand, counting down.
GCCTCGCCGGCCTCGCCGACGCGAGCAGCTACACGTTCGGGCGCGGGAACCAGGCGCGCTTCGACGGCTTTCCCCTCTTCGGCGAGCTGCTCCAGGGCCTCCTCTGGAGGATCACCGGCCGCGCCGAGTGTGCGAGCTTCGTCGCGCTCGCGGCGGTCCCGGGGCTCGCGTGGTTCTTACGCCGTCTCTTCGCCGTTCCGTTTCATCTCACGATCCTCGCGCTGCTCGCGGTGCCGCTCGTGCAGATCCACGCGACGGCGACGTACGTGGACCTTCCGGCGAACGCGTGCGCGACGATGCTCCTGCTCCTCGCCCATCGCGCGGTCGTCGAGCGACGGCCGCCGAGCCTCCGCGTCCTCGGCGGCGCGAGCGCGCTCGCGATCGCGACGGCGAACACGAAGTTCCAGCTCGTGCCCGTCGTGGTCGCGGCCTCGTGCGTCCTCGTCGTGATCTCACTCAGGCGCGACGCCGAACGAATCAAGCGCCTCGCGCTCATCGCGCTCGCGATCCCGCTCGTGCTCGCGACGCCGCTCAAGAACCTCGCGCGCCACGAGAACCCCGTCTGGCCCGTCGAGCTCCGTCTCTTTGGTACGAGCCTTCCGCACCTCGAGACGGCGTACGCGTCGAGCCCCGTGTGGCTCGAGGGATCGCCGCGCGCGGTTCGCTTCGCCGCGTCGGTCCTCGAGATCCGAAGCCGGCCCATCACCGAGCACGCGCGGTGGTCGATCGATCAATGGACGCCGCCGAGCGAGCCCGGCTACCGGATGGGCGGATTCTTCGGCGCGTACGTGATCGCGAACCTCGCCGCGCTCGCCGCCGCCGCGATCCGTCGCCGATCGCGCGAAGCCGTCGTCGCCGCCGCGTTCGCCGCGGGCGCGACGGTCCTGACGAGCGTCCTGCCGCAGTCGCACGAGCTCCGCTACTACCTCTACTGGATGCTCCTGCTCGTCGCCCTGAACCTCACGCTCTGGGCGCGCGAGCCACGCGCGCGCCCGATCGCCGGCGCCGTCGCCGCCGGCGCGCTCGCGATCGTCGCCTGGTCGACCGGCGGGACGTACCTCTACCCATCGGGCGATTCGCTGGCGACGCTCGTCGCCGCGAAGGTCGATCGCGCCGCGCTCGATCGCGTGCCCGCGGGCGAGCGCGTCTGCGTGCAGCGCGAGCCCTGGACCTTCCTCTACGCGCCGCTCTTCCACCCCGGCAAGCGCTACGCGGTTCAGGAAGCGGAGACGCCGGACGACTGCGCCGGCGCGCGACCGCTCGAGTGACCCGCGTCGATCGCGTGGGCGCTCTGCGCCGCGAGGGAGCGCACGAGCGCGGTCACGCGCTCTTCGTCGTCGAGGCGGCGACGACGCGAGAGGAGCGACTCGCGCACGAGCCAGATCACGAGGGGATAGAGGACGAAGTCGACGCCGCGCCCGATCCCGACCGCGTACGCGAGGCGGCGCGCGATCTCGGGGTAGACGATGAGCGTCCCCCCGATCGCGAAGACGAGCACCTGGAGCAGCAACATGCGCCGGTTCTTCGCGAGCGTCACGAAGTCGTGCACCAGGAGCGCCGCGAGGAGGCCGACGAGCGCGACCGCGGCGGGCGTGAGCTCGGCGTTCATCGAGGCTCGCTCCGAAAGAGAAACCCGTGGAACAGATCGACCACGATCGCGACCGCGCCCGACGCGCGCTGTCCCTTCGCGAGCGACTCGTCGGTGTAGCGGACCGACACCGGCACCTCGACGACGACGAGCCGCGTCGACTGCGAAATGCGCCGCGTGATCTCGGTCGCGTGCGCCATCCGGTTCTGGCGGATCTGCATCCGCTCGATCGCGCGAGGTCCGAAGGCGCGCAGGCCGTTGTGCGCGTCTGCGAGGCGTGCACCGGTGAGCGCGCGCTCGAACGCGCGCGCGAGCCCGAGGAGAACACGCCGAGAGCGCGGCACGTCCGACTTGCCGGCGAAGCGATCGCCCAGCGCGACGTCGGCGCCCGCGCGGATCGCGCGGGCGAGCGCGAGCACGTCGTCGCCGCGATGCTGCCCGTCGGAGTCCATCGTGACGTACGCTTCGAAGGCGCCGCCGGCCGGGCGCCATCGAGGATCGAGCGCGAGGCGGCGCGCCGTCTCGATCGCGGCGCCCTGCCCGAGGTTGACCGCGTGGCGCGCGATCACCACGCGCATGCCGGACGACGCCTCGATCAGCGAGGCCTCGTCGATCGGCGGCGCGCTCCCGTCGTCGACCAGAAAGACGGTCACGTCCGCGTCGGCGCTCGCGGAGCGCAGCTCGGCGAGCGTCCGCGCGAGGCGACCTCCCTCGTTGAACGCGGGCATGAGCACGGCGATGCGCACGCGCGCATCCTAGTCGGGGCGCGACGTCGACAACACCGGCATTTTTGGCGACCATGATCTCGATGCGTCGAGCGATCCGGAGCTTCGGCGTCGCGCTCGTGGCCCTCTGCCTCTGCGGCGCGCTCGGGTGCAGCCGCGACGGAAATCCACGGGAGACGTCGAGCCCCGGCCGCACCGTCACCAAGGAGAGCGACGCCGCGGCGGAGATCCGCCACCTCGCGCTCGGCGACTCGTTCACCGCCGGCACCGGGACCTCGATCGAGCACGCGTTCCCCTCGCGCCTGGCGGCCCGCTGGAGGGCGCGCGGCAAGCGCGTGATCCTGAAGAACGTCGCGGTCAACGGCTTCACCACCGACGACGTCCTCCGCGTCGAGATCCCGGAGATCGCGCCATTTCGCCCGACGCTCGTCACGATCGCCGTGGGCGCCAACGATCGCGTCCGCGGCGACGGCCCGGAGAAATACCGCGCGCAAGCGCGCGCCGTCTTGAAGGCGATCGTCGACGCCGGCGTTCCTCCCCGGCGCATCGTCGCGCTCCCTCAGCCCGACTGGTCGGTCTCGCCGATCGCCGCGTCGTTCGGCGATCCGAGCGTCCTGGCGAACGACATCATCGCCTTCAACCGCGTCCTCCGCGAAGAGGCCGAGGCGACGGGCGCGAGGTACGTCGATCTCTTCCCGCTCATGCGCAAGGAGGCCGACGCCAAGATGCTCGCGCCCGACGGCCTCCATCCTTCGGCCGAGGCTCACGACGAGTGGGCCGCGGCCCTGGAAGAGCCGCTCCTCGAGCCTTGAAGCGCGAGTCTTCGATCGCGTCGGAAGCTTCGGCACGAGGAGGCGCTTGCGCGCGGCGGGCGACCTTGCCATCCTGCGCGCCGTTTGAGCGCCGGGCCCTTCAACGTCGTCTACTTCGGGGATCGCTTCCTCGTCCCCGGTGACGAGGCGAAGGTCAGCGCGACCGATCGCGGCTACCTCGTCGGCGAGGGCATCTTCGCGTCGATGCGCGGCTACGGCGGCGTCTGCTTCCGCGCCGAGCGCCACCTCGCGATCTTCGCGCGCGGCGCGGCCATGTTCGATCTCACGCTGCCGCACTCTTGCAACGAGATCGGCCGCCTCGCCGACGAAGCGGCCAAGCGCACCGGCGCCGCCGACGCCTATGTCCGGGTCACGCTCACGCGCGGCGAAGGCGCCGCGCCCATCCTCTCGATCGTCGCCCGCCCGTTCGACGTCCCCACCGACGACGACTTCGCGCGCGGCATCGCCGCGGTCACGGTCGGCCCGCGCCGCTTCCCGCCCGCGTGCCTCGACGGAACCATCAAGACGACGAGCTACGCGCCTCAGCTCCTCGCGCGCCGCGAGGCCGCCGCGCGAGGCGCGCGCGAGGGCGTGCAGCTCGCGATCGACGGCTCGGTCGCGTGCGGAGCGATGTCGAACGTCTTCGTCGTCAGCCGCGACGTCCTCTCCACGCCTCCGCTCTCGACCGGCTGCCGCGCCGGCGTCACCCGCGACGCGATCCTCGAGATCGCGCCGAAGCTCGGCCTCGGCGTCCGCGAAGAGACCGTCGAGCCCGCGACGCTCCTCGAGGCCGACGAGGCGTTCTTCACGAGCACGCGCGTCGAGTGCCTGCCGATCGCGTCGATCGACGGTCGGGCGACGCGGGCCCGCGCGTTCCCCCGCACAACCGCGCTCCGCGCCGCGCTCCGCGAGCTCATTCGCCACGAAGGCGCGCTTCGATGAACGCGGCGCACCTCCTCGTCGAGATCGAGCTCGCGCATCCGCTGCACCTCTACCGCGACGCCTTCCCCGTCGCGCGCGGCGGCTTCGTGCTCGACGGCGGCGATTTCACGCTCCTCGGCGCCGAGCCTGTCCTCGAGTTCCGTGCCTTCCGCAACCATCGCGACGACGATCGCGGCGCTCGTCCGATGTCGTCGCGTGTCGTCGTCGAGGGCAGCTCGCCGCTGCTCGCCGGCACCCCGCTGCGCGCCGACGTCTCCGATCCGCTCGAGGTCCTTCGCGCGCTCATGGAGGCGCACGCGGTCGATCTCCCGCGCGATCGTCCGATGCCCTTGCTCGGCGGCGCCGTCGGCTACGTCGGCTACGAGACCGCGCAGACCCTCGAGCGCCTCCCCGCGCTCGAGCGGCCCGCCCTCGGGCTGCCCGACGTCGCGCTCTTCTTCCACGACTGGGTCCTCGGCCGCTCGCGGCGCACCGGGCGCACCTTCCTCTCGATCGTCGGCCGCGGCCCCTCGGCGCGCGCGGCCGACGATCGCGCGGAGCAGACCTTCACCCGCCTCTCCTCTCTCCTCTCTTCGTTCCGTCCGGTCCCCGCGGCGACGCACGCCCCCGCGCCCGGCCGCGCGCCCGCGTTCGTCGCGCTCACGCCGCGCCCGACGTACCTCGAGCACGTCCGCACCGCGCAGCGGCACATCGAGCAGGGCGACGCCTTCGAGATCTGCCTGACCCATCGCCTCGACGCGAAGCTCGACGGCGATCCCTTCGCCCTCTTCCAGCACCTCCGCGCGAACAACCCCGCGCCCTACGCGGCGTTCCTCGATCTGCCGGAGGCGTCGATCGTGTCGTCGTCGCCCGAGCGCTTCCTCTCGCTCTCCGCCGCGCGCGTCGCCGAGAGCCGGCCCATCAAGGGCACGCGCCCACGCGGCCGGACGCCCGCCGACGACGCGCGCCTCGCGGCCGATCTCGCCGTCTCCGCCAAGGATCGCGCGGAGAACACGATGATCGTCGATCTCGTGCGCAACGATCTCGGGCGCGTGTGCAAGCTCGGCTCGGTCGAGACGCCGAGCCTCTTCGAGGTCGAGCGCCACCCGACGGTCCATCAGCTCGTGTCGACCGTCCGGGGCGTGCTCGACGACGATCGCGACGCGATCGATCTCTTGCGCGCGTGCTTCCCGCCGGGATCGATGACCGGCGCGCCGAAGATCGAGGCGATGACGATCCTCGAGCGCCTCGAGCCCACCGAGCGCGGCGTGTACTCGGGCGCGCTCGGGTGGCTCGACTACGGGGGCACGATGGATCTGTCGGTCGTGATCCGCACGATCATCGCGCGAGAAGGGCGCGCGCACGTCCACGTGGGCGGCGCGATCGTGAGCGACTCCGAGCCTGCGGCCGAGCACGAAGAGGCGATGCACAAGGCGCGCGCGCTCCTCGAGGCGCTCGCCGCGGTCGCCGCGCCGGCCGAGGCCGCGTGCTCCGCCTCGGCGGAGCATCACGCATGACGACGCTCGTCATCGACAACTACGACTCGTTCACGTGGAACCTCGTCCAGCTCTTCGGCGCGATCGGCGAGCGCCCGATCGTGCGCCGCAACGACGCGATCGCGCTCGACGAGATCCGCGCGATGCGCCCGTCGCGCATCGTGCTCTCGCCTGGCCCCGGTCACCCGGAAGATCCCGCGCGCGTCGGCGTCTGCCGGGAGATCGTCACCGAGCTCGGCCGTACGATCCCGATCCTCGGCGTCTGCCTCGGTCACCAGCTCGTCGTGTCGGCCTTCGGCGGCCGCATCATTCGTGCGCCCGAGGTGATGCACGGCAAGGCGAGCTTCGTCCATCACGACGGTGACGGGATCTTCGCCGCGCTGCCCTTGCCTTTCGAAGCCATGCGCTACCACTCGCTGGTCGCCGATCCGAGCGCGATCCCTGCGTGCCTCGCCCTCACGGCGTGGTGTAAGGACGGAACCGTGATGGCCGTTCGACATCGGCGTTATCCTGTCTTCGGCGTCCAGTTCCACCCCGAGTCGATCGGCACGGCCATCGGGCCCGCCATCGTCCGGGCGTTCATGGGCACGGCCCGCAGGGATCTTCCGTCATGACCCACGCTCTCCGGTTCGCTTGTCTCTCGATCGCCGTCGCGGCGGCGGCTTGTGGAGGCGCAAACCTCTCGCCGAAAGCCCCCGACAGCCAGCAGGAGCGCGAGCGCGAACGCGAGCCTTCGAGCGTCGAAGAGGCCGAGGCGCAGATCGCGCGCGCGAAGGCCGAGCTCGCCGCGCCGCCGGCAGATCCGGCCGCGTCCGGCGGCGCGCCGAAGGCCACCGACGTGCGACCCGCCGAGCCCGCGGCGCCGGTCTCACCCGGGGCCGGGGCCGCGCCCGCGCAGCAGCCTTCGAAGCCGGAGGCCGAGGCGCAGAAGCGCGCCGTCGTCGAAGATCGCTGCGCGAGCCCGTGCCGCGCGCTCGCCTCGATGCGTCGCGCGGTGTCCGCGCTCTGCCGGATGGCGGGCGACGAAGACGCTCGCTGCGTCGACGCGAAGCGCACGCTCACCGAGAGCGAGGGTCGAATGGGAGGTTGCTCGTGCTGATCGCGTCGCTGAGAATCTTCGCGCTCCTCGCGCTCGCCAGCACGTCGATCGCGTGCGCCGCCACGCCCGTCACCACGCCACGCTCGCGCGTCGCGCGCGATCTCGGCTGCACGACCGAAGAGACCGCGGTCGAGAAGATCGCCGATCTCGAAGGCGCCGATCCTCCCGCCGCGCGCTGGCAGGTCACCGGCTGCGGAAAGACCGCCGTGTACATTTGCACGACGCCCGTTCGCGACTGCTGGCGCGAAGGAGCCGCCGCCCCGACCGCCGAGGCGGCGCCAGGCCGTTAGCCAGCTAACCCTTCGGGCGCGCGTCCCGTTCACGAACGCACGGGACCGTGCGCGATTCGCTAACCGTCCTTCATCACTGAACATTTAGTCAACAGCTCGACCGGCATGTGTCTTGCTGGCTGCGCGCGCGATGAATCGGCTCGCGCTGGCCACCGGCCTCCTCGCCCTGCTCGCCGTACCCCTCACAGCCGAAGCGCGCGGGCAGTTCGATCCCGCGACGAGCGCGATCCGGATCCCGTCCGGCGCGCTGAAGACGTTCGACTTCGAGAGCCCCGACGGCCTCGTCGGTCTCGAGCTCGCGAGCTGGCTTCGATCGGATCAGGGCTACCCCGAGCTGTCGCACAAGCCGATCGCGAGCGCGGCCGACGTCGCGTCGCTCTTCACGGAGGGCGGCGACGACGCGATCGAAGGCGCGCACGCGCTCCGCCTCGGCAAGGACGGCGCGGGCCTCGCGATCGTCGATCCGGCGCTCTTCGCCGAGGTGCACGACGGCCGCTTCGAGGTCACGCTCTGGGCTCGCGCCGACGGCACCGGACCTCAGCTCTCCGTCCTCTACGATCACGGCGAAGACCCGTTCGCCGCCGTGCTCGACAACTTCGCCAGCGTCCGCGCCGTGCGCACCGGCCGCGAGACGACCGACGGCTGGGCCGAGTTCTCGACCGGACCGCTCGACGGCAACGTCTGGGGCGCCCCCGTGCGAGGCATCCTCGTCCTGCCGTCGTACTACGCGAGCGCCGCGCAGACGTTCCTCGTCGACGCGCTCGAGATCCGCAAGGTCGACGGCAAGCCCACCGCGCCGCTCGCGTGCAACGCGCAGACGGTCGCGGCGGTCTGCGGCCCCGAGGCCGACTGCATGTTCGGCCGCTGCGTCGCCTCGAGCGTGACCTGGGGCGTGTTGCCGTCGGTCGAGCATCGCCGCGAGATCGCCGAGCGCTGGGTCACCTTCTCGACGCGCCTCATGGGCGATCGCAACGCGGCGCACAACGGCGAGACGATCCTCAAGCCCGCCGCCCGGCCGCTCGCCGAGAACGCCGTCTCTTCGCGGCAGTTCTTCGGCGGCTTGAACCGCCTCGTCAACCTGCTCCGCGACAACCACACGTCGTTCGGCTCACCCGCCAACGCGTCGAACTTCGCGCCGCAGATCACCCGCGGCAGCTCCAGCGTGCTCGGCGCCTGCTTCGGCGTCGTCGACAAGGATCTCCTCGGCGGCGGCCTCGGCTACGCGGTCTTCCGCGCCGCAGACAAGCCGGCGACCGGCGTCGCGCTCAAGCGCGGCGACGTGCTCTTCGCGATCGACGGCCGCGATCCCAAGCAGTGGGTCGACGAGGTGTGGCCGCAGGTCGCGACGACGCTCCCCAACGATCCTGCGTCCGACTGGGGGCCGAGCGCCAACGATCTCTCGTCGCTCATCACGACGCGCGCGAGCTCCGTCACGCTCCTCCGCTGCCCGTCGTCGGCCGACTGCAGCCCGGAGACGCGCGAGACGATCACGATCGACGTCGCGAGCACGGCCTTCAAGGTGGTGACGGGCCAGGGTCCGGCGAACGTGACGCGTTCGTTCGGCTGCACGCAGCGCTTCCTCAACGCCGCCACGGTCGGCACGCAGCAAGGCTGGGGCGAAGATCCCGTGTGGACGTCGGAGGGCGAAGGCGGCGAGAAGCGCGTCCAGTTCGACGGCTTCGTCGGAGACAGGAAGTGGCAGGCGTCGATGACCGCGGTCTTCACGGGCGCGCCCGAGAAGGTCCTCATGGACGCGCGCATGGGGCACGGCGGCTACTACCACACCGTCGAGCACCTCTTTCACCTCCTCCGCGGCACGAGCGAGCCCATGGGCGTGTTCTCCGTCGGACGCGGAACGTACGACCTCACCGATCCGCCTTGGCTCTTCTCGCGCCTCGGCCGCTGCACCGGCAACAGCGCCGACATGTGGAGCTGCTTCCAGGGCAACGCGAACGGCTTCTTCGCGTCGAAGGCGAGCCCGCCCGGCGCGACGACGCGCATCGCGTGGCTCAACACGTACGACGTCTCGGCCAACGACTTCATGCCGAAGCTCCTCAAAGGTCGCACCGGCGTGAAGATCTTCGCGCCGCATCCGACGAGCGGCGCCTTCGGCGCGGTGAGCTCGCTGCCGGGCCTGTGGACCGGCTGGTCCGGCGGCAGCCTCCAGATCCAAGACGCGCGCTTCGCCCCGACCCTCGCGAGCGCCCCGAACGTTCGCTGGGAGAGCGGCCACGGCGTCGAGCCCGACGTCGTCGTCGCGCAGAAGCTCTCCGACGCGCTCGACGGCGTCGACACCATCGTCCAGGCCGCCGTCCTCTGGCTCTCGAATCCGTGAAGGAAGAAACGCGATGAAGCTCTCCCTGATCGCAGCCCTCGCTCTCTCCCTCCTCACCGCCGCCTGCGGCGAGGAGCTCGCTCCGCCGAGGCAGGATCCGGCGCCGCTCCCGAGCGCGGAGCCCGCGCCCGCGCCCGCGCCGCGAAAGCTCGTCGAGGGCAACGCCCTCCCGACGGCGCCGACGAACCTCCTCGCCGATCCCGGCTTCGCGCTCGCGGGGCGTGAGGCGGGCTACGGCTCGTTCCTCGCGTTCTACGACGAGACGTTCGAACAGGTCGAGCTCGAGACGACGTTCGACAGCCGATCGCCCGCGGGCTTCGGCGGCAACGTCGCGCTGGTGAAGCCGACGGGCGCGACGAACAAGACGTCGTCGCCCGTGATGCTCCTCGCGAGCTTCCAGGGCGGCGCGGGTCCGTTCCGCGCGCAGGTCTGGATCTCGAAGAGCGAAGTCGCCGGCGCCCCCGCCGACGTGACCAACGACGACAAAGGCATCACCGCGACGATCACCGAAGAGTCACCCGACGGCGAGGCGTACGATCTTCGTCCGGTCGACGGCTCGGCGCGCGTTGCCGGCGGCCGCACCTGGGTGCTCCTGCGCGCCGAGGTTCAGAAGCCGCTCGCGTATGGCGGCTTCATCGTGATCCGCACGGGCAGCGGCGGCGGCCACTTCCACATCGCGGCCCCCGAGGTCGTCGCGCAGCCTCTCGTCGACGCGCACGCGATCCGCTCCTCGAAGCTCCTCGCCGCCGCGCGCGCCAAGACGTCCGCCGAGCGCGGCGCCATCACGCGCTACAAGCAGCAGCGCCCGCGCCTCATCCCCGCTTCGTCGAAGCCGCGCGCGCTCTTTTGAAGAGTTTGAAAGAGAGACGCGGAGTCGCTGAAGATCTTTTGTGAGATCTCTCAGCGCCTCCGCGCCTCTCGTTCCCAACTTCTCTTCTCGCGGTCAGGACGACGCGCTGTTGGTCGTGTGCGCGGGCGGGCTGACCGCTTCGGCGCGGGCGCGGGCCCAACGCTGGATGGTGCGGCGATCGATGCCGAGGGCCGCCGCCGTGTGGACCTTGTTTCCGCCGAAGCGACGGAGCGCGTAGTCGACGTACACGCGCTGGAAGCGGTGCATCGGGACGAGCGCCTCGGCCGCTTCGATGAGCGCGTCGAGCGCGTCGGGCGTCGCTTCCTTCGGGAGCGGCGTCGAACGGCGCTGGACCACGCCGCTGTTCGGCGCGGTGACCGAGACGGGCGCGCTGCTCTGGCGAGCGACGCGGCGCTTCAGCTCCACGACGGAGAGCAGCTGGCCGATCTGCGATGCGGCGAGCTCGATCGTCCCGCCGACGACCGTGCTCGCGCCGAGACGCGCGGCCTTGACGGCGAGATCCGTGTTCTCCGTCTGGACGAGCACGCCCGATCCGAGCGCGGCGCGCCCGACGAGCTCGAGGATCTCGTCGTCGGCGAAGCCGGCCGCCGAGATCACGACGACATCGACGTTCTCGAGCGCCTCCTGCGCGGCGGCGCGCGTGTTCACGCGACGTACCGAGCAGCTCTGTTCGCGGAGCGTGCTCTCCAAACCGAGTCCCTTCTCGCCCTCGAGAAGAACCGCGCTGAATCGAGCCGAAGGCATCGCGCTGGCGACGTTGTTCACGCTGAATATGTCCTTTCCCCTCAGGCCTGAGTCGGTCCCAGTGCGTGGAGGCTGCGGCCCTTTGAGCAGCGGGCGTGCCACGGACCGAAAGCCGCAAAAGGCCCCTCATTCCGCCACCTGGAGCCCAGCGTTCGTGGGGCCGTTTGCACCTCTGCCGCAGTCGCGTGGGGCAAATCGTCACGACGCCGCACCGGTCCTCACTTTCGCCACGCCGCCGCGGCGACCCGAGACCGCCGCGTGCGGTACGGTATCCCCATGAAAGTGGCGACGAAATTCGCGCTCGCGTTCCTCGCGTGCGGCGTGATGAGCGTCCTCGTCTACTCGTCGGTCGCTGCGACGCGAGAGGCCCAGCGCACCGAGGAGACCGTGGCCGAGGATCTCGCGTCTCTCGGCCGCACCCTCTCGACCTCCGTGATGGCGGTCTGGGAGCGAGACGGCGAAGCGCGCGCGCTCGAGCTCGTCGAGTACCACGATCGCGACGAGTCGGTCGAAGCGCGATGGGTCTGGCTCGACGCCGAGAGCAGCGATTCGATGGGCGCGCGCGCCGGGCTCAGCGTCCTGCCGTCGCTCCGTCGCGGCGAGCAGCGAACCTGGATCGGCATCAAGACCGACGGCACGCGCCTCGTCTACGCGTACGTGCCCTTGCTTCGCGAGGGCAAGCGCGCCGCCGCGCTCGAGTTGTCGCGCCCGCTCATCTCCGAGTCACGCATCTTCTGGACGGAGGTCCGCGAGCAGCTCCTCACGTCGACCGTGGTCGCCGCCTTCGCGACGTTCCTCGGCGTCGCGCTCACGTCGCTCTTCGTGTCGCGCCCGCTTCAGCAGGTCGGCGAGCGCGCGCGCCGGATCGCCGCGGGCGATCTCACCGAGCGCATCCGCATCCAAGGCTCCGACGAGGTCGCGGCGCTCGCGCAGGAGCTGAACGCGATGTTCGATCAGCTCAGCGACGCGCGTACGCGCGCGGCGGAGGAGGCCGAAAAGCGCGTCGCTGCGCTCGAGCAGCTCCGTCACGCCGACCGACTCCGCACCGTGGGCACGCTCGCCTCGGGCATCGCGCACGAGCTCGGAACGCCGCTCGCCGTGGTCGCGATGCGGGCGAAGATGATCGCGACGGGCGAGGTCCCTCCGGAAGACGCTGCCGCGAGCGCCCAGATCATCGCGACGCAGACCGACAGGGTCACGAAGATCGTGCGGCAACTGCTCGACTTCGCGCGGCGCCGCACGCCCAAGCGTGTGGACGCCGAGCTCTGCGATCTCGCCGAGCACACCACGAGCCTGCTCGCGGCGCTGGCGCGCAAGCGCGGCGTCAACCTCGTCGTCGATCGAAAAGAGAGCCCCGTGGCGGCGACGATCGACGTCGCGCAGATCGAGCAGGCCGTCACGAACCTGGTCATCAACGCCGTCCACGCGATGCCCAACGGCGGCACGGTCACGCTCACGGCGCGCCGCGAAGACGCGGCGCCCCCGGTGGGGGACGCGAAGCCGCGCCCCTGCGCCGTCCTCGAGGTGCGCGACGAAGGCGAAGGGATCTCCGCCGAGAATCTCGAGCGCATCTTCGAGCCCTTCTTCACCACCAAAGCCGTCGGCGAGGGGACCGGCCTCGGCCTCAGCGTCACGCACGGCATCCTCGAGGATCACGGCGGCTGGCTGAACGCGACGAGCGAGCTCGGAAAAGGGAGCACGTTCACCCTCTATCTACCGGTGTAAGATCGCCTCATGGCTTCGCCCCCTGCCCCCGCCTCCCCCACGACCTCCCGCGCCGAGACCGGCCACCGCATCCTCGTGGTCGACGACGAGCCGGAGATGGCGACCGTGATCGAACAAGCGCTGACGCGGCGCAACTACCAAGCGACCCAGAAGCACAGCGCTGACGCCGCGTGGGAGCTGCTCGAGCGGGAAGACTTCGACGTCGTGGTGACCGACATCAACATGAAGGGGATGAACGGCGTCGAGCTGACCGAGCGGATCGCGAAGAACCGCCACGACGTCCCCGTGATCGTGATCACCGCGTTCGGGTCGCTCGAGACCGCGACCGCGGTGCTCCGCGCCGGCGCGTACGACTTCATCACCAAGCCGTTCGAGATCGACCAGCTCGTCGTCGCGGTCGAGCGTGCGATCCAGAACCGTCGCCTCCGCGAAGAGGTCAAGCGCCTGCGCGCCGAGGTCGCGGGCGCCAAGCCCAGCCCCGAGTTCGTCGGCGACAGCCAGGCGATGAAGAAGGTCCACGAGACGATCGCACGTGTCGCCGAGACCGACGCGACCGTGCTCATCACCGGCGAGAGCGGCACCGGCAAGGAGCTCGTCGCGCGCGACCTCCACAAGCGGAGCAAGCGCAAAGACGGACCGTTCGTCGCCATCAACTGCGCCGCGATGCCCGAGACGCTCCTCGAGAGCGAGCTCTTCGGCCACGTGCGCGGCGCGTTCACCGACGCCAAGACGGCGAAGAAGGGTCTCTTCGTCGAGGCGAGCGGCGGCACGCTGTTCCTCGACGAGATCGGCGAGATGCCGCCCGGCATGCAGGCCAAGCTGCTGCGCGCGCTCGAGGAGCGCGCGGTGCGGCCCGTCGGGGGAACGACCGAGACGACGTTCGACGCGCGCCTCGTCGCGGCCACCAATCGCGACCTCGAGTCGCTCGTCGAGGGCGGGCGCTTCCGCGAAGATCTCTACTACCGCATCAACGTCGTGCACCTCGCGCTCCCGCCGCTGCGCGCTCGCGGCGGCGACGTGCTCGCGCTCGCCCAGGAGTTCATCAACCGGCACGCGGCCCCGATGGGCAAGAAGGTGAAGGGCTTCTCCAGCGCCGTCGGCGAGCGCCTCCTCGCGTACGCGTGGCCGGGCAACGTGCGCGAGCTCCAGAACTGCGTCGAGCGCGCCCTCGCGCTCGCGCGGTTCGACGAGCTCACCGTCGAAGATCTCCCGCCGAAGGTGCGCGACTACAAGGCGTCGTTCGTCGTCGTCGCCACCGAGGATCCGACCGACCTCGTCACGATGGAAGAAGTCGAGCGGCGCTACATCCAGCGCGTGATGGAGGCGGTCGGCCAGAACAAGACGCAGGCGGCGAAGGTCCTCGGCTTCGATCGCACGACGCTCTATCGCAAGCTCGAACGCTACAAGCTCGGCGGCGGCGGGCCGGTCTCGCAGAAGGACTGATTCCCAATCAGCGATCGACCTCGCGCGACCTCGCGAGCGATTCGGAGGTAGGCGGATAGAGGTGCGTGTCTCGCGCGGACCCGACACGGCCGTGCACGCGCGCCTGATCGCGTCATGAGCGCGCCTGTGTAGGTGTGCGCATGAAAGCCCTATTTTTCAGGCTGATCGCGCGGCTTCAGACCGCCCATTGAGACGTCTTTGCGACTACACACGGCGCGCTCCTGCGGAAGCCGCGGGTAGACGGAGCGCGAGTGGTGCGCGCCACGACGAGCCGTTACAGCCTGACACTCATTTTCATGTTCGATTGCAATTAAAGAAAAGACGCTATCGAGACCGCGTAGAAAGGTTACGTGGCCCTGCTTCGTGCCCTCGATCGAAATGCGAGCCGCGCGCTTCGCGCGGTGGCTCGTGGATCGGTGGCCGGGGCCGTCGGCGCCTCGATGATGCTGGGCCTCGTCGGCTCGAACGACGCCGGCGCCTACGTCGTGAAGCGGACCTCGCGGGGCGAGCTGGTGCACTGGGAGACGCCCACCGTCGCCTACACGCTCGACCCGTCGCTCGACGGCAACGTCGCCACGGGCGCCGCCGCGACCGTTCAGGCGATGGGCGACTGGGGCGGCACCGTCGGCGCCCCCGATCTCCACGTCCGTCCCCAAGATCAGGATTCGCCGAAGAAGCCGGGGTTCGACCAGAAGAACGGCATCTTCTACATGGCGAACGGCTGGGCCCCCGCCGGCCGCGCCCTCGCCATCACCGTCCTCACGTACGACAACGCCACCGGGCGGATCCTCGACGCCGACATCATCTTCAACGGCTCCTACAAGTTCGCCGTCCTCACCGAGGAAGGCCACCATCCTCACGCGGCGCCCCAGGAGAACGTCGTCGGCACACGGCCCTCGGCGGCGACCGACGGCATTTCGCACACCGACCAGGTCGTGGAGGCGAACAACGTCTACGACCTCCATCACGTCATCGCCCACGAGCTCGGTCACTCGCTCGGGATGAACGACGAGATGGGTCGACGCGACGCGCTCATGTACCGCTACTCCGCGCCGAACGACGCGACGATGCGCGCGCCCGCGGACGACGACATCCAGGGCCTCGCGGAGCTCTACAGCACGAGGCTCGAGGCGGGCGGAAACGGCTGCGGCAACGCCAGCGTCGCGCCCAAGAAGCCGTCGCTCGCCGCCTCGCACGTCGCGATGTTCGCGACGCTCGGCTTCCTCCTCTTCCTCGTGCTCCGCGGGCGAAGCGACCGACGCGCGCGCTTCGCGTTCGTGGCCGCGGCTGCGGTCGCGACGTACGGCCTCTTCCCGAGCGTCTCGAGCGACGGCAAGAGCGGCGGGATCTCGCGCGACGCGCGCGCGAGCGAGCTCGCGCCGGGGCACGCGCGCGCGAAGGTCCTCTCGACCACGACGTCGATGGAAGAAGGCCTCCTCAAGACGACCTACAAGCTCGCGACCACGGCATGCCGCGCGGCGACCTGTCCGAAGCTCGGTCACGGATCGGTCTGGGGCGGCACGAGCGGCAACATCCGCCAGGACGTCGGCGGTCAGTTCGCGCCCACGTCCGGTGACGACGTCGACGTCTCGTTCGCCAAGCTGCCGAGCGCGCTCGCGCCGCTCTCGAGCGTCGTCCCCTCCGGCCGCGCCGACGACGGGGACGTGACCGTCCTCACCCAGGCAAACTGATCTCTCACGGGTGAACGTAGAGCGGCGCGGTCACGAGGGCGACCGTGCCGAGCAGCTTGATGAGCACGTGGATCGACGGTCCGGCGGTGTCTTTGAGGGGATCGCCCACGCCGTCGCCGACCACCGATGCCTTGTGGGCGCTCCCGCCCTTGCCCCCCAGCTCGCCCGTCTCGATGAGCTTCTTCGCGTTGTCCCACGCGGCGCCGCCCGTGTTCATGAACGACGCGAGCAGGACGCCGGCGATCGTCGCGGCCATGAGCGCCGCGGCGACGGCCTCGGCCGCGAGGAAGCGATCGCCCCGGGCCGTCGCCCCGAAGAAGAGGCCCACGGCGACCGGCGCGGCGGCGCCGAGGAGACCAGGGACGATCATCCCCTCGAGCGCGCCCGCGGTGACGATGTCGACGCAGCGCGCGTAGTCGGGTCGTGACGTCCGCGCGAGGATGCCGGGATCGTCGCGGAGCTGTCGCCGCACCTCTTCGATCACCGCCTGCGCGTCGCGGACGACCGCGCGGATCGCGAGGCCGCTGAAGACGAACACGACGCTCGCGCCCAAGAGCGCGGCGAGGAAGACGGGCAGCTTACCGAGATCCACCACGCCTACGCGCTCGTGCGCGAGCACGCTGACCTCGTGCAGGTACGCGGAGAACAAGAGGAACGCGGCGAGCGCCGCGGAGCCGATGGCGTAGCCCTTCGTCGTCGCCTTCGTGACGTTGCCGACGGCGTCGAGCCGATCGGTGCGCGCGCGCGCCTCCGCGTCGTCGCGCTCCTCGGACATCTCGACGATGCCGCCCGCGTTGTCGGTGATCGGCCCGAACATGTCGAGCGAGAGGATGTACGCGACGGTCGAGAGCATGCCCGTCGTGGCCACCGCCGTCCCGTAGATGCCCGCGCCGGCGACGCCGGGCAGGCCATTCACCCCGCAGACGTACGCGCCGAGGAGCGCCGCAGAGATCGTGAGCACCGGCACCGCGGTCGACTCGAGCGCGAGCGCGAGGCCGCTCACGACGTTCGCCGTCGGCCCCGCGATCGAGCTGGCGGCGATCGTGCGCACCGGCCGGTGGCGCACGCCGGTGTAGTAGCGCGTCGCCGCGGCGAGGACGAAGCTCGTCGCGAGGCCGATGACGCCTGCGCAGAAGAGCCAGCCGCTCCCGCCGAGCAAGACGCGCACGGCGACGTAGAGGCCGGCGCACGCGAGCACCGAGGCGACGATCTGACCGCGCGTGAGCGCCCGCATGGGATCCTCGCCTTCGTCCTTCATGCGCGCGACGAGCAGCGCGGGCACGGCGGCGAGGAGGCCGAACGCGGCGACGACGAGGGGGAAGACGACGCCGTCGATCCCGAACACGGGGAAGAGCGCGATACCGAGGATCATCGCGCCGATGTTCTCCGCGGCCGCGGACTCGAAGATGTCGGCGCCGCGGCCGGCGCAGTCGCCCACGTTGTCGCCGACGAGATCGGCGATGACCGCCGGGTTTCGAGGATCGTCCTCCGGGATCCCGGCCTCGACCTTGCCCACCAGATCCGCGCCGATGTCGGCCGCCTTCGTGTAGATGCCGCCGCCGAGCTGCGCGAAGAGCGCGACGAAGCTGGCGCCGAACGCGAAGCCGACGATCTCGTAGGGCACTTCGCGCGGCGCGCTCGCGCCGCCGAACGCGAGGAAGAGCGCGCTCACGCCGATGAGCGACGCGGCGATGACCGGCAGGCCCGCGGCGGCGCCGCCGCGGAGCGCGAGATCGAGCGCGCGCGACACGCCCGCGCGCGCCGCGCCGGCGACGCGCACGTTCGCGCGGAGGGAGACGAACATCCCCCAGAAGCCGGCGCCCGCCGAGCACACAGCGCCGGTCACGAACGCGATCGCCGTCTTCCACGCGGCCTCGGGCCCCTTGCGATCGTCGTACACGACGAAGAGGAGGACGAGCACGAGCGTCGCGATGAACGCGACGGTTCGGTACTGGCGCCGGAGGAACGCGTGAGCTCCCTCGCGGATCGCCCCTGCGATCGCGTCCATCGACGAGGTGGAGGCCGCGCCCTCGTCACACCGCGCGAGGACGCTGCGCGCGAAGAGGGCGGTCGCGACGAGCGACGCCGCGCCGGCCCCCAAGACGAAGCCCATCGAGGCAGAGGCCGTCACGCTCCCCGAGCATGCATCGCGCGTGCGCCTGGCGCGGAGTGGCCCATCCGTCCGCGCGTGGACGTCGGCAAGGGGTACGCCGATTGCACGCCGAATCGCCCGATGGCAGCTCTTCACACCATACTCGTCCCGGTCGACGGCTCCGCTCCGTCGCTCGCCGCGCTCGCGCACGCGGTCGCGCTGGCCGAAGACGCGGGCGCGACCGTCGAGGTCCTTCACGTCGACGGACCGGACGAGTTCGTGGTCGGCTCTTCGACGCCGATCTCGCCGAGCGTCCGCGCCGAGATCAGCCGCCGAATGGAAGACGCCGTCGCTCGCGCCGAAGCGCAGCTCGGCGATCATCTGTCGCGGCGAACCACCTCCGGCGATCCGCTCCGCACGATCGTCGAGAGCGCGAGCGAAGGCGCGTTCGACCTCATCGTGATGGGGACGCACGGGCGCATCGGGCGGATGCGCACCATGCTCGGAAGCGTGGCCGAAGGCGTCATCCGCAACGCCCCTTGCCCCGTGCTCACGGTGCGCGAGCCGAGCATCGAATATCAGTCTTTCGCCGAGCGAAGGCACGGTACGCCGTCGCTCGCAGAACAGGTCGAGCGCCACCACGGTTGACGACGGGGGAACGTGCCTCGACGTGACGCGTCTCCCCACTCCACGGTTTCGGAATGTTTCGAAATGAGGAAGCGAGGCGACAGATGGCTCGAGGAAAAATGATCGGCATCGACCTCGGCACGACGAACAGCGTCGTCGCGATCATGGAGGGGCGCGAGCCCAAGGTCCTCGTCAACGAGGAGGGATCGCGCATCACCCCGAGCGTCGCCGCGTGGGACGACAAGGGCGAGGTCCTGGTCGGCCAGATCGCCAAGCGCCAGGCCGTCACCAACCCCGAGAACACCGTCTTCAGCGCCAAGCGCTTCATGGGCCGCCGCTACGACGAGGTGCAAGACGAGCTGAAGCGAACGCCGTTCGCGATCGTGCGCGCGCCCAACGGCGACACCGCCTTCGAGATCCGCGGCAAGACCGTGACGCCGCCGGAGGTGAGCGCGAAGGTCCTCCAGAAGCTGAAGAAGGCAGCGGAAGACTACCTCGGCGCTCCCGTCACCGAAGCGGTGATCACCGTGCCCGCGTACTTCAACGACTCGCAGCGCCAGGCGACCAAGGACGCCGGCCGCATCGCCGGCCTCGACGTCAAGCGCATCATCAACGAGCCCACCGCCGCCGCGCTGGCGTACGGCCTCGACAAGAAGAAGGACGAGATCATCGCCGTCTACGACTTCGGCGGCGGCACGTTCGACATCTCGATCCTCGAGGTCGGCGACAACGTCGTGCAGGTCATCTCGACCAACGGCGACACGCACCTCGGCGGCGACGACATCGACAACCTCGTCATCGACTGGATGGTCGCCGAGTTCAAGAAGACATCGGGCCTCGATCTCTCGAAAGACAAGATGGCGCTCCAGCGCCTTCGAGAGGCGGCCGAGCGCGCGAAGATCGAGCTGTCGAGCCTCCAGGAGACCTCGATCAGCCTGCCGTTCATCACCGTCGGCCCCGGCGGTCCGGCGCACCTCGAGATGAGGCTCAGCCGCTCGAAGCTCGAACAGATGATCGAGCCGCTCGTCGCGCGCACGATGAAGCCCGTCGAGAAGGCGCTCGAGGACGCGAAGAGGACGCCGAAGGAGATCGCCGAGGTCGTCCTCGTGGGCGGCTCGACGCGCATTCCGTTGGTGAAGAAGCGCGTGACCGAGCTCTTCGGCAAAGATCCCCACCAGGGCGTCAACCCCGACGAGGTCGTCGCCGTCGGCGCCGCGGTGCAGGCGGGCGTGCTCTCCGGCGAGGCCTCCGACATCGTGCTCCTCGACGTCACGCCGCTCTCGCTCGGTATCGAGACGCTCGGCGGCGTGATGACCACGATGATCCCGCGCAACACGACGATCCCCACGCAGAAGAAGGAGATCTTCTCCACCGCCGCCGACAACCAGCCGCAGGTCGAGGTGCACGTGCTCCAGGGCGAGCGCGCCGAGGCGCGCGAGAACCGCACGCTCGGGAGGTTCAGCCTCGACGGCATCATGCCGGCGCCGCGAGGCACGCCGAAGATCGAGGTCGCGTTCGACATCGACGCCAACGGCATCCTCAGCGTGCACGCCAAAGACATGGCGACGGGGAAAGATCAGAAGGTCACCATCACCGCGCACTCGGGCCTGAACGAGCAAGACATCCAGCGCATGGTGAAGGAGGCGTCGGAGCACGAGCGCGACGACAAGGAGAAGCGCGCGCAGATCGAGCGCCGCAACAACCTCGACAACCTCTGTTACGCGCTCGAAAAGACGCTGCGCGAGAACCGCGAGAAGCTCTCGGAGGCCGACAGGTCGAACCTCGAGGGTCTCATCGCCGAGGGCCGGCAGGCCGTCGAGAAGCAGGACGACGGGCTCGTGCGCGGCGCGCTCGAGCGCCTCGAGCACGAGTCGCACCGCATCGCGCAGGCGCTCTACCAGCAGGCGGGCGGACCGGGCGCACCGGGCGCGGAAGCCGGGGCCCCGCCGCCGCCCACCGACGGAAAGAAGGACGAGAACGTCGTCGACGCGGAGTTCGAAGAGACACGATGAGCATCGTCGCCTCCTTGCAGAAGAACGCGCCGTTCGTCGCCGTCGGCCTCGCGATCGTGCTCTCTGCGCTCGCGATGCTGGTGGCGGCCATCGCGCTCGTTCATCGCATGTGAGCCGTCAGCCCGCGACTGGGATCGCCGCGCGCGACGGGCGCCACGAGCCGCGACCGGGGAGCACCCGCTTCATGACCATCACGCTGTTCTGCGCCAGCTTCACCCTGGCGCCCGCCTCGTGCTCGCCGTCGTACGTCATCGCGGGCACGCGGGTGTCGATCCGCATCGCCCATCGGCTCCCCCACTCGCGACCCGGGAGCGCGAACGTGACGTCTTCGCGCGAGCCGTTCAGGAGCACGAGGAACGAGTCGTCGATCACGGCGTCGCCTTTGTCGTCCGACCAATCGAGCGCGTCGCCCGCGAGCAGCAGGCCGATCGACGCGCGCGAGGGCCTCTGCCAGTCGGCGACCGTCATCTCGCGGCCCTCGGGGTGGAACCAGGCGATGTCCTTGAGCTCGCTGTTGCCGACGTGCTCGCCCTTCAAGAAGCTCGGACGGCGGAACACGGGGTGCCGCTTGCGGAACGCGAACACCTCGCGGCAAAAGTCGAGGAGCTCGCGCTGATCGGCGTCGAGCTCCCAAGCGAGCCACGAGATCTCGTTGTCTTGCACGAACGGGTTGTTGTTGCCGCGCTGGGTCTTGCCCATCTCGTCGCCGCTCGCGAGCATCGGCACGCCCTGCGAGAGCGCGAGCGTGACGATGAAGTTGCGCTGTTGCCGTCGGCGCAGCGCGCGGATCGCCTCGTCGCGCGTCTCGCCCTCGGCGCCGCAGTTCCACGAGGCGTTGTCGTCCCAGCCGTCTCTGTTCTCCTCGCCGTTCGCTTCGTTGCGCTTCTTCGTGTAGCTGACGAGATCGCGCAGCGTGAAGCCGTCGTGCGCGGTGACGAAGTTGATGCTCGCGTGCGGGTGGCGCCCGTCGTCTTCGTAGAGATCGCTCGAGCCGGTGAGGCGGTAGCCCATCTCGCCGATCGTCGACGCCTCGCCGATCCAGAAGCGGCGCACGGCGTCGCGGTAGCGACCGTTCCACTCGGTCCACAACACGGGGAAGTTTCCGACCTGGTAGCCGCCGTCGCCGAGATCCCAGGGCTCGGCGATGAGCTTCACGTTCGAGAGCACAGGGTCTTGATGGATGATGTCGAAGAAGGCGCTCATCTTGTCGACCGCGCCCGACTCGCGCGCGAGCGTCGACGCGAGATCGAAGCGGAAGCCGTCGACGTGCACCTCGGTGACCCAATAGCGCAGGCTGTCCATGACGAGCTTCAGCGTCTGCGGGTGGAGCATGTTCAGGCTGTTGCCGCAGCCCGTGTAGTCTTCGTACACGGCGCGACGGCCGGGGCTCAGGCGGTAGTACGCCGGGTTGTCGAGGCCGCGCAGGCCGACCGTCGGGCCGAGGTGATCGCCCTCGCCGGTGTGGTTGTAGACGACGTCGAGGACGACCTCGATCCCGGCGCGATGCAGCGCCTTCACCATCGTCTTGAGCTCGGTCACCTGCGCGCCTGGCGTCGAGGCGAAGCGCTGATCGGGCGCGAAGAACGCGAGCGTCGAGTAGCCCCAGTAGTTCTTCATCCCGCGCGCGGCGACGCTCCACTCGTCCATCGCCTCGTGGATCGGCAAGAGCTCGATCGTGGTGACGCCGAGCCGCTTCAGGTGGTCGATGACGCTCGGGTGCGCGAGCCCGAGGTACGTCCCGCGGATCGCGGTCGGGACGTCGGGGTGTGCCGCGCTGATCCCTTTGACGTGCGCCTCGTAGAGCACCGTGTCGGCCCACGGCACGCGCGGGAGGCGATCGCCCTCCCAGTCGAAGCGATCGTCGACGACGACGCTCTTCGGCACGCCGCGCGCGCTGTCGCGCTCGTCGGCCTTGCGATCGTCCGGCAGATCGCGCGTGCCGGCGAGCCCGCGCCGCGGCGAGCCCGCGTAGCCGAAGACGGGCTCGGCGTAGTCGATCTTCCCCTCGACCGCGCGCGCGTACGGATCGACGAGGAGCTTGTTCGCGTTGAAGCGCTGTCCGCTCTCGGGTTCGTAGAGCCCGTGCGCGCGAAAGCCGTAGCGCTGACCGGGCCCGAGCCCGGGGACGTAGCCGTGCCACACGTGCGCGCTCCGCTCGCGGAGGCGAAGGCGCGTCTCGGCGCCGCGCGCGTCGAACAGGCACAGGTCCATGCCTGTGGCGTTCTCCGAGAACACCGCGAAGTTCACGCCCTCGCCGTCGAACGTCGCGCCGAGCGGCGCGTGGCTGCCGGGCCTGACCTTGTGCGCCATCGGCGCGTTATATCAGCTTCTACACGCGCCCGGATTGGCTCGCGAGCGCGCGGATCTTCGCGAAGCGCGCGGCGAGATCGGGATCGGCCTTCAGATCTTCGATCGGGCGCGGGAGGCGCCACGTCCAGTTGCGATCGTTGACCGTACCCGGCGTGTTGATGCGCTCGCCGTCGCCGATCAGCTCGTTGACGAGGACGAGCGTGAGCTCCGACTTCGCCGAGAAGAGGAGCTTCAAGAGCGCGAGCTCGCGCTCCGCCGGCGGAAGATCGAGCGGGATCGCGTCGAGGCCCGCGAGGCGCTCGCGCTCCCATCCCTCGAGCTGATCCCACCAGCTCGTGATCGGCGCGGTGTCGTGGGTGCTCCACGTCGCGACCGACAGCTCGGGGAAGCCGCGCGGATCTTTCGACATGAAGTGCTCGTCCTTCTCCCACGGCAGCACTTTGTATCCGGGCAGGCCGAGGCGCGACATCGTCTCGCGGACGAAAGGAGGGATGACGCCGAGATCTTCGCCGATCACCGCGCCCGGCCCGGCGGCCTCGAGCATCGCGCGCAGCACCTTCTCGCCGCGCGCCTCTTGCTCTTCTTCCGTCGGAGGAATGAACGTGCCCTTGGCGGGCGCCTTGGTGATCCACTGCCGGAAGAAGCCGACGAGGTGATCGATCCGGAAGCGATCGAAGAGCGCCGCGGCGTGCTTGGCGCGCGTGCGGATCCACGCGAGGTCGTCTCGGTCCATCGCCGCCCAGTCGTAGGCCGGGAGGCCCCAGCTCTGACCGTCGGCGGAGAAGCCGTCGGGCGGCGCGCCGAGCGACACGTCGGTGAGAAACTGCTCGCGGTGCGCCCAGACGTCGGCGCTCTCGCTCCCGACGATGAAGGGCATGTCGCCCATGAGCGCGACGCCGAGCGCGCGGAGCTCGGCGCGCGCGGCCTGCCACTCTTCGTGGGCGATCCACTGGAGGTACATCTGCTCGAGGACGCGCGTGCCGAGCGCGCCGTCGTCGCGCGGATCGCGCGCGAGCGCGACGACGGCCGGCGCGCGATCGCGCTCGGCCTCGGGCCAGGTCGTCCATCCGTGGTCGGCGTGCGACGCGCGGAGCGCGGCGTAGAGCGCGTGATCGCGGAGCCAGGCGCCTTCGCGATCGACGAACGCGAAGAACGCGCGCGCCCGTGCGCTCGAGGCGGAGAGCTCGCGCGCGCGAAACCGGTCGAACGCCGCGCGGAGCGCCTTCTGCTTGAGCGCGCGCACGGTTCGATAGTCGACGCGCGGCGCGCGCCGGACGCGATCGAGATCGGCGCGGCCGGCGTCGCCGAGCGCCTCCGCGATCGCGGCGGGATCGAGATCGGGGACGCGGTCGATCGTCGTGTAGATCGGATCGAGCGCGAAGGCGGAGAGCGCGCCGTACGGGCTCGTCTCTCCCGCCGAGAGCTCGTGCGTGGGCAGCACCTGCAAGAGGCGCTGCCCCGCCGCGAGCACCCACGCGGCGCAGGCCGGCAGATCCGAGATCTGCCCGATGCCCCAGTCGCCCCGCGTCCGGAGCGAGAAGAGCGGAATCGTGACGCCCGAGACCCTCGACATCTGGCACGCTCATTCGCACACGAAAGGCCGGCGCGCAAGGCTATGCGTGACGCAACGATGAGTTACGCCTAGGGCTCGGGAACTTCGACCGGTCTGGGGCACGGGCGCCGAAGAGGTCGAGGTCCTCTTCACGAGTTGCCCATATCGGGTACCCCGCCCGTCACCTGGACGTGGGGGTGCGAGCGTGGAGTTCGAGCCACTCGGCATCATCGAGGTCTTTGTGGCGCCCCGCCGCCCGCTTGTTCCGAAGCAAGGCTTGGCGGCCCATCACGGGGACGAGACGACCGTCGATGTCCGCGTGAACGGGCTCGCTTGCAGCCTCGTCGAAGGAGACTCCGCTGATCTTGGTGAGCACTTCGATGCGAAGGGGTTTCACGCCGATGCGGTAGGCGGGCCCTTCGGAGCCGAAGGTGTTCGGGTCGACGCCGTGAGGTCCGAGCGGGGCGCCGAAGGCGGCGAGCGCCGAAAAGACCTTGGCCGAATTGGCCGGAGTGGCACGCACCAGCACGTCGAGATCTTCGGTCGCCCGCGGTCGTCCGTGGACGGCCATCGCCCAGCCGCCGATCAGCACGAAGTCGGCTCGGGCGTCCGCGAGCGCGACGAGAAGATCCCGGAAGTCGTCGGGGAGCTCAAGACGCGACATGGTCAGGAATGTAGACCTCACCCGGGAGCGACGCGCGCTGCGCCCGGCCCGACGGTGGCAGCGGTCGTCCGGTGGCCAACCAAGCTGCGCGGCAGAGCTGGGTCATGGCGGTCAGTCGCTCGTCCACCGACTCATCTTCATGGAACGCGACTGGGGTATCGAGCGACTCAATCCGCTCGACGGTCACGCCGCGCACCTGACGGGCCCTCGCGCGCGCTCGACGATCCGCTTCCGACACCGGTCCAGTGTAGCGCGCGGGCTCGGGCGCGAGCAGATCCCAGGCGTCGATCCGAAACCCGGTGCGATTGTCGGAGGTTGTGCTCACAGTGAGCGCGTCCCGCGCGGGAGCGTCAGGATTCGATCGTTCGACGGCGGAACTTTCGCCGGGCTGGGGCACACTGTCGTTCGTGCGCTCGGGCCTCGCCGTCACCCTCGGGATTTCGCTCGGCGCGCACGCCGCCGCGGCGCTCCTCTTCTTCGTGCCGGCCCGCGCCGCGAGCGACGAACCGCTCGATCCACCGCCGCAGATCGCCGGCGAGACCTTCGAGGTGCCGGCGCCCGAGACGGCGGCGACGCCGCTCGCGAACGCTTCTCCGTCGCCCGACACGCTCGCGGCGCCCGCCGCGGTCGACGATCCCGACGCGCCCGCGCGGCCCTCGCCGCCTGCGCGCGCGAGGGCCGGCGCGCGCCCTTCGCATCAAGGTCGTCCTTCGGCGGGGCACGCGCCTCCGGGTCCCGACGGTGCGCCGGGATCGACGGGGACGAGCCAAACGTACGGCGCCGTCGGCGACCGATCGGCGGCCGATCTCGCGACCGCCTTCACGCGCGGCTTTCCCCAGGCGGCGAGCGGCGATCCGGCGTGGCGCACGGCGCCCATCGGTCCGGCGGGCGAGGCGATCGTGACGCTCACGATCGACGAGAGCGGCCACATCACGGACACGCAGATGACAGGCTCGCCGAGCGCGGCGCTCGCCGCCGGCGTGCGGCGAACGCTCACGCTCATCAAGGGGCGCCCGTTCGTCGCGCGGGGCAAGACGACGAAGCTCCGGCTCACCGCCACGGTGAGCACCGACACGGTCCACGACGGCCTCCACGGCGACGTCTTCGCGATCGGCGGCAGCTTCGCCGCGGGCGAAGGCGCGGCGTTCTTCGCCCTCGCGATCGGCCGGCGGATCGATCTCCGCGTGCGCCTTCAGTAACGCGCGGCGGTGGGCGTGTGGGCGGCGCCTTCGCGCGCCATCACGACGAGGCCGCTCTGGCGAAACGCGACGCTGTAGCTCGGCGGGACGAGCGCGAGCGCGTCGGGCGTCGGCTCCCAGAGCAGCAAGTGATCGTAGCGCGGCGTCGCCTCGGCCCAGAACTCGGCCCAGCGCGCGCGATACTCCGTCTGGCAGTCGGCGACCGACATCGGCGGGAGCGACTCGCAGAAGGTCTGCACCGACTTCATCGAGGTCGCGAAGTTCTCGAGGAGGAGCTGGTTGAAGCGCACCGGCGGCGGCGTGCGATACATCACGGGAAACGATCGCGAGTGCGCGAAGAGCAGCGGCGCGCTCGTGTGCTTCGCGGTCACGTAGAAGCCCCACGCGTGCAGGATGCTGCGCGTGTTCTCGCTCGTGCCCTTCTGCTTGAAGATGAGCGGCAGGAGCTGCGCGCCCTCGGGCACCGACGAGACGCCGGCGGTGAAGCGCTCGCGATCGCGCTCGAGGCGCGCGAAGTCGGCGCCCATGCCCGCGCTGTAGAGCACGGCGGAGACGCCGAGCACGGCGACGAGACGCCGCGGCAGCTGATCGGGTACGCGGAGGATGAGCGCCAGCCAGATGAACGGGATGAGGCGCGAGTTGACGTGGTACCAGTTCGTGATCTTGTACGGCGTGAAGCAGTAGAGGACGACGAGCGCGACGAGCGCGATCGGCGAGAAGAACGCCGGGGCCTCGCGGCGCTGCTTGAACGCGAGGTACACGAGGACGAAGCAGGGCACGATGCTCGTGATCGAGAGCTTCGTGAAGCCCCAGAAGTACTCGGCCCACAGGTTGTAGAGGAGCTCCCACGGCGGCGCGAGCTTCTTGTGGTGCACGAACGCGGTCATCGGACCGACGTGATCGCGGAAGTGCTCGAAGAGCGCCATCGTCACGAGCGCCGTCACGGGCAAGAGCGGGATCGCCATCGCGCGAAGCGCGCCGATGCGCGCGCGCCACGACGGCTGCCGCACCGCCTCGATGAAGACGAGCATGTGCACGACGAGCAGCGGGAAGACGTGCGCGTACCAGGTCGCGGCGCCGAGCACCGACACGAGCAGCGCCGTGCGCCAGCTCGCCTTCTTGCGATGCGCGTCGATCGTGAGGAGCAGCCCCAGCGAGAGCGGGACGGCGAGCGCGAAGTCGAGCATCCCCATCGACACGAACCAGTTGTGGACGAGCGGCCAGCAGAACAGGCTCGCGACGACCATGCGCTTGCGGCTGCCCGTCAGCGCCAGCACGAAGCGCGGGAGCACGAAGGCGTTGGCCGCGAGCACCGTCAGCGAGAAGAGCCGCGAGGCGAGCGAGAGGCCCGTGACCTTGCCGACGAAGTAGAGCCACGCGAAGAGCGCCGCGTTCGTCTTGAAGAACCCGTTGAAGACGAGCTCGGGATAACGATCGGCGTTGCCGATGACGGTGACGGCCGCGAGGTGGTTCGGCAGGTCTTGATACGGAGGCACCTCCGTCAGCGCGAGGGGCCAGGCGCCGATGACGAACAGGCCCGCGCTCAAGAGGAGGCCGAGCTGGCCGTCGGTGAACGTGAGGCCACGGCTCAGCTCGCGGACGAGGCCGCCCGACACGCTCACCACGCCCGAGGTCGTCGGGACCGGCGAAGAGGCCTCGACGGAGGCGTCGGCGGCGCGGAGCGCGGTTGCCACGGCGTCGGAGTTGGACATCAGCTAGCGCTCACGGTCGGTTGACGGCTCCGGAGCGTGGGGCTTCAAGCAAATCCGAGCCCAAGCGCCAAAGTGCGGGAAACCCTGGTCGCCGACACTAGCCCGGGCGTATGCGAGTGTCCACCCGACAACACCTAGTGCCTCGGTATGACAGCGAGATCAGGGGCCCGGTGGCACGCCGGCCTGCCACCTCTTCCGTGGATGAGGTAAGCGTACGCCTGAGCTGTAGGAGAACGGCACACATAGTGAAAGCACGACCGGACATCACCGATGTCTGCGCTCCCGCTCCACCCCAAGTCCTCGAATTCGGTCGATCGAGCGCACACGGTGGGCAAAAAGAGCTGGATCACCCACACCCCACTGGCGAGCCTCTTCCTCCTCATGATCGGGTCGGCCAGCGCCGGCTGCGCAGCCGAGGCCGCCGAGCCCGTCGAGGCGAACGTCGTCGTCGGCACCTCCGAGCCCACCATCTTCGGCGGCTCCAAGGACGACGATCAGGAGTCGCTCC
Source organism: Labilithrix sp. (assembly GCA_019637175.1). GTDB lineage: Bacteria > Myxococcota_A > Polyangia > Polyangiales > Polyangiaceae > Labilithrix. Next base: position 90,784 of record JAHBWD010000013.1, on the reverse strand, counting down.
CCGGCGTCGTCGCGCTGCGCGTCGGCACGGGCGGCACCTTCGAGCTCTGCTCCGGCGCGCTCGTCGCGCCGAACGTCGTGCTCACGGCGCGCCACTGCGTCACGCAGAACCTCACGACGTCGATCTCGTGCGACGAGAACGGGCAGTCGGCCAACGGCGAGCACGTCAAGGCCACGCAGGATCCGGCGGCCGTCGGCGTGTACCTCGGCGCGACGCCGAGCTTCGCGAAGGCGCCGATCTCGAAGGCGAGGGCGATCGTCGCGCCCTCCGGCAAGTACCTCTGCGACTCGGACATCGCGCTCGTCGTCCTCGATCGAAACCTCGACGACGTCCCGACGCTCCCGCTCCGCATCCACTCGCCCGCGCGCGCCGGCGAGAAGATCCGCTCGGTCGGCTACGGGCAGAACGACAAGAGCGTCCCGATCGGCACGCGCTTCCGCAAGGACGGCGTCCCCGTCCTCGCGCAAGGCAAGGCGGTCTCCGCCAGCAAGACGCCGCTCGGCCCGCACGAGTTCGAGGTCGGCAAGTCGATCTGCCAGGGCGACTCCGGCGGGCCCGCGATCAGCGAGGCGACCGGCGCGGTCATCGGCGTCGTGTCGCGCGGCGGCAAGTGCGACGAAGACTTCGGCCACATCTACACGACCACCGCGGGCTTCGAAGATCTCTTCGAGCAGGCGTTCGAGCTCGCCAAGTCGGAGCCCACGCTCGAGCCGGGCGACGCCGAGGCCGGGCAAGCGCGTGCGCGATCGAAGGCCGCGAGCCCGATGCCCAGCGAAGAGTCGACCGCGAGCGCGGGCGGCTGCGCGATCTCCGGCGCGACGCACACGAACGGCCGGAGCGCGAGCGCGCTCGTCGGGCTCGCCGTTGCGATCGCGGCCGTTCGCGCGCGCCGGCGGGTCGACGGCACGCGGCGCGTCCGCTAGCGTCCATCGCGATGCGCCTCGCGAGCGTGCGCCTACGAAACGTCGGTCCTTTCGAAGACACGACGCTGCGTCTGACGGAGCCCACGAAGGCCGCGGCGCAGCCCGCATCGGAAGACGAGCCGCTCGAGGCGGAGGCGCCGCGCCCGCTCACGGTCCTGTTCGGCGCCGACGGAATCGGCAAGACGACGCTCCTCGCCTCGCTCGCGGTCACGCGGCCGGGCCACGCCGTCCCGCCCGTCCCGATGCCGCGCGCGCCGGGCCACGACGCGCCGCCGGCGATCGTGACCGAGTGGAGCCTCGGGGAAGACGATCCCGAGCGCCCGCACCCGCTCGTCGTCGCGAGCCCGATGCTCGTGCTCGAGGGCGAGTCGGCCGAGGCCGCCGCCGCGCGACGCCGCGAGCAGGCGCTCTTCGATCGACGCGCGCAGAGCGAGGGCGGCTTCGTGTTCGTCGGCTTCTCCGGCGCGCGCTGGTTCTCGCGCGCGGCGAGCAGCCTCTCGGTGCCCGAGCGATCGATCCTCCGCTACGACGTGCGGCAGGCGACTTCGTTCGACGATCCGACGCGCGCCGATCTCACGCGCGAGACGAAGCAGGTGCTCGCCTACGCCGGCATCGCGCGCGCGCTCGCGGCCGACCGGATGGAGTATGTGCACCTTACACGCTTCGACGCGCAGCTCCGCGAGGTCGTCGACGTGATGCTCGAGCCGTTCGGCTTCTCGTACGTCGGGGTGAGCCCCACCTCGCTCGAGCCCGAGGCGAGAGACCGACGCGGACGCGTCGCCTCGCTCGACGCGCTGCCGCGCGCGGCGCGCCACCTCGTCGCGTTCGGCGCGCTCACGATGCGCGCGCTCTTCGCCGCCTATCCGAACGATCCGCGCGAGCGCGAAGGCGTCGTCGCGATCGACGACATCGAGAGCCAGCAGGATCCGAGCATGCTGCGGTCGATCTTGCCGCTCCTGCGGCGCGCGCTGCCGAACGTGCAGTGGATCGTCACCACCGCCTCGACGCAGCTCGCGAACGCGTGCGCGCCGGGCGAGGTCATCGCGCTGCGCCGCAACGAGGCGCGCCTCGAGGTCGGCGAAGGCGTCCTCCACTAGCGATCAGTGCGCTTCGCCCCAGTGGGCGCCGTGGCCGACGTCGACCACGAGCGGCACGTCGAGCCTGAACGCGCCCTCCATCGCTTCCTTGATCCGCTTCTCCGCTTCGGCGACACGGCCCTCGGGGACCTCGAAGACGAGCTCGTCGTGGACGGTGAGGACCATGCGCGCGCCGGGCACGACGTCGCCCTCGCCGAGCGAGACCATCGCGAGCTTGAGGATGTCGGCCGCGGCGCCTTGGATGGGCGTGTTCTTCGCGACGCGCTCGGCCTCGGCGCGGAGCCCGCGGTTCGTCGAGTGCAGGTTGGGCAGGAAGCGGCGCCGACCGAGGATCGTGCGCACGGCCTCGCCGGTACGCGCGCCTTCGATCGAGTGCGTCATGAAGTTGCGCACGCCGACGAAGCGCTGGAAGTAGGCTTCGATGAACTGCGCGGCCTCCTGGCGCGTGATGCCTTGCTCGCGCGCGAGGCGCGTCTCGCCCATGCCGTAGATGAGCCCGAAGTTGATCGCCTTGGCGCGACGGCGCATCTCGGGCGTGACCTCTTCGCGCAGGACGTCGAAGACGAGCGCGGCGGTGTGCGTGTGGACGTCGAGGTTCTCGCGGAACGCGAGCGCGAGCTGCTCGTCTTTCGCGAGGTGGGCGAGCACGCGCAGCTCGATCTGCGAGTAGTCGGCGCTGACGATCCGGTGGCCCTCGGGGGCGACGAACGCGGAGCGCACGAGGCGCCCGACGTCGGTGCGGATCGGAATGTTCTGGAGGTTCGGATCGGTCGACGAGAGCCGGCCCGTCGCGGCGACCGCCTGCTCGAAGCGCGTGTGGATGCGCCCCGTCTCCGGGTTCACGGCGCGCGGGAGCGCGTCGAGGTACGTGCCCTTCAGCTTGTCGAGCTCGCGGAACTCGAGGATCACGTTGGGCAGGGCGTGCTTGTCGGCGAGCTCCTCGAGGACGGCGGCGTCGGTCGAGCGGCCTCCCTTGAGCGTGCGCTTCACGACGGGCAGCTTCAGCTCGTCGAAGAGGATCGCCTCGAGCTGATCGCGCGAGCGGATCGCGAACTTTCGACCCGCGACCTCCTGCGCCTTCGCCTCGAGCGCGTGACACTCGGTCTCGACGCGCGCCGCGATCGTCGCGAGCTTGCTCACGTCGACGAGGACGCCCTTGCGCTCCATCGACGCGAGGACGCGCGAGAGCGGCAGCTCGACCTCTTCGTAGAGCTTCCCCATGCCGTCCTGGACGACGCGCGGATCGAGCCGCTCGGAGAGCGCGAAGGCGAGCTCGGCCTGCGGCGCCGCGTAGCCGGCGGCGCGCTCGACGTCGAGCTGGTCGAACGCGATGCGATCGGCCTTGCGCCCCGATCCCTCGTCGAAGATCGGCAGCTCCGAGCCGATCTCGCGGCGGACGAGATCCTTGAGATCGTTCGGCGCCTCCGGATCGAGCAGGTACGCCGCGAGCATCGGATCGGAGATCGTCCCCGCGATCGTGAGCCCGTGGCGGTAGAGGATGTTCTCGGCCCGCTTCAGGTCGTAGCCGACCTTGCGGATCGACGCGTCGGCCAGGACGGGCGCGAGCGCGCCCTTCACCTCCGCCCACGCGAGCTGCTTGGGCGCGCCGAGGTAGCGATGCTCGAGCGGGACGTAGACGCCTTCGCCCGGCGCCGTCGAGAGCGACAGCCCGAGGATCTGCGCGCGCATCGCGTCGGGGCTCGTCGCCGTGACGTGGATCGCGATCGCCTTCGTCGCCTTCGCGGCGGAGGTCACCGCTTCGAGCTCCGCGAGCGTCACCACGTGCCGGTAGGTGCGCTTCATCGCCGGCGCGGGCGCCGACGACGCGCGCGCCGCCGCGCTCACCATCGCCACGGCGCGGCCTGCTCCCTTCTCTCCCACGGCGGTGCGCTGGCCGGCGTCGATCCGCGCCTGCGCGGCGTTGATCTGATCGAGCAGGCGCGTGAACTCGAGCTCGAGGAAGAGCTTCTTCAGCGCGTCGAGGTTCGCGCCGCCATACCGCAGGTGCTCGCGGTTCCACGCGATCGGCAGTTCGCGCTTGAGGGTCACGAGCACCTGCGAGATGCGCGCGTCGGTCTCGTGCTTCGCGAGGTTCTCCTTCAGCTTCGCGCGCTTGATCGACGCGAGGTTCGCGTAGACGTTCTCGAGGGTGCCGTGCTCGCGGAGCAGATCCGCCGCCGTCTTCGGCCCGACGCTCGGCACGCCCGGGATGTTGTCGGAGGTGTCACCGGTGAGAGCGAGCAGATCGCGCACCTTGCTCGGAGGCACGCCGAACTTCGTGTCGACCTCGGCGGCGCCGTACGTGCGGTCCCGCATCGAGTCCCACATGAGGACGCGATCGTCGCCGTCATGGATGAGCTGCATCAGGTCTTTGTCGGCGCTGACGATGACGACCCTGACGCCGTCTTTCGTGGCGCGCTCGACCACCGCGGCGATGAGATCGTCGGCCTCGATCTCATTCTGTTGGTAAATCGGGATGTTGTACGCGCGGACGATCTCCTCCATCCGCGTGAGCTGCTGCGAGAGATCCGCCGGGGCGGCCTGGCGCGTCGCTTTGTAGCGGCTGTCGAGCTCCTTGCGGAAGCTCGGTCCGCGGCAGTCCATCGCGACGGCGAGCATCGCGGGCCGTCGCTCGTTGACGACCTTCTGGATCATGTTGGTCGTGCCGAGCACCGCGTGCGTCGGCTCGCCCTTCTGGTTCGAGAGGGGCGGCAGCGCGTGGTACGCGCGGAACACGTAACCCGAGAGATCTACCAGATAAAGGACGTCTTCACTGCCCGGCGGCGGGAGGGCTGCGGCGTGCACGGCGACACCCTAGCGTGGGCGCGGAGCGCCCCGCGTCGGAAAAGAAGGAGGAGGAACAAAGCGCCATGGCCGCGGTTTCCCTTTCTGGCTGCGCCGCGTTACCCTTGAACCGTTCGGCGCCTCGATGCGTCAAAGCTCTTAGTCTCTTCTCGCAAGGTCCCGCGCCCCTCATGAGCCAGTCCGAACCCCCTCCGTCGACAGGGCTGATCGACGGCAAGTACCAGCTGGTGCGGCTCATCGGGCGGGGCGGCATGGGATCGGTGTGGGAGGCGCGGCACGCGTCGCTCGGCACGCCCTCGGCGATCAAGTTCATCGAGTCCGAGTACGCCGACAGCCAGGAGGCGCGCAGCCGCTTCATCCGTGAGGCGAAGGCCGCCGCGACCATCCAGTCGAAGCACGCGATCCAGATCTACGATCACGGCGTCACCGACGACGGCAAGCCGTACATCGTCATGGAGCTTCTCCAGGGCGAGCCGCTCGACAAGCGCATCGAGCGTCAGGGCACGCTCTCGCTGCAAGAGACGGCGCGGATGCTCCAGCAGGTCTGCCGCGGCCTCCAGCGCGCGCACGAGCGCGGCATCGTGCACCGCGATCTCAAGCCCGAGAACATCTTCCTCGTGAAGACGCCCGACGACGAGGACGAGACGGCGAAGGTCCTCGACTTCGGCATCGCGAAGATCTCGGGCGCGGGCAACGGTCCCTCCGGCATCACGTCGAGCACGAAGACGGGCGCGGTCCTCGGCACGCCGTTCTACATGTCGCCCGAGCAGGCGCGCGGCCTGAAGAGCGTCGATCACCGCACCGACTGCTGGTCGCTCGGCGTCATCGCGTACAAATGCCTCACGGGCAAGCTCCCGTTCGACGGCGAGTCGGTCGGCGATCTGCTCGTCAAGATCTGCACCGCGCCCGTTCCCGTTCCTTCGCACGCCGTGCCCGGGCTCCCGCCCGCGTTCGACACGTGGTTCTTGCGCGCGCTCGAGCGCGAGCCCGATCGTCGCTTCGCCACGGTGAGCGAGCTCGCCGAGCATCTCGTGTATGCTGCAGGTATCGGCGGGCGCGGGCCTTCGCCGAGCCAGGTGGCCAGCGGGTCGCCGTTCTCCGGGCTCGACACCGTCGCGTCCTCGGCGAACGCAGGCCGCGCGGCGACGCCGGTCGGCGCGCCCGGATCCGCGGGCTACGGAAACCCGAGCTACAACCCGCAGCCCGCCGCGATGACCGCGGCGCCGTTCACGTCGGAGTCGATCGCCGGTGTCCCGGCGCCGTCGCGCTGGAAGTGGATCGTCGGCGCCGCGTTCCTCGGTCTCGCGGTCGCGGGGATCGGAACGGGCATCGCGGTCGCGATGAAGAAGCACGACTCGGCGAGCTCGCACAGCGTCGGCATCACGCCGACGCCGCCGCCGCCCGTCGAAAGCGCGCCGGTCGATCCGCCGCCGGACGAGAGCGTCGCGACGAGCGCGGCCCATGATCCGCCTGCTACGCCGCCGCTCACGCCGCCGTCGAGCGCGCCGGCCACGCCGCCCCCGGTCGCCGTCGCCCCGGCGAAGGGCACGCCTGCGAAGGCGCCTCCGGCCAAGCCCGCCGCGCCGACCAAGCCCCTCGCCGCGCCGCCCGGTCCGCAGCCCGTGCCGCTCCCGCCCGCCGTGCAGCCCGCGCCGCCGCCGGTCTCGCCGCCGCCGGCGCCCGCAAAGACGCCCGCGAAACCGAACACCAAAGACCCGGGATACTGAGCGAGCGCGACTGCGTTATCCTGGCTCAGCTTTGGAGCGAGCCATGATCCAGCGTCTTGTCTTGGTGTGTGTCGCGTTCGTCGTGATGACGCTCGCGAAGAGCGCGGGCGCGCAGATTTCGGAGACGGAGCGCAAGAGCGCCGCGCGCGCCGCCTATCAAGAGGGAGTCACCCTCCAGGAAGCGGGAAAATACGGCGACGCGCTCCAGCGCTTCGAGTCGGCGCAGAAGCTCTTCGACGCGCCGACCCACTTGCTCCACATCGCCGAGTGCCAGGCGCTCACCGGGCGCCTCGTCGAGGCCTCGGAGACCTACGAGCTGCTCGCGCGCAAGCAGCTCCCGCCGGGATCGCCCGACGTCTTCGTCCAGGCGCAGCAGCAAGGCCAAGCCGAGCTGCCGGCGCTCCGCGCGCGCATCCCGACGCTGCGCGTGACGACGAAGCCGGAGCACACGAAGCTCCAGAACCTCCAGGTGACGATCAACGGCGTGAGCATGCCGACGGAGCTGCTCGGCATCGGACGCCCGCTCAACCCGGGGACGTATCGCTTCACCGCGGTCGCGAACGGCTACGCGACGGCGCGTCACGTCGACGTGCCGCTGCCGGAGAAAGAGAACAAGAGCGTCGAGCTCGTGCTCGAGCCGCGCGCAGGTGTCGCGCCCGCGCCGGTCGTCGTCGCGCCGCCGCCTCCGGCGTATCAGACCGGCCCGAATCCGCAGCCGTATCCCGACGTCCGCCCGCGCGAGCCGAAGAAAGACGAGCCGACGTCGGCGGGCATGCTCATCGGCGCGCGCGCCGGCGTCTTCATTCCGGCCGGCGACGTCGAGACGAACGCGCCCATGGGCGACTACGCCACGACCGGCGGCGGCGCCGGCTTCGATCTCTACTTCCGGCTCGCGAAGATGATGCTCCTCGGCGGCACCGTCGAGTACGCGTCGCTCGGTACGCCGAGCGAGATCCCGGGTCTGCCGCGCCTCACGTTCGACACGTCGGCGCAGACCACGTACTTCGGGGCGACGCTCGGCATCATCCCGAACGTCGACAAGGTCTCGTTCATCGGCGACCTCGGCATCGGATCGCGCGCCGCTTCGCAGAGCCTCAGGGCCTCCACGTACACGCGCGAAACCACCGTCAGGGGCCTCGAGTTCCTCTTCGGCGTCGGCGTGTCGATCCCCGCCGGTCCCGTGCGCCTCGTGCCGAAGATCAACATCAGCGTCGGCTCGTTCAGCTCGAGGACGGTCGTGGAGAACGCGCGCACCGACGAGCGCGATCTCAGCCCCACGGGGCGCTCCGTCCACGCCGTCTTCTTCATCGGCCTCGGCGGCTACTACAGCCTCGACTTCGGCTCGAAGCCCGGCGCCTCGCCCGGCCCTGCGGCCGCAAGTCGCTGACTTCGCCCGTCCCTGCGCACATCGGCGCCCTTTCGGGACAACGAGGTACAAGGAATTACAAGTTGATGACAAAGCAGCTCAGGCGCGGTGCTTAGCTCAGCGCCATGCAAGTTGCCTTGTGTTTCGCGTACTTCGCCGTGCTCCTGCTGCTCGCGATGTACGGGCTTCACCGGTCGCACCTCGTCATCACGTGCCTCCGCCATGCGAAGAAGCTCCGCGCCCTGCGCGACGGAGCGCCGCCGGTCGCGCTCGACGCCGATCCCGCGTCGCTGCCGCACGTGACGATCCAGCTGCCGCTCTACAACGAGGCGACCGTCGTCTCCCGCCTGCTCGAGCACACGTCGAAGATGACGTACCCGCGCAGCAAGCTCGAGATCCAGGTGCTCGACGACTCGACCGACGAGAGCCGCCAGATGGCGCGCGCGAAGGTCGAGGAGCTCCGCGACAACCCTCCCGCGATGCGCGAGGGCGTGCGCGCCGACTGGGAGGGCGATCTCGACATCGTCTACCTCCATCGCGTCGACCGCACCGGCTACAAGGCGGGCGCCCTCGACGCGGGCCTGAAGGTCGCGAAGGGCGAGCTCGTCGCCATCTTCGACGCCGACTTCGTCCCTGGCGATCAGTTCCTCCGCGACCTCGCTCCTCACTTCATGGGCGCGGAGAACGAGAAGGTCGGCATGGTCCAGGCGCGCTGGGGCCACATGAACCGCGAGATGTCGTGGCTCACGCGCGTGCAGGCCCTGATGCTCGACGGCCACCACCTCGTCGAGAACCGCGCGCGCGCGGCCGCCGGCTGGCTCTTCAACTTCTCCGGCACGGGCGGCATGTGGCGCCGCGACGCCATCCAGCAGAGCGGCGGCTGGCAGCACGACACGCTCACCGAGGATCTCGATCTGTCGTACCGCGCGCAGATGGCGGGCTGGCGCTTCGTCTACCGCGAGAACGTGGTGACGCCCGCGGAGCTGCCCGAAGACGTGAGCGCGTTCCGCGCGCAGCAGTTCCGCTGGGCGAAGGGCACCGTGCAGACGGCGCGCAAGCTGATGAAGCGCGTCATGACGTCGGAGCTCTCGCTCGGGCAGCGGATGGAAGCCTTCTTCCACATGACGCCGCACTTCGCCTACCCGCTCATGGTGGTGCTCTCGGTGCTGCTCCTCCCCGCGCTGCTCCTCATGCCGGCGACCAACACCGGCACGATGCTCCTCGTCGATCTGCCGCTCTGCATCGGCACGACGGGATCGCTGCTCGCCTTCTACGCGATGGCCGAAGCCGCGCAGGGTCGCTCGCGACTCCACGCGGTCAAGACGCTGCCGGCGCTGCTCGCGCTCGGCGCGGGGCTCGCACCTCACCTCACGAAGGCGGTCTTCGAAGGCCTGCGCTCGATGGCGGGCGAGTTCGTCCGCACGCCGAAGCACGGCGCCAATCACAGCCACCGCTACCGCGCGCGCGCGGATCTGCCGACGGTCGAGGTCGCGCTCTGCCTCGTCTCGTTCGCGAGCGTCGTCGCGTCGCTCGAGACGGGTCACTGGTTCGCGACGCCCTTCGCGATGCTCTTCATGATCGGCTACGGCTACGTCGCTTCACTCGTCGCGAGCGAGCAGCTCGCGCGCCGCCGCGCCGCGCGCCTCGCGCCTGCTGGCGACGCGCTCGACAGCGTGCCGCCCCCGGCGCCCGCTCAGGCAGGCGGGCCTCGCGAGGAGCTCGCGGCCTGATTCTCTTGAGTTATCAGCTACTTCCGGAAGAGGCCGCCGCACCCGGGGAGCGCGGCCTCTCCCTACTTTCCGCTGGCCCGCTCCCCATTAGCCGTTTACTATCCGGTACCTGCGAGCGCTGCCGCGGGTAGCGCGACCAAGGAAACCTTGCCGGGGGTGAGAGACGATCATGACCAAGGCTGAGATCGTCCAGGCGCTGTACACGAGGGTCGGGGGATTCTCGAAGAAGGAGTCGGCGGACATCGTCGACCTCGTCTTCGAGATGATGAAAGAGACTCTCGGGCGCGGAGAGAAGATCAAGATCAGCGGATTCGGCAACTTCGTGTTGCGCGACAAGCGGCAGCGCCCTGGGCGCAACCCGCAGACGGGCGATCCGATCAAGATCAGCGAGCGTCGCGTGCTCACGTTCAAGGCGAGCCAGATCCTCAAGCAGGCGCTCAACGCCAAGGAGAAGAGCGGAACGCCCGCGCCCAACGCGCGCGGCGGTGCCGACGGTGCAGCGAGCACCGGCGGATCGCTCGGCTCCGGCGGCGGTCTCGACGCGCGGATGCCGGTGGCGAACCCCGTCGCGGCCGCTGCAAGCGAGGCGCCGAAGGAGTAAGCTGGCCTCTCGATGTCCGGCCGCTCGTCACAGGGGGAGCCCTCAGCCGTCGCGAGAGAGCTCCCGTCGAAGCTGTTCTTCCGCATCGGCGAGGTCGCCGGGCTCGTCGGCGTCGAGCCGCACGTGCTCCGCTATTGGGAGCGCGAGTTCCGCAGCATCCGTCCGACGAAGAGCGCGAAGGGGCAGCGCGTCTACTCACGGAGAGACGTGGAGAACCTCCTTCGCGTCCGCGATCTGCTCTACCGCGACGGCTTCACGATCGCAGGCGCGAAGAAGCGCCTCGCGCGTGGGCCCACCGCGGAAGCAGGGTCCGCGGAAGGCAGCGACGTCGACGAAGCGAGCGCGGTGCCGGCGAGCGGCGTCGAGATGGCCGTCGAGATGGCCGTCGAGAGCGAGCCCGACGGCTCGGAGGGTTGGGGTCCGCACGACCCCGAGCCGAGCGTCCGCGAGAAGCTGACGGCGCTGCGCTCGGAGGTCGAGGCCTTCCTCGCCGAGCTCGAGCCGCCCGTGGGCTGAGGCGATGCTCACGCTCGCCGTGGAGCCGCCGCCGGCGTTCGTCGCCGGCGAGGTGGCGCAGCCCGTCCTGAGCCAGGCCTCCGGATCGCGTTTCACCGCGTGGCGCGCCACGCGCTCGGAGCCGGCGGGAGAGACGCTGCTCGCGGCGTGCGCCGCGACGCCGATCCCCGGTTGGGTCGACGACATGCGGGCCTCCGTCGACGCGCGCACGACGGGCCTCACGTCGGCCGCGGGCGAGCGCATGGTCGGCGCGCCCCTCGAGGCGCACCCCGACGGCAAGGGGGGCCTGCTCCTCCTCGCGCCCGGCGGCGGCGCGACGGCGACCGAGCACGGAATCGCGCGCACCTTCATCGGCTTCGACGGTCACGATCTCGTCACCTGCTTCGCCGCGTGCACCTCGCGCGCGCCTGTGCACCGTGGAGGATCGCGGACATGCGACGCGAGCGTCGCGAGCGCGCGCGTCGAGGGAGGCACGGAGCCGCCGCGCCCGGGCCTCGTCCTCGGATCGGTCACGTGGGCGGTCCACCACCCCGCGCGAACGGCGTCGTGCGGCGCCGTCCTCGTGGCCGCCCTCGGCACCCTCGCCGTCGTCGCGCGCCGCCGGCCGCGATCGCGGATTTGACGACGGGGCGCGGCCACCCCCTCCACCCCCTTGACCCCATGCCCCCTCTCTTGTGTTAGAAGGGCCGCCACATGGTCCTTCGCCGCTCTCGCTTGATCGCCGTCGCCTTCGCGGCCGCCGCGATCTTCCCCCGGACCGCAGCGGCGCAGTCGAACGAGCCTCCCCCTGCCACCGGGCAGGCGCCGGCAGGAGCCGCCGAGCCGCTCATCCCCGCCGAGCCGAGCGCCGCGCAGCCGACGGGCACGCCGCCCGTCGATCCCTCCAAAGACGAGCAGAAGCTCGTGAGACAGGGCCGCGAGCGCCCGACGAACGACGGCACGATCGGCGAGCGCCCCTCGGAGGTGTACAGCGAAGATTGGTGGGCGCACACGCGGCCCATCATCGAGCTGCACGGCTACTTCCGTACGCGCGGCGAGATGTACCACAACTTCTCGCTCGGCCGCCCCGCGCCGCCCGGCGATCAACAGAACCTCTGGCCGCAGCCGCTCGACCACAGCTTCCAGGGATCGAACGGAACCAACTACAACGTTCCGCTCTGCGGGAACAACGGAACGACCGAGTGCCAAGATCGATCGGAGGCGTTCGCGAACCTGCGCCTGCGCCTCAACCCCGAGATCCACATCTCGGACAACCTGCGGATCATGTCGCAGATCGATCTGCTCGACAACCTCGTGCTCGGCTCGACGCCCGACGCGTACGCGCTCAGGCCGAGCGGCAGCGGCACGACCGGCTACAACCCGGCCGTCAACGGCTACAACGGCTACGCGCCGCTCGGCGCGTTCACGATCACGCAAGGTCCGCCGACGGCCGGCGTGAACGGCTACCGGAACTCGATCGACGTGCAGCGCGCGTGGGCCGAGTACCTCACGCCGATCGGGCAGCTCCGCTTCGGGCGCATGCCGCTCCACTGGGGCCTCGGCATGCTCGCGAACTCGGGCGATCGCCTCGACGACGACTTCCAGACGAACGCCGACAAGATCATGTTCGTCTCGGGCATCAAGTCGATGGATCTGTACTTCGGCGGATCCTGGGACTTCGTGTCGACCGGTCCGACCTCGGCGACGCCCTACGACGTCTACGGCGGCCAGCCGCGGAACATGGCGAACCTCGCGAACGTCGGGCAGTGGACGCTCTTCGCGGCGAAGCGCACGAACCCGGAGATGCAGCGGCTGAAGCTGTCGCGCGGCGACGTCGTCTTCAACGGCGGCTTCTACACCGTCTATCGCAAGCAGCTCCTCGACGTGAAGGCCGGAGAGAACCCGATCACGAGCGACCGCTCGCCGGCGAACACGAACGGGCTCGAGCGTCGCGGCGCCGAGGCGTTCATCCCCGACGCGTGGGTCCAGCTCTTGTGGAACAAGCTCCGCGTCGAGGGCGAGCTCGCGATGATCTTCGGCTCGCTCGAGCAGTCGCCGGTCCAGGGCTTCAGCAGCGAGAACCCGCTGAAGATCGCCATGTGGGGCTTGGCGACGCAGACGGAGCTCCGCGCCGTCGAAGACAAGCTGCGCGTGCAGTTCGGCGCCGGCTACGCGAGCGGCGATCAAAACATCGAGGGCCTCGCGCCGGGCGCCAACGGCCTTCAGCCGCGCCTGCGCGAAGGCGCCATCTCGACGTTCCGGTTCCACCCGGCTTACTACGTCGACTACATCTTCTTCCGTCGCATCATGACGCGCGTGCAGGGCGCGTACTACTTCCGGCCCAGCGTCGAGTACGACTTCGTGCGGAGCCCCAACGGCCAGAAGTTCGGCGGCGGCGCCGCGATCATCTGGAGCCGCGCGAGCGAGTTCGTGCAGACGCCGGGCAACAAGCGCGACCTCGGCGTCGAGCTCGACCTCCAGGTCTACTACCAGTCGAAGGACGGCTCGCTGAACGACGACCCCAACAAGATGGGCGGCTTCTACACGGCCCTCCAGTACGGCGTCTTCTTCCCGCTCGGCGGCCTCGACTATCTCCCCGGCGAAGCGAACAATCCCGCGATCAGCTACGACCTCTCGAGCGCCCAGACCGTGCGTCTCCTCATGGGGGTTCTATTCTAGCGGGGCTCGCGCCCCCTCATCGGCGGACGCCGATGAGCCTCCCGCCGACCTTCCGTTCGGCCGCGTGATTCGCCTGCGGCGAACGGCTCGGGTCTCGCCTTTGGCAGCTCGAGCTTCGATGTCGCGCTTCGAGACTCTCTCTCCGGCGGGAGTTCTCGATCGCGCGAAGCGCGGATCTTGCGCTAGGTTGTCGCCATGCGGACTCGGGTCGGCGCGCTCGCGATCGTGGCGACCTTCGTCGCCGCCGCCGCGCCCGGGTGCGCGAGCGCCAGCGGCGACGTGGTCGGCGGCGGTCCGCGCTTCGACGCGGGGCTCCCCGATCCGCTCGTGCAGCCGATCAACGAGCCCTCGCTCACCGAGGCTTCGCCCACGAGCTGGGGCGGTCTCTATCGCGACTTCTTCGGCAAGCGCGCGCGCGGCGGGTGCGCCGGCACGGGCGCGTGCCACGGCTCGATCGGCCGCCCGGGCGTCAGCATCTCCGGGTTCGTCTGCGCAGACATCGACGACTGCTGGCGATCGATGCGCCAGGACGTCCACCCGAGCCCCATGTACAAGCGCGCGATGGTGCAAGACGACGACGTCGCCGCGCCCGACGGCGCGTTCCTCTTCAAGGTCCTCCGCGTCCGCCTCCCCGACGGCACCGTCGAAGCGAACCTCGACATGCCGCAGCAGCCTCGCGACTTCGCCTTCAGCGAAGACGACGTCGCGCGCATGAAGACCTGGATCCGCAACGGCGGCCTGAACGATCGCTGACATGGCCAAGCTCCTCATCGTCGACGACCAGCGCAACATGCGCACGACGCTCGCGATGATGCTGCGCGGCGCGGGCTTCGAGGTCGACGAAGCACAGAACGGCGAAGAGGGCTCCGAGCGCGGCGGGGCGGGCGCCTACGACGTCGTCCTCACCGACCTTCGCATGGGCTCGAAGGACGGCATCGACGTCCTCCGCGCGGTGAAGACGGCGCAGCCGCTCACCGAGGTCATCGTGATGACCGCCTACGGCACGATCGAGAGCGCGGTCGAGGCGATGCGCTTCGGCGCGTTCGACTACATCCAGAAGCCCTTCACCGAGCAGGAGCTCCTCGTGAAGGTCGGCAAGGCGCTCGACAACCGCCGCCTGGCGGGCGAGGTCGCGTTCCTCGCGGTCGAGTTCAAGGATCGCTACAAGTTCGAGAACATCGTCGGGCGGTCGCGCTCCGTCCGCGAAGTGCTCGGGCGCATCGTGCGCATCGCGCCGACCGACGCGATCGTCCTCATCACCGGAGAGAGCGGCACGGGCAAGGAGCTCGTCGCCAAGGCGATCCACGCCAACAGCAAGCGCGGCGAGCGCATGTTCGTGCCCGTCAACTGCGCCGCGATCACCGACACGCTCCTCGAGAGCGAGCTGTTCGGCCACGCCAAGGGCTCGTTCACCGGCGCCGTCGCCGCGCGCAAGGGCCTCTTCGAAGAGGCCGACGGCGGCACCTTCTTCTTCGACGAGATCGCCGAGACGTCGCTCACGTTCCAGGCGAAGCTCCTGCGCGCGATCCAAGAAGGCGAGATCCGGCGCGTCGGCGAGAACCGTCCCGTCCCGGTCAACGTCCGCATCATCGCGGCGACCAACCAGGATCTCCTGACGTCGATCGCGGAGAAGCGCTTCCGCCAGGATCTCTACTACCGGCTCAACGTCGCGCGCTTCCAGCTCCCCGCGCTGCGCGATCGGCGCGAAGATCTGCCCGATCTGCTCACGTACTTCCTCGAGAAGTACAACAAGAAGATGGGCACGCGCGCGCGCCTCGACGAAGACGTGCTCGAGGCCCTCAATCACTACGACTTCCCCGGCAACATCCGGGAGCTCGAGCACATGATCGAGCAAGCCGTGGCGCTCGTGCAGAACGGCGTCGTGACGAAAGACGACCTCCTGCCCGACAAGCGGCCCGACGAGCCCGGCGCCGCGCGATCGGGCCGCATCCTGGCCGACGTCGTCGACGGCGCCGAGCGCCAAGCGATCGAGGGCGCCCTGCGCGACTGCGACGGCAGCCGCGAGAAGGCGGCGGAGCTGCTCGGCATCTCGGCCACGACCTTGTGGCGGAAGATGACGCGCCTCGGGATCGTCTACGACTCGCGCAGTTGACGGGCCTCCGTTCGCGCCCTCCTGCAGGGTTGAACGATCGGAGTGCAGTTCTGAAACACGCTCGTACCAATCTTCCGCGGTTTCCCTTCGCCGGGCCCTGGCCTTCGATTTGCACGGGCGATGCGCGTGCCCACCGTCGTCCTCGTCGATCCCGGAGGTGGTGACGCTTCGGTCCTCGCGAGCGCGCTGCGGGTGGCCGGCTTCCAGGTGGTCCTCGCGTCGACCGCGGCCAAAGCGCGCGAGGCGCTGGACGGCGAGGGCGTCGCGCTCGCGGTCGTCGACCTGATGTCGAGAACCGAAGCCGGTGCCAACGGGCTCGAGCTGGCGCGAGAGCTCAAACAGGCCCATCCGGAGGTCCGCATCCTCCTGACGAGCGCCTACTATCTCAGCGAGCGTCAGCTCGAACGCGCCGACTGCGGCGTGAGCGGCTTCATCCCCAAGCCCTACGACGTGGCCGAGGTGGTCAGCTTCATCAGCGCGAAGGTCTCGGGGCCTCCGAGCTCGCGCCAACTGTGGAGCGCCGAGCCCGTCTCCGGCGTGGTCGAATTCAAGTCCTCGACCTCGTCCTCGACCCCGACGCCGACCGGCACCGCGCGCGCCCGGCGGTGACCTTTTGCTCGCATTCCGCTAAAGACGGGCCACCATGCGCGTCGAGCGGTTCGACTACGAGCTCCCGCCCGAGCGGATCGCGCAGGCGCCCGCCGCGGAGCGCGAGGCGGCGCGCATGCTCGTCGTCTCGCCCGCCGGTCTCGTCCATCGCGCGGTCGCCGATCTCGCCGAGCACGTCGCGCCGGGAACGCTCGTGGTCGTCAACGACACCAAGGTGCTCCGCGCGCGCATCCTGGGGGCGAAGGCAGGGAGCGGCGGAAAGAGCGAGGTCTTCCTCGTGCGCAAGATCGACGGCGACGCGCGCGCGCAGCGATGGCGCGCGCTCGGGAGGGCCTCGAAGGGGCTCCGACCGGGAACCCGCGTGGTCAAAGGCGCGCTCGCGATCGAGGTCACCGGCAAGGCCGACGACGGTCTCTTCGAGGTCGAGCTCACGACGCTCGACGGCGCGAGCGTCGACGAAGCGATCCGCGCCGCCGGGCAGGTGCCGCTCCCCCCGTACATCAAGCGCGAGCCCGGCGCCGACGACGAGGCGCGCTACCAGACCGTCTTCGCGCGCGCCGAGGGCGCCGTCGCCGCGCCCACCGCCGGGCTCCACCTCACGGCCGCGCTGATGGAGCGCCTGCGCGAGCGCGGCTGCGAGATCGCGACCTGCACGCTCCACGTCGGCCTCGGCACGTTCCAGCCGGTGATGGTCGACGATCTCGACGATCACCCGATGCACGCCGAGGCCATCGAGGTGCCCGAAGCGCTCGTCTCTGCGATCGCCCGCGCGCGATCGCGCGGCGCGCCGGTGCTCGCGATCGGCACGACGGTCGTGCGCGCGCTCGAGTCGGCGCGCGATCCGGAGAGGCCGGGGCACGTGCGCGCGTGCGCCGAAGACACCCGCCTGCTCATCCAGCCGGGGTATGTCTTCGGCGTGGTCGACCGCCTCCTCACGAACTTCCACCTGCCGAAGTCGACGCTGCTCGCGCTCGTCTGCGCGTTCGCAGGCGAAGAGCGGACGCTCTCGGCGTATCGCGCCGCGATCCACGAGGCGTACCGCTTCTATTCCTACGGCGACGCGATGCTAATCGATCGCGCGCCTCCGGCGGGAGCGCACGGATGACGGCGCCTCGCACCACGGGGTTCGCGTTCAAGACGATCGCGCGTGACGGGGAGGCCCGCGCCGGCGTCCTCTCGACGCCGCACGGCGACGTCGAGACGCCGACGTTCATGCCCGTCGGCACGCAGGGCAGCGTCAAGGGCCTCACCCCCGACGAGGTCGCAGAGACGGGCGCGCGCGTCGTCCTCGGCAACACGTATCACCTGTGGCTGCGACCCGGCCCCGAGATCATCGCTTCGGCCGACGGCCTGCACGGCTTCACCCGCTGGCCGCACGCGATGCTCACCGACTCGGGCGGCTTCCAGGCCTTCTCCCTCGGCAGCGCGAAGGACGGCGACGCGTCCGCCGCGAAGAAGCAGTCGCTCGTGAAGCTCGACGAGGACGGCTTCACCTTCCGGTCGCACCTCGACGGGAGCCCGCATCGACTCTCCCCCGAAGAAGCCGTGCGCATCCAGGGCCTCATCGGGGCCGACATCCAGATGCAGCTCGACGTCTGCCCGCCGGGCGACTCCGATCGCGCGGTCGTGGAGGAGGCGGTGCGTCGAACGACGCGCTGGGCAAAGCGCGCGCTCGCGACCCCGCGGCCTCCGCGTCAGGCGCTCTTCGGAATCGTGCAGGGTGCATGTTTCTCCGATCTGCGCAAGGCGCACGCCGAGGAGCTCGCCGCGCTCGATCCCGGGTTCGACGGCCTGGCGCTCGGCGGCTTCTCCGTCGGCGAGCCGATCGAGAAGATGGTCGAGACGCTGCACGAGGTCGTGCGCTACGTCGATCCCGAGCGGCCGCGCTACCTGATGGGGGTCGGGACGCCGCGCGACCTGCTCGAGGGGATCGACGCGGGCGTCGACATGTTCGACTGCGTCTTGCCGACGCGGAACGCGCGGAACGGACAAGCGCTCACGCGCTTCGGGCGCGTCGTCATCAAGCAGGCGCGCTGGCGCGACGACAAAAGGCCGATCGATCCCGAGTGCGGCTGCCCGTGCTGCCGCGGCGGCTTCTCTCGGGCCTATCTCCGGCACCTCTACCTCGCGGGCGAGATGACGGTGCTCCGGCTGCTCTCGGTCCACAACCTCCACTTCTACGGCGAGCTCACCGCCGCCGCGCGCGTCGCGATTCGCGACGGGAAATGGGCCGAGACGAAGGCCCGCATGCGCGCTCGACTCGACGCCGGCGAGGCAGATCCCATACGCTAGACGTGCCAGCTCGATGACGGAGGACAAGAAGCAGATCGGGCGCATTCTGTTGAAGCGCCGGCTCATCTCCCAGGAGGAGCTCGACACGCAGCTCGCGAAGCAGAAGGCCGCGCACGACGGCGTTCCCCTCGCCTCGCGCCTCGCCGCGAGCGGCGCGGTGGCGGAGACCGACGTGCTCCGCGCGCTCTCCGAGCAGTTCGGCGTCCCCGGGATCGATCTGAACCAGATCGCGATCCCCGTTCAACACCTCGAGCTCATCCCGCGCGAGGTCGCGGAGTCGAGCCGGATCCTGCCGGTGCTCGCGCGCGACGACCGCCTCTTTCTCGCGATGGCGAACCCGCGCGACAAGCGCGTCGTCGACGAGCTCGAGTTCGTGACCGGCCGGCGGGTCTACCCCTACGTCGCGATCACGACGACGCTCGAGCGCACCATCCGCGCGGCCTACGACGCCAAGGACGCCGGCGAGACGCACTACATCGGCAGGAACGCGCCCGCGAGCGCGGTGGCGCAGCTCCGCGTCGAGCAGCCGGATCCCGCGCAGGTCACGCCCGAGCGAGACAGCGTGCAGCCCGGCGCGCCGCCGGTCGTGATGGATGAACAGATCTCCGAGGCCGCCGCCGAGGCCGACATCTCGACGAGCGACTTCGGCGCGCTCGGCGAAGAGGTCTCGAAGGTCGAGATGCTCTCCGAGGAGCTGCGCGCCGCCGCGGGCATGGGGCCCACCAAGGCGGGCGGGAGCGGCAAGCGCATCCTCGTCGTCGACGACGAAGAAGACATCCGCAAGCTCGTTCGCCGCTTGCTCACCGACAAAGGGCATCACGTCCTCGAATGCGATCGCGGCCTCATGGCGCTCCGCCTCGTCAAGGAAGAGGCGCCCGATCTCATCTTGCTCGACGCGATGCTGCCCGAGCTGCACGGCTTCGACATCGCGCGGCGGATCAAGGGCAGCGCGAAGTACGGGGCGATCCCGATCCTGATGATGAGCGCCGTCTACCGCGGCTGGCGGATCGCCGAAGACCTCAAGGCCAACTACGGCATCGAGGACTACATCGAGAAGCCCTTCCGCATCGCCGAGCTCTTGGCGAAGGTCACGCGGCTCCTCGAGCGCACCAGCGCGGCCGCCGTGACCGATCCCGAGCAGATCAACCGGAGCGCGGCGAAGTACCTGGAAGACGGCATCGCCGCCTACAAGGCGGGCAAGATCGAGCTCGCGATCGAGCTCCTGAGCAAGGGCATCTCCGTCGATCCGCTCGCGTATCGCCTGCGCTACCACCTCGCGCTCATCTACGGAAAGCAGGGGCGCGTCTACGACGGCATCAGCGAGCTCGAGCGAGCGGCAGACTTGAACCCCAAGCACTTCCCCGCGTTGAAGAACCTCGCGGTGCTCTACGAGAAGGCCGGCTTCCGCAACAAGGCCGTCGAGATGTGGGAGAGGTGCATTCACGTCGCGCCCGACGCCGAGACGCGCGAGTCGATCCGGTCGCACCTTTTGAAGCTTCTCTGAAGCGACACGACAAGAAAGACCAAAGAAGCTACGCTTCCCAGGCGTCAGGGATGACATCCAGGTGAAGTTTCTCTGCGACAACTGCAAGGCGAAGTACCAGATCGCCGACGAGAAGGTGGCGGGCAAGACCGTCCGCATGAAGTGCCGCAAGTGCGGGCACCAGATCGAGGTGCGCGCCGCGGTGACCGAGACGAGCGTGGCCTCGGGCCCGCCGAAGGCTCCGTCCGAGGCGCCGCGCGCGGGCGCGGCGAAGACGCCGCTCGCGACGAGCCTCTCGGCCACCAAGCCGCGCGCGCCGATGACGTCGACGCAGCCGTCGCCCTCGAGCGGCGCGCTCGCGGGCGCCTTCCAGCGCACGGTGCAAGACGCGCCGCAGACCACGCCCTACCCCGCCGGCCAGGCCTCGGCGCTCGACGTGAGCGTCACCGACGAGTGGTACGTCGCCATCAACGGCGTGCCCGTCGGACCGGTCCGCATCTCCGAGCTGCGGCGCAAGGCAGCCGCGGGCGCGGTGACGGAAGACTCGCTCTGCTGGCAGGAGGGCCTCGAAGAGTGGCGCCCGGTCCGCAGCATTCCGGACCTGGCCGCGATCGTCCGCGAGGCCGCGCAAGGCAACCGGCCGTCGCTGGTCTCGCCTCCGCCGCCCGATCGCGGCTCTGCGCCTCCGCGTGCGCCTCAGAGATCTTCGCCTTCGGCGGCCCCGACGCCACCTGCCCGGGGATCGGAGCCGCCGATCCAAGCGCCGCGGCCGCTCCAGCCGTCGCGCAGCAACGTCGTGCCGCTCCGCGTGGCCGCGAGCTCGAACGTCGACCGCGCCGAAGACGCTCCGGCGACCGCGCCGCTCGGAGGCGCCGCCGCTGCGCTCGCGCCGACGTTCACGCCCGCCCCGCAGCCGATCGCGCCGCCCGCGCCGATCGCGATCAGCGATCCGTTCGCGGTTCCGCCCGCGCCCGCGCCCTCCGCGCCCGCGCCCTCCGCGCCCGCGCTCGCGCCGTCGGGCTCGGCGTCGCTCGTCCCGCCCGTGTACCTCGAGCCGCCGCGCCGCGGCGTCCCGCTCTGGTTCTGGCCGATCCTCCTGCTCTCGCTCGGCTTCGGCGGCATGGCGGCGTTCTTCCTCTTCAAGCAGCAGCCGCCTCCGCCCGCGCCCGTCGTCATCAACATGCCGCCGACGAACACGGCGACGCCCGCGCCCACCACGGGCGACGCGCCGCCTCCGGCTCCCTCGGCGACGGAGACGGAGACGGCGCCGACGTCGTCGGCGCCGTCGCACGCGAAGGTGGCCACCGGCCCGAAGTCGACGGGCGCGACCCCGGCGGCGACGGCGCCCAAGGCGGGCGGCGTCGACGTCACGGGTCTGCTCGGCGGCACGGGCGGCGGGCCCGCGGTGGGCCCGGGAAACACGCCCGGCGGCTCGGCCGGCGGAGGCCTCGATCAGGCGGGCGTCGAGCGCGTCGTCGCCGCGCGCCGCATGGGTGTGCGCCGAACGTGCTGGGACAGCGGCAACAACGACAAGAAGTCGAGCGTCAACGTGACCGTCACCGCCACGGTCGGTCCCGACGGCAGCGTCACGAGCACCTCGTCGTCGGGCGACGATCCCCAGGTCGGAAAGTGCATCGAGAGCCAGGTCCGCACCTGGAAATTCCCTGCGCCCGGCTCGACCACGACGATCAACATCCCGTTCAAGTTCGTCCGGCAGTAGCCGTCCGCCGGTCGATTCCGCGCAACTCCGCCGGACGTTCGGCCGAGGGGTGCTAGGTGAAGATCATGGGCCGCGTCCTCGCGCTCTGGTGCACGGCGCTCGTCTCGCTGGCCCTCACGCGCGACGCGCGCGCCGACGAGATGACGCCCGAGCTCGAGGGCCTCGAGCTGCGACAGAAAGCGCAGGCCGAGCTGCGCAAGCTCCAGGGCACGCTCGTGCAGAAAGACGAGCGACGCCTCGCGGGCCTCTATCTCGCCTTCGAGCCGAGCGCGAGCGATCCGCTCGCGCTCGCCGCGTGCGACGACGACGGCGACTACGTCATCGTCCTTTCCGACGCGATGCTCCGCCTCGTCTCCGTCGTGGCGCGCGCGCAGAGCTACGACGAGGCGAACGGATCGCGGAGCATCGAAGACTACGCGGCGTTCCTCGGGCGATCGCAGATCCCCGGGCGCCGGCTGCTCCCTCCGCCGCCCGGCTTCTACAGCGCGCAGAAGAGCGGAACGACGATGGAGACGCGCCTTCGCGAGGCGCTCGCGTTCGTCATCGGCCGCGAGCTCGCGCACCTCCGATCGGGCGATCTCGTCTGTCCTCATCCGACGGCGACGCACGAGAGCGGCGACGACGAGTGGACGCCGGCGGAGCAACGCAAGGCGCTCGAGGGCGCCGCGAGCCTCTACCCGGGCCGCCAGACGGAGCGCGACACCGAAGGGATGATCCGCGCGCTCGAGGCCGGGCGCGCCGAAGACGGCGCCCTCGGGCTGATGCGCTTCTTCGCGCAGCTCGAGACCGAGCGGATCGTGCACGTCAGCCGCTTCCAGCCGACGTACCTCACGCATCACCCGAGCCCGTCGACGCGGGCCAGCGCGATCCGCGCCGCGGTCACGCAGCACAAAGACGCCGCGACCGGGAAATGAGCGCGCAACCGATCGCCGGGCGCGGCCGATGGGGCCGTCGTGGAAACGACGCGCTACGCCTTCACCGCGCCTGACTATCCGAGATCGCTCCGCGAGCTCCCCAACCCGCCGCCGGTGCTGACGACCTCGGCGCCTCTCGAGGAGGCGCGCGCGGTGGCGATCGTGGGATCGCGCGAGGCGAGCCGAGGCGCGCTTCGCTTCGCGCGCGAGCTCGCCTACCAGCTCGCGAGCGCTGGCTTCGTGGTCGTGTCCGGCGGCGCGCGCGGCGTCGACGGCGCCGCGCATCGCGGGGCGCTCGACGCCGGCGGCGCGACGTGGGTCGTGTGCCCGACGGGCAAGGACCGCACGTATCCGCCCGAGCACGCCGGGCTCTTCGCCGAGGTCGCCCGTTCGCCGGGCAGCCGCCTCATCTGGCCGTTCCCCGATCGCTTCGAATCGCAACGCGACCACTTCAAGCATCGCAACGGCGTCCTCGTGGCGCTCTCCGAGGCGGTCGTCGTCATCCAGGCGCACCTCCGATCGGGCTCGAGAAACGCCGCGAGCTGGGCGCGTGAGCTCCGCCGACCGCTGTGGGTCGTCCCGGGCGCCCCATGGATGGGGGAGTTCGCCGGCTCGCTGCTCGACATCACCAACCCGGAGCGTCCCGCAGAGCCGCTCTGGTCGGCCGAGCAGCTCTTGTTGGCGCTCGGGGTGACCCCGTTGCCGATCGAGCTCGTCCGAGGTGTGAGCGAGGCCGACAACGGCCCCTCGCCCCCCAAAAACGCACCCCCTCGGAACCCCCGCCAGAAGGCGGTCGAGCCACCCGACAAAGGCGCCTGGACTTCGGAAGAAAAGTTAGTCTTTTCATCTATTTCATACGAGCCCATGCACGTCGACGAGATCACCTCCCGGGCGAGCTTGCCAGTACCCCGGGTCGTCACGGCACTCTTGACGCTATCCCTGAGGGACGTAGTAGTAGAGGGCCCGGATGGGTTCTTTCGCCGTCGTAACGCGGCTTAACCGTTCGAGACCATTGGGGGTTTCAGAAAGCGCATGGGCAAGACACTCGTCGTCGTCGAGTCTCCGGCGAAAGCCAAGACCATCAAGAAGTACCTGGGCGGCGGCTACGAGGTCCTCGCGTCGAAGGGACACGTCAAGGATCTGCCCAAAAAAATGGGCATCGACATCGAGAAGGGCTTCCAGGAGACCTACGAGATCGTCCCCGGCAAAGAGAAGGTCCTGGCCGAGCTGAAGGCTGCGGCAAAAGAGGCCGACGACATCCTGCTCGCGACCGACCCCGATCGCGAAGGCGAAGCGATCGCGTGGCACCTCGCCGAGGAGCTCACGGGCAAGCCCAACAAAGCCAAGCGCGTCGAGTTCCACGAGATCACGAAGAACGGCGTGCAGAAGGGCGTGTCGACGCCGCGCTCGCTCAACAAGCACCTCTACGACGCGCAGCGCGCGCGCCGCGTGCTCGATCGCATCGTGGGCTACGACGTGTCGGCGCTCGTCTGGTCGAAGCTCGCCTTCGGGCTCTCGGCGGGGCGCGTGCAGAGCGTCGCGCTCCGGCTCATCGTCGATCGCGAGCGCGAGATCGAGGCGTTCGTCCCCGAAGAGTACTGGAACATCGGCGCGCAGCTCGCCAAGGCCGACAAGAACGGCGGCAAGAAGCACGCGTTCGCGACGCGCCTCTCGCAGGAGAACGGCAAGAAGGTCGAAGTCAAAGACGGCGCGACGGCCGCGCGCATCAAGGCCGACCTCGAGAAGGCGGCCTACCGCGTCGCGAAGATCACGACGTCGGAGCGCAAGCGCAAGCCGTACGCGCCCTACACGACGAGCAAGCTCCAGCAAGACGCCGTGAACCGGCTCGGCTTCGGCGCCAAGCGCACGATGCAGGTCGCGCAGGGCCTCTACGAGGGCGTCGACCTCGGCAAAGACGGCGGGTCGGTCGGCCTCATCACGTACATGCGTACCGACTCGACGCGCATCTCGCCCGAGGCGCTCGCCGGCGCGCGCGACTACATCCAGAGCAAGTTCGGCAAAGACGCCATCCCGAAGGATCCGAACGTCTTCAAGTCGAAGAAGAGCGCGCAAGACGCGCACGAGGCGATCCGTCCGACGTCGCTCGACTACCCGCCCGAGGCGGTGAGGAAGCACCTCAAAGACGAGCAGTTCAAGCTCTACAAGCTCATCTGGGATCGGTTCCTCGCGAGCCAGATGAAAGACGCGATCTTCGACCAGACCGCGATCGACATCGAGGCGAAGGCGTCGTCGAGCACGTACACGCTCCGCGCGAGCGGGCGCGTCCTCAAGTTCGCCGGCTGGCTCGAGGTCTACGGCGCGGGCGTCGACAACGAGTCGCAGGCCGGCGCCGAAGAGGGCGAGGAGAAGGCGGCCGACAAGGAGGAGCCCGCCGAGGGTGAGGCGTCGCTGCCGGAGCTCCGCGAGGGCGAGAGCCTCGAGCTCGTCACGCCGCCCGGCGTGCTCGCCGAGCAGAAGTTCACCCAGCCGCCCGCGCGCTACAACGAAGGCTCGCTCGTCCGCGAGCTCGAAGAGCGCGGCATCGGCCGGCCGAGCACGTACGCCGAGATCATCAGCAAGGTGCAGGCGCGCGACTACGTCGAGAAGGTCGACGGTCGATCGTTCCGCCCGACGCTGCTCGGCAAGATGGTGGTCGACGGCCTCTTGAAGAGCGAGCTCGAGTTCATGGATCCGACGTTCACGTCGAGCATGGAGCAGGAGCTCGACGAGGTCGAGGCGGGGAACGAAGAGCGCACCGTGCTGCTCTCGCGCTTCTACAAGAAGTTCCGCGAGCAGCTCGATCGCGGCAAGAAGGGCAAGCGCTGGAACCCCGAGCCGGTGCCGATCGGCGAGAACTGCGACGCGTGCGGCCCCGACGCGACCGACGAGAAGCTCCGCGAGCTGCCGAAGGGCGAGCTGTCGAAGCGCTGGTCGAAGAACGGCTGGTTCGCCGGCTGCTCGAACTACCCGAAGTGCAAGAACACGCGCGACATGGGCGCCGACGGCAACGGCGCGGCGCCTCCGCGCGAGACCGACATCGACTGCGACAAGTGCGGCAAGAAGATGGCGATCCGCAGCGGTCGCTACGGCGAGTTCCTCTCGTGCACCGGCTACCCCGCGTGCAAGAACGCGCGGCCCGTGCCCCTCGGCGTGCCCTGCCCCAAGTGCGGCGGCGACATCATCGAGGTGCGCCCGAAGAAGAAGGGCGGCAAGACGTTCTACGGCTGCAGCCGCTACAACGACGAGACGGTGAAGTGCGACTTCAAGCTGTGGCAGAAGCCGATCAACGAGCCCTGCCCGGCGTGCGGCGCCAAGTTCGTCGTGATGGGCGGAACGAAGGCCAAGCCGATGATCGCCTGCGCCGACAAGGAGTGCGGCTACAAGCGCTCCGCCGATCAGCCGGCGCCCTCGCCCGAGCCGAAGCACGGCGCGAGCGAGGGCGCTTCGCCCGCGCCCGCGTAGCGGCTACGCCACCTTGACCGCGTAGGCGACGCCGTCGCCGAGCGGGAGGATCACGCCGCGCAGATCGGGCCGCGAGACGATCGCGTCGTTGAACGCGCGCAGCGCCGAGACGCGCGCGAGCTCGCCGCTCGGCACGTCGGCCTGGGCGACGAGGCCCTTCCAGAGCACGTTGTCGGCGACGATGACGCCCCCCGGCGAGAGCTTCGGCACCACGAGATCGAGGTACTGCGGGTAGTGCTCCTTCACGCAGTCGAGGTACGCGAGATCGATGGGGCCGCTCAACGCCGCGAGCGCGCGCAGCGCATCGTCGTGCCGAACCTCGATCCGATCGGCGAGGCCTGCGCGGGCGATGAAATCGCGCGCGCGCGCGACCATCGTCGCGTCGTCGTCGATCGTGACGACGCGAGCCTCGGGCCCGGCGGCGCGCGCGAGGACGATCGCGCCGTAGCCGATGTTCGTCCCGAGCTCGACGATCGTGCGCGGGCGCGCGGCGCGCGCCGTCACGGCGAGGAACGACGCGACCTCCGGATCGCTGATGGGGTCGCGGTGCGCGCGCGCCCACGCCTCCATCTCGACGAGGAGCGCGTCGCGCGGCGTTTCGATGCGTTCGAGGTAAGCGGCTTGTTCGGGCTTCAGGATCGCGTCGAGCGCGTCCTTCACTTCTTGGCCTTCGGCTTGACCTCGACGATGTCTTCCTTCATCGGAGCGATCGCGGCGATGAGATCGTTCTGCTCGTTCTCGCCGACGCTGTTCTCGTCGAGGGCCGCCTTGAGCGCGGAGACCGTCGCGTTCCACTCGGCCTCGGTGATCTTCATGCCCTTGTGGGCGTCCTTCATCGACTTGCCGGTGTACTCGCAGTCACCGCCCGACTCTTTGCAGATCTGATCGATGAGGTTGTTGCGGAACTTCTCGACGCGCTCCTTCGAGAGCTTGGCGAAGCGCTTCTTCGTCACGTCGTTGCTCGCCGCGTTCTTGATGAACGCGTCGACCACCTTCGTGATGCCTTCCTTCTCGCCGAGGCGCTCGTAGAGCGACTTCGGCTTCGGCGGCTCGGGCGGCGGCTCGGGCGGACCGGCGTCGGCCACCGTCTCGGTGACGAGGGGCTCCTTCGGAGGCTTTGCGCCGCCGCATGCAAACATCGT
Source organism: Labilithrix sp. (assembly GCA_019637175.1). Lineage (GTDB taxonomy): Bacteria > Myxococcota_A > Polyangia > Polyangiales > Polyangiaceae > Labilithrix. The sequence goes on along the minus strand of JAHBWD010000013.1, from coordinate 63,626 downwards.
GAGGCCTGCGCCGAGAAGGATGGAAAGGACGAGCAGCCGAGTACGCATGAGGCTTCGATGTATAGGCGTGGCCTGCGACGGGGATCCACAAAAAAAGCCTCGTCAGAAGTGGGCACGACCCCGAAATGCGCTGTAAAACGAGAGAGTCGTGGGAAGCTCGGTACTCCCGCCGTCTTCGCGCACCGGCGCGAGCGTGCCGCCGTCTCCCTCGGGGGCCGGCGGAGCGGCGACGTCTGCCTCTTCCAGCGTCGCGACGACGTGCATGCTGCTCATCGGCGATCGCGTCGTGCTGCGCGCGAGCGGACCGCCGGAGGCCGAGTACGCGCTCTTCGAGATCGGCGACATCGAGCTCCGCGCGAGCGAGCCCGGCCGTGTGCGCGAGCACGGCTATCAGACGACGGTGGAAGAAGCTCGCGTTCGCCTCGCGCAGCTCGGGATCACCCCGGCGATCGCGCGCGAGTGCGCGGTCGCGATGCATCCCGTTCTCTCCACCACGTTCGCGCGCGGGCCGGCGGTGCGTCACATCGCGCGCTACCTCGGGCCGCTCGAGCTCTTCCAGTCGGATCACTACGACGCGGCGGCGCACGCCTATCGAGGGGTCTTCATCGATCTGCCGCAGCTCGTCGGCAACCTTCAGCTCGAGCACGCCGCCGCCACCCTCCAAGCCCTGTACCTCGCCGCCCTGCTCGAGGGAGAGCCCGACGAGACGACGGTCTTCCTCTCGACCGACGCGTGGACCAAGCTCCGCAAGCCGGGCGAGCGGACGCATCGCCGCCCGAGCTTCGGCGCGATCCGCGGGCTCGCGGCCGCGCTCGCCGACCTCGCAGCCACGGCGCCGCAGGCCGCGATCCGGGATCAGCTCGCGCGCGCCGACGTCATCGCGTTCATCCGCGCGCGCGCCGACGCGGCCCCCGACGACGACGCGCGCGCGCTCTACGGCGCGCTCGAGCGCGCCATCACCGTCCGCGAGATGCCCGACAAGGGCCCGCTCGCGGAGCCCGATCTCTGGGCGATCGAGATGCGCCTCGACGGCGGCAATCATGAAGGGCTCATCGAAGCGGTCGAGGCGCTCGAGCGAACGCGCGGTCGCACGCCGGGCACGACGTATCTGCGATCGCGCGCGTCGCTCGCGCTGCGCCTCGAGCCGCCGAAGCTCATCGCCGAGCGCGTCTCCGCGCTCGCGCTCTCGATGACCTCGTTCCAGGAGCTCGGCCTCCTCGCCGCGGAGGCCTGGCTCGAGGCGGGCGATCCGCGGCGCGCGATGCCGTACGCGCGCGATCTCGTCGACGCGACGGGTGTCGACGAAGGGCTCTTGCTGCGCGCGCAGCGCCTGCTCGCGCGCGCGGTCGGCGCGGCGCCCGATCAACACAAGACCTACGCCGACAGCATCCCCGCGGCGCCGCTCCCGCCGAGCCAGCGACCGAGCGCGATGCCGGCTCCGGCTCCCGTCTCGGTCTCGGTGCCGGAGCTCGGCAACCCGCAGTCGTATCCACCGGAGCGAAGCAAGGTCGCGACGACGCGAAGCGAACCACCCACGCTCGCGCGGCCGTCGACCGCGCCGGGGCTCGGCGTCCCTCCACCGCTGCCGGGCAGATCGGCGCCGGACCGTCTGCGGGCCGGCGAAGGGGGACCGCCTCCCGCCGGCGAGAAGGCGGCACGCGTCGGGCCGCTGCCCCCGATCTCGCCTCCCCCGCCCTCGAGCGCGAAGATGGCGACGGCGCCGCCTCTGCCGGCGCCGATCTCGTCGCTCCCGCCCGCGCTGAGCCGCCCGCCGGCGTCGCCCCCGATCCCGAGCGCGCCTCCGCCGCCGCTCGATCTCGACCTGGGGCACGTCCCCGAGGCGCAAGCGGACGTCGCCGGCGCGTCGTTCACGCTCGACCTCCCGCCCACGCCCGCGCCTCCGGTCACCTCTTCGAGCCCGCCTGCGAGCCAAGATCAGCCGCCGCGCAGGCCGTCGCGCCGCAGGATGACGGGCGTATCGCTCGAGACGCGCGCGCCGCCGGCGTTCGATCCACGCGCCGAGCCCGACGGCAGCGAGACACCGGAGCAAGAGCGCGAGCGCGCCGAGCGCCTCGCGGCCGCGAGCCGCGAGCGCGAAGCGCGACGTCAGGCGCGCATGTCGTCGGTGCCGCCGGCGCCGCGCGTGCCTGATCTCGACGCCGATCAGCACGCGCGGCCGACGCCGCTCCGCCCGCCGCGGAGCGGACCGCCCGCCGCGTCCGTGAGGCCGGTCAGGCCTCCGATGAACACGCCCACCCTCGACGAAGGTCTCGGCCCCGACACCGAGGAGGCGGCGCGGACCATCGACGCGGAGAAGGGCCTGCACCGGCGCTCGAGCGGCAGCGCCGCCGCGATGCACGGCGCGTCGCTGCCGCCGTTCCGCCTCGAGGATCCGCCGCCGACGCTCTCGAAGGCGCCGCTCTTGCCGAAGCTCGCCGGGGCGGCCGACGAGCTGGTCGAGCACCTCGCGCTGCCCCCGGGCCTCGGCGGCGAGCGCCCGCGCACCGATCAGCTCCCGCAGTCGGTGCTCGAGGCGCGAATCGCCTTCACGCACCTCGCGCGCGAGCTCGGCCTCGACTACCGGCTCAAGCGAGGGATCGAGCTTCGCGCCGACGTGAGCGGCATCGAGGCGATGCAGGCGGTCCTGCTCGAGACGTTCCCCGATCACACGATCCGCACGAGCGAAGACGGCGACGAGCTCCGTCGTCATGGCGCGTTGCTGAGCGAGATCCTCGCGCGACGCCTCGACGCGGAGTGGATCGACATCTCTCCGAAGGAGCTCGGCTACTGGGCGATGATCATCCCGCCGGACACGCGCGTGTGGCCCTTCGGCCGCGTCGCGCGCCTGATCGAGATGGGCCACAAAGAGCGCGATCTCGTCAGCTATTTCCTCGAGCTCCAGGGCCGCGCGCGCGGCCGCTGATTGCTACACTAGCGACGCATGCCGCGGATCGAGCTCGAGCAGATCGAGGAGATCGACGACGTCGACCAGCGATCGAGCGAGAGCTTCGATCGGATCGCGTTCGCCCAGCGCGCGCTCGCCCTCGTGAAGCCCGCGCGCACGACGGTGGCGATCTGCGAGGGAGCGCGGCGCGTGCGCGTCGAGGCGGGCCGCCAGTGGGGCGGGGCGCCGGGCGAGCGCTGGGCGATCCTGTCGGTGCCGCGCGACGCGTCTCGTCGGGCCATCGCGCGCGCGGTGCTCGAGCTCGCGAGCTCGGCGAGGCCGTGGGCGCTCGACGTCCTCATGGCGGGCGCTCCGTGAGCGAGCCCCACTACATCACGCGCGCGGGCGCGCGGCGCATGCAGGCGGAGCTGGTCGAGCTGCGCACGAAGCAGCGCCCCAAGATCGTGCAAGACGTCGCCGACGCGGCGGCGCAAGGCGATCGCAGCGAGAACGCCGAGTACATCTACGGCAAGAAGAAGCTCCGCGAGATCGATCGGCGCATCCACTTCCTCACGAAGCGCCTCGAGACGGCGACGGTCGTGGGCCCCGAAGATCGCGACGGCGCGACCGATCGCGTCTTCTTCGGCGCGATCGTCGCGATCGAAGACGAAGACGGCAAAGAGGCGACGTACCAGATCGTCGGCGCCGACGAGATCGATCTCGCGCGCGGCCACATCAGCTATCGCTCGCCGCTCGGGCGCACGCTCCTCAAGCGGCGCGTCGGGGAGACGGTCGTCTTCCGCAAGCCGAGCGGCGAAGTCGAGCTCACGATCGTGAGCGTGACCTACGAGACGTGATCAGGGCGCCGCGACGACGCTGATGCGGAACGAGGCGCTCTGCCCGTTGTTACCCTCGTGCAGGTAGGCCGAGACGTTCGTGCCGACGGGCAGCGTGCGCGTGCGGGGGGCGCCGTTCTGCATCTCGAGCGAGGTCGCCGGGATGGGGTTGCCGGTGTCGCCGTGAGGGAACGCACCGCCCGGTCCGTGGATGATGTGCGTGACCGAGTCGAGGTTGTTGACCTTGACGACGATCGGGTTGCCCGCCTGCGTCTTGAGCGCCTGCGGGTTGGTGCCGAACGCGGTGCCGTACTGATCGAGGAACACGGTGCCCGTCGTGCGGAGCGCGTTGACGTTGACCGGGATCGCGATCGTGATCGCGGGGTTGATCTTGAAGCTCACGTTGGCGCTCGCGGTGGCGTCGCCCGACTTGGCGTTGACGACGACCTGCGAGCTCGCCCCCGCAGCCGAGGCCGTCGCGCTGAAGGCGACCTTCAACGTGAGCTCGGAGGTGACCGGCGTCGTGTTGACGGCGACCTGCGCCGGCGAGAACGTCCCCGTCACGCCCTCGGGCAGGCCGGTGGCGGTGAGGTCGGCGGTTCCCTGGAAGCCCGCCTGCGGGGTCAGGGTGACGGTGATCTTCACCTCGGCGCCGAGATCGACGGCGGGCGTCGCGTTGCTCACGCTCACGGCGATCTGACCGGTCGACGTACCCGGGTTCGACGGCGGCGCGGGCGGCGTCGTCGCGTTCGGGTTGCCCGGATCGGTCTTCCCCTCGTCTTGGCTGTCGTCGGGATCGTGATCGCCCGCGGCGACGGGCCCGCGGCGGATGCCGGTCGAGGAGCTCGCATCGCCACAGCCCAGGATGGAGACGGTGGCCAGACCGACGACGGCGACGAGGAGAACGTTTCGCATGACCGGATCAGCTGCAAGCCTGGCGCCACAGATGGATCGTGATCTCCACTGCGCAGCGCACAATGTGCGCGGCGCCGATCTGTGTGACACCGTGCGGTCGCCAGCGCGAAAATCCCCTGGTTTGCAGCGCTCGCACGGCAAAGATCCGCCCGGCCCGTGCGCCGCGCAGCGGTCACGTGGTGTGGCGTCGACCACGATGGCTGAGACCCGATCCACGCCGCGTGCGGGCTCGGCCCCTCATCACGAGGGGCACGAGCCCCGTCGTGAGCCACACGAGATCCAAGCTCGAGGCAGGGTCGCCGGCGACCGTGCAGCCGCAGGTCGATCGCGAAGGGGGGTCGCCCGCCGAGACGCCAGCTTCGCGGAGCGAGCGCGTCGACGGTCCGGTCGGTCCGGCGTCACGAGGCACGAGCGACGCGAGCGTCTCCCCCCATGAACCTCCGCAGACGTCGCTCTTGCACGCGAGCGGCCCCTGGATGTCGCCGAACGTCGCGATCGACTGGAGGGTCTTGCCCTGATCGTTCGAGAGGGCGATGGCCGAGGCGCCGAGGGTGAACGGGTTGTCACACACGAAGAGTCGGTCGTTCGAGATCGCGTGGAGACAGAGCACGCCGTGGTTCGAGACGCGCTCGAAGTGCTCGCCGCGGTCGGTCGACCGGAAGACGCCGTCGACCGCGAGCCCCGATCCCGCCCAGTACGTCGAGCCGTCGGGGCTCTTGGCGAAGCCGAACATCGCGCTCTTCATCGAGAGCACGTTCTTGAACGCCTTGCCGTCGGTGGTGACGAGCACGTCGCTGCCCGTCGTGTGGAGGTGCCGAACGAGGACCCGGTTCGGATCCTTCGGATCGACCGCCGCGATGAAGAACGGGCCCATCGCCTCGAGATCGTTCTTCGTGCCGCTGAACGTCTTGCCCCCGTCGTCGGAGCGCATGAGCCAGCCGCGCATCGTGCCGTAGGGCTGGCCGCTCACGTAGACGCGCGAGGGCTTCGAGGGGGCGACCTCGATCGTGGTCGTGTTGAAGCTCTCGGGCAAGAAGCCGGTGCGCTCCCACGCGGCGGCGCCGCCGTCTCTCTTCGCGATCGAGAGGCGCCAGACCGCCCCTCGCTTGTCGGGCGTACCGGTGAGCGCCCAGAGGGTCTCGCCCTTCGGATCGGTCGTGAGATCCTTGATCGTCTCGCCGTCGAGCTCGGGCGACGGATCCATCGTGCAGCCGTCGGCCGTCGACACGAGGCCGCGCTCGAGGCCGATCCAAAGGCGCCCGTCGTGCGTCGCCGCGATCGGCGGATCCCACTGGCCTTCGTAGCCGAGCGCGCGCTCGCAGACCCAGCGCCAGGTCTTGCCCGCGTCTTTCGAAACGAGCAGGCCGAACGTCGCGCGGAGGTAGAGCGTCTGCCCGTCGCCGCCCGGCACGCTGACGATCGCTTGGGCGAGCGGGAATCGGCCGTTCGCTCGGGCGGTGCGGATGCTACAAACGAGAGCGAGCGTGGCGAGCGTGAGCGTGAAACAGACGAAGCGGCGCGCGGGCACGTCCGTGTTCTACCTCGGACTGCTCGTGATGTCGGCGGCGAGTTTCGGCCCCGGATGCTCGAGCTGCTCCAAGGGATCGGGCGCCAGCGCGGGACCGGGCAAGACGACGCCGGGGATGAAGATCGACATCCCTCGCGCGCGCGCGGCCTACGTGACGAACAACGCCTCCGACTCGATCAGCGTGATCGATCTCGACGGCGACCGGGTGGTCGAGGTCCCCCTCGATCTCGAGCCCGACGCGCACGAGGCGCCGCATCACCTCGCGATCGACGCGGCGACGAGCTCCGTCTTCGTCGCCCTCGCGTTCCCTCCGGAGACCAAGAAGACCAAGGATCCGCACGGAGGCCACGGCAACGCGGCGGACGTCGGGCGCCTCGCGCGCCTCGATCTCGCGACGCTCGCGGTGAAGGAGACGCGCGACGTCGACGAGAACCCGGGCGACGTCGTGCTCACGCACGATCGCAAGCGCGTCCTCGTGACCCATTTCGACATGAAGCGCGCGATGGACGTGGCGGCGAAGGGCGGCGCCAGCCCCTCGACCATGTTCGCCCAGCTCGTGATCTTCGACGCGAAGGACATGAAGCGCCTCGGCGCGCGTCCGGTCTGCGTCGCGCCGCACGGCGTGGTCACGACGAAGGACGATCGCGTCGCCTACGTCGCCTGCTACGGATCCGACGAGCTCGTCGTCGTCGATCTCGCGAGCGACGGCTTCCCGACGTCGCGCATCCCGCTCGGGGCGATGCAGGGCGTCCCCGGCGTGCCGCGCTTCGGTCCATACTCCGCGACGCTCTCGCCCGACGAGAAGATCGTCGTCGTCGCCAACCTCGAGGGGCAGGACGTGCGCGTCCTCGATCGCGCGACGAAGCGCTTCCTGCCCGACAAGACCGTGCCTCTCTCGGCGAAGGCCTTCATGCCCGCCTTCCTCGACGACCGCACGCTGCTCGTGCCGCTCCAGTCGCCCGACGGCCTGGCGCGGGTCGATCTCGAGAACGCCAAGATCGAGGCGCGGGCGTCGTTCCCGCGCGACCAGTGCATCTTGCCGCACGTCGTGCGGGTCGCGAACGACGGACGGGTCTACCTCGTCTGCGAGGGCGACCACCGCGCGCCCGGCTCGGTCCTCGAGATCGACCGGGCCTCGCTCGCCCCGAAGAAGCGCTGGGCGGTGGGCGCGTACCCGGACGGGATGGCCTTCGGCACGGAGTAAGTAACTGCAATCATTGCAGTTATGTAAGAAGCTATTTTCAGGCTGTCCCTCCGGCGGCAGCCGGTTTACGCCCGTCCGTCCTCATGAAGGCCGCCTTCGAGAGCTCAGCCTTGCTCGCCGGCGCGATCCTCCTGAGCGCGGCGTGCGCGCGGCGGGTCGATCCCGTCGGCACCGCGACGATCCAAGCGGGCACGATCGGCAACGCCCTCCCGCCCGTCGCCAAGGAAGCGCCGGTCAACGCGAAGATCGTCAAGACGCCGCCGAAGGGCGAGCTCGCAAGCGCGGAGAGCGAAGCGTGCCCCGCCGGCATGGCGCTCGTCGAGGGCGAGTACTGCCCCGAGGTCGAGCACACCTGCCTCGAGTGGATGGATCCGCCGACGAGCCGCTACGCAAACTTCCGCTGCAAGCGCTACGCGAAGACGGCCAAGTGCAACGCCCCTCGCGTGCACAAGCGGTTCTGCATCGACGTCACCGAGCGCGTCGAGGCCGAGACGAAGCTGCCGCGCCACTTCATGTCGTGGACGAGCTCGAAGAAGCTGTGCGAGTCGGAGGGCGCGCGCCTCTGCCGCGAGAGCGAGTGGCAGTTCGCCTGCGAGGGCGAAGAGATGCGGCCTTACCCCTACGGGTGGGAGCGCGACAGCGCCGCGTGCAACGTCGACATCTCGGAGAACATCGGTCGCGTCGGTCGCCTCGTCGATCACCGCGCGCCGGTCGCTTCGAAGGCGAGCTGCGCGAGCCCGTTCGGCGTGCAAGACATGGCGGGCAACGTCGAGGAGTGGGCCCAGGCCGACGGCCCCGGCGCCGGCTCCAAGATGGGATGGAAGGAAGTGCTGAAGGGCTCCTGGTGGATCCCGAGCCGGCACGCGTGCCGCCAGTTCCAGGTCGGCCACGACGACGTCTACAACGGCGCGGAGACGGGCACGCGCTGCTGCAAGGACGCCGTCAAATCCACTTCTTCGCCTTGAACCAGGCGACGATCGAGATCGCGACCACGGCCATCAGGCCGAGCGCGAACGGGTAGCCGTACGCCCACTTGAGCTCGGGCATCCGCTCGAAGTTCATCCCGTAGACGCCGGCGATGACGCTGAGCGGAAGCATGATCGTGGAGATGATCGTGAGCCGCCGCATCACCTCGTTGGTGCGGTTCGACTGCATGCTGAGGTGCGCTTCGAGCAGGCTCGTGACGAGCTCGCGATAGCTGTCGACGAGCTCGGTCACGCGCGCGAAGTGGTCGTAGACGTCGCGATAGAACGGGACGAGCTCGCGCGGGATCTCGTCGAACTCGGCGCGCGCGAGGCGGAGCAGGATCTCGCGCTGATAGATCGTCGTCCGCCGGAGCATCTGGAGGCTGCGCTTGATGCGGATGATCTTCGGGATGATGCTGCGGTCGCTCTTGGCGCTGCCGCTGCCGAGGATCTTGAGCTCGATCTGCTCGATCTGATCGTCGAAGCGATCGATGAGCGGGACGTACTCGTCGACCATGCGGTCCATCACCGCGTGCGCGATCCAGGCCGGGCCCTTCTTCAAGAGGCGCGCGTTACGCAGGATCTCGGCCTGCACGGGCGCGATGGCGCAGACCTTCTCGTCGTGCGCGTGGGTCACGATGAAGTTCTTCCCGATGAGCATGTCGAGCTCGGCGAGCTCGACGGGCAGCGCCTTCGACGCGCGATCGACCTCGCGCACGCCGTGGATGATGACCTGGACGTAGTCGGTGAAGTCTTCGACCTTCGGCAGGCCCACGTCGTTCCACACGTCCTCGATCGCGAGCGGGTGGATCTTGAGCGTGTTCTCGAGGAACGCCGTCGCCTCTGCGCGGCGCTCGTCGAGCTCGACCCAGAAGTGCTTTCCTTCTTCGTGCGCCTTCGCCACCTCGGCGTACTCGGCGCTCTGCCGGACGTTCTCGCCGTCGAGGATGAGGGCCTTCACGCCCGCGAGGATAGGCCCGTCAGCGCTTCTCGGCGAGGATCAGCGTGCGCGGCGACTCGCAGCCGAAGAAGACGCCCGGCGTGCCCGTGCGACCGCTCACCTCGGCGACGCGGAAGCCGTTGTCGTGGAGCATCTTGCCGAGCTCGTGCAGCGCGTAGACGCGCACCGAGTACTCGATTTCCTTCGTGCGCCCGTCGTCCATCATGAGGGTGCGCTTGACCTTCATGCGGCTCGTGATGAAGTCGATCTGCATCTCGTCCATGCAGATGCAGCCGTCGCCTTCGAACCAGGCGAGCGAAGGCGCCTGCCGGATGATGTAGTCGCGGTTGACGACGTCGAGGAGGAACTGCCCGCCCTTCTTGAGCGCGCGGTGCACCTTCGCGATCACGCCGGCGTTCTTCTCTTCGTCGAAGAAGCCGAAGCTCGTGTTCCACGAGAAGATGCCGTCGAACGTCTCTTCGAACGTCATCTCGCGCATGTCGCCCTGCACGAAGTTGATCTTCTGCTTGCGATCCTGCGCCTCGTCGGAGGCGCGCGCGAGCATCGCGAGGCTCAGATCGAAGCCGACGACCTGGTAGCCGCGCGCCGCGAGCTCGACGGCGTGACGGCCGGTGCCGCACGCGAGATCGAGGATGGTCGCGCCCGCCTCGCAGCCGAGGCTCTCCTCGATGAAGTTCACCTCGCGGGCGATGTCACCGTCGGTGATCTTCGCCATCGTGCGGATGAAGTCGTCGTTGAAGAGATCCTCCCACCACGGTCGCGTCTTCTTGCGGTTCGCGGCGGACTCGTTCATCGGCGGCGGCGCGAGCGCGCCGACCGGAGGCATGAAGCCGAAGGGGCCTCCGACCGGCTGCGGCCGGCGCGCCATCGGAGCGTGCGCGTCGACGGGCGGCGCGGGGCGCTGAGGCGCAGGGGCCGCGGGCGCCGCGGGCGCCGCGACCGCCGGGTTCGAAGGCGCCGGCGCCGGTGGAGGCGCGGCCGCAGCGACGGGCGCGTACGCGGGCGGCGGAGCCTGCTGGACCGGCGGAGGCGCGGGCGTCGGCGGGATCGACCCGACCTTGACGATCGGCACGCCCATGATCGGCGTCCCCGTCGGCGCGGCCGCGGCGGGCATCGCGAGCGGCGCCTGCATCACCGGCTGCGCCGCGTTCGCCGGCGGCGACACGCCCGCCATGAGCGAGGTCGCCGTCGCCGACGGCTTGCGAGGAGGCGGCGGATGATGCGGCTGCGGAATCGACTCGACGCTCACGAGATCTTCGGGCGCGACCTCGGGCACTTCCCCGGGATCGGTGTGCCGCTCGCCGTCTTCGATCTTGATCTCTTCGGAGTCGAGCGCGACCGGCAGGCGCGGGTTGGTGACCGCCGCGTCGTCGATGAGATCGCGCGTGAGCAGGAGCTCTTCCTCGTCGGTGTCGATCGGGATCTCTTCGGAGAGCGGCGGCACCGACGGCGTCTCGTCGCCTGCGCGCTCGCGCGGATCGAGGATCGTCCGGTTGTCGCGCGGGTCCGCGGCGGCGACGCGCGGCTCGACGTCGCGCGCGACGGGTGAGGGCTCGGCGAGATCTTTGTCGGTCACCGGAGGCTGGTACGGCGTCCACCCGGGCTCGGAGCTGCGGTCGATGCCCAGGGCGCCTGGCGGAGGCGGCGCGGCAGAAGGACGGCGCGGCGGGGGCTCGCTGCGCACCCGCGGCAGCTCGAGCGTGTCGTCGGCCGAGCCGAGAGAGACGTCGGCGCCGGCGTCGGGCGGCGGAATGCTGCCTGGCCGCGGCTTGACCGGCATCACGATCGTGGCCTCGTCGTCGTGGATCGGGCGGGGCGGAGAAGGCGGCTGCGAGCCGGCGTTGCTCGCGTGAGCGAGCGACGGGATGCCTCCGATCGGCGTCGTCGAAGGAAGCTGCGGCCGCGACACCTCGTCGTCGGGGATCCGCAGCGTCATCTTCGAGCGCTTCTTGCTCTCCTTCGCCGGATCCGCGGCCTTCACGCGGTTCGAGCTGCGGTCTCGCGCGCTGCGCGACGGGCGATCCGGCGGGATGCTCTCACCGTCGGGGACCGACGGCCGCGACCCGCGCTTCGCGCTCGCGCTCGCGACGGGCGCGGTCTGATCGTCGTCGCCGAGGATGATGTCATCCAAAGGCGGCGCGTCGGGGGGAGCGAGCTTGGGACCGTCGCTCATCCCTTGACCCCGTTGGTCGCAGCGCCGTCGCCTCGCATCACCATGGGCTGACCGAAGCGGGTCGGCCCTTCGTTCACCAGCCACTTCACCTTGGCCCGCGGCTCGAAGAAGACGACCGCCGTCGAGCCCAAGTGGAAGATGCCGATCTCGTCGCCGCGCGCGACGCGGAGCGGCGGATCGAACGGACGATGGCCGAAGGGCACGTCACGCTCCGCGATGCCGCTGACGGTGATGCGGCCGACGACCATCGCCGCGACGAGCACGACCGTGACGCGGCCGAACCCGGACGAAGGCGGCGTGTCGATCGCGATCGAGACGCGGCGGTTGCGGACGAAGAGGTTGTGGACATGGCGCACGCCGATGGCGTTGACCGGGTAGTAGTCGCCCGGCATCGAGCGCACCGACGTGATCTCGCCCTCGACCGGCGCGTGCACGCGGTGGTAGTCGCGCGGCGAGAGGTAGACGACGCATCCGCTCCCGCCGTCGTAGCGGTGCGCTTCGGCCTCGTCGCCGACGAGCTCGTCCACGCGATAAGGCCGGCCCTTCACGGAGAAAGCCCGGCCGTCGATGGGCCCGATCGAGTCGATGCGCCCGTCGGCAGGGCTGACGGCGATGCGCTCGTCTTCCGGCATCGGCCGCGCGCCTTCGCGCAGCTCGCGGGTGAAGAACTCGTCGAAGCTCGCGAAGCCGGAGGCCTTGCGGCACTCGTCGAGCTCCACGCGATAGGCGCGGCAGTAGAGGTTCACCACCGCCTTGCCGACGGGATCCGGCCACTCGTAATCGGCGAGGCGGCCCATCGCACGCGTGATCCTCGTCCGCGGCAACACTCGGAGGATCTGGGCGGTGGCGTACGTGATCGCGTTCATTGAGCTCGTGGCATGGGCCCACCCACGCGTGAGGCGCGGGTCTGCCAACCGCTTTCTCTCGACAGATTCTGCCGTTACGGATTATGCCGGGGTCGCGGCGCTCTGGTCAACGCGAGCCGTTCCACGGCCGTTTTCAGTCTTTGCCGAGGTCCGGGTCGCCCTTTTTTCGGGCCGCCTCGCACAAGGGCGTACCTTCTGCGGGGGTGGGCGGGGGTTGCCCGGGCGGCGCGGAATCGCCGCGAGGGAGCGACTCGCACGCCGATTCGACGCCGAATGGATCGTGGGCGACGGCCTCGGCGAAGGACGCGTCGGCCGTCGCCTGATCGCCCCGGGCTCGCGCCAATCGGCCGCGGACCGCCCAGCACGGCCCGAAGCTCGTGATCCACTGCTTGGGATCCTCGAGCAGGGCTTCCGCGGCCTTCACGTTGCCGTCGGCCTCGAGGGCGCGCGCGCGCAGCCGCCTGAGGCTGGGATCGGCGAGCATCTCGGCGGGGATCTTCTCGAGCTCGAGGAGCGCCTCGGCGGGGTGCTCGCGGCCGAGCAGGAGCTCGGCGAGACGGGCCCGCTCGCGCGAGTCGCCGAGCCCCGGCGGCGTCGCGCCGAGGCCGAACATCGCCGACAGCGGCTCCTTGGGGCGACGCGCGAGGTGCGCGCGCCATTTCACGTCCCACTGCGCGAGCGTCTCGCCGCTGACTTGCTTGAGGGCCTCGTCGGCGTTCTTCGCCGTCTTGAGGGCCACGAGGAGCTTCGGCAGCGCCTCCGGCCCCGCGGTCTCGACATAGAAGCGCACGAAGCTCGTGACCTCGGCGAACGCGACCATCGCGGCGTCGGCGCTCGGGAGCATCGCGATCGACGGCCCGAGCTTGTCGAGCGGGAGATCGAGCTTCAGCTCCATCCCGCGGAGGACGATGCTCTCCGGGCTCGGTCGATCGTCGAAGACGCCGGGCTCGCGCCAGCGCACCTCTTGCCTCCGCGCGACGCCTTCATGCAGCCAGAGCGGCGCGCGATCGAGCGTCTGCATCGAGATCGCGAGGTGCGTGAGCTCGTGGGTGAGCGTGTCGCGGAACGCGTAGCCGTTGTGGCTCGCGCGCGGCGAGAGCATCGTGACCCGCCCCCACTTCGCGACCGCGACCGTCCCCGTCGTCTGCGCCGCCTTGTACGGCAGCCCGGTCATGGCGCTCAGCGAGAGCAGATCGCGGACGACGGTGATGCGCGTCGGCCTCTTCCACTCGACGCCGAGATCGCGCGCGAGCGAAGCGCGCGCCTTGACGACCGTGTCGACGAGGAGCGGGGTCAGCGCCTTGTCGGCGTCGTCGTGGTAGCGGATGACGATCCCGTTCGCTTCGTCCTTCTCCACGAGCGTCGCGGCGGTCACGCGCGCGCAGCCGCGCGCGACGTCGCCGACGACGCGGCCCTCGTCCGTCTGGCCCGCGGGATCGCGATCGCCGCGCGAGAGGAGCGCCGCCGCGAGATCGCAGTCTTCTTCGTAGAGCGCGAGGCGCGCCTTCGCGAGGATGACCGCGGGGCTCCCGGGATCGGCCTTCGCGAGCTCGGCGCGAGCCTTGTCGTAGTCCATCGCGAGCGTGTGCGTCACGGCGCGAGACGCGTAGCCGCGAGGGTCATCGAGATCGGCGCGGACGCGCGACGGACCGAGCAGCGCGAGGAGCGACGCGCCGCCCATCACGAGCGCGGAGAGGAAGCGCCGCTTCATCGGAGCAGGCCCTCCGCGTAGCGCTTGACGGCGTCTTTGAGCCGCCCGCCGCTCGGCTGGCCGAGGCCCTTGATGACGCGCTTGCGGAACTCTTCGGGTCCTTTGTGCGCGTCGGCCTTCGGGATCTCGGTGTGATCTTGGCTGAGCGCGCGATCGCCGTCGTCGCCGCGCTCGCCTTCGCCCTCGCCTTCGCCGAGCGCCTCGCGCGCCTGTTCGAGCTTCTGTTGCGCCTCGCGCTGGCGCTGGAGGCCTCGTTCGGCGTCGCCTTGCTTGAGCGCGTTCGCGGCCTCGCGCGCGGCCTCCTCGGCGCCGCGGAGCGCCTCGAGGGCCGACTGCGGCATCTCCTGATCGCGCCCCTTCTTGCCGATCTCGCGCGCGCGCTCGGCGAGCTTGCCTTCGGTGTCGCCGTGCTCGCGCAGCTCCGGGCCCGCGCGCTGGGCGGCCTTCTTGCGGAGCTCGTCGAGCTTCTCCTCCGCCCACTTGAGCTCGGCCTCGAGGTTCTTCTTGGCCTCGTCGATCGTCTTCTCCGACGCGCCGCTCTCGGTGCCGAACCTCCCCCACCGCTCTCGCGCGGCGGCGCGCTTGGCCTCCTCGAGCGCGGCGGTCGCGTTGCGCCCGCTCTGCACGGCGTCGGCCGCGTTGCCCTGCTCGAGCGCGCGCGCCATCTGCTCGGCGTGCTCGCGGGCCGCCGCGCCCTTGCTCGTCCACGAGTCGCTCCCGCCGCCGACCGTCGGGAGCGGCCGCGCGGCGTCACGCACCTTCTGCGCGTGCTTCTTCGCCTCTTCGGAGAGCGCCTTCAAGTCTTCGTCGCTCGAGCCGCCCGCGAGCGCCTGCTCGACCTTGCCGACGTGCCCGGCGTGCTCGGCGGCGAGGCGCTCGAGATCCTGCGCCGCCTCGTTGAACGCTTGATCGACGTCGCTCCCCTCGCCGTCTTGATCCGCGCCCGACGCGCCGCGCCCTCCGCCCGACTCGCCGCCCGCGTGCGACGGGCGCCCGCCGCGCGCGCCGAACGACGGATCGGGCTGGCGGAGGCGCGCCGCCAGATCGTGCGCCGCGAGCACGGTGTGGGAGAGATCGCCGTTGCCGCGCGCGCGCGCGACGCGGAGCAGATCCATCTCGACGATCTCGCCGAGATCCCTCCCGAGCGAACCGAGGCGCCGCATCGAGCGCCCGCCGCCTTCGAGGACCATCACCGCCGCGTCCATGCGCTGCTCGCCTCGCTTCTTCTCCTGCGGCTTCTGGGCGAGCGTTCCACCGACGGCGAGATCGTCGGCGACGTCGGCCAGCTCCTTGGCGACGTCGCGCGTGTCCTTGAGGCCCTGACCTTGGATCATCGCGTCGACCACGAGCACGATGCGCTCGGTGGCCTTGACCACCGCGGCGTGCGCGGCGGTGCTCGGCGACCGCGCCTGGTTCGCGACGGCCTCCTTCACCTTCCGCATGCGGCCGCGGAGCATCGCGGCGAGGCGGCCGGAGACGCGCACGCCGGCGTACGACGTCGCGAGCGTCGTGTCGAGCAGCTCGTTTCCGTCGTCGTCGAGGCGCGCTTCCTTGTCGAGGAACTCGCGACGCTCCTTGGGATCGGTCGGCACGGCGTGCCCGAGGCGCCACGCGAGCGCGTCGACGAGCGCGTCGCGGAGACGGAGGAACGCCGCGAGCCGCCGCGCCTCGGGCTCGCCCACGTCGGGCGGCACGATCGTGATCGCCTCGCTCGCGCCCCACTTCGGGCCGGTGATGGGGTCGTTGTCTTTCGCCTCCACGCGGATCTCGATCGGGGCGTGGCTCTTCTTGATGAACGGATCGCTCGCGCGCAGGTTGTAGCCGCCGCGATCCGACTTCGTCTCGCCGTCGAGGCGCGCGAGCACGCGTCGCTCTTCGCGCGCGGCGGCGCGCATGACGAGGTGCACCTCGCGGAGACCGTGATCGTCGGTGGCCTCGTAGTGGATCGGGATCTCGGAGGCGTCTTCTTCCCCCGCCAGCACGATGCGCTTCGGCGCGCCCTCGAGCACGACGGTGGGCGCGCGATCCGGGATCGACTCGATGGCGGTCTCCTGCGACTCGGGGATGACCGTCTGCCCGAAGCGCGCGACCACGCGGAGCTTCACCGACTCGGCGAGCGGCCAGCGCGCGACGACCTGCCCGGTGCCGTCGTCGACGAAGGGGACCTCGGCCGTGCCGTCGGTGAGGAGCAGGCGCCGCCCGGAGTGGACCGGCGTGCCTCGGACGGTGAGCAGCGTGCCCCGCGGGAGCTCGACGTCTTCGTAAGGATGCACGCGTCGCTCGTCTTGATGCAGGTAGTCGGGCGGCCGCGCGCGGATCTGCGGCTCGCTGAGCCACGCCATGCCGAGCGGCGCGACGCCGCCGCGGGCGATGAGGATGTCGAACCCCTCGACGACGCCCCACGGGTTCGACGCGCACGCCGCGATGTTCGTCGCGGCGAAGCCGAGCGCGAGCGCGCCGAGGAAGAAGCCGAGGCGCGTCGCGCCGCGGGTGACGCCTTCGCGCGGCAGCGCTGCCAGCGTCTTCTCGAGGTGCAGGCGCGCGAGCTCTTCGGACGCGCCGCGCGCCGCCTCGGGGCGCAAGAGCGAGAGGGCGCGGATGGCGCGCGCCGCGAGCTCGGGCTCGACGCGGCCGGCGACGCGCTCGATCGTGCGCGCGGGATCCTGGAACACGCGCCGCTCGAAGAAGCGAAGCGCGATCCCGACCGCGGCGCACGCGGCGAGGATGGCCGCCGCACCGAGCCGCCCGCGCGTCGTCCCCACGCGCGCGACGAGCATGGCGACCGTGATCGCGAGGCACGCGGCCGCGATCATCGCGCGACGGCGCGGCGCCCGAACGGCGGCGAGCCAAGCGTCGCGCAACGCTCGCAGGGGCTCGGGCAAAAGCGGCGGCGTCATCAGGCCAAAGGCGACTGTAGCAGGCCTCGGACGCGGTCAGTTCGGCGGCGGAGGAGGCGGCGGGAACGGCGGGAAGCCGCTCGGCAGCGGAAACGCGCTGGGGAACGGTGGCAATGAGCTCGGCAGTGGGAACGCGCTGGGGAAACCGCTCGGGAGCGCCGAAGGGAACGGGGGGAACACCGGCGGCGGAGCCGTCGTCGTCGACGGCGCGGGGCTGCCCGACGGCTTCGGCGCGGTGCTCGCGGGCGGCTTCGCCGTCGTGGTCGGATTCGGATTCGGTGGCGGAGGCGTCAGCGGCGCCGCGGTGGTCACCGTCGGCGTGATCGTCTGCGTCACCGGCGGCGTGACCGTGGTCGTCGTCGTCGTCATGCCGGCGAAGGGATCTTCGGGCGGCGGAGGCTTGGCCGGCGTGGTGCCGAGGACGTACGCGACCACGGCGCCGGCGCCGAGGAGCAGCGCGACGATCGCGAGCGCCACGATGAGGCCGCTGCCGCCGCCGCTCCGCGACGGCGGGCGCGACGACTCGTACTTGCTCGGACCGTACGGCGTGGGCGCCGCCGGCGCCGGAGCCGGCTCGGGGGAGCGCAGCGCGCGCGTGTCGAGCGGCGCGACCTTCGCCGTGCCGGTGCCCGGCCGCTGCGGAGCGCTCTCGAGGAGCGCGCCTTCGGCGGGCGCGCCCATCACGGTGCCGGTGCCGATCTCGGCGGGCGGCGCCGGCGCGTGCGAGAGCTGCGGCGGCGCCGGGGAGTGCGAATACTGCGGCGGCGCCGGCGCGTGCGAGGCCTGGATCGGCGCGGCCGCGACCGCGCCCGCCTGCACGATCTTGGCGGTGTTCGAGCGCTTGCCGTTCATCACCGCCTCGAGCGCGAGACGCATGTCGGTCGCCGATGCGAAGCGCATCTCCGGACGCGGCGCCATCGCGCGATGCACGAGGCCCGCGACCTCCGGCGGCACGTTCGGCGCGACGTGCACGAGCGGGATCACCTCACCGCGCTCGACCTTGAGGACGACGACCCGCGGATCGTCGCCGCTCGCGGGCGTCTTGCCCGAGAGCATCTCGTACATCATGACGCCGACGGCGTAGAGATCGGCGCGCACGTCGACCTTGTCGGCCGCGTACGCCTGCTCCGGCGCCATGTACTCGGGCGTGCCCATCAGCATGCCCGCGACGGTGAGGTTCTTCGTCGGCTGATCGGCGCTCTGCTTCAACTTGGCGATGCCGAAGTCGATCAGCTTGAGCACGGGCTTGCCGCCCTGGAACGTGACGAACACGTTGTCGGGCTTGAGATCGCGGTGGATGACGCCGAGCGCGTGCGCCGCCTCGAGGGCCTCGAGGATCTGCCGCGTATAGTCGCAGGCCATGAGCACGCTCAGCGTGCCCTCGCGCCGCTCGACGTTCGAGAGCGGCTCGCCCTGGAGAAGCTCCATGACGAGATACGCGATGCCGTCGGGCGTGCTCTCGACGTCGGTCACGTGGACGACGTGAGGGCTCCGGATCTGCGCCGAGACGCGCGCCTCCTGGAGGAATCGCTCGACGAGCCCCGAGCGCCGCGCGAGATCGGGGTGCAGCACTTTGATGGCGACGTGCGTGCCGAGGCGCAGGTGCTCCGCTTCGTAGACCGACCCCATGCCGCCGTCGCCGAGCAGGCGAAGGAGCTTGTACTTGGAGCTGATGACCTGGCCGACCTCGACCGCCACGAACGGGTTCTTACCATAGTCGGAGCACTGGAGAGACGCGGCCACGCACCTTGGACGGAGCGCGCGGGCGGATGGTTTCACCGCCGCTTCGAATCGCCGTAAAGATGCGTAAAGCGAACGGAAGCGCTCGGTGGCGAGCTCAGGCCGCCTGTCGCGCTTCGGTGATCGAGATCCGGCTCACGTGGAGGAGCTCGGACGCGGTGTCGGCGTCCTCGATCGCGGCGAACATCGGCACGAGGCGCTCTTCGTCGCCGCCGCCGAAGGCGCCGCTCGGCGAGAACGCGCGCGCCTGAGGTCCGTCGAGCACGAGGAACATGTCGCGGCGCGTGCCCGAAGCGCGACCGGGGCCGGGCGCGGTGATCACGTACGCGATGCGCTGTCGGTCGAGGTGCAGCTCTTCGGTGCCGCGGCGGATGAGCACGCGGCGATCGGTCACGAAGTAGCGCGTCGCGCGCGCGAGCCGAACCGGCCGCACGAGCGCCGCGTAGCCGATCCACGCCGCGACGCTGACGAGGAGCAGGACGGCGAGCGCGACGCCCGCGACGAGCAGCCCCGAGGTGACCGGAGGCAGCACGTGCTGGCGAAGCACGCGCATGACGGGCGGCACCGATCGCGAGAGCATGTTGGCGGCGGCGGCGGCGAGCGCGCTCGCGCCGATCGCCGTCGCCACGCGGCGCGTCGTCCACCGAGAGGCGCGCGGCGACGCCGTCCAGAGCACGCGCTCGCCGTCGTCGAGGCGCTGGGCGAGCGGGCGGCTGCCGTCGCCGAGCGGCGCGCTCGGCGTGAGGCCGCGGACGATCGCCCAGAGGCGATCGGGCGTCTCCACGTCGGCGAACGTGATGCTGAGCGTGCGGCGGAGCGCGCCGGTGGGCACCGCGCGCTCGAGCACGAGATCGCCGACGCCGGGCACGCTCTTGTTCCAGCGGATGACGGCGTAGCTGATCGCGTCGCGCTCGATCGATCGACGGAGGCGCCCGCGCTGCCAGATGACGTGCTTCTCGGTGACGACGTAGCGCGCCGACGCGCGGAACCAGACCGGGAGCCGCCACGCGCCGGCGGCGACGCCCGCGCACCACGCCGAGAAGAGGAGGAGGCTGCCCACGGGCTGGCGGAGCCCCGTCGCCACCACGATCGAGAACGCGAGGGCGACGACGCTCGCCGTCGCGCTCACGACCGCCACCACTTTGAAGAGCGTCGGGACCGTCAGCGCCTTGGGCCCGCCGGTCCAGATGATCTGCTCTCCGTAAAGCGAGTCACGCGCCATGAGCACTCGGCAAGAAGAACGGCACCTTAGGTCAGCTTGCGCTCGGCAACGCCCGCTGTCCATAGCGGTCAGAGTCGCAAAAGGTGCGAGAGCTTGGGCGGCGCGGCCGAAAGGCCGCTCATTTCGGCAAAGCGAGCGGATCGTTTCGCCGGCGGGGCCCGCGCGCGCGCGCGGCTTCCACGAATCCACGGCAGAGCTCGGGCATGGGGATGCCCGCCACGCCGGCCGCTTCGGGGTAGAGGCTCGTGTCGGTGAAGCCGGGCATCGTGTTGACCTCGAGGAGCGTCACGGGCTGCTCGGCGTCGCTCTCGTCGACGACGAAGTCGACGCGCGAGAGATCGCGGCAGCCGAGCGTGCGATGCGCGGCGACGGCGACCTCCTGCACGAGCTCGAGGATCGGCGCCGGCAGCGGCGCCGGGCAGAGGTGCTCGCTCCGGCCCGGCGCGTAGCGCGCCTGATAGGTGTAGAACGCATCGTTCGGGGCGCGGATCTCGGTCGGCGGGAGCGCGCGGATCGCCTCGCCGGCGCGCTCGAGCACGCCGCAGGTCACCTCGCGACCGCGCGCGAAGCGCTCGACGAGCACGACGTCGTCGACCTCCCACGCCGCCTCGATCGCCTTCGACAAGTCGGCGGCGCTCGCGCCGCGATCGAAGCGAGCGACGCCGATCGCCGATCCGTTCGAGCACGGCTTGACGACGACGCGGTCGCCGAGGTTTCGCAGCGCCGCTTCGGCGAGCGCCGCCGCGCTCTTCTCTCCGCCCGGTCCCGGCCCCTTGGCCGCGGCGACCGACGGCGCCACGGGCAGCCCGGCCGCGACGAAGAGCAGCTTCGCGATGCGCTTGTTCATCGCGAGCGCGCTCGCGAGCACGTCGGAGCCCACGTACGGCAGCTCGAGCACCTCGAGCAGGCCCTGGAGCGAGCCGTCTTCGCCGACGGCGCCGTGCGAGACGGGGAAGACGACCTCGTAGCCGCCGCTGCGGAGCGACTCGGCGAGGAAGGCGTCGAGCTCGAGGCGCACGACGCGATGCCCGGCCTTCGCGAGGGCGGCGGCGACGCTCTTGGCCGACGCGCGGCTCACCTCGGCCTCCGACGACGGACCGCCCTGGACGACGGCGACCGAGAGCGGCATCAAGCCTCCTTCTGCCGATGCTTCGAGAAGTCGACGAGCTCGATGCCGAGCTTCTGCGAGACGTCGAAGATCTTCTGGTCGCGATAGAACTCGCCGAACACGACGCGCACGATCCCGCCGTTCGCGATGAGGCGGAAGCAGCCCCAGCAGGGCGAAGCGGTCACGTAGATCGACGAGCCGTCGATGCGCATGCCGTTGCGGGCGGCCTGGACGATGGCGTTCGCCTCGGCGTGCACCGTGCGCACGCAGTGGCCGTCTTCCATCAGGTGGCCCTCGTCGTCGCAATGCGCGAGGCCGCGGACCGAGCCGTTGTAGCCGGTCGCGAGGATCGACTTGTCGCGCACGACGACGGCGCCCACGTGCTTGCGGTCGCACGTCGAGCGCGTGGCCACCTCGGTGGCGATGTTCATGAAGTACTCGTCCCAAGACGCGCGCGCTCTCGCCATGAGGGCTCCTTCTACGGCGCGCGCTCGCGCGCCGCAATGGACGCGTCGTTTCCTTCTCCCGTGCCCGCCGCTGGGGTTATCCTCGATCCATGGGAACCGTCCGCGCCGGGCTCGCGTTCGTGCTGTGCGCCGCGATCGCCGGCGTCGCGGCGCCGGCCGGGGCCGCGCCGACGAAGCCGGCGGCGACGCAAGGGCCCGCCGACGTCGAGACGGCCGAGCAGCTCTACGCGAAGCTCGACTACGAGCAGGCCAACGCGGTGGCCGAGCGCGTCGTCAAGCGCACGGGCCTCAGCCACGACCAGCTCGTCCGCGCGTACCGGGTCCTCGCCGTCACCTACGCCGTCCTCGACAAGGAGGAGCAAGCGCGCGACGCCTTCCTCCAGCTCCTCATCTTCGATCCCGACTACCAGGCCGATCCGAACCTCGGCCCGAAGGTGAACACGCCCTTCATGGAGGCGCGCGGCAGCCTCCGCTCGCTGCCCTCGAAGCCGGGCATCGACGTCTCGGCGAACGTCTCGACCGGCGGCGGCACGCTGCGCGTCACGACGCGCGATCCGACGAAGATCGTGAAGAAGGTGAACGTCGGCTACCGCTGGACGTCGTCGGGCGACTACACGATCACGCAGGTGAGCCCGAGCGACGCGCAGGCGGTCGAGGTGGCCGCGGCTCCCTCGGGGCGCACGCGCCTCGACTTCTACGTGCAGGCGCTCGACGAGCGTGACAACACCGTGCTCGAAGCGGGCAACCCGCAGGTGCCGAAGAGCGCGTTCGTCGAGGCGGGCGCTGGGCCCGGTCCGGGCAAGGGAGGCAAGAGCGAGGGCGGCTCTCTCTTCTCGAGCCCCTTCTTCTGGATCTTCACGAGCGCCGCGGTCGTCGGCGGCGGTACCGCGCTCTTCTTCGCGCTCCGCCCGCAGGATCCGCCGACGAGCGCGTCGCTCTCGCCGATCATCAACTGCGGCACCGACCGCTGCAACTGAGCTCCGGGCGCTTTCGCCCGCACTTTTCGCGCGCCTCCACAAAAGTGAATACCGCGTCACTTTTTGGGTTGCGCGCGTCGAGATTCGATCCAAAAGGTGACGTCCGTTTCACTTATCCCGACGGAGCCCCCCATGACCAAGACGATCCTCGCGTGCTCGATCCTCGCTGTGACCCTCGGCTTCGGCTGCGCCGCCGCGCCGGAGCCCGATGACGAAGACGTCGAGATCAGCGAAGCCAACCTCACGTCGGAGATGCGGACGCCGCAGTACTGGGGCGCGAAGTTCCTGAACGCCTACCGCGACAAGCTGAGGGTCGACCGACTCGAGCCCGGGCCGGCGCCGCTCGCCAAGCGGCGCCCGGTGCTGCTCATCACGGGGGTCACGATCCCGACGGCGTGGTTCGATCCCATCGTCGCGCGCCTCACGCGCGACGGGTTCGACCCGGTCGTCTACGAGCCGCCGCAGCTCCTCAGCGGGAGCCTGTTCCAGGCGTCGGCGGATCTCGCCGCGGTGGTCGCCAAGGTGAAGGCCGACAGCGGCGAGGAGAAGATCGACATCCTGGCCGAGTGCACCGGCGGCCTCATCGCGCGCCACTACGTGCAGTCGCTCGGCGGCGAAAGGCACGTCTCGCGGCTCGTCACGTTCGTCTCGCCCCAGCACGGCATCGCCAAGGCTCCCCTCGCCGCCGCGCTCGTCCGCTGGCCGGCGCTCTACGATCTCTCACCGGGCAGCAAGTTTCTCACGGCGGTCAACGCGAAGTCGATGCCGAAGGAGGTCCCCTTCACCTCGATCTACACGTGCACCGACGAGTACATCCGCCCGTACCGCACCTCGATCGTCGAAGGCGCGACGAACATCGGCCTCTGCGACAAATTCGTCGGCCACTTCCAGACCTTCTACGACCCCGAGATCTACCTCGTCATGCACGCCGCCCTCGTGAAGTAACCCAGACGAGAAGAGAAGAGGCACCGACGCGCGGAAGCCTCGCCCGCAAACGTGAGGCGTGCCCCCGGCGCGAAGCGCCGTTGGCCGCAGGCCAAGCACGCCGTGCGAGCGGCACCTGGCGGGGGAGGCTCGTCGGCTCCGCCGACGAGGGGGCCGCCAGGCCCCACGTGACTACTGCCGCGTGCAGCGAGCTTCGCAGGCTTGGCTGACGCTCGTGCAGTCGGTGGTCGGGACGGGCAAGCCCACGTCGACGAGCGCGAGATCGAGATCGAGCGGAGCGTCGCCGGCGCCGTACGTCTGAATCACGCAACCGACGAGGAAGTCGTCGGCGCCGCGACGCCCGATGCCGAGGACCGCCTTCTCGCCGTAGCCCACGACGACCGGTTTGACGCCCTTGAACATCTCGCACAGGTTCACCGGCGGGTTCTGGCCGATCGGCCGGATCGAGTTGTCGCCGCGCTTGCGCGCCTGAAGCAGGCTCTGGCAGAAGTTGTTGCGGTCGGCGAGCTTCGTCGGCACCGCGTAGAAGTAGAGCTGCACGGTGTCGGTCGCGACCGCCGCGGCCGTCGACGGAAAGCGCACCGTGTACTTGCCCTCGGAGGGGCCGTCGGCCGGCGCGGAGCAAGCGACGGCGAGGGAAGCGACGCAGCCGAAGACGATCGCGGCGGAGAGACGTCGTGTCATTTGAGCTGATCCACGAGCTCCTCGAGCGCGAAGCGCCCGACGGTTCGGTACTCGACTTCCCTCTTCGTGTTGCGGAAGGCCTCCCACACGATGAAGCCGCTCTTCACGTTGCCGTTGGGCTCGAGGTCGACGGTGCCCGACGCGCCCTTGTAGTCGATGTCTTCGCCGCGGGCCGCGGCCTGGAGCGCGTCGCCGA
Organism: Labilithrix sp.; assembly: GCA_019637175.1. Classification (GTDB taxonomy): domain Bacteria; phylum Myxococcota_A; class Polyangia; order Polyangiales; family Polyangiaceae; genus Labilithrix. The sequence goes on along the minus strand of JAHBWD010000013.1, from coordinate 39,347 downwards.
GCTGCGCCGGCGTGAACGGCTTGCCCGGCGCGTTCGCCACCTCGATGAGGGAGCGGCGGATGGCGTCGCGATCGTTGGTGTTCCCCGCGCGCTGGATCGCGAGGGCGATGAGCACCGCCGCGTCGAACGTGTTCGCGCCGAACGAAGGCGCGTCCTTCACCCCGAGCGGGAAGTACGACGAGAAGATCGTGCGAAACTCGTTGTACTCCTTCGTTCCGGGCTGCGTGTCGGGGTTCGTTCCGTAGACGCCCTCGGCGATGTTGGGCGACTTGGGGTCGGACTCGTTCTCGAGGCCCTTCTTGATGAAGCCGTCGGTGTACACGCCGTCGGTGCCGATGAAGAAGAAGCCCTTGGCCGCGAGCGCGGCGTAGCCCGGGTCGGTCTTGAAGTCGCGGACGAACTGCGCGCCGACGTCGTCGTACGTGATGAGCGCGACGCACTCGGGCTCGAGCGGCATGATCTGCGCGACGACGTCGACGTAGCTCGCCGCGACCTTCACGGACACGCTCTTGCGCGCGAGGATGGGCTGACCGGCGCGACGAGGGAACGCCTTCTCGATCACGTCGGCCATCGACTTGCCGTAGGCGTTGTCGACGTGGACGATCGCCATCTTGCGACAGGTCGACGGCGGACCGCCGTCGACCTCGGGCGGCGCTCCCGCGTCGCCGAGCCCGCGCGGCGTGCGTTGAGAGAAGAGGAGGACGGCGGCGCCCTGGAAGTCGTCGGCGGGCGTCGTGCGGAAGAGCCAGCGATCTCCCGACGGCTGGATGTTCGTGATGTCGGTCGACGTCGCCGAAGGCGAGATCTGGATGATGTTCTTCTCGGCGTAGATCTGCTGAACGCGGACGACCTGCCCGCTGCTCAGCGGACCGATGACGGCGACCGCGCCCTTGCGCACGAAGTCGTTGGCGACCTCCTCGACCTTGGCCTCTTCGTCGCTCTCGTCGTCCTGGACGTCGAAGAAGACGCGCCGGCCGAGGACGCCGCCCGCGGCGTTGATCTGTCCTTCGGCGACGCGGATCGAGTCGCGAAGCGGCGCGGCGAAGTCTTTGAGACCCGCGCTGAGGCCGAAGGAGACGCCGATGAGGATCGGCTTGTCGCCCACCGGCGGAGGCGGCTGCTCGCTGCACCCTTGCTCGACCCCCAGCGCGGAGATCGCGAAGGCGGCTCCCGCGGCGCAGAAGCCGAGGGCGAGCGGCCGCCGAAGGCGCGTTCGAGTCTGCCGGGCTCCCACGCCTTCATTATGGCGCGCTTCCGCCCGAATCCGCTACTTCAAGCCGAGATTCCGGCTGGCGGTCTCGCCGCTCTTGATGGTGACGCTGCTCGTGCCCTTGAGGCCCTGCTCGCTGTTCTCGAACACGAGGGTGTACGTGCCCGGCGCCATCTGCACCTTGTTGCACGGGGTCGCCGGACAAATGACGCGCCCGCCCGCCGTCACCTTCGACCAGGGATACGAGCTCACGGTCAGGAACCCGGGCTCCTGATCGTTCGAGGGCGGGGCCGTCGTCGTCGCGGCGGACTTCACCGGCGGCGTGACGGGGGGCTTGACCGGCGTGTTGACGGGCCGGTTCGTCGGGGTCGAGATCGGCGGCTTGGTCGCGACCACCGGGTTCGTCGCCGCCGTCCCTGTGGTCGGCGGCACGACGCCGGCCGGGAGATCGCCCGACGCGGGCGGCGTCGTCTCCGTGGACGCGACCGCCGGACCTCCGCTCGGCGACGTCGTGGTCTGCGCCTGCGTGTCGCCCTGCCCCGACGAGTCGGCCGCCAGCGGCGCATCGCCCTTCTGCCGTTCGTTGCGCAGGCCGACCACCACGATGAGCAACCCTGCGAGGAGGAAGAACCCGACCGCGAGCACGATGAGCAGCGTGTTGCTCTTCTGCGGCGGGTGCTCGGTCGCGAGCGAGTGCGAGTGCGAGTGCGCGTTGCCGCGCGCGAACTGGGAGGCGTGCGTGCCGAGCCCGTAGTTGGCGACGACGCCGCTGCCCGATCCGCTCCCGCCGAGGCGAAGGAGCTGCCCGCTCACGTTGGCGCCCGACTGCTCCATGCGGTGGAGCGACTCGGCGGTGAGCGCTTGCAGCTCCTGCGTGTTCGTCGCCGCGGTGAGCGCCGCCATGTGGCGCTGGATCTGCCGCTGCACCTCTTCACGGACGCTGTGGAACAGGTAGAGCATCTTGCGCCCGACCTCTTCTTGTCGCGCGGGGTGCGGCTGCGCGCGGAGCCAGCCCTCGAGCGCGTCGCGCATCTCGATCGCGCTCTGCCAGCGATACTGCGGATCCTTCTCGAGCGCCTTCGCGACGATGGCGTCGAGCGCCGGATCGATGTTGCCGATGACCTGCGAGACGCGCGGGATCGGCTCGTTCATCAGCTTGTGGAGCGTGTTCGCCGCGCTCTCGCCCGTCATGAGGCGCTGGCGCGCGAGCAGCTCCCACAGCACGATCCCCATCGCGAACAGGTCGGAGCGACAGTCGATGCGACCGCCCATCGCCTGCTCCGGAGACATGTACGCGACCTTGCCCTTGAGGACGCCGACCTCCGTCTCCGTCGACGAGAGCGCCGCCTTCGCGATGCCGAAGTCGACGAGCTTCGTGTGGCCGTCGTAGGTCACGAAGATGTTGTGCGGGCTCACGTCGCGATGAATGACGTTGAGCGGGCGCCCGTCGTAGTCGCGCAGATCGTGGGCGTAGTGCAGGCCCGAGAGCGCGTCGGCGACGATGCGCGCGCCGACCTCGGCCTCGACGCCTTCTTTGCGGCGCAGCGCTTCCTTCAGCACCTTGTTGAGCGATTGCCCCTCGAGGTACTCCATCGCAATGAAGTAGACGCCGTTCTGCTCGCCGACCTCGTACGTGTGGACGATGTTCGGGTGACTGAGGCGCGCCGCGAGGCGCGCTTCGTCGAGGAACATGTTGCGGAACGCGGCCTCCTCGGCGAGCGCTTGGCGAAGGCGCTTGATGACGGCGAGCTTGTTGAAGCCCATCTGCCCGCGCGCGACGGAGAGGAAGACGTCGGCCATTCCTCCACGCCCCAAGCTCGCGAAGAGCTGGTACTTGCCGAACGCCGTCGTGGGGGTGCCTTCTATCTGCGCCTCAACGCCGGATCTGGGGTCTCGTGCAGCCCCGATCATCCGACTATGGAGTATCGTTCCCGCGGGGATCGGTCAAGGAGCGCACCTTGTGCGCTGCCGTAGTTTGCTCGGGAAATGTGGGCCGCCCGAACGGTCTACTTCGGGGGGCTCGGGAGGGTCTGCGCGCCGTCGGCCGCGTCGACCGACCAGGTGAAGTCGTCGATGAGGGCGGTCGAATCGAGGACGTGGTCGCCCTGATCCCAGATGGCCCACATCAGCGTGATCTCTTTGCCGCGCACGGCGTCGACGGGGGCCGTCGTCGTCAGCCAGCCGGTGGCGGCGTGACCTTCGAAGCCCGTCTGCGCGAGCATCCCGTTGCCGAGGGGGCAGCTGAAGCTCTTGCCGCCGGCGTTCTGCGGCGCGCACACCTGGAGGAGGCTGTTGTTGACGCTGATCGGGTTGCCGTCCTGATCGAACGCGATGTTCCCGTCGGGCAGGCCCGCGGGCTTCGGGTCCATGATCGTGACGAAGAAGTCGTTGTAGTCGTCGCAGATGTACCCGGGGAACTCGTAGGTGAAGAAGTTCTGCTGGTACTTGAAGCTCTTCGCGTTCGAAGGCACGCGCACCTTCACCTTGAGCGCGGCGCCGTCGTGCGAGCCGGACGCGAAGCCGAAGCCGCCGCTGCCCGAGCACGAGGGCGACTCCTTCGGGTAGCCGGGGGGCGTGCCGTGCGAGTACTTCTTGTCGTGGCCGGAGACGTTCTGGTAGCCGGGCTGCGAAGGCGATCGCGCGGTGCCCGACGAGATCGCGAGGACGGTGGCGCCGGCTTGCGCCGCGTTCACGCCGAAGCTCGGCAAGACGCCGTAGCCGACGGGAACCGTGAGCGGTGCGCCGTCGGGCCGCACCCACTTCGCCTCGACGACGCCCCACATCTGATCGTCCGTCGCCTCCTTGCAGAGGCCGATCGCCCTCGCGCCGTCCATCGGATCGCTCGTGGTGATCGTGAGACCGGAGTCGCAATCGGCGGGCTCGTTGTCGACGATGCCGTCGCAGTCTTCGTCGATGCCGTTGCCCGGGACGTCGAACGCGCCTCGGTTCACGTTCGGATCGCACTCGTTGCAGTCGTACTTGAGCGGGTAGCCGTCGCCGTCGAGATCCGCGTCCGGATCGGCGTTGAGGTTGTTGGCCGCGCACGGGCTGCCAGCGCCTGCCTCGGCCGACTGGAAGCTCCCCTCGCGCGGGCCGGCGCCTTCCGTCTTGTCGGTCTCGCTGTCGAAGCCGCTTCGCTTCGACGCGCCGGAGCAGGCCATCGCGGAAACGGCGACGCAGAGGGAAAGAATCGTGGCGACGGAGCGTACGTGCATGGGGGCCTCCGATCTCCGTGGTCGTTCTCCCGACGCGCACGAAGAAGCGGCGGGGGATTTCCCATTTGACGCGCGCCGTAGCGACCCCAATCGCCCGCGGAGACGCAGTCGTGCCGTGGATTTGGCGGATGATCTCCGACATGTCCGGATCATCCCTGAGGTCGATTGCCATCGCTGCGCACGACCTCGCGCGAGATGTGCGGCCCCGCTGAGACAGCGGCCACGACCGCGAGCCCGGCTCCGTGGTACTAAGCGCCTCGATGCTCCGCCGCGGCATGCTCGGGCTCACGTCGATTCTGGTGCTCCTCGTGCTCGCGCTCGGCGTGGCCGCCGCGGCCGGCGCCGACGATCGCGCGACGGCCGAGGCCGTTCTCAAGGAGGTCGACGCGTCTCCCCGAAGAGAGGTGGCGACGGAGATGGTCGCCCGCTCGCGGGCCGCGCTCGAGCGCGCCGCGCGTCTCCGCGCGAGCGGCGACGAGCCGCACGCGCGCCTCGCCGACGGCCTCGCGCGGACGTGGGCCGAAGCGGCGCGCGACGTGGTGCGGGCCGTCGAGATCGAGGAGAGGGCCCAGGCCGCGCGGCGCGCCGCGACCGACGCCGGCGCCGTCGCGCAGCGCGAGCGCGCGCTGCTCGAAGAAGGCGTCGCGCAGAGCGGCCGCCTCCGCGCCCAGCTCGACGCGGTCACGCGCGAGGCGAAGGAGCAGCCGGTGCGCACGAGCACGGCCGCGACCGAGAACGCGGGCGCGAAGAAACCTGCGCCGAAGGCGCCGGCGCGCGACGGAGGTGCGCCGTGAGGTCTCGGGTCGAGACCGCGATCGTCGTCTTCGCTCTCGCTCTCGCGACGAGCGCGTGCGCCGGCGCCGGCGCGTCTGGCGCCGGACGCGTCGGCGAAGCCGAGCGCCTGCGCGCCGGCCTGACGGGGCGCGAAGCGCAGTCGCTCGCGCCGCAGGCGTTCGCCGCCGCCGATCGAGAGCTCGAGCTCGCGAGGCAGGCCGCGGCCGCCGGCGACTCGACGGGCGCCGATCTCCACGCCGATCGCGCGGTCGCGTCCTACAACCAAGCGATCGCGCTCGCGCGCCTCGCGCGCGCGACCCAAGAAGAAGCGGCGGCGAGCGAAGCGCTCGCGCGCGCCACCGACGAAGCCGCGCGTTACGCCGCGCAGCGCAAGGCCGTCGATCGCGAAGCCGACGATCTCGAGAAGCAGCTCCGCGTCGCGCGCGAAGCGCAGCTCCCGCCGCCGAGCGGGCCCGCCGATCCGGAGCGCGAGCGCGCGCGCCTCGTCGCGACGCAGGCGCTCGCCACGCAAGCGCGCCTGCTCTGCAGCGCGGCGCGCCTCGTCTCGCCGCAAGCGCCGGGGCTCGGCGAGGCCGAGGCCGCGGTGACGGCGCTCGACAAGCAGCTCGAAGCCGCGCGGCCGCCCGTGCCGATCGATCCGGCGGCGCGCGCGCGCGCCGCGTGCCTCGCGTCGCTGACGAAGGCGCGGCGCGCCGCGAGCGCCGACGGCGATCCGTCCGATACGCTCCTCGGCGAGCTCTCGCGCGCAGCCTCCGCGCTCACGCCCGCGCGCGACGAGCGCGGCGTCGTCGTGACCCTCCGCTCGGCGTTCAAAGGCGACAAGCTCGCCACCGAGAGCGAGGCGACCCTCAAAGACCTCGGACGCGTGGCGGCCGCCCATCCGACCTTCGCGGTGCAGGTGGTACTCCACGACGCGCAGGCGCCGAGCGCGGCCGAGGCCGCGGCCAACCAGCGGCGGGGCGAAGCGGTGGTCAAGGCGCTCGTCGACGGCGGCGCCGCCGCGGCAAAAGTGAAGGTCGAGCAGGCAGGCGCGAAGGCCCCCGTGGTCGATCCGAGAGACGCGCGTCGCCGCGAGCGAAACGCGCGCGTCGAGATCGTCTTCGTCAGCCCGGCGAGCTGAGCGCGCCGAAAAAACCGCACTGTACGCTGGTGCGTGCAGCGTGCATCCATCGGCGCGGCCCGTCGCCGGATCGCGCACTCATTTTCGAGAGGACCGCCGAAAAGCGGCGAGGGTGGCCATCCACACGGTAATATTCTTCTGTTGGGAGAGCTGCGTAAGGAGGTCCCGATGGCCCGTGTAGGAACCGTTCTCGGCGTGTCGCTCGTGCTCGGATTGGTGCTCGCCGTCGGCTGCGGGTCGGAGAGCGGCGGCAGCGAGTTCGGCGGAGGCGTCGGCGACGGCACCGGCGGCGGCGGCAACGGGAACGGCGGCTTCGGCCCCGGCTCGAGCGGAGATCCCAACGCGAACACGCCGCCGTGCGAAGGGCTCCAGTGCAAGCAGGTCGCTTGCGCCGGCGGCGGAACGACCTCGCTCTCGGGCAAGGTCTACGATCCGTCCGGCACCGTGCCGCTCTACAACGCGATCGTCTACGTCCCGAACGCGGCGCTCACGCCCTTCGTCGACGGCGTGAGCTGCGACAAGTGCGGGACGGCGCCGTCGGGCAAGCCGATCACGACCGCGCTCACCAACGCGAGGGGCGAGTTCAAGTTGGACAACGTCCCCGTCGGCGTCGAGATCCCGCTCGTCGTCCAGATCGGCCGCTGGCGCCGCGAGGTCAAGCTGCCCGCCGTCCCGCAGTGCGTCGACACCGCCGTCGACGCCGCCAACACGCGCCTGCCGCGCAACAAGGCCGAAGGCTCGATCCCGAAGATCGCGATCGCTACCGGCGGCGCCGACTCGCTCGAGTGCTTCTTCCGCAAGCTCGGCATCGACGATGCGGAGTTCACCAACCCCGGCGGCGCCGGTCGCGTGAACCTCTATCAAGGTCTTCGCACCGGCAATGACGGCGCGCGCATCGACACGTCGACGCCGAACGGCGGCGCGCTCTGGGACAACGCCGCGGAGCTCGCCAAATACGACATGGTGATCCTCTCGTGCGAAGGCGCGGAGAACAACGGAACGAAGTCGCAGCCCGCGCGCGACAACCTGCGAGGCTACCTCGACGCCGGCGGCCGCGTGTTCGCCTCGCACTTCCACTACACGTGGTTCAAGAACGGCGCGAACCCGCTCCCCTTGACCGCGACGTGGGTCAACAACGGCAACGACAGCACCGCCAACGTCAACGTCGACACCTCGTTCGCGAAGGGCCAGGCCTTCAGCGAGTGGCTCCAGGCGGTCGGCGCGTCGCCGGGCGGGCCCGGCATCGTCCCGATGACCGAGCTCCGTCGCAACGTGACGACGGTGCCGGGCGTGGGCATGGGCGCCGACGTCTCTCGCCGCTGGCTCTACACGCCGAACGTGGAGGACACGAAGTTCTTCTCGTTCAACACGCCGGTCGGCACGCCCGCCGATCAGCAGTGCGGCCGCGGCGTGTACACCGACATCCACGTGTCGAGCGGCGACCTGTCCGGCGGCACGTTCCCCGCGAACTGCACGACGACGGGCCTCACGCCCCAGGAGAAGGCGCTGCTCTTCTTGATGATGGACCTCGCGTCGTGCATCCAGGACGACAACAAGCCGCCGCAGCCGCCGCCGGCGACGCCGACCGTCAAGTGATCGGCTGACTCGAGCATCTCGAGCATAGAGAGGGAGAGAGGAGGAGACCGTGCGCACCCGCGCACGGTCTTTGCCTTTTGTGCGGTCGAGGACACGAGCGATGAAGCAGCCCAGCCGCGAGCGACGAGAGGCGCAAGAAGAGGAGCGGCCCCCGGGGCGTTCGTTCGTCGATCCGTCGCGGCCGCTCGGCGCCGAGCTGCTCGAGCGATCGGCGCCGACGTCTCCGCCGACCGAGGAGAATTTCCGCGACCGGGCCCGGCAGGCCGCCGATCAGGCCGAGGCCGACCGGCGCGGTGTGGCGGAGCGGGCGAAGGTGATCGGCGTGCTGCGGAAGGCCGAAGAGCTGATGAGCACTTCGAACCCGCCGCCGAACAACGAGGTCGACGCGCGACGCGCGCTCGAGCTCGCGGGCGGGCGGCTCGGGCTCACCTACCCCGAGTACCGCGCGATCACCGACGCCGATCCCGAGCTCGTCGAGCTCGAGCGGCGCGTGCTGAACGACGCGCGGCGGCGCTGGGGATCCGCGCCGCGCGCCGCCGCGCCCGAGGCGCCGGCGCCGATCGAAGAGCCGCTGCTCGCGCGCGTCATCGTGCCCGTCGACTACAGCATGGACTCGCAACGCGCCGTCCGCGCGGCGCTCGAGCTGCAGCGAGGCCTCGGCGCGGCAGTGTGCCTCTTTCATGCGGCGGAGAGCTCGGAGTCGGACGAGTGGCTCGGCGGGATCGGCAGCCCGGCCGTCGGAGGAGACTGGGTCGCCGAGGCGAAGGACCGCTTGCGCCGCTTCCTCGACAACATCGCGCCCGGCGCGCGCGCCGTCGTCGACGTGCGCGCCCGCGTCGGGCTGCCGCTCGACACGCTCTGCGAAGAGGCGCGGAGCTGGGGCGCGACGCTCGTGATCGCGGCGGCGAACGTTCACTCGTGGCTCTTGCGCTCGCCCGCCGAGCGCCTCGTCCGCGAGGTCGGCCTGCCGGTGCTCATCGTACCCACCGTGGCGACGCGTCGCGTGTGAACGCCCCAGCGCGTCGGTGAGGCGTGGCGCATGCGCCCGCGTCGAGCCGCGACGCCACGACGCCACGGCCGAATCGCGCGCACGGGGTGACGCGCCTCTGCGGTCCGCGTCGTGCACAGCGGCGGGGCCGGCTCGCTCCGTCCCACCGTGAAACCGCTCTTCTCCGAATCCGCGAACGCCATCTACTGGCTCTCCATCGCGATCCTCGCGGCGGCCGCCGTCGGCCTCCCCGCGCTCGCGATCGCATGGGCGCGCACGCCGTACGCCACGGGGCAGAACGAGCCGCCTCCGCAGCCCGTGAAGTTCGATCATCGCCATCACGTCCGCGACGACGGTATCGACTGCCTCTACTGTCACGCCGAGGCGCAGATCGCGCCGCGCGCCGGCGTTCCCTCGACGGCGACGTGCATGGGGTGTCACGCGCAGATCTGGAGCGACAGCCCGAACCTCGCGCTCGTCCGCGCGAGCTACTTCGGCGGTGAGCCGATCGTGTGGCGACGCGTCACCACGATGCCGGACTTCGTCTTCTTCGATCACTCGATTCACCTCGCGAAGGGCGTCGGCTGCGTGACCTGCCACGGGCGCGTCGACGAGATGGCGCAGGTCTACGCCGTCGCGCCGCTGACCATGCGCTGGTGCCTCGACTGCCATCGAAACCCGACCGCGCACCTCCGCCCGCTCGACGCGATCACCGACATGGAGTGGACCGCGGGAGCGGCGTACACGCCGCCTTCCGACGTTCGCCCGCCCACCGACTGCACGACCTGCCACCGCTGAGACCGACCGTGAGCGACCCTCGATCGATCGCCGAGAGCGGCCTCATGCCGCGACGAAGCTTCCTCGCCGCGATCGGCGCCGCGGGCGTCGCCGCGTGCACGCGCGCGCCGCGCGAAGAGATCGTCCCGTACGTGGTGCAGCCGCCGGAGGTGACGCCGGGGCGACCGCGCTACTACGCGACCGCGTTCGCGCTCGACGGATACGCGACCGGCCTCCTCGTCGAGAGCCACGAGGGTCGGCCGACGAAGATCGAGGGCAACCCTCGTCACCCCGCGAGCCTCGGCGCGACGGGCGCGATCGATCAAGCGCTCGTGCGAGGGCTCTACGATCCGGGGCGGCTGCGCGGCGTGCTCGAGCGCGGCGACGTTCCCACGTCGTGGTCGAGCGTCGAGCAGAGCTTGCGGAGCGGCGCGTGGGCGCGCGCGAGAGGGCGCGGCTTGCACGTGCTCTGCGAGCCGACGTCGTCGCGCACGCTGATCGCGACGCTCGACGCGCTCCGCGAGCGCTTCCCGGAGACGAGCGTCCACTTTCACGCGCCCGCGACGCCTCACGCCGTCTGGGAGGGCGCGCGCCTCGCGCTCGGAGAGCCGCTCGAGCCGCGCTTCGATCTCTCGGCAGCCGACGTCATCGTCTCGCTCGACGCCGACCTGCTCGCGCGCGGGCGCGCGGGCGTGAGCCTCGCGCGCGCGTTCGCCGACGGGCGTCGGTTGCGCGCGCCGGGCGATCCGATGAACCGGCTCTACGCGTTCGAGGCGATCTACACCGAGACCGGCGCAGCCGCCGATCATCGGATCCGCGTGCGCCCGCGCGCGATCGCGGCGATCGCGGCGGCGCTCCTCGCGGCGATCGGCGCACCGATCGATCTGCCGGCGAGCTTCGCCGATCCGGCCGCGATCGCGCCGCACCGCCGCGTCGTCGACGCCGTCGCGCGGGATCTGGTCGCGCATCGCGGTCGATCGCTCGTCGTCGCGGGAGACGATCAGCCGGCGATCGTCCACGCGATGGCTTGGGCGATGAACGCTGCGCTCGAGAACCTCGGACGCACGGTGGCCGCCGCTCCGTCGCCGATCTTCGCGGCCGGCGGTCCGGAGCACGGGCTCTCCCGCCTCGCGGACGCGCTCGCAGCGGGGGAGGTCGACACGCTCGTGATCCTCGACACCGACGCGGCGTACACGGCGCCGGCCGACGTCCCGCTGCGCGATCTGCTTTCGAAGGCGCGGCAGAGCGCGTACCTCGGACTACACCTCGACGAGACCGCTTCGGCGTGCACCTTCGCGATCGGCGGCGCGCACCCGCTCGAGTCGTGGGGCGACGCGCGCGCCTTCGACGGGACCGCGTCGATCGTCCAACCCCTCATCGCGCCGCTCTTCGGAGGGAGGAGCGCGATCGCGATCGTCGCGTCGCTCGCCGATCTGCCGCCGGAGACGGACCACGCGCGCGTTCGACGCACGTTCGCGCTCGACGCGCCGCTCGGCGATCTCGAGCCGCGATGGCGTCGCGCGCTCATGCGCGGCGTGATCGAAGGAACGACGACGCCGTCTGCGCGCGCGCGCGTACGATGGGGCGCCCTCGGCGACGCGTTCGCGGCGACGCCGCTCCCTCCCGCCGGCGGCGCCGTCGAGGGAAACAGAGAGCTCGATCTCGCGCTGCGGCTCGATCCACGCGTGTACGACGGACGCTTCGCGAGCGCCGACTGGCTCCTCGAGCTCCCCGAGCCGATCACGAAGCTCACGTGGACCAACGCGGCGACGCTCGGTCCGGCGACGGCGCGCGCGCTCACGATCCGCTCCGGCGACGTCGTCGCGATCGCGTCGTCGGGTCGCGCGATCGAGGCTCCGGCGCTCGTCGTTCCGGGACAAGCGGAGGGCACGATCGGCCTCGCGCTCGGCTGGGGCCGCCAGGGCGAGCGCCGCCTCGGCGCGAACGCATATCGCCTCCGGGCCGCGCGATCGCACGAGGCGCGCGCGACGGTGACGAAGACGGGCGCGCGCGTCGATCTCCCGATCACACAGTCGACCCACGACCTGCACGGACGCGAGGCGCAGATCTTTCACGAGGCGACGCTCGAGGAGCTTCGCCGCGGCGCGCCGGCGCGGCGAGAGAAACGGCTCTCGCTCTTCACGGGCGCGCGCCCTTCGGCGCCCAAGCAGTGGGCGATGGCGATCGATCTCACGTCGTGCACCGCGTGCGGCGCTTGCGTCGTCGCCTGTCAGGCGGAGAACAACGTCGCCACCGTCGGGCCGATCGGCGTCTCGAAGGGGCGCGCCATGCACTGGCTCCGCATCGACACCTACCACCGCGGCGATCCGGACGATCCGCGCGTCGTCGCGCAGCCGATGCTCTGCCAGCACTGCGAGAAGGCCCCGTGCGAGTACGTCTGCCCCGTCAACGCGACGGTGCACAGCGACGACGGCCTCAACCAGATGGTCTACAACCGCTGCGTCGGCACGCGGTTCTGCTCGAACAACTGCCCGTACAAGGTTCGCCGCTTCAACTGGTTCGACTATCACGAGGGCGAAGACGCCGTCGCGACGCTGGTGCACAACCCCGACGTCACCGTCCGCGCGCGCGGCGTGATGGAGAAGTGCACCTTCTGCGTGCAGCGCATCCGCGAGCACGCGATCCGCACGGAGGTCGGCCGCGGGCCCGCGCCGCCTCCGCTCGCGACCGCGTGTGAGCAGGTGTGCCCCACGAAGGCGATCGTCTTCGGCGATCTCGCCGAGCAAGGCTCCGAGGTCGCGCGCCTCCATCGCCTCCCCCGCGCGTTCGACGTGCTGGGCGAGCTCGGCACGCTCCCGCGCGTGCGCTACCTCGCGCGCATCCGCAACCCGAACCCGGAGCTTTCGTGACCGCCGCGTTCGGGTACGCCGAGATCACCGATCGGCTCCTCGCCGACGTGCTCCGTCCGCCGCGGTGGATGAAGCCGGCGCTCGCCGTCACGCTCCTCGGCTCGATCGTCCTCTTCGTCGCGATGGCGTACACGATGACGACCGGCATCGGCGTCTGGGGCAACAACATCCCGATCGCGTGGGCCTTCGGGATCACGAACTTCGTCTGGTGGATCGGGATCGGCCACGCGGGCACGTTCATCTCGGCGTTCCTCCTGCTCCTCGAGCAGAAGTGGCGCACGTCGATCAACCGCTTCGCCGAGGCGATGACGCTCTTCGCGGTGATCCAGGCGGCGTTCTTCCCGCTGCTCCACCTCGGCCGGCCCTGGTTCTTCTACTGGCTCGTCCCCTACCCGTCGACGATGACCGTTTGGCCGCAGTTTCGCAGCGCGCTCCCTTGGGACGTCGTCGCGATCGCGACCTACTTCACGATCTCGCTGCTCTTCTGGTACCTCGGCCTCGTCCCCGATCTCGCGACGATGCGCGATCGCGCGCCCGAGCGCTGGCGCAGGCGCGTCTACGCCGTCTTCGCGCTCGGCTGGTACGGCTCGGCGCCGAACTGGCATCGCTGGCGCATCGCCTATGGCCTCCTCGGCGGCGTGGCGACGCCGCTCGTCGTCTCGGTCCACAGCATCGTGAGCAGCGACTTCGCGATCAGCCTCCTCCCCGGCTGGCACTCGACGATCTTCCCGCCGTACTTCGTCGCCGGCGCGATCTACTCCGGCTTCGCGATGGTGCTCACGTTGATGGTCCCCGCGCGCCGGCTCTACCGGCTCGAGCGGATCATCACGACGCGGCACCTCGACGCGATGGCCAAGCTCCTGCTCGTCACGGGTCTCATCGTGACCTTCAGCTACGTCGTCGAGATCTGGAGCGCCTGGTACTCGGCCGACGTCTTCGAGATGGCGACGTACCTCTCGGTTCGCCCGTTCGGACCGTACGCGTGGCTCTTCTGGATCGTCATCGCTTGCAACTGCGGCGCGCCGCAGCTGCTCTGGTCGGCGCGCGTTCGTCGCAGCCCGACGCTGCTCTTCGCGCTCTCGATCTTCATCCAGATCGGCATGTGGGCCGAGCGCTTCGTCCTCATCGTGACGTCGCAGCACCGTGACTTCCTACCGTCGTCGTGGGGCCTCTACGTCCCCAGCGTCGTCGACTACGCGCTCCTCTTCGGGACGATCGCGTTCTTCCTCTTCCTCTTTCTCCTCTTCCTCAGGTTCGTCCCGTTCATCCCCATCGCCGAGCTCAAGGAGCTCGGCCGCGAGGAGGCGACGCATGATTGAAGGCATCGTCGCCGAGCTCGGCTCGGCAGAGCGCTTCCTCGCGGCGGCGAGGCGCCTCCACGCGCTCGGCTACGCCCACTTCGAGGCGTTCACGCCCTTTCCGATGCCGGAGCTCGACGAGATCCTCGTCCGGCGGCGCACGCGGATCCCTTGGCTCGTGCTCCTCGCCGGGCTGACGGGCGCGATCCTCGCCTACGTCGTCTTGTGGTGGACGAACGCGGTCGACTACCCCCTCGACGTCGGCGGGCGGCCTTACAACTCGGTGCCCACGCACGTCCCGATCATGTTCGAGACGACGGTGCTCTTCGCCGGCGGCGCGGCGTTCGCCTCCGCGATCCTCGGGGCGCGCCTCCCGCGCCTCCATCATCCGCTCTTCGAGATCCCGGGCTTCGAGCGGACGACCATCGATCGCTTCTGGATCTTCTTCCGCGGTCCGGTCGACGACAAGCTCCTCGCCGAGCTCGCGCGCGAGCTCGCGCCGTTCGATCCGATCTCCGTGCGCGCGGCGCGAGGCGAACGATGAAGACGCGCCTCTCATGCGCATTGCCCGTGCTCTTCGCCGTCGCGGGCTGCGACGATCGCCAGGCGTTCCGCGTACCCGAGCCGACGACCGCGCGCATGCTCGATCAGCCGCGGGCCGACCCCTACGGGCCGAGCAAGGCGTTCGCCGACGGCAAGGTGATGCGCACGCCTCCGCCGGGCACGATCCCGCACGACGACGACGCGACGATACCGGCGACGACGATCTCGCTCCTCGAGCGCGGCCGCGCGCGCTTCGACGTCACGTGCGCGGCGTGTCACGGCATCGACGGCTACGGTCGCACGCCCGTCGCGAGCAACATGCGACGCAGGCCTCCGCCGTCGCTCCACGAGGCGCGTATCCGCGCGCTCGGGCGAGCGCAGATCTACGACGTCGTCACCGGCGGCTACGGGCTCATGCCGTCGTACGAGGCGATCCTCTCTTTCGATGACCGGTGGGCCGTCGCCGACTACGTGCGCGCGCTGCAGCTCAGTCGAAGCGCGCCCATCGCGTCGCTACCGCCGGAGGTGCGCGCGCGTCTCGAAGAACCGCCTGCGAGGGACCGATGAGGCCGCTCGTCACTGCGAGCCTCGCGGTCGCCGCCGCGTCCGGCGCCGCGTTGGTCGCCGTCGCGATCGACGATCCTCGTCGCGCGGCGTTCGCGTGGCTCGCCGCGTTCGGCTGGGGCGTGAGCGCCGCGCTCGGCGCGCTCACGCTCGTGATGATCTTCCACGTGACCGGCGCGCGCTGGTCGCTCGTGTTCCACCCGATCCTGACGTCTATCGCCGCGACGCTGCCGCTGTTCGCGCTCTTCTTCGTGCCCGTCGTCGTCGCGATGCGCGTGCTCTATCCGTGGGCGGGCGATCTCGCGCGCTTCGACGAGCCGATCCGCCACGCGATCCAGCACCAGCGCGCGTGGAACAACCCGGGGTTCTTCGTGGCGCGCGCGGCGCTCTACCTCGCGACGTGGTCGGTCCTCGGTCTGGCGGTTCGCCGTGCGCATCTCGCGCACGAGCGCGATCCGTCGCCGGCGCGCCTCGCGAGGCAGCGCGCGATCAGCGCCGTCGGTTTGCCCGTCGTCGCCTTCACGCTGTGCTTCGCGTCGTTCGACTGGCTCATGTCGGTCGAGGCGGGGTGGAGCGCCAACATGTACGGCCTCTTCGTCTTCGCGAGCGGGCTCTCCGCCGCGCTCGCGATCCTCGCGGTCGCCGGGTTCATGGCGCGCCGCGCCGGCGTGCTCGCCGAGGGCACCTCCAGCGACCACTTCCACGCGCTCGGGAGGCTCCTCCTCATGAGCGTCGTCTTCTGGGCGTACATCGCCTTCTTCATGCTCATGCTCGTCTGGATCGCGAACCTCCCGCGCGAGGTGACGTTCTTCGTCTCCCGCGCGTGGGCGACTTCGCCGGGCGAGGCGCTGCCGATCCTGACGGTGCGCCTGTTCGTTCCGTTCTTCTTGCTCCTCTCGCGGCCTCTCAAGCGACGACCCGACGCGCTCGCGGCGGTGGGCGCGTGGATGATCGTCATGACGGCCGTCGACTTCGTGTGGCTGGTGATGCCGTCGGGGGTCGCCTCGATCCATCTCCTCGACGCTTCGCCGTTCCTCGTCGTCGCGGGTCTCTGGTCTGCGGCGTTCGGCCTCGTGTTCCGTCGCGCGGAGGCGACATCACGTCTCGATCCCGCGCTCGCCGAATCGCTGAGGTATCACTCGTCATGAAGCCACCCGAGCGCTCTCCGTTCGTCGTCCGCCAAGAGCCCGATCGCATCGAGGGTCGGCCGCTTCGGCGCATCGCCGCGATGAGCCTGCTCATCGGCATGCTCGCGGTCCTCGTCTCGGCGGCGCTGCTCGAGTCGTCCGAGCCAGGTGCGCCGTCGCCCGCCGAGATCAAGTCGCCGCCGCCGCTGCTCACGGGTAGCGCGCGCGGGCTCGAGGCGCGCATCCGCGAGCGCGCGGCGCTCGACGACTGGGGATCAATCGATCGCGAGACCGGCGTCGCGACGATCCCGGTCGACGTCGCGATGGCGATCGTCGCCGACGCGTCGCTCGGGGAGCGATGACATGGAGACGTTGCGCGCGCTCCTCTACTTGCCCGCGGGCGCGTCGACGTTCGCCGACGGCATCGACGCGCTCCACGCGTTCGTGATCACCGTGACCATGTTGATGGCCACGCTCGCGTTCGGCGCCGCGGCCTGGTTCACCGTGCGCCACCGGCGGCGGCGCGCGCGCCAGCTCACCGAGCGCCTCACCGCGAGCCTCCGCCGCGAGATCGTCATCATCGGCGGCATCCTCGCCATGTTCCTCCTCTGGTGGGTCATCGGCTACCGGCAGTACCTCCGCATGATGGAGCCGCCGGCCGACGCGGAGATCGTCTACGTCTACGCCAAGCAGTGGATGTGGACGTTCTCGTACGGCGACGGCCGCGAGACGAACGATCTCTTGACCGTCCCGTCGGGGCGCCGCGTCAAGCTCGTGATGACGTCGCGCGACGTCATCCATTCGTTCTTCGTCCCCGAGCTCAGGGTGAAGCACGACGTGCTCCCCGGTCGCTGGGTCACCGTCTGGTTCGAAGCGACGCAGCCGGGCGTCTACCCGATCTGGTGCACCGAGTACTGCGGGGTAGGACACTCGCAGATGCGAGCCCGGCTCGTCGTCCTCCACGCGGACGACTACGCGCGATGGAAGAGCCAAGCCGGCGGTGACGCCGGCGTCGCCGTCGCGTCCGATCTCGTCGCGCTCGGCCGCGAGGTGGCGTTGAAACGCGCGTGCGTCGCGTGTCACACGCTCGACGGGCAGCGCCACGTGGGCCCCACGTTCCGCGGGCTCTTCGGCTCGACGCAGACGCTCGCCGACGGGCGGCGCGTGATCGCCGACGAGGCCTACCTCACGCGATCGATGATGGAGCCCAACGCCGACGTCGTCGCGGGCTACCGCTCGGTGATGCCGACGTACCAGGGCACGCTCACGAACGGCGAGGTCGCCGCGCTCGTCGAGCTGATCCGATCGCTCCGCGCGGCGCCTGCCGAGCGCGAGGGCGTCGCCCTGCCCGATCTCTCGATCGACGTGCTCGACGCCGCGCCGCAAGATCCGTGGGGCCCGCGATGACGTACCTCGACGCGAAGACGTCGATCGGCTCGTGGCTCTTCACGACCGATCACAAGCGCATCGGCGTCCTCTACCTCGTCTCGCTCCTCGTCGCGCTCGCGCTCGGCGGCTTCTTCGCGATGGCCGTGCGCCTCGAGCACCTCGGCCCCGATCGCACCGTGATGAGCGCGATGACCTACAACCGCTTCTTCACGCTCCACGGCGTCATCATGGTGTGGGTCTTCATGATCCCGTCGATCCCGTCGGCGTTCGGGAACTTCGTGCTCCCGATCATGCTCGGCGCCAAAGACGTCGCCTTCCCGCGCCTCAACCTCCTCTCGTGGTGGGTCTTCCTCTTCGGCACGGTGCTCTTGCTCGCGTCGATGCTCGCCGGCGGCATCGACACCGGCTGGACGTTCTATCCGCCGTACAGCAGCTCGACGCCGACGGCGGTTCCGCTCGCGCTGCTCGGCGTCTTCATCATCGGCCTCTCGACGATCCTCACGGGGATCAACTTCATCGTCACGACCCACACGATGCGCCTCCGCGGCCTCCGCTGGATGCGCATGCCGCTCTTCGTCTGGAACCTCTACGCGACGAGCGTGATCCAGGTGCTCGCGACCCCGGTGCTCGGCATGGTGCTGCTGCTCGTCGTGATGAACCACGCGTTCGGCTGGGGCTTCTTCGATCCCGACGCCGGCGGCGATCCCGTCCTCTATCAGCACCTCTTCTGGTTCTACTCGCACCCCGCCGTCTACATCATGATCCTGCCGGGCATGGGCGTCGTCACCGAGGTCGTGACGACGTTCTCGCGGAAGAACCCGTTTTCGTATCGCGCGATCGCGTTCGCCGCGGTCGGCATCGCGTCGGTCGGGTTTCTCACGTGGGGGCACCACATGTTCGTCGCCGGCATGAGCACGTTCGACGCGGGCGCCTTCGGCGTGCTCTCGATGCTCGTCGCGGTGTTCTCCGCGATCAAGGTCTTCAACTGGGTGTGGACGTTCAAAGGCGGCGCGGTGCTCTTCACGACGCCGCTGCTCTACGTCTTCGCGTTCTTGTTCCTCTTCGTCTTCGGCGGGATGACCGGCGTCGCGGTCGCCGCGATGAGCCTCGACGTCCACTGGCACGACACCTACTTCGTCGTCGCGCACTTCCACTTCATCATGGTCGGAGGAACGCTCACGGCGTTCCTCGCCGCGCTCCACTACTGGTTCCCGAAGATGACGGGCCGCATGTACTCCGAGCGGCTCGGCCTCCTCTCGGCGGCGCTCGTGTTCGCGGGCTTCTTCGTCACGTTCTTCCCGCAGTTTCTCTTGGGCAACGGCGGGATGCCACGCCGCTATCACGCGTACCCGGAGAAGTTCGCGACGCTCAACATCGTCTCGACGGCGGGTTCGTGGGTGCTCGCGACGGGCATGCTGATCGCCGCGGCCTATCTCCTCCACGCGCTCTTCCGCGGGCCGCGCGCGAGCGCGAACCCTTGGGGCTCGCGCTCGTTCGAGTGGCGCACGCCTTCGCCGCCTCCCACGCACAACTTCCACGGCGCGCCCGACTTCGCGATCGGCACCTACGACTACACGCAGGCGCTGCCGGGAGAAGAGGAGCCATGAAGGCCGACCATTTCGAGGACCTCGAGCAGCAAGCGCACGCGGCGCGCCTCGGCATGTGGATCTTCCTCGCGAGCGAGGTGCTCCTCTTCGCCGCGCTCTTCGGCCTGTTCGCAGCGTATCGCGTCGAGCACCACGCGGCGTTCGACGAGGCCGTTCACCACAACACGAAGACGCACGGATCGATCAACACCGCCGTCTTGCTCGTGAGCAGCGCGCTCGTCGCGCTGAGCGTCCACGCGATGCGCGCCGGCAGCCGCCGCGCCGCGTGCGCGTTCGGCGGCGGCACGATCGCGCTCGGCCTCGTGTTCCTCGCGATCAAGCTCGACGAATACCGCCTCCACTTCGCCGAGGGCATCTACCCGGGCGGCTCGGGAGCGTGGTTCGCGACACACGGCAAGCGCGGCTCCGCCGAGTTCTGGACGCTCTACTACGGCATGACGGGCGTGCACGCGGTGCACGTGATCCTCGGGATCTCCGTCCTCTCCGTTCTCTTGCTGCGCGCCTTTCGCGGCAGAATGCCGGCGCCCTACCCGCTCGAGCTCGGCGCGCTCTACTGGCACCTCGTCGACACGGTGTGGATCTTCCTCTGGCCGCTCTTCTACCTCGCGTGACGACGATGGCGCCCTTCTCCCGCCGAGCGATCGTGATCACCGCCGTCGTGCTGCTCTCGCTCTGGGGCGCGAGCTACGCGCTCTCGGCGTTCTCTCTCGGGCGCGCGGCGATGCCGGTCGCGCTCGTGATCGCCCTCGTCAAGGCGGCGCTCGTCGTCGCGATCTTCATGGAGCTCGCGCGAGAGTCGGTGTCGATGAAGATGAGCGTCGCCGCGGCGGCGTCGCTGCTCGTCTTGCTGATCGCGTTCATGGTGGCCGACGTCGCGACGCGCGGCCACCCGTAGATTGGATCCACGTCGATGACGACGTCGTGAAGGCGAACGCTCTCGCCCGAGGCGCCCAGCGCGACGGTCACGCTCGAGGTCAGACGGCCGTGCTCGGGCGTCGCGCGCGACATCGCGATTCTTCGCTCCGCAAGGATCGGCTCGTCAAGGCGCCGCTGCACGCTGCCTCCGGCTTCGAGGAGTACTGGGTCGTCAACATCGCCGCGAAGGTCGTCGAGGTCCATCGCCGCCCCGGACGCGACGGCTGGGCGAGCGTGACGCGCCACGGGCGCGAAGACACGATCGCCCCGCTCGCGTTCCCCGACCTCGCCGTGGCGGTTGCCGACTTCCTGCGCTGATCTCCCAGCGCGGCTGCGTCGGCCTTCGCCGTCGAGCGCGCCGGCGGTCCGCGTGATCGGTCAGCCGCCGTCGGCGCCGCCGTCGACCGGGGAGCCGACGCACCACGCGCCGATGAGCTGCTTCAAGTACTGCTCCGGCGCGAGCGTCGAGCCCTGACACGCGTCTGTCGGCTTGCTCGCGAAGTACGCGGCGCACGCCGTGTTGGCCTCCGTGAGCTCGGCGGCGCAGAGCGTGTCGGTCGCCTTCTTCTTCTGGCACTCGAAGAACGGCTCGAAGTCTCGCGGCAGGCCCGGCGGCAAGCACGCGTTGCACGCGGCGTGGCGGCACGCGAGGTAGCGCGTCTGCGCGGCGCCGCAGCCGGTCGTCGCGAAGTCGTCGGTCACGTTCGCGATGCAGCCGCCGTAGTTGTAGTCGTAGAAGATGCGGCTGTCGTAGAACACGATCGGCCCCCACGTGGCGTCGGTGTCCGCGCTCTCGATGCACTTCGCGCACGCGACGTTCGCGTCCTTGAAGGCCTTGCAGACGTTGCCGTCGGAGCCGAGGCAGTCTTGCACGTAGCCGTCGACCTCTGCGGTCGTGCACGCACCGGGCGTGAAGCGAGCGGGCGCCGACGCGGGGATCGGCCGGGCGGGCGCGGTGGGCGGGCATCCGCCGGCGTCGATCTCGGCGAACGAGCCGTCGGGGGTGATGGGGCCGCTCGCGTCGACGCCGGAGTCCTCGGGCGAAAAGCCCACGCGGGTGTCGTCACTGCAAGCGACGACCGCCACGCACACGCCTCCAAGGGCCATGGCCGCGACACGGGCTCCGAGACTTCTCGCGCTCATCATCGAAGCGCGAACCTCGCACGGCGCGGGCCCGCGCGGAAAGCGGCGTCCTGAATCATTTTTGAAATTGAACTTCAATATCAACTTGTCGAAGTGGGCCGCATCTCGCCGACGCGGGCGCTGGCCGCGTGAAACGGTCGGTGGTACGGGGGTCGCGTGCGCGCTCCGCTCATCGCATTCCTTGGTCTCTCGTGCGTCGCCGCGTGCGGCGGGCGCGTCGACGAACCTGGGCCTCCGGCCGCGACATCGACGAACGGGCCCTCGAACGCCGCGATGACGACGGGCTGCGCGGGCGCTTGCGCGTGGCTCGGCGCTTGCGCCACCTCGTACGAAGCGCGCGACTGCATCGCTTGGTGCGCTCGCGACTTCCCCGAGCCCGAGCGCGCTCAGACGTACGCCGCGTGCGTCGCGAGGATCCCGTGCGACGAGATCGATCGCGCGCTCAGCATGGACTACGGACCTCTCGGCGCCTGCTACGCCGAAGCGAAGAACCGGTAGTCGTCGACGCGGCCGCGCGCACGCTCACGCCTCCGGGGCGGCGAGCTTGTAGCCGTAGCCGTAGACCGTGAGGATGTGGGCCGGCTTGTCGGGGTGCGTCTCGATCTTCTTGCGCAGCTTCACGATGAAGTTGTCGACGGTGCGGTTCGTCGGCGCCGCGTCGAGGCCCCAGATCTTCTGGAGGATCTCGTCGCGGCTCACCGGCTGGCCGATGCGCTCGACGAGCAGCCGGAGCAGCTCGACCTCGTAGAACGAGAGCGCATGCTCCGTGCTCCCCACCTTCATCGAGTGCGTCGAGAAGCTCACCTTCGCCTCCCCGATCTCCACGACCTCCGGCGCCGACGTCGGGCGCGCCGCGCGACGGAAGATCGCGCGCATGCGCGCGATGAGCTCGTTCACGCTGAAGGGCTTGGTGACGTAGTCGTCGGCGCCGGCGTCGAGGCCGCGGATCTTGTCCGTCTCCTGCGAGCGCGCGGTGAGCATGATGATGGGCATGAACGAGCTCACGCGCCGGAGCTCTTCGCACACCGCGTAGCCGTTCACGTCGGGCAGCATCAGATCGAGGATCACCGCGTCGGGGTTCTCGGCGCGCGCGAGCTGGATGCCGTCTTTGCCCTTGCCCGCGGAGATGACGCCGAAGCCCTCGAACTCGAGCGCGTCGCGCAGGCCCATGACGATGTGCGGCTCGTCCTCGATGATCAGGATGGTCTTCTTCGGACCGGCCATGGCGCGAGCGCCCGACCGCGGTGGCGACGGCGGGGCGGAGGCAGAATGCGTCGAGGCCCGCGTCGGAGTCAACCGCCGCGGGCCTCGGGGATGCGGTCGCCGAACGACCGCTCAGCTCGGGAGCTCGGCTACGGACGGGCCTGGTCGTCGCCCGCCGCTTCGCCGCCCTGGAACTGCTGGATGCACTGGAGGCTGAAGCGCGCGCCGGCGAGGGCGCCGCTCGCCTGCGAGAAGATGAGCGCCTGCGGGCAGCGTCCCGCGGGCTGCGCGCCCGAGCCCGGAGCTCCGTTCTCGACGTAGCACCAGCCGACGCTCGCGTCGTCTTTGCACGTCGCGCCCGCCGCGACGACGAGCTGCGTGAGCTCGCACACCGGCAGCCTGGAGAGATCGTTCGCGCCGCCGTCACCGGCGCCGCCGCTCTCCGCTCGCTGCTGCTCGAGGAACTTGTCGAGGATCGCCTTCTCCGGCGGCTTGAGGCCGTAGCGGTCGCAGCTATCCGAGACGTCACCGAGCTGCGCGAGGACGAGGCAGGGAACCTTCTGATCCTGCGGATCACGCGTGAGCTGCTGCGGCAGGCACTGCGTGGTGAGCGCGTTCTTGAGGCGATCGACGATCGCCTTCACGGCGGGGTTGTAGCCGTAGCGCGGATCCTGCTTGTCGCCCTGGAGCGTGATCGGGCAGAGCGAGGCGATGATGCCCTGCTCGCCGAGCGCGCGGACGACCTGGAACTCGCGCACCGTCGGGTAGGCCTTCGCGCGGATCTGGGTGTCTCCTTGCCCGCAGAGCGGCGGAGCCTTCGCGCCGAAGCAGTCGCACGACGGATCGGTGCACGGCGGAGACTGGTCGAGCGGGAAGGTGCACGCGTACTGCAAGTCGTCGCTCTGCGTGTCCCAGTCGCGTCCGACGGGGTCGCTCGGAGAGCCGTTGTTCCCCTTCGCCGCGGGCGGGGGGACGCCGTCGCGCGGGGAGACCGACTGGATCATGTGAGGATCGATCAGGTCGTAATTGAAGTTCGCCGGATCCCGACCGAGGATCCTGTTCCAGTCGTCGTTCGTGATGCGGCTCTTCTCCGGATCTTCGGGATCGAAGTGGAGGAGATCGTTCGGCACGCCGCCGACGACGGCGAAGAAGATGAGGTCGGCGCTGCGCGTACTCCGCGGAAGGTTGCAGAGCTCGTCGCCCGGCGCGCGCGGGAGGTCCTTGGCGAAGAGCGGGTTGGTGCACTTGCCCGCCCCCTGATAGATACCGATGTCGCGGCCCTTGCCGTCGGCGCGCGCCTTCGACGGGTGCTCGGTCGACCGATCCGGGACCTTCGGCTTCGTGAGACCGTCGACGTAGCGGCGGATCGGGTACTGCGGATCGATGCCGTAACGCTCCTTCATCCGGTGGAAGCGAACGTTGAGGTTGTCTTCGTTCGGCCCGTAGTAGCCGCCGTTCTTCTGGCACTCGGGATCGTTCTTGATCTTCTGGCAGGCCGGATCGGCTTGATTGCACGTCGCCGCGAAGCCGCACGAAGTGCAATCGGGGCTGCCGGGGTTCTGGGTGCACGCGCTCGTCGCGCGTGGCGCGGTGGTCGACTTGCCGTCAGAGCGGAACACGGTGGACCCGGGGAACTGGTTCGCCATGAACGCCCAGCCTTGGCCACCGACCGAGAGTGGATCGGCCGACGAGTCATCCTCGTCGGTGAGGAGAACGATCGCGACCAACGAGTCTTCGCGCAGGAAGTTCGCGCGCTGCGTCAGCAGCTCGACATCGACGTCGTTCGGTCCCCCGAGATCAGCCTGGTTGGCGCCGTCGAGGCGAATCTGCACCCACGGATCCGGCTGGATGAGAAACCGATAGAAGCTCTCGAGCTGGGCTTCGAGCCCGCAGCCCGTCTGGTCGACGCCGACGACCAGCTCCGCGAACGCATCCTGAAGCTTTTGGAGGTCGGGAATCGCCGGCGTCGGCGGATCGGGGTGGCGCTTCTTGTCGCTGTTCTCTTCGTTCGTCGGATACCAGGAGAGGAAGTTGTACTGTCCTCCCTCGGACCGCGGACTTCCGCCCTTCACCAAGTTGAGCAGGTGCGCCTTGTCGTTGTAGCGGGGCGTGCTCTCGGGGCAGACATCGCCGCCGAAGCTTCCGAGCGACGACGAGATGAGGCCGATGTGCATGTCGGTCACCGGCCGGAACTCGGGCTCGAATCCCGCCGGGCACCCGTAGCGGTTCCCCTTGTTGCCGTTCGGATCGGCCGTGGCGCCGCCGGGCTCGGCCTTGCCGTTCGGATCGACGCACTTCGGCTTGAGGAGGCCGACGAGCAGGTTCGGCACGGCGTCGGCGAGGATGCGCTGCTTGTCGCCCATCGACGACGAGTTATCGATCGCAAAGAGCAAGTCGACCTTGTCGACCTGCTGCTGCGAGACGGTCGACGTGAAGTTGACCTTCGTCGTCGGCGGCTGCGTCCCGACGGGCCGCGAGAGGCAGCCGGCGCCGGCCGCGCCGATCGCTGTCAGGGCCGCACTCACGACGAGCCATTTCCCGAGACGGTTCGTCCAGCTCATCCGCGTTCTCCTTCGCTTTTGTCCGACCTAAGTACCGAAGAGACGGCTACAAAGTCAACGTCGAGCCGACGCCAGGCGCTGCCAGCGTACACAGAGCGTGCCACAAATCGGGCGCGACGAGAGGCCAAAGCGCCCGTGATTCGTCGAGGTGGGATGCCAACGAAGTTGGCATCCGCCATCCGCGTTGCCGTCGCGGTCCGGACCGCGTGCTAGTTTTGAGGCCGGCATGCACCCGGCCCGGAAGATCCCGACGATGGCCGACATCGACGCGCTCCCGCGCGACGTCAAAGGTGAGATCATCGAGGGCGTCCTCTACACGATGACGCGGCCGCGCGCGCTTCATCAGCTCACGATCCGCGACGTCGGGACCGACATCGGCGAGCCCTTCGGCAGAGGCCGAGGCGGGCCCGGCGGATGGTGGATCCTCCCAGAGCCCGGGATCGAGCTCCCGAACACCCCGGAGATCTCACCCGACCTCGCCGGGTGGCGGCGCGAGCGGATGCCGGCGCTCCCGGACGACGAGCCGATCCGGATCGTGCCCGACTGGGTGTGCGAGATCCTCTCGCCCAGCACGCGCCGTCACAACGTGCTCGTGAAGAAGCCGTACTACGCCAAGGTCGGCGTCCTGCATCACTGGCTCGTCGACCGCGAAGCGCGCACGGTGACGGCCTATCGGCTCGAGTCGGGCCGCTGGCTCGAGCTCGGCGTCTACGGCGACGAACGAGACGCGCGCATCGATCCGTTCGCCGACGTTCCGCTCGATGTCGCGCGCTGGTGGGATCTCGCTCCGTAGCGCGAGCTCGCGTCAGCGGCTGCTCTTCGACTCGTCGACCTGGATGCACTGCATCGAGAAGCGCGCGTCGGTGAGGCGCGCGACGGCCTTCGTGAAGCTGAGCGAGTGGGCGCATTTGACGCCAGGGAGGTTCTCGCCGTAGCAGAAGCCGAGCCGCTGATCGTCGTCGCGGCAGCTCGATCCGGGCGGCGCGGCGATCTGGGGGATCTCGCAGATCGGCAGCTTCCGCGAGGCCTCGCCTTCGTCGGCCGCGCGCCGATCGCGGATCTGATCGAGCACGGCGGGGCTCGGCGGCGCGAGGCCGAGCTTCGCGCACGACGCCGCGTCGGGCCCCGGCTCGGGCAGCGTCGCGACCACGAGGCACGGCACCGGTCCGCCTTCGCCGTCGCGCGCGAGCGCGCGCGGCAGGCATGTGGCGACGAGGCTCTGCTCGAGCCGATCGGCGATCGCGCGCACGGCGGGGCGATAGCCGTAGTCGTCGGCGTCGGGCTTCGTGAGCTGCTCGGCGCAGAGCGTGGCGACGATGCCGTGATCGCCGAGCTCCTTCGCGACCATGAGCTCGCGCCGCGTCGGGTACGCCTTCGCGCGGATCTGCCGGCGCGGGTTCGCCGGATCGCAGAGCGGCGTCCGCTTCACGCCGTCGCAGTCGCACAGCTCGTCACCCGCGGGGCAGACCTCGGGCGTCGGGATCGGGAAGGTGCATGCAAACTGCAAGTCCGCGCCGCCCGTCTCCCACTCGCGGCCGTGGATCGGATCGGCGGTGTCCGAAGCGCCGGGGCCAGGCAGCCCGCCGCGCGGGCTCGTCGACGCGATCATGTGCTCGTCGATCCCGTCGGCGTCGTAGCGCGCCGGATCGCGACCGAGGATCTTCGTCCAGTCGATCGTCGTCGGATCGCCGTCGGTCGGGAGCAACGCGCCCGGAACGCCGCCGATGATCGCGAAGTACACGAGGTCCTTCGTGCGCGGCCCGAAGGGGAGCTTGCAGAGATCGTCGTTCGTCGACGAAGGGAGGCGCGCGGCGAAGAGCGGGTTCGTGCAGTCGGCCTTGCCGACGTAGACGCCGCGCTCGTGCTCGCTGTCACGCGCCGGGACGCGCTTGTTCGTGAGCGCGTCGACGTAGCGCGAGATCGGAAACTGTGGATCGACGCCGAAGCGCCGCTTCATCGCGTGGAAGCGGACGTTGACGTTCTCTTCGTCTCTGCCGTAGCCGACGCCCTTCTCCACGCACGTGGGATCGGTGGGCGCGAACTGACACGACGTGCACTGCGGCGACGCCGGATCCCTCTCGCACGCGCTCGTCGCGCGCGGGAGCGGCGAGCAGCTCGCGCGCGACGGATCGCAGCCGGGCTCGCCGAAGATCCAGCCCGTTCCCTGGAACGAGAGCGGATCGGGAGAAGAGTCGTCTTCGTCGGTGAGCATCACGACGGCGACGAGCGAGTCGGGGCGCAAGAACGCCGCGCGCTGGCGGAGCAGCTCGCCGTCGACGCGATCCTTCGGCCCGTAGCTCGCGCGCTTGGTCGCGCCCTCCTCGACGAGATCGATCTCCGTCCACGGATCGGGCTGGACGAGGAAGCGATACACGCTCTCGAGCTGCGCCTCGAACCCGCAGCCCTCCTGGCCGACGCCGACGACGAGCTCGCGGAACGACTCGCCGAGGCGCTCGAGGCTCGTCGTGGCGGGCACCGGCGGATCGGGGTGGCGCGCCTTGTCGCGGTTCTGCTCGACGTCGGGGTACCACGCGAGAAAATGGAGATCGCCCGCGGCGGCGACGTCTTTGCCGCCGGGCCCGCGCGCGAGGAGGCGGCCCTTGTCGTTTCCGTTGGCCGGTTGCGAGCACAGCGAGCCGCCCATCCCGCCGAGCGAAGAGGAGATCACGCCGATGTGCATGTCGGTGATCGGCGTGAACGCCGGCTCCGAGCCCGCGGGGCACTGCCGGCCCTCGGGCTCGAGCGGATCGGCGGCGACTCCGACGGGCGCGCGCGTCTGCTTGTCGACGCACTTCGGCTGCACGAGGCCCTGGAGGAGGTTCGGCACCGCGTCGGCGAGGATCTTCTGCTTGTCGGCCATCGAGTAGGAGTTGTCGACCATCACGAGCAGATCGACCTTGTCGATCGCCGGCTGCGGGACGACCTGCTCGAACGACGTCTTCGTCGTCGGCTCCTCCGCGGCGACGTCGCGGCGAAGACACCCCGCCGACAGCACGAGGATCGCGGACGCACCAATGCCGAGACCGCGCGAGACACGCGACATGACGAACCTCCATTCCGTCGCGATCTCCGACGCGCAGCGCGCTTCCGAGCGCGCGTGTCGGGGCAACGGCTTCGAGAGTCGGATGGCCGCTCGGAGCGCCGTCCGTCACGCTTTCGGCGCGGGGTACACCGCGCGGAGCGCCTTGACGTGGCGCGACGTCACGCCGGGCACCGCGAGGAGCGCAGCGTCGGAGGCGGCCTCGATCGCCTTGAGGCTCCCGAGGTGCTGGAGCAAGGCCTTGCGCGTCTTCGGCCCGAGGCCGGCGACGTCGTCGAGCGCGGACTTGAAGCGGCGCTTCTTGCCGAGCCGCTCGCGCGCGCGGTTCGAGAATCGATGCGCCTCGTCGCGCGCGCGCGCGAGGAAGAACATCGAGGCGGAGTGGCTCTTCAGCGGGATCGGGTTCTTCTGCCCCGGAAGGTAGACGCGATCGACGAGCGTCTCGCCCATCACGTTCTCCTTCTCCTTCGCCAGCGCGACGATCGGCAGATCGTGCAAGCCGAGATCGCGCGCCGCCGCGAGCGCGACCGCGAGCTGCCCGCGCCCGCCGTCGACCACGAACAGATCCGGAAGATCCCACTCGGCGTCGGGCTCTTCGCTCTCGGCCTCGCCCGCCGCCGCGCGCTCTTCTTGCTTCTTGAGCCCGCGACGGAAGCGGCGCGCGAGCACCTCGTACATCGCGCGGTAGTCGTCGCCGGCGAGGAACACCTCGGCGGCGGCGCCGTCGGCCAGCGTGCCCTCGCCTTCTCCGCCCGGCGTCGGCGCCGCGTCGGTCGTCTTCGCGCCACCCACGTCGCCGCGGACGTGGAACGTGCGATAGCGCTTCTTGTCGGGCTCGCCGTCGGTCATCGCGACGATCGCGCCCACGGTGTCTCGCCCGCCGAGGTGCGAGATGTCGCAGCACTCGATCCGGCGCGGGATCGTCGGCAGGCGCAGGCGATCCTTGAGCTGCGTCAGCCGCTCCGTGACGTCGGTGCTCGCGCGCCTCTTCTCCGTGAACGCGTGGCTCGCGTTGTCGTTCGCGAGCGCGAGCAAGGCGACGCGGTGGCCGCGCTGCGGCTGGATCAGCGCCACCTTGTGCTTCGCGCGATCGGTGAGCCAGTCGGCGATGCCGAGCGCGGCGTCGGGCACGACCGGCACGATGATCTCGTCGGGCACCGGCGCCGCGACGTCGGGATCCATCTCCGCGGCGTAGTGCTGCGAGAGGAAGCCGGAGACGACCTCTTCGTCAGGCACCTCGGCGTTCTTGATCGAGAAGGTCTCGACGTCGGCGAGCTTGCCGCGCCGAATGTGGAGGAGCGCGAGCTCGACGAGATCGCCCTCGCGGTGCAGGCCGATCACGTCGCGATCGACGTCGTCGATCGCCACGACGCGCTGCTCTTCCCTCACCTTCTCGATCGCGGCGAGCTGATCGCGATAGACCGCGGCGAGCTCGAAGTGCATCCCTCGCGCGGCCGCCTTCATGCGATCGCCGAGCTCGCGCGACAGCTCGTCGTGCCGCCCGTCGAGGAACATCGCGACCGCGCGGACCTGCTCGTCGTACCAAGCGCGATCGACGTCGAGGACGCACGGCGCGGGGCAGCGCTTGATCTGATGCTGGAGGCACGGCCGCTTGCGGCTCCGCATCTCGGTGTCGGTGCACGTTCGGAGCTGGAAGTGCTTGTTGACGAGGTGCAGCGTGCGCCGCGCCGCGGTCGCCGAGTGGTACGGGCCGAAGTAGCGCACCTTGCCCGCGGGATCGGGCGTAGGCCGGCGCACGACCCAGAGCCGCGGCCACTCGTCCTTCGTGTCGAGGCGGAGCGAGATGTAGTCTTTGTCGTCCCGCAGCTTGACGTTGTAGCGAGGCCGGTGCTCCTTGATGAGGTTGTTCTCGAGGATCGCCGCCTCCTTCTCCGAGGCGGTGACGATCGTGTCGAGATCGCCGATCGTCCGGAGCAGGAGCGGGATGAAGTAGCGGTTGTCGCTCGAGCCCTCCTGGAAGTAGCTCCGCACGCGCGAGCGCAAGACCTTCGCCTTGCCGACGTACACGACCGCGCCCTTCTTGTCCTTGAAGAGGTAGACGCCCGCCGAAGCGGGGAGCGCGTCGAGCTTTTCCGTGACGACCGCGGGGACCATCGAACCTTCGCTTCATACTCTATCGCCGCCGCATGCTAAGCGTCTCGGCGACGTGGTCTCCGAGGTCAGCCGAATCACCGCGCTCCTGGGCCCGACGAACACGGGCAAGACCCACCGCGCGATCGAGCGGATGCTCGAGCACGCGACCGGCATGATCGGCCTCCCCTTGCGCCTGCTCGCGCGCGAGGTCTACGACAAGGTCACCTCGCGCGTCGGCGAAGACGCCGTCGCCCTCGTCACCGGCGAAGAGCGACGCATCCCGCGGCGGCCCGCGTACTGGATCGCCACGGTCGAGGCGATGCCCGTCGATCGCGAGGTCGAGTTCCTCGCCGTCGACGAGGTCCAGCTCGCCGCGCACGCGCAGCGCGGGCACGTGTTCACGTCGAGGCTGCTCGCGGCGCGCGGCACGCGCGAGACGTGGTTCATGGGCGCCGGCACGATGCGCGCGGCGCTGCGCGAGCTCGTGCCCACGGCGCAACAGGTCGAGCACCCGCGGCTCTCGCGGCTCGGCTACGCCGGGAGCGTTCCGCTCGCGCGCGTGCCCGAGCGGAGCGCGGTCGTCTGCTTCTCGATGCCGCACGTCTACGAGATCGCCGAGCGCCTGCGCGCGAAGAAGGGCGGCGCCGCCGTCGTGCTCGGCGGCCTCTCGCCGCGCACGCGCAACGCGCAGGTCGCGATGTTCCAGGCGGGCGAGGTCGACTGGCTCGTCGCGACCGACGCGATCGGCATGGGCCTGAACCTCGACGTGCAGCACGTCGCGTTCGCCGCGCTGCGAAAGTTCGACGGCCGAGACGTGCGCGACGTCGACGACGCCGAGCTCGCGCAGATCGCCGGGCGCGCCGGCCGGTGGGTGCAAGACGGCACCTTCGGCGCCGTCACGCCCCTCGAGCTGCCGACGGCGACCGCGGCCGCGATCGAGACGCACGCGTTCGCGCCCGTGAAGCGGGTGCGGTGGCGCAACGACGCGCTCGACTTCGGGTCGATCGCCGATCTGCGCGCCTCGCTGAATGTCCCGCCGCCGCGGCGCATCACAACGACCGTGCGCGAAGCCGAGGACGCGATGGCGCTCGATCGGCTCGGGCTTCGCGATCCGATCGCGGAGGCCGCGCGAGGCGAAGAGGCCGTGCGCCTTTTGTGGGACGTGTGCACCGTCCCCGACTTCAGGAAGCTGCTCTTCGAGGTCCACGTCGACTTCCTCGAGACGCTCTTCCTCGCGCTCGCGCGTCGCGGGCCGCTCGACGACGACTGGATCGCCAGGCACGTCGCCGATCTCGAGCGCGTCGACGGCGACGTCGAGACGCTCGTGGCGCGCCTCTCCGCCGTGCGCACGTGGACGTACGTCTCGCATCGATCGTCGTGGCTGAAGTCGCCGCGCGAGTGGCAAGAGAAGACGCGCGCGATCGAAGACGCGCTGAGCGACGCGCTCCACGAGAAGCTCGTCGCCCGGTTCGTCGAGAGCAAGGGCCGCGCGCGGCCGCGACGATCGCGCCCGCGCGACGCCAGCCCCGAGATCCGCGACGAAGCGCCGATCGCGCGCGCGGGCCATCCGTTCGCGAAGCTCGCGGCGATGCGCGCCGCGATCCCGGCGCCGCGCGCGGCGCCTTCGTCGCCCGGGTCGCCCGGATGGATAGAAGAGATCATCGACGCGCGGCACGACGCCTTCGCGCTCGAGGCGAGCCGAAGGATCGTGCATCGACCGTCGGGCCGCATCGCGGGCGAGATCGTGCGCGGGGCCTCGATCGCGCTGCCCGACGTCCGTCTGCTCGAGGCGGCCGATCTCGGCGCCGGCGCAGCGCGGCGCGTGCACCGCAGGCTCCTCGCGTTCGCGCGCGACGTCGTCGCCGATCTGCTCCGCGGAGTGCGCGACGCCGCGGCCGCCGGCGGAGAGACCGCGACCTCCTCGGCCGCGATCCGCGGCCTCGTCCACCGCCTCGAGCACGGCCTCGGGACCGTGGTCGCCGCCGACGTCGACGACATGCGCCGCGCGCTCGACGACGGCACGCGCGCGGCGCTCGCGGCGGCGGGGCTCCGCGTCGGAGGCGCGGTCGTGTATCTGCCGGACGCGCTTCGCCCGCGCGCGATCGACGCGCGCGTCGCGCTGGCGACCGCGTTCTACGGCGTCGCGCTCCGCCCGCCGAAGGGAGGAGCGGTCTCGTTCGCGCCGAGCCGCGGGATCGATCCCGCCGCGTACGCGGCGATCGGGTATCCCGTCTTCGGCGGGCGGGCCGTGCGCGCCGACGTGATCGATCGCGTCGAGAGAAAGCTCGCCGAAGGCGAAGGCGAAGACGAAGGCGAAGGCGAAGGCGACGAGACGCTCGCGAGCGTCCTCGGGTGTCCCGTGCGTGACGCGCGCCGCATCCTCGGCGTCCTTCGCGCCGCCAACGCAACGGAGAGCGTCACGCCATGAGACTTTGGATGATTGGCATCGTCGTCTTCGCGACGGCGTGCTCGTCGAGCCGCGCGCCCGTCGTCGCGGCGCGACCGCGCGCCCTCGCCGCCGTCGACGAGTCGCCTCCGCCGCCTCCGCCCGTCCGCGCGGTCACGGGCGACGTGAAGCCGTATCTGCTCGCGACGCCCGAGGAGAGCGTCCGCGTCGCGCGCGCGATGGCGCGCGCGATCGCCGTCGTCCGTCACGACGGCCGCGAGCTCGTCTTGCTCGACGGATGCTCGGCGCCGGGCGCGTACGGCTTCATGGGCCAAGAGCCGGCGACCGCGCGCGTCACCGTGCGCGGCGCCGACGAGATCCAGGCCAACTTCCCGTGGCGCGCGAGCGCGCTCTCGAAGGCGCCTCGCGTCGCCAAGGGCGTCGAGCCGCTCGCGATCGACACGCTCGTGCTCGGGAGCCGCGTCACGACGCGCCCCGTCGTCGCCGCGAAAGATCTCGCGGGCGCGTGCGAAGGCGCGACACACTTCATCCGCGCGGTCACCATCGGCAGCCACGTCACCGTGCCCGCGACCGACGCGTGGCCGCCCGACGCGTGCGGGTACGCGAAGCCCGAGTCGGTCGAAGCGCCCGCGCAGTGCGCCGCGATCGTCGCGATGCACCTCGTCCCCGTCGGTGAGGGCGATCCCTTTCGCGAGGGCGCGCTGCTCGGGCTTCCCCGCCCCGCGTGCCCCGAGGGCCTCGTGCGCCGCGATCTCGCGTGCGTGCTCCCGAGCGACGGCGCGTTCCAGTGCGGAGACGCCGACGCCGCGGCGTGCGAGCAGCAGTGCGAGCGCGGTCACGCCGGGAGCTGCACGCGCCACGCGATGCGCCTCGACGGCGATCGCAAGTCGGACCGCACCGAGGTGATCCGACTCTACGAGCGCGCGTGCGCGAAGAACGAGCGCGCCGCGTGCACGAGCCTCGCGTCGATGAAGCGCGCGGGCGACGGCACCGCGAAAGACGAAGCCGGCGCCGCGCGCCTCTTCGCGAGCGCGTGCGACGCGGGCCACGCGCGCGCGTGCGCGAGCCTCGCGACGATGTACGGCTCCTCTTGGGAAGGCGGCGGCGATCCGATGAAGGCCTTCGAGCTCGACGATCGCGCCTGTCGCGGCGGCGATCCTGCGGCGTGCGCGAGCCTCGGCGCTCACTACGAACGAGGGCGCGTCGTGTCGCGATGGCACGCGAAGGCGCTCGAGGCGTACCTCCGCGCGTGCGACGGCGGGAGCGCGGCCGGCTGCAACGCCGCGGGCGACATCCTCACGTCGCACGACTCCGAGCTGCCTCACGACGACGCGCGCGCGCTCGCGCTCTTCGACGCCGGGTGCAATCGCGACGACGGCGACGCCTGCGCCGCGCTCGGCAGGCTCGTCCTCGCCGGCCGGAGGCCTTCGCCCGGTCGCGCGATCGCCGACGACGCGTTCGCGCTCTTCACCCGCGCGTGCACCCTCGAGAGCGCCGAGGGTTGCGCCGATCTCGGCGAGATGTTCGTGAAGAAGGGCTTCGCCCGCCGCGATCCGGTGCGCGCGCGCGCGACCTTCGAAGACGCGTGCGATCGCGGTGAGGGCCGCGCGTGCGACGGCGCCGCGACCCTCTACGCCGCCGGCGAAGGCGGCGCGAAGGACGACGCCGCCGCGCGAAAGCTCCGCGAGCGCGCGCTCCGCGCGCACGAGAAGGGCTGCGCCGCGTCGCGCGAGCAGAGCTGCTGGGCGCTCGCGAACGCCGCGCGCTTCGGCCTCGGCGTCACCAAGGATCCCGAGCGCGCCTCGCGGATGCTCTCCGAGCAGTGCCGCGACGACAAACACCGCGCCTGCGCGTCGCTCGCGGAGATGCTCGCCAAGGGCGAGGCCGGCACGAGAGACGTCGAGCGCGCCAAGGCCCTCGCCTCGAAGGCCTGCGAGCGCGGCCTCGCGAGCGCCTGCAACAAGAAGTAGCCGCGTCGCGCCAACCGCGACCCGTGCGCGTGCCTCCCTCTATTCGTGGTCTTCGACCTGGGCTGCCTTCCAGAGCTCGGTGAACTTGTCTCGAACCGATGGATCGAGATCGTCGACGAGCGTGCTCGGCAGCGCCGCAGCGCGGATGAGCTCGAGCACGTCGGCGAGATCCTTGAGTCGATGCGGAGCGCTCATGCCCGACGCGAGCTTCAGCTCGACGAGGCGTGGCAACGGCAAGAACGCGCCGCGAGCGCCACGGACGGCCACCTCGGCGGGATCGGGGAAGCGCACGGCCTTGGGTTTTCCGTCGCCCGGGTAGTCTCCGGCCAGCAGAACGTCGATGATCACGCCGTTCTCCGTGTCGCGTAGGCCTTTACTGCCCTCGAACTTCTCCAGGTACCCGCGACCGAGGACGCGCCCCTTGAGCGCGTCGAGGCCCTCGCGCGTCAGGAGCACGTCGATGTCGGTCGTCACGCGCCTGTAGCCGTACTCGTTCAGCGCCATGGCTCCGGCGATGGCGTAGGGGATCCGCGCCTCGTCGAGGACGCCGATCAGCTTCACGAGCGCGTGGTGAACGTCGGCGTCGCCCATGAAGAATCTCCCGGCGTGCGCGACGCCTTCCCAGAACGCCTTCTCATGAGCTGCGGAGATGCGCCCAGCCATTCTCCCGTAGCATAGCGCGATACCGCGTCTTGCCGCGCTCGCGCTCGCCTCGGCCGGACGCGCTCGATCAGTCTTCGATGTCGACGATCGTGCCGTCGGGGACCATCTTCGCGACCTGATCGATCTCTTTGTCTTCGAGAACGACGCAGCCGTGGCTCTGATACTCGGCCTTCTTGAACGGCTTGGCCTCGGGCGGCTCGCCGTGGATGCCGATCCAGCTCCCGATGGTCGCGTGCTTCGGGATCTCGCCCTTCTTCTTCAGCTCCTCGAAGCGCGCGCGATCGTCGGCGTTCGGGTAGTCGAGCGAGAGGAAGATGCGAAGGTGCGAAGGCATGTGCTTGACCACGCGATAGCGCCCGACGGGCGTCACGTTGTCGCCTTCCATTCGCTTGTGACCGGCGCCGCCCTTGCCGACCGCGACGCTGTAGGTCGCGACGACCGCCTCGCCGTCGAAGAGGCGCATCGTGCGCGCGCTCTTCTTCACGTGCACCCGCGTGACCGTCGGCCCGTGCGCCGTTCCGGCGGGCGGCGGAGCGCCCGCCCCGAGGAGAAGGAGGGCGCCCGTGACGCCCAAGGCGCAAGAAAATCGCCTCATGCTCGGAAGCGTACGGCACGCGCGCGCCGCGCGCAAAATCAAGGCGTGAGCGACTGCGTGCGGAAGCGGAGCGTGCGATCGGCCTTTCCGATTTCGCGGACGAACAGGCCGACGAACGATCCGAAGAGCGCGTCGCCCGGGCCGATGCCCGTCGAGCCCGCGGGCCGCGTGACCCACTTGCGCATCTGATCGATCATCTGCGGGCTCACCGGGTTCACCTCGACGATCACGCCGAGGAAGTGCGGCTTGCCCGCCGCCACGAGCGATCGATCCGCGATCGGGAGCTTCACCGCCTGGAAGCACTGGCGGAAGACGCCCTCGACGTTGAGCGCGCCGGCGTTGCGATCGCCGCCCGGCCCCGACATCTTGATGACGTAGACCTCCTCCCAGAGATCGTACGAGACGCGGCACGTGCGCACCGCGAGGGCGATCGGGTTCGCCTCGCCCTCGCGCAACAGGTACGCGCGCATCGCGATCACCGTCGGAAGGCCGCTCGAGAGCTTCTTGCGGACCTCGCCGTCGACGACGTCGGTGAAGCTGTAGCTCGCGAGGAGCAGATCGGGCCCGCCCTTCTCTTGCTTCTCCCACGTGAACGTCGCCTGCCGGCGCGGCAGCTCCTCTTGCTTCGGCGGATCGTCGGCGCGGACGGCGCGCGGGCTCGCGGTGAAGGCGAGCGCCGTCATCAGCGAGAAGATCAGGCGAGCCATCGAGCGCGCCTTCATTGCCCGTCCGATCGGATCGGGATGAACCCGATGAAGTTGGCGATCCCGAGCGAGAAGCCGCCCGCCGCGGTGTCCGCCCGAAGGCCGAGGTTGAACGTGAGATCGACGGGGACCTTGGAGAAGCCCGTGTAGCCCCGCGCCGGCTGCGTGATGTCCCTTCCGTTCGCGACGGCGTAGAGGCCGGTCGATCCGAAGAAGTCGACGCCGTAGATGCTCTGGCGGCCGCGATAGAGCGGCACGCGATACTCGAAATTGAGCCGCGCCGCGTAGTCGCCGTAGCGCACCACCGCGATCGCGGTGTCGAAGAAGTTCGGCGCCGCGCGGCGATCGAACGCGAGATCGAGCGCGCGGTGCGGCCGGAGATCGGTGTAATCCCCGACGTAGAACTTCTCGTAGAGAGGTGCGTCGCCGAACACGCCGCCGAAGATCCCTTCGATGCGTAAGACGTGGCCGAAGGGCAGCGGCATCCAACGCGAGCCCCTGAGGACGAGCTTGGCGTACGGATAGTCGCTGCCGAGCGGCGTCAGCGAGCCCTCGGCGACCGCGAGCACGTGCCAGCCGCGCGTCGGCAGGAAAGGCTCGTCGCGCGTGTCGTGGACGAGGGTCGCGCGCAAGGTCGACAGTACGCTCGAGCCCGGCCGCAAGTCGAAATCGATCGGCTCGACGTCGAGGCCGCGGAAGTGGCTCGCGGCGAGCGGCAGGCGCGCGTCGATCTTCTCGAGGCGGTAGTCGAAGTAGGCGCGCGTGGCGACGCTCCCGACCTCGTGGCCGAGGCCGAGGAGGCCGCCGAAGCGCTGGTACGACACGACCGCGAAGTCTTGGGTGAGCTTCTGCGTCGGATCGTCGACGAGCACGTCGCGCTGGCCGAAGAAGTCTTTCGCGTTGTTGTAGAGGAGCTGCGCCTCGACGCTCCACGACGATCGCAAGAAGCCCGGATCGCTGAAGCGCGTGCGCAGCGCGAGCTGCCTATCGGCGAGGGCGATGGCGCCGCCGAGCGCGACGCCGGTCCCCGCGAGGTTCATCTCGGAGACGTCGATGCCGCCGTACGCGGTGAGCGGGCGCGCGGTGCCGTCGGGCTCGGCGTCGGCGGAGAGCCCGAGCCAGACGTCGTTGACGACGATCGTGTTGCGCTCGACGACGTCGACGACGAGAACGACGTGACCTCGACGCGTGCCGCGGCGGAGCGAGAGCTGCACGTCGCGGAAGAAGCCCGTGCCGAGCAGGCGAAAGCGCGTGAGCTGGAGCTCCTTGTCGTCGACGTCGAGCGTGTCGCCCGTGTGGAAGGGCACGAAGCGCTGGATGACGCGCGCGAGCGTCGTCGTGTTGCCGCGGATCTCGACGCCCTCGAGGACGTAGCGAAGCCCGACGCGGCCGGGCGCGCGCACGAGGCCGGGAGACGCGTCGGCGCTCGAAGGCGGCGCGGCCGCCGAAACGGGCTCGGTCGGGGCGGGCGCGGGCGGAGGTTCGTGCGACTCGTCGGGATCGGCGCCCCACGTCTTGACGGGCGCGGCCGCGGCGTTGCTGCTCGCGAAAAGGACGAGGACGAGAGCGGCCGCGGAGGCGAGCCTTCGCACGACCGACGAGCATAGTTCAACTCGGCGGAAGGCGGACGACGAAGGCGGCGTGGGCGGGACGCGCTACTTCACGTCGGGCTTCGCGTCGGCCTGGGCCTCGGGCCGTGCGCTCGCGACGTAGGCGAGCGCCGTCGCGGCGGCGTCGGCGCGCACGATCCGCGGGAACGGCGTGAGATCGACGCCGAAGCGGCGCGCCGCGTACACCTGAGGAACGAGGCAGGCGTCGGCCATCGTGAGCGCGTCGCCGAACGCGAACGGCCCCTTCGCGCCGGCCTCGCTCTCGAACCGCGCGACGAGCGCCTCGAACGCCGCGAGCCCGCGCGACATCCAGAAGCGAAGCCACTCGGTGCGCTTCTCTTTGTCGTCGCCGATCTTCGCGAGCACCGCGAGGTTCTGGAGCGGCTGGACGCCGGCGTTGATCGTCTCGACGAGCGCGCGCACCCTCGCGCGATCTTCGGGTCTCTTCGGCAAGAGAGGCCTCTCGGGATACAGGTCGTCGAGGAGCTCCATGATCGCGACCGACTCGACGTAGGCGACGCCGTCGACCGTGAGCGTCGGGACGTGCCCGATGGGGTTCTTCTCCCGATAGGCGTCGCTCTTCTGCTCGCCCTCGAGGATGTTCACGTACACGGGCTCGTAGGCGAGGCCCTTGTGTCCGAGCGCGATGCGCACGCGATACGAGCACGACGAACGCCAGTAGGTGTGGAGGGTCAAGGTCGCCATGGGCGGCGAGCTTAGATCAGAAGCAATAAGGCGGCGTATAGATGCCGGTGCATCGCGTGTACGCGCAGTAGGCGGGCTCGCACACCGGCGGCAGCGCGACGCAGCTCGTGTCGTCGATGTGCGCGCCGTGGCACTGCCGATACGCGGTCGCCTCGGCGCCGCAGGCCGATCGTCCTTCGGCGACGCAGTCGTCGACGCAGTCCATCTTGTCGGCGCCGCACTTGCCGTTGCGCTCGCAGATGATCGCGCACGCTCGCTCGAGCGAGAGATCCTTCTCGTCGCGCGAAGGCCGCGCCGGCGGAGGAGGAGGCGACGGCTCCGGGCTCGGCACCGGCGGCGACCACGAAGCCCCGGACGATCCCGACGACGAGCTCGCCTCGCCGCCCTCGGCGTCGCCGGCGATCTTCCCGCCACACCCCACGACCCCGACGACGACCGCGACGACTGCGGCGGAAAAGAGGCCTTGGCCCGACATGTCTTCTCGTATGGCCTGCGCCGCAGGTTTCCGTCGGATGAGCGCCCCCGGCAAGAGTCGAACTTGCGACCAACGCTTTAGGAAAGCGCTGCTCTATCCACTGAGCTACGAGGGCTGACGGGAGAATCCTTAGCGCATGCGGCGTTCGGCGAGCAAGCCGAGT
>JAHBWD010000129.1 GCA_019637175.1 Labilithrix sp. | reverse complement strand
AGCGACGAGACGTCGAGCGTCGCGGGAGCGGCGCCTGCGGGATCCGCGCCCGCGGGCGTCGCCTCGGCGGCGGCGGCAGCGGCGGCGGACGGCGTGCTCTCGTCGGATGATTCGGACGCCGTGGCCACCGCCTCGGCGCGCGACGAGAGCGCGCGGCTCGCGAAGAAACCACCCGCGCCGACGAGGCCGACGAGCAGCACCGCGCCGCCGGCGAGGAGGCCGATCATGAGGCCGCTGTTGTTCGCCTTCTTCGCCGGCGCGCCGTAGGTCGGACGCGGAGCGGTCGTGGGCGGCGGGAGCGCGACCGACGGCATCGTCGGCCGACCCACGTCGAGCGCGACGGGCGCGATCGAGCCGGGCCGCTGATTCGGCTGCGAGGTGCGGAAGCCGGCGGCGGGCGTGTGCACGCTCGTCGGCGGAGGCGTTTGCGGCGCGACCGCGGGAACGCCGGCCGCCGGCGGGGCGAGGAAGCCGTTGCGCGGGGTCTGGATCGCCGACGGCATCGCGCTGCGCACGAGCACCTCGGTCTGCTCCGGGCCGTCGCACGCGTCGTCGAGCAACGCGGCAGCCTTCGCGACCTTCGCCGGATCCTTGATCTCTTGCGTCGCCTCGGCGCGCGACGCCTCGGGCCGACGCGTCTCGACGGTGTGCTCGAGGTTGCTCGCCGCCTGCTCGACGGGGATCGGGCTCGTCACCGGAGCCGGGGGCACGGCGCCGAGCAGCGTCGCCGCGGCGGGCGGCGCATACGCCACGTGCATCACGGCGGGCGGCGTCGGAGGCGGAGACTGATCGGTGCTCGGCGCCGCCTCTTCGGCGATGACGACGCTCGGCGGATGCGCCTCGACCTTCGGCGGCGCGGGCGTGTCGTTGCCTTCGAGCTGCACGTCGGAGAACGCGCCGATCTCGCTCACCTCGAGGATGTCGTCCGCGCCGAGCTCGAGCTCGCCTGTCGCGTCGGCCGACGCGCGAGGCGGTTTGCCGAGACTGGCGAACAGATCAGCGTCGGAGGGAGCAGGACGGGGGGCGAAAAGCGACGATTCAGGCACGGTCGTACGCGTCTTTCTGCCGTTGGGGGCGAGCGGCGGCGGTATCTTGAGCGAGAAACGAAACTGTGCAAGCGGGCACGGAATTTTCCACTACTTCTTGCGGAGCCCGAGCCCGAAGAGCACGAGGCCGACGAGGCCGAAGAGCCCGGAAATCGGCCCGAAGATCGTCATTCGTTTCTTCGCCGCGCCCTGCACGAGCGCGACGCCGAACCGGCGCGCCGCCGGCGAGAGCAGCGGATCGTTCGCCCAACGATCCTCGATCGTCAGGTACTGATGCAGGTTGATGACGAAGACGACGCCCGCGCCGAGCGCGATGACGGCGAGCACGATCCCGACGACGATGAGGGCGACGTTGCGCTTCTTCTGCGCCGGGATCATCGGCGACGCAAAAGGCGCCTGCGGGCCCATCATCCCGTAGGGCTGCTGACCGTAGGGCTGGCTCATGCCACGCGTATACGGCGCGGCGCGGAGAAGCTTCCCTCGAAATCTCAGGCGTTTGCGAGGATTCGCATCACGCCGCCGGCGACGATCTGGGCGGCGAAGCCGATCCCGGCGCCCTTCTTCGTCGCGGGCCCCTTGGCGATGGCGTAGACGAGGATGAGGCCGATGCACCCGCCGAAGAACCCGGCGGCGAAGCCGAGCCCGATGCTGCCTTGCACCGGCGCCGTGTAGCTCGGTTGCATGCCGAACGTCTGCGGCTGCCCGAAGCCGGGCGGCTGGCCGTAGCCGCCGGGAGGAGGCGCGCCGTATCCACCAGGCGGTGGCGCTCCGTATCCTCCGGGAGGCGGGTATCCGCCTCCGGGCGGCGGGTATCCACCGCCGCCGGGCGGCGCTCCATATCCACCCCCGGGCGGGCCGGGAGGTCCAGGCGGCTGATTGAAGTTCGACATCCCTCGAGCGTAGCGGCTCGACGGCTCGTCAGCCACCCACAGGAAGTCTCACGGGTGGACGAAGATGACCGTGCCCGTCTTGCCCTTCACGGCGCCGTGCCATTGCGCGGGGATCTGCGGCTCCGTCCAGAAGAAGAGGCGGCGCGCGTCTTCGGGCGCGAGGTTGATGCACCCGTGGCTCTTCGGCTGGCCGAACACGTCGTGCCAATACGCCGCGTGGAGCGCGTAGCCCTCGGTGAAGTACTGCACGTAAGGAACGTCGCGGAGCTCGAACTCTTCGCCGACGACGTTCGAATCCATCTTGGCGGAGAGATACTTCGTGTGGATGCGGAAGATGCCGCGCTTCGTCGAGCGCGTCTTCGCCGGATCGTCGAGGCCGGCTTCACCGGTCGACACGAGCGTCGCGTACACCGGCTTCGTGCCTTCGTAGGCGACGAGGATCTGCCGGGTGACGTTGACGTCGATCCACTTCTCGCCGTCGTTCGCCCAGCCGGGCATCTTGCGCGCGACTTCGACGCGCGCGACCTCGTCGTCGGCGATCCAGCCGCCGCCCTCGAGCTCGTCGTAGTACTTGCCCTTCTGCACGCGCTGGCGCCCGGTGGTCTGCACCGTGGTGCGCCAGGGCACCGGCTCGTCGGGGATCAGCTTTCCGCCGGGGCCTTCTCGCACGATGCGCGCCTTCTTCGACTTCACGATCGCGAACGGCATCCGCGCCTCTTGCGGAATGCGGAAGCCGTGGAAGTCGGAGCCCTTGATCGGACGGAAGCGATCGGCGGGGTAGAGCCGCAGATCGACGCCGACGTTGTAGCGACGTCCTTCCCAGAGGAGCGTGTCGACGAAGGAGATGCCGTTGCGCCGCGAGAACTCGCCGGCCTTCGCGGTGTCGCCCGACGAGGCCGACGCGAGCGGCGGCACGCGCCCGCCGTTCTGCAAGAACCACGGGAGCTCGGCGTCGCTGCGCTTCTCGTCGAGGGCGAGCAGCGGCGAAGGCGGCGGCTCGCTCTTGTAGCGCGTCCAGATCTCGGGGCCGTAGCTCGCGCCGCTCACCGGATCGTTCGCCCACCGCGCGAGGTGCGTCTTGAGGTTGGGCTCGAACGTCGACAGATCCTTCGCGCTCGGCAGCGTCGCGTACGCCGGCCCTCCGCGCGTCGCGAGCCCGTAGATGTAGGGCATGCGCTGCGTGTGATCGGGCCGCCGCGTCGACGCGCGCACGACGGGATGGTTCAAGTCGAGCGTCGCCGTCCCGATGCAGACGAAGCCGAGGGGCTTGATCGCGCGGAAGCCTCCGGTGCATCCCTTCCCGCTCACGGGCTTGGGATCCATCTCGACGATGCCACCCGCGCGCAGCGTCCCGAGCCGCGGCGCGAACACGTCGGGCGTCGCGAGGACGGGCGTGTCCATCGCGAGCGCGGCGATCTTGGCGACGCCCTCGGGCAGCGGCGGCGGCCACGGGCGGCTCGATCCGTCGAGCGCGACGATCGGCGCGCCTTCGCCCTTGGGCAGCGACGGCAGATCGCTCGAGGGCGCGCTGCCTTCGTCTTTGCGACCGACCTTCGGTCCCGGCGCCTCGGCGCTCGTCAGCGACGCCGATCCGGGCGTTCCGGCGGCGCTCGCCGCCTGCGGATCCGCTTCACGTCGACACGACGCGAGGAGCAGACAAGCGAGGAGGCCCAAGACGCGCACGACGCAATTGTCGTGGCCGCCTGCCGTGCGGGCCAAATTGCCGGCATACTCCTCTGCGCGATGTTCTCGCCCGTCGCGAGCCTCATGATTCGCCCGTTCTCGGGCTACGCCGCGCTCGCGCGCTGCGACGATGCGCCGCGCGCGCTGACGGGCGCGCTCCGCTTCATGCTCGCGATCGGCGCCTTCGTCGCGTTCGGCGCGACGGGCCGGCTCTCGCCGTTCGAGCTCCTCGGCGGCGCGATCTCCTTCGCGTACTACCCGCTCCTGCACGCGATCGCGATGGCGATGGCGCTCCGCGCGGTCGCGCGCGAGATCCCCGTGAGCCGCGCCTTCGCGCTCTTCGCCGCGGGCTACGGGCCTTGGTACCTCCTCTTCTGCGCCGTCATCGCCGTCTGCCTCTTCGTGCCCGACCCCGGCGCGTACGTGAAGCTCGTCGGCGTCGGGATCGTCGTCGCGCACGTCTGGGGCGGGGTGATGACGCTCGCGCTCTTCCGCCGCGGCCTCGATCTGTCGTGGCGGCGCGCCGTCCTCGCGCTCGTGATCTTCGACGTCGTGAGCCTCGGCACCATCCTCGGATACTTCCTCGCCGCGGGGCAGCTGCTGCCCATCCTGCCGCGATGAGGTCGTTCGCGCCGGCGTACCTCGTGTCGATCGCGCTCTTCGCGCTCGGGGTGATCGGCGGCTTCGTCGATCCGCGGCCGGAGCGCCCGGTCGTTCGGCGCGGCGGCTATCGCGTGCTCGAGGGCGACTTCCACGCGCACACGGCGTGGAGCGACGGCTCGCTCTCGCCGTTCGGGCTCGTGCGCCAGGCCGATCGACGCGGCATCGACGTGCTCGGCGTCACGGAGCACAACACGGTCTACCCGGCGAAGAT
Organism: Labilithrix sp.; assembly: GCA_019637175.1. Lineage (GTDB taxonomy): Bacteria > Myxococcota_A > Polyangia > Polyangiales > Polyangiaceae > Labilithrix. Next base: position 2,960 of record JAHBWD010000129.1, on the reverse strand, counting down.
GGCGCGCTGGTACGCCGAGCTCACCGGCGGCCCGCTCGTCGTCGTCGGCGAAGAGGTCACGACGTCGCGCTTCCACGTCATCGCCCTCGGCATCGAGAAGACCGTCGAGCCTTCGCTCGACGCCTCGGTGGTGCTCGAAGCGATCCACGCCGAGGGCGGCGTCGCGATCGCCGCGCACCCGGTGAAGAGGTTCTGGCCGGCGCTCGTCCCGCTCCGCGAGCGCTTCGACGGCGCCGAGGTCATGCACCCCATCGCGTTCTCGTCGGGCCGCAGCGAGGGCTGGGCGTGGGGCGACATGATTGCATTCTACAACGAATCCGCCGCGCCCCTCGCGGCGATCGGCTCGTCCGACTACCACTGGATGAGCCCGCTCGGCGTCTGCCGCACGCTCGTCTTCGTCGACGAGCGGCCGACGGCGAAGGGCGTCGTCGACGCGATCCGCGCGCGGCGCACGGTGACGTTCGATCCCGAAGGCCGCGCGTTCGGCGATCCGGCGCTCGTCGAGCTGTTGCGGAAGGAGCCGTACGTCCCGCGCAGCGGCGACTACGAGTATCGAGGTGCAGGTCCGGTCGATCGCGCGCTCCGCGCCGCGGGCTTCTTCGGTCTCGTGGGCGTCCTCTTCCTTCGCGCGCGACGCAAGCCGTGATCACGCGCGCGCGGCGTGCGTGGTGAACACGGCGTTGCCGAGCCCGGTGCCGATCGTGAGGACTCCCCAGCGGGCCACGTCGCGCTGGAACGGCACCTCGCTCAATCCCTGCACGACCGCGTCGTTGTGCATCACGACGTGCGTGGCGTGCTCGCCGATCGTGGGGAGGTGCTCGCAGAGCGATCGCGAGAGATCGAAGCGGCTGCTCTCCCAGTTGCCGGGGAGGTTCTGGCCGCCGCGCGCGATCGATCCGTCTTCCTCGATGACGCCGGGGCACGCGACGCCGACGAACGGCGCGAGCGCGATGCGCTCCTTCTTCGCCGCGCGGACGAGGTTCTTCAACATGCCGGCGAGCTGCTCGACGACCTCGTCGCGCTTCGGCGCCTCGTCGGCGTGCCGCCAGCGCTCGCGCCGGGCGACCGAGGCCGCGGAGAGATCGCTCGCGCGGTCGAGGCCGAGGCTCACGACGCCGGCGCGCACGTTGGAGCCGCCGATGTCGGCGGCGAGCACGCCGTCGTAGCCGGCGAAGACCCACGAAGGCGCGAGGTGGATCGTCCCGATGAGCCCCGCTTCGTCGGGGTGGTGCCGGATGGGGACGAGATCGATCGCGCGGCCGCCGGCCTTGAGCATCACCGCGGCGCGGCCGATGGCGAGCTCGCCGACGCGGCTCGCGCGGAGCCCGCCGCCGACGACGATGCGCTCGGTCCCCTTCCACGCCTCGAGGCGGAGGAAGCGCCGCGTGACGGCGGCGAGCTCTCGGGCGAACTCCTCGATCGCCGCGTGCACGACGCCGGCGGCCTCGGGGTGTCCGTCGCGGAGGATCGCGTCGAGCTTCGACTTGGTGAGCTCGTCGCTCGGCGTCTCGCCGAGCGGATCTTCGCCGACCTCGCGCAGGCGCTCGCGCCACCCTTCGAGGATGGCGCGAAACGCGCGACCGCTCGCGCGATCGCCGACGAAGCCGTCGCCGTCTTCGAGCTCGGCGTTGTAGCCCTCGACGCTCACGGCCGCGAGCGCGAGCGCGCCGTGCTTGAACGGCGCATACGACGCATGGGGAGGCGGTCGCGCTTCCGGCATGCCCTGCGCCATTGCGAGACCCGCGCCATCGCCCGACGCGCGACTCTTGCGCGCTCTCGCGCCGACGCGATGTCGCTCAATGCCCCATCAGGCGCTCCCGCACCTCCATCAGCGCGAAGCCGAGGAGATTCTGGCCGCGCCAGCGCGCAGGCACACGCGCGTCGGGGTTCGAACGCCCCATGCCGATTCCCCAGATCTGGTCGCGCGGGCTCGCTTCGACGAGCACGCGCCTGCCGGTGGCTTTCAAGAACGCGCAGAGGTCCTCGTGCTGGCCGAACTTGGCGACGTTCCCTTCGACGACGATTCGTGAGCACTCGCGCTTCCAGATGTCGGGATCGAACCCGCGGACGGCACGCCCGAACGCCTTCGCCTCCGCCGGGGAGCGCGCCTCGAGGATGCTCGCGAGCATCGCGTCGTCGCGGAAGAGGCGCGCCTTGCCCGCCATCATGAAATGCTCGGCGCTCGCGTAGCGCACGCCACCGACCTCGAACGGCCGAAGGAACCACTGGCTGAGGCACGCGGCGTCAGTTCGGCCGGCGGCGACGGCAGCGTCGCTCGGCGTGTGGCCCCAGAAGAAGAGGAAGTCGACGCTCCGCCCTGCGTCGAGATGGGCGATCAGGCTCTCGCGCGTCCACATGGACGTTTACCTAACGCGCGCCCAGATAAAGTCAACCGAACTCTTTGTTGCCAGGTCGCGCGCGCGAGGACATGGCCGAAGTCGGCGCTCGAAGAGACGTCGAAGGGGACGACGAAGGCGCTCGACGCGAAGATGGAGCGGGTGACGGAGAAGACGGCGACGTCGGTGCAAGACAGCAGCATGGCGACGGAGGACACGGCGAAGGCGGTCCAGCAGATCGCGGAGGCCGTGCTGAACGAAGATCGCCCGGCGGAGGCCGCCTCGGCCGCCGCGTCGGCGAAGGTGCTGGCCACCCGGGCGGCGACCGGCGCGCAGGTGGCGACGACCGAAGCGGCCGACGCGAAGATCGAGGCACAGACGCCGACGGTACGTCCCCGCGGGGAACGCCGGGAGACCGCGATCAGCGCAGGTGGGTCGCGAGGGCGTCGACCCACTTCGTCTGGACGGGGCGACCGACGAAGTTCGTGTAGTCGCGCGCGAGATCGAAGCGGTTCGGATCGTGAGGCTTGGTCGTGATGACGGCGTCGTGGAGGCACCACTTCGCGCCGGAGTTGCACGTCGTGCGGTCGGTCTGGATCCGGAGCGCGGTGTTGCCGTTCGCGT
>JAHBWD010000128.1 GCA_019637175.1 Labilithrix sp. | reverse complement strand
TACGCGTCAGCGGCCCGACCGCGGGTCGCAGCGGCGAACGCGCTCGCCGAGCTCCTCCGAAGCCTTCGAGAGGTAGCTGAGGACGATGCGTCGCGCCTCGGGCGCGGCGAGCGCGAGATCGAGCCGCACGAACAGATCGAACTCGACCTTGCCCCTTCGCGAGGACGCCGCCGCTCCTGCTCGTTCCCTTCTTGCTCGCTTTCATGGGGTTGCCTCCTCCGTTCGTCTTCGCGCGGAAGGAACAATCTCCGTGCCCAACCCGGCGTATGCTCAGCCACGCGTGATGATGATCCGCTCGCTGGCGCTACCCATCGCGCTATCGCTCGCGCTGCTCGCGTGCAATCCCTCGCCGCCGGCGACGCGTCGAGCTCGGGCCCGCAGCCAGGTGGTACTCCGGCGATGAGCGGAGCGTGCGCGCCGGTGCGCCTGCGGATCGAGCGCTCCGCGGGCGTGGAGAGCAGGCTCGTCGACGACGCGACGAAGGCGCCGCCGTGGCCGTCGACCATGACCGCGCGAGCCGAGCCGCCGAAGGTGACGGCCGACGCGATCGAGCTCACGCTGTCGATCGAGAACGCGGCGAGCGAGCCGGTCGAGCTGCTCTTCATGACGGGCGGTGAGCCGCTCGTGTCGACGAACCCGTTCGCGCTTTCGCTGCCGTGGCGGATCAAGGGCGGGCCCTTCCCGCGCAACGAGGTCTATCCGATGGCCGAGCGCTTCGTCGTGCCGGCCGGCGGCTTCGTCCGCTTCACCGCGAAGCTCTGCTTCGCGGCGTTCGAGGTGACGCGCGGCGCCGACGTCGAGATCCCGTACCAGCTCGTGCTGTGGCGCGCGACGAAGGGCCCGACGGGCACGTTCGCCGTCCGCGTGCCTTGAACAACGAATGATCTCGATTACTTACAAAAAGATCGCCAGCCGCGTCGATCGGCTCGCGGGTCGTTCGTCGGCGGCGTGAGGGCGTCGACGACGCCGGCTCGAACCGACACACGTAGAGAGTAGAGAGAGGAATCGACCATGCGCTTCTTGATGATGCACAAGAACGATCCGAAGACCGAAGCGGGCGTCGCGCCCGACATGAAGCTCGTTCACGAGATGGGCGCGTTCATCGGCGAGCACGCGAAGGCGGGCCGACTCGTCGACGGCGCGGGCCTCGGCGCGAGCAAGACGCGCACGCGCCTCACGTTCCGCGACGGTCGCTGCACGATCAAGCACGGGCCGTATGCGGGTGAGCACGAGCTGCCGGCGGCGATGCTGCTCCTCAAGGTACGCACCCGCGAAGAGGCGATCGGCTGGGCCGAGCGCTACGGCAAGATCCTCGGCGACGGCGAGATCGAGATCGGGAAGGTCAACGAGCCGTGGGACATCGGTCTGATGCCGGCGCCCGAGAACCCTCCGCTCCAGATCCTGCTGATCGAGAAGGCGAGCCGCGACACCGAGAGCGGCGCGCGCAGCACGAAGCAGAAGGCCGACCTCACGCGGCTCAAGACCGAGATGACGAAGGCCGGCGTGCTCGTGCGATCGCAGGCGCTCCACCCCAGCTCCAACGCCAAGCGCCTCGTCTTCACGAACGGCGACCTTCGCACCACCGACGGGCCGTTCACCGAGTCGAAGGAGCTCATCGGCGGCTTCGCGGTGCTCGATCTCTCGGGGTTCGAGGAAGCGATCGCGCTCTCGCGGCGGTACGCGACGATCCTCGGCGGCACGCTCGAGATGGACATCCGGGTCGTCGACGTGAGCGACGACGCGACCGGCTGACCGGAACCGGGCGTCGCCGTCGTGGATCTCGGCGGAGAGGAGTAGGATCCGCGTTCATGGTGCCGGTGACCGTGGTGACCGGATTTCTCGGCGCGGGGAAGACGACGCTCGTGAACCGCTGGCTCCAAGGCGTGCCGCGCGGTGACGTGGCCGTCGTCGTGAACGAGCACGGCGAGATCGGGGTCGACGCCGCGTTGCTCGCCGCGCGCGCGCGGACGCTCGTGGAGATCGCCGGGGGCTGCGTGTGTTGCTCCACGCAGGCCGAGCTCGCGCGCGCGATCGAGCAGCTCGCGTCGGCGCCCTCTCCGCCCAAGCGGATCCTGATCGAGACGTCGGGCGCCGCGTCGCCCGCCGGCGTCGTCCACGTGGTCAGCGGCGGCGCCCGCAGCGGAGCGTGCGTCCTCGACGGCATCGTCACCGTCGTCGACGCTTCGCGCGCAGAGACGCTGGTCGAGCACGACCTCGCGATCGAGCAAGTCGGCTACGCGGACGTCGTCGTTCTGTCGCGTTCAGACGCGTGCCACACCGCGCAGCGCGCGCATGCCCAGGAGATCGTCGCGGCGCACAACGGCGCGGCGCTCGTGGTGAGCGCCGCGCGAGGCGAGCTCGACGATCCGTCGCTCGCGACCCTCGACGCGCTCCTCGATCGACGGCGCGACGACTTCGCTCCCGCGCGCGCAGCCGGCTCGCCGCGCGCAGCCCACGTCTACGAGTCCGTCTCGCTCCTCCACGAAGGCGAGATCGACGGCGAGCGCTTCGCCCACTTCATGGAGTCGGAGGTCGCGCGGTTCGCCGGCCGGCTCTTCCGCACGAAGGGGATCCTCGCGGTCGAGGGCGTCGACGAACGGATGATCGTGCAAGGCGTCGCCGATCTCGCAGAGATCACGTTCGGCGAGCCGTGGGGCGACGCTCCGCGCACGAGCCGCTTCGTCATCGTCGGCTTTGGCCTCGATCGCGAGCCCCTCGCGCGCGCGTTCGCCGCGTGCGCGACGCGAGGCGCGCCTCGCTGATGCGGCCCAGCCCGGCCGTCTTCGTGTTGCTCGCGACGGGCGCGGGGCTCTCTGCGGCGAGCCTCTACTACAACCAGCCGATCCTCGGCACGATCGCCCGCGACTTCGGCGCGACGCCGGCGGCGACCGGCTGGCTCCCGACGCTCACGCAGACGGGCTACGCGAGCGGCATCCTCCTCTTCGCCCCGCTCGGCGATCGTCTCGATCTTCGACGCGTGATCCTCGTGAAGGGCGCGGCGCTCTCCGTCGCGCTGCTCGTCGCCGCGATCGCGCCGTCGCTCACCGCGCTCGCGATCGCGAGCCTCGCGATCGGCCTCTTCGCGACGACGGCGCAAGACTTCGTGCCCGCTGCGGCGGCGCTGGCGCCCGAGGGAGCGCGCGGCAAGACGGTGGGCATCGCGATGACGGGCCTCTTGCTCGGCATCCTCCTCTCGCGCGTCGCGAGCGGCGCGGTCGGCGAGCATCTCGGATGGCGCGCCGTCTACGTGGGATCGTCAGGCCTCGTCGCGTGCCTCCTCGTCGTCGTCGGCCTTCGCCTGCCGCCGATGAGACCGGCCGCTTCGGCCTCGTACGCGGCGCTCGTTCGCTCGACGCTCACGCTCGTTCGCCGCCACGCGCCGCTCCGACGCGCGGCCCTCGCGCAGGCGCTGCTCGCGATGGCGTTCAGCGGCTTCTGGTCGACGCTCGCGATCGTCCTCTCGAAGGAGCCCTTCGTCCTGGGCAGCACGGTCGCGGGCGCGTTCGGGCTCGCCGGAGCCGCCGGCGCGCTCGCCGCGCCCGTCGCGGGAACGCTCGCCGACAGGCGCAGCCCGGAGGCGGTCCTGCGCGCCGGCGCGTTGCTCGTCTTCGGATCGTTCCTCGCGATGGCGCTCGCGCCGCGATCGCTCGCGGTGCTCATCGTCGCCACCGTCGTCTTCGACCTCGGCGTGCAGGCTTCGCTCATCGCGCACCAAACGATCGTCTACGGCCTCGATCCCACGGCGCGAAGCCGCCTCAACGCGGTGCTCGTGAGCACCATGTTCGCCGGCATGGCGATCGGCTCCGCGATCGCGACGCGCATCGTCGAGCGTTGGGGTCTCGTCGGCGTGGGCGCGCTCGGCGCCGCCGCGGCGGCCGCGGCGTGGATCGTGCGCGCGCTGCCCGCGCGATAGCTCAGACCTTGCGAACGATCGTTCCGACGAGGTGCGGGGCGCGCGTCGATCCCTCGTCGCGCAGGCGCAGCCCGAGGTCGATGCGGCACGCCGCGTTGATGAGCCCCAGGTGACTGAACGCCTGCGGGAAGTTGCCGAGGAGCATGCGATCGGAGGGCGCGATCTCCTCGGCGAGCAGCCCGACGTGGTTGGCCGCGTCGACGTGCGCGACGAAGATCTCGCGCGCCTCGTCGAGTCGTCCGAGTAGCGCGAGCGCCTCGACGAGCCAGAAGCCGCAGAGCACGAACGCTCCCTCCGGACCGCCGACGCCGTCGGCGTCGTGGTAGCGATACACGAACGGTCCGGAAGCGAGCGTGTCGCGAACCCACTCGACGGTGGCGGCGATGCGCGGATCGTCGTCGGGGAGAAAGCCCTGCGTCGGCAGCAAGAGGAGCGAGGCGTCGGGGCGGTCTTCGCCGTAGATGCTGACGAAGTGCCTCTTCGCCGCGTCCATCCCGTTCGCGCAGATGTCGGCGTGGACCTCCGCGGCGCATTTCGTCCAGCGCGCGCTCAGATCTCGGCGACCGAACGTCATGGCGAGGTGCGAGCCGCGATCGAACGCGAGCCAGTTCATCAGCTTCGAGTGGACGTTGTGACGAACGCCGTGGCGCGGCTCCCAGATGCCGTGGTCCGGATCTCGCCACGCGCTCTCGGCGCGCGTGACGATGCTCGAGAGCTTGTTCCACGCGTGGAGCGTGAGCGTGCCGCCGAAGCGCTCGAAGAGCTGCGCGCTGTCGACGATCGCGCCCGTCGTGTCGAGCTGGATCTGATCGCGAGCGCCGTTGCCGATTCGCACCGGCCGCGCGCCCCAGCTGCCGTCGAGGTGCCCGAGCTCGACCTCGATCGGCACGCGCCCTCCGTCGACCGTGTACATCAGCTCGAGACCGACGTCGTCGTCCACGCAGTCGCGAATGAAGTGATAGAACTCGCGCGCCTCGGCGCCGTAGCCGATGAGGTTGGCGGCGCGAATCGTCATCGCCGCGTCGCGCGCCCAGGTGAAGCGGTAGTCCCAGTTGCGGGTGCCGCCGGGCCACTCGGGGAGCGACGTCGTCGGCGCGGCGACCACCGCGCCCGTCGGCCGATAGACGAGGAGCTTGAGCGCGAGCGCCGATCGAAGGACGTGATGTCGCCACGGCCCGTCGTACGTGAGCCGCGCCGACCACTCGCGCCACATGCGCCGCGTCGTGCGAAGGTGCTCGTACGGTCGATAGCTCGCCGCGCTCGCGACGCCGTCGGCATTCCAGTCGAGCACGAGCCAGAGGTGCTGGCCGGGCCTGAGCGTCGTCGTCGCGCGCATGCCTCCGTCGGGCAGCGTCTGGAAAGCGAGCGACGGCCGCGAGACCGAGAGCGCCAGCCGGCCGCCCTTCCCCGTCGCGAAGAGGCCGTGCTCCGCGGTCGAGATGATCGGCACGTCGCGCCCGTAGTCGAACCGAGGGTCGAACACGATCTCGAGCTCGACCTCGCCCGACGGGCAGTCGACGCGACGGTGCACTTCGTCGATCGACGCGCGCGGATCGTCGCTCCAGGGCATGAAGTCGACGACGCGGAGCACGCCTCGCTCGGTCGTGAAGAGCGTCTCGAGCACGTTGGTGTCGGGGTCGTAGCGCTGGAGGCTCTCGAACGGGCGTGACGCGGGCCGAACCGCCATCTCGCCGCCGCGACGCCCGTCGAGGATCCGCCCGAAGACGCTCGGGCTGTCGAACCGCGGGAGGCAGAGCCAGTCGATCGAGCCGTCGACCGCGACGAGCGCCGCGGTCCTCCCGTTGCCTATCATCGCGCGCGCCGCGATGGGGAGCTTCGCCGGATCGTGATCGGCGTCGAAGACGAACGGCCTGCCGAGCTGCTTGGTGAGAGTGACGAGATCCATCGCGCCTGGCGCGATCATAGAGCGTTCGCTCAGGATCGGAGCGCTTCGAATTCGAGGATCGGCATCCCCGCGTCTTCGAGGAGGCGACCGAGGTGCTCCGAGAGCACCTGCTTGCGCTGCGGGATCTTGTTCGTCGCCTCGAGCAGACGGCGACGGCCCTCGTGCATGCGCCAGCCTATCGTCCCTCGCGAGCATCCCTGGACGATCGCCGCCTCGGCGTTCGAGAGCCCTTGGAGCGCGACGAGCACGACGGTCGTGCGCATCTCCGGCGGCAGCGCGTCGAGCGCGCGGAGGACGCGTGCGTAAGTCTGTCGCAGCTCCGCCGCTCGCCGCGGGTCGTCGGGTGCGTCGACCTCGATGGCGCGCTCGATGCGCGGATCGTCCTCTTCGATGGTCGACTCGCTCCGGCGGGCGCGCGTGCGTCGCGCGTCGAGCGCGCGGTTCACGGTGAGCCGATACACCCACGTGAAGAACTCGCTGCGGCCTTCGAATTGATCGAGCGCGCGATAGGCGCGGAGGAACACGTCCTGGACGATGTCGTCGGCTTCGCTCTCCGAGCCGGAGAGGTGGAGCGCGAGCGCGAAGATGCGCTTCCGATACCGGCGCACCAGCGCGTCGAACGCCTGGGGCTCTCCCGCCTTCGCGCGCGCGACCAGGAGCGCCGCGGTCGCGGCCTCGCGCTGGGCGGGGGTCGTCATGCGAAGACTCTGACGTGCCAAGGAGCCCTCCGGTTTGGACTTTTTTCGGGACGCGCGGGCGTGAGCACATCTCCCTACCGCGGGGTCGTCGACGAGCCACCGGCTTCGCCGCGGGAAACTGTGCACTTCCGACGGCCCGAACACTTTTCGAGCGTGGGACGGTCTTGTCCTTTCGAGAGGCGCAACCCCGCGGCTCCGCACCGAGGAATCGACATGAAGCTCTACCAGTCTCCGCTCTCGCCCAATTGTCAGAAGGTCGTCGCGCTCGCACACGAAGTCGGCGTATCGCTCACCATCGTCAACCTCGACGTCTTCAAGGGACAGGCGAAGTCGCCCGAGATGCTGGCGAAGAACCCCAACGGGCGCGTCCCCGTCCTCGAGGACGGCGCGTTCGTGCTCTGGGAGTCGAACGCGATGCTCGGCTACGTCGCGAGCAAGGCGGATCGCACCGATCTTGCGCCGACGGCGCCGCGCGAGCGCGCCGACGTCGATCGATGGCTCGCGTGGAGCAACGCGCACTTCGCACCCGCCGTGCGGAAGGTCGCCTTCGAGAGGGTCGTCAAGAAGCTCGCCGGCCTCGGCGCGCCGGACGAGGCCGTCGTGAAGGCCGGAACCGAGGAGTTCGCGGTGGTCGCGGCCGTCCTCGATCGCAGCCTCGAGGGCAAAGATCATCTCTGCGGCAGGCTCACCATCGCGGACTTCGCGAACGTCACGTACGGCGCGGTCTGCGACAGCGCCGGGCTCGCGCTCACGCCCTATCGCAACATCCAACGCTGGCTCGGACGTATGATGGATCGCGAGAGCGTGCAGCGAGCGCTCCTCGCTGCGCGCGAAGCACGATGAAAGGAGCCTTCGAGGATCTCGTCGAGCCGCACCGTGCGCGTCTGCGCTTGCATTGCTATCGCATGCTCGGCTCGTCGAGTGACGCCGACGACGTCGTGCAGGAGACGCTCACGCGCGCGTTTCGATCGCGGCACACGCTCGAAGCGGACGCGATGGTGCGGCCCTGGCTCTACCGCATCGCGACGAACGTCTGCCTCGACGAGCTGAAGGCGCGATCCCGACGGGCGCGCGGCCCCGAGCTCGGGCCTCCGAGCGATCCCGACGCGCCGCCCGCCCCGGCCACGCCGGAGAGCGAGTGGCTCGAGCCCTGTCCGTCGGCTTGGCTCGAGGCCGCCGACCCTGCGAGCGCCTACACGATGAAGGAGAGCGTCGCGCTCGCCTTCGTCGCCGCGCTCCAGGTGCTCACGCCCGCGCAGCGCGCGGT
>JAHBWD010000127.1 GCA_019637175.1 Labilithrix sp. | reverse complement strand
TGCGGACGTCGTCGAGCGGGTGACTCGTGACGATCTCCGAAGGAGACCGCGGATCGTCGATCGAGAAGCACAGCCCACGCGGCTCTTCGTAGACGTCGGAGAAGCGCTCGACGCCCTCGCCGACGGTGGGCGTGTAGACGACGGGCATCATCTCCCGGATGTGTCCCTGGAGCAGCGCGTAGAAGAGGACCTCGTTCCTGTCCTGGATGCGGCGGAGGAAGCGGTAGCGCGCGAGCGACGTCGTCTCGCGGAGGAAGGACGCGTAGGCACGGGCGACCTGCTCCTCGAGCGACTCGATGCGCGGCGGCAGCAGGCCGACGAGGCCGAGCTCTGCGCGCTCGGTCGTGCTGAATGCCGTCCCCTTGTTGGTGAGCGGACAGCGGAGAAGCGCGTCGCCGGCGACTCGCACGTCGATGGCGCACTCCCCGCTCTCGTCGCTCACGACGCCGAACGTCGGGACCGTGGGAGTCGCGGGATTCATGCTCCGCGTCTACCACGAAGCGCCTCTCGAAGTGCACGCTTGTGCTCCTCGAGCAGTGACGCTCCGAGTCATCGGTAGTCGCACGACACGCGCGTCGCATCGCGTCCTCGGTGCGGACTCGGCAACATTCGCGGCTCGCGCACGTCGCGCAGCTCACGCGGACGGCGGGACGACGACCTCACCCGTCTCATAGGACGGCCGGTCGCTTGACATCGTCGGCCACTCGCAGATCCTCACGCTCATGCCGATCGCCGAGAACGAAGCCCTCGCGAGCCTCCGCATCCTCGTCGCCGTGGCGCGTGCCGACGGCACCGTGCACCACGACGAGCGCAAGTCGCTCGCCGCCGCGCTCGAGAGCCTCGAGCTTCCCGGAGGGACGACCGTCGACGGGCTCCTCTCCGCAGAGGTCGACGTCGACGCGCAGCTGCGAGAGCTCGTGAGCGCCGAGGCGCGAGAGCAGATCTTCCGCAGCGCTTGGTTCATGGCCTACGCCGACGGCGCTTGCACGAAAGAAGAGGAGGAGCTGCTCGAGAAGATCGCGGCGGTCTCCAAGCCGACGCCGGACCAGCGCGCCGCCCTCGAGCGGATGTTCGTCGGCCGCGCGAAGGGCGGGGACGCCCCGCTCGCGATCGCGAAGATCGACGACCCGGCGCGGCGGACCCAAGAGGTGAAGAGGCGGGCTCTCCGGTATGCCGTGCTCACCGCGGCCCTCGGCGCCTTCCCGATCCCCGGGCTCGCGATCGCGACCGACCTCGCCGTCGTCGCGGTGCAGCTGAAGATGATCCGCGACGTCGGCGGGCTGTGGGGTCACGTCGTCGACATGCAGGCCGCGAAGTCGATCCTCTACGGCGTCGGTCTCGGCACCGGGGCGCGCCTCGCGGTGAACAACCTCGCCAAGCTGCTGCCGGGCTGGGGGAGCGTGATCGGCGCGACGACGTCGTTCGCGTCGACGTACGCGCTCGGCGCCGTCATCGAGAAGTTCTTCGCCTCCGGTCAGAAAGAGATCTCCGACCCCGCCGCGCTCCGGGCAGAGTTCAAGATGGCGGAGGAGGAGGCGAGGGCGGTGTACGCCGATCGACAGGACGTGATCATCCAGTCACAGCGCCAGAACAAGGCGACGCTCGATTCGCTCACCGCCGAGCTGAAGGCGGGGAAGATCACGCAGGAGGAGCTCGAGGCGCGCGTCGCCGAGCTCGCGTGATCGCGAGGCGATCGGGCGGCGGCGCTCAGGGCTCGTAGCCGTCGCCGGCGCGCCGCCAGCGCTCGGTCGCCGCTCGAACGAGCTCTGCGACGGCGCGTTTGTTCGGACGGAAGCCTTCGGTCAGCGGGATCTCCGGGAGCCGCACGACGATCGCCGGCCGCGCATCGGGCGGCAGCGTGCGCATCGCGTCGCCGAGCCTCGCCGCCGACATTGCGCCGTCCGAGACGAACGCGGCGGCGATCCCACGTGCGTCCGAGCCCGAGCCCGAGCCGGGCGTCACCTCCCACGCGGCCGCGAGGCGGACCTCGGGCATCGTGTAGAACGCATCTTCCACGCGGCGGAGCGACACCGGTGAGCCGCCCGGCCCCGGGACGAAGCCTCCGAGCGCGTCGACGAACCAGTGCCTGCCGGCCGCGTCGCGCGCGAGGACGTCGTTCGTGACGAGCCACGCCGCGCCGTCTCCGAACGCGTCGCGGACGAGGCCGCGGGCGTCGCCGAGCGTCTCGATCTCCTCGTCCGAGACACGCACCGCGAGCAGCGCAGGCTCGTCCGTAGCGGCGACGACGAGGTGACCGCGTGCATCGAGGACGCGCTGCCGTCGCGAGAGATCGCACTTCACGAGCGCGACCTCCGCGCTGCCGGGCAGCACTCCGCCGAGCGATCCCGGCGCATCGCCGGCGGCATCGGCGAGGATCGCGCGATGCGCGGTGCCGGCGTAGAACTCCATCGTGTCGATGCCGAGCCGCTCGCGGAGCTGCGCGGCAAGCTCGGGGCGCATGCCGCTCCCGGCGAAGATGCGAACGGGGAGGTGGCGGCCGCCGCGCGACGCGGGCCCGTCGAGGACCAGCGGTCGCAACATCTCGCCGGCGTGGAAGACGACGGTCGCGCCCACGCGCCGGATCTCGGTGATGAAGCGCCGAGCGTCGAGCGGCGCATGCGGAACGGGCACGACGTCGTCGAGATCGACGAGCGCGAGGCGAGCGCCGCCCGCGAGCGCCGAGCCGACGCTGACGAGCAGCCCGGTCGGATGATGGAGCGGCACGGCGCAGACGACGGTGTCCGCCGGCTTGATCGCACATGCAGCCGCGGCGCCGATCGCGGAGAGCGCCCAGCGATGGTTGGTCACGGGGACGGCGCGGAGCGACGCGGAGTCCTCCGACGGACGGAGGAGCACCGTCGCGACGTCGCGCGCGCGGCCGGGATCGAGGTCGATGTCCGCCGGCAGCGGGACGTTCGCGGGATCGATCGCCTCGAGGTCGCGGGCGGCCGCGGAGGGCGCCCCGACGCCGGTCTGATCCCGGCCGCCGCCGCCGAGGATCAACGTCTCGAGGCCGATCGCCGACGCGAGCTCGGCCCGCTCCGGATCGACGACGACGCGACGGACGTCGAGCCGTTCGAACGCATCCTTCAGCGCGAGAGGCTGCGCGCCCGGAGGTCCGACGACCGCGACCGCGCCGAGGCGGCCGAGCGCCGTCCACACCGAGAGCAAGCTGGGCCGGCTGCCCATCACGATCCCGACCCGGTCCCCGGGCCGGACGCCGCAGGAGGAGAGCCCGCGAGCGACGTTCGTGATGCGCGCGTCCGCCTCGGCGTACGAGAAGGCTCGACCGCGCCAGAGGAAGAACGTCGCGGCGGGCGTCTGCTGCGCGCGGCGCGCCAGCTCGAGGCTCGCGCTGATGCGTGTGTCCGGCTCGATCCGCGCGAGGCGACGGAGGCGAGGCTCTTGCCAGCGAACGGCGTCCGCGGTGACGTTCGCGCTCGCGAGCGTGTCGCCGAGCCGCCGCCACACGCTCTTCGCGCCGCGCGCCACGACGTCGAGGAAGAGATCGATCTCGGTCTCCAGATCGCCGTGGTCCATGTCGTCGTCGAGCACACCCTTCGCGGGCTCGGGATCGCGAGCGAGCGCGTCCGTCGCGCTCGCGCCGCGCTCGATCGCCGAGATCCACGCGGCGACGGTCGGCCATGTCGTCTCCCGCGCGCGCGAGCCCACCACGATCCCGAAGTGACCGGCGGGCACCGTGACGAAGCGCACGTCGGCATCGGGCGCGGCATCGGCGATCGCGCGCACGGTCGCCGGCCGAGCGAGCTCGTCGGTGCCGCCGACGAAGGCGAGGATCGGACACGAGAGATCGGCGAGCGACACCGTGCGGCCGTCGATGACGAACCCGCCCGACAGCATGCGGTTGTGGACGACGAAGTCCTCCACGAACGACCGGAACGCCGGGCCCGGCCACGCGACGAAGCCTTCACCCTTGATGAAGCGCCGCCGCGCCTCGCGTTTCACGATGCGCTCGCGGTCGTGGAGGGAGCGGAGGAAGTCGATGCGCTGCTCGACCTCCTTGCGCGTGCTCACCAGCTTGAACGCCGTGCTCGTCACCATCCCGGGCAGCCCCTCGATCTTCTCGAGCACCGCCTTCGTCACCGGGAACAGCGTGCGGACGAGCGCGCCGGTGAGGTCGCTCCGCACGGCGGGCAGGTTCTTGTGGATGTCGACGGGGCTGCCGAAGGTCACGAGCGAACGGATGCCTTCGCCGCGGAGATACGCGGCCGACTGGTACGCGAACATCCCGCCCTGCGAATATCCGCAGAGGTGGACGTCACGGCCGGTGAGCTCCCGCGTTCGTGCGATCGCGCGGACGACGGCGCGTATGTGATCGTCGAGGCTGCGCGTCATCCCACCTGCCTCGCGCTCGGGCGCGCCGAAGTCGACCACCCACGGCGCCACGCCGTGCGCGAGGAGCGCAAGGACCGCCGACACGTCGGGCGCGATGTCGTAGACCTCGGCCGTGACCATCAACGGCGGGACGAGCAGCGCGACCGGGGCGTCCTCCGGGGCGCCCGCATAGCGGCGGAGGCGGTGGTGCGGGCCGCGATCGACCACGTCGAACGGCGCGCCGTGGTCGTCGCCGAGCCGCCCGAAGCGCGCGATCTCGAGCGCGTTCCGGGCCGATGCCCGGAGCCGCCTCGTGAGGCCCTTCGTGCTCCGCGGACGTTCGCCTGACGCCATCGCGGCGAACATAGCCGAACGGAGGCGAGCGACGTGCAAGAGCCCGCACACGGGCGACGGAGGTCGAGCGTCGCGGGGCGATCCTCGGTACGGTGCTCCCGATGCGACGTCGGCCGTTCCTTCGCCGCCCGGGGATCGGCGTGGTCGGGCTCGTCGTCTTCGTGGTCGCGTTCGCGGTGCGCGCGTGGTGGGCGATCCGCGTCCAGCGGCCGATCGACGCCGTCTGGTCGGACATGGCGGGCTACGTCCATCGCGCCGAGCTCCTGCTCTCGGGGCAGACGCCCGGCGACCCGCGCGTCCTCGCGCTCTGGCCTTGGGGGACCCACGCGATCGTCGCCGGCGAGATCGCGCTGTTCGGGCGGAGCTCGGTGATCGGGATCGGGCTCTGTCACGCGGTCGTCGGGGCGATCGCGGCTCCGTGCGCGGCCGCACTGGCGGCGAGGTTCGTCCCCGGCCGCCTCGCCGCGCTCGTCGCCGGCCTGGCGGTCGCGCTCTGGCACCCACACGTCGTCTACGGCGGATACTTCTCGTCCGAGATCTGGTTCGCGAGCGTGAGCCTCCTCGCGACGTTGTTCCTCGTGCGCCACGCCGAGGGGCGCCGTGGCGCGGTCGCGGGAGGCCTCTTCCTCGCGATCGCGTTCGTGATCCGGCCGCAGGTCTTGCTCACGTGCGCGATCGTCGGGGCGGTCATCGTCGTCGCTCGCTTCCGGGGAAGGCGGCTCCTTCCGCTCTCTCCCGGCGCGCTCGCCGCGCTCCTGATCCCGCTCGGGATCGTCATGGCCGCGAGCAGCGTACGCCTCCATCGGCTGACGGGCCGGTGGGGGACGATCGCAGCGTACGAGCCGGTGCAGCGTCTCTTCGGGGCGACCGACGTCGCGAAGGTCGAGTCCACGTGGACCGCGCCGAACGGCGATCGCTGGACGTGGTGGTTCAACCCGACGACGAAGGGCATTCCGACGCCCGCGACGACGGAGAGGTTCGAGGGCTTCATCGCCGATCCCGAGCTCATCCGCGCGATCCAGGAGCGCCGTCTCGAGGGCGTCGGGAGCCGAACGCGGCTCGCGCGCATGGTCGACAACGTGCTCCTCCTCGTCGACAACGTCCCGTGGCCCGAGAAGGACAACCCGGTGCGTGTCCGGAGGTTGCTCCAGAAGAACTACAAGGGTGCGCTCTTCGTCGTGCTCGCGCTCGCGCTCTTCGGCGTCTGGCCGCTTCGCCGGCGCCCGCTCCCGGGCCTCCTCGTCGGTGGGCAGCTCGCCACGATCGTCCTCGTCGCCGCGCTCTACCTCGGCGAGGCTCGGTATCGCGTCCCGTACGATCCTCTCCTCATCGTCGTGGCCGTCGTCGGCCTCTGGACGCTCGGCGGCCTCGCCGTCCGCAAGATCCGCGATGCTCGGGCGCGCGTGCCGTGAGCAAACGAGAACGAGCACCGTCCGCTTGGCGCACGTCCATCCGAGTCGCTACGCTCGGACGTGATGGGTAACTCGAACGGGGCGCCTCCCGGCGGATACGGCGCTCCTCCCGGCGGCAACAAGAACGACGGCAGCGCTTTCGGCGGCGGGTATGGGCCGCCTCCCGGCGCTGCGTATGGCCCGCCGCAGGCCGCGGGGTACGGCCCGCCGCCGACGTTGAGCTACGGTCCGCCGCCCAGCTACGGTCAGCCGCCTGCGCCGTCGGGTCCGCTCCCGGGCACGCCGCTTCCGCCGACCGGATACGGCGGTCCACCTCCGAGCCCCGCCGGGTACACGCCGCCGCCGCCCGTCGCGAGCACCTTCGGACAGCCCGTGCCCTACAACATGCCGGCGCCGTCGACGTTCGCGATCCCCTCCCGGGGCAGCTTCGGTCTCGGCTTCGCGATCGGGCTCTTCGGCGCGTGCGTCGGGCTCGGGCTCGTCCACGCGCTCGCCAAGGGCCCGGACACGAAGAAGGGCGCGGCGGTCGGCTTCGGGGTCTTCCTCGCGCTGTGCGCGCTGAACCAGGCCATCCGCATCCTGGCGGGCTGAGCGGCGACGCGCCGGCAATCTTTGGGCCGTTTACGCCGGCCGGCGGCAGCACCTTCCCTCCTTAATCGAGCGCGGAACGATCGACGTTCGGCGAGGGGGAAATTGCTCACCGCGGACGTAAAGCTCGCCTTGCGTGGGGCTGATTCTGGGTCAGACTCCGCGCGCTTCGTCCCCGAAGCAAGAAAGGCGCACCTCCGTGGCGAACTCTCCCTCGTCCGTTCAGCTCGAAGACGCTCGTGGCTCGCTGCCCATCGCGTGCAGCCCCGAGATGGGGGAGGATCCGCTCTCCGCCGAGGCCACCGGAGAGTTTCCCGAGCTCGGTGACCTGGGCGACGACGACATCATCGCCGACGGCGGCACGCAGATCATGTCGCGCGAGCCGGCGCTCGCGGCGCCCACGCCGGTGAAGTCCGTTCCGCCGCCCGTTCCGAAGGCGCCGTCGTCCCTCGATGCGCTCGCCGCCACCATTCCGGCGAAGGGCAAGACCGCGCCGGCCCTGGCGGCGAAGTTCGTCGCGCCGTCCAAGGCCATCGCGAAGATCCCGGCCGCGCCGACCACGACGCCGATCCTCGAGCTCGACTCGGACGATCTCGAGGAAGAGCAGCGTCGCCTCGAGCGCACGCAGCCGTTCGACCGCTCGCGCCTCTTCGGCGCGCCCCGCGCGACCGATCCGCTGCCGGCCGCGGGCACGCCCGCTCCGCAGGTCGAGCCGGCTCCGCAGACGCAGCCCGTGCCGCAGGCGCAGCCCGCTCCGCAGGCGCAGCAGCCCGCTCCGCAAGCGCAGCCCGCTCCGCAGGTGCCCGCTCCGCAGGCGCAGCATGTGCCCCCCGCCCCGCAGACGCAGCCCGCTCCGCAAGCTCAGCCGGCTCTGCAGGCGCAGCCCGCTCCGCAGGCGCAGCTCGCTCCGCAGGCGCAGCTCGCTCCGCAAGCTCAGCCGGCGCCGCAAGCGCAGCTCGCTCCGCAGGCGCAACCCGCTCCGCAGGCTCAGCCGGCTCCGCAGGTGCAGCCGGCTCCGCAGGCGCAGCATGTTCAGCCTGCCGCGCAGGCGCCGGTTCCGCCGGCGCAGCAGCCGGTCACGCCGGCCACCCAGCTCAGCGCTGCGTGGCGTCCGGCGCCGGTTCCGCGCCTCGACCTCGCGCTCTCGCCGACGCCCGCGCCGGCCGTGGGAGCGCTCCGCGCCAGCGCGCACCTTCCGGCGAACCTCCCGTCCGTCGTCATCAACGAGGTGGCTCCGCCGAACCGCCCCGCGTCGATCGCGCCGCTCGCGATCGACATCGCGGTCGCGCGCCCCGCGCCCGACGCGACGCTCAAGCTCCCGGCCATCCGTCACGAGCCGGTGAAGCTCCCGAAGAACAACACCCCCCTCGTCGCGGCCGCGGTCGCCGGCGGGCTCGCGCTGTGCGCGGCGGCGGTCATCGCGCTCGTCTCGTTCGGCGGTTCCGACTCCGATCCGGGCCCGCGGGGCTCGACGCCGACCGTCGCGGCGAAGCCGCGTGAGGCCCAGAAGGGCGCAGTGCGCTCGGCGGTGATCGAGACGCCGGAGACGACTCCGCAGAAGGCCGAGGCTCCGCCGGGCACCCAGGACGAGGACGGGACGCCTGTCTTCTCCGCGAGCTCGCTCCCGTCGGCGCCCCCCGGCCGCGACTCGTCGGGCTTGTCTTCGCACGGCGGCTCCTCTTCGCCCTCGTTCGCGCAGCCCGCTCCGGCGCGCGCTGCCGCG
>JAHBWD010000126.1 GCA_019637175.1 Labilithrix sp. | reverse complement strand
CCGTCGTAGCTCACGTTCACCTGGGCGAAGGCGCGTAGGTTCTCGATCTTGCGCGCGCCGAGGCCGATGCCGCTCGTCGTCACGACCGGGGTGATGCCGCGCGCCTCCGCGGCCTTCGCGAGCTCGCCGAGATCGTCGCGCAGCGTCGGCTCTCCGCCGCCGAACGCGACGGTGAAGACGCCCGCGCGCGCGAGCCCGTCGAGCGCGCGCTCGATGTCTTCGCGCGGGGGCTCGACGCCGTCGGGCCGCGCGTCGAGGTAGCAACCTTCGCACCCGACCGCACATCGCGACGTGACGGCGAGGTGAACCTCGATCGGCGCGCTCTCTTGGCTTGCGTCCGTCGTCCACGTCGCGCCGCCGTCGAGGCCGAGCGCGCGGACGCCCTCGCGATCGAGCGCGACGAGCGCGGGCTCGGTCTCGAGCTTGATCCAGGCGCCCCAGGGCTCGAAGCGGACGATCACGCGTCCTCCTTCGCGTCGGCCTCGCCTTCGCGCGTGTCGCCGACCACCTTCACCCGCTCGCGGCTCATCGCCGCGAGCACCGCGGCGAGCATCGCGCCGCCGACGGTCGCGGCGACGAAGAGCGTGTCGACGACGCTGCCGACGCTCGAGCAGTTTGCGCCGTGCCCGAGCCTCACGGCGCGCACGCTCTCGCGCGGCACCTCCGTCGCCTCCGCTTCGCGCGCGTCGCTCATAGACCCAGGCCTTCGAGGTAGGCGACGTCGACGCTCTCGAGCACGAGGAAGCCGGCGCCGATCGCGCCCGCGGCGCACGCGACGGCGCGCGCGGCCTTCGCCGCGGGCCGCGCGCCGCCCGCGGCGCCCCACGCGCGCGCGACGAGGAAGAGCGGCACGAGCACGACGCCGAACGAGAGGAACGGCTTCGCGTTTCCCTGCTCGTAGCGCGAGGCGAGGACGCCGCCCGCGATCGCGACGTACGCCGCGTACGCGACGACGAGCGGCCCGATCTTGCGGAGCGCGGAGGCGACGTCGCCGAGCGTGCCTCGTCGGGCGGCCGCGACGACGGCGCGCGCCGCCAGCGCCGCGATCGCGAGGAGCGCGCAAATGGATGCATAGTGCAATGTTTGCCTCCGCGCGGCGCGCGCGACGTCGCGGGCGAGCTTGGGATCCGCGCGGTCGCCGGCGAGGCGCGCGGCTTCGGTCGCGCCCGCGAGATCGCCCGCGCCGAGGTGGAGGCCCACGAGATCGCGCGCTGCCTTCCGCGCGAGCACGGGATCGGCCTTCGCGTCGACGACGACCCGCCGGAGGAGGCGCATCGCGTCTCCGGGGCGTCCGAAGCGATGGGCGTACGCCTCCGCCGCGAGCACCCACGCCTCGACGCGCACGCGCCCTTCGGGGAACGTCTCCGCTTCGCTCACGAGCGCGTCGATCGCCGCCGGATCCGAAGAAAGTGCGGGATCGCGCCGCACGCGTTCGAGCTTCGTGAACGGGACGAAGTCGCCCTCCGCGTGCGCGCGCAGGATCGCGGCGCGCGCTTCGGCGCGCGGCGCGCGCGGGCTCGTGGGATCGGCCGCGCGCGCCTCGTCGTAGCGCCCGAGGGCGCGCGCGAACGCGAAGGCCTCGTCATCCTTCTCCGCCTCGCGGAAGAGCGTCTCGGCGCGAGCGCGGCGAATCTCCTGCGGCTCTTCCGCGGGCGCGGCGCCGGCGCGCCGGGCGAACGCGAGGATCGCGATCAGCAGCACGCACGCCCAGGCTCGCACGCGGGAAAGGTCCCACGCCCCCCGAGCGTTGTCCATGGTAAGCCGTGCTCGCCGTGCTCCGATCGAGGCTCCAAAGCGCACTCTTCGTGCTCCCGCTCGCGCTCGTCGGATGCAACGGCTGCAAGCGGGATCGTCCGTACGTGCCGTACGCCGTGGGCGACGCGCCCTCGGCCGTGCCCGACGCAGGGATCGTCGAGGCGCCCCCGGCGGCCTCGACCGGCGCGAGCGCGGCCGAGCCGTCGCTCGTGGCGCCGCCGAACGCGACGCGGTGGAGGATCGAAGATCTCGAGCTCGTCGCGCCGCCCGAGCGCGAGCTCGTCCTCGCGCTCGTGCGCGACTTCGACGGCGACGGAAAGAAGGACGCGCTCGCCGTCGTTCGATCGATCGCGCCCGCGCCCGATCCCGCCGCGAAGGTGAAGCCCGTGCGCGCGCGCGACGAGACCGTCCCCGCCGCTGCGGCCGAGCTCGTCTACTACTCCGGCGCGAGCCCGACGCGTCCGACGCCGATCGCGAGCGCGCCGCCTCCGCGCGTCGATCCGAGCTGCACGCCCGTCGCGCGCCTCGAGCGCGTGGGCCCTCGCTCGGCGTTCGCCGAGCTCGGCACCTCGTGCACGCGCGGCGCTTCGGCGCGCGCGCTCTTCGTGGTGCGCCTCGCGAAGGAGCCCGCGGTCGCCTTCGATCTCGCGATCGCCGATCCCGCGGGCGCGCCGCGCCTGGCGATCGACGTCGACGGCGCCGATCGCGATCGCGACGGCATCGACGACGTGACGATGCGCGTGACGATCGAGGGCGGCTCCCCGCCGTTCGAGCCTGGTCCGCGCCTCTCGGCGAAGCTCGCGTTCTTCGATCGCCCGGCGGGTCCGAGCCGCGATCCCGACGAGCCCGAGGCGTCGCTCCGGGCGATCGCCGCGCAGGCGACGGCGAAGGCTTCGAAAGCGAAGGACGCGCCGCAGGTGCCCGTGCTCGTCCAGCAGATGCGATCGCTCCATCGCGCGATGTGTCTCGAGGGAGGCGCGCCGCGCCTTTCGAAGCTGCGAGGCGGTGGCGGCGCCGTTTCGTGCGGAGCGAGCAAACCCCTCGAAGACGCGGGCGTCGCCGAGGTTCGCGCCTTCGTCACGATGGGCGACGCGCTGCGCGCGCTCGCGGCGTCCGACGCGGCGCAGCTCCCGCCGGCGACGAAGACGTCCGCGAAGTCGACCGAGATCGCCACGCTGCTCAACCAGGTCGCGCCGATCGTGCAGGCGCGGAGCGCGCGCGTCGCCGGCGTCACGGTCGCGAGCTCGCGGGCCGCGCACCCGGAGTGGGGGCCGCTCGCGTTCGAGCCCAGCGGCATGCTCCTCGTCCGGAGCGCCTCCGGCGTCTCGCGCGTCGATCCCGACTCGGGGGAGTCGGCCGAGTCCGACGTGCAGCCCTGGGGCCTTCAGGTCTTCGCGCCCGACGGCAAGAGCCGCTGGCTCGAGGCCTACCACGCGTGCGAAGGCGTCGCGCTGCGCGCCACGTTCGCGCCCGTCGGCGAGGGCGAGACCGACATGAAAGACGTCCTCCTCCCGGTGCCGCCTCCTTTGGGCTCGCGCTGCGCGGGCGGGCGAGGGGAGGCGGCAAAGGCGATCCCGATCGCGTGGAGCGCGCGAGGTCTCGAGGCGCTCGTGGCGGGGCAACCGCTCTTGATCCGTCCAGAGGCGTCGCACGCGTCGATCCTCGCGTCGCCGCTCGGCGAGGCGCCGCCGCCCGGATCGCCGCGATCACCCGGGGGCCGCGCGCTCGCGGTCGCGACTCCGCAAGGCGTGCTCGTCAAGGCGACGCGCGCGAGCCGCCTCCGCGCGCCCGAGCTCGAGCCTTACGAAGATCTCCGCCACTGCACGACGAACGACGACGCCACGCGCGTCGCGTGCGTCAAGCGCGGCAAGGTCGTCGTCGCGTCGTTCGACCCCTCGCCCTAACGCTACTTGTGGCGGGGCGCCGTGGTGCAGAGCACGTCCTCCGGATCGCGTGTGCTCTGCAAGCATTGGATGCGGGCGTCGTTGCAGCGCACGACGAGGACGCCGCGCGACGCGAGGATCGCGAGCGGGATCCCCGCGCGGGTGACCACGGCGCGCATCGGCGTCTTGTCGTCGCAGCCGCCGGCCATGAGCAGATCGATCTGCCTTCCCTTGGCGATCACCTCGACGCGGTTCATCTTGGCTTTGTCGGCGCCGCTGTCCATCGCGAGGATGATCGGCTTGAGCTTCGCGGCGAGATCGGTCGCGTAGGCCTCGTCGGCCGCCGGATCGTCGATCCGCGGCGCCCGCATCGCGACCATGTACGCGATCGCCTTCTGCTGCACCTCGATGGGCATGCCCGACCCCACCGTCGTCTGCGGGCGCGGGATGGGCCGCTCGGGCATCACGAGCGGCTTCGGGCCCGCCTCTTCGCCCGCGTCTTCGGGCGCCGTCGAGGCGACCGGCGCCGCCGAGACCGACGCGGCCGGCGCGGGAGCCGCGCCGGCATCATCCTTCTTGTCGCAACCGCCCGACGCGAGCAAGATCACCAGACCGACGCTGCAGAGCCAACGCATGCGCGTCGATTACCATGGCCGGCCCGCGTTTTCCTCGTTATCGAAGTGCTTACGCGATCGCGGTCGCGCTGGCGGTCACGCTCGGCCCGGTGAGATCGCGCGCGTCGCAGCCCGATCCTGCGGCGCCCGGCGTCACGGCGTCGATGCAGTGCGATCGCGCGAGCGAGCCCGGCCGCGTGAAGTGCACGATCGAGGCGCGCACCGACGGCAAGAAGACGCTCTCGTGGGCCGACGCCGAGATCGTGCTGCTGCCCGAGCTCGCGACGGCCCTCAAAGGACGGATTGGTCCGCAGGACGCCACGTCGCGCGACGCCGTGAGCGCGAAGTGGGCGTTCGGCCTCGTCGCCCGCAAGGCCGGTCAAGGCGAAGCGGTCGCCCGCGTTCGAGCGGTGGTGTGCGAAGGCACCAAGTGCCATCCCGTCATCGTCCCGGTTCGCGCGGCCGTCGTCGTCGGCGGCTGACGCGAGCCGCTTTCTTGGCTGGCGCGCGGCGCGCTTGGTAACAGATCGAGCATGCAGCTCCCCGGCCGCCTCAAGGTGACCACGCTCGGCGATCTGCTGGGCGCGCTCCACCGGAGCCGCGCCTCGGGGACGCTCGAGCTCGCCGAGCCGAGCGGCCGCGTGCACCGCGTGCACGTCGCGTCGGGCCTCGTCACCGCGGTCGAGGTCGACCGCGCTTGCGCTTCGCTCGCGGAGATCCTGCGACGTCAGGACGAGGTCGACGAAGACACGCTCCGTCGATCGCTCTTGCGCGCGATGGCGTCGCGCCGCCTCCACGGCGAGGTGCTCGTGCGCGACTTCCACCTCTCGTCCGAGATCGTCGGGCGCGCGCTCCGCCGTCAGATCATGCTGCGCCTCCAGGTGCTCGAGGATCTCTCCGACGCGCAGATCTCGTTCCACGTCGCCGTCCGCTCGCCGCGCGGCGCGCTCGTCGACGAGCCGCTCGCCGCGCCCGAGTTCCTCGCCGGCCGCCGGCGCACCCGCGACCGCGATCGCGAGCGAGCGCAGAGCGGCACCTACCGCGCCGCCGCGAGCGGCATGCCCGGCGGATGGGATCCCGCGCGCGCCCACGCGTATCGCACGCTCGGCGTCTCCTTCGGCGCCGCCGACGCCGAAGTGAAGCAGGCCTACCGCCGCCTCGTCCGCGCGTATCACCCCGATCTCCACCCCGACGCCACGCACGACGAGCGCAAGTCGCTCTCGGCGCGCTTCGCGGAGGTCACCGCGGCCTACCGCGCGCTCGTCGCGTGACGGCGTGATTAGTGGGCGAGCTGGAGCTGCGCGAGCTGAAGCCGCGCCTCGGGCGTGAAGCGTGACTCGGGGAAGCGCCGGATGAGCGCGCGCCACGTGTTCTTCGCGTCGTTCCACGCCTGGATCTCGGTCTGACACCACGCGAGCAGATACAGCGCGTCGTCGTGGACCTCTTTGTCGATCGCGTTCTCGGCGAGGCTCGTGAGGATCGGGATCGCCTCTTTCTGGCGATTGAGGTGGCGGTACGCCTCCGCGAGGCCGAGGCGGACGCTCGGGCCGTTCGCCGCGTCTTCGCGGTACTTGATCGACTCCTCGAACGCGCTCGCCGCTTCCTGCCAGCGCTGGACGCGCACCTTGTCCATGCCCTGCTGATAGAGCTGCGCCGCGAGCTCGTTCTTCGCCCGCTCGACCGCGTCGCCGAAGACCGCCTGCTCGGCCTTGCTGAGCGGCTGGCCCTTCACCGTCTCCCACTGCGCGATGAGGTCGGCGCGCTTGCCCTGCCTCACGAGCTCGTAGAACTTCGCCGCGCGCTCGTCGGCCGTCTGGCGGTCGGTCTCCCGCTGGTTCGCGCGATTGAGCTCGTCTTTCAGCCGCGCGATCTCTTTGACGCGCTGCTCGCTCTCGCCTTTGAGCTGATCGATCCGCGCGTCCATCGCGAGCTTGAGCGCCGCGAAGACGACGAGCACGAAGACGACGTACGACGTCGCGCTGTTCCACGTGATCCGGCGCTCGTAGGTCTGCTGCCGCTTGGCGATCGACCGGATGTCGGCGCTGAGCGCGTTCGTCAGGTTGTTCGTCTTGATGACGAGCCCGCGCGACTCGATGATCTCGCGCTTGATCTCGCGGAGCTCTTCGTCGACCTCGTGAACGCCGAGTGACATGGGGTCGCGGGAACCTGTAGCACGCGGTTTCGTGAGGCCGAAACGCTTCGTGGGAAGCGTTTTCACGGCCCTCCTTGCAGCGCCGCGTGGGCCCGTGGTATTCGCCCCATTCCGCCATGGCCAGCACGACCGACATCCGCAAGGGCCTCAAGATCCAGATCGACGGAGTGCCGTTTCACATCGTCGAGCACCAGTTCGTCAAGCCCGGCAAGGGTCAGTCGTTCACGCGCTGCCGCGTGCGCAACCTCACGAACGGCTCCGTGGTCGAGAAGACCTGGAAGTCGGGCGAGTCGGTCGAGCTCGCCGACGTCGAAGATCGCAAGATGACGTACTCCTGGGAGGAGGGCGACAACTACGTGTTCATGGACACGAACACCGGCGATCAGATCTACGTCGCGAAGGAGAAGCTCGGCGACGAGAAGCGCTTCCTCTCCGAAGGGCTCGACGTCGAGGTCACGCTCTTCAACGGCAACCCGATCGGCGTCGACCTTCCGCCGAACGTCGTGATGCAGATCGTGGCGAGCGAGCCCGGCATCAAGGGCGACACCGCGAGCGGCGCGACGAAGCCCGCGACGCTCACGACCGGCGCGACGGTCAACGTGCCCCTCTTCATCAAAGAAGGGGAGTGGATCAAGATCGACACGTCGAGCGGTCAGTACCTCGAGCGCGTCAACAAGTAGGGCCGACATGAGGCGCGCATGTAGGCGCGGCCTCGGCGCTCGACCATCGAGACCGCGGGGAGACCTCGCCCTGCGCCGCGAGGTGTTTGCGATTACGGCTGTGGTAGCGCATGCTTCCCGCCCATGCGGAGCTTCCTTGCGCTCGTGGCCACCTCGGCGCTCGCCCT
The DNA here is from genome assembly GCA_019637175.1 of Labilithrix sp. GTDB lineage: Bacteria > Myxococcota_A > Polyangia > Polyangiales > Polyangiaceae > Labilithrix. Next base: position 1,413 of record JAHBWD010000126.1, on the reverse strand, counting down.
CGCGTTCGCGGCGTGCGGTGACACGGTCAACCCGATCGACCCTTCGAACGACGGCGGCGCCCTCCCCGAAGGTGGCAACCAGGCGGGGCCTTCGGGTCTGCCGTGCGACGTCGACAAGGTCCTCGCCACGAACTGCCGGCAGTGTCACGCGTCGCCGCCTCAGTTCGGCGCGCCGATGCCGCTCGTCACGCACGCCGATCTGACGGCGTCCTCGCCGAAGGACGCGTCGAAGAAGGTCTACGAGGCCGTCGCGCAGCGCATCGCCGACGACGCCGATCCGATGCCGCCGTCGCCGAACGCGCGCGTGTCGGCCGCCGATCGGGCGACGTTCGACGCGTGGGTCGCGGCGGGCGCGCCGTCGTCGGCCGAGACGTGCAACTCGACCACGAAGCCCGACGTGCCGAAGCTCGATTGCACGCCCGACACGCCCGTCGCGCCGGCGACGCCGTGGACGATGCCGAGAGACACGGGAGACGAGTACGTCTGCTACGGCGTCGAGCTCACGAGCGCCACGCCGAAGCACGTCACCGGCTTCGCGCCGCGCATCGACAACGCGAAGATCGTCCACCACATCGTGCTCTTCGAGGCCGATCAGGCGTACTCGAGCACGCCGACGCCGTGCGACTCGGGCGGCTCGCTCCAGTGGCGCATGGTCATGGGCTGGGCGCCCGGCGGCAAGGGCCTCGAGATGCCCGCAGAGGCCGGCTTCCCGATCAAGACGACCGGCGCGACGCACTACGTCGTGCAGATGCACTACTCGAACCCGAGCGCGCTGGAAGGCGAGACCGACACGAGCGGCTTCGATCTCTGCACGGGTCCGCCGCGCCAGTACGAGGCCGACGTCCTCGCGTTCGGCACGCAGTCGATCAACATCCCGCCGAACATCCCGCCGCCGAGCATCCACGAGACGTCGTGCTCGATCACGATCCAGTCGGTCGCCGGCCTCCAGTTCGCGGGCATGCACCTCTTCGCGTCGATGCCGCACATGCACAAGCGCGGCTTCGAGATGGAGACGACGCTGACCTCTGGCGGCGTCACGACCGATCTCGGCACGGTCACGAACTGGAGCTTCGACACCCAGTCGTGGCTCCAGATCGGCGGAGGCAGCGGCGTCGTGACCAAGAACGGCGACGTCATCAAGACGCGCTGCGCCTGGAAGAACACGACGAGCCAGAACGTCCGCTACGGCGAGAAGACGGAAGACGAGATGTGCTACTCGTTCACGCTCTACTACCCGAAGATCAAGAGCGGGCTCTGGAGCTGGGCGATCCCGGCGGGCGCCTCCACCTGCCAGTAGCCCGAGCTACGATCGAGGCGCTCATGGGGCCCGGCGAGCCGGTCGGCCGGGCCGCGTCGATCCAGCGGGTGCGGCGCGATCTCGTGCGTTTCCGGCGAGATTCGGTGGCGCGCCGT
>JAHBWD010000125.1 GCA_019637175.1 Labilithrix sp. | reverse complement strand
GATGCGCGCGGCGCCGGCGCGCCGAACGCCGCCTCCCTCGCGGCACTCTCGACGCGGCGCCTCTCGACGCGGCGCGGAGGCGACCCGATCGGTCGCGACGTCGGCGCGGCTTCGTCGTCTGCGACGAGCGCGGTGTACGGGCTGACGAGCCCGTGACGCAGCGCGAGAGCGAGGACCTCGAGGCGGATCTCCCCGGCGTCTTGGGGCGCGGTCTCGAGGCGTTGGAGGCGCGCGTCGATGCGCCTCCGCGCCCACATCCGCTCGAGGCCGGGGATCTCGGCGGCCTCGAGCGGCAGGCTCACGTCGATCTCCTGGCGGAAGGGAAGGCCCGTCGCCGCGGTGCCGAGCAGCACGAGGCGCGAGGGTCCGTTCCCGACGAAGCGACCCAGGAGCTGGAGCGGCTGACCGCCGAACAGATCGGGGATGGGCGCGGGATAGACGTCGGCGGGCATCGCGTCTTCCCACACGAGGCGAAGGTTCGTGAGCACGGGCCCGCCCTGGCGCACGCGATCGGCGAAGCGACCCACCGTCGCGCCGAGATCGTCCCCCGGAACGAAGACGTCGCTCGCGCCGCCGCCGACGTGCGCGAGCCGCTCGACGAGCCAGCGGTTCACCGCGGGCCCGACGCCGAGGACGAACATGCGCGTGCGCGCCCCGAGGATCTCGGGCACGCGCCGGAGGAGCTTGCCTTCATTTCCCACCGAGGCGTCGGTCACGAGGACGACGAGCCGCGCGCGATGCGCGCGCTCGGGCAGCTTCGCCGCGCGCGCGATCGCCTCCTCGAGCTCCGACCCTCCGCGCGCGTCGAGGTCGCCGAGGAACGCGTCGACGCGGGCGCCGAGATCGGCCGATCGAGCGATCCACGTCTGGCCGTCTCCGTCGAACGGCACGCGATCGTGATCGAAGGCGAAGAGCTGGATCGCGTCGTCGGGTCCGAGCGCGTCGATGATCGCGCGAACCGCGCGGCGCGCGGCGCGGAGCGACTCGCCGCGCATCGATCGCGATCGATCGACGAGGAAGACGACGTCGCGCGGCAGCGCGCGCGCCATGGTGGAGGCGCGGGTCTTGTCGGCGGAGACGAACACGCCGCAGTGCTCGCACTTCCACGCCGGTCCGATGCCGGCGACGTCGCGGAGCTTCTGCACGTCGCAGAGCCCGGCGCCGCAGTTCGCGCACTTGACGACGGCGCCCTCGCTCACGACGAGATCGGGCGCCGGCTTCGCCGGCGGCGTGACCGTGAGGAGGAACGTCCCCGGGCGATCGCCCGAGCGCTCGAAGAAGACCGTCGGGCGGACGCCGCCGGCGATCGGCCGATACCCGAGCACGAAGTCGCGGTTCGGGATCGCGTCGCCCGACGCGCCGGGCGCGAGGCAGATCGCGAAGCGCCCACGGCCGGTCGCCGTCACCTCGATCGCGTGCGTCGGCGAGCGCGGCGCCTCGATGGGTACGCGGGCGTCGAGCTCGATCTCGAGCGAGACGTCGGCGTTGCGCGTGCCCGTGGCGAGGCGAAGCGGGCGGATGCGTCGCGCGTCGGGGACTTCATCGGTGGCGCCCCCTCGCGTCGGCTTGCCCGCGTGATAACGCTCCGACGCGATCATCGGGAACACGAAGCAGAAGGCGCCGCCGTCGTAGCCGAGGATCTCCTGGTAGCCGAGCGTGACCTCGATCGTCTCGCCGGCGGGCACGTTCGCGACCGACAGCGTGAAGAGGTTCGGGCGCTCCTGCTCGAGGAGCGACGCCGCGCGGCCCTCGGCGCGCGCGCGCTCGTACGTCCGCTTCGCCTCCTCCTTCTCCTTGACGACCGCGCTCACGACGCGCGCGCCGATCCGGAACTGCATGTGATGGACCGACGCCCGATGGGGAAGGGGGAAGAGATAGACCGCCTCGATCGCCTCGCCGCGATCGTTCTCGAAGATCTGCACGACCTCGACGTCGGCGACGGGTCCGTTCACCTTCGCCTTCACGTCGGTGCGCGTGAGGGGCAAGCTCGCTCCGCGCGTCGTGCGCATCGTGCCCTGCGTGATCGGCTGCTCGGTCATCATTTCGTCGGCTCCTTCTCGGACCCAACGCAGCCACGAAGCGCCTGGTGACAGAGAAATTTCGAAGTCGCTACTGCAATGAAATAACTGGTAATTTACGGATCTCCGGAGACCGTGTACCCTCCTCTCCGATGTCGCGCGAGAGCACGCTCGTGACCCTCGTGTTCTCGCACTACAACGAGAAGGCGCGCTGGGCGCTCGACTACTGCGGCGTTCCTTATCGCGAGCGCGGGTACATGCCGGGCTTCTCGCAGCTCGGCGTCCTCTTCGCGACGCGCGGGCGCGGCGGAAGGGCAGACCGCGTCTCGTCGCGCCTCTCGACGCCGGTGCTCCTCACGGGCGACAGCGAGACGCTGTGCGACTCGACCGACATCGCCAGATGGGCTTCGGCGCGTTCCGCGCGTTCGGCGGGAGGCGGCCCGGGCCCGCTCTTTCCGACGCCCGAGGTCGTCGAGCTCGTGGAGAGCTTCGGTCGCGATCTCGGGCCGTACACGCGCCGCGTCGGCTACTGGCACGCGTTCCAGAGCGAGACGGCGCTGAGGACGCTCGCCGACGAGAACGTGAGCCGCCGTCAGGCGCTCGCGTTCCGCGCGCTCGCGCCCGTCGGGCGGGCGTGGATCGCGCGCCGGCTCGGCGTCACCGAAGAGCGCTGCCGTCGCGCGACCGATCGCGTGCGCGCGGAGATGGCGAAGGTCGAAGCGCGGCTCGACCGCGGTCCGTATCTCGTGGGCGAAGAGTTCACCGCCGCGGATCTGACGTTCGCGTCGCTCTTGGCGCCGGCGCTCCTCGTGACGCGCGAAGAGGGCTACGGCGCGACGTTCCCTGCGGTCGACGAGCTCGGGCCCGAGGCTCGCGATCTCGTCGCCGAGACGCGCGCGACGCGCGCCGGTCGCTTCGCGCTCGAGATGTTCCGGCGTCACCGACGTGCTCCGCGAGCGCGACCGAACGCCGGCGAGATCGCCGCCTCGGGCGCTGATAGGCTCGTCGATCGATGAGCCAGTACCCGCCGCCACAGTGGAGCCAGCCACCGCCCGGCTATCCGCCGCCCGGCTATCCACCGCCAGGGCAGGCTCCGCCGGGCGCGCCCTTCGGCCCGCCGCCGGAGAAGAAGAAGTTCCGTTTCCAGATGTGGATGCTCGGCGCGATCATCGTCCCGATCGGCATCGGCATCGCGATCCGCGACGTGCTCAAGCGCGGCACGATCGATCTCGGCGGCGAGTGCTCCGACTCCGAGCACTGCAAGTCGCACACGTGCCTGACCGGCGAGATCAGCGTGTGCACCAAGAGCTGCTCGCCGTTCGATCCGTGTCCGTCGGGCTTCTCCTGCGACGCCGTCAACGTCACGCTCAACAACCAGGCCGGCTCGCACAACCTCGGCACCCAGCACTACTGCATGCCCTCGCATGGGGGCGCCTCGGCCGCCGCGAGCGAGCCCTCGGCGACCGAGCCTACGGCGAGCGCGCCCGTCGCGAGCGCAGCGCCGAGCGCGACGACCGAGCCCGACCCCGAGCCACCGCCTGCCGCGGCACCAGCCGCTGCGAAGCCGGCGCCGGTGAAGAAGAAGGCGAAGACGAAGAAGAAGTAAGATCAGCGCGCGAAGGCCCTCACGACGCCGCCGATCGCCTCTCGCGTGAGAGGTCGCTCGACGATCCGAGCTCTCGGCGCCGACGGCGGGAGCGCATCGGGCGGCGTGACGAGGACGCACCTGCTCTTGAGCGCCGGCTCCAAGCGCCAGAGCACACGGTAGAGCGGCTCGCCACCGTCGCCGCGCATCGTCGCGCTCACGATGAGGACATCGACGGCGCGCGTCGTCAGGTGCTCGAACGCCTCCATGGTCGTCGTCGCGAGCGAGACGTCGGCGTCGTCGCGCGGCGACGCTGCGTCGAAGAGGATCGCGGTCGAGACGTCGTCGTCGACCACGAGGACGGCGAGCCGGCGAAACCGCGGTCGCCCGACGCGCGACGCGTCGACCTCGAGGACGTCGCGCGCGGCCGCGTTCACCGCGAGCGACGGATGATCGCGTAAGATCTCGCGCCGGAGCAGCGCCTCGTCGATCGGCGCGGCGATCACCTTGTTGCGCCGCCGCATCTTGCCGAGCTCGTGCGTCACCCACGGGACGTCGCGCGCGGCCGCGACGACGAGCACGCGATCGGCTCCAGCAGGATCTTCCCGGGCGATCCCGTCGAGGATGCTCCGCGCGTGCAGCGCAGCCCTCGCGCTGCACACGACCGCATGGAACGGCGACGACAGCGCGAGCTCGGCGCCTTCGTCGGGCTCGCGCCGCATGACGTGTCGCGCGTCGTGACGCACCGCCGCGCGGAGGATCTCGTGCGTCTCGTCGTCGAGGTCGACGAGCAGCGCGCTGAACGACGCCGACGGCGGAGGACACCGAAGCCGCCGGCGCGTCGCAGGCGGACTCTCGAGAGCGCCGCCGCCGAGCTCTCGTCTCCACTCAGGCTCGATCTCGCGGGCGCGAAGGAAGCGCTGCTGTACGATCCACGTCTCGAGAGGTTTCGTGATGATGCGCTCGGTGCCCTGAAGGCGCCAACGCGCGTCGGCGACGTCGCACGGCTCGGCGAGCACGAGGACGCGGGTCGCGACCTCGAGCGGGAGCTGCGCGAGCAATCCATGCGACCCGAACGCACGACGCGCATCGCAGAGCACGAGATCGAACGATCGCCGCGTCGCGCGGTCGACCGCGTCGCTCACGTCGCGCGCGTGAGCCCAGCGCGCCGCGCCGCCGATGGCTTCGCGCACGATCCGAAGCACCTCGGGATCGTCGTCGACGACGAGCACGTCGAGATCGCGCGGACGCAGAGGAGAAGGCGCGGCCGGGCGAGGCGGCGGCGCGCGTCGACGCGCGGCGGTGCGCTCGTCGTCCGTGAGCCAGAGGGGAGTCGCCGCGACCGCAATGATCGGCGGCGCTTGCGAGTAGAAGAAGAAGACCCGCGCGCACGCTTCGTGGGTCATCACGCGGCAGAGCGCATAGTGCACCGCGGCCAGCGCGCGCCCGTTCTGTTCGAGCTCGACGGCGAAGTCGAAGTGTCTCGCCGCGGGGCGATTCGGCGCGATCGCGTAGGCGCGCCGGAAACCGGGCACGTCCTCGAGCGCGAACGCGACATCGGCCTGACGCGGCGTCATCGCGCACAGTCTAGGACCGCGCTCGGGGCGCGCAATCAGCGCACGAGGATGACGCCCTGGAGCTGGTGGATGGCGGCCCCCCGCATGCAATCGCCGTAGGTGAGATCGATGCCCCCGGCCCGGAGGCCGCGGCGCTGGCCGAAATCGGGGATGTCGCGGAAGAAGAACGTGTCGTCGAGCGCTGTGCCCCCGCTGAACCTGAGCATCGTCGGGCCCGCATCCGTCGGCTGGCAGTCGCCGAGGATCGTCGCGACGACGCCGTTCCCGAACGTCGTCATCGTGTGATCGTCGAGGAACGTCGAAGAAACCCTGATCTTGTACGCGCGCGACCTGATGTCGTGTGAGGAGACGTCGCGATCGCCGATCAGCACTTCCTCGAAGACGAGCTTCGCGCTCGCGACGTCGAGCGAGTAGGGCTTCGTGAGATCGTCGACGGCGCCGGTCGCGGAGCGCCAACCGAACGGCGGGCCTCTGCCCGCGACGCCGGGCGCGGAGCGCCCCGCGACGGTCCATCCGCCGCCGTCGAGCGACATCTCGCAGTAGACGCGCAGCGGCGCGCCCGGGCCGGCGCCGTCGGGATCGATCGTGTACAAGCCGTTCTTGGTCGTCGGGACCTGCGCGAGGAGATCCTTGCAGCTCGCGGCCGTCACGGTCGCCGCGTCGGCCCCGGCGTCGCCGGTGTCGGCTCCCGCGTCGGGCGGCTCGCGTTCAGCTTCGCCGAACGACGCGCAGCCCGCGAGCGCGGCCACCAGGACGCAGACCCTCATGCTCCCAATCGTAGACGGCCGCGCCGCATCCGTCATCGACGCGCTGCGCGGAAGCAGGTCGCCACGTGATCGTCGACGAGGCCGCAGGCCTGCATGAACGCGTAGCAGATCGTCGAGCCCACGAAGCGGAAGCCGCGCTTCTTCAGGTCCTTGCTCATGGCGTCGGACTCCGCGGTGCGCGCGGGCACCTCGCGAAGCGCGCGGCGCCGGCTCTTCAACGGACGGCCGCCCACGAAGGACCAGATGTAGGCGTCGAAGGAGCCGTGCTCCTTCTGTACGTCGAGGAACGCACGCGCGTTCGTCACCGTCGAGGCGATCTTCAGGCGGTTTCTGACGATTCCTTCGTCTTTCATCAGCGCGGCCTGCTTCTTCGCGTCGAAGCGCGCGACCTTCTTCGGATCGAAGCCGGCGAACGCGCGGCGGTACGTGTCGCGCTTGCGGAGGATGGTGATCCACGAGAGGCCGGCCTGCGCGCCCTCGAGCGTCAGCATCTCGAACAGCGCGCGATCGTCGTGGAGCGGCACGCCCCACTCTTCGTCGTGATAGCGGATGTAGAGCGGATCGCTGGTCGCCCAGCCGCAGCGCGTTTTCGTGGCCACGCGATGATTGTATCGAACGTCGTGCTACGAGTGTTCGCGACGAGCGATCGAACGTGACCGAGCCCGTGACGGCGAGCGAGGCGGAAAGGCGAGAGCCTCCGCGGGCGCGCCGCCTCCGCCTGTGTCGCCGTGCGACCCCGAGCCGCCCGCGCTCCCGTCGAGGAGCGCCATCGCGAAGACCGCGCTCGCGCGGCGCAGTCGCTCGATGACGAAGGAAGGATGCACACCCGCCGTCGAAACGACGCAGAGCGTCCATCCGTGACAGACGGTCGCGACGTGCGCGCACGCGTCGCCGACGTGGAACGACGCGAGCTCTCGCGTGGCGCCGAGCGCGGACGCGGCGCGCGCGACGCGCGCGAGATCCAGCTCGAGCGCGGCGCCGCTGAAGAGCGCGACGTCGCCCGCCGGAGAGACGAGCATCGCAGCGCCGGGCGCGGCGGCGTACGAAAGGATCCGAGGTGCACGCGCCCGCGCCCGCTCCGTCAGGAACGGCGACGGCCCACCCGTCTTCCAGCCCGCGAGGCCCACGTCGGGAAGTCTAGCCGAGAACCCGCCGCGGGACTCGACTCGCGCTGTGGTCGAAGCTCGCGCAAGGAACACTGCAGTGCGGTTCATCTCCCTCGCCGGCTTCCGACGCGACCTCCGGGCCGCAGGGGAGGGGTCGAGTGGTGCTTCCGGTGGTGCTTCGAGCGATGGAACGAAAAAGACCGGCGAGGGTTCGACTCCCTGACCGGCCTACTCAGGTGCACTTGAAGTTGAGCGGGACACGGGATTCGAACCCGCGACATCCAGCTTGGGAAGCTGGCACTCTACCAACTGAGTTAGTCCCGCAGAGCAGTAGCGTTCGTACCGCCACCGCCCGTGCACGTCAATCGCGCCGAGGTGACACCGACGAGTGTGAGCACGCCATGACGCGAGGCCGCCGGCGCGCAGCGCCGGTTCGCCGAGGCGAATCACGCGGGCAAACGCCACCTGGCAGGGGAGGCTCATCGGCGGAGCCGATGAGGGGAGCGCCGCAGACCGCCACGACGCGAGCGTGCTTCGGCGCGCCAGCGCCGTTCGCCGAAGGCGAATCACGCGGGCAAACGCCACCTGGCAGGGGAGGCTCATCGGCGGAGCCGATGAGGGGAGCGCCAGCTCCCCAAAAGAAGACGGCCCAGGCCTCTCGGCCCGGGCCGTCCCGGTTTACGCGCCGCGGGAGCCTCTTGCGTGCTCCCTGGCGCAGGCCCTCGTGTCCCGGGGGCATGTAACCGGCGCGTCAGCTCCGTGAAGAGTGACGCTCACGCACGGCTACGACGTCTGCTCTCCCGGTCGAGAGCCATTACGTTTGTGCATGTTCTGTTACCTCCTCCGGCGTGCCGGCGCCCGCGGGCCCAGCGGATGAGACCGCCGCCTCGCGCGGACGTTTCGTGGGGGGTCGCTTCATGTTCGTGAAGGATGACCCGAGGGTCGTGCTGCGCTCGCGGAGGTGACCTCCGCCGGACTAGCCCGGGACACTGAAACATCCGGACGCAGCGTGGTCTCCAGATTCTAACACGCGGATCGAAGTTCGACAGGGGAGGGGCGAGCAGTTCGTCGCACACACGCTCGAGCCCAGCCGTGGGCCGCGCGAGACCTCATTCACCCACACGCTTCGCGGAAAGCTCGTAGCGCACCTCGCACGGGATCGCCGCGTAGTCGCCGCCCGTCTCGAGGAGCTGGTCGCTGCAGTCGGCGGCCTCGCCGGCCGCGAAGCGATAGGAGAGCGCGCCCTTGAACTCGGTCGCCGTCTTGAGATCGGTGAGCGGCAACGTCACCGGCGAGAGCACGAGATCGACCGTGTCTTCGCGCGACATCGTGCAGGCCGCGAGCTTCTTCTTCGCGTCGGCGGGGCGAACCGTCTGCGTCTCGCTCGCCTTGAGCACCACGCGCGCCGCCGTCTTGTCGACCTTGCCCGAGATGGGAATGCCGCCGTGCACCCAGTAGAGCGTCGCGTCTTCGTGGCGAAGCTTGACCTCGAACGACCACGGATCCGGCGTCGCGCCGCAGCTCGTCGAGACGAGCTTGCCCGTAACCGCGAAGCTCCCGAGCGACTCGCCTGGCGCGTACGGATTCTTGCCGGTACATCCGTGCGCAGCGAGCGCGACGGTCATCAGCAGCGGAAGAGCCAAGATTCGCGCCATGGGGGTCCGAGCCTTTGGTATCCAATCGTGCGTACCGAATCGGCAGCGCTCGGGCCAAGTTCATGACCGCGTGGGACAAGCGAACCTTCATGCGCGCGCTCGGCGCGACCCTCATCGGGATCGCGGTCGTGTGGCTCGTCACCGCGGCGAGCGACGAGGGGCACCTCACCGTCGCCGTTCGCGCCGGCCGCGCGCTCCCGCTCGCGCCGCTCTGCGGCGCCGTGGGCGCCGCGCTCGCGCTCGGCACCGCGCGCGTGCGCGAAGAAGCGCGCGCGCTCGAGGCGCTCGGCCGCGCGCCGGGCGAGAACGCGCGCTCGGCCGCGCTCGGCGCGGCGCTGCCCTCGATCGCGATCGGGCTCGCGCTCCTCGTCACCTCGGCCGTCGACGTCTCGGGCTTCTATCCGCGCGCGCCGCGCGGCGACGCGTTCGTCTATCGCGACGGCGCGTTCGAGAGCGCGTCGCTCCACGTGCGCGTGACCGCAGAGGGCGCGCCCGAGCCGCTCGACGGCGCCGCGCGCGCGATCGACGACGGGCTTCCGCAAAACGCGCGCGCCGCCGCGTCGATCGCCACCGCGCTCGCCGGGCTCGCACTCGCGCTCATCGCCGCGCGCGCCGCCCTGCGCGTGAGCTTGCTCGACGACCGCGCGCTCCGCCGTCGCCGCGTGATCGCCGGCGCAGAGGTGCTCGCGTGCGCGCTCTTCACGCTCGTCGCGTTCCAGGCCGCTGCGGCGCGCGTCGCTCCCGCTGCGCTCGCGATCGCGCCGCCCGCCGCGCTGCTCGCGATCGCGCTTCTGGGCTATCGTTCGCCTCGTCGTCATGAGCCCGCACGATGATCCCGTGAGCGCGAGCTGGGGCGGCCCCGCCGCGCGCTGGTCGATCCTGATCCACGGCGGCGCAGGCGACGTCCCCGCCGCGTCGGTCCCGCCGCGCGTCGCCGGCTGCGAGCGCGCCGCCGCCGAGGGCGCGAAGATCCTCGCCGCCGGAGGCTCCGCGCTCGACGCCGTGCAGCGCGCCGTCGAGATCCTCGAAGACGATCCGCTCTTCAACGCGGGCACCGGAT
>JAHBWD010000124.1 GCA_019637175.1 Labilithrix sp. | reverse complement strand
GCTTCTTGCCGCTCATCCCGTTGAGGCGGCCGGCGAGGGAGACGAACTCGCGCGGCGTGAGGTACGGATAGACGTACGGGTTCTCGGGGAGAAAGCCGACCTTGCCCATCGCGTCGGGAGAGGGCGCGGCCTGACCGAAGATCGTGGCCTTGCCGCTCGTGGGGAAGATGAGCCCCGTGAGCATCTTGATCGTCGTCGTCTTGCCTGCGCCGTTGGGGCCGAGGAAGCCGAAGATGTCGCCGCGCTTCACCTCGAAGGAGATGCCGCGCACCGCGGCCACCTTCTTGCCCGTGAACGGCTTCACGAACGTCTTCGCGAGCTTCTCGACGGAGAGAACGATGTCGCTGTGGCTCACGTCGACTCGATATACCAGAGTCGCTTCGGTCGTCGTAGTCGGCAAGCGACAGGGCAGGGCTGCGGTCGACCTCGTCCGTGGGCGAACGGCGATCGCCTTCATCGCGCGACGCTGACCGTGAAGTCCTCGAGCGGAAATGAAAGCCGCAGGCCGCGCGTGCCGATGTCGGTCTCCCAGACGCAGCTGCTGGAGGTCTTCGACAGCGCGCGCGTTCCCTCGAACCCCGCGATGGCGGCGGGGATCGCGTGAAAAGCGTCGCACACCCAGACGACGCGTCGGATGCGCGCGGGGATCACGTGTTGCTCTGCGCGGACGAGGGCCTCGGCGTGATGGCGTGCCTGGCGGCGTTCGGAGCCCGACGGAAAGAACCAGAGCTCGGTGTCGAGGTCGACCATGAGCGTTCGGTAGCTCGGGCCGAACCAGCTCACGCCGCCGAGGCTGATGACCAGCGTCGTGTCCTCTTCGTGAGCTCCAGAAGGGATGGCCTCGAGGATCGCGCGCGTGCCGTCGTCGGCCTGACGGACGCCGGAAAGCGACACTCGGTCATAGGTCAGGTCGCCGTAGTCGACGCTCGCGAAGACGACCGACGCGGCGGCCGTGGCCAGCGCGGTCCACGCCGGCAAGCTGGCTCCAGCGCGGCGAAGCAGAGCGGCACACCCGAAGACGAGGGGAGGGAGCGAGCCGAGCAGATAGCCCGGCTTGGGGCAGTGGAGCGCGCACATGGCGAGGTTCGGGAGCGCCCACGCGAGAAAGAACGTCGGTCCGAGGCGGTGCGCGGGCCGGTGCGCGCCGCTCTCGTCGCGGTCCGCCTTGCGCGTCGCACCGAACGCGATCGCGGTGACGAGGAGCGACGGCCCGATCATCATCATCGCCCACCGAGCGGCGTCGAGGAGCATCACGCGGTGTACCCGCGCCGGGGCCCCGTGAAGAGAGCTCCAGCGAGAGAAGAAGAAGCGCGCGTCGGCGGCTGCGTAGGCCTGAAGCTTCGCGATGCCGCCGTGCATGAGCCCGACGGGGACGTACCACGCCGTGAAGACGATCCCGCCCGCGAGCGCGCTCTTCGCCCAGGCCCGAGGGTCGAGCCGGCACGCGCGCACCGTCGCGAGCCCGACGACGGGGACGAGGACGACCGCCCCCGTCTGACGCGCGCCCGCCATGAGCGCGAGGAGCGCCCATGCGAGGGGCGCGAGGCGCCGCTCGCCGCTCCACATGCGCGCCGCGATCCATCCCAGCGCGGCCGAGCCGAGCAGATCGACGGGATAGGTGTTCGCCGTGACGCTGGCGACGACCACCGGCGGCGAAAAGGCGACGCACGCGGCGACGAACAGCGCGAGCGCCCCTCCGAAGAGCTCGCGAGCGAAGCGATGAGCGACCCAGACTGCTGCCGCGCAGGTGACGAACGCGGCGACGACTTGGACCGTGTTCAGGTCCGGGATGACGAGGTGGATGCCTTTCAACAGGGCGATCCAGATCGGGTAGCCCGGAGGGTGGGGTTGGTGCTTGTAGATGTCGAAGTCGAGGGTCCCGAGGGCGTATTGCGCCGAGTCCCACTCGTAGAGGTGCCGTGCGCGAAGAGGCCACCGCGCGAGGAACATCACCGCGAGCGCGAAGCTGCACCATCGCTCTGCCGGCGTACGCGGTTCCTTCACGTCGGCCGACCGCCCACGCCGCCCGAGCTCATGGCGCGTCGCACGACACGGCGTTCTTCGGCGCCTTGTCGGCCGTCACCTTGGTGGCCGAGTCCAACGTTCTGAACGTGCGCATGCCTCTCTCCGTGAGGGCGTAGCGACCGTGGTCGACGGAGACGTTCCCGAGGTGCACTTGCTCGTCGAGTCGCTTGCAGACGCCCTTGTCGCGAAGCACGAACGTCTCGATGAAGTTCTTCTCGATTTCCGGGTAGGGTCGGCTCTCGCCCGTCGAGAGGTAGCGCAGCACGTTGATCGAGACCGATCGCTCGACGATGGTGAAGACCGTCGCGTGGAGGCCATAGAGGATCAGGAGCCCGGCGAAGACACACGACGTCGCGTAGCGGAACGCGGGCAGATCAGGGGCGCTTCCGTTCGATCGACGCACGCACGTGTACCAGAACGCCGCCATGCACTGGGCGAGCATCATGAGCACCACGAACGTGTTGCCGGCGAGGAACGTGTACTTCGGACGCGTGACGAGGAAGTAGGCGACGTAGAGCGTCGCGTTCGCGACGAACACCGCCCCCGAGCACAGCAAGTAGACGACGACCTCCCGGGCGGCCGACTTCAGCAGCTTGGCGTTCACGCGCCCCCTCTTCCGAGCACGCTAGCACGACGCGGTGCGCGGCATCTCGTACGAGATTCACTCGTCGTACCGACGCGGATCGGGCGCGCGGAGGCAGGGGCCGCGGTCGACCTCGTCCATGGGCGGGCCGGCGGCTCGCGCGTAGAGCGTGAACGCGCCCGACGACGCGATCTCGGCGAACGGCGGGCCCGGCGCTCGCGGCGGGAAGAGGTCGAAGCGGCCCTGCACGAGGACGTAGTCGTAGTAGTCGCCGTCGTCGCGGTAGCGGTACGCGCACGGGTGGTAGACCCAGAACGGACCACGCGCCGGCGGCACCGCGCCGGCAACGCGCGCGTCGTAGTGCACCGGCCAGTGAGGCAGCTCGACGAACGAGTACGACGCGATCGCGCCGCCGCGCGCGCGGTAGAGCGAGCCGGCGAAGACGTACGGCCACTCGTGCGCGCGCGGCGAGCGTGCGTCGAAGCTCAGCATCGCGAGGCGGCGCCCCGGCGTCATCTCCGCGAGCAGGCTCTCGAAGCCCGCGCCGAGCTTCTCGCGGCACACGCGGCGCGCTTCGAAGGTCGTCGTCGCGGTCATGCCGACCGTCGCGATCGCGGCCATGCCGAGCGGGATCTTCCCCCAGCGATCGTCGCGCGGGCGCAAGGCGACGGTGGCGAAGAGGGTCACGAGCGGCGCGAGGCGCACGTTGAGGTAGCCCGCGGCGCCGACGCGAAACGGCGTCGCGAGGTACACGACCAGCGCGACGCCGAAGGGGAGCAGCGCGATCACCCAGCCGCGGCCCCGCTCGAGCGGTCGCCGGAGGCCGGCGGCGACGATGATCGCGAACGCGGTCCACCACGTCACCGCCCACAGCTCGTCGCCGTGACCGCGCCAGGCGTCGAACGTCCAGAGCGGCATGCGGTTGACGCTGTCGAGCAGCGCGATGCGCGCGACGTCGGGATCGCGGCCGGGCGCGCCGAGGCTCCCCGCCGACCACCAGAAGAGCGCGGCGATCACGCTGGGGACGAGCGCGGGCATCGTGAAGAGCAGCGGCCGCGGATCGAACGCGCGACCCGGCGCGCGCGAGAGACGGCTCGACGCGATCGCGATCGTCGCCGCCACGAGGAGGCCGACGACGTACGCGCTCACGTGCGTGTAGAAGAGGAGGACGCAGAGCAGGGCGATCCCGATCGCGCGGCGCCGCGTCGGCGCGCGGCACTGCTCGACGATCGCCGCGAGCGCGAAGAGCGTGAGCGGAATGGCGGCGACGAACGGGAGGAAGCCGACCATGAGCGCGCGGTTGTAGAACGGCATCGCCCCGAAGATCGCGACGCGCTCGTCGCGGTCGAGGGCGCGGAGAAAGCTCCGGAGCGAGACCGGCATCGCGATCGCGACGAGCAGGAGCAAGAGCTTGTTCGCGAGCACGGCGTCGCCGACGACCCGCGCGAGCAACGCGCCCGTCAGGTGGTAGAGCAGGTACTGACTCTCGCGCAGCGCGACGACGTAGGGCGCGCCGCCGCCGCCGGGGAGGAGCCGCGCGAGCGTGTCGATGGCGGCGACGTGCTCGGGCAGATCCGTGTACGGCAGGTGCCGCACCGCGAAGAGCGGGAGCGCGTTGACGACGGCGACGACCCAGAAGATCCCGCGCCATCGAGGCGTCATGGATCAGCGATCGTAGGGTGCGTACCCGTAAGGACCGTAAGGGCCGTACGGGTCGTAGGGATCGTAGTAGCCCGACGACGTGGTTCCGGTGCAGCCCGCGTGCAGCGCGGACCCGATGGCGAAGAGCGGAAGAACGAGGAAGACGACGCGCGCGCGCGCAAGAAAAGAATCGAGCCTCATGGCTGCGCGGAATCTAACACGCGGCCACGCCGATCGCTCGCTCACTCCTCTTCTTCGGTTCCCTCGGGGGCGTCGCTCGCGCGCGCGGCGCCCGGGCTCACGCTGTACTCGTGGAGCTTGTATTGGATCTTGCGCGGCGACACGCCGAGGATGCTCGCGGCCTTCGACGTCGAGCCCCCGCAGGCCTCGAGCGTCTTCAGGATGGCGTAGCGCTCGAGATCCTGGATCGTCGTCCCCGGGATGGGCGGCGCGCCCCCGCGTTGATCCGCCGGCACGAGCGAGGGCGGCAGGTGGCGCACGTCGATGTGTCCGACGTCGCAGAGGACGACCGCGCGCTCGATGACGTTCTCGAGCTCGCGCACGTTGCCCGGCCAGTCGTAGCTCGCGAGCACCTTCATCGCCTGCTCGGTGAGCCCGTCGATCGCGCGCCCGTTCTCCTTCGCGTAGCGCGCGAGGAAGAAGCTCGCGAGCGGCCCGATGTCTTGGCGGCGCTCGCGCAGCGGCGGCAGCTCGATCGCGATGACGTTGAGCCGGTAGTAGAGATCTTCGCGGAAGGCGCCCTTCTTGATCTCGGCCTTGAGATCGCGATTGGTCGCCGCGATGAGGCGCACGTCGACCTTGAGCGTCTCGTTTCCGCCGACGCGCTCGAACGACTTCTCCTGGAGGAAGCGCAGGAGCTTGACCTGCGTGCCCATGGGGATCTCGCCGATCTCGTCGAGGAAGAGCGTGCCCCCGTCGGCCTGCTTGAAGCGGCCCTCGCGACGCGCGACGGCGCCGGTGAACGCGCCCTTCTCGTGGCCGAAGAGCTCGCTCTCGAGGAGCGACTCGGCGAGCGCGGCGCAGTGAAGACGAACGAACGGCGCCTGCGCGCGCGGTGAGGCCGCGCAGATCGCCTCGGCGATGAGCTCCTTGCCGGTGCCGCTCTCGCCGGTGATGAGGACGCTCGCCTTGCTCGGCCCGACCTGGGCGACGAGATCGAGCACCGCGCGCATCTTCGGATCTTCGGTCACGATGTGCCCGAAGGCGTTGCGCTCGCGCAGGCGATCGCGCAAAGCGAGCGTCTCCTGGAGGAGCTTGGCCTTCTCCATCGCGCGGTCGACGACGGCCGAGAGCGCCTCGTAGTCGAGGGGCTTGGTGAGGTAGTTCTCGGCGCCCTTCTTCATGGCCGACACGGCGCTCGAGATCGTCCCGAAGGCGGTCATCACGACGAAGACCGTCTGTGGAGACGCGCTCTTGGCCTTCTCCATGAACGCGATCCCGTCGAGGCCGGGCATCTTGAGGTCGGTGAGGACGACGTCGGGCGCGAACTCTTCGAGCTTGCCGAGGGCCTTGAAGCCGTCGGCCGCCGTCTCGGTGGCGTAGCCCTCGTCTCTCAGGATTTCACTGAGCGCGGCGCGCGCGTTCGCTTCGTCGTCGACGATGAGGATGCGCCCGCGCGGCCCTGCGCGCGGCGGGAGACGCGAAGGGAGCGGGGCGTCTGCCATCGACCGCGCATCCAACCACCCCGCTGGGGGCCGAGCAAGGTGAAAACCCCAGGAAAAAACGGGTGCGTCATCGTGACAGGGGGCGACGGGGGGTGTTACAAATGAGCCCGGCAATCACATGAAGAGAGCCGCCTTCTGCTTCCTTCTCCCCGCGCTTCTCACCACGGGCGCGGCGAGCGCTCAAGGAACCGTCACCTTCGGGGGCGGCGCGAAGGCGTCGCCTCAAGGCTCGAGCACGAGCGGCTCGACGAGCGCGCAGACGTGGGGCGCGGCGACGACGCCCGAGCGCGATCTCCTCGCGGCCACTGTGCCCGGCGATCAGAGCGCGGAAGACAGAGAGTGGGCCGAGCGCGATCGGAAGATGAACGAAGCCTCGACGCTGACCGGCGGCGTCGGCCTCGTTCACATGCAGTACGCGCAGGGCGGCGCCCCGGGGCAGTTCCGCGTCGGCTTCACGACCGAGTTCTTCTCCGCGGGCTTCCTCTGCACCGTCGAGTTCCCCTGCCGCAACCCGCGCAACGGCGACATCCTCCGCAGCGACACCACCGATCACATCGGCGGCCGCCTCACGCTCTCGATGCAGGTGACGAAGTGGCTCGAGCCGTACCTGGCGACGAGCGCCTTCGCCAACTCGAACGCCGCCAACCGCCCCGCGCTGCTCCAGGTGCTCGGCGACAGCGTGCTCGGCGCGAAGGCGTTCGGGCAGGTCGGCAAGGTCCTCCACCTCGGCGGCGCGTTCGAGCTCTGGCTCGTCAACGGCACGGGCGCCGTGGGCCTCGACGGCGGCGGCACGAGCGCCAAGTTCCGATCGCTCGCGAACATCGATCTCCGCGGCCTCGACAAGCCGCTGCCGATCCGCTTCGGCCTCAACATGACGTACGTGCTCGACAACAGCGGGCGCGTCATCGAGACGACGGAGCAGAGCCGCGGCACGCCGATCACGCGCATCGAGCGCTTCGGCTTGAACATCAACCGCACCGATCACTTCGACATCAACCTCGGCTTCGAGGTGATGGCCGCGCAGGAGAAGGTGCGGCCGTTCATCGAGTACGGCATCGCGATCCCGGTCAACCGCCAAGACTACCGCTGCCGCCCGAACAACCCGAGCAGCGACGACTGTCTCGCGAACACGCCGCTCGCGCCGAGCCGCCTGACGCTCGGCAGCCGGTTCTTCCCCTGGAAGAAGGGCTTCAACCTCCTCGCGGCGCTCGACATCGGCACGACGGGCGTCGCCACCTTCATCGAAGAGGCGCGGCCCGAGCCGCCGTGGATGCTCTATCTCGGCGCGGGCTGGGCGTTCGACACCAAGGATCGTCCGCCCGTCGTCAAGGAGCGGGTCGTCGAGAAGCCGATCGCGGTCAAGCCGCCGGGCCGCAAGATCCGCGGCTACATCCACGAAGAAGGAAAGAACGAAGCCGGCATCGGCGGCGCGATCGTCTCGTGGGACAACCACCCCGAGCTCAACGCGCTCGTCGCCGGGCCCGACGGCCGCTTCGTCACCCACGAGCTCGACGAGGGGCCGTACCTCTTCGGCATCAAAGCCGACGGCTACAAGCCCGGGCAGTGCACGACGTCGATCGTGCGCGCGCCCGTGCGCCCCGGGCAACCTGCGGCGCCGCCGCCGCGCGCGCCGACCCGACCGGGCGCGCTGCCGCCGAGCCAGCCGCCGCAACAGCAGCCCCAAGGAGGCGGCGACGTCCAGCTCGATTGCGCGCTCACGCCGCTGCCGCGCGTGGGTACGATCTCCGGCCGCGTGCGCGACGCCGACACGCAGCAGGCGGTGACGGCGACGCTGCGGGTCATCGACGCGCAGAAGAAGGAGTCGAGCGCGGCGGTCGATCCGATCACCGGCGCGTTCCGCGTCGAGCAGGTGCCGCCGGGTGAGGCGCAGCTGCTCGTCGACGCCGACGGCTACCTCGCGTTCACCGACAAGATCGACGTCAAGCCGCGGCAAGACAACACCGCCGACATCCTGCTCAAGAAGCGCCCGAAGACCGCGAACGTCACCGTGGGCAAGGGCGAGATCATCATCAAGCAGCAGATCCAGTTCGCGCTCGACTCGGCGGTGATCCTGCCGGAGTCGACGGGGCTGCTCACCGAGATCGCCGACGTCCTCATCAAGAACCCGCGCATCCGCCGGGTCGAGGTGCAGGGCCACACCGACAACTCGGGCACGGTGGAGCACAACCGTCAGCTCAGCGAAGACCGCGCGAACGCGGTCGGCGCGTGGCTGAGCACCCACGGCGTCCAGGGCGACCGGCTCACGGCGAAGGGCTACGGGCAGTCGAAGCCCCTCGTCCCGAACGTCACGGCGGGCAATCGCGCCCGCAACCGCCGGGTTCAGTTCATCATTCTCGAGCAAGACGACGGCGGCGGCGGCCCGGCCCCGGCCCCGAAGCCGGCGAAGCCGAAGCCCAAGAAGTAGCGTCCTGGGCGGACGGGCCTTTTTTCAACTACTTACGGCCCTCGGAAGGTGCGCGCCGAACGACCCAAGTGGGTTGATCGGCGCCCACCTGCGAGCTATGTTCGCGCCCCCAAGTTGGTCGGTGTCGCGAAGCGGACCCCAATTCTGTGGTTCGCCTTTTTTTTGTCCTGAGATCGCCTGACCGAATCGATGCAGTACGAAGCACCTCCGAAGAGCAGCCCGATGATGATCGATCGCGATCGGCTCCACGCCGTGATCGAGCCCGTCGTGCGCGCTCACGGGGCCGAGCTCTGCGACTTCGAGCTCAAGAACGAGAACGGCTGGGTTCTCCGCATCTACGTCGAGCGCCTCGGCGCGACCGAGCAGCGCTTGAGCACGAAGGCCGCGGCCGTCGATCTCGATCTGTGCGCCCAGATCGCGCGCGATCTCTCCCCCGCGCTCGACGTCGCCGACCCGATTCCGCATCGCTATCACCTCGAGGTCGGCTCGCCCGGCGTCGAGCGACCGCTCCGCAAGGCCGACGACTACGTTCGGTTCGCGGGAGAGAAGGCGAAGCTCAAGCTTCGCGCCGGCGTCGCGGGCCAGAAGGTCCTGACCGGCAAGCTCGGCGCGGTCGATGGCGGCGTCCTCACGCTCGAGGACGGCGCGCGCACCTACCCCGTTCCCCTCGACGACGTGGTCTCGGCCCGGCTCGTGTTCGAGTTCGGTCCCGCGCCCAAGCCGATCGGGGCTCCGAAGAAGAAGAAGAGGAAGTCGTGACGCTCCATACGGATGGTCCGGTCTCGAAGAGGAAAGCCATGGCCCAGCAGCAAGCACCGCAGAGCAGCGAGGGAAGTCTCCTCCAGGCGATCGAGATGGTCGCGAAGGAGAAGGGGATCGACCGCGCACGTCTCGTGAAGACCGTCGAAGAAGCGATCCTGAAGGCGGCCCAGAGCGTCTTCGGCCCGAATCGCGAGCTCCAGGCGACGTTCAACGAGGAGAGCGGTCAGGTCGACCTCTTCCAGTTCATGACCGTCGTCGACGACGTCTCCGACGACGAGCGCGAGATCGCCCTCGAAGACGCGCAGAAGTCGGGCCTCGAAGCGGAGATCGGCGAGGAGCTCGGCTTCCAGATCTTCTGGCACCCGAACGACGCGAAGAAGGCCGCCGAGCAAGACAAAGAGTTCGGCGATCTGCTCATGGTCAAGCAGGCGCGCTCGCAGTTCGGCCGCATCGCGGCGCAGACGGCGAAGCAGGTCCTCATCCAGCGCGTCCGCGACGAAGAGCGCGACCTCATCTTCAACGAGTTCAAAGACAAGAAGGGCGAGCTCATCAAGGGCGTCGTTCGCCGCTTCGAGAAGGGCAACAACCTCATCGTCGATCTCGGCCGCGCCGAGGGCATCCTCCCGTTCCGCGAGCAGACGCCGCGCGAGACGTACCGCCCGGGCGACCGCATCGTCGCGCTCCTCAAAGACATCGATCGCGAGGCCCGCGGCCCGCAGATCATCCTCTCGCGCGCCGACGGCAAGCTCGTCGAGAAGCTCTTCGAGTCCGAGGTGCCCGAGATCTACGAGGGCATCGTCAAGATCGTCGCGTGCGCGCGCGAGCCGGGCGCGCGCTCGAAGATCGCCGTCATGAGCCGCGACGCC
>JAHBWD010000123.1 GCA_019637175.1 Labilithrix sp. | reverse complement strand
CGTCTCCCATGTTCGGGATGCGGCGATACCAGTACGAGCCTTGGTTGAAGAGCGACATCGTTCGTCGCTTGACGGTGTTCGCCTTCAGCGTCCGGTCGAGGCCGCACGCCTCGCCGTATCCGTCCGACGTAGCGAGCCCATGGGCGGGCGGCGGCGCGGCGCTCGGCGGGTTGCGCGGATCGCGATCTCGTGTCACGACGCGCGAAGCGCGTCGGTCGGTCGGTCGAGGGCTAGCGTCGGCGCGACCGGTCAGGTCGCGCCGGCAGGCGTGACGATTCGATCGACGGTGAAGCCTGCACCGAAGGTCTCCTTCCAACGGTGAGGAAGGAGCTCGACGAGGCGATCCTTCGGGTGGTCCTGCACGCGGAGGAGCACGTCGGCGAGGTACGCCTCCGGGTTCACGTCGTGGCGCTCGCACGTCGCGATGAGTGAGTCGAGCGTCGATGGCTGCCGCGTTGCAGCCGCTGCGGCGGTGCGTGCCGGCGCGTCCACGAGCTCCTTCCGGCACGCCGCTGGGCGGACCTGTCCTGGGCGGGACATCCGGTCGACATCGAGTATGCCGGCTGCCGCGTGAAGTGCCGCGCCTGCGGGGGCCATGCCGTCGAGATGGTCGCGTGGGCCGACCCGTACCAGCGACAGAGCCGCCGGCTCCAGCACCACCTCACTGTCGAGGCCGCGTCGATGCCCGTGATGCACGTCGCCGCTCTGCACGGCCTGAGCTGGTTGACGGTTCGGCGCGCCGAAGAGCGTGCGATCGAGCGATGGGAAGCGACACGCCCGGCGCTGCCGCTCCGGCACGTCGGCGTCGACGAGAAGTGGCTGGGTCGCAGGCACGATCTCGAGCACAAGTTCGTCACGGTCGTCAGCAACCTCGAGACCGGCGAGCCCGTTTGGATCGGCCGCGGCCGCAGCGAGAAGGCGCTCCGCCGCTGGCTCGAGAGCCTCTCGCGCGAGCAGAAGGCGACCGTCAAGCTCTTCGCGATGGACCTGCACAGACCCTTCTGGAACGCCGTCGACAACACGCGCGGTCTCGAGCACGCGCCCATCGTGCACGACCCGTTTCACATCATGAAGCTCGCCGGCAAGATGGTCGACGAGCTGCGTCGCGAGGTCTTCTTCCGCGCCGGACCGGAGCTCCGCGCCGTCGGCAAGGGCCGTCGCTGGCTGCTGCTGCGAGCCTGGGAGCGAGTCTCCGCGGAGGACCGCGTTGCACTTCGCGAGCTGCTCGGTCACAACCGCACCCTCGCCCGCGGCTACCAGATCAAGGAAGAGCTCCGCGAGGTCGTCCTCGCCGCGCCGATCGCGCTTCGATGGAGCAGGGGCTCGACCGCATCCTTCGACGCACGCGTCGCTACGAGCCCCGCGCGCTCCGCCGGCTGCACGACACCCTGAACGAGCGCTACGACGAGATCGTCGCCCTTGCCGAGCACCGCCCCGACCGGGCGACTCGAGGCTCTCAACAACAACTGGGAGACGCTCGTACGCCGCGCCCGCGGCTACAGGAACCACAACTACCTCCTACGCAAGTTGCGATTCATGGTGGCCAATCCGATCCGCTCGAACGATGGCGTACGTCGCTTCCTCGCCCTCGGCCTCACGCCGCCCGTGCCGCGGAGTCACGCCGCATGAGCCAGCCCGACCTTCGACGAAGAGCCGAAACTGCACGGATTCGAGATCACGACCGAGAGGGGCGAGTTTCCAGCGTCCCGTGGTCCACTGAACCCAGGCAGGTCAACCCGGCTATCGTCCGGAAACGCCTGATGCCGAGAACGAAGAATCACGTCTACTCCGCGGTCTGCGAGGGCGTGATCCTCATCGTCTCGATCTGGGGGGCTCCTCGACGGCGGGGGCCCAAGCTTTAGCTCCCCACGTCGGGGTGGCGACGTGAGAAGACGATCATCACGAGTGACGCGGGCACCCGGGGAGCAGGCGTTGTCCGCGAGCCCGTTCGTGATATCGATCGATCCTCTTCAGCCGAGAGGGGTGGTCCGATGAAGACGATTCGCCGTGGCGACAAAGGCGCGGACGTGTCCGCGTGGCAAGCGATCCTGGTGGCGGGGCCGCGTCCGACGAAGTGGACGAACGCGGCGGGCGCGGCGCGCGAGTGGCGCGCCGATTGGGCGTGGCCGATCCGGGTCGACGGAGACTTCGGCGAGCGCACCGAGGCCGCGAGCGAGGCGTGGCAGGACGCGCGCGGGCTCGTCGCCGACGGCGTCGTGGGGCCGAAGACGTGGGGCGCCGCGGGGAAGAAGACCGAGGCGGCGCCGGCGTCGACCACGGGCCTTTCATGGGTCGAGTCGCCGAACAAGAACGTCGGGCGCAAGCAAAGGGTGCGCGTGATCGTCGTGCACACGATGGAGATGAACGAGGTGGCCCGCGGGGCCGAGAGCTGCGCGCGCTACTTCGCCAGGCCCGAGACGCGGGCGAGCGCGCACTACTGCGTCGACGCGACGTCGACCTGGCAGTGCGTGCGCGACGAAGACACCGCGTGGCACGCCGGCGCGGTCAACGACTACGCGATCGGGATCGAGCACGCAGGGTTCGCGAAGCAGACGGCGGCCGAGTGGGACGACGACTACTCCACGAAGATGCTCGCGCGATCGGCCGCGCTCGCCGCCGAGCTGTGCGTTCGCTTCGGCATCCCGCCGAAGAAGCTCGGCGTCGCCGAGCTCGTGGCGGGAGAGGGCGGCCTCTGCGGGCACGTCGACGCGACGAACGGCTTCGCGAACGGCAAGGGACACTGGGATCCGGGGCCGAACTTTCCTTGGCAGGCGTACGTCGCCGCGGTCGCCGACGGCGTGCGCGCGCTCGGCGGCACCGTGACCGCGACGGACACCGCCGATCCCATCGACACCTCGGCGTGGATCGAGGTCGAGCACGGCGGCGCGACGTGGCTCGTCGCGCCGCGTTACGTCGCCGGCGTCGGCATCGGCGAGGCCGCCGAGCTCGCGAGGCAGAGCGGCTGCGTGCTGCCCACGCCCGATCTCGTCGACGCGATCTGGAAGCGCGCCGATCTGAAGATCGACGCCGCGACGCTCGTGCGGAGCGACTTCAAAGAGTGGAGCATGGCGGAGATGAGCTCCGCCTCCGTGCTCGCCGATCAAGCCAAGCGGATCGACGCGCAGATCGGCGGCCGCGCGTTCACGTTGCTGGCGGGGACGCACAAAGACGTCGCGCGTCATCCGGACGGGCGCATCGGCCTCTACGGGTGGCACCGCGCGAGCGGCCAACCGATCCAGGGCTTCTTCGACAAGCACGCGGCGAGCTGGAAGGACTACAGCCAGGGGCTCCGCCTCGTGAAGAAGAAGGGCTGACCATGGCGATCCAGAACCCGACGATCATCATCCCAGGCATCAAGGGCAGCAGCCTCGAGAACGTCTACGCGCTCGATCCATCGCCGCTCTGGTCGGAGATCGACGCCGCGAAGAACATGCTGTTCGGGCCCTCGCTCAAGGCGCTCGCGCTCGATCCGACGGCGCGCTTCGATCACTCGCTCGACGTCGTGACGCAGCCGAACGGCGTCTTGCCGCTCGCTTACTCGACCCTCGCGAGCGGCCTGCGCGAGCGGCGCAGCCTGCCCGTGTACGTCTTCCCGTACGACTGGCGATACTCGATCGAGCGCGCCGCCGAGCGGCTCGCCGAGCAGCTCGAGCGCTTCGTCGCCAAGGTCGGCGCGCACACGCCCGGCTGGAGCCGGAAGATCGACTTCGTGTGCCACAGCATGGGCGGGCTCGTGTTCCGATCCATGCTCTCGAAGATCGCCGATCCGTCGCGGATCGGCCGCGTCGTGTTCCTCGCGGTGCCCCACCGCGGATCGGTCGACGCGGTCGAGGCGATGATCCGAGGAGAAACGACGCTCTTCGGCGGACGCAAAGAGTCGCGAAAGCTCGCGCGAACCTTCCCCGGCGTCTACGAGCTCTTGCCGCGGTTCGCCGGCGCGGTCGTCGACGCGGCGAGCGATCAGCCGCTCGACGTGTTCGACATGAAGAACTGGCAGCGCAACGTCACGCCGCAGGATCTCGTCGAGAAGCACGGCTTCGACGTCGAGCAGAGCCACCTCACGGAGGCGAAGAGGGTCCTCGAGGGGCTGCCCGATCCCACGACGATCGTGCCGGCGTCCGAGATGCTCACGATCTACGGCGCCCGCGAGAAGTCGACGATGACGAAGGTGAGGGTCGGGGCCGCGCCCGAGCACGACTACGACTTCAAGAACGCGCAGAAGAGCGAAGGCGACGGCGTCGTCCCCGTGCAGTCGGCGCTCTTCCCGAAGATCCCCGCGGTGAAGCTGACGTGGGACGACGTGTCGTACTTCACCGAGACGACGGCGGCGCTCTCGTTCCACGCCTTCATCGGCACGCTCGACGAGACCGGCACGATCGTCTCGCGGTTCCTCGAGGGAGCGAGCACGCCGGCGGACATCCTGCCTCGCGGGCTGCCGGCGTCTCGCTACGAGGCGTCGCCGGCGTGACCCGCCTCACATCCCCGCGACCTCCACCAGATCTTCAGGGAGCTCGACGGCGTGACCGTCCCCAAATTCCACAAGCAGCACCCGTGTACCCACTGGACGACTGAACTGCTTCACGTGTTCCTCGGTCTCTACTTCCCTCATGCCGCAGACCGAGGCGAAGTGCCCAGGCAGCAACTCAGGCGGGGCATTGCTCCTGATCCGAACCGTGTCTCCCCAAGTAGGTCGCTCCATGACGGCTCCTATTTGATGCGCAGCCACGGCGTACCATCGGGATTGGTGACGGCGGGGACATGCCCGTGGGGTTGTTGCGCGCGAGGGTCAAGTTGACCGGGGGGACGATGGGGCCCGTCGATTGCCAGATCGCCGAAGATCTCGGGGTGCACGCACGCCGCCATGATCTCGAGCGACTCGACGAGGCGCGGACCCGGACGGTTGAAGAAGGCGTTGCCGTCGGCGACGTAGGTGCGCGCGCCGGGCGCGCTCGCCACGATGACGCGCTCGACCAGATCGCGCTCGCGGAGCGTGCGCTCCACCGAGAAGCCGCACGGCTTGACCACGATGACGTCGGGCCGAAGCGCGGCGAGCTCCTCGGGCGAGACCGTGGGCGCGGCGGCGCCCGCCGTGACGCCCGCGGCGACGCCGCCGGCGAGCTCGATGAGCTCGGGCATCCACGTGCCGCCGAGCATGATCGGATCGATCCACTCGATCGACACGACGCGCGGCCGGCGTGGAGCGTCGCGCGCGCGCTCCGCGATCCGCGCGACGCGCGCCTCGAGATCGCGGCGCAGCGCGCGCCCGGCCTCGACGCGCCCGATCGCCTCGGCGACCCTCTCGACGTCGCCGAAGACGTCGCGGAGGCGCGTCGGGCGGAGGCTCACGATCCGGACGTCGCTTCGCTTCGAGAGACGCGCGACGGCGCTTCGCACGTCGTCGAGCGAGACCGCGCAGACCTCGCAGAGATCTTGGGTCACGATCACGTCGGGCGCGAGGCGCGCGAGCTTCTCGTCGTCGACGGCGTAGATGCTGAGCGCGCCGGTGACGAGGGCCTCGCGCACGCGCGCGTCGATCGCGCGGCTCGAGCCTTCGGCCGCGATGCGCGAGCGCGTCAACACCTCGCGATCGCGCACGCGCTCGGGGTGGTCGCACTCGTGGGAGATCCCGACGAGCTCGGCCTCGGCGCCGAGCGCGCAGACGATCTCCGTCGCCGACGGCAAGAGAGAGACGATCCGCATCTCTCTCCTTGTTAACGCATCACTTGATCATCATCCACTCGGCGTCGGGCATGATCTCGAGGTGAAAGTGATTCTTGTGCTGCGCGTCGTGGTTCGGCGTGAGGATCACGTTGAAGATCCGTCGCCGCGCCGCCTCGCAGACCCAGCCCCAGAGCTCGCTCGCGATCGGCGTCGGAGGCTGCGGCGCGGCGTAGCCCGAGCACGTCGCTTGCCCGATGCGCCCGTGGAAGTCTTTCTCGACGTTCAGCGTCGTGCCGTCGCTGCGCTTGAAGTAGCCGACGTCGATCGCGAGCGCCGCGCAGTGCTGCTTGCCTACGTAGCGCGGCGTGCAGCCGTTCTCCGACTGCGGGCGGTACGCCGACATGTGGATCATCTCGACCACGCCGCGCGACGCGACGATCGCGGCGAAGTCGTGGAGGGCGAGGACGAGGCGACAATCGACGATCTCGTTGTGTGAGCGCTCGCGCTGCGCCGCCGGAAGACCGGAGTGGACGCTGACGCCCGCGAGCGGGCCGCGCAGGCGAACCGGCGCGAGCACGCCGGGCGTCTCGTTCGCGCGCGCCCACGCGATCCCGCGGCGCCCGAGCTCCGCTTCGCAGGAGAGACGATCGAGCCGCGCGTAAGACGCGAACGTCGGCGCCTGCGGCGGGGGCGCTTGCGGGTAGGGATACGGAGAGGGATAGGAATGGGGAGCGGGATACGGATGCGCGTACGGATAGGGCTGCGGGGCGCCTGGATCGCGCCGCGCGCACGCCGAGCCGACCGCCATCGCGATCGCGAGACACGCGGCGCGCTTCATCGCCTCAGATCGAGCACGTAGTCGTCGATCACGACGGAGGCTTCACCCGCGAGCTCGTAGACGTAGTTCATCCCGACGGTCGGGTACGTGGAGACGACGCTCGTGGGCGTGAAGCTCGCCGCTCGCCGCGCGGCCTCGACCCCGTCGACGCGGACGCTGAGCATCTTGTCGCCCGTGAAGTCGATCTCGAACGTCACGCGCGTCCACTTGTCGAACGGGATCGGAGGCGAGAAGGGGACGTCGATGTTCGCGTCGCCGGGCGGGCCGCGCCGCTGCTCGACGAAGCGCGTCGAGTCCTTCGTGATCGCGAGGTAGTAGTCGTGGTTCGTCGCGCCCGAGTTGAAGCGAACGATGTTGATCTCGACCTCGCCCACGGCGGGAGCGCGGTCGACGCGGAGCGCGTAGTCGAGTCGAGCGCTCTTCACGGGGCCGGCGATGCTGCGGGCGAGGAACGACCACCGCTCGCTGCCCGGCGGCCCGACCGCGACCCGCAGCCCGTTCGGCGGAGAGACGGAGGCTTGCGGCGTGACCTCGAGGACCGGCCCGACGCCCTTCTGCTCGAAGGTCCAGGCCGGCGTGAGCGGCTCGTCGCGATCGAAGCTCTCGCAGAGCGTCTGCGTGCACGCGTCGGCGCCGGCCTCGGCGTCGATCGTGGCGACGTCGGGCGCGCCGGCGTCGGGGCTCGCGGCCTCGACGCCGCCTTCGACGATCGGCGTTGCGTCGTCGCCGCTCGACAGCTCGCCAAGCGGCGTGAGGAGCGAGCAGCCCCCGACCGCGCCGAACACGACGAGCATCACCGCGCGAGGAGACATCGCGCAGCCAGCATACGACGTCGCGCCGGCGATCGCGATCCGTCAGACCCGCGGAGCGCGCGCGTCTTGGCACCAAAGACTCTTCCGTCGTCACCGTCCAAGGGGCCACCATGAAGCGCCTCCTCTTCGTCACCGCGGTTTGTGCCGTGACCTTCTGCGCCGCGGCGGCCTCCGCCGACGCCGGCGCGTGCTTCGACGAGAGCGCGAAGCGCCTCCTCTCGTGCGCGGGCATCACGCCGAAGGAGATCGACGCGCGCGCGCGCGGCGGCGCCGGCTTCCGCGCGGTCGCGCCGCTCGCGAAGGCGCCGGCGCCTTCGAAGCCACCGGCCCCTCCGGAGACGGAAGCGCCGCGCGACGATCGCACCATCCGGCTCGCGGCGCGCAAGGTGGGGCTCCTCGTGATCGAGGTGCAGCGCGTGGAGACGCTCTTCCAAGGCACGAAGAGAAACGGCCCCGACCGGCTCCAGATCGCGCGGCGCCTCGCCGACGGCTACGTCGAGCTCGAGTCGGCCGCCTTCCGCGACAAGACCGAGGCCGAGCAGCGGCGCGACGCGTTCAAGAAGGCCGGCAACATGGCCGCGGCCGGGCAGGAGCAGACGCGCGTGAACGAGTCGGATCGGGTGATGAAGGCCGCGCGCCGCCGGGCGATCGAGGTGTATACGGCGATCGCGAACGACTATCCGAATCACGCGTCGTTCGACGAGGTCCTCTACTACCTCGCGTACGAGTACGAGCAGGCGGGCGACGCCAAGAGCGCGCGCTCGGTCTACTACGATCTGATTCGCAAGGCGCCGGCGTCGAAGTACGTGCCGCACGCGTACCTCGCGTTCGGCGAGCTGTTCTTCAGCGAGGCGCAAGGCGATCCCTCGAAGTGGGATCTCGCCGCGCAGGCCTACGCCGAGGTCGCGAAGTACCCGCCGCCGGCGAACAAGGCCTACGGGTACGCGTTCTACAAGATGGCCTACGTCTTCTGGAACAAGGGCGAGCTCGATCGCGCGCTCGACGCGTTCAAGAAGACGATCGATTTCGGCGTGGCGCACGCGACCTCTCCGGGCGCGGCGAAGCTCGCCGACAGCGCGCGACGCGACGTCGTCCCCGTGTACGCGCAGAAGGGCGATCCGGCGAAGGCGTATCCGCTCTTCCGCGCGCTCTCGGGCGATCCGCCCGGCTCGAACGACAAGACGATCGCGATGCTCGACGCGCTCGGCACGAGCTACATCGACACCGGCCACTATCCCGAGGGCATCGTCGTCTTCAAGGACTTGATGTCCCGAGACAAGGGGCCCCGGTCGTGCGGGTATCAGGCGCACGTCACCGAGGCGACCATGGCGATGAGGTCGGCCGACAAGGAAGCGATCAAGCGCGAGCTCGAGAGCCAGCTCCGCGTCGCCGAGCAGTTCAAGGCTTCGGCGTACGACGCCGCGACGAAGCAAGCTTGCGCGAGCCGCACCGCGGCGCTCGTGACCGAGACCGCGATGGCCTGGCACCTCGAGGCCGTCGGCTCCGGAGGGCAGCGCGGCACGGGCGACGCGAAGACGATGGCGCTCGCCGCGCAGATCTACCAGCGCGTCGTCGACGCGTGGACGGCGAAGGAGCTCGCGTCGTTCCAGTTCCCGCGGCTCGTGAAGGAGGATTGGCCGACGCTCTTCAAGATCAAGTACGCGATGGCCGATCTGCTCTACGAGCAGAAGGACTGGGCGCGCTGCGGGCCTGCGTTCGACGCGGTGGTGGCCGAGGATCCGACGGGCCCGGAGGCGCCGAAGGCCGCTTACGCGGCGGGGCTCTGCTACCAGAACGTCTACGAGGCGCGCCACCAGAACGACGCCGGTCGTCGCGGCGCAGGGAACCTCCCGGGCCAGGGCGCGCGGGCGGCCACGACGACGCGGCAGACGCTCGAGCCGAAGGAGCTGAAGCCCGAGCAGACGGCGATGGTCAAGGCCTTCGATCGCTACGTCTGCACCGTGAAGCCCGCGGCGAACGACGCCGCCGGCCGCGCGCAGATGGTCGAGGTGAAGTACGCGCGCGCGCGCACGTACTTCGAGGCGCAGCAGTGGGATCGCGCGGCGGTGCTCTTTCGCGACATCGCGCTCGAGCACGCGTCGAGCGACGACGCGATCTACGCCGCGCAGCTCTATCTCGAGAGCGCGTTCATCCTCTACAAGCACTTCGGCAAGGCGAGCTGCGAGGGCGAGATGTCTTCCGACGTCGCGAAGCTCTCGGGGCTCTACTGCGGGGCCGACAAGGCGGCGAAGAACGCGGAGATGTGCGCGTCGCTCAAGGTGGTCGAGGTCGACCTCCTTCGCCTCGAGGCCGAGCGCCTCGTCGCGAAGGGCGACGCGTCGTCCGGGCAGAAGGCGATCGAAGACTACGATCGCGCAGGCCAGGTCTACTTCGAGCTCTTTCGGCGGTACTGTCAGGATCCGGTCGCGGCCGGGCGGAAGCCCGAGGCCGAGCGCTGCGACGAGATCGGCTACAACGCCGCGAAGGCGTTCCAGGCGGCGCGCCTCATGGCGAAGTCGA
The DNA here is from genome assembly GCA_019637175.1 of Labilithrix sp. Taxonomy (GTDB): domain Bacteria; phylum Myxococcota_A; class Polyangia; order Polyangiales; family Polyangiaceae; genus Labilithrix. Next base: position 605 of record JAHBWD010000123.1, on the reverse strand, counting down.
TCACGGTGCGTCGCGCGCTGCTCGCGTTCGACGAGCGCACGCGAGGCCGCTCGCCCCTCGCGAGGAAGGCCACGTACGAGATCGGCGGCAACTACCAGGCGATCGCCGTCTACGATCTGGCCGCCGAGTGGTACGAGAAGTTCGCGAAGCTCGATCCGCGCGCCGAGCACGCCGATCAGGCGCTCGCCGACGCCGTGGTGCTCCGCCTCGGCCTCGGGCAGGAGCAAGAGGCGATCAAGGACGCCGCCGACTTCGCGAAGGCTCACGGCGCGGCGAAGCCGGGCCAGAGCGCCGCGATCGCTTACGCGATCGGCGCGCACTACGCGGAGAAAGACGAGTGGGAGAAGGCGCGCGCCGCGCTGACGAGCGCGATGCGCCTCGTCGACAAAGCGCCGCTCGATCTCCAGCTCCAAGCGCACGCGACGCTCGGGCGCGCGCTCGCGAAGCTGAATCAGCGCGCGCAGGCGCAGCGCGAGTACGCCCGGGTGCGCGCGCTCTGGACCGATCCGGCCGCGGGCGAGCAGAAGATCCGCGCGGCTTATCCGAGCGAAGACGTCGCGCAGAAGGATCGCCGGCTCGGCAAGGCCGTCTCGGCCGTGGGCGAG
>JAHBWD010000122.1 GCA_019637175.1 Labilithrix sp. | reverse complement strand
TTCGAGATCGCTCGCGCGCTTCGCTTCGGCCTCGGCAAGCGCCTTCTCGCGCGTGTTCTTCTCGATCTCGAGGTTCTGCGCGTGCTCTTCGCGCAGCGTCTGGATCTCGGCGTCTTTCGCCGCGAGCTCCGCGGCGCTCTTCTCCTTGTGCTCGGTGAGCTCGGCGGTGCGCGCCTCCGACTCCTGCTGCGCGCGCTCGGCGCGGCGCTTGAAGTCTTCGCCCGCCTTCTTCGCCTGCTCCTTGTCGGCGGAGAGCGACTCGATCTTCTCGGCGCGCTCGGCGAGCTCGCGCTCTTGCTCGAGCACCTTGTCGTCGAGATCGGCCTTCAAGCGCTCGAACGCGAGCGACTTGTCGCGAATGTCGACAATCTCCTTGTCTTTCTTCGAGAGCTGCTCGCGGAAGGAGAGGATCTCCTTGTCCTTCTTGTTGAGCGCCTCGCGAAGATCGAGGAACTCGCGGCTCGAGACGCCGCCCGCCTTCGCGCCCGCGCTGCTCGTGAGGCGCGACTTGAGATCTTCGTTGTCTTTCTTCGCCTGCGAGATCTCGAGCTCGAGCTCGCGGATCTTCGCCTGCGCCTCCTCGATCGCACGCTCGAACGCGGAGGTGTCGACCGGCTCGGGCGGGGGAGGATGCGACGAGTGCACCGGCCGCTCGCTGATGCGCGGCGGCGGCGCCTCGCTCGCGGCGCGCAGCGCGGCGTCGAGCGACGCGGTGCCGTTGCCGTTGACGTGCTCGCCGTTGGCCTCGGGCGGCGACGAGGCCCTTCGGCTCGGCGCCTGCGACGGCATCTCCTCGATGAGGATGTCGTCGCTCTCTTCGGCGGCGTCGGCCGGCGGATGACCGGTCGGGTGATCCTCTTCCGCCGGCGGCGCGCTCCCGCCGCCGAGCACGACGAACGGCTCGATGCGCGCGAGCAGATCGCCGAACGTGATGGGCTTGTGGACGTAGTCTTCCGCGCGCGTCCGCAGCTTGCGGTGCTGCTCGAACGTCTCGTCGCTCGACTCGCTCGACATGATGATGAGCGGCACGTCCTTCAGCGCGGGATCTTTCTTCAGCTTGTTGCACACCGAGAAGCCGTTCATCCGCGGCAGCTCGATGGACAGGAGAATGAGATCGGGGCGCGCCGACGACGCTTGCTGGAGCCCGGTGTTGCCGTCGTCGACGACCTGAACGTTGCATCCGAGCTTGGTGAGCTCGTTGCGCAGCTCTCCGGCGAACGCAGCGTCACTCTCGAAGACGAGGACTTTCTGTCCCATGGACGACCGAGGATATCACCGTCCTGCCGCGCCGCGTGCGCGCTTCTCGTCGTGCCCGCTCGTGCCTGATCGCCGGTCCAGCTCGCGAAGCACCGCCTCGAACGAGACGTCGCGCGAACGCAGCGCGATCAGCACGTGGAAGAGGACGTCGGCGGCCTCGCTGACGACCCGCCCGTCGTCCTCGCGCGCGACGGCCTCGGCGAGCTCGCCGGCCTCCTCGCGGAGCTTCTCGCCGATCTTCGCGGCGCCGCCGGCGTACAGGCTCTTCGCGTAGCTCGCGCCGGCGTCGGCGCCCTTGCGCGCTTCGAGGACGGCCTCGAGCCGCGCGAGGAGCGTCGGCTCCGGGACCGCCGTGTCGGTCACCCCGTCGATCGTCAGGCGGCGGAAGAAGCACGTCGGCGCGCCGGTGTGACACGTCGCCCCGCGCGGCGTGACGAGATAGACGAGGCAGTCGGCGTCGCAGTCGACGAGCACGGCGGAGACGTCCATCGCGTTGCCGCTCGTCAGGCCCTTCTCCCACAGCTCGCCGCGCGAGCGGCTCCAGAACGTCGCGCGGCCGGTCTCGAGCGTGTGGCGGACGGCCTGCTCGTTCGCGACCGCGACCATGCGGATGTGGCCCGTGAGCGCGTCCTGCGCGACGACGGGCACGAAGCCGCCTCCCTTGTCGTAGTCGATCGTCATCGGCTCCGACTCTACCCCCTCTACCCCCTCTACCGCACGGCGCCGCCATGCCTGTAGCCTTGGGCGCTCCGATGAAGCGGCCCGAGCTCTCGTTCGCCACCCCGAGGAAGCTGCCCAAGCCGAGCAGCGTGAAGGGCCGCGTGGTCGTGCTCGACGTCGCGTTCGCGTCGGAGGCCTCCGGCGGAGGCTTCGAGAAGATCACCAAGCCCTTCATCGTCGGACTGGGCCCGAGGCTCGCGGCGTGGGTCGATCATCACGATCACCAGTTGCATGCACAATACAAGTCCGACGATCGCTTCGTCCTCGCGACGAAGCGAGAGCACGGCGCCTGCCCCGAGATGATCACGCCGGAGCTCTGCGCGCGGATCGGCGCCGTGGACACGATCGTGTGTCACGTCGACTTCGACGGCCTGTGCAGCGCGGCCAAATGGATGCGCGACGGCGTCGAGCCCTACCCCGGCGCCGACGACGACGCGCGCGCGATCGACACGCGTCTCGGCACGCCGTCGCCGACGGCGCGGCGCTTCGATCGCGCGATCCGCGCCCGCCCGCGCGATCCCGCGCTGCTCGGCCTCGTCGTGCGTCACCTCGCGAGCGGCCTCGCCGACGACGCGCTCTGGCGCGACATCGACGCCGCGGGCGCCGAGCTCGAGGCGGTCGAGCGCACGACGTCCGAGCTCGCGCGCGGCTACCGCCGGATCGACGTCCCGAAGCCGCGCTTTGCCGCCTGCACCTCGATTGCGTTTCTGGAAGTGCCGCCAGGCAAGCGCGCTCGGTACGACAAGACGACGCTGCTCCTCCTCGGTCAGGAGCGCGCCTCGGTGGCGCTCCTCCTCGACAACGACACGCTCACCCTCGCCGCCCCGTTCGACAGCGGCCTGAACTTTCTCGAGATGCTTGGTCTTTCGGGCGGAATGCCGACCCTGGTGTCGGTCCAGAAAGAGCGACTCTATGACGCACTCGAGGCGCTCGGCGTCTCCCGCTCCGACGTCGACGCAATGCGCTAACGCTAACGCACGACGTTAGGTCGTTGCAGGGATGCACGCGGAGCTTTCAAGGATGGAAAGACCGTAGACCCTGCGACAAGCCGCGTGGTAAACGGCCCATTCCAACATTGGAAGGTCGTCTCTGCGATTCGTTGCAGGGTTGCAGGGGCGAAACACACGCAGAGGGGTCCGCGCGCAGCAGCGCGGGTGAAGTGGAGTCTTCGATGGTCGCGAGAGCTTGGGGAGAGCGGGCCGACACGAAGCGAGGCATGGGCAGCGCGCCGTCGCCTGCCCGCGCGCGGCGGCTCGGGAGCGAGCCGCCTGCGGCGGGGATGCAGGGCGTGGAGGAGATGTTCGTCCAGAACGACGCCGTCTCTCTCTGCCTCCTCCTGAACCGGCGCACGAAGACGATGCGCGTGATCGATTTCCGCGCGGGGCCAAGCCACGCCAAGCGCATCTTCGTGCTGAAGCTCGCGAAGCGCGAAGGCATCGAGAAGGTCTACACGCTGGTCGAGCGAGACGAGGTCGGCACGTGGGTGAAGCTCGGCTTCGCGAAGGAAGCGAACATCCCGGGATTCTACAAGCGTAGCGACGCGTTCATCCTCGGCGCTTCCGTCGACGCGGCGGCGCTGCAAGCGGATCTGCGCGTCCCGATCGGCCTCGAAGAAGACGAAGATCCGCCGGCACCGGAGCCCTCGGCCGCGCACGACTTCGCCGAGAAAACGCTCGCGCAGGCGAAGAAGCAGTCGAAGGATCTCGCCGATCGCTCGCTGCCGCTCACCAAGGTCGCCGTCGTGCGCGAGGGCGACGTCCGCAAGACGATCGACAAGGCCCTGAAGACGGGCCGCGCGCTCACCGCGTTCGAGGCGTTCGGGCGCGACGTCGAGCGCCGCTTCTTCTCGCTCACGAGCCGCGGCGGCTTCGAGCTCGTCGCGTCCACCGAGTCGCAGTCGTGCTTCGGCAACGCGTTCGTCGAGCTGCTCACCGGCCCGAAGACCGAGGCCGAGCGCCTCGCGACGGTGTCGGCGCTCCGCGCGCTCTGCGACAAGCTCCTCGCCGAGGGCGTCGTGAGCTGCTTCGCGGTCGGGCCGAGCGACGATCTCGCGCTCGCCACGGCGTTCGTCTTCAACGGCTTCCGCCGAACGGGCCTCCTCCTGAACCACGTCACCGTGGGCGGCGAGCGGAAAGACGCGATCGTGTGGTCGCGTAAGCTCGCGAATCCAACCGACGAATAGGCCTCGGCCCCCCCGAGCGAGTCACAATGTATCACGCGCGCCTTGACGCGTGATACATCGGGCCTTAGGTATCACGGCGTGACACAGCCGATGGATCCTGGGGGTCGCAAGCGCGACGACGACACGCTCACGGGCGGCGACGCGCCGAAGTGGGAAGCGTCGCCCGAGGGCGAAACCGAGAAGAAAGAGCGCGTCCTCCACACGCGCGTCCCCGCCATCCTCGAACGCGAGCTCAAGCGGCTCTCGGAGAACCTCCGCGTCCCCGTCTCGAACCTCGTGCGCGCGATCCTCGAAGACGCCGTCGAAGCCGCGGACGCCGCGACGGAGACGGTCGAGCAGCGCCTCCGCCGCGCCGCGGGCAAGCTCGAGAACGAGCGCGTGCGCATCAAGAGCCGCCTCACGCCTGATCCGCTCGCCGGCGTCTTCGCCTTCCAAGACGTGAAGCTCGCGCGCGCGCAGCGCTGCGCGAAGTGCGACCGCGCGCTCGCCGCCGGCGAGAGCGCGCACCTCGGTCTGTCCGACGACGCGCGCGCGCCTCGGCTCTTCGTCTGCGACGCCTGCCTCCCGTCCGCGACGCCCGCGGACTGACTCTCTTCACCCCCGTCTCTCGCGAGACCGTTCGTCCCCACGAGCGCACGGGATTCGTGCGCCCTTCATCCAAGAAAAGAGAACGTCATGAACACCAACAGCACCAAGCCCGCCTCCAACGACTCCATCGTCGACGCCGTCTTCGACGTCGGCACCACCTGGGCCGAGCACGGCCTCGTCGTGGGGCGCCTCGCGCTCGAAGCGAGCGCCAAGACGCTCCAGAGCACCGCGAAGCTCCTCGATCGCGTGCGCGAAGCCGTCGCGCGCAACCCCGCGAGCGCCGAGACGCCCGAAGAGAAGGCGGCCTGATTCAGGGGCTGAGGCGCTCGACGAGCCAGCGCGCGTCGCCTTTGCGTGTATAGCGCAAGCGATCGTGGAGCCGGCTCGGACGGCCCTGCCACAGCTCCACGACGTCGGGCACGAGGCGATAGCCTCCCCACGTCTCGGGGCAAGGCACGGGGCCTTCGCCGAAGCGCGCGCTCACCTCGGTGACGCGCGCCTCGAGCTCCGCGCGCCCCGCGATGACGCCGCTCTGCTTCGAGGCCCAGGCGCCGATCTGGCTCTCGCGCGGGCGCGTCGCGAAGTACGCCTCGGACTCTTCGCGCGCGACCTTCACCACCGAGCCGGTGACGCGCACCTGCCGCTCGAGCATGTTCCAGAAGAGGCACGCGCTCGCGCGCGGGTTCGCTTCGAGCGCTCTCCCCTTGTCGCTGTCGTAGCTCGTGAAGAAGACGAGCCCGCGATCGTCGAGGCCCTTGAGGAGCACGACGCGCGCCGAAGGCTCACCGGCGAGCGACGCCGTCGCCAGCGTCATCGCCGTGGGCTCGGGGTGCTGCGCGTCGATGGCCTCGTGCAGCCATTTGTCGAGGTGCGCGATCGGCGACGGCAAGGCGTCGCGCTCGGAGAGCCCCGCGCGCGCGTATTCGGATCGAATGGCGGTCAGATCGGCCATGGCGAAGCACCTTGGCACCCCGGCCCGGCGCAGGGCAAGCGGCGGCCGACCCGCGCCCGGCGCTCCCGGTCGCCGGGCTTTCGCGGCGATCCGCCGGCTGATACCTTCCGCCTGAGCCCATGACCGATCTCTCGAGCGCCACCACGTCGTCCGCGCGCACGAACGGAGAGACCACGCCGCACCTCGTCGCGAGGATGACGCGCCTCGCGGAGCAGCTCTCGCGCGACGCGCGTCTCGTGCAGGAGTCGGTCACGCGGCCACATCCGCTGATCGTCGCCGTCAATCGCGACGACCTGATGGTGATCGTCGCGCCCGCCGCCCTCTGGGATCGCGGCCGCGAGCTGCTCAAGCCGTTCGCCGCGCGCCTCGCCGAGTCGACGGCGATGCTCATCTTGATGGGCTACCCGACCGACGTCGATCTCCAGCAGGCGATGAACCGCGGCCTCGCGAGCATCGTCGCCGAAGACCCGTCGCTCGACGAGCTGTTCCTCGCGGGCATCCGCGCCTTCGAGCTGCTCGAGGCCAAAGGCCGCGCCGAGAGCCGAGGCAAGTGGCTCCGCCGCTATCGTTACGAGCTCGGCGAGCTCATCAACATCGCGCGCGCGATGACGACCGAGCGCGACGTCAACAAGCTCCTCGGCGTCATCCTCGAGAAGAGCCGCTTCGTCACCGGCGCCGACGCCGGCAGCATCTACGTGGTCGAGGATCAGGCGCCCGAAGACGGCTCGGACGGGCCGCTCAGCCGCACGCGGAGCGCGATGCTCCGCTTCAAGCTCTCGCAGAACGAATCGGTGGCCTACGACTCGAGCGAGTTCGTGATGCCGATCTCGACGCGCTCGATCGCCGGCAGCGCCACGCTGGGCAAGAAGCCGATCAACATCCCCGACGCCTACGACATCCCCGCGGGCGCGCAGTACGGCTTCGATCGCCGCTTCGACGAGAAGATCGGCTACCGCACGAAGTCGATGCTCACGATGCCGCTCATCTCGCAGCGCGACGAGGTCATCGGCGTCATCCAGCTCATCAACAAGAAGAAGGATCCGGAGAAGAAGCTCTTCACGAAGGAAGACGTCGAAGAGCAGGTCGTGCCGTTCGACGAGCGGAGCGAGGAGCTGCTCGGGATGGTCGCCGCGCAGGCCGGCGTCTCGCTCGAGAACACGATGCTCTACGACGAGATCCGCCGGCTCTTCGAGGGCTTCGTGAAGGCGAGCGTCGAGGCGATCGAGTCACGCGACCCGACGACGAGCGGTCACTCGCGGCGCGTCGCCGACCTGACCGTGGAGCTCGCCAAGGTCGTCGACATGGAGACGTCGGGTCCGTACAAGGGCGCGGCGTTCACGAGCGAAGATCTCCGCGAGCTCGAGTACGCGAGCCTCCTCCACGACTTCGGCAAGATCGGCGTGCGCGAGAAGGTGCTCGTCAAGGCCAACAAGCTCTACGAAGAGAAGGTCGATCTCATCCGCGCGCGCTTCGACTTCATCGCGCGATCGCTCGAGGCCGACATGCTGCGTCGCAAGCTCCACGCGCTCGAGCGCGGCGCGCCGCGGAGCGAGCTCGACGCGCTCGAGAAGGAGTACACCGAGCGCCGCGCCGAGATCGACGCGGCGTGGCAGACGATCATGGCGGCCAACGAGCCGACGGTCCTCGCCGCGGGCGACTTCGCCAAGATCGAGCTGCTCGCCAAAGAGACGTACTTCGACATGCGCGGCGAGATGCGCTTCTTGCTCGACGACGACGAGAAGGTCGCGCTCAGCGTGAAGCGCGGCTCGCTGACGCCGAAGGAGTACGACGAGATCACGAGCCACGTCGTCCACACCTACAAGTTCCTGTCGAACATCCCGTGGGGCAAGGCGTTCCGCCGCGTCCCGAGCATCGCCGGCGCGCACCACGAGCGCCTGAACGGCACGGGCTATCCGAACCGTCTCCGCGCCGAGGAGATCCCGGTGCAGTCGAAGATGATGAGCATCTCCGACATCTTCGACGCGCTGACGGCGAGCGACCGCCCGTACAAGAAGGCGGTGCCGGTCGAGCGCGCGGTCGACATCCTCGAGTATGGCGTCAAAGACCAGCACCTCGATCCCGAGCTCGTTCGGATCTTCCGTGAAGCGCGTGTCTGGGACCGCTGCGCGAAGCGAACGTGATATAGGTCGGGCCGCGTGAAGCGGACCATCGTTCTGGGCAGCGCGATAGCGCTTGCAGTTGCCGCCTTCGTGAGCGCGCCTGTCGCGCGCGCCCAAGAGCCATCGGCTCCACAGTGGCCGCAGAGCCCTGCGAAGGCCGCCGATCCGCCGCTCATCCCTTCGCCCAACCAGGGCCCGGCCACGTCGACGTCGGGAACCGACGTCGTACCGCCGGGCGGGCTCGGCACGGCGCCCCCGGTGGTGGTCACCGATCCGCGGGGCGATCACGGGCGCGTGCGCGATCTCGAGAACCGGCTCGCGCTCGACGAGGCGCGCCTCAAGACGCTCGAAGACGACGTCGGCCTCCTCCGCCACATCAAGGTGCAGGGCTACGTCCAGCTCCAGTACCGCATGCAGTCGGTGAACGCGGCGGGCTCTCCGAACCTCGTGAACGGAACGCTGCCGCAGGGCATCGGCCCCAACGACGTCATCGCGAGGTCCGACGGCACGACGACGAACACGAACCTCTTCCGCCTCCGGCGGACCCGCCTGCGCACGATCTACGAGACGGACGTGATGCGCGTCTTCCTCCAGATCGATCTGCTCCCCGCCGGCGGCCCGTCGGCGGCGCAGGGCACGATCGCGCGCAACGCGGAGGCGACCGGCATCGCGCACTGGTCGAAGCACGTGAAGACCGAGTTCACGGGCGGCCTCTTCCAGGTGCCGTTCAGCGCCGAAGTCCTCGAATCGTCGATGTACCGCCCGTTCATCGAACGAACGTGGATGTCGCAGAACCTCTTCCCCACCGAGCGCGATCTCGGCGTCCACGCGCGCACCTCGATCGTCAAGGATCGCCTCGCGATCGACGTGGGCATGCTCAACGGCAAGCGCCTCGGCGAGAAGCTGTTCGTGCTCCTGCCCGATCTCAATCGGTCGAAAGACTTCTTCGCCATGGCGCAGAGCAAGGTCGGCCCCATGCTCTTCACGCTCGCGGGCTACGCCGGAACGAGCGAGGTCGTCGACACCGAGCGACTGCGGGTGAAGAACTTCGGCCGCCGCGCGATGAACGTCGGCGTCACGTTCACCAAGAAGCTCGTGCCCTCGCTGGGCGACACGAAGCTCATGGGCGAGATCATGTGGGGCACGAACATGGACACGGGCGTGAACTACGCGTTCTCGCGCCCGGCGATCCCCGCGAACTTCACCGACGACGTCACGGACTTGCACCAGCGCGGCTTCTACCTCCGCGCCGAGCAGGAGCTGACGCGCTGGGCGATCGCGGGGTTCCGCTTCGATCAGTATTCGACCGACACGTCGATCGACAACAACGCGCGCAACACCTACACCTTCATGGCGGGCGCGCGCTTCTCGAAGCTCCTTCGCCTCATCAACGAGGCGAGCTACGCGGTCGACAACATGCACGCCGCGGGCACGACCGCGCCGTCGATCCACGTCTTCGGCTACACCGCCTGGCTCCAGGGAAGTTTTTACTAGCTACGCGGGAGCTCCAGGGCTTCGAAGATCACGTCGCGGATCGACTGGAGCGAGCGGATCCCGAGGAGCGCGACCCGTTCGCCGGAGAGGGCGTCGATCGCGCGCTCGATCGCGGCGGGGTCGTGAGGCGACTCGGCGATCACGCGCTCGAGATCCGCGAGGACGTCGCGCGAGACCATGAGCTCGCCGCCGACGCGCAGCACGCCTTCGGCGTCGCGGCCGGCGCCGACGACGCCGATCGGCTCCTCGCGGATCGCCGCCCACGGCGGCTCGCGGTGGAGATCGATCGCGCCCGCGTGCGAGGGGATCTCGCGCGACCGCTCGGCGGGGCCGTAGGCCGATGCATACGCATCGATCACCGCGTCGGCGACCTCCCCCGTCGCTCGCGCCACGCCGAGCGCCCGGAGCGAGAGCGGCTCCCTCCCCATGAACGACGGGCGATCGCGCACGGCGAAGGGCGTGTCGACGGCGACGATCGCCTCGACGAGCGCGCGGCCGCTCTTCGTGTCGTGAGCGAACGAGACCGACGCGACGGGCGATCTCCGCGCGCTGATCCAGTCGCGATCGAAGTAGCGCGCGAGCGCGCCCGCCTTGGTGATCGCGCCGAGGAGCGGCCGAACGTAGCGGTTGAGCAGCCGGCTCGGCGGGCACGGCACGAGCGCGTCGGGCCGCGCGAGCGCGAGCTGCATCCACACCGAGCCCGGCCCGACGCGGGCCTCGGCGCCGCCCGATCCGCGACGCGTCGTCGACGTGTGGTTCAGTGCCTCGTCGAGCTCGCTCGCCCGCTGGAACGCGCCGAGGACCACCGCCTCGTCCGCGGGGACGGCCACGATCACCTCGGCCGCGCCGCCGAGCGGTCGATCGAGCGCCGCGCGCGAGAGCGCCGCGATCTCCGCCGCCGGCAGGGCGTCGAGCCGGACGACGCGCACCTCGGCCGCCATGGGGCGCGATGATGGCACGCGAGTCGGCGTCGAACACGTGTAATGTTCGGCGCGTGAACGCGATCGACTGGAGCGCCGAAGGCCGCACCTGCATCGACCTGCTCCGCGATCTGATCCGCATCCCGACGATCAACCGCGGCACGCGCGACGAGGGCGACGGCAACGAGCGGCCCGCGGCCGAGCGCGTCGCCGAGCACCTGCGCGGCGCCGGGATCGAGCCGAAGCTCTTCGAGAAGCAGAAGAACCGCACCAACGTCGTCGCGCGCGTCCGCGGCACCGGCGAGAAGCCCCCGCTCCTGCTCAACGCGC
>JAHBWD010000121.1 GCA_019637175.1 Labilithrix sp. | reverse complement strand
ACTCGATCGTCGTCACGTCGTCGCTCCGCGACTACGCCTCGCTCCGCGCCGTCATCGATCGGCTCGATCAGCCGCGGCGGCAGGTCTTCATCGAGGCGGTCATCATGGACCTCCAGCTGAAGCGCTCCGACACCTTCGGCGTGAGCTTCCACGGCGGCGCGCCCTTCCAGTTCGATCAGCCGCCGGCAACGACTCGGTCGTCTTCGGCGGCAACAAGATCACGAACACGATCCCTCCGGTCCCGACCGACCCCGACGCGCTCCAAGGCTTCGCCCTCGGCGTGCGCGGCCCCGGCATCTCCGGCTCGCAGAACTTCCTCGGCACCGGCATCTCGATCCCGGCGTTCGGCACGTTCATCCAGGCGATCGCGAAGACCGGCGACTCCGATCTGCTCTCGACGCCGCACATCCTCGCCCTCGACAACGAGGACGCCGAGATCAACGTCGGCGACAACATCCCGCTGCAGACGAACGCCGTCGCCGCGTTCCCCGCGCTCGGCGGCGCCGCGGGCGCGGCCGGCGGCGCGGGCGCGCTCGGCGCGCTCGGCGGCCTCGGTGGCTTCGGCTCGTTCGGATCGCCGCGTCAGGACGTCGGCACCAAGATCAAGATCAAGCCGCACCTCAACGATTCGAACGAGGTGCGCCTCGACATCTCCGAGGAGATCAGCGAGCAGGGCGCGCCGCTCGGCGGAACGCTCGGCGCGATCCCGATCAGCAAGCGCACCGCGACGACGAAGCTCGTCGTGCAGGATCAGCAGACGGTCGTGATCGGCGGCCTCATCCGCAACGTCACCGCGCGCGCGGAGGAGAAGGTGCCGGTGCTCGGCGACATCCCCGTGCTCGGCGCGCTCTTCCGCAAGCGCACGAACACGCAGGAGAAGCGCAACCTCGTGCTCGTCATGACGCCGTACATCATCCGCAACCAGCAGGATCTGCGGACGGTGTTCGAGCGCAAGATGCAAGAGCGACAGGAGTACCTCGATCGGTACTTCATCTTCAGCGAGACCTCCGACTACAAGCCGCCGAAGGACTGGTCGCGCACCAACGGCCTCGTCGAAGACATTCGGCAGGCGTACTTCCACCTCGAGGAGCGCCGCCGCCTCGACGAGATCACGCGGCCGCGCGAGCTGAAGACGCACGATCCGCAGCGCCCGCTCGAGATGCCGCAGGGCGTGCAGCGCAGCACCACGCCGGGCGCCAGCCCGACGCCGGCGCCTACGCCGAACACCCCGCCGGGCGGCGCGACGCCTCCGATCAACGTGAACCCCGCGGTGCGCAACATCGAGAAGATCGAGAAGTAGGGCGATTGATGGAGCAGCGTTTCCTCGGCGAGATCCTCCACCGGCGCGCGGGCATCCCGCTCGAGCGCCTCGAGGCGATGTACGCGATCCAGCGCGAGAAGGGGATCGACCTCACCGATCTGCTCGTGAACGGCAACGTCATCGACGACGCCTCGATCGCGCAGGCGCTCGCCGCCGAGGCGGAGCTGCCGTACGTCGACCGCCCCGAGCCCGATCGGATCTCGACGGCGCTCGCGACGCGGCTGCCCATCACGTTCGCCAAGACGCACAAGATCCTCGTCACGAACGAAGACGACGTCGCGGTCTACGCGCTCATCGGCGATCCGTTCGACACCGTCGCCCTCGACGAGATGCGCGTCTTGTTCGGCAAGAGCGTCGAGGCGAGCGTCGCGCCGGCGGAGAAGATCGTCGACGCGATCAACCGCGTCTACGAGCGCGAGGCCGGCGGCGGCGAGCTCGAGAACGACGAGGCGCGCGTCGACGAGCACGAGGTCGCCGGCGGCGACATCCTCGACTCCGACGACGAGGCGCCGGTCATCCGCTGGGTCAACTCGCTCTTCCTCCAGGCGATGAAAGAGCGCGCGAGCGACATTCACATCGAGCCGGAAGAGAAAGAGGTCATCGTTCGCTACAGGATCGACGGCGAGCTCTACGTGGCGCGTCGCGCTCCCCGAGCGTTCATGAACAGCATCGTCGGCCGCATCAAGATCGAGAGCGCGCTCAACATCGCGGAGAAGCGCCTGCCGCAAGACGGCCGCATCACGAAGAAGATCGCGGGCAAGAGCTTCGACATCCGCGTGAGCACCATCCCGACGAGCCGCGCCTACGAGCGGATCGTGATGCGTCTGCTCAACAAGTCGAGCGTCTTGCTCGACCTGCCCGATCTCGGCTTCAGCCCGCGCGACTACCACTTGATGGACGCGCTGATCCATCGACCCGACGGGATCATCCTCGTCACCGGCCCGACCGGCTCCGGTAAGACGACGACGCTCTACGCGTGCCTGAACCGCATCAACCAGCCGAACATCAACATCCTCACCGCCGAGGATCCGGTCGAGTACGAGCTGCCGCAGATCCATCAGGTGCACGTCAACGCGAAGATCGGCCTGACCTTCGCGAGCGCGCTCCGCGCGTTCCTCCGTCAGGATCCCGACGTCGTCATGGTCGGCGAGATCCGCGACAAGGAGACGGTCGAGATCGCGATCAACGCGTCGCTCACCGGCCACCTCGTGCTCAGCACGATCCACACGAACGACGCGCCCGGCGCGTTCACCCGCATGATCGACATGGGGGTCGAGCCGTTCTTGCTCCGCTCGTCGGTCATCGGCGTGCTCGCGCAGCGCCTCGTGCGCGTGCTCTGCCCGCACTGCAAGGAGCCCTACGAGGCGACGCCGCGCGAGCTCGACGAGCTCGGGATCACCGAAGAGCGCTGCGCGGCGCGCCGGCGGCGCCAGCTCATCCCGAACTCGCGCTACTACCCGCGGAGCTCGAACCTCGCGCCCGACGTGCTCGACACGTACCCGGGGCCGTACGTCACGATCTACAAGCCGAAGGGCTGCGACAAGTGCGCGCAGACCGGCTTCATGGGCCGTCGCGGCATCTACGAGCTCTTGATGATGGACGACGTCGTGGGCCCGCTCGTGCTCAAGGGCGCCGACGCGCAGACGATCAAGCGCGCGGCGATGGAGCAGGGGATGGATAACCTCCGCGACGACGGCGCGCGCAAGGTCCTCTCCGGGCTCACCAGCGTCGAGGAGGTCCTCGTCGCGACCCAAGACGACATGGAGGTCGAGGCCGACCGCCCCAGCGTCCGGAACGTGCGGGTGTAAGCCATGGCCGTCTTCGTCTACCGCGGGCTGCTCGTCGCGACGGGGAAGCAGGTGTCGGGCGTCCGCGACGCCGACAACGCGAAGGTCCTGCGCACCCAGCTCAAGCGCGAGGGCATCCTCCTCACGGAGGCGAACGAGGAGGCCGCGAAGAAGAAGGGCGGCCGCGCGATCGACTTCGGCGCGTTTTTTCGCCGCGTCTCCGTGAGCGACGTCGCGATGATGACGCGCCAGCTCGCGACGCTCGTGGGCGCCGGCATCCCGCTCGTCGAGTCGGTCTCCGCGCTCACCGAGCAGGTGGAGAAAGACGAGCTGAAGAAGGTGCTCGCGAACGTCCGCGACCAGCTCAACGAAGGAACCGCGCTCGCGAAGGCGATCGAGCCGCACGGTCACATCTTCCCCCCGCTCTACGTCAACATGGTCGCCGCGGGTGAGGCGTCGGGCACGCTCGAGCAGGTGCTCGAGCGCCTCTCCGACTTCATGGAGGGGCAGGCGCGTCTCCGCGGCAAGGTGACCGCGGCGCTCGCGTATCCGGTCCTCATGCTCGGCATGGGCGTCCTCCTCATGACGATGATGATGGTCGTCGTCGTGCCGAAGGTGACGAACATCTACGCGACGCTCGATCGCGCGCTTCCCTGGTACACCGCGCTCCTCATCTTCGTGTCGAACGCGCTCTCGTCGAACCAGATGCTCGGGTTCGTCACGTCGGTGCTGGCGCTCGTGTTCACGCGCAAGGCGCTCTCGCCCGGCACGAAGAAGACCGCCTTCACCGTGCTCGCCGTCGTGACCGGCTCGGCGCTCCTCCTCTTCTTCTTCGTCGTGGCGTCGAAGGTCGCGTACGGCATCGGCATCGGCATCGGCGTCGTCGCCGGGCTCCTGCTCGCGCGGTTCGTCGCCTTCCTCGGGACGGCGAACGGGCAGCTCTGGTTCGACGGCTTCAAGCTGAGGCTGCCGCTCTTCGGATCGGTGTTCCGGATGCTGGCCGTCTCGCGCTTCTCGCGCACGCTGGCGACGCTCCTCAAGAGCGGCGTTCCGCTCCTCAAGGCGATGGAGATCGTCCGCCACGTCATGGATAACGCGAGGCTCTCGAAGATCGTCGAAGACGCCGCGCTCTCGATCCGCGAGGGCGAGTCGATCGCGGGGCCGCTCAAGCGGAGCAAGGAGTTTCCGCCGATCGTGGTCCACATGATCGCGGTCGGCGAAAAGTCGGGTCAGCTCGAGCAGATGCTCGAGAACGTGGCCCGCGCCTACGACTCGCAGGTCGAGACGCGCGTGCAGGCGATGACCAGCCTGCTCGAGCCGCTCATCATCGTCTTCATGGGAGGAGGCGTCGGGTTCATCGCGTTCTCCATCCTCATGCCCCTCATCCAGATGAACGACTTCGTGAACTGATCCCCATGATTTCCCGGCGCGGCGAGTCCAGAGTTTTCTTCCCGTGGGAGCGGCGGCGCGGCCTGTTCGGCGTGCTCGGCCGCGCGCGGGTGCGCCTCGTCGCCGCGGCGATCGTCGGTCTCGTCGTCATCGTGTGGATCCGCGCGCGCGAAGAGCGCGCGGCGGGCGTCCGCGCGACGCGCGCGACGATCACGCAGGCGTACTTCGCCGTCTCGGCGTATCGCGCGGATCATGCAGGTGCGTGTCCGAAAGAGCTCGGCGAGCTCGTGACGGGCGGCTACGCCCAGGAGGCGCCGATCGACGCGTGGGGAAGGCCGCTGCGGCTCACGTGCCCCGGGCGGCGCGATCCCCAGGGATTCGATCTCGTGAGCGACGGACCGGACGGCGAGCCGTTCGGCCTCGATCGCGTGGAGTAGGTGACGAACGCATGATGCGGACCAAAGGAGACCCCAAGTGAAGAAGACGAACCTGCTCCAGAGGGCACGGCGCCGCGGCGTCACCCTCATCGAGATCCTCATCGTGCTCGCGATCGTCGGGCTCATCGCGGGCGGCGTCGCCGTCGTCGCGGTGCCGAAGTACCAGGAAGCGCAGAAGAAGCAGGCGCAGACCGACGCGCGCACGATCCATCCCGCCGCGGAGAAGTACCGCGTCGATCACCCGGGCGATCAATGCCCGACGGTCGAGCTGCTCCGCGAGAAGAAGGAGCTCAGCGCGGCCTCGAAGATCACCGACCCGTGGGACACGCCGTACAAGATCATCTGCGGCGAGGAAGACGTGACCGTCCTCAGCCTGGGGCCGGACAAGAAGGAAGGCACGAACGACGACATCCGCATCCCGGAGGCGACGACGAGCGGCCAGTGACCGGCAGTACCCCATGACGACCGACCATCACAAAAAGCTCGCGCGAGCGGTCAGACGCGGTCTGACGCTCATCGAGGTGCTGATCGTGATGGCGATCATCGCGCTCATCATGGGCGCGGTGATCATCGGTACGGGGCAGCTCGCCGGCTCGCGGATGCGGCACTCGTCGACGATGATCGCCGGCGCGATCCGCGTCGGATTCTCGCGGGCGACGGCGTCGAGCAAGAGCGTGCGCCTGGTGATGGACTTCCAGGAGAACGAGATCTGGCTCGAAGAGGGCGACCAGCCGATGCTCGTGCAGTCGAAAGACACGACGGGCACGGGAGGCGCGGCGGCGGCGACCGTCGCGGAGCAGCAGGCGCTCGAGGAGTCGAGCCGGATCATCAAGGGGCCCACCGCGCCGCGCACCGCGTTCAAAGAGATCGACGCGATGGGCCTCGTCGCGAGCAGCCCGGGCAAGGGGCACAAGCCGCTCGAGCGAGGGATCAAGTTCCGCGAGGTGCAGACGGCGCACGACGACGCGCCGCGCAGCGAGGGGCGCGCGTATCTCTACTTCTGGCCCGGCGGGCAGACGGAGAGCGCGTCGATCCAGCTCAAGATCGGCGACTCGAACGACGAGAAAGACGCGCTGACGCTGATCGTCGCGCCGCTCACCGGCAAGGCGACCGTCAAAGACGGCGCGGTGCCGCTCCCGAAGCCCGAGACCGATCGCGAGGCCTCCGATCGCGAAGATCCGGGGGCATTCTGATGATGCGCGCGTCCGCGATGCGAGGCTTCTCCCTCCTCGAGGTCATGGTGGCCATCGCCATCCTCGGCCTCGTGTTGACGGTGATCCTCTCGGCCCAGGGCGGCCTCGCGGCGAGCAACCGATCGTCGGCCAACATGGGTCAGGCGGTCGCGCTCGGTCGCTGCAAGATGACCGAGCTGGAGGAGAAGCTCCTCAAGCTCGGCTACCCGGAGCTCGATCAGATCGACGACGGCGTCGCGTGCTGCGACGAGGAGAAGGACGAGGTCTTCTCGTGTGACGTGCGCGTCGAGAAGGTGATCATGCCGAACTTCCAGGGCGGCAACTCGCTCGGCGACGGCGGCGTGCTCACGGGCCCCGGCGCGGGCTCGGGCACGCCCACGCCTTTCGGCAACATGGGCGACAACCCCGCGGGCGGCGCCGGTCTCAACCTCGACGTCGACGCGGGACTCCAGGGGATCGGCTCGCAGCTCGGCGCGCAGTTCGGCGGCGGCGCCGGCGCGCAGGGCTTGCTCTCGATGGTCATGGGCATCCTCTATCCGTCGATCAAGCCGATGTACGAGGCGAGCATCCGTCGCCTCACGGTGACGGTGCGATGGAAAGAAGGACCGAACGCGCGCGAGCTCCCGCTCACGCAGTTCGTCACCAACCCGCAGCGCGGCGGCTTCGCCGGCAGCGCGCTCCTGCCCGACGGCGGCACGATGGACTTCGGCCCCGCGGGCACCTCGACGGCTCCGGCGCCGAGCGGCCCCGGAGGCGGCGGCTCGCCGATGGGCCCCGGCCCCCGCTGGGGCGGAGGCAACCCATGACCCCGCCGAAGCTCGCCCCGCAGATCGTGGCCCACCCCAGGCGCGCCCCGGCGCGCAGCGCCGGTGTGCCGCAGGCACATGCGCCGGGCCGCCCGGAACGGCAGCGGGGGAGGCTCGCGCGCGCGAGCGCGCGAGGGGGCGGAGCCCCACATACCAGAGGGATGACGCTGCTCGAGGTGCTCGTGTCGCTCGGCGTGCTCGCGATGATCTCGCTGCTCATCTACGGCGCGTTCGATTCGCTGAACCGCGGGCGCAAGGGCGAGGCGATGCGCGTCGACCGCGCGCGGCAGGGGCGCGACGCGATGGAGAGGATCACACGCGAGATCTCCGGCGCGTTCATCTCGATGCATCAGCCGGCGAACCTCGCGCTCCAGACGCGGCAGACGGGCTTCATCGCCACGAACAGCTCGCAGTTCGATCGCTTGGACTTCACCTCGTTCGCGCACCGGCGCGTCACGAAAGAGGCGAAGGAATCGGACCAGTGCGAGATCGGTTACTTCGTCGTCAAGGATCCCGATCACGACGACAAGATGGATCTCGTTCGGCGCGAGCAATCGCCGATCGACGCCGATCTCAAGCGAGGGGGCGTCGTCAACGTCCTCGCCGAAGACGTGGAGCTCTTCGACATTCGCTACCTCGACCCGCTCACCGGGCAGTGGCTCGAGAGCTGGGACACCACCCAGGCGACCGGGCAGCTCAACCGCCTCCCGATCGAAGTGCGCGTCAGCCTCACGCTGAAAGGCGTGAAGAACACGCCTCCCTTCAAGTTCACGACGAAGTTCATCGTGCCGATGGTCCAACCCCTCAGCTTCGGGATCCCGCGATGAGCGCGACCCGAGCGCAGCGGCGCGCCGAGAAGCGCAAGAAGCGTCGCGCGAAGGAGCGCGGGATCGCGCTCGTGATGGTCATGGGCGCCATCGCGGTGCTCACCGTCATGCTCGCCGAGTTCCAAGACGAGACGAGCGCCGAGCTCGCCGCGGCCACGGCGCTGCGCGACGGGCTCCAGGCCGAATACATGGCGCGGAGCGCCGTCAACCTCTCGCGCTTGCTCATCGCGAGCGAGCCCTCGATGCGCAAGGCGATCGCGCCCCTCTTCATGATGATGAAGAAGACGCCGCCGCAGCTCCCGGTGTGGGAGTTCTCCGATCGCCTCCTCGGCGTGTTCAACGACGAAGAGTCGAGCAAAGACTTCGCGACCACGATCGGGGTCGACCCGAGCGACGGCAAGAACCTGACGATGCCCGGCGGGCGCTTCGAGCTCGTCATCGTCGACGAAGACGCGAAGATCAACGTGAACCTCGGCGCGGCCAACGACATCGCGCACATCCGCCTCGCCAAGGAGATCATCGGCCTCATCGGGCCGCCGCAGTACTCACCGCTCTTCGAGCAGCGCGACGGCAGCGGGCAGTTCCACGATCGACTCGCGACCTGTCAGGCGATCATCGACTGGGCCGACGTCGACGAGCAGGCGTTCAACTGCGATCTGACGCAGCTCTCGGGCGCGCAGCAGACGGGCGTCGAAGACGCGTGGTACCAGCTCCTGCCCAAGCCGTATCGGCGCAAGAACGCGCCCTACGACTCGCTCGAAGAGCTGCACATGGTGCGCGGCGTGAGCGAAGACTTCTGGGCCACGTTCGTCGATCCCGATCCGACGAACCCGAAGAAGCGCGTCGTGACCGTGTGGGGCTCCGGGGCGATCAACGTCAACACGGCCAACGCGCAGACGCTCCTCGGCGTGACGTGCGCCGGCGCGCCCACGGCCGACATCTGCACGAACCCCGATCAGGCGGCGATGTTCTTGAGCGGCGTCACGATGGCGCGCGGAATCACGATGGGAGCTCCGCTGTTCGGATCGACGCGAGACTTCGTCGCGGCGATGACCGGCTCGGGGCAGCTCGGGCCGCTCCTCGCGATGATGGGCATGAAGCCCGTCGTGTTCCAGTCGCAGTCGGAGTTCCAGAAGAGCATCACCACCGAGAGCAAGATGTTCTCGATCTACGCGGTGGGCATCAAGAAGGGGTATCGCCGCGAGACGCGGGTGAAGGTCCACACCGTGGTCGACTTCCGCAACGCGCCGAACCTCGGTCAGCAGGGGCCGTTGCCCGGGCAGCCGGGGCAGCCGGGCGCGAACCCGCTCGCGCCCGCGCAGCCCGGGCAAATGCAGCCGAACGCGCAGCAGCAGAGCGCCGACGCCATCGCCGCCGCCATGGCGCCGAGCACCGGCGGCCAAGTCGTCTATTTTCGGGTGGAGTGAAGCATGAGCACCTGGTTGGGCATCGACATCGGAACGACGGCGGTGAAGGTCGCAGCGGTGCGCTCGGCGTATCGCAAGGTGCAGCTCGTCGGGCTCGCGAGCGTCGAGGTCGCGCAAGCGGGCGGCGTGCTCGAGGCGCTCTCCGCCGCCGCGCGCGCGGTCATGGGCGAGCGCGGCGGGCTCGGCGACGGGATCGCGATCTCGCTCGAAGGCCAGCGCGCGACCGTGAAGCTCGTGGGGCTGCCGCAGTCGGCGATGAAGTCGATCGGCGAGGTGCTCCCGTTCGAGCTCGAATCCGCGCTCCCGTTCGACATCGAGGAGGCGGTGTTCGACTACCGCGTCCTGCCCGGGCTGCGCGAGAAGAAGGGCGAAGAGCTCGCGGTGCTCGTCGGCGTCGCCAAGACCGCCGACGTCATCGCGCGGATCGATCTGGTCAAGAACGCGCTCGCGGCGGAGCCCGAGCGCGTCGGCCTCGGGGCGTTTCCGATCGCGAACCTCGTGCCTCACGTCGCGGGGCTGGGCGACGGCGTCGTCGCGGTCGTCGATCTGGGAACGGTGTCGAGCGACGTCATCATCCTCAAGAACGGCGAGCCTCAGTTCGCGCGCACCGTCGGGCTCGGTACCAAGGGCCTCCCCGGCACCGCGGCGAAGCTCGCGCGCGAGCTCCGCACGACGATCGCGGCGCATCGCGCCCAAGGCGGCGAGCCGCCGGCGCGCCTGCTCCTCTGCGGCGGCGGCGCCTACGTCTCGGGCGCGGAGGCGTTCCTCTCGAGCGCGCTCGAGCTGCCCGTCGAGGCGCTCCCGACGCCGAACGTCGAGATGCCGCCCGCGCTCCCGGCGGAGCACGCATCGACGATGGCGCGGTTCGCCAAGGCGATCGGCCTCGCGCTCGGCCTCGGGCCGAAGTCCGTGGGCTTGAACCTGCGCAAGGGGCCGCTCGCGTTCGAGCGCGGCTTCGCCTGGATCAAAGACAAAGTGCCGCTCCTCGCGGGCCTCGCCGCCGTGATCCTCGTGAGCTTCCTCTTCTCGGCGTGGGCGCAGCTCTACGCGAAGTCGAAGGAGAAGGTGGTGCTCGAGCGGGCGCTCGCGACGGTGACCAAAGAGGTGCTGAACGAGTCGACCGAGAGCGCCGCGCGCGCCAACGAGCTGCTCACTCAGCAGACGTCGCTCGCCGACGAAGATCCGCTGCCGCACGCCGACGCGTTCGACGTGATGGTGAAGCTCTCGGAGCTGATCCCACCTTCGATGACCCATGACATCGAAGAGCTCGACATCCAGAAGCAGCACGTCATCGTCCACGGGATCGTCGGCACGATCCCCGACGCGCAAGCGATCCGCACGTCGATCGCGAACGAGCGCTGCTTCTCCGACGCGAAGATCACGCGAACGAACGCGCAGGTCGGCGGCACGAACCAGAAGTACGTGCTCGAGTTCGACATCAAGTGCCCCGAAGACGTGAAGGGCGGAGCGAAGAAGCCGGCGGCGGCGGCTTCGGGATCGGCGAGCGCGCCGGCCGGAAGTGGAGGCAAGTG
>JAHBWD010000120.1 GCA_019637175.1 Labilithrix sp. | reverse complement strand
TCCTCACCACCGTAAAGCCGCAACGTGTCCGAGCGGATCGACATCACGATGGTCTGCTCGGCGTGCGAGTCGCGCAACTACAAGACGACCCGCAAGAAGCAGCAACAAGGGCAGCTCGAGCTCAAGAAGTTCTGCCCCAAGTGCAAGCGGCACACGGTGCACAAGGAGACGAAGTAACCGCGGCCGGGGAATCAACGCTCCGGCTGCGGGTTCAGGGGTTTAGCTCAGTTGGTAGAGCAGCGGATTCCAAATCCGCAGGTCGTGGGTTCGAGCCCCTCAGCCCCTGCTTGTTCCAGAAGGTGTAAGCGACGATGTCGACGAAAGAGGACCTCGAGAAAGCCCAAGACGAATCCGCCGGCGACGCGGAGGAAGCCGAGGCAGCCGAGCCGCGCGACGAGGAGCCTTCAGCCTCCGAGGAGAAGCGCGAGAAGGCCGAGGTTCGCGACGAGCCCGAGGCGCGCGCGAAGTCCGAGGGCGAGAAGGAAGCGGAGGAGTCTGCCGCCGCCGACGAGATCGCCGCGCAAGAGAGCGCGCCGATGCAGTTCGGCTACATGCGCTTCGTCTACGGCGCGTACATGGCCGGCGCGATGCTCGTGGCGTTCCTCGTCGCCAAGCTCGGTCACCTCGCGTGGTACCGCCTCGGCCAGTGGAAGCCCGAGTTCGGCGAGCCGCAAGACGAGATCGTCTACACGGTCGCGGGCGTCGCGGGCGCGCTGACGTCGTTCTATTACTGGCGCAAGCCCGAAGCCCGCCAGTACGCGACCGAGGTCGCCGAGGAGCTCTCGAAGGTCACCTGGCCGAGCCGCAAGGAGGTGACGAACTCGACGACCGTCGTCATCTTCTACACGCTCTTCGCGACCGTGTTCTTCGCGCTCATGGATCAGTTCTGGAAATACATCACCGACCATATTTACAGCTTCTGACGCAGTAGAGATTTTCTCATGAATCAGGCTCCGGAGTCCGTCATGGCCAAGAAGTGGTACGTCATCCAGACCTACTCGGGTTACGAGAACAAGGTCAAAGAGGCCCTCCTCCAGCGCGTGAAGGAGCACGGCAAGGAAGCGGCGTTCGGTGAGGTGCTGATTCCGACCGAGACGGTCCAGGAGTCCCGCGGCAACGGCAAGCAGCGCATCCGCCAGAAGACGAGCCTGCCCGGATACATCTTCGTCGAGATGGAGATGACCGAAGAGGCGTGGCACCTCGTGAAGGACACCCCGAAGGTCACCGGCTTCATCGGCAACCAGCGCCCGCAAGAGGTTCGCCCGCAGGAGATCGAAGATCAGCGCCGCCGCGTGGTCGAGGGCGCCGTGAAGCCGAAGCCGCGCGTCAACTTCGACGTGGGCGACGAGATCCGCGTCATCGACGGCGCGTTCGCGAACTTCTCCGGCACGGTCGAGGAAGTGAAGCCCGACAAGCAGAAGCTCAAGGTGAAGGTCTCGATCTTCGGCCGCGCGACGCCGGTCGAGCTCGACTTCTCGCAGGTCGAGAAGCGCGCCTGATTCGAGAGGTACGGTGCCCTTCGTGCGGCGCGCCGTTCGCGGCGGGCGTGCTCGACGGCGCGCGCGTCGCGTGCAAGTTCTGCGGCGCCACGGCGATCGCGAGCGGGGTCGGCGGCGCGATGTCGGTCGTCATCGAGCGCGTCGGGCCCTCGACGATCGCGGTCATCAAGTGCGTGCGCGGCTTCACGGGCCTCGGGCTCGCCGAGGCGAATCGCGCGATCGGATCGCTCCCGGCGACGTTCTCGGTGTCGAGCTCCAAGGTCGCGCCCGCGGCCGTCTTGAAGGAGCTCACCGATCTCGGATGTGTCGCGCGGATCGTCGTCGCCCCCGCGGTGCTCCCGTCGGATCCGGCGTCCGCCGCGCACCAGGGAGCGTGGGGCTTTCGCGTCGAGGTCGCGGGTCACCGGACGATCGACGCCATCAAGCTCGTTCGCGAGGTCGCCGATCTCGGCCTCGCCGAAGCGAAGCAAGCCCTCGAGGCGCCGCGCGTGCTCATTCCGATCGCGACGCGCGCGCCGCACGAAGAGATCCGCCGGCGCTTCGCCGCGCTCGGCTATACGATCGCGTTCGAGCCGTCGGGCGGTTGATCGATCTCGACGACCTCAGTCGAGCGACACGCGAACGTACACTGGGAGGCTGGGGACGCGAGAAGGAGTACTGTCCGTGAAGCCGGTCCGGGCGAGCCGAGTCGGACGCTGCGTGGGCGTGGGACGCCGAGATCGAGCGCCGCGGCGCGGAAGTGGGCGTCGACCGAGCGTGCTAAGCTTGGCGGATGAGCGCGACCTCCTCGTCGAAGATGGGGCCGTCCGACTACCTCGCCTGGGAACGTGCGCAGGCGGGCAAGCACCAGTATGTCGGCGGCGAGATCTTCGCGATGGCCGGGGGAAGCCCGCGACACAACTTCCTCTCCGGCCGTATCTGGTCGAGATTCGATGCCGCGCCTTGCCGCCCGCTCAGCTCTGATCAGAAGGTCCACATCCCTAGGTCGGGCAACTTCCTCTACCCCGACTGCACCGTCGTGTGCGGTCCGGTTCAGCTCTACGCGCGCGCGAGCGACGTGATTGAGAATCCCCGCGTCGTGGTCGAGGTGCTGTCGCAGAGCACCGAGCACCACGACCGCGGCGACAAATGGCAAGACTACCGCAGCATCGAGTCGCTCACGGACTATGTGCTCGTCTCGCAGCGCATGGCGCACATCGAGCATTTCGCGCGCGAATCCGAGGGCTCGTGGAAGTACCGCGACGCCGGCGCAGGTGGACGGTTGGAGCTCACGACGGGTGCCGTGCTCGTCGTCGACGAGATCTACGCCGGCGCGTTCGACCTTCCCGGCGACGAATGAGACACTCGGACTCGCGGTTGCTCGAACGCCTTTCGCCGTGAGGCTCGCTGCCGGCGCGCCACATGACCGCGGCGCTGAGGGCGAAGCTCGCCGGGCGCTGCACGGTGCTCTCCTCCGACGTCATGGTGTACGTCCGCGAGACGAACCTCGCGACGTACCCGGACGGGAGCAGGACCGTTGCTATGGACGTGCTCGCCGAGACTCTTCGCCTCCGCGCTGGACGAGCGCGCGAAGCTCGCACTCGAGTCGCCGTCGCCGAGGTCGGCGAGGATCAGCGCGCGAGGATCGGCGCGATCGGACCGATCGGGGGAGCCTTCTTCGGGACGCACTTGCAGACCGGCGGCGGGCCGAGGGTGCACTTCACCTCTTCGCCCGGCAGGCAGAACGTGGAGTCGTCGAGCTTCTTGAGCTCGCTCTCGGCCTGATCGACGTTCTCGACGACATCGCTCTCCGGCGTGGGATCGACGGCGCAGGCGGCGAGGGCGAAGGGCACGAGCAGCATCAACCAAGCGGGCTTCATGAGCGGTCTCCTCGAAAGGGGTGAACGACGCGCTCCTGTCGCAACCGTCGTGCCTGCACGGCGCCACGAAAGCCTTGGTCTTTCTCGCCGCGCGCGGCGCGCGCGCGCGACGGCCCCCCGCGCGCGCGCGCACGCTGCGCGCTCAAATCGCGAGCACGCGGACCGACGGAAAGACCGCGCGGAGTCGCTCGAGGTCGTCGAAGTCGGTGGTGTAGACGACGTCGCCGCGGAGCGCCGCCGACGCCATCACGACGGCGTCGATCGTCATCGCCCGACCTCCCGGCGCCCGCGCGAGCGCGACTCCCGCGAGCTTCGCGAGCGCGACGCTAGGCAGCTCGACGTCGACCGTTCGCAAGATCGTCTCGCGGACGTCCGTTCGACCGCGCCACCACTCGACGACCACGACCCACGGAACGCTGATCGCGACACCGAGCTCCATGAGCCGCTTGTGCACCTTCAGCGCGCGGCCCTTCCTCCGTTCGAGCGCGATGAGGACGCCCGCGTCGAACGTCACGCCTTGTTTCATGCCGCGGGCTTGCGCTTCGTCTTCTTGGCGTGTGCGCGCGCGAGCGCCCAGCCCTCGGCGAGCTCGGCGTCGATCCTCGCCCGATCATCGTGGGTGAGCGCCGTCCCGGCCCACTCGTGCAGCGCCTCGGAAGCGTCGCGGCGCTCGGCGTCTCGCGCCAGCTCCGCGATGAGCGCCGACATGTTTCCGCCGTGGAGCCGATTCGCGCGCGCCTTGAGCTTCTCCTTCGAGGCGACGTCGATCGACACCGAGAAGGTCGCCGTGCTGCCGGGCCGACGCTTCTTCTGCATGCTGAACACTTTAGCACATGCCCGAAGCGCGACCCCGCGCCGCGACGTCAGCCCCCCCTTGCGCCAGGCCGAGAACGGTCCTGCTTTAGCGAGAATCGGGCCAAGATCGCATTTTTCTCTGGAGTTGTTCCGAAGGTGCGCTAGAAAGCCCGTCCCCCATTCTCCCGGGGGGTCACTGCGTTCGTACTACGGCCCGCAATCACGCAACAAAACCGTGTTTTAGCGGCTCTCCGTAGGAGCAAGAGAAGAAGCCATGGCGAAGAAAGTCACCGGTCAGATCAAGCTTCAGCTCCCCGCGGGCAAGGCCAACCCGGCCCCGCCCGTCGGCCCCGCGCTCGGCCAGCACGGCGTCAACATCATGGGGTTCTGCAAGGAGTTCAACGCGAAGACCGCGGGCGGGGACATGATCATCCCCGTCGTCATCACGGTCTACGCCGATCGCTCCTTCACCTTCATCCTGAAGACGCCCCCGGTCAGCGTCCTCCTCAAAAAGTTCGCCGGCCTCTCGACGGGCAAGAAGCCCGGCTCGGGATCGAAAGAGCCGAACAAGAACAAGGTCGGCAAGGTCACCGCCAAGCAGGTGCGCGAGCTCGCCGAGATGAAGATCCAGGACATGAACTGCACCGACGTCGAAGCCGCGATGCGCACCGTCCGCGGCACCGCCCGCTCGATGGGCATCGACATCGTCGGCTGAAGCTGAAGCGCTGAAGAAGACTCCGGTCGCGTGAAATGGGTCACGCGCCCTCGACGTGAAAACCTCGGAACCACCGCCCGCACGTTGCGGATCCTCGGTGGGAGGCTCGAAGACTCTCCGCACGACCAACACGGAGAGAGAGAAAGCCGAAAAGGAGGAAGATGCCGAAGTTGTCCAAGAATCGCACGAAGGTCGAAGAGCTCGATCGTTCGCGCAAATACACGGTCGAAGAGGCATGCGCCCTCGTGAAGAAGGCGAAGTTTGCCAAGTTCGACGAGACGGTGGACCTCGCCGTTCGCTTGGGGGTCAACCCCAAGCACGCTGACCAGATGGTCCGCGGGGCGCTCGTCCTTCCGCACGGCACCGGTCAAACGGTGCGCGTGCTCGTCTTCGCCAAAGGCGACAAGGAGCGCGAGGCCAAAGAGGCCGGCGCCGATTTCGCCGGAAGCGACGACATGGTGGCGAAGGTGTCGGAGGGCTTCATGGACTTCGATCGAGTCATCGCGACGCCCGACATGATGGGCGCCGTCGGTAAGCTCGGTCGTATCCTCGGCCCGCGCGGCCTCATGCCGAACCCCAAGGTCGGCACGGTCACGTTCGACATCAAGAACGCCGTCACGGAAGCGAAGGGCGGAAAGATCGAGTACCGCGTCGAGAAGGCGGGCATCGTGCACGCCCGCGTCGGCAAGGTCTCGTTCAAGGAAGAGGCCCTCTCCGAAAACGCCAAGGCGCTGATCCAGGCGCTCGTGCGTGCGAAGCCCTCCACCGCGAAGGGCACGTACATGCGCAGCATCACGATCAGCTCGACCATGGGACCCGGCTTCAAGATCGACCCGGCGCAGTTCGTCGGGGGGACTGAGGAGACCTGATCATGGCTGCCGCATCGACCCGAGACGGCAAGACCGCTCTCATCGGCGACGTCCGAACGAAGTTCGACAAGATGACCTCGGCTGTCTTCCTCGACTACAAGGGGATGACCGTCGAGCAGGCGACGAACCTGCGGGCGCAGTTCCGCAAGGCCGGCGTCGAGTACAAGGTCGTCAAGAACACCCTCGTCAAGCAGGCGCTCAAAGACACGGCGTACGGCCCCAAGCTGAACGACGTCCTCGTCGGCATGACGGGCATCGCCTGGTCTTATGAAGACCCGTCGGCGGCCGCGAAGGTCGTCAAGGCGTACAAGAAGGACGCCGGCGACGCCGGCGACAAGCTCACCGTCAAGGGCGGTCTCATCGAGGGCGAAGTGCTCGACGGCAAGCGCGTCGAGAACGAGCTCGCGACCATGCCCGGGAAGGACGAGCTGCGCGCCAAGCTCCTCGCGACGTTCCAAGCGCCGCTGCAGCAGCTCGTCGCGCTCCTCCAGGCCCCCGCACAGAACTTCGTCTACGTGCTCTCCGCCAAGGAGAGGCAAGCAGGCTGAAGGCCCGTCTCGACCCGCGCGCAATTCCGCCGCGGCACAGTTTGAAAATTTAGAAAAGCTCGATTACGTACGGAGATTCCAAAATGGCCGACATCACGAAGGATCAGGTCGTCGATTACCTCTCGAACCTCCCGGTCATCCAGATCGCGGAGCTCATCAAGACCCTCGAAGACAAGTGGGGCGTCAAGGCCGCTCCGGTTGCCGTCGCGGCGGTCGGTGGTGGTGGCGGAGCTGCGGCTCCGGCCGCGGCCGCCGAGGAGCAGACGGAGTTCACCGTCGTCCTCAAGGAGTCGGGAGCCAACAAGATCAACGTCATCAAGGTCGTCCGCGAGATCACGGGCCTCGGCCTCAAGGAGGCGAAGGACCTCGTCGAGGGCGCCCCGAAGGACCTCAAGGAAGGCGTCAGCAAGGCCGACGCGGCCGACTTCAAGAAGAAGCTCGAAGAGGCCGGCGCCAAGGTCGAGCTCAAGTAATTTGCACCCGATTTCACTGAGAGATTGACGCGCCGGTCCGGGGCGGCGAAGGGAGGGATCCCTTCGCTCGCCCCATCCGGCATTTCTCGTACCAACTTAGTTCCGCAGTCTTTCGTCCCGACTTTCCTTATTGGCTTCAGAGCGTCCCGCTGTGCCGAGCGGCGAGGTGACGCGCCGGTCCGAGCGACCGAACAAGAGGAGCAACGATGGCGACCGCTATCCAGTCCAACTTCCGCATCCGAAAGAACCTGGGACGGATTCAAAGGGTCATCGAGGTCCCGAACCTCATCGACATCCAGAAGTCTTCGTACGACAAGTTCCTTCAGTCGACGGTGCCGCAGAACGATCGCGTGGAGACGGGTCTCCAGGCGGTGTTCCGCAGCGTCTTCCCGATCAAGGACTTCAACGGAACGAGCGAGCTCGTCTTCGTTTCGTACAACCTCGAGAAGCCCAAGTACGACGTCGACGAGTGCCGCCAGCGCGGCATGACGTTCGCGGCGCCCATCAAGGTGACGACGCAGCTGATGATCTACGACACCCGCGACGGTGGCGAGAGGATCGTCCGCGACATCAAGGAGCAGGAGGTCTACTTCGGCGAGATCCCGCTCATGACCGACACCGGTACGTTCATCATCAACGGTACCGAGCGCGTCGTCGTCAGCCAGCTGCACCGCAGCCCCGGCGTCTTCTTCGATCACGACAAGGGCAAGACGCACTCGAGCGGAAAGCTCCTCTACTCCGCGCGCGTCATCCCCTACCGCGGCTCGTGGCTCGACTTCGAGTTCGACCCGAAGGACATCATCTACGTCCGCATCGACCGCCGCCGGAAGATGCACGCGACCGTTCTCCTGCGCGCCCTCGGCTACAGCACGCAGGATCTCCTGAACTACTTCTACAACACCGAAACCGTCTTCCTCGAGAAGGGCGGCAAGTACGCCAAGAGCGTCGAATACGAGCTCCTCGCCGGTCAGCGCGCGACGCGCGACATCAAGGTCGGCGGCGAAACGGTGGTGAAGAAGAACACCAAGTTCACCAAGGGCGCGATGAAGAAGCTGAAGGAGGCGAAGATCGATCGCCTCCCGGCCGACGTCGAAGAGCTCGCGGGCAAGGTCGCGGCGCACGACGTCGTCGACAAGGAGACCGGCGAGGTCATCCTCGAGGTCAACGAGGAAGTCACGGCCGACAAGCTCGAGAAGCTCCGCGAGGCGGGCATCGAGCAGTTCAAGATCCTCTTCATCGACGGCCTGAACGTCGGCAGCTACCTGCGCGACACGCTCCTCGCGGAGAAGGTCAAGACGACCGAAGACGCGATCATGGAGATCTACCGTCGTCTGCGCCCGGGCGATCCGCCCACGCTCGAGACGGCGAAGACGCTCTTCCACAACCTGTTCTTCAACCCCGAGCGCTACGACCTCTCGAAGGTCGGCCGCCTCAAGCTGAACTACAAGTTCTACAAGGATCTGCCGGAAGAGCAGCGCCCCGCGCTCGACACGCAGGTGCTCACCGCGCAAGACATCCTCGAGACCGTTCGTCACCTCATCGAGCTGAAGAACGGCCGCGGATCGGTCGACGACATCGACCACCTCGGCAACCGCCGCGTCCGCGCGGTCGGCGAGCTGATGGAGAACCAGTACCGCATCGGTCTGGTTCGTATGGAGCGCGCCATCAAGGAGCGCATGAGCATGTCGCAAGAGATCGACACGCTCATGCCGCACGACCTCATCAACGCGAAGCCCGTCTCCGCGGTCGTGAAGGAGTACTTCGGCAGCTCGCAGCTCTCGCAGTTCATGGACCAGACGAACCCGCTCTCCGAGGTCACGCACAAGCGTCGTCTCTCGGCGCTCGGGCCGGGCGGTCTGACGCGCGAGCGCGCGGGCTTCGAGGTCCGCGACGTTCACCCGACGCACTACGGCCGCATCTGTCCGATCGAGACGCCTGAAGGTCCGAACATCGGCCTCATCGCGTCGCTGTCGACGTTCGCGCGCGTCAACGAGTACGGCTTCGTCGAGACGCCGTACCGCAAGGCGGGC
Organism: Labilithrix sp.; assembly: GCA_019637175.1. GTDB lineage: Bacteria > Myxococcota_A > Polyangia > Polyangiales > Polyangiaceae > Labilithrix. The sequence goes on along the minus strand of JAHBWD010000120.1, from coordinate 1,983 downwards.
GAGGGCAAGGTCTCCGACGAGGTCAACTGGTACTCGGCGCTCGAGGAAGAGGCGAAGTTCATCGCCCAGGCCTCGGCCGATATCGACGAGAAGGGGAAGTTCCGCGAGAACCTCGTCTCCTCGCGCCTCAACGGCGACTTCCAGATGGTCACGCCCGACATGATCCAGCTCATGGACGTCGCGCCGAACCAGATGGTGTCCGTCGCCGCCGCGCTCGTTCCGTTCCTCGAGCACGACGACGCGAACCGCGCGCTCATGGGCGCGAACATGCAGCGTCAGGCCGTTCCGCTCATCCGCTCCTGGTCGCCGCTCGTCGGCACCGGCATGGAGGGCAAGCTCGCGCGCGACTCCGGCGTGTGCGTCGTCGCCAAGCGCGACGGCATCATCGAGTCGGTCGACGCGAACCGCATCGTCGTCCGCCCCGAGTCCGACAAGGCGGAGATCCCGGACATCTACCAGCTCTACAAGTTCCAGCGCTCCAACCAGTCGACCTGCTTCAACCAGAAGCCGATCGTCCGCGCAGGCGAGCGCGTGAAGGCCGGCGACGTCCTCGCGGACGGCCCGTCGACCGACATGGGCGAGCTCGCGCTGGGTCAGAACGTGCTCGTCGCGTTCATGCCCTGGCAGGGTTACAACTTCGAGGACTCGATCCTCGTCAGCGAGCGCATCGCGAAGGACGACGTGTTCACCTCGATCCACATCGAGGAGTTCGAGTGCGTCGCGCGCGACACGAAGCTCGGCAAGGAAGAGGTCACCCGCGACATCCCGAACGTCGGCGAAGAGGCCCTGAAGGACCTCGACGAGAGCGGCATCGTCCGCATCGGCGCCGAGGTGAAGCCGGGCGACATCCTCGTCGGCAAGATCACGCCGAAGGGCGAGACGCAGCTCTCGCCCGAAGAGAAGCTGCTCCGCGCGATCTTCGGCGAGAAGGCCGGCGACGTGCGCGACAGCTCGCTCCGGGTTCCGCCCGGCGTCGGCGGCATCGTCATCAACGCGCGCATCTTCGCCCGCAAGGGAACGGAGAAAGACGAGCGTTCGAAGGACATCGAAGACCACGAGCGCGCCCGCCTCGAGAAGCAGCGTGACGAGGAGGTCAAGATCCTCCGCGACTCGTTCTTCCGCGGCCTGAAGAAGAAGCTCGTCGGTCAGACGACGACGGGCAAGCTCGTCGACGACAAGGGCAAGGTCCTCCTCCAGAAGGGCCAACAGATCGAAGAAGCCGCGCTCGACGAGGTTCCGCGCAAGTACTGGGGCGAGCTCCCGGTCGACGACGCGGAAGACATCGCGGGCAAGCTCGCCGAGCTCGAAGAGATCGTTCGCGTCCGCGAAGAGCACTTCCGCGACAAGATCGATCGCCTCTCGAAGGGCGACGAGCTTCCGCCGGGCGTCATCAAGATGGTGAAGGTCTACATCGCCATCAAGCGCAAGCTCCAGGTCGGCGACAAGATGGCCGGCCGCCACGGCAACAAGGGCGTCATCTCCCGGATCCTCCCGGAAGAAGACATGCCCTACACGCAAGACGGCCGGCCGGTCGACATCGTGCTCAACCCGCTCGGCGTCCCGAGCCGCATGAACGTCGGTCAGATCCTCGAGACGCACCTCGGGTGGGGCGCGCTCGCGCTCGGCTGGCAGCTCCAGTACATGCTGGATCACAAGTTCAGCGACGCGAACATCAAGGAGCACATCCTCAAGATCTTCGACGGCGACAAGGATCTCGCGAAGTGGCTCTCGAAGCTCACCGGCGACGAGGCCCGTCAGGTCGCGCAGCGCTTGAAGAAGGGCGTGCACTACGCGTCGCCCGTCTTCGACGGCGCGCCCGAGTCGTCGATCAAGGAGGCCTTGCAGCTCGCGGGTCTCCCGCCGAGCGGCCAGGCGGTGCTCTTCGACGGCCGCACCGGCGAGGCGTTCGATCAGGAGGTCACGGTGGGCGTCATGTACGTCCTCAAGCTGCACCACCTCGTCGACGACAAGATCCACGCGCGC
>JAHBWD010000012.1 GCA_019637175.1 Labilithrix sp. | reverse complement strand
ACCGGGTCGATCCTCTCGGCGCGTTTCGCTACAGCTCCGACCTGACGCGCGGCGTGCGCTGGCGGCTCTTCCTGTTCGGCGTGCTCCTCGCCGCGCTCAACGTCGTCGGCGCGTTCTTGCTCGGCGTCGGGCTCATCGTCACGATCCCGATCAGCGCGTTCGCGATGGCGCACGTTTATCGTCGCCTCGGCGAGCGCTACGAGCACGACCGCGTGGTCGTGATCCCCGAGCCCGTTCCCGCGTGAGATCCGATCAGGTCGAGCGCCGTGGGACGAAATGCAGGCTGCGGCGCGAGCAGTCGTCGCAGCGGTAGGGCAGGATCGCGAGCCACGAGATCACCCATTCCATCGCGCGGCGGCGTGAACGGACGAGGCGCGAACCATCGCAGTAGGGGCAGCGGAAAGACATCGCGACTTCGTAGCGCGTATCGGTGACGGCTTCGTGGCCTGTCCGTCAGATTTCTGCCAAGGCGGGTATAGTCGTGCCGTGAAGCGCTTCACTCCAGCGGAGCTCGACGAGCTCGCGACACGAACGCTCGCCAACTACGACTCGCGCGCGCAGGCGTTCTGGGAGGGAACGCGCGAACACGACGTGACGCAGAACTACGAAGCTCTGCTGCGCGCCCTCGAGGGCGAGCCGCCGTTTCGCATCCTCGACTTCGGCTGCGGTCCGGGCCGCGACGTCGCGTACTTCTCCTCGCTCGGTCACCACGTGGTCGGCCTCGACGGCGCGGCGCGCTTCGTCGAGATGGCGCGCGCCCACACCGGCTGCGAGATCCTGCACCAGAGCTTCTATCGGCTGTCGCTGGGCTCGAGCCGCTTCGACGGCATCTTCGCCAACGCGAGCTTGTTCCACGTCCCGCAGAGCGAGCTCGCGCGCGTCCTCGGCGAGCTGCGCGAAGCGCTCGCGCCGCGCGGCGTGCTCTTCTCCTCCAACCCGAGAGGCGACGACACCGAAGGATGGAACGGCGATCGCTTCGGCGCGTTCCACACGATCGACGGCTGGCGCGGCTACGTCGTCGCCGCCGGGTTCGAGGAGATCGAGCACTACTACCGCCCCGCGGGCCTGCCGCGCGAGCAGCAGCCCTGGCTCGCGAGCGTGTGGCGCAAGGTTTGAGCGAGCGCCGACCTAAGACGGCGTGAGCTTCGCGCTCAGCGTGACGCTCGGCACCGCGGCGAGCGCCTTCGAGACCGGGCAGCCCTTCTTGGTCGCCTCGGCGACGGCCTGGAACTTCGCCTCGTCGATGCCCGACGCGCTCGCCTCGGTCGTGAGCGCGATCGACGTGATGGTGAAGCCCTCGCCGTCCTTGTCGAGCTTCACGTCGGCCGACGTGCGGACGCTCTTCGGCGTCGCGCCCGCCTTCTCCAGGCCGACCGAGAGCGCCATCGAGAAGCACCCCGCGAGGGCTGCGCCGATCATCTCCTCGGGGTTGCTCGCCGCCGCTCCTTCGAACCGAGACGCGAGCGAGAAGGGCACTTCGGCCGCGTGCCCCGGCTTCATCGCTCCCTTGCCCGCCTTGAGCGTTCCATCCCACTGCGCGGTCGCTTTGCTGATTCCCATGGTGGTCACCTCGAGCACTCTCATACTCGATGCACGGCGGAAGGGAACGCGTCGCGCTGACGCAGCCGCCTACCGGAGCGAGAGGTCCGCGAGATCGACGCCGAAGCGGCTCATGCGCTGGACCTTGAGGCGGTCGGTCGCGATCGAGTAGACGAGATCGTCGAGGAAGATGCTGCGCTTCACCGCGGAGGTCGCGTGCGACCACCATGTTCCGCAGCTCACGCCCTTCGTTCCGTGATCGACGCCGCCGAGGCGGGTGAATCCGCGCTCGACGTCGACGTCGTAGACGAGCAGGCCGCTGAACGCGAGCCTGTCGCCGTTGGCGCCGTCGCCGCCGCCTTCGCAGATCGTCATCGGTACGGCGAGCAAGCCTTCGGAGGCGAAGTAGTTGAACGCGAGGTGATCGGTCGCCGCCTGCGAGCTCGAGCCACGCGTACCGATCTTCTCCTTGTGCACCAAGGTCGGGCGCGTCGGGTTCTTCACGTCGAAGAGCTGGAGGATCACGCCGTCGAAGTACGCGAAGCTGCCGCGGTCGTCGGCGTCGAACCCGATCGACAGGAGGTGATCCGGATCGATGCGGTGCATGTACGTCGAGAAGCCGGGGATCTTCAGCTCGCCGAGGATCGCCGGCCTCGCCGGCTGGTAGAGATCGAGCACGAAGAGCGGATCGGTCTTCTTGAACGTGACGACGTAGCCGCGATCGTCGTCGAAGCGTACCGCGCGGATGTCTTCGCCCGGGGCGATGTCGTCGATCGCGCCGACGCGCACGAGGTTGCCGCCTTCGGCCTCGGTGAGGATCGACACGACGCTCGCGACCTTGGGATCGGGGACGCGGCCCTTCGTGGTCGCGACGCGGAGGTAGCCGTAATACTCGTCCATCGCGAGCTGGTTCAAGACATGACCGGGAACGACGCCGCTCCCGACGTATCGCGTCGCGCGCGAGCTCTCGCCGATGCGAAACTTGTGGATCTCGCTCACCTCGTCGCTCGACGAATGCGATGAATACCAACGGCCGCCGCCGTTGCTCTTCCGGTGCACGACCGACATGTAGAGCGCGTCGCGCGACGCGAAGACCGCGCCGGGCCGGCTCTGGACCGTCGCCGTCGCGGGCGGCGACGCGTCGTCGGAGAGATCGAACGAGACGATGCTGGTGAAGGCCTGACCGTCGCGGATCGCGGTGCGCAAGAGGCCGTCGCAGAGCGCGCGCTTTTGCCCGCGCTCGGTGAGCGTGGGGAAGCCCATGGATCGCGCGCGGAGGGTCCGCTCGTTGTCGGCCTTCAGCTTGGCGAACTTCTGCCGCACGACGTTCTCCATCGCGCCGCAGGTGTCGAGATCCGCGGGCCACGTGACGTATCCCGGGCCCGGCGCGTCGTTGTCGGCGACGACGGTGTGGATCGTCTTGCCGATCCTCCTCGCGGCGACGAGCGATCCCGAGAGATCGAGCTGCCGCACGATCGTCGGCGCGTCGCGCCGCGCGACGTCGACGACGATGACGCTCGTCGCCGTGCCGTCGCCGGCGAACTGACAGTCGTAGCCGTAGGTGCAGCGCGGGCTCGTCGGGTGGCTCGAGGCGTACACGACGGCGCGATCGCCCTCGATGAAGAGCTCGCGCGCGTATCCCGGGAGCGGCGTGACGGAGACGACGCGCGGGTTCATCGCCTCGATGATGCGGAGGGCGCCGTTGGCTGCGATATACACATATCGGCCGTCGTTCTTCACGAGGTCGGCCTCGTCGACCGAGGCGATCTGGTTGTTGGTGCCCGAGGCGCGCGCGGCCTTCGCGGGCGGAGCCTTCGTCGCCGGCGCGCCGGCTGCGGTGCCGGCGCCATGGCCGATCGTTCCGACGCCGCCGAGGCCGTAGCCCCACGCGCTCCTCGACGCGTGCTCGCCCGAAAGAACGCCCGGGTCTCCGCTTCGTCGCGCGACGTGCTCCGCGCGGTCGGCGGCCCAGCAGTCGGGCTGCGACGCGTGCCACTCCTTGAACGAGGCGTCGACCGCCGCGCGCATTTCCCGGAGGCGCGCGTCGATCTCCTCGGTCTTCACCGCCTCGCAGGTCGTCGCGACGAGGCGCGCCTCGGCGAGCGCGGCCGCCGGCGGCTCTCCCTTCATCGGCGTCGAGACGCGCGGCGGAGGCGGCCGCTGCGCGATCGGAGGCCGCGAACGTGAAGGTCGATGTGCCGAAGTAGGCGCCTTCGCGGCCGCGACGGGCGGTCGGGCAGGCTTCGGCGACGGGGCGCAGCTCGCGGCGACGCCGAGAGCGAGAGCGGAAGCGATCGAAGCGACGAGACGACGATGAACCATGCGGCAGACCTCGGCGACGGAGGATGACAAGCCGACATCGCCGAAGTTCCTACGCGCTCCCGAGGAGAACCACGTAGATCGGAGACTCGACGGCCGGATCGAGGCCGAGCGCGTCGCCGAGCGCGTCTTCGCAGAAGCCGCCGATCGGCAGGGCCGAGAGGCCGAGCGCGCACGCGGCGAGCAACACGTTCTGCGCGGCGTGGCCGGCTTCGATGTGCGCGAAGCGATAGCCCCGCTCGCCGTACTTCTGCTGCGTGCGCGCGAACACCGCGGTCAAGACGAGCGCGCCAGCCGCGTGGGCCCAGCGATCTTCGCCGCGCGGGCCGCGCGCGAAGACGAGCTCGGCGAGGGCTTCCTTGGCGATCGGATCGCCGATCTGCGCGAGGCGATGCGCGACCGGATCGAAATGGTGGATCCCCGCGGAGACGCCCTCGACCGCGGTCGCGACGAGGTAGATCTCGAGCGGGTAGAGCGCGCCCGCCGAAGGCCACGCGCGGAGCCCTTCTGCGGTCTCGCCGAGCGACGCGTCGAGCAGCGCGCCGAGCGTCTCGGCCGCGATCGGCGCGTCGCGGAAGCCGCCGCGCGGCGATCGGCGCGCCGCGAGGACGTCGTCGAGGCGCGGACCGCCGAAGCGCGCGCGCTTCTTGCGCGCGAGCGGCGTCGACGGGCGGGTCGGATAGATCTTGCGCGCCGGCGCGCCGGCGCCCGCCGCGTCGATGCGCTCCTGGAGCTCGAGCATCCGAGCGCGCGTGAGCTTCGTGGCCTCGTGGAACAGCGCGCTCACGGGGAAGCGATTCGTCTCGTCGAGCTCGTCGAGCGTGCGTGGCGTTCGCGACATGGCTCCTCGATCAGGGCATCGGATGGGGATAGGGCCAGAGCGGCGACGCGCCGAGCCTGGGGTGGCCCTCGTAGCGGAGGAGGTGATTGCCGTGGAGAGGCACGAGCTCGGGAACGACGACGCGCGCCACGTGGAGGCCGAGCGCGGCGGCCCACGGCGGCGTCAAATCGACGGCGGCGCCGCCGAAGGTGAGGGTCTTCGCGCGCGATCGCGCGAGCGTCACCGTCGGTCCTCGATCGATCCAGTCGAACAGGCCGCGGCGCGCGAGGACGGGATCGGCGCTGTAGAGCCTCGCGTGGCGCGAGAAGTCGACGACGTTCGAGAAGTCCGCGTGTGGCTTCCACGCAGGATCGTCCTCGACGAGGAGCCGGACGTACACGCGATCCTGCGAGGCTTCCATCGCGGCCTTGCGCAGCGCGCGCTCGGGATCCGGATCGCACGCGGCCCCCACGCTGACGAGTTGGCCGCGCGGACCCTCGCCGACGCACAGCACGAAGATCACCGGCACGCCGACGTCGGTCGTGACGTCGAAGACGCTCACGCGATCGCGCGGCGGGAGCAGATCGCGCGCGATCGCGTCCACCTCGCGCGCGTCGACGCGCGCAGGCGGCTCTCCGCGCAAGAAGAGGAGGGCCAAGGCGTCGCGCTCGATGATCTCGCGCGTCGCGCGCGCGATCGCCTCGGGCGCGCTCCGCGCGCAGGCGAGGCCCGTCGAGATGCCTCCGTCGATCGCCGGCTCGCCTCGCGCAGGAAGATAGGGAAGATGGACCGCGAACGCAGGCACGAGCCGCGGCTCGCCCGTCGCGAGATCGACGCCTTCGACCCAGCGGAGGTGCGTGTCGTCCGTCGCGCGCGCGAACGGAAACGACGGCAGCGCGCGCTGGCGATCGCTGAAGCGCGCGAACGACGCCGGATCGAGCGCGCGCGCGCCGAGCGATCGCCGGCAGCCGAAGATCGCTCCCAAGTGATCGTGCGGAGGATGGCTCGAGGCCGCGTAGCGCTCGACGCCCTCGCAGATCGCCGAGACGATCGCGTCGTCGCGCGTGAGCCCCGCGCCGCCCGCGCGGAGGTGCTCGCCACCGAGCGACGGGTGCGCGTTGGCGATCTCGACGCCGGCGTGCACGAGCGGCGCATCGCCGTCGATCGTCTCGGCGAGCGCGAGATCGCGGATGATCCCGGTGCGGCGCCCCACGAGGCCTTCGAACAGATCGCGCGCTGTCAGCACGTCGAGCACCAAGGGACGCGCAAGACCGGCTCCGACCAGATCGCCGCGCCGTCGAGATCGACGGTGAGGGCGCGGCTCAGCGTTCGAAGCGGCCGGCGCCGCGTGAAGAACGCGTCGAGCTCGGCCGCGGCGATCCCGAGCGCGAAGTGGCGATGCGCCGCCGCGACGGCGACGCCGGGGAGCGGCGCGCGCGTCTCGAGCATGCGCCTCTCGGCGGCGACGAGCTCGTCGTAGGCCGCGGTCGTCTCGTGCAGACGCCGCCTGAAGCAGCGGTAGCACGCGCCCTCGCCCGGGAGATGGAACGGGCCGATCGTGGCGTGCGAGCCGTGGGAGAGATCGACGAAGAGGCACGCGCGCGAGGCGCCGCACGCGAGATCGTTGATCTCGAAGAGGAGCGCGAGATCCGGCGCCTCGACGACGCAGACGAGCGCGCCGCCTTCGTCGATCGTGACGCCGTGCTCGCCGGCGATGCTCTCGAGCAGGCGGACCGACGGCGCGTGCCCGCGCACCGAGAGTCGCGCGCGCTCCGCAGGCGCGTCCGCGTCGCGTGCGTCGCGCACGAGCAGGCCGCGGGCGTCGAGCTCGGCGACGAGATCGCTCGCGTCGTCGACCGGCTCGCCGCGCTCGAGGCGCTGCAACGCCTCGAGCGCGGCCTCGGGCGGATCGCTCTCGAGCACGTGGATCTGCTCGTCGCCGATCCTGAGCTGGACGGCGCGGCCCATCGGGATCACGGCGACGCCGGGGCGGAGCCGCATCGCTACTTGAACACGATCAAGGCCAGGTACATCACGACGTAGCCCGCGATCGTGAGGCCCGAGGAGTAGAGGAAGGCGCGACCTCCGACCGAGAGCGCGAGCCGGTAGCCGCTGCTCATCGCGGGGAAGACCGGCCTGTCGAGCGGAGCGCTGCAGTGTGGGCAGTCGGCGGTCACCTCCGCGTCGGGGAGCGCGGTCCAGCAGCGCGGGCAGCAGATCTCGAGGCCCGAGAGCCTGGGCGCGACCGTCTTCGGCGCGACGACCATCGCGGCGGTTCGGAAGACGCCCTCGTCCGGGCGATCCTTGCCGTCGCCGAGCATCAGCGTCTTGCGTGCCGTGAGGAAGCGGCGCCGGAGCTCTACGCCCTTGCCGGCGACGAGCACGAGCATCGTCACGATCGGCGGAAGCAAGAGGAGCGAGGGCGCGAAGGCGAGCGCGATCCAGAGCTCGGTGACCGCCGCGACGCCCGCCGTGAGGGCGACGCCGGCGGCGAGCCCCCAGATCACCATCGACTTGAGCGCGGGATGAACGGGGCGCGTCTGCTGGGCGGTCTTGAAGCCGCTGTGGATCCCCATCCCGGCGCCGACCGCCGCGCCGACCCAGTGCAGGCAGCAGCAGCAACAGCAACAGCCGGCGCTGAAGAGGTGGCCGGCGCGCCGCGCGACGAAGTCGCTCGGTCTCGATTCGACGCTGAACCGCGGTGCGCGCTTCAATTCCATGACGTTACGACGGATTCCTTCGCGACGTCAGTCGAGGTGCTCGACGTCGAGCTCCGGCATGATCGCCCACGGATGGCGCCTCGCCTCGTAGACCGCCACGGTGGGCGGAGGAAACGTCGGATCGCCGAACGAGCCGACGGCGATCGCGATGAACCCGGGCAGCGCGTCGATCTCCCAGAAGACCGTGGAGCCGCACGTCGCGCAGAAGTGCTGCGTGATCGTGCCCCCGCTGTCGCCGGTGCGCGCGAACTGCGTCGCGCGACCGTGCAGCGTGACGGCGTCGCGCGGGAAGCGCGCCTGGATGCCGAACGCGCTGCCCGTGCGCTGCTGGCACGCGATGCAATGGCACATGCTGATGCGCACCGGCTCGCCGGTCGCCTCGAGCTTCAAGCCTCCGCAGCTGCACGATGCATGGCGCGCGCTCATGAAGGAGAGCGTACCCGACCTGCCTCCGCCGGGTTAGCGGTCAGCCGCGGTTTTACGATGTAAAATCAAGCTTGCCCGCGCGCCGATCGTCGGTCACATAGGTGGACGTGAGACTCGGTTTCGCACTCGTCCTCGCCGGCGCGCTCGGCGCGTGCGCCCCGGAGGCGGCCCCGAGCGATCCCGCTCCGGCGGGCGAGCCCGGGCCCGGCAAGGCGTGCGCCGACGGCTTCGCGCTCGACGCCGACGGCGCGTGCGTCGATCTACCCGCGCCGGCGTCGTGCCCTGCCGGATCGCGACCGCGCCTCGGCGCGAGCGCGTGCGAGCGCGTCGGGTGGAGCGGGTGGGAAGGGAGCGACGCCGCCCCGGGAGCCGCGTGCGAGGGCGCCACGCGCGAGGCCGTGGGCGAAGCGAATTGCGTGCCGATCGGCGACTGCGTCGACGCGGTCCCCCCGGGCGCGATCCGCGTCGGCCCTTCGGGGCTCGCCACGATCGCCGAGGCCGTCGCCGCCGCGCCCGACGGCGCGACGATCGCGATCGACGCGGGCCTCTACGAAGAGGCGCTCGTGGTGACCAAGCCCCTCGTCATCGTCGGCCGCTGCGCGAGCATGGTCGAGATCCGATCGCCCGCGGGCAACATGCGCGCGGGCGTCGACGTCCGCGCAGGCGCGGTCACGGTGCGCGGCGTCACGCTGACGGGGCACGTCGACGGCGTCGCCGTCGCGCGCGACGCCGTCGCGACGATCGAGCGCGTCGTCGTGCGCGACGCGCGCTACGCCGGCATCTACGTCGAAGGGCGGGCGACGATCAAGGAGAGCAAGATCGAGGACACGCACCCGCACACCGCCGGTCGCGGCGGCTTCGATCTCGCGGTCGGCGGAGGCGCGGAGGCCTCCGTCGAAGACAGCGCGCTGAGCGGCGGCGTCCAGGGCGTCTTCAGCGGCGGCCCCGGCACCAAGCTCGCTCTCTCTCGCGTCGTCATCACCCGTCAGGCGCCCGATCCCGCGGCGACGATCCGGCCGGTGGGCGTCGCCGTCTTGACGGGCGCGCGCGTCTCGCTCTCGCGAACGATCCTTCGCGATCTCGTCGCCGACGGCGCGGTCGCGACCGAAGCGGGAGGGACCGCCGAGCTCGACGAGACGATCGTGCGCGACGTCCGCGGCTCCGGCTCGTCCGCGCGCGGCTACGGCCTGCTCGCGACGCTGGGCGGTCACGTCGTCGCGCGCAAGACGAGCGTCACCGCCGTGAGCGCCTTCGCGGTGATGTCGCGCGACGAAGGCTCGTCGATGGATCTCGCCTCGGCGACGATCACGGTCCCTGCGCCTGCGACGCCTCCACCCGAAAGCGCCACGCTCACCAACGACGGGAGCGGCGGAGGCATCAGCATCTCCAAGAGCGCGAAGAGCACGCTCGACGACGTCGCCGTCATCGGCGCCTGGGGCTTCGGCGTCTACGCCGACGGGGGCGCGTCGCTCGCGATGAAGCACTCGTTCGTCGACGCGATGCGCGCCTTCCAGGGCGCCGACGGCGCGCGCATGACGGGCGTCGGGCTCACCGTCAACAACGGCGCCGTCGCCACGATCTCCGACGTCACCATCTCGCGCTGCGCCGCCTCGGGCATCACCGTCGGCAAGCGAGGCAACCTCCGAGGCGATCGCGTGCTCGTGCGCGACGTCGTCGAGGGCGCTGCGGCCTCGACCGGCGCGGGTCTCTCCGTGGGCGCCGCGGGGGAGGTCGATCTCGACGCGAGCGCGATCGACGGCGCGACCGCGTCCGGCGTGATCGTGACGCAAGGCGGAGGCAGCACCGTTCGGTTGTCGCGATCGTCGATTCACGGCACGCGACCGGCGCGCGAAGGCTTCGCCCACGGCGTGACCGTGCGCCTCGACGCGAGGGTCACCCTGGAAGCCACGTCGATCGTCGACAACCCCGGCATCGGCGTCGCCGCCGACGGCGGTCGCGCGCTCGTGCACGGCGGCGCCGTCGCGCGCAACGCCGTCGGCATCCACGCGCAGGGCGGATCGTTCCTCATCGAGACCGACGACGCCGACGCCGAGAGCCTCGGCGACGGCGAGGTGCGCGTCGCGCCCTCGACGCGCTTCGTGTCGAACGGCACGCGCGTCGGATCGGGCGAGGTGCCGCTCCCGGCGCCCGCGTTGCCCTGAATTTTTCCTCCGGAGTCGAGGACTTGCGTCTCGATCGAGGACTCGAGGTCTCATCACCGCGGGCGGAATCATTGGGCAATTTTTGCTTTCCCGCTGGCGCGTTACGTGCGAAGCGGGCTGCCCCATGCGCTCGCTCGCCGTCACCATGGTCCTCGTCGCCTCGTCCGTGGTCGCGCACCAGGCGTCCGCCGAGCCGAGCTCGAAGGCGAAGATCGCCGACGCGAAGAAGAGCTGGTGCGCGCCCGAGGTGACGGAGCTGTCGGATCACGTCTGCTACTTCGATCCCGGCGTTCGCTCGGAGCAAGGCAAGCACACGCTCGTCATCTATCTGCACGGCGCGCTCGCGATGACGCCCGGCTTCTTCTACCTCCAGCAACGCGCGATGGCGCTGCACGCGAAGAAGCACGCGTTCACGGTGCTCATGCCGACGGGGCCGAGCGACGGCGTCGGCTACGTGTGGCCGACCTCGCAGAAAGATCAGAAGGAGAAGGAGCCGGCGATCCTCGCGGGGATCCAGAAGGCCCGCCGCGCGCTCGAGACGCGCGTGGGCCACGCGTTCGACGAGACGTTCGTGGTCGGCTTCTCGAGCGGCGCCTACTACGGCAGCTCCCTCGCGCTCCGCGGTGGGCTCGACGTCGACGGATACATGTTCCTCGCGGGCGGCTCGTCGTGGGTGCAAGAGCCCGAGGGCGGAACGCAGCGGCGCCGGCCGATCTTCGTCGGCGTCTCCGCGGCCGATCCGCAAACCGCGGGGCACTCGCGCGCCCTCGCCGGCTCGCTCGCGCATCTCAACAAGGCGCGGCCGTGGCCCTTCAAGGTCGAGGAGCGCGGCGCAGGCCACATGGTCGACTGGACGTTCATGAGCCACGGCATGGCGTGGCTGCGCGCGCAGTCGAAACATGATTGACTGAGCGGATGAAGGCGGGGGCGGCGCTCTCTCTCGTCGCGCTCGGCGTGGCCGGCGCGTGCTTCGTCGCGGCCGGTTGCGGGGGAGACGATCCCCCGGCGGATCCCGCGCTCGACGGCGGTGGGGCCGGCGTCGACGGCGGAGGGCCCGGCGTCGACGGCGGAGGCGTCGACGCCGGCGGAGGTTCGACGTGCGGCGGATCGGTCGCCGATCCGGCCGCGGCCGCGATCGTCGGCAGCTACATCGACAAGCTCCCGAACCAGAAGCCGACCGGCGCGGCGCGCGAAGCGGTCATCGACGCGATCCTCCGCACGTGCTTCGTCTTCGCGCCGAAGGTCGCCGGCTTCGCGCAGAACCACTGCTGGGCGCACCTCGTCTCGGCGATCTCGAAGGAGTCGGCGTACGACGCCGCGCTCGTGAACCGCGACGGCTACGGCTCGCGCATGATCGGCGGCCAGGCGGCCAACGATCCGACCGTGGGCTACCTCCAGGTTCGGTTCAGCTCGACCGTCCGCGACTTCTCGACGCGCGGGCCGCTCGACGACATGGCGTGCATCGGCTGCACCATCCCCGCGAGCTTCGCCGATCACGCGAGCGAGCAAGGCGACTCTGCGTTCTGGGCGGTCACGGGGCCCACCGCGAACATGTCGCTCATGCAGAGCCCCGCGTGCAACATCGCGCTCGGCGCCTGGTACTACTACGTGTTCGCTTCGGGCAACGGCGACCCGGCGAAGGTGACCTACGTGAACCCGTACTGCGCGGGCACGGGCACCGCGGGCAACCTCGTGACCGGCTTGCTCTCGCACCTCAAGGGGCCGGACGGCGGCAAGGGCGTCATCCCCGACGTCGCCGGCGTGGGCGCCCTCATGGGCACCGACGCCAACGCCCACCGATACGTGACGCAGATCAAGGCCTCGTTCGACGCGATGGTCGGCGCCGTGAGCGGCACGCACCCCTTCTTCGTCACGCTCCCGCCGAGCCCGACGCAGTACTGTCGTTAGGGCCGCTTGACCGGCGTGGAGAGGCCGAGGCGCGAGGCGAGGAACGTGTAGACGAGCGCGTCGACGTACGCGCGCTGCTTGATGTCGGCCGCGCCGCCGTGGCCGCCCTCGATGTTCTCGTAGTAGAGCGGCTGGTGCCCGAGCGACTCGAGCTTCGCGACCATCTTGCGCGCGTGGGCGGGATGGACGCGATCGTCCTTCGTCGACGTGGTGAAGAACATCGGCGGATACGCGGCGCCGCGCTTGACGTTGTGGAACGGCGAGTACTTCGCGAGCGCGCTCCAGTCTTCGGGCTTGTCGGGGTCGCCGTACTCGCTCATCCACGAGGCGCCCGCGAGGAGCTTGTGGAAGCGCTGCATGTCGGTGAGCGGCACCTTGCTCACGACGGCGCCGAAGAGATCCGGCCGCTGCGTCAGCATCACGCTCGTGAGCAGGCCGCCGTTGCTCGCGCCCATGATGCCGAGCGTCTTCGGCGTCGTCACGCCGCGCTTCACCAGATCTTCGGCGACGGCGATCATGTCGTCGTAGGCGTTCTGGCGTTTGTGCTTCATGGCTGCTTCGTGCCACGCGGGCCCGTACTCGCCGCCGCCGCGGAGGTTCGCCTGCACGAACACGCCGCCGCGCTCGAGCCAGGCGGCGCCGACGCCGCCGCTGTATCCGGCGGAGAGCGAGATCTCGAAGCCGCCGTAGGCGTCGAGGATCGTCGGCGCGCTCGTCGCGCGATCCCGGCGCGCGACTTCGAAGTACGGGACCTTCGTGCCGTCCTTCGACGTCGCGAAGTGCTGCTTCACGTCGACGTCGCTCGCGTCGAAGAACTTCGGGTTCTGCTTCACGAGCTCTCGCTTGTTCCCCGTCGGGCTCCACAACACGAGCGACGCGGGGACGGTGAAGTCTTCGAGCGTGAGCCAGACGTCGTCGGATCGAAACGGATCGAACGGCGTGACGTCGATCGACGCGGTCGACTCCTTGATCGGGCTCCCGCTCCAGCGCGCCTTCGAGGTGTCTCCCGGTTTGCGCGACCACACGCTCACCTGGTTCTTCACGTCGGTGAGCACGTCGAGGTAGAGGCGCGTCTTCGTGCCCGCCCAGTCGGCGAGGGACGAATGCGGCGTCGGCGCGAAGAGCACCTGGAAGTCGCGCTTGCCCGCGAGGAAGCCCTCGAAGCTCGCGGCGAGCAGGGCGCCCTTCTCGTAGGTGACGGGAGGCGCGCCCGTGATCCACTCGCTTCGCAGGCGAAGGATGATCTCGTCGTCCCAGACGTCGGCGTCGGCGTCTTCGGGCTTGTCGATCTTCACGAGCTTTCCGTCGCGGACGAGGAACGTCTCGTGGCGCTCGAAGTCGATCGAGCGGTGGCAGAAGTCGCGCTTTCGACCGTGACGGAAGTCGCGGCTGCACGTCGCCGCGATGTCGGTGTCTTTCACTTCGAAGATCGGCGTCGCCGACGACAGCGGCGTCCCTCGCTTCCACTCCTTCACGACGCGCGGGTAGCCCGCCTTCGTCAGCGTGCCCGTGCCGAAGTCCGTCGCGACGAAGATCGTGTCGTCGTCCTTCCACGCGACGCGGCTCTTGGCCTCGGGCAGCGAGAAGCCGTTCGGCACGAACGCCTTCTTGTCGACGTCGAACTCGCGCATGACGTCGGCGTCGCCGCCGCCCTTCGAGAGCTTGAGGAGGCACTTCTTCCGCAGCGGGTAGAGGCACGCGGCGCCGTGATAGACGAAGCTCTCGTTCTCCGCCTTGCCGAGCGCGTCGACGTCGAGGAGCGTCGTCCATGCGGGCGTCGCCTTCTTGTAGTCGGCGAACGTCGTCTGCCTCCAGAGGCCGCGCGGGTGCTCCGCGTCGGTCCAGAAGTTCCGGAGCGCGTCGTTCTGCATGCTGGGGAACGGGATGCGATCCTTCGAGCTGTAGATCGCGAAGAGCCGATCCTGGAGCGCGGCGAAGCTCGCGTCGGCCGTGAGCTGCTTCTCGGAGACGGCGTTGTGCGCGCGCGCGAAGGTGAGCGCCTTCTCGCCCGAGACCTCTTCGAGGTAGAGGAACGCGTCGTTCGTCGGCTCGAGCGGGGCGGCCGGAGGCGCGGCCGTGGGCGCCGGATCGGGCAACCTCGGCGGCTCGACGAATTTGTCCGCTCCGCCGCACCCGGCGATCGAGAGCAAGAGAACGAAGGTCGCGCGGCTCTGCATGACCTCTCAATAGCCGAGAACGCGCGCGCGCGACTGATATCCTCACGTCGTGAACGTCGCGAGCCACGAGGTGACGGACGCGCTGTCTCGGCTCTCGGCCGAGCTGCGCCTCGGCGGCGTGGTCGCGCTCACGGGCGCGGGCGTCAGCACCGAGTCGGGCATCCCCGACTATCGCAGCCCCGAGGCGCTCGCGCGCCCGCGCCGCCCCATCCAGGGCCCGGAGTTCGTGCGCTCGGAGCGCCTTCGCCGTCGCTACTGGGCGCGCGCGATGACCGGATGGGATCGCTTCAAGCTCGCGAGGCCGGGCGCGGCGCACGACGCGCTCGCGCGCCTCGAAGCGCGAGGCTGCGTCACCGGGCTCATCACCCAGAACGTCGATCGCCTTCATCACGCGGCCGGCAGCCGCAACATCGTCGAGCTCCACGGCGCGCTCGCGGAGGTCATCTGTCTCGTCTGCTCCGCGATCGAAGACCGCGAGAGCGTGCAGACGCGGATGCGCGCGGCGAACCCCGCCATCGTCGACGCGCCGATGGCGCCCGACGGCGACGCCGATCTGCCCGACGAATGGATCGAGCGCTTCGAAGTGCCGAGCTGCGCGCGCTGCGACGGCGTCCTCAAGCCCCACGTCGTCTTCTTCGGTCACAACGTCGCGCGGCCGATCGTCGATCGCGCGTTCGCGATGGTCGACGACGCTCGCGCGCTCCTCGTCGTGGGCACGTCGCTCGCGGTCTACTCCGGGTATCGGTTCTCGAGGCGCGCGGTCGAGCGCGGCATCCCGGTCTTCATCGTCAATCGCGGACCGGTCCGCGGCGAAGAGCACGCGGCGTGGAAGATCGAGTCGAGCACCGGCGCGACGCTCGCGACGGCGGCCGATCTCGCGCTCGCGTGAGCGTCACCTGAACGGAGCACGTATCGCGTGTATCCGCCGTCTCTCGCGCGAGCGCGCCGCGCGACGTCACCCGAACCGGCGACGAGGCGCGCGCTCGTCGTGTGATTCTGCGATCGCGATCGCGTGGCACGCCGAGTGCTCCTCCCTTCGCCATCATGGCTCACACCAAGTCTCTCGCACTCGCGCTCTCCTCTCTCTTCGCCCTCGTGGCGTGCGGCGGCGCCGCGCCCGGACCCGACGGCGATCTCGCGCCCGCGGAGCCCGTCGAACAGAACGCGCCCGCGGCCGCGGTCGACGCGGGCGCCGACGGCGACGTCGCGGCGCCCGACGCGGGCAACGAGGCCAGCGCGCCGCCGGCGCCGCAGCCGATCGCCAAGCACTGCACGGGGACCTTCCCCGAGCCGAAGGCATGCATCGAGAGGGTCGAAGGTCGCGCGGGCGACGTCGTGCAGGTCGATCTCGTGCTCCTCGGATCGTCGGGCTGCACCGCCGCCGGCGAGGTCGGCGGGCGCATCGATCTCGATCTCGGCCGCTTCGAGCTCACGAACGAAGGCGAGCACGTGGCGTGTCGAACGCGCATGGTCGCGACCAACGTCACGCCGGGCAGCCCCGATCAGATCGTGTGGAACGCGTTCGGCGAAGGCGCGCTCGGTGGATGTCCGGACGCGATCCCCGCGGGCAAGGCCGACACGCTCGCGATCCGCATCAAGCCCGGCACGCCTCCGGGCGACTACGCGCTGACGTGGGGCGAGTCGACGGTCGCGAGCTTCAACCCCGCGTGCCAGAGCACGTCTCCCGGCGCGAACGGCGTCATCCGCGTCTTGCCTTGATCCGGGCTGCGCCTCAGGGATTCTGGCTGTGGCGCCGCAAGCCCGAGGTGCGCACCATCTGCTCGAGATCGGCGAAGCGCTGCGCCAGCGCGCGAACGAGCGCTCCGGTCCATCCCGACAGGCCGAGGCCTTCGTTCATCGTCGCCTGATCGAGGACGACCACGGTGACGGTGTCGATGGCGACGACGCTCGCCGCGCGCGGCTCGTACAAGATGAGCGCCATCTCGCCGAAGGCGTCGCCGGGCTCCATCACCGAGAGCGTCTCCTCGGCGCCTTCGACGGTGCGGTACGCGCGGCACTTGCCGCCGATGATCATGTACGCGGCGTCGCCCTTCTCGCCCTCGCGGACGATGAGCTCCCCCGGTTGGAAGGTCTTGCGTGGGAGGTGAAGCCCTCCGTGGAGGAACGCGCGCATCGCGTCTTGGAGCTCGGTGATCGAGGCGAAGCGCTTCGCCGGCTCGGCCTGCGTCGCGCGCTCGGCGATGGCGCGGATGCGCTTGGCGATGCCGTAGGGCTCGGCCGCCGCGTCGATCGACGCGACCGCGCCCTTGGCCGCGCGCTCGAGGACGATCTTGTTGTCGAGATCGAGCCTGCCGTACGGGCCCTGGCCGGAGAGCACCTCGAAGAGGAGCGCACCGACGCCGAAGACGTCGGATCGCGCGTCGACGTCGTCGGGGTTGCCCCGCGCCTGCTCCGGCGCCATGTAGTCGGGTGTGCCGACGGGGCCGGGCGCGTTCATGAGCGCGCCGCGCCCCGACGCGGGCTGCGAGCCGACGAGCTTCGCGAGCCCCCAGTCCATCAAGTACACCTGCCCGAAGTCGCCGACCATGATGTTGGCCGGCTTGAGATCGCGGTGCACGACGCCGCGATGATGCGCGTACGCGAGCGCGTCGCAGACCTTGAGCAGGATCTCGATGCCGTCCTCGATGCGCTCGACCGAACCCGGCGGCCGCCGGCGCAGCCAGTCGGTGAACGAGATCCCCTGAACGAGCTTCATCGTGAAGTAGGGAATGCCGCTCTCGTCGATCGCGAGCTCGTGGACCGGAACGATGTTCGGGTGCTCGAGCTGGCCGGTCATCTGGCCTTCGGCGATGAACGCGTCGCGATAGAAGGGCTGGCTCGCGTAGCTCTTGTCGAGGCGCTTCATCGCGACCTGGCGGAGCAGGTTGCGATCGGTGCACGGATGGACGTGGCCCATGCCGCCGCGCGCGAGCGCGCGCGAGACGAGCAGGTGCGGCGGCGTCGGGATCTTCTCCGACGCGATGATCTGGGGAGGAAGATCCGACGAGCCGGCGACCGGGATCTGCTCGATGACGCGTACGGGCTCGGGCTGCGGTTCGAGAAAGGGATTGCTCACGTGTTCCTCCGCGGGCGGAGCATAGACCCGGGGGCCGCCGTTGGGGAGCCGCGGGCGCGCGCGAATGGCGCCGGTGGCCAAGCGGGGTGGCGTGAGGTGCCAATTCCCCTGGGCGCGCGGCCCTACCGAGTCATCGTGGAGGTGACGCCGTGGAACGCAGCGCGTGCTCGTGTGGAAAGTGTGGGGGCCAAGGCTCGGTGGTCGCGCCGAGTCGAGCGAGGTGGGCGGCGGTCGTGGCGCTCTGGATCCCGCTCCTCTTGCTGGGGGCGTGCTTCGCGATCCTCCTGCCGCTGAACCTGTTGCTCGTCCCGTGCTGGTTCGCGTGCGCGACGTCGGTCGGCCCGATGGCGCGATGGGCGCGCGAGCCGCGCTGTCGCCTCTGCGGCGCTTCAGCGTCGCGCGCCGCCGCGCCGGAAGTCGCCGGGCGTCGTGCCCGTCCAGCGGACGAACGCGCGATGGAACGTGCTCTGGTCTGAGAACCCGACGAGCAGCGCGATCTGCGCGATCGAGTGGGCCCGGTCGCGGAGGTGCTGCTTGGCGAGCTCGCACCGCGTCTCGTCGACGAGATCGCTGAACGACGTGCCTTCTTCGCGGAGCTTGCGTTGGAGCGTGCGCGGGCTGAGGTGGAGCGCCTCGGCGGCGAAGTCGATGTTCGCGTCGCCGCGCTGCAAGAGCTCGGTCACCACGGCGCGCACGCGCGCCGCCTGGCTCGCGCGCGCGGGCAGCTTGTCGACGAGCACCTTCGCGTGACTCTCGAGCAGCTCGACGAGGTACGGATCGGGCGCGGCGTTGGCGCGTTCGAAGAGCTCGCGCGGCGCGCGAAACGACGTCTCGGGGCCGTCGAACGTGACGGGGCAGCCGAAGATCGCTTCGTGATCGCCGGGGCTTCGCGGAGGCGGGTGCTCGAAGGTCACCGCGCCGAGCTTCACTTCTTCTCCCACCGCGAGGCTCGCGACGCCGACGAACCACGCGAACGCGAACTCGATGGCGTGGCGCGGCAGCGCGATCGGGATCGCCTTGGTGAGGACGCGCACGACGACGTCGTCGCCCTCGACGTCGACCGACGCCGGGTGGACGTCGTTGAAGACGCGGTAGTACGCCATGATGCGCGCGAGGCCTTCGCCGAGCGTGGGGCTCGCGGCGATGAGCCTGCCGGCGAGGGGCATGCCGCTCGTGTGCGAGGTGCGCCCGACGAAGAGGCCGAAGGAGTCGTCGCCGGTCAGCGCGCCCGCGACCTCCCACATGCGGAGCATTTTCTCGGCGGGCGCGCGCGCGTCGGCGTCGTCGAGCAGCTCGAGATCGAACTCGGCGGCGCGCGCGAGGGCTTCGGCGGAGACGCCGCGGTTCTCGGCGGCCGCGATGATCGCGCGGGCGACGATGACCGGAACCGACGCGTCCAGCGGCATGGGCGAAAGCTTACTCGGGGAGAAAAGGACGAATATGGAATACAGAACACGGGACGGGGGACCGGGATCGGGGGCCTTGGCTTGGTGGTCGCGCTAAGAAGAGAGATGGGGTCGCCGGCTCAGGTGGCAGCGGTCGCTTGCGTGCGGAGGCGGGCGGAGGGGGCGCTTCCGGCGGCGCGCGGGGTGCTCGCGGCGATCTTTGCTCGGGCGGGGGAAGCGCGACGGGTGTCGCCGGAGCTCCTCCTCGACGGGGCGCGGGTGACGTTGAGCTTTCATCCCGACAGGCTGCGGCGCGACGGCGTCTCCGTGGCCGAGGGGCTCGTGAGAGAGGGTCGATACAAGAGCCAGTTCGAGACCGGCGTGACGAACGGCAGCCCGACCGCGTTCGCCGGCGGCGATCGCGACCGCTGGGAGCGGACGCTCTTCGGCGGCGCCTACCACGCGGGCGGCGTCGGCGTGAGCGAGCGGCCGAAGTACGGCGCGCTCAACGTCATGGGCCACGCCGACGGCGGCAGCCCGCGGTTCGGCTCCTGCTTCCTCGAGCTCCGTCGCGAGATCGCCTCGCGCTGCACGTTCACGTGGGGCGACAGCCACGAAGGCCCTGCGCACGTCGGCACGATCGACGTGCTCGAGCCCGTCGTCGCGGCGCTCTTCGAAGCGGTCGACGCGAAGCGAGAGGCGCTCGGCGTGACGAACCTCGACGTGCCGGCGCTCGTCGCGCGGCTGGCGAATCCGCCCGCTCCCACCGTCGGACGCGCGCTCGACGCGTACATCGAAGCGCAGGTGCATTCCGACGTGGATCTCGCGAGGGACGTCGAGGCGATCGTCGTCGATCCGTCGTTCACCGGAACCGAGATCGGCGACGCGCTCGAGGCGCTCGCGTCGCGTCATCGCATCTCCTTGCGGCGGCATCCGGGCTTCGCCCTCTCGCCCGCGGAGGTCCCGGACGACTTTCGCGGGCCGCGCATGGCGCCGCTCGCGCGCCGGATCGAGGCCGCGTTCGCCTCGGTGCCGGGTCGCCTCGACGCCGCGGCGCTCGGGCGCGCGGCGGCCTCCCTCCACCGCGATCCGTCCGCTTGGTCCGACTGGGCGACGCCGGAGGAGACGTGGCAGCACATCAAGCAGCTCTGGCACGTGCTCGTGAGGTTCGGTTAACGTCGCGCTCCATGAAGCGCGCGTGCAGCTTGGTCTTCCTGACGTTGGTCGCGTGCGGCGGAGCGGCGCCGGCGCCTCTGGCGCCGAGCCC
The DNA here is from genome assembly GCA_019637175.1 of Labilithrix sp. Lineage (GTDB taxonomy): Bacteria > Myxococcota_A > Polyangia > Polyangiales > Polyangiaceae > Labilithrix. Next base: position 161,288 of record JAHBWD010000012.1, on the reverse strand, counting down.
TTCGAGCGACGGCCCGGCGGAGAAGTGCCTCGCGATCGCCGGCGCGAAGCGAGAGCGAAGGGCCGACGAGCCGTCGAAGATCGGCGCGAAGCACGTCCTCGTGAAGTACGCCGGCGCGAAGAAGGCGCCCGCGACCGTGACGCGCACGCGCGAAGAAGCGTGCCTTCGCGCAGAGGAGGCGCGCGCGAAGCTCGAAGGAGGCGCGTCGTTCGCCGACGTCGTCAAGGAGTACAGCGAAGAGCCGGGCGCCGCGACGCGCGAAGGCTCACTCGGCGCGATCGCGCGCACCGACGTCGTGCCGCCCTTCGCCGACGCGGCCTTCGAGCTCGCGGCGGGAGAAGTCAGCCACGTCGTCGAGACCGACTTCGGGTTTCACGTGATCCTCCGCACGGAGTAGGATGCCGCGCATGTACTTCAAGACGTTCGGCCAGATGAAGAAGCAGCTCGGGCAGCTCGACAAGTGGTTCGACGCGCTCGTCGCGCACGGGCAGGCCAAGTCGTTCGATCCCAACGTGCTCGTCGGCTTCCGGCTCGCGCCCGACCAGTTCCCGTTCGCGCGTCAGGTGCAGCTCACCTGCGACACCGCGAAGCTCGCCGCCGCGCGCCTCACGGGCAAGGAGGCGCCCGTGCAAGCCGACACCGAGCAGACGATCGACGAGCTCCGCGCGCGCGTGAAGTCGGTCGTCGCCTGGCTCGACACCTTGGCGGAGAAGGACTTCGACGGCGCCGCGACGCGCTCGATCACGCAGCCGCGATGGGAAGGCAAGACGATGACGGGCGCCGACTACTTCGTCGAGCACGCCCTCCCGAACTTCTTCTTCCACCTCGCGCACGTCTACGCGATCCTCCGCCACAACGGCGTGACGATCGGCAAGCGCGACTACCTCGGCAAGCTCACGCAGACGCTGCCGGGCTAGAGCTGGCTCGCGAACGCCGCGAGCCAGGAGAAGGCGACCGTGCAGAGCATGGCGCCCGCGACCACGCGCGTCGCCCTTTCGAACGGTCGCGCGCGGAGGGCGCGTTCCGTCGCGTCGTCGAGATCGAGCGACACGACGCTCGGCACCCCGCACCCGAGGCAGTGCGTCGTTCCCCAGGGCGCGTGGACGATCTCCGAGAGCGGGGTGAAGACCCGACATGTCGCGCACCGCGCCGTCGCGATTTCGACTTCGACGGGCCGGGCCCCACGTCTCTTCATGCTTCGGGGGCCGACAGCGCGCCCCGCGAAATGTTCCCGGGAACGAGCGCGCGGTCTCGTAGGATGGCCGGCGATGAGGAACTTCGACCAAGAAGTCGCCGACATGCGTCGGTGGTTCGAGAGCCCCCGCTTCGCCGGCCTGAGGCGCCTCCACACGGCGCGCGAGGTCGTCGAGCAGCGCGGGACGATCCGCGCCGACTACACCGTGGCGCGCGAGGCCGCTGCGGCCTTCCATGCGCGGCTGCGCGAGCTCTTCGAGCAGAAGAAGTGCATCACGACGTTCGGGCCCTATTCGCCCGGTCACGCCGTGGCGATGAAGCGCACGGGCATCGAGGCGATCTACCTCGGCGGCTGGGCGACGAGCGCGAAGGGATCGGTGCACGAGGATCCCGGACCGGATCTCGCGAGCTACCCGCTCAGCCAGGTGCCCGACGAGGCCGCGCCGATCGTCCGCGCCCTCCTCACCGCCGACAGGAACCAGTTCCACGCGCGCGCGCGCATGACCGAAGAGCAGCGCAAGCAGACCGCGTCGGTCGACTTCCGTCCGTTCATCATCGCGGACGCCGACACCGGGCACGGCGGCGACGCGCACGTTCGCAACCTCGTTCGTCGCTTCGTCGAGGCGGGCGTCCCCGGCTATCACATCGAGGATCAGAAGCCCGGCGTGAAGAAGTGCGGTCACCAGGGCGGCAAGGTGCTCGTCTCCGAAGACGAGCAGATCAAGCGCCTCAGCGCGGCGCGCTTCCAGCTCGACATCATGCAGGTGCCGGGCATCATCGTCGCGCGCACCGACGCGGAGTCGGCGACGCTCCTCGACGGCCGGAGCGACGAGCGCGATCAGCCGTTCATCCTCGGCGCGACGAACGTCGACGTGCCGAGCTTCAAGGTCGCCTTCCTCGCGATCCTCCGGCGCTTCCACCGCCGCGGCATCGAGGAGCTCAGCGGCCACGAGCTCTACGCGACGGGCGAAGAAGAGTACGCCGCCGCGGAGGCGTGGCTCGACTCCATGGGGCTCGGCAAGCTCCTCGAGGAGGCGCTCGAGGAGTACGAGAAGGGCGGCCGGGTCGCGGTCGACGCCGCGCTCGACAAGGTGTTCGATCGCTTCGTCGACGTCTGGCAGGCCGAGGCGAACGTCAAGACGTACGGCGAAGCGGTCGCCGACGTGATGCGCTTCCTCGCGGGCGAAGGCGTCCAGTTCCCCATGACGGAAGAGGAGTGGCTCGCCTTCGCGCTCCGCGCGTCGTTCTACACGATCAAGGAGCGAGCCCGCGCGATGGGCGTGCACGTCGAGTGGGACTGCGAGCACGCGAAGACGCCCGACGGCTACTACCAGGTGCGCGGAGGCATCGACTACGCGGTCGCGAAGTCGCTCGCCGCGGCGCCGTACGCCGACATCCTGTGGATGGAGACGAAGACGGCCGATCTCCACGACGCCAAGATCTTCGCCGACGCGATCCACGCGAAGTTCCCGAACCAGATGCTCGCGTACAACCTCTCGCCGTCGTTCAACTGGGACACGACGGGCCTCAGCGACGAAGAGATGCGTCGCTTCCCCGAGGAGCTCGGCAAGCTCGGGTTCGTCTTCAACTTCATCACGTACGGCGGCCACCAGATCGACGGCCTCGCCGCCGAAGAGTTCGGCGGCGCGCTCCGCGAAGACGGGATGCTCGCGCTCGCGCGCCTCCAGCGCCGCTTCCGCCTCCTCGAGTCGCCGTACCGCACGCCGCAGACGCTCGTCGGCGGACCGCGCGCCGACGCCGGCTTGATGGCCCTCTCGGGGCGGACGGCGACGACCAAGGCGATGGGCAAGGGCTCCACGCAGTTCCAGCACGTCGTGCAGACCGAGGTCCCGCCGAAGCTCCTCGAGGAGTGGCTCGACCTCTGGCGCGCGCACCACGGCGTCGCCGGCAAGCTGAAGGTCGGCCTCAAGCCGCACAGCTCGGGCTCGGAGCTGCTCGAGCTGAGCATCGTGTCGGCCGACGGCCAGAAGTCGGCGAACGTGATCTTCGAGAAGATCCAGGATCGCCGCGATCGCAACATCCTCTCGATCCGCAACCAGAACACCTTCGATCTCGGGCTCAGGCGCAAGCGCCTCATGACGCTCGCGCAGCTCTTCTTGATCCACCGCTACAAGATCGAGTCGGTGCACTACCTCACGCCGACCGACGACAACCATCGCCAGACCGATCGCATGAAGGCGCGCGGCCTCTTCAGCGCGGTCAACGACGAGGTCGGCGAGATCATCGTCGCCGACGTGAACAAGGATCTCGTGAAGCAGCTGCTCGATCCCGACCGCGTCGCGCTCAAGGCGCTCATCGCTCAGGGCTGAACGTCGTGCAAGCGCCGACCGAGCTCACCGTACCCGTCCTCTTGATCGCGTCCGTCGTGGTCGTGAGCGTCCTCGGCTGGATCATCAAGCCGCTCAAGACGGCGCTGATCCTGATCCCCGTGTACGTGCGCGAGCGCTACCACTTCCATCGCCTGCTCACCGCGGGCTGGGTCCACGCCGACACGACCCACCTGCTCTTCAACATGTTCACGCTCTACTTCTTCGCCCATCAAGTGGAGCGCGCGCTCGGCGACGTCCGGTTCCTCGTCTTGTACGTGAGCGCGGTGGTCGTCGCGTTCATCCCGACCACGCTTCGTCAGATGAAGAACGCGCGCTACGGCTCGCTCGGCGCGTCGGGCGCGGTCGCGGCGGTGACGTTCAGCGCGATCCTCCTTCATCCCGGGCTGAAGCTGAGCCTCCTCTTCTTGCCCATCCCGATCCCCGGGTACGTCTATGCCCTGGGCTACGTCGCGTACAGCGCCTACCACTCGTGGCGCTCGCGCGACGGCATCAACCACGACGCGCATTTCTCCGGCGCCATCTACGGGTCGATCCTCACCTACGCTTTCGAGCCCGATCGCGTCGTTTATACCCTCCAGCACTTCTTCTAGGACTTCTTCGAGTATCCTGGGCGTGACGCGCATGGTTCCCTCCCAGGTTCGAGACGCGCTCTCGACAATCACGACGGCTCTCGCCTCACGTCCCGATCTCGAGACCGCGCTCCGAGCGCGGTGGCGGGCGGGCGTGCGCGGCGAGAGCGAGCTCGAGGGCGATCTGCGCGCGGCGGTCGACACGCTGGGGGCGGAGCTTCCGCCGCTCACGCGATCGGCCGACGGCGCGACGGCGCTCGGCGCGCTCTTCGCGGGCGACGACGGCGGCGCGCTGCTCACGTGGTGCGCGGCGACGACGTGGCGCCGGGACGCCGACGTCGCGAAGCTCCTCGCCGCGGCGGCCGCCGAGCCTCGGCTCCGCGATCGGGCGCTCGCCGTGGCGCGCGAGCGCGTCGTCGAAGGGCCGATGAACGACGCGCTCGCGTGCGCGCCGCTCCTCGGCGAGGGCGCGCAGCTCGCGTCGTCGACCAACGCCGAGGCGCGCGCGCGCCTCGAGATCCTGATCTGGGAGGCCGGCGCGAGCGCGCTCGAGGTGCCGGATCTCGGCCGCTGGCTCTGGGGCGCGCCCGACACGTTCGAAGAGATGATCCGCGGGCCCGCGCGCGGCGCGCTGCGCGGTCGCGTGCTCGCCGCGCGCTGCCTCGAGGTGAGCGTCTGTGGGATGCCGCCGGCGACCGATCCCGAGCTCGTCGGGCGCACGCTGCAAGTGCTGCAGCCGCTGCTCCTGCACCCCGAGCCGCTCGTCTGGGTGCACGCGGCGCGCGCGCTCGGCCGCTTGACGGGGCCGCTCGATCAGCTCGAAGGAACGCTCCTCGACTGGGTCATGGGCGAGTCTCGCGTGCTGCGCCAGCGCGCCATGACCGCTGTCGCGTCGCTCCCGAAACAGCGCCTCCAGTTCCTCCTCGCCGCGCAGCTCATCGCGCTGCTCGACTCGCCGACCGAAGAGGCGTGGGGCCTCGCCGCGATCGCGGCGGCGACGCCGTATCTGTTCTTCGAGCGTCGCGATCTCTGGGATCGGCTCGCGACGCGCATCCTCGCGGGGGAGGGCGGAGCGATCGCCGCGCGCGCGCTCGCTCGCGGCCTCGCCACGCTGTGGCGCCGGGGCCTTCAAGACGAGGAGATCGAGAGGCCTCTGCGTGCGCTTCGTGAGATGGCACGCGTCGCGCGCCCGGCGTCGCTCGACGAGCGACGTCGCTGGATCGAGGTCATCGCGGTGACCGATACGGTCGACAGCGCCGAGCGCGATCCGCTCGATCTCGAGCTCGGTCTCGAGAACCTCATGCGCATCGCGGCGCAGTACGACGACGAAGAAGCCGACGCTCGCGCGGCGCGCTTCGCGACGACGCTCGCGCCGACGTTCGCCGAGGCGCGCCGCGTCGCGCTCGGCAGCGGGAGGCTCCGCCTCCGCGCCGCCGCGATCAACGCGCTCGAAGGGTGCGCGCGCGCGTTCGCGCTCAGGCTCTGGGGGCCGCTCCTCGCGACGCGCCCCGGCGTCGAGCCCATCGAAGAGCCGAACCTCGAAGAGACCTGGAAGAGCCTCGCCCGCGCGCCGTCGGAGATCCTCGATCTCGTGAAGGAGCGCCGCCAGACCGAGGGCAACGATCGAGACGATCAGCCGCTCGAGGTGCTCGCCATCCGTCTCGGCGGGTACGCGCTCGACGCGTGCGGCGAAGACAGCGATCTCGGCCCGGGGCGAGGACCCACGGTGTACGAGACGTGCCTCTGGCTCCGCAAGCTCGAGGGCCTCGCCGACGGCTCGCGCGAGCTCCCGCAGTCGCTCGAGGGCGCGCTGAGCACGCTGTTCTGGAGGCTCGTCGACACGACGCGTGGCACCGCGCTCGGCGAGGTCGACGACGTCGAGTGGCTCGGGCCCTTCGCCGCGTGGTGGGCGCTCGTGATCGATCGACCGACGATGCTCCAGAAGCTCGGCACGGCGCTGCCGATGATGGCCGACAGCGCGCTCGCGCAGTGCTGCGAGCGCGCCGAGGCGCTCCGCACCGCGGTGTCGTCGGGCTCGGAAGACGGTCAGTGGGGGCCGGCCGCCGAAGAGGCGCTCTCCGCGCTCCACGCCGGCGACACCGAGCTCGCGCACGCGCTCGCGGGCCTCGCGCGTGCGCTCACGGCGTTCAAGTCGGCCGCGGGCCCGAAGCAGGAGCTCGAAGCGATGTGCCTCGAGCTCGTCCTCGCGGGCGATCGGCTCCACGGCGCGCTCGCCAATCCCGTCAAGGCGCTCCATCCCGCCAACGAGCAGACGATGGAAGACTCGCTGTCGCGCAGCGCGACGGAGAACGCGCCGCGCGTCTCCGCGCTCGTCGCGCGCGCGATTCGATCGCGCGAGCTCTCGATGCTCGACGTGTGGTTCGCCTCGCTCGGTCCCGTCGCGTCCGCGCTCCTCGAGGCGGCGGTGCGCGCCGCGATCCGCCGCACGCCACCTCCGCCGCCGAAGACGAAGAAGGAGCCGCAGGTCGTCGAGGGCTACGAGCTCGTCAAGCCGCTCGGCGAGGGCGGTATCGGCAAGGTGTGGCTCGTGCGCAAGCCCGGCGCCGATCGCTTCTTCGTCTTGAAGATCCCGAAGGCCGACGCGCTCGCCAACGCTAGCGAGACCGAGCGCGCGGGCATCCTCGCGTCGTTCGTCGAGGAGGCGAAGGCGCTCGCCGGGCTCTATCACCCGAACGTCGCCAACATCATCGATCGCGGCGTCATCCGCGAGGTGCCCTACCTCGTGCTCGAGTACCTCATCGGCGCGGATCTCAAGCAGTACGCGGAGGCCCGCCCGATGTCGCTCTTCGAGCTGCGGCAGGTCGTGCTCGAGTCGTGCGCAGGCCTCGCCGCGCTCCACAACGCGGGCCTCGTGCACCGCGACATCAAGCCGGCGAACCTGTGGCTGCGCCTCCCGCTCGCCGGGGGCGAGCGCTTCGATCCGGCGAAGCATCGCGATCCGGCGCACGCGATGCCGCTCGCCACCGTCGTCATCGACTTCGGCATGGTGCGCGCGATCCGCGTCCCGCCCGAGGTCGGCGGTCGATTCGTCGCGGGCACGGCGGGCTACATCGCGCCGGAGCAGGTGCTCGATCCCGTCGAGCTCGATCCGCGCTCCGACATCTACGCGCTCGCCGGCACCATCTACAACGTGACGACGGGGCGCGCGTTCTTCGACGAGGTCGAGAACGCGCGCGATCGGATCATCGCGCACATGCGCCGCGATCCCTTCGAGGACGCCGAGCGCCTGCGCGCGTACCCCGCGGCGATCGCCAAGCTCCTCCGCGCGGCGACCACGCGCTCGCCCGCCGATCGTCCGTCGCCGCTCGAGTTCGGCCGAGCGTTCGCGGCGGCGCTCTGATCTCGGCGCGACGAGCGTCGCTCGAGGTCAGGGGCGGCGCGACGTGTTCTCCGCGAACCACGCCATGAACGGCGCGTCGACGCGCGTGAAGTGATCGAGATCGCGCGCGGGCTCGGGCTGGCGCGCGACGCCGACGAGCTTGTGGGTCGGCTTGCCGTTCTCGACGAGGAACAGCCCGGCGCCGGAGTCGCCGCCCTTCGAGAACATCGGCGTTCCGAACCCGTGCTCGTAGCCGTACTCGACGGTGGAGGAGAGCGGCATCTGCGGTGACACGTGCAGCGGCGCGTCGGGCCGCTCGGCGGTGCGGATGACCGCGGCGACCGTCAGCGCCTCGCCCGCGTCGATCCGGGCGACGACGTCGGTGAGCTCGGCGTAGCGCGGCAGCACGATCGGTTTGTCGAGCGTGAGGATGCCGACGTCGGGGTTGGCGACGTCGTCGAACGGGCCGCCGAAGACCTTGGGCTGCGACGCCGAGACCTTGGGCGCGCCGGCGGCGAGCGGCGCCACGATCTCGTAGCTCACGAACCTCGACGTATCGAGGCAGTGCGCCGCGGTCACCACGGTGCTCTTCGAAACGAGCGTGCCGGTGCAGAACCAGCGCTGGTTCAACGTGTCGCGCATCGACACGTAGACGACCTCGGCGAGCACGCCGTCGTCGGTCGGCGCCGGCGCGGGCTGCGGTGACGCGAGCGTCGGCGTGTTCGGCGGCGCGGGAGCGGGCCCGGGGGAGGCCGGAGCGGGGTAGGGCTCTGGGGTAGGTTCGAGCTGGAGGCTGCAGGCGGAGAGCGAGGAGACCAAGAGCAGAGAAGCGACGGCTAGGCGCATGTGCTCGACGAGTTCAGCAACAAGCGAGCCACGCCTCGCGCGAGCTTCGCGCGCCCGTTCGAGCGGGGATTCTCGAGGGATACGCGACGGTCGTTGCGCCGACCTGGCGCTTCCGATGCCATCGGCGCGGTCGCGTTCGACGAACGCCGCCGCGCGATGCACACCTACGAACGCGAACCGTCGTTCACGATGTCGATCGGCAGGCGCGGCCGGCGCTACTCGTTGCCCATCTCGACGGTCGGGATGGTGATCACCGGCGGCGCCGCCGAAGCGGACGCGCTCGCGGGCGCCGCCGTGGGCGTCGCCGGCGGCGGAGGCGCGCTTCGCTGGGAGAAGAACCATCCGCCGGCGATCGCGGCGACGAACGCGCCGACGAGGATCGCGACGTACGCGACCGGGCTTCGCGGTGGGGGCGGCGCCGCCGACGGCTGGGGCGCGAACGACGCCGTCGGTGGCATCGAGGCGTCCGGCGGCAGCGGCGGCGGCGTCGCTCGCGATCGTCGCGGCTCCGGCTCGGTCGGGAACGCCGTGACCTCGCTGACGTCGATGGTGAGCGTCGCGTCCGGATCGGGCTGTTCGCCGTCGGGGGGCTTCATCGCGGCTCCATGACGATAGTTCAGGATTTGTCCGCGGTCTTCTTCTTCTCGGCGATCTTCGCCTTGAGGGCCTCGAGCGCCGCGGCGTAATCCTTCTTCGCGTCTTCGATCTGCGCATCGAGGCGCTGGAGTGCTTCGTCGGCCTGGGCGGCGGCCTTGTCGACCTCGGCGCGTTGCTTCGTCGCGGCCGCGATGCGCTCCTCGGACGCCTTCTTGTCGGCGTCGGTCCTGCCGGGCTCGGCCTGGAAGGCCTTCTCGTCTTCGACGATCCCGTCGAGTGTCTTGCCGACGCTGCTCTTCTCGGCGACACGCGCCTTGAGCCTCTCGCGCTCTTCGGGCAGATCGACGTTGACGATCCAGCTCGCGCGGGCCACGTCGTCGGCGAGCTTCTCGAGGACCTTGGTGTTCTCCTTGCCGAGCACGGTCGCGTAGCGCTCGATGACGACGAACGCCTCGTTCTTGGCGCGGAGGCGCTTCTCTTGCTGCTTGTCGACGGCGTCCTTCAGCGCATAGGCGGCGGCGCCGCCCAGCTCGGCGTTGCAGCCCTTCTCCTTTGCGGTGTAGTCGACGCCGCCCGCGACCTTGCCGCCGATGGTCTCACGCTCCTCGGTCCAGAAGCGGTGCACGGCGCCCCACTCGGCGCGGGCCTCGCCGTAGCCGGCGCTCCGGCCGGACTCGTCGGCCCTCTCCACGACGGTCTCGACGCGCGCCCAGTCGGGCTTCTTGAGCTCGTCGACGCGGGCGCCGAAGCCGCTCGTGATCTGCTTCGCGTCGGTCTGCCGTTCGCCGATGGTCTTGGTGGTGCCGGCGACGGCGTCGGCGTACTTCATCGCGTATCCAGGTTGGGACGCCGAAGACACCGGCGTGGGGCGGCTCGCGCCGCAGGCGACGGCGAGCAGTGAGGTGACGAGCGCGACGTGGCGGAGCATGACGCGCATGGTCCACGGTTCCGCGCGGAGTGCAAGCGGCGCGGCAGCGCGTCGAGACCGACGCGCCGCCGCTCCGGCGAAGCCTCCTCACGCTCGCGATCGCGAGCGTGGGGCGACGTTTTCGGGGATGGGATTGCACTCCTTGCACCCGACGTTTCCGCACGACCCGAGGCGATGCCGCACGAGGCGGATCCGCCTCGCTCGCTTCGCCTTGAGGCGCACGCGCTTGCTCTTCGTGTTCTGTCCTTCGCGCTTGCGGCTCTCGTACAGGGCCCTCTGCGCGGCTTTCTGGGCTCGCTTCTTCGCCCTTCGGCGCTTCTTCGCCTCGGACTTTGCTTTCTTGCTCATGGGACCGCTCACGCCGCATCGGATCGATGGCGCGGAGCGGGCGACCTGGGCCCGCGGCTTTCATTGTCACCCCAAGGTCGCCCGCATGAAGGGGGCCACTCGAGAGCGCGTGACGGTGCCTCCGCGTGACAGCGTCACGCGCGGGGGACGATGGTGAGCTTCATGAGCATCTCCTTCATCGGAGACGCTCAAGTAACCACGCGACCGCGCTCGCGCAACGGTAGCCTCGTCACAGTTTCGGCGGCTGACGCGAGGTCCTGACATGACGCGGTGGGCGCTTTTCGTCGTCGGTCTCTTCGCCGGGTGTACGCGGGGCGAGAGGCGCGTGGGGTCGATCCCCGAGGTTCCGGAGCCTCGGCCGGCGCTTCCGCCTCCGGCAGCGGCGTCCGACGCCGGCGGTCTCGAACGGGACGCGAAGCTCGTCTTGGCGATCCCCGCGCGCGCTCAGGCGCGCGAAGCGCCGAAGGCGGGCTGGTGCGGCGAGACGGCGATCCAGGAGGGGCTTCTTCACCTCGGCGCATGGGCTCCGCAGCGCCTCATCAACGCGGCGGGGAGGCCGTCGCATCCCGATCTCTACTCGCCCGACATTCCCGTGGCGCTCACCGAGCTCGGCGTTCGTCACACCTTCTACGCGTCACGTCGCGGCTTCGACGCGTTCGCGCGCTGGGTGCGCGCGGCGCTCGAGGAGGGAGATCCCGTGCTCGCGGGGGTGAAGATCCTCCCCACGGCGCATCCCGAGTGGGGACTCGATCACTTCGTGCTCGTCGTCGGTCACGGCGACAAGGGGCTCCTCGTGAACACCACGTGGGGAACGCGCGAGTGGGTCTCCGACACGAGGACGCCCGGGCTCTCGCTCGCGAACGCGTTCTACGGCATCAGGCTCAGCGGTCTCTCACTTCCACCGGGGGCGATCCCCGCGCGGCTCACCGTCATCGAGGAAGGCGACGAGGTCGTGAAGCTGCGCGTCGACTGTCGTGGGGCGAAGGCCGCCGCGCCTCATCGGCTCGGGCCTCGAGGGGACCGCGCAGTCGCCGTCGACGACGAGGTCACGATCGACGCCCGCGTGCCCGCGCGCTTCCACTGCACGCCGCAGCGCGACTGAGCGCCGCGCAGCACTTTCGGCGAGCGCTCGGCCGGCCGTGCTTAGGGTACAACTGAGCTGTCGATGCGCGCTCGCCTCGCAACCCCCGACGACGCTCCCGCGATCGCCGCGATCTACAACCAGGGGATCGAGGAGCGCAGCGCCACCTTCGAAACCACGCTTCGGTCGGACGAAGACATCCTCGCGTGGTTCGACGGGCGGCATCCGATCGTGGTCGTCGAGGACGAGGCCGACGGCGTCATCGGCTTCGCGCGTTGCTCGGCCTACAGCGCGCGCGAGTGCTACGACGGCGTCTTCGAATTCGCGGTCTACACGGACTTCGTCCACCGCCGCCGCGGCGCCGGTCTGCTCGCCATGCGCGAGCTCGTGACCCAGGCGCGGACCGCAGGCGCGTGGAAGCTGGTCTCGCGCGTCTTCGTCGACAACGACGCGAGTCGCATGCTGGTTGCGGCCCTCGGCTTCCGCGACGTTGGCGTTCATCACCGCCACGCGAAGCTCGACGGTCAGTGGCGTGACGTGGTGGTCGTCGAGAAGTTCCTCGCGCCGCTGGGGCGCGAGATCTCCCTCCCGCCTCCTCCGGCGCGCGCGCCTCGCGAGGTGGCGATCGCCTCGTTGCGCTCCGACGACGCTGCGGTGCGCTCGACGGCGCTCGACTCGGCGCGCTCGCTCCTCGAGGTCTATCGCCGATCCGATCGCCCGGTCCTCGACGCCGTCGCCGACGCCTTCTTCGGGTCGAGCCCACACGACGCCGGCACGCGCTCGCGGTTCGTGGATCTCTTCCGCCTCTACGCCGCTCTCTCTCGAGAAGCGACGCGTGAGGTCGACGAAGCGCTCTTCAGCCGGCTGGCGCGTCTCACGATGGGGGCGGACCTCGACGCGTTCTACGAGGCCACGTTCGTCGTGAAGCAGGTCGTCGCCCACGCCGGAGACGCTTCTCGCGCCGCCGATCTCGTCGTATTTCGCCCGCTGATGCTCGACTGGGTTCGGCGGGCGATCGATCTGCCGCGCGCGATGCGGAGCCGCGTGAGCCCGGGCAACGTCACTTCGCTCCTCATGACCCTCGCTCTCGCGGGCTCCGAGTCGGAAGAGCAGAAGCGCGAGCTCGCCGATCTGGCCGTGGAAGCCAAGGAGCGCCACCGCGTCGAGGCTCCGGCCTCGATGCGCCCTTCGCAGCCCCCTGCTCCCGCGGCCTCCCCCGACATTCCCCCTGCTCCGCCTCCCCCCCCGGCCACCCACGGGGCGCCCGCGAGCGCGAGCCGACCGCGTCGCAAGCGTGCCGCCGCCTCGAACAAGAAGCGCTCCAAGCGCGCCTGACCCCCCTGGCCGCGCCACCCCCAAATCCGGCCCGGCCATAGTGTCACCCGCCTCCCCCTCGGGGCCCCCTTCCGCAACCGGGAGCAAGCTCTCGGTTTTTTTGGAGGGGCCTCGGGGCGGGGGGGTGGCATGGGGTGTGCGAAGCGGGAGGGCGGAGGCGAGGCGAGATGCATGAGTTGAGCTTTCGGTTGAAGAGGGCGCATCTGCGGGCGGTGGAGACGCATAAGCCGATCGTGGCGGAGTTCGGGCTCACGCCGGCACGGTTCGATGTGCTGTCGGTAATGCGGAGCATGGGCGGAGGGGGATGGGTGACGTCGATCGCCGACAGGCTCGGGGTCTCGCGAACGACGATCAGGAAGATGGTGATCGCGTTGGAAGAGCAGGGGCTCGTCTGGCGGGCCGTCGACTTGCACGACGCGAGGCAGGTCGACGTGACGCTCACGAAGCTGGGGTTCGAAACCATCGTCGCGGCGCTCAAAGCGATCGTCAGGGCCGATGAGCTGCGCAGGTTCTACGAGGCGATGCATCCCGATGGTCGAGAGTTCGTCGAGATGGCCGTCAGGACCGTTCGGCACATCGCCCGGAGGCTCTTCGATGGGGCGCGCTACGCGTATCCGCTCGACACGCCCGACGAGGAAGAAGAAGAGGCGCGCGACAACGCCGTCCGCGAGATCGTCGAGAGGACCGAAACGGCCTTCCTGGCGAGTCTGAGACGGTGGGAAGCGCTGAACCCGACGCCCGAAGAGCCGCCGCCGGAGGTCCCGGCGGAGCGCTGGTATCCCGAAGAGGATCCGGATTGGCGCGGGGGTTACGTCGAGAACGGACCACGGCTCACCGATGACGAGCTCGCCGAATACGACCACTGAAGAACGCGAAGTGAAAACGGGTACGATGGGCTCATGACGAGCAAGGCGTGTCCGGCGTGTGGGTCGCGCATGATCGACGCGCCCGACGCGCCTGGTGCGTGGGGATGCACCTCGTGTGGAGGCGTCTGGGCGGGGATCAGCGCGGCCAATCGCGCCGCCTCGATCCTCGACCCTGCCGTACGCCAGCTCGCCGACGCCGCCGCGCAGAACGCCGCGAGCACGACGAGCCGAGCGCGTTCGGCGCAAGTGCGGTCGTGCCCCGATTGTCGCGCGCCGCTGGCGCCACGCGAGCTCGCGGCGGTCTCGCTCGACGTGTGCAGAGAGCACGGAACCTGGTTCGATCGCGGAGAGCTGCAGCGCGTGGCGCACGAACGCCTGGGCACGAAGACGGCGAACGACGACGACCCGAAGAGCGCGCGGTGGAAGCCGGACACGGGCACCGAGCTCGCGGCCGACTTGGCGATCGGAGCGGTCGCCTTGTTCTTCTCGATCCTCAGCGATTGACGACGAACCCGCTCGGGCCGAGCGCCGCCCGCATCGCTCCCTGCACGACCTCCAACGAATGCCGTCGCTCGAGGTAGCTCTGCCCGGCGACCGCGAGGCGCTCGCGCAGCGCCTCGTCGGTCGCAGCGCTCACGAGCTTGTCGGCGAACGCTTCGGGCGTCTTGCCGATGAGGAGCTCGCGTCCGTCTTTGACCGATAGGCCGAGGGCGCCGTCCGGCGTCGTGACGACCGGAAGACCCACGCGGAAGCCGTCGAGGAGCTTCGTGCGGATGCCCGACCCGCCGATCACCGGCGCGAGCATCGCCGTCGATCGCGCGAGGACCGGCTCGAGGTCGCCGGCGATCTCGAGCGATCGAACGCCAGGGACGTTCCACGCGTCGGGGACGACCGTCCGGACCTTGTCCGGCGACGGCGGCACCGACGCGATCTCGAAGTTCGCCTCGGGGAGCCGCGCGCGGAGGAGCGGCCAGACGTTGCGGCAGAACCAGTCGAGACCCGCGACGTTCGGTCGCCAGTGGAGGTTGCCTACCCAGCAGAAGCGCGGTGGGCGGGACGCCGGGGCGGGCTGCGGTCGCGGTCGGGCCTGGAGCACCGACGGCACGATGTGAACCGAAGTGCCGGCGAGATCCTCGTAGCGCCGCGCGTCCTCGATCGAGCCGGCGATGACGGCGTCGACGCTCTGGAGCGCGCGCCGCTCGAAGCGCGCAGCGGCGCGCTGCTCGAACGCCGCGATCCACTTGCGCGCTCCGCGATCGCACGTCGCGAAAGGAAAGAGCACGTCGCCCTCCGCGTTGTGCGGGTCGAGCACGGTGTGCGCCGGCGCACACTGCGCCTTCACCTCGAGCAGGTTACACATCATCCCGAGGTGATCGACGTAGAGGACGTCGACGTGCGCGCGATCGAGCTCGCTCTGCAACGCGCGCTGGAGCGGTTTCGACGCCCACCTCGCGGCCACGAAAGGAACGCCGCGCGCTCGCAGCACCGCGTGCCGCGGCGCCGGCCGCGGTGGGCTCGGGTGGAACACCGGAGGGAGCGGGCGAAGCTTCGGCACGGCGCTCGCGAGCGCATCGAGCTCGGACCGAGGAACGAGGCGATCGGCGACGCTCACGAGGGTGATCGAGTCGACCTCGGAGAGTGAAGACACGAGGCGAAGCCGCGAGAGCGTGCGCAGAGCGCCGCTCCGGGTCGCAGGCCAAGGGAGCTCGCTGGTCAGGTGAACGACGCGCATGGCGTCGCGGCGCAAGCAACATCCGTTCTTTGACGCGGAGGTCGAAACGATGACGCGCATCGACATCATGGGGTGCCCCTTCGACGCGGTCACGCGCGCCGAGACCCTCGAGCGCATCTTCGCCTGGCGTGACGCACCGGTGCGCGAGAGCCACCGCGTCGCCATGGTGAACGTCGCGAGCCTGATGATGATGCACGACGATCCCGCGCTCGCTCGCGCCGTCGAGCGAGCCGATCTCGTCGTGACCGAGGGCCGGCCGCTCGTCTGGACCTCGCGCTTTCTGCGCGCATCCGTCCCGGAGCGCGTGTCGGGCGTCGCCCTCACGGAGCTCTTGCTCGAAGAGGGCGCCGCGCGCGGGCTCTCGATCTATCTGCTCGGCAGCACCGACGATCGGCTCTGGGCCCTGCAGCGAATGATCTTCGACAGGTACCCGCGCGTGCGGATCGCTGGCGCACGCAACGGATTCTTCCGCCCCTCGGACGACTGGAAGGTCGTGCGCGAGATCCGGCGCGCGCGCGCCGACGTGCTGCTCGTCGGGATGCCGGCGCCCTTTCGCGAGGTCTGGGCGGAGGAGAACAAGGAGCGCCTCGCGACTCCTGCGATCGTCGGCGTCGGGAGCGCCTTCGACGTGCTCGCGGGCGTGCGGCGCCGGAGGTCGCCGTGGCGCTACGTCCGGACGAGCTCGGCGTTCCTCGCACGGCTGCCCGCCACGATCGCCCAAGCTCGCATGCCGATCGCACGTCGCCCCGAACGCGCGCGATAGATCTGCGGCGCTGCGGCGATTCTCGTCTATCCTCCCGAGGGGATCCGGCGGATGCGTACGTGCCCGCAGTGTTCGACGGCCGCCGACCAGAGGCATCGCTTCTGCCACGCGTGCGGCCACCTGCTGCCGCAGTCCGCGGCGGGCGATCCGCTCGTCGGGACGACCCTGCCCGGCGGGTACGTGCTCCGTGAGCTCATCGCCGAGGGAGGCATGGGACGCGTCTACCGCGCGGAGCAGCCGGCGTTGGGGCGCGAGGTCGCGGTCAAGCTCATCCACGCGCACCTCGCGAACGATCCGGTCGTCGCGCCGAGGTTCTTGATCGAGGCGCGCTCGGCGAGCCGCATCAACCACCCGAACGCCGTCACGATTTACGCCTTCGGCAACGCGCCCGGCGGCGTGCCGTACCTCGTGATGCAGCTCTTGAAGGGCAAGCCGCTCACGCGGCTCGCCGCGGAGTCTCCCGGCGGCCTGCGCCCATGGCGCATCGTCGACATCCTCTGCCAGGTGCTCGCCGCGCTCGAGCAGGCGCACGCCGTCTCCATCGTTCACGGCGACGTGAAGCCCGACAACATCATCGTCGAGCGACTCCACTCGGGCGAAGAGCTCGTCAAGGTGATCGACTTCGGGCTCGCGCGTCTGGTCACCGACACCGCCGATCTCATGAGCTCCCACGTCGTCGGTGGAACGCCGGCGTACATGAGCCCCGAGCACGCGCGCGGCGACGTCGTCGATCCTCGGAACGATTTGTACTCGGTCGGCGTCATCCTCTACGAGCTGCTCACCGGCGCGCTGCCGTTCGACGCGCCGTCGACCACGGAGACGTTGCTCGCCATCCTCCATCAGAAGCCGATCGACCCGCGCGAGCGCGCGCCCGATCGCGAGATCCCCGCGGCGCTCGCCGAGCTCGCCATGCGCGCGCTGGAGAAGAGCGCCGAACAGCGCTTTCAGAGCGCGGGTGAGCTGATGTCGGCGCTCGCGGCGACGCTCGAGCCGCCGAGCGCGCGCGAGCGCGCGGCCCCCGAGGCCGCTGTCGAGAGCACCGGGCCGACCTGTCGCGCCTGCGGGACGCGCAGCCCGTCACGTCGTGCGTTCTGCGGCGAGTGCGGCGCCCCCATGGGCCCCGAACGCGAGACCCTCCCGGACTTCTGAGGCGACACTTTGACGACCGCGCGCGACATCCCGATGAGCGATCTGCTCCACGCCGCAAAGACGTTGCTCGGCGCGCCCGTTCGCGGAGCGTCGCCCGACGCGCGCTTCGTGGAAGCCGGCGACGAGCTCGCCGTCGTCGTCGACGACGCTTCACAACGCATCGGCGCGGCGCTCGCGCGCGCGGCGGAGGAGATCGACGCACGCGCGACCGTGGTCGTCCTCGAGCGCCCGGAGGACAAGCCGATCAAGGTCCTCGCGCCGGACGTCCACGACGCGCTCGTGAAGGCGAGGACCGCGGTCGTCGCCACGCGATGTCCCAACGCGGAGCGCTCGATGCGCGAGCAGCTCGCGGCCGTGGTCAAGGCCTGCGGAATCCGGCACGCGCGCTTGGCAGACATCACCGAGCACGCGTTCGCCCGCGGGCTCCGCCTCGATCAGCGCGTCGTCTGCGAAGCGGGCAGGGCGATGGAGCAACGCCTCGCGCTCGCGCGCGCGATCGACGTGGAGAGCTCCGCCGGGACGCGGCTGCGCATCGGCGTCACGCCCGGCGGTTGGGTCGAGCGCCTCGGAGAGGTCGCGCCCGGCGTCGCGGTCGGCTTTCCTGCGGGCGCGCTCTACACGTTGCCCGACAGCGTCGAGGGGATCTTCGTCGCCGACGCGTCGCTCGGGGAGTTCTTCGGCGCACGCGAAGGCTCGCTCCGCGACAAGCCCGTCCGCTTCGAGATCCGCGCCGGCAAGGTGGTGAGCGTCCACGCGCCGTCGTCGCCCGCGCTGGAAGCAGACGTCCGCGCGACGCTCGGCTTCGCCGACGGCTCCGACCGCGTCGGCCTCGTCGTGATCGGCGTCAACGGCGGCATCGAGGAGCCCTCCGGCGACGCGGCCGTCGATCAGAACCTGCCCGGCCTGCACCTGGGAATCGGCGACGCCGGCGGTCGCATGACGACCGCGGTCTCGTGCAAGGCGCGTACGGCCTTCG
Source organism: Labilithrix sp. (assembly GCA_019637175.1). Classification (GTDB taxonomy): domain Bacteria; phylum Myxococcota_A; class Polyangia; order Polyangiales; family Polyangiaceae; genus Labilithrix. The sequence continues at coordinate 143,213 of JAHBWD010000012.1, read as the reverse complement.
CCGCCTGCCAGGCGACGAGCCGCGTCACGATCGACGGCCAGATCGTCGTCGAAGGAGGCAAGCTGGTCGACGCTGGGATACGCTGAGGGTCGAATGCACGGGACGGGTGCAGAGGAGCTCGCGGAGGAAATCCTCCAGAGAAAAGCGGAGCTTCGCGTCGGCAAGACGCTGCGCGACAAGTGGCATCTCGATTCGCTCATCGGCGTCGGCGGCATGGCCGCCGTCTACGAGGCCACGCACCGCAACGGAATGCGCGGCGCGGTGAAGATCCTCCACCCGCATCGCGCGGCCGACGAGGCCGTCAAGAAGCGATTCCTCCGCGAAGGCTACATCGCCAACAAGATCGGTCACGGCGGCGCGGTGAAGATCCTCGACGACGACGAGGACGGCGACGACGTCTTCCTCGTCATGGAGCTGCTCGAAGGTGTGACGCTCGAGGCACGGGCCTACCGCGCCGGGGGCACGCTCGAGGCGTCGGAGACGATGTCGTTGGTCGACCCCGTGCTCGACATGCTCGTCGCCGCGCACGAAAAGAGGATCTTTCACCGCGATCTCAAGCCCGCGAACATCTTCATCACCCACGCGGGCGTCGTGAAGGTGCTCGACTACGGGATCGCCGCGCTGGCCGAGCCGTCGTCGGCGAGCTCCACGCAGGCGGGCGTGGGGATGGGCACGCCGTCGTTCATGGCGCCCGAGCAGGCGCGCGGGAAATGGGACGAGGTCGACGCCCAGAGCGACGTGTGGTCGCTCGCGGCGACGATGTTCTGGTTGCTCTCGGGCACGACGGTGCACGAAGACGGGACCGTCCAGGAGATCGTCGCGAGAACGTTCATGGTCCAGGCACGCGAGCTCCGATCGGTCGCGCCCGACGTGCCGAAGGAGCTGGCGGAGATCGTCGATCGCGCGCTCCGCCTCGAGAAGTCGGAGCGCTGGCCGGACGCGCGCGCGATGCAGCTCGCGCTGCGCGCCGCGTGGGAAGAGATGCACGACGCGCCGCTGCCGCGCGCGAGGGCCGCCGCGACGACGGCGCTCGGGGCGCTGCCCACCGAGAGCCGCGTCTTCCCCGCGACGCCGCCGGATCCGTTCCTGCCGGCGACGGCGGCGGCCGGAGAGATCCTCCCGAGCGACGAGAAGACTTCGCTGATCGGCACCGAGTCGAACGCGGAGCCTCGACGCCGCGACGTCGCGATCGCGGGAGTGGTGTGGATCGTCGCCCTCGCGGTCGTCGGCGCCGCGATCTGGAAGTTCACGACGATGCGAACCGACGAGCCGCCGTCGCTCGGGGCTCCGGGCGCGTCCTCCGTCGAGACGCCGATCCCGGCGCCGGCCGAGAGCGCCACGGTCGAGCCTGCTCCCCCGGCGACCTCGGCGACCTCGGCGCCTTCGGCTCCTTTCGCCGCCTCCGCCGCGCCCGCGAAGAGCGTCGCGCCCTCCACGAGCGCGCCGCCGCCGAGCGCCTCGACGAAGCCCGACGCCGGCAAGCGGGCGAAGCCGTCTCCCGCGGAAGACTCCATCTTCTGAACGCGGGCGCCGCCCCGGCGCGTGATGGACGGGGATGCAGGTTGAGATACGCTGCGGGGGATGCCTCACGAGGCGCTGCCGATAAAGGTTGGGCAGCTCATCGGGGGCCGCTACGTCGTCGAGCGCGTGCTCGGGCAGGGCGGCATGGCGGTGGTGATCGCGGCGCGCCATCGAGATCTCGACGAGCTCGTCGCCATCAAGATCCTGCTGCCGCATCGCTTGGAGAACGCCGGCGTGCGCGCGCGCTTCGGGGTCGAAGCGCGCGCGGCGGTCAAGATCAAGAGCGAGCACGTCGCGCGCGTCATGGATGTCGGCGCGCTGCCCGACGGCACGCCGTACATGGTGATGGAGTATCTCGAGGGCGAGGATCTCGCGACGCTCCTCTCGCGCCGCAAGAAGGTCCCGCCGCCCGAAGCCGTTCACTACGTGCTCCAGGTGTGCGACGCGCTCCGCGAGGCGCATTCGCTCGGGATCATCCATCGCGACGTCAAGCCGGCGAACCTGTTCCTCGCGAAGACACGCGGGCGCCCGCCGCGCGTCAAGGTGCTCGACTTCGGCATCTCGAAGGTGGAGCGGCACGATCGCCGCCGGACGGACACGAAGGAGATCATGGGGTCGCCCTGGTACATGGCGCCCGAACAGATGAAGAGCGCGACGTCGGCCGATGCGCGGTCCGACATTTGGTCGGTCGGCATCATCCTGTACGAGCTCGTGACCGGCGAGGTTCCGTTCGACGGTGGATCGATGACCGAGGTGATCGTGAAGGTGCTCCACGATCCGGTTCCGCTCGACGCGCGGTCCGAGCTGCCGAGAGGGCTCACGGCGATCATCGCGTGCTGCCTCGAGAAGTCGCCCGACGATCGCTACACCGACATGGACGAGCTTGCGGCGGCGCTTCGCGCGCTCGACATGTCGTCGTACGGCCGGATCCCTTCGGTCGCGCCTCGATCGGCGCCAGCGGTGCAGCTCGCGGCCGAAGACGTGGAGATCGTGGACGACGACGACGACGCGGCCATCGTCGACGAGGCGGAGCTCATCGCTTCTTCGGCGGCGCAAGAGGTCGCCCCGCCTGCCGGCGAGAGCGATCCCGACGCGCCAGCGCCCGGCGCGCGAACGACGACGCGGCCCAAGGCGCCGTCGCCGGCTCCCGCGACGATCACCAAGGTCGAACGGCCCGCGCGATCGCGATGGCGCTCCGTCGCGATCGCCATGACGGCGGCGATCGCCGGCGCGTGGGCGGTCTCGTCGATGATGTCGCGACCGCCCGCGCCGCGCGCCGCCGAGCCGGCGCCGACGACGCCGCCCGTGTCGATCGACGTGCCGCAGGGCTCCGTGACCATCGAGCCGGCGCCGGTTCCTTCGGCGCAGGTGATCGTCGCGTCGACCGTCGAAGAGAAGGATCCGCGCCCGGCCCTTCGGCCGCGTCCGCCGCGCGCGGACGCGCCCGCGGCGTCTTCGTCGGCGACGGCGGGAGAGGATGACGACGCCGCCGTCGCCTTCCAGGCGGGGCGTCGATACTACGCCGCCGTTCGCGAGCGCTGCTGGGAGGTGTCGGAGAAGTCGACGTCCGTCGTGACGGTGGCCGTCTCGGTCGAGCCGAGCGGCGCGGTGAGCGGAGCGACGGCGTCGGCGACCGATCCGTCGCTCGCGCAGTGCGTGCAGGGTCAGGCGCGATCGTGGACGTTCCCGCCGTCGCCTTCGGCGCGCTCGCTCCAGATCCCGCTCCGCTTCCGGCGCTGACGGGCGCGACGGGCGCGACGAACGATCAGCGGGCGGGCTGAAGGCGAAGCGCGGCGGTGGGCGGCGCCTGCATGAGGTTGGGCGACTCGAAGAAGACGACCGCGCGGCCGCATCGGCGGATGGGTATGGCCTGGTTCTTCGTGGCGAGGAGGGCCTTGCACCACCCCGATCCACCGTTGTCTTCGCTCCGGGTTCCCTGGAATCCGACCGCGGCCTCGGTGCACTGGAGGATCGTCGCCGGCGTGGATGGGGGCTCGTCGGTCGCGTAGCCGATGACGCTCATCGTGTCATCGCCGCTTCTGCACTTGGCCCACGCCTCGAGCACCGCGTCGCTCGCCGTCGCGTTGAAGACGACGAACGTGAAACGCACGGCGTCCTCGCTGCCGAGGGTGAGCGGACAGCCGTTGCCGCCAGGCTGATACTGGATGCCCGTCACCGTGTCCGCCTTCGCCGGCTCGAGATCGACGATCTTGGTCATCGTCGAGTCCAAGACGAGCTCACCCGTCTTGGGCGAACACGCACCGGCGTCGCTGTCGCCGTCGGAGGAAGACGCGTCTGCCGCAGCGTCGGCAACGGGGCCGTCCGGGGGCGTCTGCGCCTCGCCGAACGACGAGCACGCGGCGAAGAAGAGCAAGGAGAGCAGGCCGACGGATGCTCGCTTCAACACAGCGAGGATATCGCTCAATACGGATTCGGCGGAACGCTCTCGCTCACCACGCGCCGCATGACGGGATTCATCGCGGGAGCCGGCTGCGCGTTCGGCAGATCGCCTGCCGACATGACGGGGACGGCGTCTGGCCCTTCCGCCGACGCTGACGTCGACGCCGATGCAGGGGCAGGTGGGGGATCGTCGGGCAGCTCGATCATCGTCGGCGCGACGACGGGCTGCGCGGCGGGCGGCGGCGCCTCGAACGCGCGCCCCGCGGCGGCGGGCTCGCTCTGCGTGCTTCGCCGGAGCACCTGCGTGCCGATGACGCCGAGCGCGATGAACATCGCGATCGACACGGCGACGAAGACGAGCTCCGGCGCTCCGTTCTTGCGCGGCGGCGTCGCCTGCGCGGGCGCCGGCGTGAAGCTCTGCGGCGGCGCCTCGAACGCGGGCGGCGGCGGCGGCGTCGAAGGCGCGCCGCGGACCCACGGCGAGAGCGACGCCGGCGGCGCGCTGTGGATGACGGGCTCGATCGCCTCGGGGGCCGCGCGGACGAACGCGCCCGACTGGATCGAAGGCCGCTCGTGCGAGGCAGGCCCGGGCTCGTCGAGCGAGCGCATCGTTTGCTTCAGGTGCAAGCGGCGATCTTCGATCCGAAGGCCCACGCGTCCGGTGACCATGCGCGCGACGGCGCTCTGCATGACGGGCGGCCCGCTCCGCGCGAGCCACTCTTCGAGGGCGATGCCGAGCTGCTCGGCGTCGGCGAAGCGCCCTCGCGGATCGCGCGCCATCGCGCGGAGCACGATGGCCTCGAGCTCGCGCGGGTAGCTGACGGCGACCTCGCTCGGCTTCGGCGGCGCGCCCCGCAGGATCGCCTCCATCAGCGCGGACTCGCGCTCGCCGACGAACGGGAGGCGCGCGAGCGTCGCTTCGTAGAGCACGACGCCCATCGCGTAGACGTCGATGCGGCGGTCGACCTTCTCGCCCTCGATGTACTCGGGCGCCATGTACGAGAGCTTGCCCTTGAGCTGCCCGACCGTCTTCTCGCTCGACTCGCCGAGCGCCTTGGCGACGCCGAAGTCGGCGAGCTTGACGACGCCGTTCTCGTTCACGAGCACGTTCTGGGGAGAGATGTCTCGATGGACGATGTCGAGCGGTCGGCCGTCGGCGTCGACCAGATCGTGCGCGGCGGCGAGCCCGCCGCAAGCGTCGGCGAAGATGCGCGCCGCGATGCGCACGTCGATCGGCGTCGCGTTCTTCGTGCCGCGCCCGAGGATGTGGGAGAGCGAGTCACCGCCCACCCACTCCATCGCGAGGTAGAGGATGCCCTGGTCTTCGCCGAACTCGTAGATGTCACAGACGTTCGGGTGGTGGATGTTGGAGGCGATGCGCGCCTCTTCGAGGAACATCCGCTCGAACTGACGCTCGCACGCGAGGTGCGGGAGGATCGTCTTGATCGCGACGAGCTTCGAGAAGCCGTGGTGGCCGAGCAAGCGCGCGGCCCAGACGGTGGCCATCCCGCCGGTGGCGACGGGCGCGAGCAGCTCGTACCGGCCGAGGCGCATTCCGGTTTGCAGCGAGGCGTGCGTCTCCCGGTAGGGGCGCCGCTCCTCGAGCTCCTCGAGATGCTCCGACGATAGGACCTCGCAAGGCATGGCTTCCCCGTCCCGCGAAACGTCGTAGACCGGTCGGGCGCGCGTGCAAGGAACTATCGACTTACACGGCCTTTCGGAGACGAGATGAGACGTCCGGTCTCATTGGAAACACCCGAAATCGCCGCAGATCTCGTGTCTCGAAGGGTGGGGGCGTGTGCCCTCGTCCGCGTGCCATCCGTCGGGGTGACTGGAGGGCGAGGCGGCGCGGCCGAAAGCTACGGCGATGGCCCGAACGCCGTCCGCCTCGCACGACGAAGAGCTCCCGCAGTCTCAGCGGATCACCCTTCCTTCACCGCAGCCTTTTCCGTCTCCGCTCGTCGAACGTGCGCCTCGCCTCGCTTCGCCCGGCGCGTACCGGATGCTCGCCGAGCCCTCGACCGCGGAGCATCGGGTGAGGCGCGCGCCCTGATGTGATACTCGTCGGATCGTGACGCGCGCGAAGAAGACGGCCTCCGTCGCCGTGGTCGCCCTGCTTGCGCTGCTGGCCTGCTCGACCGAGGAGCCCGATCCCAACCCCCGGGAGAACCAACCCGTCGACGGCGGATCGACCGACGCGACCCCGAGGCGCGAGGCGGGCATCCCGACGCGGTGCGGGACATACGCCGGATCGACGGCGAGCGACGCGTGCTCCTGCGGAGAAGACGAGTCGCCGTTCGGCACCGGGCCGATCGACGCGTGCCCGATCAACGAGCTCCCTCACTACTGCGTCTCGTACGACGTGACCGGGCCGCCGCTCCGCCGCGAGTGCACTTGCCAGCCGAAGTGTGTCTTCCAGAAGGTCACCGGCGGGGGCGGTGACGGCGGCAGCGGAGAGTTCGACACCTGTCGCTGCGGCGTCGCCTCGTTCCTGCTCCTCGGCGGCCCCGGCTCGCGCGACGACACGCGCGCGACCTGCGAGGGCTACACGACGTGCTGCAAGTTCGCGACGGGCTGCGACTGTACGAACCAGGCCGGCTACGCCTGCCCCGCAGACACGACGCAGGTGACGAGCTGCACGCCCGACGACTTCAGCGAAGGCGCCTTCCGCGCGACCGTCTACGGCGGCCCGATGTTCGCCGATCTCGTCACGGTCCCGCGCTGCAAGTGATCCGCGCGGTCGCTCTTCAAACCTGACACGAAGCTGTCATTCGACGCGCCTAAGCTCCGGGTTCGCGTCGCGGCACTGCCGCGAAAACCAAGCGCATTCACACCAAGGAGCCCGTCATGAGCCTCGTCTTCCACTACGCCCCGATGTCGTCCGCCGTCACCGTCCACTGGGCGCTCGAAGAGCTCGGCGTCCCCTACGAGAAGGTGAAGATCGATCTGGCCGCGCGCGATCAAGACAGGCCCGCGTTCCTCGCCCTCAACCCGAACGGGAAGGTGCCGCTCCTCGTGCACGACGGGACGCCGATCTTCGAATCGGTCGCGATCATGACTCACCTCGGCGAGACCTTCGGCGTTCAGAAGAGGCTCTTCCCCGAGCCGGGTCTGAAGCGCGCGGAGGTGATGAAGTGGCTCGTGTGGTGCAACGTCTCGCTCGGCGAGGCGCTCTCGCGCTGGCTGCACAACACGTCGCCGCGGATCCCCGCCGAACGCCACAACGCGAAGGCGGCCGAAGTCGCGAAGGCCGACGTCGAGAAGCACCTCGGGATCCTCGACAGCGCGCTCGAAGGGAGGAGCTGGCTCGTCACCGATTCGTTCGGCCTCGTCGATCTGCACGTCTCCGGCTGGGTCGCCTACGTCGGAATGTGCGGCTTCGATCTCGCGCGCTGGCCGAAGGTCGACGCGTGGGTGAAGAAGGCCGCGGCGCGCCCGTCGTACGCCGCCGCGATGACGCCCTGAGCAACCTCAGCAGCCTCGGCAGCGGCGAAGCGGGTCGTGTAAAATCTCGCGCCGTGCCCCAAGCGCTCCAGTGTCACGGCTGCCGCCACTACGAGTGGGGCGCTCTCGATCGCGATCGATGCAACGCCTATCCCGACGGGATCCCCGACGCGATCTGGAACGGCGGCGCCGATCACGCCCTCGCGCACCCCGGTGACGGCGGCGTGCGGCTCCTGCCGCTCGACTCGGCCTCGCGGGCCGAGGGCGTGAAGAAGCGCCACCGCGCGTGGGCCTCGCGCGGCGTCGAGCGGTTCGTCCATGCGTCCGATCCGCTCGGCGCGATCGTCGCGGGGATCGATCGCTCCGCGGGCGCCGCTTCGCTCGATCCCCAGAAGCTCGTCGTCGCGTGGCAGAGGAGCAGCGACGCTCCCGCGGCCCTCCTCGTGCTCCTCCGCGCGAACCGCCTCGGCGCGCTCGCGCAGGCGATCAAGCTGACCGCGACGCAGCTCGAGGCCGAGGGCTGCGACATCCTCGACAACAAGGCCTGGCTCGGCGTCGGGCTCTGCCTCGGGACGTATCAGCACGACTCGGCGATGACGAACCTCCGCACGGTGTGGAGCGCGCTCACCTCGCCGTTCGGCGACGGCTACGTCACTGCGCGCGTGCAGCAGACGCTGCTCCGATCGATCCGCCGCGTCTTTCCCGAGCCGCCGCCCGCGATCGAGTGGGCGAACCCCGAGCAGGGGATGGAGACCGATCCGCTCGACGATCGCGTCGTGGCGCTCCGCCTCGCGCCGCCGAAGAAGGGCCTCCGCGTCGAGGATCTGAAGCTGCTCGAACCGTGGGTGCCGGTCACGAACGCCAAGGGCCTCGAAGAGGAGCTCGCGCGCGAGCTCGTGCCCGGTCACCGACTCCACGGGCGCGCGGGGCTCCGCGCGGTCGCGACGCGCAACGACGGCGCCGACGTCCTCTTCGTGGGCGAGGATCTCGCCGTGGTCGTCCACCTCACGTGGGCGAAGGAGGTCGACCCCACGACGCCCGCGGCGGACATCTATCCGTCGCTCGACGAGTGGGTCGCGAGGCGCATGCAGCCCGAGCACCACACGCTCACGGGCGCCGAGCCGCGCGCGTTCGCGTTTGCGTTCCGCTCGACGCTCTCGATCGACGCGATGCTCGAGCGCCTCCCCGACAAGGCGCGGTGGGATTGGACGATCAGCGACAGCAACTGGTACGGCCGCTACGTGTGGGCGAAAGACGGCGCGACGCGCGTTCGAATCTTCGCCGAAGACGAGGCGGAGCGCTTCACGATCCAAGCCGAGCGCGTCGAGGACGATCCGCAGGTCTCCGCGGGATGGTACGGCGCGGCGGGCGGGCTCACGGCGACGCTGCTCGCCGCGATCGAGGCCGCGGACGTGCAGCCGTGCGCGCCGAAGTCGGATTGACGATCACTCGATCGCCTTGGGCGATCCGAGATCGGGGGCGGCCGCGCGGAGCGCGTCGTGCAGATCGCCGATGCGCTGCTCGAGCAGGATGAGCCTCGCCGCGGGCTCGTCGAAGCCGCCTTCGGCGCGCGGCAGCGAGCTCTCGATCGCGGTGAGCTCGGTGACGAGGCCGTTCACTTCGCCGATCGCCCGCGCGCGTCCGCGCGCGTCGCCGACGACGGCGGCGAGCGCCACGACGTCGCGGAGCTCGCTCTTCTGCTCGCGCACGAGGCGCTTGATCGAGAGCGGGACGCCGTCGTCTCGGTCGGGCGGCGCGAGGGCGACGGGCGATCCGGTCTTCGGGGGAACGAGCTCGACCTTGGGTGAGGCGGCGGGCACGTCGCGCGAGCCGCAGCCCGCGACGAGGCCCGCGGCGAGGAGCCAGACGGTGCGCATGGCGCGATCAACGCGCGGCGCGGGCGGATCTTACGGGCAGCCGGGCGCGCCGGTGGGCGATCCGGTCGGCGTACGGCAAGGCACACATTGGTGGACGGCGTCGCAGTTGCCCTTCGCGATCGCGAGCGCCTGGAGCCCGGAGAAGTGCAGGCACTCGCTCAGGCACACGCCCTGGTAGTTGCCGAGGTAGACGGCGCTGAACGCCGTGCACGACTTGGGTTGGAAGGCGTCGTCGAGGTTCTCGCCCGGCGCGCACAGATCGCTCGGCGCCGCGCAGGTGTCCTTGCGAAGGTTCTCGCGCTCGCTCGCGGGCACCGAGGTCGCGGGCACGCAGCGCCCGCGATCCGCGCCGCCGAGCGCGCAGCACGTGGGGAAGAGGTAGGGCGCGTCCTTCGGGCCGGGATCGCACGAGAGCTTGCACGCGCCGGTGTCGCTGCCGTCGACCGGGCTGAAGCAAGGCGCGCAGCGCTCGCGAGGGCCGCACGCGTCTTGCGGGAGGCGATCGATCTGGCTCGAGACGGACGGCAGCGAGACGTGCAGGCACCGGCCTTCGGCGCCGCCGAGCGACTTGCACGACGGCGGGATGAAGTTTCCGCCCGACGCGATGAACACGTCGGGCACGCAGTAGCCTTCCGGGCAGGGCGCGAGGCGGCTCGCCATGTCGGGAGAGACGAGCTCCTTCTTCATGCAGTGCGAGCCCGAGACGTTGCCGCACGAAGGGAGCGTGAGCGGATCGATGACCGGTGGACCCTCGTGCGGGCACTTCGGCGGCGTCACAGGCGCGGCTTCGCCGTCGTCTTCGCACGAGCCTGCGCCGGGCTTGCCGATCTCGCAGATCCCCGTCGCCTGCTGCGTGAGCGGATTGACGCACGGCGCGCAGAGCTCGAGCGCGCCGCAGGTGTCTTGCTGGAGGAGGCTCGTGTTGCGCGCGACCTCGGGCAGGCACGTGCTCGCGCACGCGCCCTCTTTGCCGAACGCGGTGCACGTCTTCGCCGGCGCGCCGCCCGAGGTGAGGAACGAATCGGGGACGCAGTAGCCGCCGGGACAGGTCGCGAGCGACTTGCGCACCTTGCCCGGGACCTTCTCTTTGGCGAGGCAGTGCGCGCCGTCACAGCACGGAGGCAACGTCGACGGATCGGTCACCTCGAGGTTCTCCGGCCCTTCGCACTGCCCCGGCTCCGTCGCCGACGTCGTCACCCGCGCGCCCGCGAGCGGCGTCCCTTCGATGTCGGCGTGCCCGCACGCGATGACGATCGTCCCGAGCGCGATCGCGATCGCACCACCGATCTGCACCCGACCCCTCATGGCGCCGCGAGAATGGCCGCCGCCGCGTGCCCCGTCCAGCACATAAAAACAACCTCATTCCCATCCGCGCTCCGCCCGCGAGATCCCACCGCTTTCCCGCCGTCTCAACGCCCTATCCATGCGACCCTCCACCCGTGCGGCCGCTCCTCTTCGCCTTCCTCCTCTCGTGCGCCTCCGCCCCGCCTCCCGCTCCCGCCCCCGCTCCCATCCCCGCTCCCGCTCCCGCTCCCGCGCCCGCTCCCGCTCCCGCGCCCGCGCCCGCTCCCGCTCCCGCTCCCGCGCCCGCTCCTCCTCCAGATCCGCCGCCCAACGTGAAGCTCACGACGATCGGCATGCACGTCGGCGGCGGCCCCTACGACGAGCCCACCAAGGTCCCCATCAAGCGCTCCGTCGAGCCTCACTTCCCGGATCTCGCGCGCTGCTGGTCCCACGTCGCGACGCCGCGCGCCCTCGACGCCGGCGTCGATCTCGTGATCGAAGCCGCCGGCGGCCGCGCCAAAGTCGGAAATCCGCGCGCGTCGGCGAGCGACGCCTTCAAGTCGTGCCTCGTCGCTTTCTTCGAAGGCATCGACTTCGAGCCACCGAAGCACGGCAAGACCGTCGTGAGCTACTCGGTTCGCTTCACGCCGTGAGCGCTCGTTTCTTGTTCGCGGAGAAGGCGATCCCCTGCGCGTTCAGATCGATGTCGGTCGCGAGGAGCTTCCAGTCCGCCTCGCCCAGCGCGAGCCCGCGCCTCGACGCGTCGTCGGCGATCGCCTCGCGCAGCGACGTCTCGATCGACTTCGTCATCGCCTCGAGCGTCTCGCCCGAGCTCGCCGCGCGCTCGAGCCACGCCTCGGATCGATCGACCCACGCGCGCACCTGCGCGCCGACCTCGTCGAGGTCGCGCACCTCGTCGAAGTGCGTGAGGCACGCGGCCTTGGCCCCGAGCGAGAGGACCTTGTCGATGCTCTTCCGCGCCTCGGCCGCGTCGAAGTCGGTCGGGCTGGTCGTCGCGATCGCGAAGCGCGCGCCCCGCTGGAGCGCCGGGTACACGAGGCCGAACGTGTCGCCCGTGTACACCGTCTGTAGCGTGGGATCGAACACGATGAAGTGATGCTTCGCGTGCCCGGCGGTGTGGTGAACGCTCAGCGTGGCGCCGCCGAGCTCGAAGGTCGCGCCGTCGTCGAGCGCGCGGACGCGCTCCTCGGGGATCGGATCGATCGCGCCGTAGAGCTCGGCGAAGCGCGCCGCGCCGTAGACCTTGGTGGCGCTCGCGACGAGCTTGGTCGGATCCACGAGGTGCCTCGCCGCGCGTGGGTGCGCGAGGAGCGTCGCGTTCGGACACTTGCCGAGCAGCGTTCCCGCGCCCGCGGCGTGATCGAGGTGCGCGTGCGTCACGACGATCCACCGCACGTCTTCGGGTCGACGTCCGCGCGCCTCGAGCGCGGCGAGGAGCTTGGGCACGGCGAGCGCCGTGTGCGTCTCGATGAACGCGCACTCGTCGCCGCCCACGCGCAGGTACGCCGCGGTGAACGCGGGGAGCACATCGCAGTCGATCGTGTATCTCGCGTGAGTCATTCGTCCTCTTCGATCGCGTGTGTCACGCGCAGCCGTCGGGCCCGCACGCGGCGCCCTCGGCGATCTCCGGCTCGAGCGCGTCGTACGCCTTGGTGAGCGCGCGAAGCAAGATCTCCGCGGGCTGCGCGCCCGAGACCGCGAGCTTCTCGCCGAACACGAAGCAAGGAACGCCGTGGATGCCGAGGTCGGCCGCCTCGCGTTCGTCGACGCGCACCTCCGCGCCGTACGCGTCGCTCGCGAGCATCGCGCGCACCTCCTCGGGATCGAGGCCGGCCTCGCCGGCGAGGCGCGCGAGCGTCTCGCGATCGCCGATCGGCTCGCCTTCGGTCATGTACGCGCGGAGCAAGCGCTCCTTGACCGCGTCTTGAACGCCGCGCTCGCCGGCGAGGTGAATGAGGCGATGGGCGTCGAACGTGTTGCCCGATCGGATCCGATCGAAGTGGAAGTCGAGGCCGTCGTGGGCGGCCGTCTCGACCATGCGATCGATCATCGCCTGCGCCTCGTCGACCGACGCGCGGTACTTCTTCGCGAGCCGCTCGGCGTACGAGATCGTTCGGTCGCGCTCGGGCGGCGCCGAAGGGTCGAGCTCGAACGCGCGCCACCGAACCTCGACGTTCGCCCGTTCGGGGAACCGCGCGAGCGCGGCCTCGAGGTGCCGCTTGCCCACGTAGCACCAGGGGCACGCGATGTCGGACCAGACGTCGACCTTCAGCTTCGTCATGGGATCCAATGTAAGGCGCGAGTCTCGCCAGCGTAGCTCGGATGCTGTCGCGCTCGTCACTTCGCTCGTCGAAAGCGCTCCCACGCGACGAGGGTCTCGTCGGCGAAGCTCTTCGCCATGTCGCGCGCGCGCGCCTCGACGAGATCGAACGCGCGGAGCTGCGCCACGCGCTGGTGCGCGCGCAGCGCTTCGGGGAAGCGCGCCCAGAAGTGACCGGCGAGCTGGTGCCCGGCGTCGTGCGCGACCTCGTTCAGATCCGACTGGCGCTCGAGATCGCCCAGCGAGAGCTCGCGATAGCCGGGATCCCACGACTGGAGCCAGTGCTCGGGCGCGCCGCTGTCGCCGAACGTCGCGAAGCCGTAGATGTCGGGCATGCGCCGCCCGAGGATCGACATGAACATCAAGACGTGGAGCGAGCCGCCGTGGCTCGGGCGCCACGCGCACTCGTCGCCGGTCGGCGGCGTCGTCGCGCGCGCTTCGATCACGAGATCGTCGTTCGGGAGCGGTGAGGGACCCTGGATCCGGATCAAGACCTTCGACTCGAGCGCGCTCCCGATGCCCATGTGGAGCGCGCCGATGCGGACGATCTCGTAGAACGACGCCGGTCGATCGGGGCGGAGCTTGCCGAGCACCGTCACGACGTCCGCCCAGCCGCGTCGCTTCAGCGCGTCGTCGGCGGGCGTGAGCGGCTGCATCAGGCCGTCGACCCAGCGGAGCCACTCGACCATGTCGGGGTTCGCCCTCCGGATCTTTCCGACGACGGCCGGGACCTTGCGCTCCGACGCGCGATCGAGCGCGTCGCGGTACGTCTTGAAGTACACGTTCACCGCCTCGTCGGCGTCGCACTTCCACTTCACCTCGCGGCACGCGACGTGGATCGATGCTGCGTAGCGAACGAGATCGACCACCGCGGGCCCGAAGCCGGCTTGATCGAAGTCTTCGAGGCCGTACGTCGCCGGCGTGACGACGAGCTGCTCGAGGTGCGCGTCGCCGTGGATCGCGACCATCGGCAGGTGCCATTTGACGTCGCGGAAGGCCGCGCACGTCCTCGACGCGAACGCCGGACCGAGCGCGCGAAAGTAGTGGAACGCGCTCGCGTCGAGGCTGTCGATCATCGCCTGCGAGGCGCCCTTCGCGCGGAGCGCGGCTCGGTCGACGGTGAAGGTCGCATTGGATCCGAACTCGTTCGCGCACGCGGGCTCGTACTGCGCGAGCGGGGGCCCGCTGCGCGGCGCGGGCGCGGGCGGAGGAGCGACCGCCTTCGGCGCGCAGCCCGCGAGGAGGGCGGCGAGAGGCAGCGCCACGATCGATGCTCGCGTGCTCGCGCGCCCCATGCGAGGGGAGATACTACGTGACGACGTCAGAGCGCGTCACCGACAGTCGTCGGTCGCTTCGTCGCCGCAGAGGCGCGCCGCGGGAGGCGCGTCGCCGATGCCGCCGAGCTTGGCGGGGACGATCGAGACGCCGATCGCGAACGAGAGCGCGTCGCACGCCACGTCTTTGCCGGTCTGCGCCGGATCGGTCGGCAGGTCCATCGCCTCGCAGGTCTGCTGCTTGACGGGCTCATAGAAGCCGCTGTCTTGGCAGAGCCCGATGCCGGAGAGCTGCCCGAAGACGTCTTTCGCGGGGATGCGCCCGACGAGCTGCGCGTCGGTCATCTTCAGGCCGCCTTCGCCGACGGGTTGGATCCGCCCGATGAAGAACGCGGGCCTGAGCGGCACCGACGATACGCTCGACGCGTCGATGAGCGCGTTCGGGATCTCGAGCCGGAAGTCGAAGTCGAGCTTCGCGACGAGCAGGCCGCCGGTCACGTACGCCGACGTGTCGTAGTACTTCGAGCCGAAGTCGACGGCCGCGAGCAGCGAAGAGCGATCGACGATCATGCCGTCATTGCCGTCGAAGGTCGCGCGCCCGGTGCCGTCGGACTTGCCGTTGACGCCGACGGCGTTGAAGAGCGACACGGCGACGTCGGCGTCGTCGCGCAGGCCGTTCCATCCCTGGATGCGGACGACCACCCCGAAGCGCCCGGCCTGGATCGACGGGATGAGATCTTCGTTGCGCGCGCTCGGGTAGAGCACCTTGAGGATCTGCCCGATCGAGTTGTCGGCGCCGCTGCCGGCCGGCAGATCGCACGGCCCGCCGAAGGCCTCCTTCTTCGACCGGCACGCGCCGCGCCCCGGGCAGGTGCACAGGTTGTCGAGGTCGTAGCCGAGATCCGAGGCGTCGCCCTGCGCGAAGAAGCGGACGAAATTCATGGTGCCGACGAGCGTTTTGTTGCCGCCGCCCGGCGCGCTCGGGTTTCGCGGCGGGATGCTCTTCGGACAAGGAAGCGCGCCGGCAGTGGGCGTGAAGCCCTCGTAGCTCGTGACGAGCGAGCAGCCGGCCGCGATCGCCACGCCTGAAAGGAGCGCGGCGACCGCGACGACGACCGCCTGCTTTCGCAGCCTCATCTCCCTCGATGGTAGACGATCCGATTACGGCGCGCATCCGGGCGCGCCGGTAGGACCGCCGGTGAGCGGATTCTTGCAAGGTGCACAGAATGACCCGGCCGCGCAGTTGCCCTTGGCGGTGCCGAGCTGCGTGAAGAAATCCTTGGCCACGCAGTCGCTGATGCACACGCCGTCGTAGTTGCCGAGGATCGCCGACGCCTTGCACTTCGGCGGGACGTACTTGGGATCCATCATGTCGGCGGGCGCGCAGAGCTCGGCGTCTTCGCACTCCTTCTTCTCGAGGCCGCTCGCGTCCTTCTGCGGGATCATCGTCTTCGGGACGCATCGCCCCGCCGCCTTGCCGCCTTGCTTGCAGCACTCGCCGAAGACCTTCGCCTTCGTCTTCGGGGCGTCGCAGCTCACCGATCGGCACGCGCCGCTGTCTTCACCCGTGAGCGGATCGAAGCACGGCGCGCAGCGCTCGTTCGCGTCGCAGACGTCGATCGGGAGCGAGTCTTTCTGCGCGAGCAGATCCGGGAAGACGATGCTCGTGCAGCGGCCCTCTCCGTCGGCGATGCTCTTGCACGTCTTCGGCAGGTGATTGCCTTGCGCCGCGATGATCTTCTCGGGGACGCAGAAACCGCCGTCGCACTTCGCGAGGCGCGACTGCTCCGCGGGCGGGATCACCGCGGCGGGCACGCAGCGGCCGCCGTCGCCGCACTTGGCGAAGCCGCTGACGTCGAGCGGCGGCCCGTCGTACGGACACGACACGGGGCCGTCCGTCGGGCCAGCCTCCTTGCCGTCGGCGCTGCTCGGTGAGCCGCCGTCGCGTGACGTCACCGGCGGCTCGACCGTGACCTCCTCCGAAGGCGTGACCTCGGCGCCGCACGCGGGCGTGAGCAAAGTGAAGGCGAAGGCGAGCGTTCCGAGCGAGACGAGCGAGCGGTTCACGGCATACCTCCTGCGTTTCCGAATCCCCAGTGGTCGTCGCCGCACTGCACGTCGGCGGTGCCGGGGAAGTAGAAGCCCATCGCGACGCACATTTCTCGGGGGAACCCGAGCGGAGCGTCGGTCGTGTTCTTGTAGTCGCACTCGACGTGCAGCACGTCGCCCGCCTTGAGCGAGAGCGGCGCGTGCGTGTCGTAGTAGTTGAGCGGCGGATCCGCCTGGAAGTGCGGCTCCCAGTGGTGATCGTAGAGCTGTTCGCGCTTCTCTTCGCTCCCTCCGCGGAGCACCGAGACGCGTACGTTCGTGCCCCACTCGTGCGCGTGGCCGCCGAACGCGAACATGTCGAGATCGTTTCGAATCGTGCACTTGGTTTGCGCGCGTCCGGGCGCGCGCGCCGGGACCGAGATGTTCGCCGTGTAAGCGGCGAAGAGCTGCGCGGCTTTTCGCGAGCCGTCGGGCGGCTTCACGCCGATGTTGAAGACCGTCTGACCGACCGCGCTCTTCGACGTCGTGTTGATCCAGTGCGTCTGGACCATGAGCACGCTCGCGGCGCGGATGCGGAACGCGACGCCCTCGGGGATCTTGAACTGCGCCGCGGCGTCGCTGCCTCCCGCGAGGAAGCGCGCGTTCGACATGTCCGCGTCGGTGCACTCGTGGCTCTCGCCCAGCCGGCCCTCGGCGCCCACGACCTCCATCAGGATCGCGTGGTGGCCGAAGGTGCTCTGGAACCCGCGCGACTGCACGACGTCGACCTCTCCGTCGAACGGGTTCGCGATGTAGTTGCACCAGTTCATGTCGGCGCCCGCGGGGATGTTCTCGACGAGGGGCGCGACGATCCGGATCTGGCCGGGCTCGGCCGCGGGCGGATGGAACCCGTCGATGAGCCTTTCATCGACGGCGGCGGGGGCCTCGTCGGTGCTGCAGCCGAGCAGAACGACGAGCGCGACGGGAACGAGCGTGGCGATCCTCATGGCGCGCCTCACTTCGTGTCGAGGCAGGCGTTGGGGACGCACGCGGAGCCGCGCGCTTCCTTGAAGCAGACCGCGTCCTTGCCGCAGTCTTTGTCTGCGCTGCAGAACTGCGTGCAGAACTGCGCGCCTTCGGGCGCGCCGAAGTCTCCCGTGCAGAAGAGGCCGCCCGTGCAGCGCGCCGCCGACTTGTCACAGAAGGCGCCCACGCCGAGATCGTTGCCCTTCGCGCCCTTCGGCGCGCACGCCGCCGGCGGCTCGCCGTAGGCTTCGTTGCCTGACGCCGGCGGCGGCTCGGTCACGCTGCTGCCGGTCGACGTCGGGCTCTTCTGCCGCGTGTCGCCGGCGTCGTCGCCTCCGCTGCAGCCGCCCAGGATGACCGTCACGAGCATCGTCGCCTGTCCCAGAACGCGCTTCGCGATACCCGACGGGGTAAAAAAAGACTTGGTCATGGTGACCTCCTTCCCTGGGGAGCCGGACTGCAGCCGCCGTTCCACCGGGGAGGGATCGCCGAGAGCACACCGCGAGGCCTCATTTTTCGGGGTTTTCGTCGTCTGGATCGGCGGGTGGGAAGCGTTGCTTCTCAGGGGCCGGAACCACGTCGTGGTACCCTTCGAACGGGCATGCCGCCGGGATCGCACGATCAAGAGCTCGCCACCGTCTCCGCCGGAGACCTCGAGCCTCGAGGACCGGCGCCGCTCTTCGTGCTTCGGATCGCGGCGGGGAGGGACGCGGGAAAGTCCCTGGTGCTCGACTGGAACGCGCGCCCGCGCGTGCTCGTCGGGCAGAGCCCGGTGTGCGACTTCGTCCTCGCCGATCCGCGCGTCTCGCGGCGGCACCTCGCGCTCTCGCCCGAGGGGCACCGCGTGCGCCTGACCGATCTGGGGACGACGAACGGCACGCGCGTCGGCGGCGTGCAGATGATCGAGGTCTTGCTCGCGGGCGGTGAGGCGATCGAGCTCGGCGACACTTCGCTCCGCCTCGTTCGCGCGGGCAACATGCCCGACGCGCCCGCGCGCGATCGCGATCGCTTCGGGCGTGTCCTCGGGCGCAGCCAAGAGATGCAGCGCCTCTTCGCGCTCGCCGAGCGCCTCAGCGTTTCGCCGCTCCCTCTCTTGATCGAGGGCGAGACGGGCACGGGCAAGGAGCTGCTCGCCGAGGCCATCCACGACACCGGCCCGCGCGCGGCGCACCCCTTCGTCGTTTACGACGCCAGCGCGCACGCCGGCGACGAGGAGCTCGTCATGCTCTTCGGACGAAACGCGCCCGGCGCGATCGAGCAGGCGCACGGCGGCACGCTCGTGCTCGACGAGGTCGGCGATCTGAGCGACGCGGCGCAGGCGCGGCTCGTCTCCGTCGTCGAGCGCGGGCACCTCCAGCGCCTCGACGGCAGGCCGCCGGTGCGCGTCGACGTCCGCGTGCTCTCGACGACGCGGCGCGATCTCGAGCGTCAGGTGCACGAGGGCACGTTCCGCGAAGAGCTCCTCTTCCGCCTCACCGGCGCGCGCCTCGAGGTGCCGCCCTTGCGCCGGCGCCACGGCGACGTCGAGCTGCTCGCGCGGCACTTCTGGGCGCTCTTCGGCGGCGGCGCGGAGCTGCCGAAGGCGTTCGCGATCCAGCTCTCGCGTCACGAGTGGCCGGGCAACGTGCGCGAGCTCGAGCACGCGGTCGCGCAGCGCGGCGCGCTCGGCGACGAGCTCGACGTGAGAGAGCGCACCTCGCACGTGCCTCACGCGGCTCACGCGCGCGAGCTCTTCGATCGCATCCTCGACATGAACCTCGCGCTGCCGCACGCGCGCCAGCTCGTCGTCGACGAGTTCGAGCAGCGCTACGTCGCGCGCGCCGTCGCCGAGCACGGAGGCAACGTCACGCGCGCGGCGGCGGCCTCGGGGCTCACGCGCCGCTACTTCCACATGCTCCGCTCGAAGGCGAAGAAATAACGTGACGCCGTCGCACGTGCAGGGGCGGTACGCACTGTACGAGGCCCTGGGGAAGGGAGGCGCCGCGTCGGTGTACCTCAGCGTGGCGCGCGGCGGCGATCCCGCGCCGGTCGCGGTCAAGCGCCTGCACCAGGATCAAGCGAGGCGGCCGGGCGCGGTCACGCAGCTCCTCGACGAGGTGCGCCTGTCGCGGCACATGGATCATCCCAACGTCGTGCGCATGCTCGACTTCGTCTCCGACGGCGAGGAGATGCTCGCGGTCATGGAGTACGTGCACGGCGAGCCGCTCTCGCGGCTCCTCGCCGACGTGCGCAAGGCAGGGGCGACCGTGCCCGCGCCGATCGCCGTCGCGATCGTGCGTGATCTGCTCCGCGGTCTGCACGCCGCGCACGAAGCGACCGACGCCGAGGGGAGGCCGCTCGGCCTCGTGCACCGCGACGTCACGCCGGAGAACGTGCTCGTCGGCGCCGACGGCGCGTCGCGCATCAGCGATTTCGGCGTCGCGAAGGCCGAAGGTCGCCTCCAGGCCACGCGCGACGGCGGCGTGAAGGGCAAGATCGCGTACCTCGCGCCCGAGCAGATCGGCGGCGACATCTCGCGGCGGAGCGACGTCTACGCGGCGGGGCTCGTGCTGTGGGAGGCGCTCGTCGCCGAGCGCCCGATCCAGGGAGAGAACGAGGCCGAGGTCCTCACCAAGGCGCTCGATCCGAAGATCCCGCCGCCGGGCACACGCGTCGCCGGCGTGCCGCCCGCGCTCGACGACGCAGTGATGCGTGCACTCTGCATCTCACCCGACGAGCGCTTCGCGACCGCCCAGGAGATGGCGGAGGCGATCGAGATCGCCGCCGGAGAGGTCGCGACCGCGGCGGAGGTGAGCGCGTGGCTCCGCGCGATCGCGGGCGAGCGCCTCTCGGCGCGCGAAGCGGCGCTCGTGCAGATGCTCGAGATCGAGCGTCCGGCCGCGTCGGGCGTCGTCGGCGTCGCCGGCGTCGCCGGCGTCGTCGCCGTCGAGGACGCGCCGGCGAAGAGAGGGCCGGGGCGCGCGGCCGGCATCGTGCTTGCTCTCGCGACCTGCGTGATCGTCGTGATCGTCTGGCTCTTCCAGAATCGAACAGCGCCGGCGGATCTCCCCGTCGCGCCGCCGATCGCGCCGTCGATCGCGCCGTCGATCGCGCCGTCGACGGCGACGCCGATCGCGGAGCCGCCGCCCTCGTCGCCCGTCGCGGAGCCGCCGCCTGCGCTCGAGAGCATCTCTCCTCCCGTGCAGACTTCGTCGAAGCCCCGGCCGGCGTCGTCGACGGGCAAGAAGCCTCACACCAAGTGCGATCCACCCTGGTTGATCGACTCGCGCGGGATCCGTCGATACAATCCCGATTGCCTGAAATGAGGCGCGCGCCCGTCATCTTCGCGGTCGCCATGGCGGCCGCGCTCGCCGGCTCCGCGGGAGCCGCTCCTCGAACGAAGCGGTGCATCGACGCGGCCGAGACCGGACAGCAGCTCCGGAGCTCGGGGAGGCTCGTCGCCGCGCGGCGCGCCTTCGGCGCCTGCACCGCGCCCGACTGCCCCGCCGCCATCCGTCGCGACTGCGCGCGGTGGATCGAAGACGTCGACGCGGCCATTCCGACGATCTCGGTGCGCCTCGAAGACGAGAACGGACGCGAGGTCTCGGAGGGCAAGGTCCTCATCGACGGCGAGGAGCCGTCGTTCGAGCCTTCGGCCGGGCGCGCGCTTCCGATCGATCCCGGCGCGCACAAGGTGACGTGGCTCCGGAGCGACGGACGGATCGAACAAGACGCGATCATCCGCGAGGGCGAGCACAACCGCGTGATCCTGCTCCGCGTGGCGCCCCAGGTCTCGGCTCCGCCGACGAAGGAGGCGCCGCCGCCGGCGGCATCCTCGCGATCGTCGCCGTGGCCTTGGATCGTGGGAGGCATCGGCCTCGCGGCGCTCGGCGTCGGCTCGGGCCTCTGGATCGCCGGCACGGGCGAGCGCTCCGATCTCGAGCGCACGTGCGCCGCCGCGCACACGTGCCTCCAGGCCGACGTCGACGCGTCGCGATCGAAGCTCGTCGTCGGCGACGTCTTCGTCGGCGTCGGGATCGTCGCGCTCGCGGGGGCGCTCTATCTCTTCTTGACCGCGGACGAGCCGAAGCGCGCCGCCACGCGCTGACGTGGGTCGGCGGGTGTGATCTCCGGGATCAGAGCGCGCCGATCCGGAATCTTCCGTGCCTGAGGCGCCACCGCGCGGGCTGGCGGCGTGGATCCGTCGACAAAACCGCGCTCGCGAAGCCGAACGGCGATCGGCACGCGCGCTGCACTCACCTTCCTCGAGAGGACGGGAGAGAGAAGGAGCGAGGAAGAGGAGAGGGAAGGGGAGGAGAGGACGATCCGCGCTGCCGGGCGCAAGGGACGGCGCCCGGCGGCTCGGATCCGTCTCGAGGAGGAGTCATGTTCGTCAGGAAGATCGCTTTCGCGTGCATCGTGGTGACTGGGGTTGCGTGCTCGTCGCCTCCGGCGTCGAGCGAAGCGCAGTGCGTGGGCCATACGTCGTCCGCGACGAGCGCGGCGGGATCGCGCGCGGTCTCGTTCGAGCGCGACGTGTTGCCCGTCTTCGGTCAGAGCTGCGTGTTCGGCGCGTGTCACGGGGCCAAGGGAGGCAACGACCACGGCATCTACCTCGGCGCGAAGGGGAGCACCGACGACGCGGCCGAGATCCGCGCGGCGCTGCTCGAGCGCGGACCGGCGCGCGTTCCGTCGATGCGCTTCGTGAAGCCGAACGATCCGGCGAACAGCTACCTGATTCGAAAGCTCGAAGGGAGCTTCTGCGACATCCCCGCGTGCGACGACGGCGCGTGCGGCGACCGCATGCCCCGAGGAGGCGAGCCGCTCGATCCCGCCGCGCGCGAGATCGTCGAAGCGTGGATCGCCCAAGGCGCCGGCCCATGAAGGGCGCGCGTGGATCGCCGGAGGCTCACCTCGAGGTCCGCGGGATCGTTCGAAGCGCACGAGTGCGGCTTGCGGGTCTGTGGTCGCGTGCTATCCCACATGTCATGAAGCTGGTGGGATCGTTCGGGGTGCTTCTTGCGGCGATGATGCTCGGCGGGTGTGGAGCCGGAGCGCAGGGGCCGCGGGCGAAGGCGCCGGACATCTTCGACGCGATGGACGCCGAGCTCGCTCACGCGGTCTCGACGACGACGGTGACGAGCGCCGCGGTCGATGCTCCGGCTCGCCTCGAGTCGAGCCTCCCTCCGGCGATCTGGGAAGACGAGTCCGAGGTGCTCCGCACGTGGGGTACGCCCGAAGATCCCTACGGCTTCTGAGAGCGCGAGGCTTCGAGCGCGTCGGAACAGGCAACGGTCTGACGACCCTTTGTCGTCAGACCCCGCGTCACGCGAGCTGCCAGATTCGAACCGGCTTCTGCCGCCCGCGCACCTGAACGGGCTCGTGCGCGATCGCTTCGATGTCGTCGCGCCCGCTCGCCGACCAAGTCTCGTCGGACGCGAGCACGCGCGAGCCGAGCTGCTTGTTGAGCGCCTCGATGCGTGACGCGACGTTCACCGCGTCGCCGATGACCGTGTACTCCTTGCGCTGCGCCGATCCGATGTTGCCGACGACCGCCTCGCCGGTGTGGAGGCCGATGCCCACGGTCGTCGGAGGGATCTTGCCCTCGGCGACGAGGCGCTCGACGCGCTCGATGATGTCGAGCGCGGCGTCGACGGCGGCGCGGCTCGCGTCGTCTTCGATGATCGGCGCGCCGAAGACGGCCATGAAGCCGTCGCCGAGGAATTTGTTCACGATGCCGTGACGGCTCACGATCGCCTCGATCGTCGATTCGAAGACGACGTTCAAGTAGTCGACGACCTCGTCGGGGCTCCTCGACTCGGCGAACGCGGTGAAGTTGCGGATGTCGAGGAACATCACGCAGACCGATCGGAGCTCGCTCTTCACCTCGGCCTTGCCCGTCACCAAGCGGTCGACGACCTCGGGCGAGACGTGCTGCCCGAAGACGCCGAGGATGCGCGCGCGCTCGCCGACGGACTCGATCGCGCTCGTGAAGCTCTTGCGGAGGCGCCGCGCGACGAAGCCGGCGGCGACGCCGCTCACGAGGAGCACGAGCGCCTTCGCCGTGTGATGCGGGAGCGACGAGAGCGCGGGCTCGGCGACGCGCGTGTCGTTCGTTCCCCAGAAGAACGCGATCGCGCCGTACTCGGCCGCGGCGACGAGACCGGTGAACGTGCACAAGAAGAAGTCGAGGCCGAGCGTCGAGAGCAGGATGAAGATCGAGTAGACGAACGCGGAGGGCATCAAGAGCGCGCCGATCGGCCCGTCCATCCACGAGTAGTAGAGGATGACGGCGGTCGGCAGGCTCGTCTCCACGAACGCGTGGCCGTAGCGGCGCGCCGCGCCCGGCCGCTCGCCGCGCCGGAGCAGGCCGCGGATCCAGACGAGCACGTAGAGCTCGAAGCCGGCGACCACGATGAGGAAGAGGCCGATGGGCGCGCGGTCGAAGTTGCCGTGCAGCACCGACGCGAGCTTCTCCGGGTACACGCCCGACGCGATCACGAGCGCGAAGAGCGCGATCGTCGGGATGAGGAAGAGGAGCAGCGCGCGGAAGCGCTCGGCGCCGAGGATCTCACGGACGAGGTGGCGTTCGAACGTCTCGCGCGGATCGACGTCGGCGGCGCCGGGCACCAGCGTCGCGCGAGGCTCCGGATCCTCGGACGGCGTCTCGGCCTCTTCGGCCTCCTCGGGCTCGGGCTCCGGCGGCGAGATGCTGGGCGCGCGCGGCGCCGTGCTCGGCCGATAGGTCGGAGGCGGCGGGTCCGAGCTCATGGACGCGAACGAAGGTACTACAGCTCTTTTCTGAGCAGGTGCTTCGCGATCCGCTCGGTCGCGGTGCGCGGAAGCTCTGCTCTCACGTGGATGACGCTCGGCACCTTGAAGTCGGCGAGGCGCTCGCGCGTCCACGCGCGGAGCGCCTCGACGTCGATCGTCGCGCCCGGGCGCGGCGAGACGAACGCGACGATCTCTTCTTCGCCGAGCGAAGAGGGCACGCCGAGCGCGGCCGCCTCGCGCACCGACGGATGACTCGCGAGCACGACCTCGATCTCCGCGGCGGCGACGTTCTCTCCGCGCCGGCGGATCACCTCCTTCTTGCGCGCGACGAACGTGAAGTGACCGTCGCGATCGCGACGCACGAGATCGCCCGTCTTGAGCCACGCGCCTTCGCGCACCGCCGCCGTCTCGGCGGGCGCGTTCCAGTAGCCGCGCATCGTCGCCGGGTTCGCGAGCCAGAGCTCGCCGGTCTCGTCGTCGCTCGCGTCGCTCCCGTCGTCGCGCACGACGCGCGCGCGGTTGATCTCGCCGAGCCGAGGGTGCTGCCGGAGGACGCCCATCGTGCCGTAGCGCGCGGGGCGATCGCGCGGCCAGATCGTGCCGAACGTCGTCTCCGACATGCCGTAGCCGACGATCATCGAGAGCCCGAAGCGCTCTTCGAACGCGCGGTGCTCGGCTTCGGGGAGCGCGAGCGCGGCGTAGCACTTGCGGATCGCGTGATCGCGATCGGCGTCGCGCGCGGGCGCCGCGAGGAGGATCTTCACGATCGCGCCGACGGCGTTGAACTGCGTCGCCCCGAGGCGCTTCGCGTCTTCCCAGAAGCGCGACGCCGAGAACTTCGCGAGCAGCGCGAGCGACGCGCCGGCGCCGAGCGCGCCCATCGTCGCGTACGCCTGCGCGTTGACGTGGAAGAGCGGGAGCGCGGCGAGCAGGCGATCGCGCTCGTCGAGGCCGAGCCACGCGGGGAACGCCTCCGCGGTGAGCGCATACGTTCGATGGGTCTGCGCGACGGCCTTCGGCGCGCCGGTGGTGCCGGAGGTCGCGAGCAAGACCGCGACGTCGTCGGGCGACACGCGCGCACGCGGCGCGCCCGATCCGGCGGCCGCGAGGTCCGCGGGCGCGATCGCGCCTTCGATCGCGAACGACGGCTCCGCGACGACGACGCGCGGACCGACGAGCTCTCGGAGCGCGGCGATCTCGGGCGCCTTGAACGCGGGGTTGAGCGGCGCGGCGATCGCGCCGAGCTGGCTCGTCGCGAGCCACGTGAAGATCGTGTCGGGGTGGTTGCCGAGGATCATCGCGACGCGATCGCCCGGGCCGACGCCGCGATCGGCGAGGCCGGTCGCGTAGCGATCGACGAGGGCGGCGACGTCGGCGAGCGTCCACGAGTCGCTCTCGTAGAAGAGCCACGGGCGCGACCCCGCCGCGGCGGCGCGCCACGCGAGGAGCGCGGGGATGGTCTCGGGAAAAGCGTTCATGATCCGTTCGAAGGCTACGTTCGAGGCGTCATCGTGAGAAGCTCCAGCGGGAATGTGCTAGGCCAACGAGTCACGATGGGACGCGAGTTCTCGATCAAGCGCGGCGGAGCGACGATCCTCTTCGGCGCAGGCGCCTCGCAGCGCCTGAGCGAGGCGATCGACGCGATCGACGCCAAGAAGGTCGTCGTCGTGTGCGCGCCCGGGCGCAAGGCGCTCGCGACGCGGCTCGCGGAGCAGCTCGGCGCGCGAAGCGCCGGCGTCCTCGCGATCGCGAAGGAGCACGTGCCCGAGGCGATCGCCGCCGAGGCGTCGCGCGAGATCGCGAAGCTCGAGGCCGACGTGGCGCTCGCCGTCGGCGGAGGCTCGGCGATCGGCCTCGCGAAGGCGGTCGCGCTCTCGACGCCGATCCGCGTCGCGGCGGTGCCGACGACGTACGCGGGATCGGAGATGACGCCGGTGTACGGGATCACGCGCGGCGGCGAGAAGAAAACGGGGCGCGACGAGCGCGTGCGGCCTGCGCTGGTCGTCTACGATCCCTCGCTCACGCTCTCGTTGCCGCTCGACGTGACGATCCCGAGCCTCTGGAACGCGATGGCGCACGCCGTCGAGGCGCTCTGGTCGAAGAGCCTCGATCGCGCGACCGAGGCGACGGCGGAGGAGGCGCTTCGTCTGCTCGCGTCGAGCGCGGTGCGCCTCGTCGCGAGCCGGGAAGACGCGAGCGCGCGCGACGACGCGCTCGAGGGCGCCTACCTCGCGGGCGTCGCGTTCGCCGACGCCGGCGGAGGCGTTCATCACAAGCTCTGTCACGTCCTCGGCGGATCGTTCGGCCTGCCGCACGCGCGCACGCACGCCGTTCTCTTGCCGCACGTGACGCGCCTCCGTCGCGAGGCCGCGCCGCGCGCGATGCTCGCGATCGCGCGCGCGCTCGGCGTCGTCGATCCGGTTCGCGGCCTCGAGCGCCTCGCGATCGCGACGGGCGCGCCGGCGTCGCTCGAGGCGCTCGGGCTGCCGCGCGACGCGCTCGCGCGCGTCGCGGAGACGGTGGCGCGCGCCTCGCATGTCGATCAGGCTTCGCTCACGGCCGCGCTGAGCGCGGCGTTCACGGGCGCGTCGCCCTCGTCGCCTCCGCCGCTTCGCGCTCCGGAGGCCCTCGCGACGCTCTCGGGCTTCGGATCGACCCACGCGTCGGAGGCCCTCGAGGGCGCGCTCCCGCTTCGCCAGAACGCGCCCCGTCGCGCGCCGTACGGCCTCTACCCGGAGCTCCTCAACGGGACGCCGTTCACCGTGAAGAACGCGGAGAACTCGCGCGTGTGGATGTACCGCGTCCGCCCTTCGTTCGCGCACGGCCCGATGAACGCGCTGCCCGCGTCGCGCTTCGCGGCGCCGCTCGGCGACGTCGAGCCGAACCGCACGCGCTGGCGGCCGATGCCGATCCCGACGGGGGCGAGCGTCGACTTCCTCGACGGCCTCGTCACGCTCGGCGGCGCGGGCGATCCGGTGAGCGGCCCCGGCTGGGCCGTCCACCTCTACGCCGCGAACGCCGACATGCGCGATCGCGCGCTCTCGAGCAGCGACGGCGATCTCTTGATCGTCCCGCAGGAGGGAACGCTCGAGATCCGCACCGAGCTCGGGTGGCTGCGCGTTCCGCAGGGCACGATCGCGATCATCCCGCGCGGGATCAAGCTCGCGGTCGGCCTCCCCGAAGGCAAAGGGCGAGGCTGGGTGCTCGAGGTCTACGGGCGGCGCTTCGTCCTCCCCGAGCGAGGCCTCATCGGATCCAACGGCCTCGCCGACGCGCGGCACTTCTTGGCGCCGTCGGCTTCGTTCGAGGATCGCGCGTGCCCTTCGGGCTTCTCCGTGATCACGAAGACCGGCGGCCGCCTCTTCGAAGCGACGCAGCCGTTCTCGCCGTTCGACGTCGTCGCGTGGCACGGCAACCACGCGCCGTTCACGTACGATCTCTCCTTCTTCTCCGCGATGGGCGCCGTGCGCTTCGATCACCCGGATCCGTCGATCCTGACGGTGCTCAGCGCGCCGCTCGACGACCGCGGGCGCGCGATCGCCGACTTCGTCGTCTTCCCCGGTCGCTGGGAGGTCACCGAGCACAGCTTCCGCCCGCCGTTCATGCATCGGAACGCGGCGGCGGAGGTCAACATGGTGATCAAGACGCCGGCGCCCGAGCACGGCTACGATCCGGGCTGCACGTTCATCTCGCCGCTGCTCACGCCGCACGGCGTCTCCACGGCGACCTACGACGCGGTCTTCTCGATCCCCGACGACGTGCCCGATCCGCCGCGGCGCGTGCCCGACGAGTCGCTCTGGGCGATGTTCGAGTCGTCGATGCCCTTCCGCTTCACCGCGTGGGCGCACGACACGCCGATCAAAGACGACGCGTTCGCGGCGCTCTTCGAGGGCACGAAGCCGTACTTCGATCCGAAGCGAAGATGAAGATCAGTCGACCGTGATCGACTTGCTGACGTTCTTCGGAACGTCGGGGTGCACGCCGTGCTCGGCGATGCCGAGCCGATCGAGGTAGTGCTTCTTGAGCAGGCTCATCTTCAAGGCGAGCCGCTGGAGCGCGACGGTCGCGGAGAACGTCGCCATCAGCGTGTCGCCCGTGCGCGGCAGCGTGACGTACACCGACTGATACGACGCGTTGTCGGCCGGCGCCTTCGTCGCCGCGCCCTTGAGCGCCGGGTGATCTTCGGCGATCACCACGGTGCACGCGCCGCGGATCTTGTGGGTGTTGATCTGCGAGACGGTGAGCGCGACGTCGCGCTCGTCGGGCCCGGTGACGTAGACGAGCGGGTAGTCGGCGTAGAGCTCGGCGACGAGATCGCCGCGGTCGAACGCGCGCTCGAAGATCGCCTTCTCCGCCGCCGAAAGCGAGAAGGGCGTCGAGGTGGGAGAGAGCACCCAGTCGGTCGCCGTCTGGATCAGGCGCTCGACCGAGTCGGGGCCGAGGCCGGCCTCGGTCGCCTGCGAGACGACGCTGCGCAGGATGTGGCCGAGGCGCTTGAGCATCGCGTCGACGCGCCCGGGGCCGAGCACGGTGTTGAAGCCGAGGATCGTGTTGGGGCCGTGCTTGAACTCGGAGGCCTCGAAGCCCTCGGTGTGGTTGAGGACGACCTCGCGGATCTTGAGCGCCCCTTCCTTCGCGACCGCGGAGACGCGCGTGGCGAGCAGGTGGATGCTCGGCGCGAGGAAGAGGAGCTTGGCGGCGAGATCGATCTCCGTCTCGGTGCTGCCGACGGTCTCGCGGATGAGCGTCGGCAGCGAGCCGAGCTTCTCGCGGCGCACCGCGAGATCGGCGCGGATGCGCTCGCGATCGGCGGCGTCTTTGCCCAGTCGATCGACGCGGCGCTCGGCGACGTGGAGCGCGAGGCAGTAGAAGGCCACCATCTGGTTCATGAAGCTCTTCGTCGCGGGCACCGCGATCTCGGGGCCGCACCGGAGCGGGATGACGAGGTCGCTCTTCTCCTGCGCGAGCGTCGAGTTGACGTTGTTGACGAGCGCGATGCGCTCGACCGCGTGGCCCGACGCGATGACGTCGTTGAGGACGTCGATGAGATCCTTCGTCTCGCCGCTCTGGCTGACCGCGATCACGAGATCGCCGTCTTGGAGCGAGCGCGACGACTGCGCGCGGAACTCGCCAGGGAGGATGGGCGTGAGCTCGACGCGCGCGAGCTCGTTGAAGAAGAGGCTCGCGGCCTTGGCCGCGTGGTAGCTGCTCCCACAGCAGATGACGTAGATGCGCCCGCGCGCGCCGGCGGCGCGGGTGCACATCTCGCCGAAGCGGTCGATCGCCTCGGCGTACTCGCGCACCTCGTCGGCCTCGAGCATCGCATCGAGCAGGCGCACGGCGAGCGTGTCGGCGCGATCGCGCGCCATCGGGAGGAGATCGGCGAAGAAGCCCGCCTCCGCGGAGCAGAGCTGCGTGCTGCGCGCGATCACCTCCGGCGCGCCCTCGAGCTGCGCGCGGAACGCGGGCGTGTCGACGAGCTCGTAGAACTGCGCGCGGATGCGATCGTCGTCGTACTGATCGCGCAGGGCGTCGAGGCGCGAGCTCCACGCGGGGAGATCGCCGCGAGGCCCGGCGGCGCGCGCGGCGTCGGAGCCGCCGAGGAAGAGCGTCACGACGTCGCGCGCCGTCTGCTCTTGCGCGCTGATCTCCTGATCCATGAACGTTTCGAAAGGAGGGACGAGCGCCGTGTCCTTGGCGCGCAGGCGGCTCCGCACCGGCTCGCGATCGATCGGCTCGCCGGCCGCGAGGCGCACCGCTCCCGTGGGCGTCTTGATCGTCCGATCCTCGACTGCGTAGATGCGGTGCGAGGCAGGGTCGTACTCGACGAGCTCGCCCTCGGTGATCGGCACGACGACGCGCGTGAGCTTGAGCACCGACGACAGATCCGACGAGGCGATCGCGAAGCGGCCGCCCACCGCGTCGCTGCCGACGCCGAAGTAGAGGCTCGAGCCCTGCTTGACGGCCCACATGACGCGCGTGACCGGATCGACGATGACCGCGGCGAACGAGCCCTCGAGCTTCGCGGCCGCGGCGAGGATCGCCGCGCGCATGCACGCGCGCCTCGCGTCGGCGTTCTTCTCCCGTGAGCGCTCGAGCTCGCGCGCGAAGAAGTGCTCGACGGTGTGCACGACCATCTCGCCGTCGTTGTCCGAGAGCACGGCGTGGCCCTCGCTCGAGAGCCACGTCTTGAGATCGTCGCAGTTGGTGACGTTGCCGTTGTGCGCGCCGTACAGGAACGACTTGCAGCGCACGACGTGCGGCTGCGAGTTCTCGGTGGTGACGGCGCCGAACGTCGCCCACCGGACCTGCCCGCAGAACGCGCGCCCGCGCATCTTCGTGATGCCGAGATCGTGCACCATCACCGACGGCGCGCCGACGCCCTTGACCAAGACGACGTCGTCGCCGTCGCCTTGGATCGCGGCGCCCGTCGAGTCGTAGCCGCGGTACTCGAGCGTTCGCAGGAGCTCCGCGGCGATCTGCCCGAGATCGTCGCGCGCGTGCTCGTAGACCAGGCCGATCACTCCACACATGGAGGTCGCCTTCTATCACACTTCATTAACTTGGCCGCCGGGGGCGGGCGACGGCATCCTCCGCCCGTGCTCCGGAAGGTCGCGCTCGTCTCGATGTCCTTGGCCCTGGCCGCTTGCGGGGCGACGCCGCGTCCACCCATCGGGACGGCCTCGGTGACGGGCGCGCGCGCGCGGCCGGCCCCGGCCGTCGAGGCCCCGCCGCCGCCGCCGCCGCGCAATGCGCCCGCCGAGCACTGGTACTTCGAGTGGCTCTCGCAAGACGGCAAGCGCGCGCTCCTCCGGCGCTTCGACGCGGCGGCGCGCGGGACGCTCCAGACGCGCGTCGTCGACGTCGACAGCGGCGCGACGATCGAAGACGAGAGCTTCGACAAGCTCGCCAAGGTGCCCTTCGCGACCGTCGGCCGGAAGGCGCCGGATCTCACCGAGGAGGTCGACGACATCCTCTCGGCGCCGGGCTTCGGCGACGATCTCGTCCGCAACGCGCGCCTCGCGAGCGCCTTTCCCTTCGGCTCGTGCGGCCGGCTCTCGGCGTCGTCGATCGGTCCCGTCGCGTTCAACGCGGGCGACTGGCTCTACGTCGCCGACAAGGCCGGCCGCGTGCGC
Source organism: Labilithrix sp. (assembly GCA_019637175.1). GTDB lineage: Bacteria > Myxococcota_A > Polyangia > Polyangiales > Polyangiaceae > Labilithrix. Next base: position 112,129 of record JAHBWD010000012.1, on the reverse strand, counting down.
AAGCGACTCACCGCGGAGGCGGCCTACGATCCGCGCTTCACGCCCGACGGCAAGCACCTCTTCTTCCGGCGGCAGGCCGGCACCTTGAGCGACGCCGCGGGCTCGGGCAAGAAGGGCTTCGCGAAGTACGAGCTCTTCGTCGCGCCCGCGGATCTCTCGTCGCCGCCGCGCGTCGTCGCCGGCGCGGCGGGCGCGCGCGATCGCTTCGCGATCGATCCCGACGGCAAGGTCGCGATCGCGGTCGTCTCGCACGAGCCGCAAATCAAGACGTGCATCCTCGCGATCGCTCTTCGTCCTCCCTTCGGCGTGAAGCGCGTCGCGTGCCTCGACGGCGGCGAGCACCTCGTCGAGTCGGTGCTGTCGCCGAAGGGCAAGTGGGCCGCGCTCACGACGCAGATGAAAGACGCGCCCGTCCCGGTCGCCTGGCGCCAGCGCGTCGTCTCGCTCGCGACGGGCAAGGTCGTCTTCGATCAGCCGTCCGAGCCCGGCATGTTGATCCGCGCGATCAGCGACGCGGGGCTCCTCGTGCAGAGCGGCCTCGGCGGCGTCGTCGTCGACGACGTGCCGGCGAAGACGCGCCGCGCGCTCGGCGACGAGATCGAGATCGGCTACCGCGGCTTCTTCCGCGGCCCGAGCGAGCTCGTCGTCCTGCGCGGCTCTACCGTCGGCGTCGTCGATCTCGCGAGGGACTGATGGTTCGACCCCCTCGCCGTCCGCGGCGGGTTCAAGCGACGTCGAGCGTGATGCCGTCGTAGACGCCATCGACCGCGAAGCTCGCGTCATGGACCGGAAGCGTGACCGTCTCGCCGCCACGGAAGTCGCGTTCGGACCAGCCCGCATCACTGCGCGACACGACGGTGATGCGCTTGGTGCGGTGCGACACGAAGATCACCGCGCAGAGCGAGGGGATCTGCTTGTAGTGACTCAGCTTGTCTCCGCGGTCGTAGTCTTCGGTCGACTTGCTCGTGACCTCCACCAGAAGGGTGGGGTTGACGAGGGCGTTTGGGTCGAGCGGCGATTCCTTCGCTTCGCCGCAGACGACGGACACATCCGGAAATGCCGACAGGTCGGTCTCCTCGATCCGGATCTTCAGCTCGGAAGTCGAGATCAGGCACGGCCTCGGAAGCGCGATGCGGAGGGCCACGATCATCGCGGCGGCGAGCTGTGCGTGTGCGAGCGTCCCGCCCGCCATCGCGTAAATGACGCCGTCGCAATACTCGAGCTTGAGCGCGCTGGCCTCGAGAGCACGCAGATACTCTTTGTAATCGTAGTGAAGCCGGCGCGCCGTCGCCATTGGTGTCACTCTAGCAGGCGGCCGGCATGCGGACAGTCGACGTTGAGATCGCAGCTCGCGCTGCTATCGTCATCGCATGGGGGCGGCAAAGCGAGGGCGCGGGCGAATCGCGTGCGGGATCGTGCTCGTCGTCGCGGCGAGCGCGTGTGGAACGGCCGAGCCGGAGCCGGCTCCGAGCCCCGCGGACGCAGGGCAAGCGCCTGCGTCCGAAGCGGCGCAGTGCATCCTGCCGCTCCCGATCGACACGCCGACCTCTTCGAGTTGTCCAGCGGGTTGCGTCGAGGTCATCGCCACGCAGCTCGACGGCGCGAACGCCTGCGTCCGGGCGGTCTTGCTCGGCTGCATCTCGTGCCCCCAAGGATGCGGCGGCGCCCCGGAGGGGCCTTGCTACAAGAACGTCGACGACGGCCGCGTCGTGCGCGCGCCGACCTACGCCGTCGATGGCCGCCCGGACTGGGTCGCGTGCACCGCCGCCGAAGAGGCGCAGATCGGCACCGCCCCTCGCTGCTCGAACTGACGCCTCGCGTCGTGTGCCCATGTCGATCATCGTGCCGCATGCCGTCACGACGATGAGACCGTCCGTGTGTCGCTGATGATCGCTCTGCGTGGTTCAGCGGGATGACCTTGATCCCGAGCCGCACGTTTCACCTTGGATCTGCGTCCTCGGAGATGAGCTCCTTCACGAGCGCGCGAAACTTCGCGACGATCGCGTCGCGGGTCACGGGTGGAGTCGTCGCAGGATGCTGCGGAGCGACCGAGAGGAGACGCGACTGGATGAGATAGCGCAGGCCCGCGATCTCGAACTTGCGTTCGGCCGACGCGAGCGCGTCTCGGAAGGGCACGGCGTCGGGCGCTTGCAGCAGGAAGTAGAGATCCACCTCGTCTTTGGGATCGAGCCGATCGGAGAGAGCCGCGATCTTGTTCGCGAGAATGTCGGCGGTGTCGTCGATCTCGAGGCCCTCGGGCAAGACGACGGTGCTCGCCAGCCGGGGGAAGTCGTACTTCGTGAACTCGACCTCGAGGGGCTCACCATCCACATCGACGAGGAAGATGCGACGGTCGTAGCGCTTCTGAAACGACGTGACCGTGAGCCCGGGAACGGTCGCGAGGAAGGAGCGCACGGTTTCGAGCGGGACGTCGTCGGCGGTGAACAGATCGAGATCCCTCGAGGCTCGATGGCGCAGGTAGAAACCTCCGAGCGCGCTGCCGCCGCTCAGATAGAACGTCGAGCGGAGCGGGGAGCGGGCGAGCGCGTCGAGGAGCTTCTTCTGCCCGGTCGAGAGCGCGGCTCGTGCGAGATCGGCGGGCTTCACCGTCCCTCGTAGTGCTCCGCGTAGAGACGGACGAGCTCCTTGACTTCGGGCGGCGCGCGGAGGGCGTCGAGATGCCCTACGAGCGCCGCTATGGTCTGGCGATCGCGACCGTAAGTTGGAAAGAAATCGAGGATGCGCTGGAGCCTCCAGAGCTCGTTCTCCGGAGCGACGTCGTAGTCCCAGAGGAGCCGAGGGGGCACATCGATCATGCGCTAAACCTACGCGCTGGCGCTCGACCCGGCCAGCTCCTCGCGGGGGTCGTCGTCAAGCGCGGCGGCGACGCGCGACGAAGACGAGGAGCGCCATCGCGGCGACGGCGCCCGCGAGCGTGCCCGCCCCGCCGGCGCCGGCCGTGCCGCATCCGCACCCGCTGCCCGCGCTCGCGAGCGTCGAGTCGACCTTGCCGCGGAGCGGGAGGCTCACGCGCCCGATGTTTCCTTCTTCGTCGCGGACCTCGACGTCGAGATCGCCCGCGGCCGCGAGCTTCCACGTCGCCTTCTCGCTCCCCGAGGGGACCGGTGTCCAGTCGCTCCACGCCCCGCCGGCGATCCGGCTGCGCATGACGAGCGCGCCGGCGTCGCTCACGAAGTCGCGCGCGCGAACGACGACCTCGTCGCCCGTGCGCTGCGCGTCGACGTCGGGCGCGAGCGTGTCGATGACGAACGGGATCGCGACCGGCGTGTCGTCTTCGGACGCCGTCACGCCCACGACGCGCGAGGAGACGTGCAAGACGTGCTTGCCCTGGAGGAGCATCGCGTCGGCGTCGACGACGATCTCGCGCGCGGTCGTCCACGCGGCGTGAGGACCGCGATCGATCCACCACGTCTGCTCGGTCGGACGCGAGGCGATGCCCTCGGCGCGGATGCGCAGCTTCGGGAAGCGCGCGCGCGTCGCCGTCGTGAGGCCCATCGCGTCGCGATCGACGATCTTCTCGAGGATCTCGGCCTTGGTGTCGGCCTGCTCGCGCGCCGCGCCTTCGGCCTTCTGGAGGTTCGCGAAGATCGCGAGGAAGTCGTCGCTGCCGCTCGTGAGCTTGCGGATGCCGCCGGGCGGGATCTCGAGGCCGAGCCCGAAGCCGGAGAGCGCGCCCTGGACGTCGATGGGCGAGAAGCCGCCGCCGAGGAACTGACCGACGATCCCGCCGAGCAGGCCCGTGATGCCTCCGGCGATCTGCGCGTCGGCCTCCTGCATCTGCCCCGCGTTGGTGACCGTCGCGTTGGCGATCCCGATGTCGCCGAGCACCGGGAGGATGCCGCCGTTCGGGTTCGCCGCGTCCTTGCCGGTCTGGATGTTGATCGGGATCGTGAGATCCGCGGTGTACGTGAAGATGCGGAGGTAGCGATCGAGCGACCAGACGTAGAAGTCGACGGCGAACTTCTCCATCGAGATCTTCAGCAGCGGGTCGGTCTTGACGTCGGTGCCGCCGCCGAGCTTCACGACCGGCGGCGCGCCCGGGCGGGTCGTGATCGCCGCGCTCGCGGGGTTCTGCTCGAAGGTGAGGTTCTTCACCGACGGGATGAGGATGCTCAGCGTGCCCGACGACAGCTGGTCGACCTGCTCGGTCGAGATCCCGAGGCACAAGAGTCCGCTGTTGTACGCCTGCACCGCCGCGTGATCGATGAACCGGCCGGCGAGCGCGATGCCGAGGTGCGGGCCGGGCGTGCCCGCGGGCCACGGCGTGACGGTGTCGCCGCCGAGCTCGGCGGGGATCGGAATGTTCTGCGGCGGATCGCGCCGCGCGATCTCGACGCACTTCGTGTCGGGCTGAGGGAGCGCGCCGCCGAGCATCTTGAGCGAGATGCCGTTCTGGTTGTTGTCTTCCGCGGGGACGGGCGGCCTGCGCGGCGTCCACGTCGGGAGCGTCGGATCGTTCGGCTGCGGGTTCATGTCGCCCGCCGACGCGAGCACGAAGTCGAGCCCGCCTTGCGTGCCCGGCGAGAAGGTCGCGAGCGCGCGGCCCAGGTTCATCCGCCCGTCGGCGCCGAGGAGCGAGGGGACGCACTCTTGCGTCCCGATGAAGTTGCACTTCGTCGCCTTCGTGAGGTCGGCGTTGTCGGGCTGCGAGCCCGTCGGGCAGGGCGGCGTGACGCCCGGCGCGGGCGCGGTGCAGAACGCGCTGCCGAGGGCGGTCTTGATCTGCCCCTTCACGCCGTTGATCAGCGTGTTGAAGGCGAAGCTCTTGATGAAGTCGAAGATGCCCTGGCAGATCGGGATCCCGCCGCAGGTGCCGTCGCAGATCTCGACGTCGTTCTGGGTGATCGCGATGTCGATGATCGCGTTGTCGACGTCGACCTTGGTGTAGCCGTCGCGCGGCAGGCGCGTCTCGGTGACGAGCGGCAGCTCGACGTTGAGGGGGAACTCCTTGTAGGGGAAGTTGGGCGAGCCCTTGATCGACGCCGCGCACATGTTGCCGCCGGGCGCGAGCGTGGCGTCGCCCGCGACGACGTAGGCGTTGAGACCGAAGAAGGAGACGGGGAGGTTGCGGATGCGGACGGGCAGCGTTCCGTCGAGCTTCACCTTGTTCGGGGTGAGCGCGTTGATGCGCACCTTCATCTTGCCGAGATCGATCTCGGCCTGGCACTCGGGCGGCGTCGGCACCGCCGGCGTGCAGATGTTCGCGCCCGACTGGTTCGTCTTCGGGATGTTGAAGCTCGCGACGCCGCCGGGCGCGCTCGTGCCGAGCGCTTTCTCCGCGAGGACGTTGAGGTTCTCCTGGAGGAAGTCGAGGCCTGGACGCGTGACGCGCACCTGCGCCGAGTTGGGGATGGTGAACGACTTCTGGAAGCCGCCGGGCAGGGGATCGGTGCCGCAGGCCGAGCAGCCGCTCCCACATCCACCCCCGCTGCACGACGCGACGAGGAGGACGAACACGATGAAGAGGACGCGGCGCGTCCACTCGGGCAGTTTTCGAGCCTCTTTCGCGTGCTGCATGGCCGCTCCCTCGGTAGTGGAACTTGTATCACTGCCCCGGGGCGGGCGCGCGTCTCATCGCGACGTGCAGACGTCGCGCGTCAGGGCTTGGGCTGTCCGCACGGCCATTCTTCGTGACGACGACGCGCCTCGGGGCTCGCGCGATGGCCGCAGGCCCGGAGCTCGGCCTCGCACGATCGCTCGGCGACGGTGACGCCGGCGCGGGCGTATCGGCGTTCGGTGGCGCGACCCACGTCGCACGAGCGGAACTCTTCGAGGCAGCGGTTGCATGCGCGCGCGGCGAAGCGCTCGTCGACCGCGTTCTTCTCGCCGGGCTCGGCGGAGTGGAGCTCGATGGCCCTGTCTCTCGCGAAGCGCTCGAGCGCGGGGAGGCTCACCGCGCCTTGCGAGACGACGCCGCTCGCGATCCACGCCTCGAGGATCGCCGTCGCCCTCGTGCCCGGCGAAAGGCGCGCGTCGTAGTGACGCTCGAGGCGCGGGAACTCCGCGCGGAGCTCGGAGGCGAACGCCGTTTCGAAGATCACGATCGACGCGAGGGTGCGCCCCTCGCGATCGCGGACCAACATCGCGCCGTCGCTCTCGACCTTGAGCGCGAGGCCCTGATCCGAGAGGCGCGCGACGCCGCTCGACGTCGTCGTCGTCGAGACGGGCGGCGGCGCGCTGCTGCACGCGGACGCGGCGAGGAGGAGCGCGGCGAGGGGGGCGAGGAGCGGGCGAGAGGAAGCCATCGCGCGCCTTGCCTAGCATGCGGCTGCTGGTTTTCCAGCGGCTCCGGCCGCTCCGGTCCGAATTTGTCGCGATGACGAACCCATGACATTCCGCAGGGAAGAACCCGTCCGCCGTGACCGTAGGAGGATGGATCCAGGCTACGCTGGCGCCGTGACCCGCCGATCGCTGGCCGTGTGCATGGTTCTCGCCGCGCTCCTCGCGGCGCCGGGTGCCGGCGCGCAGTATTCGGAGGCGTCTGACGCGGCGCCGTCGGCGAGCGCGCCTCCGCCCCCCGCGCCCGCTCCGTCGCCCGCCTCCGCTCCGTCCGCGAGCGCGAGCGCGAGCTCGGCGGGCGCGCCGGTGCGCGGCCCGGCGATGCGCGAGCGCACGAGCCGCCGCTCGCGCGCGGGGTCCACTGCGTCCGGCGTGCTGTTCATCGTGATCCTCGTCGCCGCGATGGGCTGGTACGTGATCAAGCGCCTGCGACGCTGACGGCGCGCCTGTGGCGTGTGACGCGATTGCGCCGCGGGCTGAAGCGCGGGCGCGCGTCGATTCATCATCGGCACGACCGGTGCACCCCCGTGAGGGATGGAACACCTGATCAATCGCGCCTGGTGGGCGATGGTGCTGCGAGGCCTGCTCGCGCTCGCCTTCGGCGTCCTCGCGCTCGCGATGCCGGGCATCAGCCTCTTCGTGCTCGTGATGCTCTTCGGCGGCTTCTGCCTCGCGGAGGGCATCCTCAACATCGCCGGCGCGATCACCGGCGGCGACGCGCAACATCGATGGTGGGCGCTCTTGCTCCAGGGCCTCGTGAGCGTCGCCGTCGCGCTGATCACGTTGCTCACGCCAGGGATCACCGCGATGGCGCTGGTGTTCTGGATCGGCGCGTGGGCGATCATCACCGGCGCGCTCGCGCTCGGCACCGCGGTGCGCTTGCGGAAGGTCATTCACAACGAGGTGCTGCTCGGCATCGCGGGCGTGCTGTCGATCGTCTTCGGCGTCCTCGTGTTCATTCGGCCGGGCGCGGGCGCGCTCGCGATCGTGACCTGGATCGGCATCTACGCGCTCTTCATCGGCGTCCTGCTCGTCGCCCTGGGCCTCCGCATGCGCAAGCACCGCGCCGAGGTCACCGTCGTGAGGCCGGCGCACGCCGCCTGAGTCCGAGCATCCTCACTTGAAGCAGGTGCGCCGGTATCGTGCGTCGACTTCGCGGAGGCGCTTGTCGTCGATCTTCGTCGAGCGCGCCTTCGCGATCTCGCGGCTCGCGACGGTGCAGGTGAGAAGGCGCGATGCCTGCGACGACGAGTAGCGCTCCTGATCGAGCGCAGCCTTGGCGGCGAGCAGCGGCACGTCGAAGCCGCACGCGCGCTTCTCGCGCTCGAGGAGGCGCTGGATCTCGGGATCGGTGGGCATCGCCTCGAGGCGCGGGCGGAGGCTCTCGAGGTTTCCGCACTTCATCTTGGCGTCGCCGTCTTCGGGCTTCTGCGGATCGGTGAACACGCCGCGCACGACCATCGACTCGACGTCGGCGAGGTGCTGCTTGGCCTGCTCGAGGGCCACACGATCGGAGTCGGCGACGACCGGCGCGGCGCTCGCGGGCGGCGGCGGAGGAGGCGGCGCGGTCTCCGGCGGCGCGGCGGAGCTCACCGTGGTCACGGCCGAAGCTCCCGTGGTCGCGGCGTCCGGCGGGTGGCGCTTGAGCCCCTTCGTGCAAGCGGCGAGGGCGAGGAGCAGCACGAAGGCGCGTCGCATCGAGGGAGCCTCGAAGAATACGCGATGCCGGAGAGGAACACGAACGCGGCGTGGCCTTGACAACACGCGCGCAGGGCCGCAAGAGATTCCTCGCGCCGCGCGACACATCCCGCGCGCGCCCCCGTCGATGATGAGCGAAGGAGAAGCTCGCGCCCCGTTCGGGCGCATGGCGCCGTGAGCGGCGCGACGAGTGTGGAACGCATCCGACTGCTTCAAACGCGTCGGGCCCGCGATCAGACCGGAACGTTCTACGCCGACGGCGTGCGCTTCCTCGTCGCCGCGGTCGACGCCGGCGCGCCGATCGAGGCCGTCGTCGTCGCGCCGCGCTTGCTGAAGAGCGCCGTCGGGCAGATGCTCGCGCGGAGGCTGCGGATGCGTGGTGTTCGCGAGATCCGCGTCGGTGCCGACGAGCTCGAGCGCCTCTCGCCGTCACGCGAGCCGCAGGGCGTGGGGATCGTCGTGCGGCAGCGCTGGGAGTCGCTCGCCACGGTCGCCGCCGCCCACGCGGCGTGCTGGCTCGCGATCGAAGAGGTGCGCTCACCGGGCAACCTAGGAACGCTCCTCCGCACGACCGAAGCCGTCGGCGCCTCCGGTCTCGTCGCGCTCTCGCGCAGCGTCGACCCGTTCGACCCCGGCGCGATCCGCGCGACGATGGGCGCGCTCTTCACGCGTCGCTTCGCCCGCGGATCGCCGGCGGAGCTCTCGGCGTGGGCGCGCCGTCACGAAGTCGTCGTCGTCGGAGCGAGCGCAGACGCCGCCATCGACTACCGCCAGGTCTCGTATGCGCGGCCCGTCGTGCTCGTCCTCGGCGGCGAGCGCAAGGGAATGTCGCCCGCAGCGCGGCGCGCATGCGACGTCGTGGTGCGCATCCCGATGGTCGGTCGCACCGACTCGCTGAACCTCGCCGTCGCCGGCAGCGTTCTGCTCTACGAGGTCTGGAGCCAACGTCACCCGCCAGGCGGCCTGACGTGAATCAAGCGCGGAGGCGCGTGCCCGAGCGATCGCGGACGCGCAGCGCCGCCGGGATCGCTTCGTCGCCGACGAGCGCCGCGACGAGCGATCGGACGCCGTCGGCGGCGTCGCTGTCTTCGCCGAGCCTCAGGACCGTCTCGTGAGCGAGGTGCACGACGCGCGCGATCGCGCGCGCCGTCGCCTCTGCGTCTCGGAGGTCGCGGTCGAGCAGCCATGGGGGTTGGCCCTGTCCTGCACCATGGAGGCGGCCGTATCCGTCGCGCCGCGCGCGGATGGCGTTCGCGATGTCGATCGCCGCCGCGCGGTAGCCGTCGGAGAACTCGCTCTCCTTGGTCGGATGGGCGCGATCCATCGCGATGTGCTCGCAGATCGTGAATGCCTCGCGGCTCATCGTCCCTCCTCGGTCCGCGCTTTCCTGCAAAACCGAGGCCGCGCGCGGAGATGGCGAGACGCAAGCAAATCGGCGCATCGACGTTCCAGCGCTGTGTCGAGAATGCACACGCGTCGCGGATCATCCCGATCGACGCGGCCCTGCGCCGCGCTATTTCACGCAGCGTCCGCCGGCCTTGCCGTACTTGCGCATGATCGGCGCCGTCCACGGCGCGTCCTCGGAGGCGAAGGGGATCTCGTGTCCTTCCCAGGCGCCGTTGCGTCCCCACGTGAGCTCGCGATCGTTGGGGTGCGTGCCCGGCGAGCCCGCGATCGTCGACGTGAGATCGAAGAGGTTGCCCGCGAGATCGGCGTGACCGAACGGACCGTTGCCCTTGGGGAAGCGGCCGGGCGCCGAGACGTACGCGGAGAAGTCCGGGAACATCGTGCTCGGCTGCGGATCTTCGGGGTACGCGTACGAGTACTTCCAGTTCGCGTAGCCGAGCTCGCCCGTCACGCCGGCGGCGTTGTTGGGGACGACGGCGTACTTCCCATAGCGGCCCGACGGCTCGGGCTTGCCCGAGTCGGGGCCGAATACGTCGCCTTCGTAGAGGAAGCCCACCGGCGCCGGCGTGTTGCCCCAAGGGAACTTGTGGTTCTTCGGATCGCCCGCGTGCCACGCGAAGCGCGTCTCCGCGTACGTCGGCAGGCGCGAGCCCGGCCAGTCCCACTCGCAGAACGCCATGAGCACGAGCGCGGTCACGCAGTTGAGCGCCTTCGCGTCGAGGATCTCTTGCGCGTACTTGTGCGGGACGTCTTCGAGCACGCCCGTCTGCACGTCGTCGGGCATGCGATAGGTGTGCGTTCCGTTCGTGTTGATGAAGCAGCCGTAGCGGAAGGGGTTGCCGTCCTTGCCGAGCTTGTCGAGCAGCGCGGTGCCGCCGAGCTGGTGCCACACGCTCGAGTGCGCGCGGCGGTAGTAGTCCCCTTCGGGGATCGAGGTGTCGACGTTCCATCCGTTGGGCACGAAGTCGTCCCACAGCGGATCCCAGCCGGCGGGTCGATGCGCGCGCACGAACTTGCGGACGTCGCCGCCGACCGCGTCGAGGAACACCCGCATGCGGCCGGCGGTGACCTGGTACTTGTCCATCGACACGGGTGCGTCGGGGACGGGGAGCGGGAGCGACGTGCAGCAGCTCTCGTGGGCGGATCCCGCGGCGTCCGGCTCACCCTCGCCGCACGTGTCGCCGCCGTAGTGAGGTACGCAGCTCGGGCGATCGATGCAGACCTTCTCGTAGCTGCAACCACCGCGCGCGCAGTCGGCGGCGGCGGCGCACGCGCGTCCGGTCGCGCAACGCGGCGCGCCGGTCTTCGCGCCGCCGCAGTCGACGTCGGACTCGTCGCCGTTCTTCACGCCGTCGTCGCCGCGCGGCGTCGCGCAGACGCCCGCGTTGCACCAGCCGCTCTCGCAGCTCTCGTCGGCGCGGCAGGCCTTTCCGTCGGCGCACTTCGGGCTTTGGGTGGCTCCGCAGTCGACGTTGGCTCGGTCGCCGTTCGTGGCGCCGCTCGCGCAGGCGGGCTGGCTCGCGCCGCCGCAAGCCGGCTCGATCGCCGCTTCGCCGTCCATCTTGCACGCGACGAGCGCGAGCGGAGCGAACATCGACGCGAAGCGAGCGAAGCGAGCAAAGCGAGCGGGCGTCATCGGCGGGCCTCCTGGCGAGGCCCTTCACAGCAAGACGTGGGCGCGCGCATTTCTTGCGACGGATCGCGCGGCGCTCGCGGGCGGCCGGTGCGCGCGTGACGAAAGTCCGCGCACAGCGCGCTGCGGCAGTGAGGCGCCCTAGCGGCTCCGTGCCTCGCGCGGCACGCGCGCCTTCGCCTTGGTGTCGCCGCTCGCGCGCTCCCTCTCTTTCTCCTTCTCCTTCGCGTTCGCGTCGAGCCAGGCGAACGCTTCGTCGATCGTCGGCTCCGCCGCGGGCCCGATGTCTCCGTGATGGACGGCGGGCATCTCCATGTAGATCGCAGGTATCGAGGCGCGGCGAAAACGGCGGGCGCCGAGCGCCATGTTCTCGCGCACGTCGCCGGGGCCGGCGAGCGTCACGATTCCGCGTGCGCCCGAGAAGCGCGAGGCCGAAGGAATGATCGGGCCGGCGATCAGGATGAAGCGCGTGTACTTGTCGGGGAAGCGATTCGCGAGCCACTCGGCGCGCTCCGCGCCCTGCGAGTAGCCGATGATCGTGAGGTCGCGCGCGTCGGGCACGCCGACGGCGCGGAGCGCGGCTTCGATGCGCGCGGAGGTCGCCGCGGAGTCGGGCGACCACCGGCGGAGGCCTTCCTCTCGGCAGGGCAGATCGCCCTGGAGGGCGACGACGCCGCCGTGCGCGGCGCCGGTGTGCTGGAGGGCGCGAAGCGACGTGAGAGGATGCGTGCACGAGCCCGTCATGAGGATCGTGCGCGTCGTGGCGGGGCTGGGGCCGGCGACGTGGAAGGCGGGGAGATCGTCGGGGATCGGGACTTCGCGCGCCTCGGCGAGGGCGGGCGCGGGAGCGAGAGGGGGAGCGGGGGCGAGAGCGGGAGGGGGAGCGGGCGCGGGAGGGGGAGCGGGAGGGGGAGCGGGAGCGGGAGCGGAGGACGGAGACGAGCAAGCGAGCGAGAAGAGAAGGGAAAGCGGCGCCACGTGCCTTCGCATGAGGGGATCGTCACATGGGGGCTTCGGAGACGGCGAGTTCTGGGCCAAGCTCAGGAACCTGGAGGGCGGGGAGAGGTCTCTCTCGGGCACGCATGAGGGCAGGCGCGCGACGGCTGATCGGAGGAGGCGTCGTGGCGTTGCTCGTCCACGCGACCGCGCTCCTTGCGGCGCGGCCCACGAAGATCGAAGCCGAGGACCCGTCCGTCCGGCGTGAGGCCGTGAGGCGGGAGCGGGCGGCGATCCTTCGGACCGTCGAGGGCGACGTCGCGAGCGGGCGCACGACGCTGGGAGAGGCGCTGGTGCGCCTCGGCTGGCTCGATCACGCGGAGGAGGATCTCGCGCTCGATTCGGCGGAGCGCGAGCGCGCGATCGCGACGTATCGCGCGATGCTCGACGACGTGAGGGCGCGCGTCGCGCGCGGAGAGGCGATCGCCCAGGCCATCGTCGCGGCCGTGGAGCGCGACGGTCGCGCGGGGAGGTACAAGCGGATCCACCCGCGCCTCGCCGACGCGCTCGCGCGCGGCGGAGGCAACTGCGTCGCGATCTCGACGCTCGCCGCTTCGCTCGCCTACGACGCGGGGCGCCGCGACGCGTCGATGCGTGTATACTACAATCACGTCGCGCCGGAGGTCGACGGCTTCAGCTTCGGGATGGTCGCGCGGTGTCACGGCGCCGGCGTGAGGGTCGACGCGCGCGATCTGCTGAACGCGTACGGCACGGCGCGCGCCACCGGCGACACGGAGCCGTTCACGTTCCCGAAGACCGACGACGTCTGCGACGATCCGGGCGACGTCTTTCGCGAGGTCACGCTCTCGGCGACCGACGCGCCTCCGCTCCCCGCGCTCCCGCCGTACCCCGGCGGCCCTCGCGCGCGCCTCGCGGCGATCGCGGCGGCGAGCGCGCCCGACGAGAACACGTGTCGCCGGCGCAACATCATGGAGGAGTACGACGGCGACGTCGAAGCGCTCGGGCCCGACGGCCGCACGCTCGGCGGCGTGGGCTTCGCCGCCGCCGGCGCGCTCGATCTCGAGGGCCACGCATCGTCGGCCGCGTGCTTCGAACGGCGCCTCGCCGCGCTGCCCGAGCACGCGGACGCCGAGCCGCTCGTCCTCGCGCTCGGTGACGCGGCGATGGCCGCGGAGGCGGCGGCGCGCGTCTTCGCCCAAGCGGGCGAGATCGACGTCGCCCGCGAGTACGATCGCCGCCTCGCGGAGCATCGCGCGCGCGCTGGGGCGCCGCTCGAGCGCGTGATCGGCGCGCTCGGCGACACAGGCGCCGACGCGGGCGCGGCGGTCGCGGGCGCCGGCCGCCTCGTCGCGCTCGGCGAAGGCGGGCGCACCGCGATGCTCCTCGCGTCGGAGCGACATCGTGGCTACTGGGAGCTCGCCAACCTCATGACGCGACCCTCGTCGCAGCTCGGCGCGATCCGTCGATGGGGAGACAAGCCGATCGACGTCCAGCTCGACGTCGTCGACACGCTCCCGTGCGCCTCGGAGACTTTCCTCGCTCAGCTCGGCGAGGCGCCGATCCCCGAGGCCCGCCGCCTCGAGCGCGCGTGCAAGGCGCGCGCGCGCGTCGAGCAGCTCGCGCAGCGCCGCCCGTCCGAGAGCGACGTCGCGTGCGCGCTCGATCGCGCGATCGCCGCGGAGCGAGGCGACGATCTCGCGGAGGCGATCGTCGTCCGCCGCCTCGCGGCGCGGTGCCGGACGCCGGAGTTCGTCGCCGACGCGAAGCGCTGGGCCGCGTCGAAGTCGGAGGCCACGGCGTACGCCGTCGAGCGGCGGCTCGCGGCCTCCGTCGAGCCCCGGTGACGCGCGGATGCGCGCGGATCAAGGGCTGGCGACGTCGACGGTGATCGCGTTGCTCTCGACCCGACACGGCGTGCTCTTGCGCACGCGCGCGAGCGCGGTGGCGCTGTGGCTGCCGAGCGGGACGCCGTCGAGGTTCGCCTGCGGGTTGTTCTCGTAGACGGCGCGCACGACGTACTTGCCCGGCGCGACGTCGGGCGCGCCGAACCACTCGTCGAACACGTGCCGCCCTCGAGGCGCGAGATCGAAGATCTCCTTGTCGCGGATCGAGTTGATGTTCCCGCATCGGCCGCGCTCCACCCGAGGGACGGGGCTGCCGGCGAGCGTGGTGACCTTCCACGTGATCGTGGGCGTTCGCCACCCGACCTCGCTCCCGTCGCCGGGCTCGACCAGGGTGAACGAGCGCGACGCCGTGTTGACGAGCGTCCCCACGAAGCGCTGCTGGCCGCGGTCCGTCTCCGCCTTGAGCTCGAGCCTGACGCCCTCGCACCTCGACGCGATGGCCGGAGCTTCGCGTGTCTCCGGCCCGGGCTCGCCGTCCGGGGTCGGGGCGACCGCGACCGGGGAGGCGCTGACCGCGGCGACCGGGATGTCTCGCGCGCTCGGCGTCTCGGCGCCCTCGGCTGCGGGGCCTCTCTTGCACGAGACGCATCCGAGGAGCGCCAGCACGATCAGCGTTCGCACCCTCCGAGCGTACGTCACGCAGGCTTGTGCGCCAGGCGCTTCTTCGTGCCGTCGCCGAGCTCCACCTCGATCCACGTCTCACCCACGCTGGCCACGACGACGTCGCCGAACTTCTTGTGGATGAGCTTCTGAGCGAGCTCGAAGTGGCCGTCGGCCGAGTACGGCACCGGATCGGCGGAGGCCGCGAGCGACGTGGGCCCGGCCTCGACGGCCTCGGCGACGGGCGGCAGGATCACGCGTCGCAGGATGTCGAGCATCGCGCGGCGCATCGAAGGGCCGCGGTGGTACTCGCCCGTCAGCGCGACGCGCGCGAGCAGCTCCTCTTCGACGCTCGCGAGCGCCTCGAAGATCGGCGTGATGTCGTTGTCCTTCGCGGCGGGCGTCCACGCGATCGAGCGCGCGGCCTGCGGGATGCGATGCTGATCGCCGAACGTCTCGTTGCGGGCGGCGGTGCAGTCCTTCGCCGCGGCGCGCGTGGCCTTGAGCGTGTCCGCGTTCGGGCTCTCGATCCACACCTCCGTCACCTCGAGCGCCTTCTGCGGACGCCGGTCGTCTTTGCGTCGATCCGCCCATTCCTGGACGGTGAGCTCGCGCACGACGGCGATCGCCGCCTTGAGGAGCAGGTTGCGATCGACCGTGCCGAGCACTTCCCCCCACGCCGTGGCGGGGAGCCCTTTGACGGGATCGCCGCGCAGCGCGGCGAGGCGATCGAGACCGGAGCGGAGGGCTGCGGGATCCACGGCACGAACCTTAACACGTGCGGCGGAGAACGGGGGCCGCGGGCTTGACTCAGGCCTGAGTTACGGTCAAGTTTCGCCGCGATGCAGTGGCGCGGGACGGCGATCGCGACAATCGTGCTCATGGGCGCGTGCTCGTCGGCGCCGGCCGAGGAGGCCGCGGACCCGCCGACGGACCGACCGGCGCCGCCTCCTGCGGTCCCTGCGCCGGTCGATCCGCCTCCGCCGAGCCCCGCGCTCACCACCGTACGTGTGCACTATGCAGGTAGGCCGGGCGCGATCTCGCTCCGCGGCGCGCGGAGCCCGCTCTCGTGGGACGCGAGCCTGCCGCTCACGGCGGCGCCCGGCGCGAGCGCGCTCTACGTCTGGTCGAGCCCCGACGTCGCCGCCGAGCTGGAGCTCAAGCCGATGCTCGGCGAGACGTGGTCACGCGGCCCGAACTATCGCGTCAAGCCGGGCGAGACGATCGACGTCTACCCACGCTTCTTCGAGGCGAAGGGCGCGGTCGCCGAGCGCTACCCCGCGTTCGTGTCGCAGAAGCTCCCGAGCACGCGCGGCCTCTGGGTGTACCTCCCGCCGACGTACCTCGAGAACACCGAGGCGCGCATGGGCGTGCTCTACATGCACGACGCGCAGAACCTGTTCTCGCCGTCGACCGCGTTCGGCGGCAACGAATGGAAGGTCGACGAGACGCTCGACGCCGGCGCCGAAGACGGCTCGATCCGCGAGGTCATCGTCGTCGGCGTCGAGAACACGCCCGCGCGCATCGACGAGCTCACGCCGACGAACGTTCCGGCCTACGGCGGCGGCAAGGCCGATGCGTACGTCGCGATGATCGTCGACGAGATCAAGCCGAAGATCGACGCGGAGCTGCGGACCCTCCCCGCGCGCGAGCAGACGGCGATCATGGGCTCGTCGCTCGGCGGGCTCGTCAGCGCCTACGCCGGCGTGCGGCGCGCGGACGTCTTCGGGCTCGTGGGCGCGATGAGCCCGTCGACGTGGTGGGACGGCACGATGATCCTCGGCGAGATCTCGAGCCTCGCGACCAAGCCCGCGCGTCCGATCCGCGTCTACGTCGACAGCGGCGACTCGGGCCCGAGCAACGACGACGTCGCCAACACGACGCTCCTCGCGCAGCGCTATCGCGCCGTCGGCTACGCCGACGACCAGGATCTCCGGCACGTCGTGCAGGCCGGGGCGCAGCACAGCGAGACGTACTGGGCGTCGCGCCTGCCGGCGGCGCTCGCCTTCCTGCTCGGGCCGCGGCAATAGACGGGTTCCCGTCTTCGTGCGGATCGGATACGTGGTGAGAGGTGCGCGCGAGAGCTTCGATCGTGCTTCTTGTCGTCGTCGGATGCGGTGAGGCGAGCCTGCCGGGCCCCGCGCCCGCGGTGCCGGCGGCGCCCACGTCGGTGAACGCGTCGCCGGCGGCGGCGCCTCCGCTGGCGTCGACGGCGCCGCCGCCAGGACCCGAGGCCATCTTCGACGCGCTGCGATCGGATCTGACGGCGTGCTACGAGCAAGGGCGCAAGGCGATCCCGGCGATGACCAACGGCAAGGTCACGTTTCACGCGTCGATCGACGAGGGGGGAAAGGTCGCGTGCGTGATCCCCGCCGACGACACGGGCCTCAGCCAAAGCGTCGAAGACTGCATGGGCGATCGCCTCGCGCGCGAGAGGTATCGGGCGGCCGAGCCGTGGAGCTACGAGCTCACCATCGCCGTCCGCGACGGCGCGATGACGCGCGCGGCGCCGCCGCCGACGGGACCCGCGATCGACACGATCGACACCCACGGCGTCGACGCTCCGATGTCGATGGTCCAGGGGCTGCTCAGGTCGCTCGACGACTGCGTGCAGGACATGCCGGAGAGCGACAAGCTGCGTGTGATCTACGTCGGTGGCCGCGTCGGCCGCGACGGCCGCGTCGAGTGCGCCCTGGCGACGAGCGCCGAGGCGTTGCCGGCGCCGGTGCGCGCCTGCGCCGCCGGCGTCCTCATGAAGGCGAAATTCTCGCCGCCGAAGTCGGGCAGCGGCCTCATCTCGATCCCCGTGAAGGTGATGGGTCGCAAGCGCCGCTGACGCGAGCGCTTCGAGCGCTCCTGGCCCGGGCCAGGCCTCGATCTGGCCGGGCCACCCCCCGGCGCGACGATCCTTCGAAAAAAGCGCGGTCGCGCTGGTGGCACGCGGCGTGCGACGTGAACGCGCCGGAGGTCCACCCATGTCGCGTCTCGCTCTCTTTCTCGCGTGCTCTCTCGCGTGCTCGTGCGTTCTCTCGGCGTGCTCGAGCGGCGAGCCCGGCCAAGAAGCCTCGAGCGACGCCGAGGTCATCACGGAGTCGTCGGTCGCGTCGTGGGCGATCGCGCAGACCCTCCACGTCGGTGAGGTGATCGAAGATCACCTCGCCGCGCCGAGCCCTCGCGAGCCCCACGTCCGCGTCGTTCATCCCTTCTTCGTGCGCGCGAGCCGAGAGGAGCCGGTCACGCTCCACTTCGATCTCGAGGGAGAGAACCCGGTGCAGGCCGCGGTCCTCGCGCCGATCCACGAAGGCGCGCGCGCGACGGTGCGCGCGGAGGGCTACGCGACCGCGTCGAAGAGCCTCTCGTTCGACGTCGTCCTCGAACGGACGGGCGTGCACTTGCTCGCCGTCGCGACGCACCGCTTCGAGGCGGCCAACACGATCCGCGTCTCGAGCTCGGCGGCGAGCGCGCGGGGCGCCGAGGGCGCCGTCGTCGCGCCGGTGAGCGGATCGCTCGCCGGCCGCACGATCGCGGTGGAGCTGAGCCGCGCGCTCGGCGACGAGGAGATCGAGCTCTGGGCGTCACCTCCGCCGTACGCCCCCGGAGAGCGGCGCAAGGTCGCGAGCGCTCGCTCGGCGGGTGGGCGCGCGACGTTTCGCGTGAGCGCCGACGTCGCCGAGGGCGACGATCTGCTCGTCGTCGTCCCGGCGAAGGCGCCGGGCACGAGCATTCCCCTCGAGAGCGGCGTCCCCGTTCGTCTCTGGACGAAGAGCACGCCGGGCATCCGCTTCGATCGCGTCGGCATCGGCGATCTCGGCAACCTCCTCACGTTCACCGGCGTGCTCCCCTTCTTCGAAGGCCGCGCGACCCTCGCGCTGTACTCCGCGTCACGCACCGAGGGCGGTCGCCCGCTCCACATCGGCGGCGCGGTCGTCGAGCGGGATCGGCCCGGGCAAGCCGGCATGGGCCTCGCGAGGTTCGACGCCGAAGTCACGTTGCCGCTCTTCGTCGACGAGGACGAGCTCAATCCGCGCCTGCCGCGCACGGGAGAGATCCTGGCCGTCGGCGTCGTCACCGAGAAGCCGTCGTTCGCCGCCGTCGGGTGCTTCCGCTTCTGCAACGATCTCTCCGGCCAGGTGTCGTGCGAGGCCGCTCCAGTGCCGTGCCCGGCCGGCGTCGCCTCCTTCGATCGGTGAAGGATGCAAGTTTTTCAGGGCGCCGTGCCTTTTCGCGACCACGCGCGCAAGCGACTGAAATCAGTCGCGGCGACGGGCGGCGTATGCGCGCCGCCGACATCGTGGGAGGAAAAAAGGTTCGAGGCCGATCGACGGGTTGTGTCACTCGAGCACGCGAAGATCGCGCAACGTCGCGGATCGACGTCACGGCGCACGTCTTGCTGGAAGTGAATCCAACCATGACGCCTTCGCTGAGCTTTCCCTCCGTCGTCCAGCAGGTCGCCGATCGCCGGCGCGCTCACCGCGCGCGGCTGGCCGTGGCCGTCACGATCACCGTTGCAGGACGCCTCGTCGATGCCGTCGGCGCCGACGTCTCGCCCGGCGGAATGCGCCTCGTGGCGGCGCGCGCCGAGAACGTCGGCGACGAGGTCTCGCTCGTCTTCTTCTTGAACGGCGACATCGTCTGCGCGCGCGGCACGATCTGCTGGTGCGCCCCCACCCGGCGCGGGCTCTTCATGTTCGGCGTGAAGTTCTCGGCCGTGGAGGAGGACGGCCAGGCGCTCGTCGCGAGCTACTGCCTCGCTTCCGTCTCCTGACGCAAAACTTTCGGCGGTCTCGCGCGTCCAAGGGGGTCATGAAGCGCGCGCTGCCCCTCTTCGATCGCCTCCGCATCACGAAGCCCTGCCCGGCGAGCTGGGAGGAGATGGAAGGCGACGACGTCTCGCGCTTCTGCGGTGTCTGCAACAAGCACGTTCACAACCTCGACCGCCTCTCGAGTGACGAGGTCCAGGCGATGCTCGCGAGCGGGCGCATCTGCGGTCGCGTGCGCCGATCCGCGCTCGTGCCCGCCGCGATGGCGGCGGGAGCCGTCGTCTTCGCGCTCTCGGCCGCGTGCACCGCCGAGATCACCGACGCCGGTGGCGATCAGGACCCCGGCACGGCCACGCTCTCCCCGCAGGCGTCACCCGACGCCGGAGCGCCCGCCGAGGTGTTCCTCCTCGGCGACATCTCGCCCGAGTGATCAGATCTTCACGGGCGCGACCGACGGCGCCGCCGGCGAGAGGAGCACCTCTTCTTCGTCGAGCGACACGTAGACGCCCCGCGCGGCGGCGGCGACGACCTCGGCGAGCTGCTCGGCCGACTCCCATCCGTCGAAGTTGCCGGCGCGGCCGTTCATGTAGAGGATCGCGCGAACGGTGTCGCCGAGCAGCTCGTCGTAGCGGCTCGCCTGATCTTGGTCGAGGGAGCTGCGGTCGGCCGCCCAGATGCGGATGCCGTCGAGCACGCCCGACCACCCGCCCTCGGGATCGGGCTCGAACGCTTCGACGAGCGCGGCGCTCGCGAGGTGCACGGAGGGATCGCCTAGATCCGCGGCGCAGAGAACGGCGTTGTCGATCGACATGTCGGATCGGGATACCTCGACCTCCGACTCCGTGCAACGGACGGCGGGCGCGCGTTTCAGGGGCGCGCTTCGATCGTCGACGCCGCCGTTCGACCGAACACGTCGGGCGCGTACATGCACTCTGCTTTGGTCGGCGGCGTCACGAACCGGCCCGGTGAGATCACGCGCAGCACGTAGCTCGTGTGGTGCACGCCGGCGGGGAGCCGATCGAAGAACGAGACGACGCGATCGTCGCGGAGCTCGCGGTGCGTGACCTCGCCGCTCGCGTCGGGGCGGAAGGCCTGACGATTCGCGTTGGCGTAGCTCTGGTTGACCGCTTCGAAGCCCGACGGGAGCGGATCGTCGACCACGACGAGATCGCGCGGCACCGGGCTCGCGAGGACGAGATCGACCTCGACGTAGTCGCCCGCGCGAAAGCGGCTGGCGGCGACGGGCTCGCCGCGCCGCTGGAGGACGCGCATCGTCTTGGCCACGTGGATCCCGTGCTCGAGCGGCGCCGACGGAAGCTCGCGGCGGGCGTAGCGCAGCGCGCCTTCGTAGAAGAGCGTGCCGCGATCGGTGACGAACGACAGCGCGCCGCCGATCGCGCGCTCGTTCTGCAGGCGCGCCATCGCGACGCTGCCGTGGATCGACTCGAGGCCTCCCTTGAAGGAGACCTGCGCGAGATCGGCGCCGTCGAGGCTCAAGCGCGCCGTGCTCGCGCCGGGGCGCTGCGGCTGGGTCGAGCGCGCCGCGTCGAGCGCGACGAGCGCCCACGCGCTCGCTTGCGTCGTCGGCCATCGGCCGTCTTTACGCATCGAGAGGAGGCCGCGCACGAGCTTCGCGACGAGCGGGCTCTCCGGCTCGAGCGCGACGAAGGCGCGGAGCGCCATCGCGGTGGTGCGCGCGTCGGAGGAGAGATGTCTCCGCGAGACGACGTCGCTCTCGTCGCCCAATGTCGCCGTGGCGCCCGTGAGGCGGAGTCGGCTCGCGACGCCGTCGAGCAGGCGCTTGCCGAGCGCGCGATCCACCTTCGCGAGCGCGTGCGCGACGAGGGCGCGGCCGAAGAGCGGCAGCGCGTCGGGGTTCGCCGCGAGCGCGCGCAGCTCGCGCTCGCGCGGCCGGTTCATGTCGGCGAAGAGATCCTCCATGAGCGCGCGATCGCCGGCGTCGAGCGCGGCGAGCTTCGCGTCCTCGAGGTAGCCGAGCGCACGAGCGATCGACGTCTCGGGGACCGTGTAGCCGCTCTGCCGCGCGGCGTGGAGCGCCCCGACCGCGATGATCGTGAGCCAAGGCTCGCTCGCGCGCGACTGCGGCCAGAAGCCGAAGCCGCCGTCGCCGCGCTGGTGCGAGAGCAAGCTCGAGAGCGCGGAGCGCACGGCGCCGTCGACGTCGCGCGGCAGCGCCACCCCGAGCTCGCGCGAGAGGGCGCGCGCGCGCACGAGCGGTACGAGGCGTGACGTGAGCTGCTCGGTGCAGCCGTACGGATACTCGAGCAGCCCGCCGAGGCTCTCGGCGAGACCGACGAGCGGGCTCGTCGAGAGGCGGAAGTCGAAGCCGCCCGCGTCGCGGCGCGCGCGGGAGAGATCGCCGAGCGGCTCGTCGGCGCGCGCGCGCGTCTCGCCGCTCACCACGACCGTCTCGAGCGTCGCGGGGATCGCGACGTCTTGCTCGACGGTGACCTCGTCGAGGAGCTTCGCGCTCTGCGCCGCGGCGCTGAAGACGATCGCGCCCTTGCCCGCGGCGCGCGCGTCGACGTCGAAGCGGACGGGGACGTGACCCTCCGGCGGGATCGTGACGAGCATGCCTCCGTTGCCGGCGAGCGCGCCCGAGGCCGACATCAGCACCTTCACCTGGAGGGGCTGCTTCGAGAGAGAGTCGACGACCGCGGTGGCCTCGACGTGATCGCCGACGCGCATGAAGCGCGGCAGCTGCGGGCGCACCATGAGCGGTTTGTTCGTGCGGAACGAGGTCTCCGCAGAGCCGAAGGCGTCGGCCGTCGTCGCGGCGACGGCGAAGACCCTCCACGTCGTGAGGTTGTCGGGCAGCTTCGCCTTCACGACGGCCGTCCCGTCGGGGCGGGTGACGACGTTCGGGAGAAACCACGCCGTGGGGCGGAACACCGAGCGGCCGATGTGATCGCGCGGCCCGACGGAGGTCGCGCCCTGCCGGAGGCTCGGGCTCTTCACGCGATGCGCGCCGACCTTCTCCCAGAGCAGCTCGTCGCGGGTGTCGCCGTCGATGACGTCGCGGCCGCGCTCGTCGGAGAAGAGCGCGAGCGGATCGGGCGCCGAGAACGGCTCGAGCAGGAAGACGCCCTCGTCGACCGCCCAGAGCGTGACCTGGGCCGACGTGGGCCTCCCGAGCCCGTCGGTCACGCGAACGCGCGCCTCGATCTCCGCGCCGGGGCGCGCCTCGTCGGGCGTGGCGATCGCGATCTGGAGCTTCTTCTCCGGCGCGGTCACGCGGATCATCGCGCTCGTTCGCCACGACGTCGGGCGGCCGTAGTCGGAGATCTCGCGCGCCCGATCGCCGGGGCGCGCCGTGACGAACGGCGCCGTGCGACCGCGCACGCCATGGAGCGCGACGATGAAGTTCGGATGCAGCTCCGGGGTGATCGGGATGGAGACGATCGTGCCGGCGTCGCCGAGCTTGCGGATCTCGTGCCGGAGGACGCCCTCGCGCTCGAGCGTCACCAGCGTCCGCGGATCGCCGCGCATGCACACGCGCGCGACGTCGCCCACCGCCACCACGTCGCGCTCGACGGTGAGGGCCTCGTAGTCTCGCGTCTTCGATCGCGCGCACGCCTCTTCGAACGTGAGCGGAGGCTCCACGGCGACCGGCGCCGGCGCCGGCTTCGAAAGAACGGGCGCAGGCCGCGGCTCGATGGAGGGCACGTACGCGTGGAACGAGACCGCGGCGGTCGCCGGTCGACCCTTGGTATCGACCGCGCTCGCGCGCACCCAATACAGGGCCGCGCGCGGAGGCGTGAACGTGCAGCTCGCGATCGCCTCCGTCGATCGACGATCGCAGCGCGCGATCCGCACCGGCTCGCCGTCTTTGTCCGCCTCGAGCAGATCGACGTGGACGTCGACGCCCGACCGCCTCGCGCCGTCGACGCCGCCTGCGAGGATCTCGACTTGCATCGGCCTGCCGGCGACGGGCGAGGCGTCTTCGGCGAGGCGCACGCCGAGATAGAGATCGCCGGGGTGGACGAGGCTCGACGTCTCGTCGGCCGCGGCGAACGCGCGGGAGACGTCTTCGATGCTCGCCTCGAAGGTGACGTGCTCGGGGCCGCTCTGCTGCGGGAGCGCGAGCGAGACGGGCACTGTGATCGCGCCGTCGGCGCCGACGCGCGCGTCGAGGAGCGCGACGGGCGAGAGCGAGGACGCGCGCGAGGGGCGGAGGACGTAGTCGTCGGTCGCGAAGCGCTCGAAGCCAGGCGGCGTGAAGCGGGTGGGCGCGCGCGTCACGCGGATCTCGGCGGGCACGTCGCGCATCGGGGCGCCGAAGAGGTATTTGCCGCGCACCGTGAGCTGCGCGGTGTCCCCATGTGTGTATACTGCATGGTTCGTCGCGGTCTCGACTTGGAGCTCGACCGCGCGCAGCTCGTCGACGGTGAAGCGCGCGTACGCCGTGCCCGGATCCCAGCGGCGGTGGGGCCGCCGCAGCTCGCCCGCGAGGGGCGCGCCGACGCGCGCGTGCACGAGCGCGAAGCCGAGGCGCGCCGTGCGCGGGATGGGGATCTCGGTGGCGAAGGCGCCGAAGGCGTCGAGCGTGACCGTCTGCGCGGCGAAGACGCGATCCTCGTCGTCGACCGCCTCGATCGAGGCCTGCCTGCCGGCGAGCGTGACGAGCCCGCCTCCCGTCGGCGCGCGGAAGTAGCCCTTCACCATGACGCTCTCGCCCGGGCGATAGAGCCGGCGATCGGTGAAGATCGTGCCGACCGCGCGCGCGAGGTCAGCGTCGAGGTGTGGCAGGTGCGCGTACGCGCGATCGTCGCCCTCGGTGACGACGAGGATGGCCTCGGCGCCGGATCGATCGGGCTCGAGGAACGCCGCCGCGGCCTGCGCGGGGATCCTCGCGATGCCGTCATCGTCGGTGATCGCCGGATAGGCCTCGCTCGACATGACCGCGGCCTCCGCGCTCGTGGGCCGGAAGGCGCGGCGAAGCGAGACCTTCGCCCGCGCGACGGGCGCGCCGGTCGAGAGGCGCGTGACCCAGACGAGGCCGCCGTGCGGGCTCCACTTCGACGAGATGCCGAGATCGGTCACCGAGAGGAGGCGGACGTCGTCGTCGACCCCTTCGGCGCTCGTCGCGACCGCGAAGGCGCTCGCCGGCGATTTCGCGCGCATCTCGCTCGCGAGATCGAACCGTGCGCGCGCGCCGTCGTTTCGGCGGCCGGCGACCGCGACGCGCTCGCTCGTGCTGCCGGGCATCGCCCGCACCCGAGACGCGGAGGCTTTGGGGCGGAGCAGCAGATCGAAGACCTGCGCTTCGTCGAGCGGCGCGCGGATCGCCTCGAACGACGGGACGTTCATCGTCCAGAGGTGGAGCGGAACGATGCCGCGCGCGCGCTCGACCACCGCCGTCCTTCCGATGTCGCGCCACGCGATCGTCGACGCGTAGTCGAGCGTTTCGAAGTCGACGATCAGATCGCGCGAGAGCTTCTCCTTGTCGACGGCGCGGACGCCGCGCTTCACCGTGACGCGGTACTTGCGGCCCGGCGCGAGGTCCATCGAGCTCGAGAGATCGACCCTCTCGGTGTGCTTCCACTCGCTGCGCGAGAGATCGTCGTCTCGCTTCCTCGGCGCGGAGAGGACGAGGTTTCGAATGAGATCCTTCGTGTCGACGCCCTTCGAGAACCGGAGCTCGACGCTCCCGCGGTCGAGCTCGCATCGCGGCGTCGTCGCGTCGTCCTTCGGCGGCGGGTCGCTCTCGTCTTGCCCGCGGCGGAGGCAGTCGATGTGCGCGCGGAGCGGCCCGATCTCGGGGAGATCGACGCGGCGTTCGCGGCCGCTCGGGAGCGGGCCCTCGTCGCTCGTGAGCGAAGGCGCGGCGACGACCGTGACTCCCTCGAGGCTCGCGATCGCCGGATCGGCGCGGAGCTCCAGCTGTTCGGCGTCTTCGCCGCTGAGCACGGAGAAGCTCACCTGCTCGACGCGCCCGCCACGCTTGCCCTCGATGCGGATCGACGCCTTCACGGCAGCGGGTGACATGGTCTGGTTGAAGTCGAGCGTCACGACGTGACGGCCTTCGTCTTCGTCGTACGCATAGCCGGCGCGCACGAGCGCGGGGCGTGTGGTGCTGAAGCCGAACGGCTCGAAGGCCGCGAGCGTCGAGCCGTCGAGCGCGCGGATCGCGCGATCCATCGTGACGCGATAGCTCGTGGCGTCGGCGAACGGATCCTTCGGCCAGAAGATCGCCGTGCGTCCGCCGAACCAGCGCCACGCGCCCTCGACGGTCTTGCCGTCGTGCTCGCGGATCACCGCCGCGGGCGCGAGCCCTCCTTCCAGCAAGCCCGCGGCGACGACGGGGCGGCTGAACGCGATCGTGACCTCGCGCGTGCTCGCGTCTTCACCCCTCGGGCCGGCGAACGCGACGCGAAAGGGACCGTCGTCGTGCAACGCGTCCGCTTCGACCGACAAGCGCGCGCCGGCGACGGGCGCGCGATGCCGCGGCACGCAGGCCGCGAGGAGGAGCAGGAAGGCGGCGGCGTGAGGACGGCGCATGACGGGCCTCGAGTCGAGACAACGCGCCCGGCAAAAGGTTTCGCCGAGCGATCCGCGCCTGCCTCGCGCGGCGTCGCCTTGGGGCATCCTACATCAGCGAGCGTCGAGCACCGACGAGACGAGCGAGCCGAGATCGGCGTAGCGCACGAGCATCATCGTGACGATCCCGCACGCGGGCCCGAGCGCCACGAGCGCCAGGGTGCGGAGGCGCGGGGCCCTGCGCGTGCCGGTCACCGTGAGTGACGGACCGCTCTCGATCGCCTTGCCGAGCTCCGCTTCGAAGGCCGCGAGCGCCGCGCCGACCTCCTCGATGTTCGCGTAGCGCTGCTCGCGATCCTTCGCCAAGCAGCGCCGAACGATCGCTTCTAGCGCGACAGGCACGACGCCTCGACCGTCGGTCATCGGCGGAGGCGTCTCTTCGCGGACGCTCTTGGCGGCGTCGGCGAGCGTCGTCGCCGAGAACGCGCGTCGCCCGGTGACGAGCTCGTACAGCGTCGCGCCGATCGCCCAGACGTCGGCGCGTGCGTCGATGTTCGATCGCGGATCGAGCTGCTCCGGCGCGGCGTATCCGGGCGAGCCGGTGAAGAGCCAGTCGTCCGGATCGGCGGGGTGGGGGAGCACGGGAGCGAAGTCGATGATCTTCGCGTACGGCACGTCGCGGCGATCGCGGACGATCACGAGGTTGCTCGGCTTGAGATCTTGGTGGACGACGCCGGCGGCGTGGGCCGCCGCGAGCCCGCGGCAGGCGTGCTTCGCGTAGCGCACCGCTTCGGCGATCGAGAGCGGCCCGCTCGTGCGAAGCCGGGTGGCGAGGTCTTCCCCGGCGAGCAGCTCCATCACGACGTAGGGCTCGCCGGTGTCGAGGCGCCCGGCGTCGTAGGTCGCCACGACGTGCGGGCTGCGGAGCCCGGCGATGGTCGCGGCGTGAGCGTGGATCTCGTCGAAGACCCGGTCGTCGGCGAGGCGGAGATCGGTCATCACCTTGAGGGCGAGCCGTCCGCCGGCCTCGGCGTGACCGACCTCGAAGATCGAGGACATGCCGCCGCGGGCGATGAGGCGCCCGATCGTATAGTCACCGACGACGCGCGCGCTCTTGGTCGTGCCCGAGTCGCGATCGCGACGAGGCGCCGGCGACGGCGTCGTCACGGCGTAATCTTCGGGCGACCCGGTCGACGACGCGGTGGGGTAGCGAGGGGGGAGGGGTCGTTTGCCCTTGGAGACGAAGGCGCCTCCGGGCGCGCCAGCGAGCGATGCGCGCATGCCGACGTCCGAAGCATCCTCCGTGCCGGCAGCGACGCGTCGATTTTCCGGCGGCTCCGCGCGATCGCGGTGCCGGAGGTGTACTCCGGGCGTCTCAGCGTGAACCTGGATCACCCCCAAATCACGTCGAGCTGGGTGGATCGTCGTCGTCGTCGTCGTCGTCGTCGTTCGCGAGTCGCCGCTCGGCCTCGGCCAGCTTGCGCGCGGCCACGCGCTCTTGGCGCATCTTCTCCTCGGCCGCGGCGCGGTCGCGGAGGCGCGTGATCTCCCCTCCGATCGGCGCGTCGCATCGAACGCAGCGATCGATCTCGACCGCCAGCGCTGACTCGCACTGCACGCAGGTGTCGGCGCGGCGCTTGCTGCCGACGATCGCGCCGACGACCGCGAAGAGGCCGACGACCGCGATGAAGGCGAAGGGATGACCCAGCCGGTCGTGGAGCCCCGCGACGACGGCCAAGCCCGCGAAGGTCGCGAAGAAGATGGTGCTCTTCGTCTTCGTCGCCCGAAGACGCAGCACCGGCAGGCCCTTGCGCCTCCTGCGCCCGAAGCGGATGCGGCCACCTGCGTCGTCGTCGGCGAACGGGGTGGGCTCCATCGACGCCCACGTTGACGCGATCGCCAGCCGAGTGCAAGAGGTCGACGGGATGCCCCGCTTCGGCCACAGCGACGTCCTCGTGCGCGGCCGTTCACGGCGCGGGCTCGCGCTCGTGCTCGGGATCGTCGTGCCGCTCGTGCTCGCGGTGCTCTGCGAGGTGACGGGCAACGGCGCGCTCCAGCCTCTCGTCGCGCTGCTCGTCGGCGTCGAGGCCATCGTCTTCTTCTTCCTGCCCGCGATCGCGCCCGAAGGGATCCTGACCGGCGAGCAGCGAGGCGCGCTCAAGGCCGATCGCGAAGGCATCGTCTTCCGGGGCAAGCGCATCCTCGCGCGCGAGCAGATTCGCAACGTCGCCGTCGAGCCCCAGCCCGGCGGCGCGCGCATCGTCAGGGTGTCGGCGCAGCGCGCGAGAGACGGCGTCGACATCGAGATCGCGGACGACGAAGGCGTGCGCGCGCTGCTCGACGCGCTCGAGCTCGCGTACGACGCGCACGTCGCGACCTTCTCCGTCGAAGAAGGCCCGTTGCGGAGCCCGGGGCGAAGGCTCCTCGCGCGCGGGCTCGTGATCGCAGGCGCGCTCGCCATCGTGGGCGGCGTCTTGCTCGTCGCGCGCCGCGAAGAGCTCGTCTTGCTCGCGATGGCGCCGCTCCTGCTCGTCTACGCGCTCGTCGTTCCGCGGGCGCGCCTCCACGCCGACGTCGTCCTCGGCGCCGACGGGCTCGTCGTGCGTTTCCACGGCAAGCTTCGTACGATCTCCCTCGCCTCGATCATCGAAGCGCGCAGCGTGAAGAACGAGGTCACGCTCGTGCTCGGCGACGAGAGCGTCCTCTTGCGCTTCGGTCCCGACGCAGACGTCGGATCGGTGCAGAGTGCATCCTTCGTCGCGCGCCTGCGGCAGGCGCGCGTCCGGCTCGAGGGGCCGCGCGAGCGCGAGCCGGTCGAGGCCTTGCTCGCGCGCGGTACGCGAGCCGCCGACGCCTGGGTCGAGCACCTGCGCGCGATCGGCGCGGGCGACGACGGCTATCGGACGGCGAGGGTGCCCGACGAAGCGCTCTGGCGCGTCGTCGAGGCGGCCGGCTCCGAGCCGACGGCGCGCGTCGGAGCGATGATCGTCCTCCGGGAGCGCGCGGCGGAGCGCGGGGCCGAGGAGGTCTCGCCGCGGCTGCGGGTCCTCGCCGAGCGCACCGCGGGGCACGATCTGCGCGCGGCGATGGAGGCCGCGGCGGAAGGCGATGCCGACGCCGCGATCGTCTCGGCCTACGATCGCGCGAGCCGCTCCTGAGCCTGACGGGTCGGGAGCCGCAGGGTGACCTTCGTTCCCGCGCCTTCGTCGCTCTTCAGATCGAGCGTGCCGCCGTGATGCGCCATCAACGTCTGGCTGATCCACAGGCCGAGGCCGGTTCCGTCGGCCTTGGTGGTGAAGAACGGCTGCGTCACGTGGGGCAGCGTCTCGGCGGGGATGCCGACGCCGTCGTCTTCGACGACGATCACGATCTCGTCTCCCACGACGCTCGCGTGGACGTGGACGTCGCCGCCGCCCTTGCCTTCGACCGCTTGCACGGCGTTGCGGAGCACGTTGAAGACGACCTGGCCGAGCTTCGACGCGTAGCCCTGGACGGGCACGAGATCGCCGAGGTGGGCGTGCACCGGCGGACAGCTCGGCGTGCCCGCGCGCATCAGGGCGATCGTCGACACGATGATCTGCGCGACGTCGACGTGCGTCTGCGGCTTCTCCGCCGGGCGGGCCATGAAGAGGAGGTCGGCGATGATGGACTTCATCCGCCGCGCCGCTTCGTCGATCTGCGCGAGCGACGCCTTCGCCTCGGTCGAGAGCTGGAGATCCTTCTCCGAGGCTTCGCGGAGCTTCCGCGCCTCGATGCCGAGCGAGGTGAGCGGGTTCGACAGCTCGTGCGCCACGCCGGCCGCGAGGACGCCGAGGCTCGCCAGGCGATCCTGCTTCATGAGCTCGGCCTGGAGCCTGACGCGCTCCGTGATGTCGCGGGTGTACGAGACGATCGCGGGCGCGCCGCCCAGCGACGTCAACGAGAGCGACGACTCGAGGAACTGGTCGTGGCCGTCGGGGCCGCGCAAGCGATGGTTCAGCGGCGGCGAGACCTCTCCGATCCGGAGGCGCTGCGTGTACGCGGCCACCTCGTCACGACGCTCAGGGGGAACGCGAGCCCACGGATCGACCGTCGAGAGATCCTCGTCGGGCCCGACGCCGAGGTGCTTCAGGGCGACGGGGTTCGCGTAGATGTACTTGCCCTGCGCGTAGACGGTGATCGAGTCGGGCGACGACTCGGCGACGCGGCGAAATCGCTCTTCCGACTCGCGCAGCGCGGCCGCCATCGCGGCCTTCGCGCTGACGTCGCGCACGAAGATGAAGACGGCGCGCGACCCGTCGAGCGCGGTGTATCCCATGGCGAGCTCGACGGGGATCGACGTGCCGTCGGGGCGGACGACCGTGGTCTCGAGGAAGCGCGGGCCGTCGACGCCGCTGAACGACGCGCGGATCGCGGTGAGCCGGTCACGCTCCTCGGCGGAGAACATGGCCATCGGCGGCATCGTGCGCGCCGCGTCGAGATCGACGCCGACGACGCGCGCGAACTCCTCGTTCACGTAGACGCGTTCGAGGCGCGCTTCCTCGCGTTCGATGAGCACCGTGCACCCGAGCGTGGCGCTCTCGATGGCGTCGAGGAGCGCCTGGAGCAAGCCCGGGATGTGGGGCGCAGCCATCATCGTCGCTCGCTCCGAGCGTAGCTGACGTATCCTTCGCGCGTGCGTCGTTCGTTCACCGTGCTCATGACCTGCGGATGGCTGGCGTGCGCGCCCGTCACGGCCCCCGCCGCGCCGGCGACGGAGCCGACGGCGCCGCCGGCGACGGCCCCGCCGCCGGTCGCCGCGGCCGAGCCCACGACGCTCCCGACGAGCTGCGCGCGGCCCGACGCTCCCGTGTGCGTCCCCGATCGCGCCTTCGTGAAGCGGCTCTGCAACGGATCGTTCCCGGACGTCGCGCTCGCGCTCATGGCGAAGAGCACGCCCTTCACGCGGATGTACATGAAGGGCGACGTCGACGGATGGAACGCCGACGGCGGCGCGAGCGCGCGCGCGCGCCTGCGCCTCGACGAAGAGATGCTGCTCCTCGAGCGGCGGGCGCCGTCGTCGAGCGGCGTCGTCGTCGGCTCGGGAGGCGCGGGCTACCTCGTGATGCGGTGGGATGGAAACTGCTACACGCTCGACGACGCCGAGGTCACCGCGAAGAAGCCTGCCTCGCCGAGGCACGCGCCCCTTCCGTGGCGCTTCTACGCCGAGCGCACCAAGAGCGCGCTCCTCGGGAGTGAGAAGATCCTCGCCGCGTATCAACGCCGCGGCCGAGAGTGCAAGGGAGCGATGAGCGGCGAGGTCTCGAAGGCGTGCGAGCAAGCCGACGCGGCGCTCTCGAGCGCCGTCGTCTCGGAGGTCCGCGAGGGGATGGCAGTTCCCGCTCCCGAGAGGTTGCCCTGACGGGTTATAAGGCGACGTCACCATGGCGCACATGATCGAGATCGCGAAGTCGGGCAGGGCCACGTGCCGTACGTGTCGTCAGGCGATCCCCAAGGGCGAGCTGCGGTTCGGCGAAGAGGTGCCGAACCAGTTCGGCGAGCCCGGCGATACGTCGTTCCGCTGGCATCACATGAAGTGCGCCGCGACGAAACACTCGGCGGAGCTCGCGGGCGCGCTCGCGACGTTCGAAGGCGACGTCCCCGATCGCGCCGAGCTCGACAAGCTCATGGCCGAGGCGGAGGCGAACAAGCCGCCGCCCTTTCCCTACGCCGATCGCGCGCCGACCGGCCGCGCGACGTGCCAGGCGTGCGGGGAGAAGATCGCCAAGGCCGCGCTGCGGGTCGCGTTCGAGCGCGACATCGAGCGGGGCATGACGGTCACCAAGGGCGCTGGATATCTTCACCCTGCCTGTGCGGCTGGGTACATCGAGGCCCAGGGTGGGACGCACGCAGCCCTGACGGAAGGGCTTCGAGCGAACACGCGGTCGCTCACGGACGCAGATCTCGACGAGCTGTTCGCGCAGGTTTGAGTCGAACCGAGTGTGACGGTTGGCACCCTCCGTGCTCCAATGGCGGCAGGAGGACATCATGCGGAAGCCGTTCCGGATTCGGTTGGGACTTGGCCTCGCGGCGAGCACCGCGGTGGGAGCTTGGCTCGCGGCGTGCGGCGGCTCCGATCCGCAGGACGTCATCGAGCCGGTCGACTCCGGACCCGAGACGAGCACCGTCGACAACTTCAGACCCGACACCGGCACGCCCGACACCGGCAAGCCCGACACCGGGCCCGTGTACGACGCGGGCGCGCCGACGATCCTCGACGGCGGCGATCTCTACGAGGGCGGCATTCCTTGCGTCGTCGGCGGCGTGCTCGAGGAGGAGCCCAACGACGATCGCGACGCGGCCAACGTCGTCGATCCCACGCGCTGCGGCGCGATCCTCATGACGGCGACGAGCGACGGCGACGGCGGCGCCGGCGACGCGGCCGCGGAGGTCGACTTTCTCACGTTCACGCTGAAGCCGGCCACGACGTCGTTCTTCATCCAGTTCCAGGGCGACGTGATCCTGAAGGTCGACGTCGAGGGCAAGCCCACGACGACGATCACGAAGACCACGTCGCCGGCCGTCCCGTTCGTTCGCGACAAGCCGTACTTCATCGAGATCCGATCGGAGACCGGTCGCCGCGCGAACTGGCGCGTCACCGTCTTCGAGAACTGATCCGAGCTTCAACGACCGCGCTGGGCGCTCGGTTGGCTGCGGAGGAAGCCCTTCGCGGTGTCGATGTCCTCCAGGCGCTCGCGCGCGCGCGCGACCGCGCCGTCGTAAGCGGCCTTGCCTCGCGCCTTGTCGATGAAGCGGTTGAACGAGGCCTCCGCCTTCTCCAGCGTCGCGATCGTCTGCGCGTCCGAGCCCGACCCCGGTCGGGCCTCGAGCTCGTGCCGCAGGATCCCTTCGTTGAACCAGGCGTCGGGACGGCCTTCGTCGATCCGCTTCGCGGCGTCGAGCTCACGCTGGACGGCGGCGACGCGGCGGTCGCAGTCCGGCTCGGCGCCGGTGATCGGTCCGCGAAGCGAGAGCGCCAAGCCGAGGTGCGCGTCGTAGTCGTTCGGGCGCAGCGCGATCGCCTTCCTGTACGCCTGCTCTGCCGGCTCGAAGCCGCGGAACGAGAGGTTGACCGCCGCGTAATTCATGTGCGCTTCGAACGACTCCGGATCGAGCTTCATCGCGGTCGCGAACGCTTCGACCGCGCGGTTCACGTGACCGAGCTCGTACTGGATCAGTCCGGCCGTGTTGTGGATCGGCGCGTAGCGCGCGTTCTTCCGGATGGCTTGCGAACAGACGAGCGCCGCGAGCTCGAGCTGCTGGACGCCGCCGCGCTCGTGCGCGCCCGCGCGCCGGCGCGCGAGCTGGAAGTAGTAGAGCGCGAGCTGGTTCAGCGCCGGCATGTACGCGTCTTCGATCGCGAGCGCGCGTTGGAGGTTCAGGCGCGCGCACTCGAAGTCGTCTTTGCAGCCCGGGGCGGCGTGGGCGCCGCCGCGATCCATCTGCATCGTCGCCAGATCGACCAGCGCCGCGACGTTCTTGAACTGACCGTCCTCGACCGACTTCTGGAGCGCGGCGATCGCTCGATCGACGTCGGCGCCGCCCTTGTGTCGATAGAGGGCGAGCTTCGCCTGCGCGGCGTGGAACGTCGGGTCGTCGTTCGCGGCGCGCTCGAAGAGCGCCTTCGCGCGCGCCTCTGCGTGGCAACGCTGATGCGCGAGGCCCGCGTTGTACGTGGCCTGAGGGAAGGGGCCCTTCTGGGCCGCCGCAGCGGCCTCGAACATCGAAGCCACCGACGCGCACGCCGCCTCCGTCCAGTCGTTCGCCTCGTCGTGGCGAACGAACGTCGTGAGGGCGGCGTCGAACTGCGCGCGCGCAGCGACGCCCGGCGGCTCGACCACCGAACGATCGCCGACGACGGGAGCAGGGGAGACACCGGGTCGAGCGCAGCCGACCGAGACCGCGGCGGCGAAGGCCGCTGCGTAGCAGAGGTTCATCGTGAAGCGAGAGACACCTCGCCGCGCGTCGGGTTTGGGTCAACGGATGAGCACGTCGATGATCCGGCCGCCGATCGCGGCGCCGCTGAGCAGCATCTCCCCTCCGAGCACCAAGACGGCGGCGAGCGTCAGCACGACGGGGTTGGCCGAGCCGACGAGACCGACGACGCCGACGATCACGACCGCCACGCCGACGATGAGGTGCGTCGCGGAGATCGCGCTCCACGTCTCCTTGATCGTCGCCCGGCGCGTCGCGGCGCCCGCGAAGAGCACGCCGACGCCGAGCACGATGACGGCGATCGGCAAGAGCACCGTGTGCGACGTGCGCAGCACCGAGAGCCCGCCGAGGGCGATCGCGGCGACGCCGGTGATCGTCTCCGCCGTGATGCCGGTGACCTCCGGCGTCTTCATCACGCTCTTGCCGGCGACGTCGAAGCTGGCGACGACGTCGTAGGCGCGGGCGACGATCGCGGCCCCTTCGAAGATCGCCGCTGCGCCGAGTATCATCACGCCGACGGCCGCGAGATCGATCTGAAACACCCCGGCGAGACCGAGGACCGCCATGATCACGGAGACGAGACCCGCGAACGCGGCCGTCATGCTCGTCGCGGCCGCGATCTCGTCCATGGGCTCAGCGCGCATCCCTCGAGCGCAAGCAGCGCATGTGCCTGCGCTCCGACGCGCCGCCCTTCGACGATCCAAGGCGCGTCGCCGTCCGCTTGGCTCGTCGGGGGAAGAATTGCGCCTCACGCCCCCGAATTTCGCCACACGATGCGTTCGCCCGCCGCCCGTGTATTCTTCGGGAAGACGGTTGGGGACCGAGTACGAAAACCTGTGCGCTCGAGGGGACGAGTCTCTCGCCAAGGACGATCTCGACGGCGCGCTCGCGTCGTTCGATCGTGCGGTGCGCGTCGATCCGGGCGCGGCGCGCGCGTGGACCGGGCGAGCCACGGTGCTCGCGAAGCGGAACCGCGCGACCGAGGCGCTCGGCTGCATCTCACGCGCGCTCGACGCCGATCCGAAGTTCGCACCGGCGTGGGTCGCCAAGGCTGACTTGCTCCTCGCGCGCGGGCTCGCCGCTGAGGCGCTCGCGGCCTACGACGCGGCGCTCGAGCACACCAGCGCCGCGGCCCTGTGGCGAGGCCGGGCGACGCTCCTCGCGCGCCAGGGCAAGCTCGACGACGCGGCGAAGAGCTACGAGCGCGCGACCGAGGCCGAGCCCGCGAACGCCGATCTCTGGTACGACCTCGCTCGCGCGAAGAACCACGTGAAGCGGGCCGCGGACGCGCGGCTCGCCGTCGAGCGCTTCCTCGCGCTCGCGCGCGCGAACGATCCTCGCGTCGCCGAGGCGCGATCGATCCTCGCCGATCTGTCGCGTCAGGCCGCGCGCGCGCCGGCGCCGGCGGCCGCCGCTCCCACGCTCTCCGTTCCCACGCCCGCGCCCAGTCCTTCGGCGTCTTCACCTCCGTCGCGTCCCTCCCGCGGACGCGTCGCGAACGTCGCCGCCGCGCTCGCGCTCGCGAGCGAGGGGCGTTACCTCGAGGCGCTTCGCAAGATCGAGCCCGTCGTGAAGGAGTTCCCCGGCTCCGCCGAAGCGTGGACGCTGCGCGCGACCGTGCTCTCGGCGCTCAACCAGCACACGCCCGCGCTCGAGAGCGCCGAGCGCGCCATCAAGCTCGACGTCGGACGCGCCGAAGCGTGGAAGGTGCTCGCCAAGAGCCGCGTCGCGCTCAAGAAAGACGTCGCCGCCGCCGAGGCGAGCGCCCGCGCCGCCGCGCTCGCGCCCGACGACGCCGAGGCGCTCCAGATCCACGCGCGTTGCCTCGTCGCCAACCTGCGCCACGTCGACGCCATCCCGGTCTTCGAGCAGGCCTTGCGCGTCGCGCCGGGCCACGCCGAGACGTGGCTCGCCATGGGGCGGGCCCTCCGCCAGCTGCGCCGCGCCGACGACGCACGCGTGGCGCTCTCGAAGGCGCTCTCGCTCGCCGATCCCGACAAACCCGCGGTCGCCGCGGAGGCGCGCGAGGTTTTGTCGAAGCTCGGTTGACGGTCGGGTCCTCTCGTTCGTCGTCGAGCCACGGTGCTCCTCGGCGATGCTCCTTCCATGGCCGACGGGGACGCCGAGCGTCGCGCGAGAGAGGCGACAAGCGCGCCTTCGGCGCGATCTTCGAGCGCCATCGCCCCATGATCCGCGGAAGCCGCGCTCACGCGCCTCGCCAAGATGGGACGCTTCGCGGAGCCCACGGTGCGATCGGTCGCGCGCACGTCCGCCGATCCGGCCGTCCAGGCCGGCGCGACGGCCGTTCTCGCGAGCCTTACGGTGCGCTGAGGCCCGCGCGCGGGTAGCATCGTCTCTCGGTGGTCGAGGAGGACTCGGACGAGGACGAGACGGATCTCGACGTCGCGGTGGACGCGGCGACGGAGACCGACTTGCCGGCGGACGAGGAGCCGCAGACGCTCGAGCCTCCGGTGTCGATGAGCGTTCGCGTGCCCGATCCGCTCGCGGCAGTGACGAAGTCGAGGGCGCCGAAGGCCGCCGCGCCGGCGGGACCGATCATCACACCGAGCGAGCCGTTCCGCACGTCGGCGCCGCTCGCCGTCGGCCCGGCGCCCGAGCATCCCGCGTCGGTGGCTGACGACACGATCGACCGCGAGGTCACCGATCCGACGGTCAAGCGCGTCGTCACCGACGATCTCGACGCCGAGATCGAGACGAGCACCGAGGTCATGGCGGATCCGAAGGTGCGCGCTGCGTTCATCAGCGTCCTCGCCGCGACCTCCGCGTCGTCCGAGTCCTCGGACGATGCACGTGCGTCGATGCCGAGCGCGTCGGATCTCCCGACCGATCCGCTGAAGCGTCGACCTGCCGAGCTCGATTCGCAGGCCGACGGCCCGACGCTCGAGCGGCCTCCGGGAACGGTGCGTGCCGCGAGCGCGACGCTCCTCATGCCCGACGCCCCGTCGACGAAGCCGCCCGCGCCTGCGTTCGTCCCCACGCCCGCGCCTGCGCCTGCGCTCACCGCGTCGTCTTCGTCTTCGCGTGCGCCTTCGTCTCCCTCTTCCGCGTCTTCGCTGGACGCGCGCGTCGAGCCTTCGCACGGCCGATCGTGGCTCCTCATCCTCCTCGCGACCATCATCGCGACCGCGCTCGCCTTCCTCGCGATCACGAGCGCCTCGCCGTTCAGCCGCCCCGAGGAGGCGAAGGCCCCCGCGACCGCGCCGTCGCCGGAGCCGTCGCCGGAGCCGAGCGCGAGCGCGAGCGCGGCGGCGCCGGCGCCGTCGGAGGCGCCGTCGGTCGCCACCGTCGCCGCCGATCCGAGCGCGAGCGCGAAGCCGCGCTCTTGGCGCAAGACGCGCCCGCGGATCGGCGCCCCTTCGGCGCCGAAACCTTCGCCCTGATCGAACGGCGCTCAGCGCGCCGGCGGCGCGCGGCGGACGTCGCCGCGATGCTCGATGATCGGCGGGCCGATCCACACCGGCGCGTCGACGCGCACGCCGACGAACGCGCCGCCACGCCAGAAGAGCGGATCGTAGTAGAAGGGCGGCTCCCAGCCGCGCCCCCAGCCGCGGTAGTAGTAGGGATCGCGAGCCGCGACGACGGTGAGTCGCTCGAACGGCGCGCGCGCGACCACCGCGCGTTCTCCTGCGTGCACCTCCCACACGACGTCGAACGCGGGGAGCTCCGAGGCCTTCTCGAGGTGCTCGGGCAACGGGAAGAAGAGATCGATCTCGCGTTTGTCGCCCGGCGGAACGTCGACGAGCGGCGCGACGCCTTTGTCCGTCGACGCAAACGCGGGTCGGCTCTCGCCGTCGCCGGGCAGCGTCACGCGCTGCTCGCGGGTGTCGACGAGCCACGTAGAGTCATCGTCGTTCGAGACCACGAGCCGCAGATGGATCGCCCGGATCACGCCTTCGTCGCTCGTGTCGTCCGCGCGCCGGAGGCCGGCGATGCCGAACGTCGCGATCCGCACGTCGCCGCGCGGCGCGTCGGGCGGGATCCGCGCGTACGCGGCCGGTCTCCCCTCGACGATCGCGAGCGACGTCGTCGCAGGCGCATACACGAAAGGCCGTTCGCAGGCGCACGCGAGCGCGGCGACGACGGTGAAGCGGCACAAACGACGCATGGCGACCCTTCACCTTCGTGAAGCAATCGCCATGCACGTCGCGCGTCGAGCGCGCTCCTCTACTGCAGAACGATGTCGACGCGACGATCGAGACGCCAGCTCTCTTCGTTCGTGCCTTCGGCGTCGAGCTCTCCGCGCGAGGTCTTCGCGATGTCGGTGAACGAGATGCCGAGGTGCGTGAGATAGTCGCGGACCGTGTCGGCACGGTGCTCGCCGAGCACCATGTTGTATTCGACCTCGCCGCGCGGATCTGCGCGACCGACCAGGCCGACGTGGCGGCCCTTGAGCGGGCCCGTCGTGAGGCACTTGGCCACCTGCTCGAGGACGTCGCGATCCTCGGGGAGCAGCGCCGCCTCGTCGTAGTCGAATTTCGGCGCACGATCGACGTTGCCGAACTGGATGTTGCAGCGACGCATGATCTCGTCGGAGACGTTGACGTTGCCGACGCGCGCGGCCGTCGTCGTCACCGCCGCCTCGCGGACCGCGGGCTTCTTGGCGCAGCCGGCGCCGAGCGCGCAGAGGCCGACGAAGATCAGGGCTGAAGCTCGGTTCATGGAAACCTCCGTCACTCGCGGGTACGAGGTTCGGCGCGCTCCGGCCAACTTTTCGTCGATCCGGCTACCGAGGAGGAGGCCACACGAGCTCGAGGAGCGTCCGGTCGTCGCCGAGCCACGAGCACTCCTTGAACTTCGCCGACACGGGCGTCGCGCCGGCGACCTCGAGGAGGCGCTCGAAGAAGCCCATCGTCTGGTTCGACGCGGCCTCTTCGGCCATCGGCCCCATGTAGTAATGAATGACGACGTGAGCGTGATCGGCGACCAGCGTCGGGATCTCGAGCGCCTCGAAGTCGAAGTACGTGGCGCGCTCCACGCGGAAGCGCATCAACGTCTCCACCGGGTCGCGGCGCGCGACGAGCTGAGGGTGCGCGGCGAGGAGCTGATCGACGGAGTGGCGGCCCCACGCGCGCACCGCCTCCATGCTCCCGTCGGCGACCTGCTTCAGGATGAGGTTACCGAAGCGCTCGAACGTCTCCATGGGATACCACTCGTCGGGCTCGATCTTCGTTCTCAGGTAGAACGTGTCTTCGCGGGGGAGCATCGTGCTCCAGTCGACGCCCTTGTGGCTGCGGATCATCCGGACGTAATCGGCGAACAGGATCCCCTTCACGTTCCGTGTCAATACTGCCTCCAGCGACGATGAAAGCGAGCTTGCCCGACAGACTAACGCGTCTCGAGCCGCGGCGACGGATCATCCACGGCGACGCGCTCGCGTGGATGGACGCGAACGAGGCCGAAGAAGGAACGAGCGTGATCACCTCGCTGCCCGACCTCTCGGAAGGCTTCGGATCGGGCGCGCCGGCGTTCGAGCGATGGAGGGATTGGTTCGTCGGGGCCGCGCGGCGCGTCCTCCGGTGGGTGCCGCCGAGCGGCGTCGCCATCTTCTTCCAGAGCGACATCCGGAAGGCGGGCACGTGGGTCGACAAGGGCTACCTCGTGATGCGCGCCGGGGAAGAAGAGAGCGCGAGCCTGCTCTGGCACAAGATCGTGTGCCGCAAGCCGGCGGGCACACTCTCGCTCGGTCGAGCGAGCTACTCGCACATGCTCTGCTTCACGCGAGGCGCGCCTTCGGTCCCCACGCGGCTCGCCGCGGACGTCCTGCCCGACGCCGGCGCGATGGGCTGGAGCCGCGCGATGGGGGTCGAGGCGTGCCGCGCCGCGTGCCGGTTCCTCGTCGACGAGACGGCGACGCGCACCGTCGTGGATCCGTTCTGCGGCAAAGGAACGGCGCTCGCGGTCGCCAACGCGATGGGCCTCGACGCGATCGGCGTCGAGCTCAGCGCCAAGCGATGCCGTGCGGCGCGCGCGCTCGTCGTCACGCTCGCGGCGCTCGCGCTCGCCGGCTGTGCTCCGGTGCCGGCCGCGCCGCCTGCGTCAGCGCCGCCGATCGAGGTCCCGATGCTCGCGCTTCAGCGCGATCACGTCCGCCGCCTGCGCGACGCCGAGGCGGCCGCGAAGCGGGGGACGCCGGAGCGCTACGCGCTCGCGCGCCGCCTCGCCGGCGCGCTCCTCGACCTGTCGGCAGAGCATCGCCGCCTCGCGGTCGCGTCCGATCCGAAGGCGGCGTCGCTGCCCGCTCCGCCCGATCTCCGTGCCCCGCAGGTGGATCGCGACCCGAACGCCGCGGAGCTCGATGTGCCGTCGGAGGGCGAGCGCCGCGATCTTCGCGACGAAGCTTCGCTCGCGGCGCTCTCTCCCGTCGCGCGCGCGCACGTCCGCGAGGCCGATCGCCACGCGCTCGACGCCTGCGTCCTCCTCGCCGAGGTCGCGCACGTCCACGGCGTATCCGACTGGCGCGCGTCCTTCGCCCTGCGCGCGCGCGTGCTCGCGGAGCTCGGGCAGCGCCACGAAGCGGCGGGCGACTTCTACGCCGTCTTGAAGGCCGGCGATCGCGACGCGCTCGCGGTCGAAGCCTGGCTCTTCTTCGCGACGAAGCTCCTCGCCGACGGGAGGTCGAACGAGGCGCGCGAGGCGTTCATCAAGGCGCGCGCCGCGGCCGACGGCGAGCTCGCCGGAGCGGTGTGCGCCAAGGCGAGCGGAGCCGGCGTCGAAGGTGTCGAGGGGTGCTGAGCCGCGCGCCCCGTCAGTCCTCGCCCTTCGGATCCTCGATCGCGGCGAAGATCGCCGTCTGCAACGCGAGCTGCCTGCCCTGTCCGAGCGGCCCGCCGTCGGGCTCCGCGACCTGGAACCGATCGAGCGCCCGGCCGCCTTCGCTCGACGCGCGGAGCCCGATGATCTGAAGCCCTGCGCGGAAGATGGTCTTCGTGACCACGAGCAACAGGCCCGGCCGGTCGACCGCCTCGACCGTCAGCGCGATCGTCCCGTCGGCTTCCCGCTCGAACCGCACGCGCGCCGAGCCCTGGCTCGACCTCGGCCGTGCATAGGGCGTCGGCTGCTCGAGCTTCGCGCGTCCACGCACGAGCGCTTCGGTGAGCTCGCCGATCGCCGCGATGTCTTCGTCGCGCACGAGGGCGACCGAGCCTTCCTTCGTCGGGACCTTCCGTATCCAGAGAACGTCGATCGCTTCGGCCCCTCCGTCGCTCCGGCGGCGGCAGTAGGCGTGCGCGCTCACGACGTCGATGCCGTGCGCGAGCAGCGCTGCGCTGACGTGCGCGAGCAAGCCCGGCCGATCGTCGGCGACCACGCATATCGCCACCACGCGCTCGGGCAGCGTGCGCCAGATCTCGACGCGCGTGGCGCTCGCGCCGCGCCGATCGGCGATCGCCGCGTGCGCCGCGATCGCATCGGCGTCGAACGCCGCGCGATACGCTACGGGCATCGACGCGGCGAACGCGCTCGCGTCGTCCGGCACGTCGTGGATTTCGTCTTCGGTGGCCTCGTCGGACTCCTTCGGCAACATTGCCACGAGAGGTTTCACACGCCGGGTGTCGAGCGGTTTGCGCGAATGTTTCGGGACGGTTAACCGGGCTCCTTCCGCGCTCAGGCCGCGCGCATCGGGTGCGCCGAGGCTTCGGCGCACGGGATCGCCGACTCGACGCAGCCGCTGTCGAGCGTGCGCGCGTACGGCTCCGAGACCCTCACCGGATCGGCGACGATGTCGGAGGAGACGCGGATGGGCGTCTCGACGTCGCGCCCGAGCGCGAGCGCGTCGACGTCGATCGCGTCGATGCCGCCGCAGAGCGCGGAGAGCTCGTGCAGCGTCGCTCCGCTCTGCTCCCAGCTCGCGAGCGCCTCTTCGAGCTCGGCTTGCACGCCGTCGCTCCGGTTGGTGACGCACTCCTCGTACATCCACCGTACGAGCTCGCCGATCGTCGCGAGGCCTTGGGCGAGGCGCTCGCACTCCTCCTGCGTGCGCTGCGAGGCGATGACGCGGCGATGTGCGATCGCGAGGCGCCGCTCGACCCACGGACGCGTCGACTCCGACGCGGTGACCCGCTGGGTCTCGAGGCGGGCGATGTGCTCGGCGAGCCCGAGGCGATCGACGGCGCGGAACGCTTCCATGCTCGTGCGGTACGCCATCGCGAGGCGCACGTAGACCGCGAGGACGCGGCCGAGACCCAACCAATCGTCGGCCGGGCCGGCGCCGTCGACGTGACCGCCTTGCCCGCATCGCTCGCGGATCATCGCCGTGATGCGCTCGAGGTTCTCGAGCTCGATGCGATGGTCGTCGTTGAGGCGCGTCAGCATCGAGACGCGCGCTTCGGCGGCCTTCGCGCGGGCGATCGCCTCGAGCCGTTCGTCGATCGACTGCCGGAAGCCGGCGCAATGCGGCAGGATCGCCAGCACGAGCAGCTCGCTGACGAGCAGCACGATGAGCGGGACCAGCAGCGTGACCGTAACGGTCGCGAGGATGGCAGGCGTGACGAAAACGAGCGCCTGAGCAGGGTGCTTGAGCGCGTGCCAGCGATACCACCCTGCCTGGTGCCTGCTTCGATTTCGCGCGCTTCGGATGCGTGCCATGCTTCGGTCCTCCTCCGCGAGAGGCGCGGCCCACGACCACGCGCTTCCGAAACGACATGCCGGCTCCGTGCCAGGCCTCGGTGCGCTCTTGCTCGCGCGCGGGTGCTGGTCGACCTCCCGACGGCAGGTCTACGGCAGTTCCCCCGTGCTCGGCGGTGCGCTTCGCCACGCTGTGACCCGCCGTGCGGGCGAGCTCGGACGGCGGCTCAGCGCACCTGCGTCTTGCAGCCGACGACGACCTTGACCGTCACGTCGCCCGCGAGCTTCTTGCACGCGTCGCCGTAGACCTGGAGCTGTTTGCCGCCGGGCAAGTAGTCCCAACCGTTCTGGCGGCTGACGTCACGCGGCACGATGTAGCCTCCCGAGGCTTCCGCCACCTCGACGTTGAGCGTGCTCGGATCGGCGGTGGCGCCGGCCTTCGGCTCGGGCACGGGGAAGGTGCAGTCGAACGCCTGCATGCTGATCGCTTCGAACACCTTCTTGATGTCGGCGGCGAACGTCGCCGCCGTGACGGGGTAGAAGCAGGAGTTGTCGGCCTCGCAGCCGGGCGCGCGCGCGGTTCCGCCGGCGACGGCGACGGGCGACAGGTTCTCCGCCTTCGCGGCCTGTCGCGCGTCGTCGATGACGCCGATGACGAACGTGCGCACGACGGTGTCCTTCGCGCCTTGGCTCGCGGCTTGGACGACGTGCGAGACGTCGTTCGAGATCCCGCTGCCGTCGCACGAGGTGGGGTTGCCGTCGGTGAGCAAGATGACCGAGCGCGCGCCCTTCAGCGAGGGAGACTTCTGCGCGGTGATCGCGGCGCTCAGCGCCGGCGCGAGCGGGGTGCCCCAGTAGAACTCGCTGTCGGAGGCGCTCACGTGATTCTTGATCGCGTCGGCGTGCGCCGGCTGGAGCAGGCTCGAGGCGACGCCGGCCTTGTAGGTGGCCGCGTTGCAGCGCGCCGTCTCGGGCGGCACGGGCCAGCCCGCGTTGCACGTCACGTCGTTGATCGACGCGTCGATGCGGCAGTGCGCGTTCACCGGCGCGTCGCCTTGAGGGAACATCATCGCGCCGACCTGCGTCGTCGGCGGCAGCGCGCCCAAGAGATCGAAGAGGCCCTTCTTCGTCGCCGCCCACCGCGAGTCGCCGCTCGGGAGCTTGATGTGCATGCTTCCCGATCGATCGATGAGCAAGAGGACGTTCGCCGGCTCGCGCGTCACCGGCGTCGCGCTCTCGGCGCACGCGCCGAGGAGCGAGCCGTCGTCGCCGTC
Organism: Labilithrix sp.; assembly: GCA_019637175.1. Lineage (GTDB taxonomy): Bacteria > Myxococcota_A > Polyangia > Polyangiales > Polyangiaceae > Labilithrix. The sequence goes on along the minus strand of JAHBWD010000012.1, from coordinate 68,559 downwards.
TCCGAAGCCGTCGCTCGACGGCGGCGCAGCGGGCGCGCGCGGCGGGAGCGGCACGTCCTCCGGCGGCGCGGGCTCGCTTCCGCAAGCGACGAGGACGAAGAGCGTAGGGAGGGCGAACGCGAACGCGGAGATCAGGCGCATGTGGGGCGTGAGCGCCAGATACACGATGTATGCCTAGCTCCTACTTAGGCGCCATCTCCTGTAATCGTGCAGACATAGCGGATTCCATAACGGGCATCTCGAACGATCTCCATCGCTTGCGATGGATCGCCCGACCCCCAGCCTCTCCTCCTCTAGTAAGGTCATTCCAGGGTGGAGCCAGACACCTCGGGGTCGCCCTTCGCGAGGACGAAGATCCCGGGGAAGCCCTGGGTCTCGAACCCGTCGCTCCGGTTCGAGGTCAGCACCGAGTCTTTGATGACGAGCGAGCCGCTGCGATCGTTGCTCACGAAGAAGATCGCGCCGCCGCCTTCGTTGGCGTGGTTGTTCGCGATGCGCACGCCGCAGAGCGAGAGCGTGAACGTGTTGCCGTCGTTGTAGATCGCGCCGCCGCTGCCGCCGCCGGGCGTGCCGCTCTTGGCCGGGTTCGCGCCGCGGCCGATCGCGTCGTTGTGGCTGAAGAGGCTGTTGATCACGGTGGTGGAGACGCCGATGCTGCTGAGGCCTCCGCCGTTCGAGCACACGTTGCCGAGCCCGGCCTTGCCGCCGAAGGTGCTGCTCACGACGTACACGGGACGGTTCTCGTGCTGGCTGAGCGTGCGAATGGCCGCGCCGCCGACGTCGGGCCCCGCGTCGTCGCAGACGTTCTTGAAGAAGCGCGAGCTCACGACCTTGAAGCGGCCGCCGCGCACGAAGATCGCGCCGCCGCCGTCGGGCTCGAGGCCCTTGGCGCTGCCGTCGACGAACGTGAGGTTCTGCACGGTGAGCTGGGGATGGTCCTGGTCTTGGCAGTGCGACGTCGTGAACTTCTGCTTCTGGTCGCAGGTGTTCTGGTAGAGGATGCGCACCTTCCCGCCGCCGCTGAGCGTCACCTTGCCGCCGCCGTCGATGACGATCTTGGGGCCGGTGTCGTTGACGATCTTCGCGGTCTCCTCGAGCGTGATCGTGATCGGATCGCGCCCGCAGTCGAACGTGATGATGCCGCCCTTGGCGACGGCGGCGACGACGGCGGCGCTCGTGCAGCTCGCGGGGGTTCCGTCGCCGATGACGTTCGTCGGCGACGAGGTGTCTTCGGCGCGCGCTTCGGCGGGGACCTCGCACTTGCCGTCCGGGTTGCCCGCGGGAGGACCGTCGGCCGGATTGGTGAGCGGGTTCGTCCCGCCCGAGCCCGACGAGCCCGGGTTCGTCGCGCCGTCGCCGCCGCACGCCGACGGCGCGAGGACGAGGATCAACGTCGCGCCCACATACGTCGCACGCCTCATGGTCTCCTCCGCGATCGAGCAGGATACCAGACGACGCTAGGCGTCGCGCGCCGCGCGGGCGAGGTGCTGGAGGGCGCCGGCGACCGCCGTCGCCATCGCGCAGAGCGGCTCTTCTCCCGGCGCCTCGTAGACGAGGTAGTCGCGCGCGATGACGTCGAAGCGCGCGAGGTGCCGCGCGCGACGCAGGCGGCGGCCGTCTCCGAGATCGAGCGCCTCGACGTCGTCGAGGCGCGCCCTCTCGCTCGGCTCGATCGGCGCACCGAACCTCTTCATCACCGCCTCGATCGCGCCGGGCGGCAGCGGCGCGCCGTCGAGCTCGAGGACGCCTTCGCGCCGATCGAGGACGACGGGCACGAGCTCGCCCGCGGGCGTCGTCGTCTCGTGGATCTTCAACGATACTTCTCGGCGAGATCCCAGCTCGACTGCGGATCGTCGATCCGGGCGCGGTAGGGCGCCGAGCCGCGCGGCATGACGTGCGAGCCCTTCACGTCGTCCGAATCGTAGAGGCGAACGGTGCCGCGCGCGTCCTTCCAGAGGAGCGTGATGTGCGGGATCCCTTCGGCGACGATGCTGAGAGGCACGACCTCGTTCTCGGCGAGGCGATCGACGAGCACGTCGGGGCGCGTCGAGCCGATCTCGACGGCCGCGTAGCCGCTCGCGCGAATCATCTCGGCGATCTGCTCGTCGTAGGCGCCGTGCGCGACCTTGTACGCGCGGACGATCACCTCGGTGAGCTCGTGGAGGTGACGCGGCGTGAGCCGTCGCGCGGCGACGCCCTCGCGCACGCGCGCGATCGTGGCGAGATCGTCGCGGCGGCCGCCGCGCTTCTGCTCGACCGCGTCGAGGAGGTTCACGAAGCGCTCTTCGCCGGCGACGATCGCCGCGGCGACCGCGACCATCGTGCTGCACTTGGCGTCGTCGTAGATCGTCGTGCGGAGGCGATCGAACTGTCCGACGCCGGCGAGCGCCTTCGGCGCGTCGAGCCACGCGCCCTTGTACGGGAGCACGGCGTCTTCGGCGAAGTCGCTCGCGGTGTAGTCGTCTTCTTGGGATTCGCTCGACGGATCGGCGGCGCAGCCCCCGAGGCCCGTGAGGCTCGCGAGGCCCGCGACGATCGCGGCGAAGACGACGAGGCGGCGCATCTCCCCGCGGCGTCGCACGATGTGTGCCAATGTGCGCTAGGCGAATCGCCCTGGAATATCGTGAGCACGCTGACGATCGCCCTCGTCAAGAAGGCCGACGCTGGATCACGTCTCGCCCACCACCCCGACGACGACGCGCGGCGGCGTCTCGTCGAGCAGATCGGTCGGGCTGCACTTGTCGACGTGACCGAGCAGGCGCTTGTAGAGGCCGTAGCCGACGAGCTTACGCAGCCGCGGCGAGAACTGCTTCGCGATCTCGCGCGGGATGCCGAGCTGTTGGTTCTCCTGCTGGCGCATCCAGCCGGCGCAGTAGTTCATCGCGAGGCCGATGCGCCGCTCGCTCGTCCGATTCGCGCCGCCGCCGTGCCAGAGGCTGCCGTTCCACACGAGCACGCTGCCGCGTCGCATCTCGGCGGCGACGGTCTCGATCGATTCGCCGAGCTCGGGCGATCGATCCGACAGGTGCGTCTTCGGCGCGAGCCGCGTCGCGCCGTTCGCCTCGGTGAAGTCGGTGAGCGCCCACATCGTGTTGCACACGAGCGGCACGTGCGGCTTCGGGAGAGGGATGAGCTGGTCGTCGGCGTGCAGCGGCTGCGCCGTCTCGCCCGGCAGGATCGTGATCGACGAGAGCGACGAGACGAGGCAACCGCGATCGAGGACCTGCTCGACGATCGGCAGGACGCGATCGTGGACGGGCACCTCCTCGAACACGCGCGCGCGCGCGAGCAGGTTGTAGACGCGGAGCGTGCTCGTTCCCTCGAAGATGTTCGCCGCCGGCGTGACGGAGAGGCGCGCGTGCAGATCGTCGATCGCGAGGACGAGGCGATCGATCAGCGCGGGCGCGATCGCGTCTTCGATGATGCAATAGCCCTGCTCGCGGACGCGGTCGACGTGCTCCTCGACGCTGATCATCGCGTCGAACGTAGCAGAGCGCGTCGTGCGGGGCTCCGCGGAACGCTCAGGGATACATCCACGCGATCGCCGCGACGTCGCCGGCGCTGAGGACGGTGCCGTTGGGGATCGTGCCGCCGCTCTTCTTCAAGATCGTCGGCTGCCCGTTCTTCGAGAACGCCCACGAGTCGTAGTGCATCACCGAGTCGTAGTCGTAGGCGCCGTGATCGGCGCCCGCGCCTCGCTTCTGGAAGTTGTGCTCGGCGCCCGAGACGATGTTGTCCCACTGGATCGTGATGTGCTGGTCGCGATCGAGCCGCGTCTGTTCGTGGTGGAAGCCGACGGCGTGGCCGATCTCGTGGATCACCTGCGGGATGCCGCAGTGACCCATCCCGCGCACGTCGAACGGCGCGCGGAAGCTCGTCAGATCGGTCGTCGAGCCCGCGCTCGCCGTGCCCGAGCGGTACCAGGCGTAGGCGTGGCCCTCGTTGGAGATGCCGAACGCGAGCGCGTCGGTCGCCGATCGCCCCGAGGGCAGAGAGAACGTGCGCGGCGCGACGTGCGCGGCGAGATCCGTCGCGGTGCCCTCGCTCGTCGCGCCGTTCGTGTACCACGCGTGCACGCGGCCATCCTTCGCGATCGCGAGGCCCGTCACGTGCCTCGGTGCGTAGCCCGACGGGAGCGTGAACGGCGCGGGTACCTGGGTGAGCGCGAGATCGGACGCGGTGCCGACGCTGTACGTGCCGTCGCGGTACCACGCGTACACCTGTCCGTTCGGCGCGAACGCGACGTCGAGGACGTCGGTCGGCTGCTTGCCCGACGCGACGGCGTAGCGGCTGTGCAGCTCGTGCTCGTCGGGGTTCGCCGAACGGCCCACCGTGCGATAGCCGCTCCGCCACCAGAAGTGCGCGCGCCCGTCGCTCCGCGCGAAGTCGGCGCCGACGAGGCTCGTGATGTGCTCGCCCGCCGTGAGCACGACGTCTTGCGCCCCGCCTTGCCGGCCGACGTACGACGAGCACCCGCGCCCGGGCGCGAAGCGGATGTAGTCGGCTTGGTTCGTGCGCGCGACGAAGCGGACGCCCGTCTTCGACTCCCAGTGCGCGATCCCGCTCGTCACGCGCGACTCGAACGCGAGCGCGGGATCGACGACGTACGGTACGACGCCGCCCGCCCAGCGCTTGCCGGCGATCGTGGCGCCCGTCGTGCCCGTCGGCACGTGGATGTCGCCCTCGAAGATCGCGCGGCCGTCGACCATGACGACCGTGATCGTTCGCGGCCCCTCGTCGGTCTGCACCACGATCTGCCGCCTGTCTTCCGGCGCCGGCGGCGTCGACTCGGCGTCACCGCGCGCGCGCTGCTCGTCTTCGATCCGCGCCGCCTCCGGCGCCTCCACGCTCGACGCCGCGCAACCCGTCAGCGCGAGGGCGAGCCATCGCCACGATCCGTGTCTCGTCTTCACGGCCCATTTGGCTAACCGCTCGCGACGCGATCTGTCTCGCCTCAAACGAAGCTCACGCGAAGTTCGGTGAGAGAAACAACGACGTTTTTCCATCCGCTGAAATCGAAATGATAGACGCCGTGAGGGCGCGTCGCCTCACTCTGCGATCCGTGGAGAGCGCGAGCGCGACCTCTCGCCATCGATCCAAACGTGGTTGAGGTCTCGCGCGCTCAGCCCTCTACACGCGCTCGCAGACGAGCGCTCAGCTTCCGGCGTGCGTCGCGAGCGCGACCAAGACGGAGGTCTGTTTGTAGAGATTGTCGTGTCGGCCTTCGGTGACCTTCAAGAAGGTGCCGTGGGGGAACGCCTTGCTCAAGCGCTCGCCTTGCTCGAACGGGATCACGTCGTCGATGTCGCCGTGGACGACGAACGCCGGCGCGACGATCGCGGGCGCCTTCGCGATCGAGTCGAAGCGGTCGACCATCACCCACGACGCGGGGAAGAACGGCACGACGCGCGCGGCGAGGTCGACCGTCGAGGTGAACGGCGCGACGAGGACGAGGCGCGCGCCGCGGCCGCGGTGCGCCATTTCCGTCGCGACGCCGGAGCCGAGCGACTGGCCCCAGAGCACGATCCGGTCGGCGCCGACGCCGCGCGCGCCGAGCGCGTCGAGCACGGCCGCGGCGTCGAGGTAGACGCCCTCCTCGGTCGGCGAGACGCCGCGAGAGCGGCCGTAGCCGCGATACTCGACGAGGACGACGTCGAAGCCGCGCCTGACGAGCTCGCGCGCGAGCGTCATGTTGTCGTCGGCGATCTCGGCGTTGCCGTGGAAGTGGACCACCGTGCGCGTCGCCTTCGGCGCGGCGAGCTCGAGCGCGTGGACCGGTACGCCGTCGGCGGCCTGGAGCGTGAGGAGGGTCGCGCCCTCGGGCGCCTTCGCCGGCTCGTCGCCCGGCGGCTGGTAGAGCACGCGACGATGGAGCAGGCGCGCGGCGAGCACGAGGAGCCCGTACGCCATCGCGGCGAAGGCGAGGTTGATGCACGCCTTCTTGATGCGCCTGCGCCGCCGCTGGCTCGGCGTCTCCTTGATCTCGAACGACTCCACGCGCGCCGATCATAACCCGAGCCCGACGGCGTGCCTGTCGAACCTGGATCGAGCTGCTCGCGATCCATGATCGTTCGAGAGAATTCCGTCGGTGGGAAAAGGCCTTCCGTTCGCGACCGACGATTCCAGCGGCGATCGTGAAAGTGGGCTCGACGCGTTGCCGCGCAGAGCGCGGCGTTCACACTCTTCGTGATGTCCCCGAAGATCGCCGGCGCGCTCGCGCTCGTCCTCGCGCTCGTCTCGACGGCGTGCGCCTCCGACCCGGATGGGTTCGCTCGCACCAAGCCGCGCAACGCGGCGAGCCCGTCGAGCGACGAGGCCGACGACGAGGGCGGCGACAGGGCGCCGGCGCCGGGCGAAAGGAGCGACGCCGGTCCCGCCGGTCCCGCGAGCGACGGCGGTGACGCCGGCGCGCCGGCGACGACGAGCACGAAGGGCAGCGGCGGACCCACGGGACAAAGCGAGCTGCGCTCCCCCGGCGGGCTCGGATACATCCTCAACGTCCCCGTCGCCGCGCCGGCGAAGCCGCGCGGTCTGCTCGTTCTCCTGCACGGCAGCGGCGCGAGCAACTATCGAAACTTCGTGGGGATGATGGCGACGGTCGCGTCGGCGCACGATCTCATCCGCGTGTCGGTGCTCGCGCCGAACGGTCAGGGATGGAACGAAGGAAACCAGACGCAGGGCGCCGAGCTGCTGCATCGGCTCATCCAGGACGAGATCTTCACGAAGTACGACGTCGATCTCGCGCGCATCGTGTTCTCCGGTCAGTCGAGCGGCGGTGGCTTCCTCTCGACGCACTTCCTTCCCCTCCACGCGAAGGACTATCGCGGCGGTGCGTTCATGCAGTGCGGAGCGGCGCCGCCGGCGGTGACGTTCGCGCCCGACGCGGCGACGAAGGCGGGCTTGCGCTTGCACTTCGAGATCACGACCGGCGACACCATCTGGCCGACGAGCTTCAAGAACGCGGTGACGGCCTACACCGCCGCCGGGATGACCCTGACGAAGAGCGACACGAAGCCCGGAGGCCACTGCGCCTTCGACCAGCAGCAGGTCATCGTCGACCGCATCGCGACGATGCTCCCGGCGCCCTGAGCGAGATCATCGCTGCGCGCGCGAATAGTCGGGCATCCAATCGGGCTCCTTCGTCCTCTTGCGTTCTCCGCCGAGATCGAAGCGGCCGATCATGCCGGCCATGACGAAGGTGCTGAGGCGAGGATCGTCGACGGGCGCGCCGTTCTCGGTGACGAACACGTTCGCGTCGAGGCCGATGAACGGGCCGAGCGAGACGCTCTCGGTGATCCGGTAGTCGGCGCCGAGGCGTACGCGCGCGACCTGCAGCGCCTGCCGATCGATCGCGGGCTGCTCGGGGCTTTGCGTCTCCCAGAGGCCGCGGTAGCCGAGGCCGAGCTCGACCCACGGATCGAACGTCGTCTCGGGCTTGAAGTGGTACTGCACGCCGAGCGTGCCCGTCAGGCCTCGCGCTCCCGCCGCGCGCTCGGGGATCACCTCGTAGAACTGACCTGCGACACCGAACGACCAGTGCGGATCGACGCGGTAGCCCGCGGCGAGCTCGGCCCCGATGCCCTCCGCGGCGATCGAGCCCATCTCGACGCCCGCGCGCGCGAGGCCGAAGCCCTGCGTGTATCCGGTCGCGGCGCCGAGCTCGAACGCGCGCGAAGGCGCGGGCTTGGTGCGCGCGAACCAGCGGACGTTCTCTTCGACGTCGTCGGTCGTGTCTTCGTCGAGCTTCGGCCACTCGTCGGCGTTCGCGATCGCGGGTGCGGCTGCGAGCGCGAGCGCGCCGAGCGCGCCGAGCGCGACGGGCATCGTCTTCATCGTCTCCTCCTGTCGCGGGCGGAGGGACGCATCGCGCGTGCCGCGCGGAGCCTCAGCGGCGCGTTCGCGCCGCCCATGCAGGCTCGGCGACGTCAGGGGTGTGGAACGGCGACGTACCGCGTCGTCTCACCGCGGCGGACGCGCAAGAGCACGACGCCGCGCCGTCCCGCCTTCACGTGCTTCGCGAGGTCGTCCGCGTTCTTGATCGGAACCTCGTCGGCCTCGACGATGACGTCGCCGGGCCGGAGCATGCCTCCGGCCTCGGAGCCGGGCTCGATTCGAATCACGACCGCGCCCTCGCCGCGCGCGTTGCCGACCGTGATGCCGAGCCCCGACGGCGGCGCTCCACGCGGAGGCTCTTCGGTCATGGGCGGCTCGGCGGCGCCGCGCTGCGCCTCCACCTCGAGCTTGCCGAGCGCCACCGTCGTTTTGTGCGGCTCGCGCTCGCCTCGACGGCGCACGTCGAGCGTCACCGTCGCGCCGGGCGCGCGCTCGGCGATCATCCGCGGCAGGTCGACCGAGTGCTCCACGGGCTTGCCGTCGACGGCGAGGACGAGATCGCCGGGCCGGAGGCCCGCCTTCGCGGCCGGTCCCCTGAGCTCGACGTCGGCGACGAGCGCGCCGCGCGGGCGGTCGAGCCCGTACGCCTCCGCGAGCTGTCGATCGAGGTTCTGGACGGCGACGCCGAGCCTCGCGCGATCGACGTGCCCCTTCTCGATGAGCTGGGGCAAGACATGCTGGAACGCGTCGATCGGGATCGCGAAGCCGATGCCGTTGGCGCCCTCGGCGATCGCGGTGTTGATGCCGACGACCTCTCCGCGCACGTTGAACAGCGGTCCGCCGCTGTTGCCCGGGTTGATCGAGGCGTCGGTCTGGATGAAGTCGTCGAAGGGGCCGAGCCCGAGCGCGCGGCCCTTCGCGCTGACGATCCCGCTCGTGACGGTCTTTCCGAGCCCGAGCGGATTGCCGACCGCGACCACGTACTCGCCCGTTCGAAGGCGCTCGCTCGATCCGAGCGGCACGGGCGCGATGTCGCGCGCGCCGGGCACCGAGAGGACCGCGACGTCGAGCAGCGGGTCGCGGCCGATCACCTTCGCGTCGAGCTCGCGATCGTCCGATAGTCGCACGAGGACCTGCGTGGCCCCTTGCACGACGTGTGCGTTGGTCGCGATGTGCCCCGCGCGATCGATCACGAACCCGGTGCCCAGGCCCTCGCGACGCAGCACTTGATCCTGTCCGCGTCCGAAGAACGGAAAGAAGGGAAACGCCTGCTCGCGGCGGCGCCCGAAGTCGCTCGGACGCATCTCCTGGACCGAGGTGATGCTCACGACCGCAGGATCGACGCGCGCGGCGATCGTCGGAACGTCGGGGGCGCCGGTCAGCGCGGGCGCGGGGAGCTCGGCGGCGTGCGTCGTCGTGATCGGCGCGACGTTCTTCGCGGGCGGAGCGTCGCCGCGAGCGCTCTCGCGCGCGTCGCTGCGGCATGCGGCGAGCGCCGGAGGCAGCGCTGCGATCATCGTCACGAGGGCGGCGGCGCGGACGCGGGGGCAATACGAGAGCATGCGCCCTCTCGAGCAACGCGGGTGCCGACGTCGCCGGTGCGACGTGCGCGCCCATCGGATACCTTCGACGGCATGGCAGCCACGGTTTCTTGCGCGGACTGTCGGACGGCGATCGCGCAGTCGCAGTCGTTCTTCGGCACCGACGGCTCGACGCTGTGCGCGCGATGTCACGCGATGCGCGAAGCGCACGCGCAGGTCGAGCGCGGTCGCGCGGCGGCCTACGAAGAGGCGGCGGCGTACCGAGGGGCGGTAGGCCTCGTCGTCCAAGCGGTGAAGAGGGGCCAGGCCGACGACGAGGCCACGCGTCACCACGCCGATCTCGCGGCCATCCGCGCGGCGGGTCCTCGCGCCGCGGAGCCGCAGCCGTGCCATCGATGCGGCGTCGCGGTCGCGCCGGCCGACATCCACTATGCGCTCGACGGTCAGACGCTCTGCCGCGCGTGCTCGATCACCTACGACGCCGCCGCCGAGCGGAAGAAGATCGAAGGCAACCTCTGGTTCGGGCTCGCGCTCGGGTTCTCGCTCTCGTTCGTCGGTGTCGCCGTCGTGCACGCGCTCGGTCGTCCGCCGGGAGAGAAGCGCGGGGCGCTCGTCGGCGCCGGCGTGGGCGCGATTTTCATGCTCGTCGCGCTCCGCGTCGTCGGGGCGATGGCGCGCTGATCGTCCGGCGCAGACGATCGGTTGCAGCGCGGCGCGAAACGCGCGATGAGCGAGGGATGCGTACGCTCACCGCTGTCTTCGCGCTCGCCGGCCTCGTCGCGTGTGGCGGGTCGCCCTCTCCGATCCCCGAAGCCCCGAAGGTCGACGCGCCGCCCGCCGGCGCGGGCCCCGCCGTGCAAAAAGACGGCGCCGCCGACGACGCGGCCAAGAAGGCCGCCGCGCTCGAGGCGCTCTCCGCCGACGAAGCGAAGAAGGGCGCCTGCGACGAAGGTCACAAGGCGGCGCTCGAGAAGCTCCTCGCCGACGTCGAAGCCGGGATGAAGGCGAAGAACGGCGACGACGGCAAGCCGCTCGGGATGACGCTCATCGGCAAGCGCGTCGTTCCCCTCGGATCGGCGCGCAAGGAGATCGAGATGGCCGTCACCGGTCGAGGCACCGAGGTCCACGTCATGGCGTACGCCGTGAAGGAGGTCTCGCTCGACGTCCTCGTCGGCAACGCCGCGGCGACCACGATGCGCTCGCCTCACCAGAGGAGCGCGACGTCCGGTGCGCTCTCGATCGACGTGCCGAAGATCGGCGTCGTCGACGATCTCCAGTCCGACAGCCGGCAGGTCCAGATCAAGCCGGGCGAGCCGATCAAGATCCGCTTGAGCGGTCAGGGGTGCGCCGCGCTCGTGTCGTTCCTCAAGCCCTGATCAGACGAACCAGCGATCGACGAAGCTGTCGTCGAGGCTCGGCGGAGGGAGCGACGGCGCCGGGGCCGCCGGACGCCAAGAGGGCGAGGCGTTCGGGCGCAGCTCCGCGAACCACGCCTCGTCGCCGGCGTCGAAGGTCGTCTCGGTGGTCTCGTGGGCGGCGTCGGCGAACATGGTCTTCGTCCTTTTCGAGCGGCGCTTCGTTGCGCCGGCGAGGGTTGAAGCACGCGCGATGCCAAGACCCGCTCGGGCGACGCACCCTAGCATTTTCGAAGGATCCGGGGGTTCGTACGCCGGACGAGGACGTTGCGCCCCCCCTGTATCAGGCCGGTGTATCGGGTTTTCGGGCGATACACCGTGAGGCCGTCGGAACGAGGCCTGCGGTCTGGAAGGCTCGGGGCCCGAGATCTTCGTGAGCGCCGACGACGAGCGCCCCGCCGGGTCGAAGGCGCTCGCCGACGCGCAGGGCGAAGTCGCGCTGCGTCGCCTCGTCGAAGTAGGTGAACGCGAGGTTGCGCGAGAGGACGAGATCGAAGAGGCCCTCCGGCATCGACGCTCGCACGTCTTCGCAGCGGAAGGTCACCGCCGCGCGGATCTCGGGCTTGACGCGGACGGTGCCCGGCGCGTCGCCCGCGTCGAAGCCGGCCGCGCGGAATCGATCCGGCAGCTCGCGCAGGCTCCCGGTGAGGTAGACGCCGCGCTCCGCTCGCTCGATCATGATCGGGTCCACGTCGCTCGCGTGGATCTCGAGCGCGACGCCGGGGAAACGAGGCGCGAGGTCGACCTGCCACGCGATCGCGATCGTGAACGGCTCCTCGCCGGACGCGCACCCGGCGCTCCACACGCGGAGCGCGCGCGCTTCACGCGCGGCGGCGGCGGCGAGGGGAGCGAGCACGTCGGCGACGATCGCGTCGTACACCGCGCGATCGCGATAGAAGCGCGAGATCGGGATGCGGCACATCGTCGAGAGCACGCTCCACTCTTCGGGATCGGCCTCGAGCCGCGCGCGGTAGGCGGCGACGTCGCGCAGCCCGAGCGCCGCGATCCTCCGGGCGACGCGCTTTCGCACCGTCGCGCGGACGTTTCGGAAGCCCGCCCACCGCAAGCCGAGGCGCGGCAGCGCCCACTGGAGCAGCGCGACGAGCTCCGCGTCGGTCATGTCGAGCGCCGGCCGTCGGCGTCGTAAGCAACGAGCTCGACCTCTTCGGCGGTCGGCTTGCGGACGTGCTCCTTGCATCTCTCGTCGCACGCGCCGAACGCCACGAAGTTCTTGCGCGCCTGGGTGAGGCTCACCGTGTTGGGGCCGCCTCTCTCGAGGTCCGCGTCGGTGTCGTCTTGTCCGTCGTCCTCCCAGAAACAGACGGGGCAGATCGCGTACTGCGACCGCTCCGACAGCGTCGCGCGCCCGCAGCACGGGCACGCGACGACGCCGAGCGGCGCCGTGGCGTCCGGAGAAGTGGGAGGCTCGCGCGGTTCGTCGCTCTCCTCGTCATCGCGATCGACGGGGCGCGTCACCTTGACGTCGGTGATCGCCATCGCGCCCTTCGGATCGACCTTGACGTCGACGATGAAGTCCCATCGTCGGCCGTCCTCGGTCACGTGTCGCGAGAGCTCGAACCAGTGACCGTTGCCGAACTGATCGATGCCCGAAGCGTGCTCGTGGGGATGACGAATCGTGCGCGCGATGATCGCGAGCGCGCGGTCGGTCGCGTCTTGGATCACCGACTCGCTCTTCGGCAGGTCGTAGCCGAGCCGCGCGAGGCAAACGGCGCCGCGCGTGGGCGACTCGAAGGGGATCCGCGCTCGGCGCCGTACCTCGTCGAGCAGGCTCTCGGGTTTGGTCGGCTCGGCGCGCGGCGGATCGGCCGGAGCGGGCGGAGGCGCCGGCGGAGGCTCGACGCGCGCACGCGGCCGGCGCCACCACCACGCGAAGAGGGAGAGGACGGTGAGGACGGCGAGCGTCGACGCCACGGCGAGATCCACGGACGAATGATACGCTCGGCGGATCGACATGGGCGGGGAACCTCGTGCGTCCTTGCGGGAGCTCTTGCTCGTGTTCGCCGGGCTGCTCCTCGTCAACGCCGTCATCTCCGGCGTGATGTGGGCCCGCCAGCGGACACCGCTGCATCGCGCGCTCTTTCTCGTGTGGGCGCTCTCGATGGGGAGCCTGACGCTGCAAGCGTTCGTCCAGGCGGAGCGGTGGATGGTGTTCGCGTTCGCCATCCCGAGCTTGGGGGTCAACCTGCTGCTGGCCGATCTCCACGGGCGCGCGCTCGATCTCCGGCCCCGCTGGCGGACGTACCTCGCCGCGTCGACCGTCGGGCTCGTGGCGACCGCGGTGGCGACCGCGAGGGCGGCGCCGTTCTGGATGGCGGCCCTTCCCTTGGTCGCCGGCGTCACGACGCCGCTCGTCGACGTCTGCGCGCAGTCGTTCTCGCGCGCCGGAGCGAAGCCTTCGACGATGGGGCGGCTCGCGATCCTCGCTCTCGCGCTCAACGCGCTGCACCACCTCGACTACCCGTTCTTCCGGGACGATCCGCGCTTCGCCGCGACGGGGTTCGTCGTCGCGATCCTGGCGGGCCTCGCGACCTCGATCACGGCGCCGGCGATCATCCTCGAGCGCACCGCGTTCGAGGTCGAGAAGCTCCAGGCGGAGATCATCGCCGGCGAACGCCTCGCCGCGATCGGCGAGGCCGCGGCGGTGGTGGCGCACGAGATCCGCAACCCGCTCGGCGTCATCTCGAACACGACGCGGATGCTCTCCCACGAGGACCTCTCCGCCGAGGGCCGGGAGCTGCTCGCGATCCAGGAGAGCGAGACGCTGCGCCTCGACCGGCTCGTCCACGATCTCTTGGTCGTCGCGAAGCCGATGCGGCCGCGGCGCGTGGAGATCGATCTCGGCGATCTCGTGCGGCACGCCGCCGAGCTCTCGAAGCCCCTCGCGTCGGCCTCGGAGGTTCGGCTGGAGGTCGCGGTCGCGAGCGAGATCGCGCCGGGCCTGAAGGGCGATCCCGATCACGTGCTCCTGGCGCTGACGAACCTCCTTCGCAACGCGATCGAGGCCGCGCCGAAGGGGAGCGAGGTGCGCGCCTCCGTCGCCAACGCCGAAGGGGGCGTGCGTGTGCGCGTCGACGACGAGGGCAACGGCATCGCGCCGGACGCGCTGCCCAACCTCTTCGAGCCGTTCTTCACGACGCGCGCGAAGGGGAGCGGCCTCGGGCTCGCGATCGTGAGCCGCGTGATGAAGGCGCACGGCGGCACCGTCCACGCCTCGAACCTTCCGAGCCGGGGCGCGAGGTTCGAGCTGACCTTCAGGGGCTGATTTCGAACGTGTCGCCCGGCTGCGGGAGCGTCGCGCGCTCGCTCGCGGCCTCTCCGTTCATGACGAGCGCGCGCGGCTCGCCCGACGAAGGGAGCGCGGCGCGCGCCTTCGTCGCCCAGGTCGCGACGTCGAGGAACGGGATCGGCTGCGGCGGCTCGTCGGCGCTGCGGAAGAAGTCTTCCCAGTGACCGCCGATCGCGTAGCGCGGCGAGAGCGCGTTCAGCGTCTTCGTCGGCGCGTCGTCGACGTTCTGGTAGGTGCCCACGCAGAGGAGCGCGAGATCGACGCGCTTGCCCTTCATCAGCGACGGCGGCGCGAGACCGATCGGCGCGTTGGTCGGCGCGTCTTGGTAGAAGACGCGGAAGGTCGGCGCGTCCGTCTTCGGATCGAGGAAGTCGATCAGGAACGCGAGCGGGAGCCCTTCGCGCCATTGGTTCATGTTCGAGGGCGGCGTGCACGGCTCCTCGGTGACGTCGCCGGGCGCGAAGTGGATCGGGCCGACCTGATGGGGATGCTCGGAGCAGACGGCGAGCACGCGCACGTTCGATCCCGGCACGCGGACCCACTTGCCCTCGAGCGGCGCGCCCTCGGGGCGTTTTTCGGGGCAGTTCTGGTAGTCGACCGTGCTCGCCGCGGGGTCGTCCATCGCGACGACGCGCGATCGCGAGATGAGCGGCGACGCCGCCGTCGATCCCGAGCACTTCGCGTCGCGATCGGGGGCGTACGCGGCGAGCAGGTTCTTCGCCGAGCGGTTCGCGTAGAGCGTCGCTTGCGGCAGGAGCCCCATCGCGGCGGGCACGTCGAGGAGGTGATCGTAGTGCGCGTGCCCGGAGACGATCGCGCGCACGTGCGCCGCGTTCACGTCCGCGAGGCCCTTGGTGATCGCGGGCTTGTCGGCCGTGACGGGGAGGCCCGTCGAGACCTGCACCATCGACGCGCGCGTGAAGAGCGGCGCCGTGACGACGGTTTGATCGCCGTGCTCGAGCGCGAAGCCGCCGACGCCGAGGAAGCGAACGCGCAGCGGCGAAGGGGCCGCGGGCTCGGGCGCCGGCGGCCCGCACGGATCGCACGGCGCGGGGGCCGGCGCCGGCGGCGCTTCGGAGGGCGGCGCCTCCGGGAGCGGCGCGGGCGTGGGCGCCTCGCCGCCGCCGCAAGCGGCGATCGAGAGCAGCGCGAGGGCGAGGCCGGCGCGGTGGCTCATGCGTTCTTCTCCTTCGTCTTCGGAACGAACAGGCCGTTGCGCGCGGCGACGCGGAGCGCGTTCTTCGCGAGCGCGTCGTCGTGAGAGAGGATGCGATGCGTCGCCAGCCCGTCGAAGATCGCGAGGATGAGGCGCGTGGTCGCCGCGATCTCCTTGGGATCGGAGGCGAACGGGAGCAGGAACTTCTGCACGAGCCGCTCGGCCTTCGCGACGAGGCGCTCGTCGAGCGCGGCGACGACCTTGCGCAGCTCTTCGTCGGTGCGCGCCGCGACGACGATCTCGAGCCACGCGTAGAACGTGTGGCCGGTGTAGACCTTCCAGAGGAAGCTCGCGGCGTCTTCGAGATCGAGCATGCCCGCGGGCGCTTTGGCGAGGCGATCCTGAAGCTCGGTCACGCGCTGCGTGAGGAGGTGATCGACCGCGGCGGCGACGAGCGACTCCTTCGTCGGATAGTGATGGAGCTGCGCGCCGCGCGAGACGCCGGCGCGCCGGCAGATCTCCGGCGTGGACGTGCCGCGGTAGCCGCGCTCGATGAGCGACGCGACCGTCGCGTCGAGCAGGCGCTCGCACGTCGACGCCGTTCGCTCGGCCTGGGTCGCCATGGCCGTGAGGATGACCGCCCAAAAACAAACAGTCAAGCCTGTTTGTTTTTGGAGACGCCTAGGAAATCCGGGGTTTTGTGGGTGTGATAAAACGTCGGCGTGCTCGCGCGCGCCCTCTCGATCACGCTGCTCGCCGTGGGCTGCGCGAGCCCTCCACCCCCGGCCCCACCCGTGCCCTCCTCCGTTCCCCCGACCCTCCCCATCGTCCAGACCGGCGCCGAGGTCCTCCGCGCGCGCGCGAGCGACGTTCCCGTCGATCGGATCACGACGCCCGCGTTCCAGGAGCTCGTCGCGAAGATGATCGCGACGATGCGCGCGGCGCCCGGCGTGGGCCTCGCCGCGCCGCAGATCGGCGTCCCGTTGCGCGTCATCGTGCTCGAAGATCGCGAAGAGCTCGTCAAGAGCCTGAACGCGGCCGAGCGCGCCGAGCGCGAGCGCGTGCCGTTTGCCACGCGCGTCTTCGTCAACCCCGTGCTTCGTCCGATCGGCGACGAGCGCGTGATGTTCTTCGAAGGGTGCCTCAGCGTGAAGGGCTACGTCGGGCTCGTCGAGCGCGCGCGCGAGGTCGAGGTCACGGGCCTCGACGAGCACGCCACGCCGCAGACCTGGCGCGTGCGCGGGTGGCCCGCGCGCATCCTCCAGCACGAGGTCGACCACGTCGACGGCACGCTCTACATCGACCGCATGCAGACGCGCTCGTTCGCGACCGCCGAGCACGCAAAGGCGCTCTACGCCGGCAAGCCGATCGCCGAGGTTCGGCGCATGCTCGGCCTCTGAAGCACGTCGAGGAAGAACACCTCGGTCGTGAGCGGATCGGCGCGCGGCGCGAGCTCGCCCGCGATCTCCTCGCGGAAGTGGCTGCCGAGATCCGGGTAGAGGACGAGCATGTCGTGTCGCGGGATCGAGGCCCCCAGCGTCGGCTCGCGCGTGTCGAGCAGCCGTCGCGCCCAGCGCGCCAGGTTGGGCAAGAGGAGGAACGAAGCGGCCAACGCGTGCTGGAGCACGAGGATCTTGGTGGCTCGCGGTCCGGCGACGCGGCGGCCATCGAGGCCCGCGCGGAAGATCGCCGAGAGGTTCCGGCACGCGACGGCGTAGGCCTCTCGCGGGGAGAGGCCGAGCGCGTCGAGATCGCGCGCGCCGTAGAGACGGCGCCTGTCGGCCCGCCCGTCCACGAGCGCGACGGCGAGCTCGCGGCCGAGGGGAGCGACGGGCTCCACGCGTGGGGAACGACGTACGACGAAGGGAAGGAGCGCGACATCGCAGGTCATGTGCGGGGGATACGGGCGGGGCTCACGCCGGTTACGGTCGCACGCGAGAGATTTCGTCCGCTATCGAAGCGCTTCGATAGGCGCGCCGCAAAATGGGCCCGAAGCGCCGCTCTTCGCTAGCGTTTCGCCATGGCGAGGGAGGAGCTCATCGGTCGAACGATCGCGGGCCGCTTCGAGATCGAGGCGCTCGTGGGGCAAGGTGCGATGGGCAGCGTGTACCGCGCGCGCCAGACGACGCTGGGCACGACCGTCGCGCTCAAGATCCTCCATCGCGGGCTCGCCGGCGAGCCGATGTTCGCCGCTCGGTTCCTCACCGAGGCGCAGGCCGCGTCGCGCGTCGATCATCCGAGCTCGGTCAGGGTCATCGACTTCGGCGAAGAGCCCGACGGGCTGCTCTATCTTGCGATGGAGCACCTCGACGGGCGCACGCTCGCGAAGATCGTCGAAGACGACGGTCCGCTGCCCGTCGCGCGCATCGTCGAGATCGCGTCGCAGATCCTCGCGGCGCTCGCGGTGGCGCACGACATCGGCGTCATCCACCGCGACTTGAAGCCCGAGAACATCATGGTGCTCGAGGGCAAGGACGACGAGGGGCGCGCGCGCGACGTCGTGAAGGTCTGCGACTTCGGCGTGGCGAAGCTGCTCGAGCGGAGCGAGAAGGGGAGGAACGTCACGGCCGACGGCGTCGTCGTCGGGACGCCCGAGTACATGTCGCCGGAGCAAGCGAAGGGCGAGGCGCTCGACGCGCGGAGCGACATCTACTCGATGGGCGTCTTGCTCTTCCAGCTCATGACGGGGAAGGTGCCGTTCGACGCGTCGACGGCGTTCGGCACGGCGCTGATGCAGGTGAACGACGAGCCGACGAGGCCGCGGCTGCTCAACCCGAAGGTCGACGCGCGGCTCGAGGCGATCTGTCTCCGCGCGATGCGGAAGCGACGCGCGGACCGCCCGGCGAGCGCGCGCGCGCTCCGCGCGGAGCTGAGAGCGTTGGTCGAGCGGAGCGAGACGAGCGAGAGGAGCGAGGCGATGGTCGAGGGAAGGCTGATCGATCAGGTCGAGGCGCGGCCGCGCCGATCGGGAATGGTCGTGGCCGTCGCGGTGATCGCGGCGACCGTGGCGGTGGGCACGGTGTTCTACGCGCGGCCGGAAGCGAACGTCGAGCCGCGCGCGAACGTGAGCCCGAGCGTCGACGCGGACGCGAAAGCGAACGCCAAGGCGGAAGCGGACGCGAAGGCGAAGGCGGAAGCCGAAGCGAAGCCGAAGGCGGAGGCCGAGGGCGACGCGAAGACGAAGGCCGACGGCGAGGAGCCCAAGAAAGAGGCGAGCCTGCCGAAGGTGCGGCGCATCGTCGTCAACGCGCGACGCGGCAGGACCAAGGCGTCCGCGGTTCCGATCAGCGAAGAGGAGATGCTCCAGATCCCCACGTCGTCCGCGCCCGCCGAGAAGGCCGAGAAGCCCGCTGCGAAGCCCGAGAAGCCCGCGCCCGAGCCGCCGCCGCTGCCGGTGTTCCCCGAGCCGCCGCCCCCGGAGCCCGACACCGCGAAGTGAGGTTCGGAGTTTGCACGCTGGGCCGCCATGCGCCCGCGTGACGAGCTCTTCGTGGTGCCACCCGCCGAAAAGAGCGAGAAGATCGACGCTCCCCGTCCGGCGATGGGATCGCTGCTGTCCGGTCACCCGGATCGCCGACGCATCGACAGCGATGTGCGCGCCTTCCTCCGTCAGCCCTCCACGCCGTGGATCACCTTCGACAAGGACTCCCGCGTGGCGCCCGCCGAGATCCTCCCCGTGCGGAGCTCGGTCCATCCCGATCGAGGCTTTTTCCCCGCGACCGAAGCGATCGACGCAGCGCCCAAGGTCGAGCCGAGCACCATGGCGGTGGCGTCGGATCTTTCCGATGTCGTTGACGAGCCCGCGCCTCCGCCGCGTCGCCGGGCGCTGGCGCTCGGCGGGCTCACGGTGGGCGCGGCGCTGATCCTGACCTTGGGCGTCGGGCTCACCGTCACGCGCGAGGCGCCGCCGGCTCCTCGCGCGGCGGGCGCGACGTTCACGCCGAGAGGCCTCCCCGTCGAGGCGCCTCCGCCCGATCTCGCGAACGCGGCCTCCGATCCCGCGCCCGCGCCGCCCGCCCCCACCGTCGCCGACGCGAAGATGAAGTACGGGCGCCTCACGATCGACGGACCCGCGCGTCACGTGCACGTGTTCCTCGACGGCAAGCGCCTCCTCGGCAAGGGCACGCGCAGCTTCACGGTCCTCTGCGGCACGCACACGATCGCGATCGGCGACAAGGCCGACGCCAAAGACGTCGACGTGCCGTGCAACGCCGAGCTCACGATCACGAAGTAGCGATCGATCAGAGCGTGCGCAGGAACGTGACGAGCGCGGCGCGATCCTCGGCGGGCAGATCCGTGCCGTAGCGGTGACCCGGCACCGCGCCCTTCGCGAGCGGGCCTCGCGCGTACGACGCGCCGAGCCGATCCGGCGAGAGCACGTCTTCGAGCGTGGGCACCGCGCCGTGATGGAAGTAAGGACCGGCGGCGCTGACGCGGAGGAGCGCGGGAGGTCGATACTTGCCCGTCCCTCGCGCCTGACCGGTCGCGAGCGCCTGGTCCGTTCCCACGCGCTCGGCCGCGACGGGGCCGCCTCCGTAAGCCTCGTTCGAGTGGCAGTTCTTGCAGTGCCGCTTGAAGAGCGTCTGCCCCGTCTCGAGCTTCGCCGCGGAGGGCGCCTCGCCGCTCGCGGCAGGCGGCGGCGTCAGGGAGTAGATGTACATCGCGAGCGCGAACGCGAGCTCGCGCGGCGGGCGCACCTTCTGGTGATTCGAGTGGAGGATCTGCGTCTCTTGCCGAATCGCGAGCGCCGCGGGGCCCGTGTGCTTGATCGTCCCCGCTTGCGTGAGAAACGACTGGTGCTTGAGGCCCCACAGATCGGGGATGGCGACGGGATCTTCGTCGTCGTCTTCGGTGACGTCGGCGCGCCCCGGTCCCCACGTGCGCATGCGCCGCGCGAGCTCGGCCTCGATCGGCACCTTCGTCGCGTCGTGGTACGCAAGGCGCATCGCGCCGTAGTCGAACTCGCGACGCGCGTCGCCGGCGACGACGCTCCCGCCCTTCACGCTCGCGTGGCAGAGCGCGCACGTGATCCCGACCGCGCTCTTGCCGTCGACGTTCACGAAGAGGCGCACGCCGGGATACGTCCCGTCGCTCGCGGGCTTCACGCCGACGCGCGCCGCGAGCTCGGGCCGCGAGAGGGTCTGCTCGAGGTACACCTCGACGCGCAGCGGGTAGGCGGTGAACACCTCGCGCCCGAGCGCGATCCACCCCGCCATCGTCGTCGGGCGCTTGCCGTCCCAGAGACGCGGCGTCGTCGGGTCGACCGCGAGCGCGCGCTTGGCTCGTAGATCGTCGCCCATCGCGGTCGTGAACGGGATCGACTGCGGGCTCCACTCGGGCAGGAGATCCCACGCCTTGGTCTTCAGCCCGTAGCTGTCGAGCCGCTGTCGCGAGTACGTGTTCGCGGGGTTCGAGAGCGACTCCACGAGCGTCGCCCGCCGGAAGTCGGCGTCGTCG
Organism: Labilithrix sp.; assembly: GCA_019637175.1. Classification (GTDB taxonomy): domain Bacteria; phylum Myxococcota_A; class Polyangia; order Polyangiales; family Polyangiaceae; genus Labilithrix. Next base: position 47,850 of record JAHBWD010000012.1, on the reverse strand, counting down.
AGATACCTCCGCCCTTCGGCGAGCATCCCTTCCTCCGACCACTTGTCGGCCGGCGTCGCGATCGCGCCGGCGCTCGCGTCGTGCGCGCCGGCGTCGGCGTTCGCGCTCGCGCTCACCTTCGCGTTCACGTCCGCGTCGCGCTTGCACGCCGCCGCGGCGGCGACGATCACGAGCGCAGCGATCGTTCGCGTGACCTCGAGGCGATGCGCGCGCGCTTGGCGTTCGATCATGCGGGCGGACCGAGATTGTAGCTTCACCGGTCGACCTCGTGCGGGCTTCGTGCCAGGCGCGCGCGCCTTCGAAACGCCGCAAAAATCAGCCGCGACGTCGCGGCCAACTTGTGCCACCGCGCGTTCGGTCGGGCGGAGCCGCCAGCCGTCCCGACTCTTGGACGATCGTCCCGAACTTGGGACGACGCGGGAGGCGGGCTCCGCCCGGATCTTCACTTTTCCCAACAAAACGAGGGCACGGCGACACGCGTCGCGGTGGCACGCGCGCTGCTGAAGAGCCTTCACCCGTCCGAAAGGAGCCCTTCGATGCCCGCCATTCGTTCCACGCACCGCGCCGGTCTCGCTTCCCTCGCCACGTTCGCCACGTTCGCCGCCGCTTCGCTCGGCGTCGCGTGCAGCTCCTCCGACGCGTCGACGTCTTCGACCGACACGGCGTCCTCGGAGCTCGCGGTGTCTCCGAGCGAGAGCGGCGCGTCGCTCACGATCGCCACCGAAGACGGATCCTGCGCCGCCGCGAAGGCGCTCGTGGAGCCGCGCGTCGCCGAGCTGCGCGCGCTCTGCGCCGGCGGAGAGATCGCGCTGCCGCGCGAGGTCGTTCGCGACGGGTGCGAGGCGAAGGCGGTCAAGAGCATCACGTTCCGCTGCTTCGTCGCCAAGCGCCCGCCGCCGCCGCCCGAGGGATGTCAGGAGCTGACGATCAAGGACGAAGCAGGCGCGCTCCCCGAAGACGCCGCGGAGAGCTCCGACGCGCTGCCTCCGCTGCTCTGCCCCGGCTTCGACGGCATGCAGCCGCCGCCGCCGCCGGGCGGAGCGTGCGATCGCCCCGACGGCGGCGAGCCCGAGGGACCGAAGGGACCTCCGCCGAAGGCCGCGCCTCCGATCGGCGAAGGCGCGGGCCCCGACGGCGCGCCCGTCGGCAAGCCCGGACCTCACCGTGGACCGCCGCGCCTTCAGTGCTGCGTCCCTCCGCGTCCCGGCGGGCCGGGCAAGCCCGGCGGCCCCGCGCCGAGCGCTTCGCCCAACTGATCCGGCGTTGCGGTATCCTCGCGACGTGACGAGATCGTGGACGATCGCCGCGGTTCTCCTCGCGGCGATCGTCGCGTCGACGGCGTGTCTCTCGGCGCTGCCCGACGCGACCGAGTGCGCGCAGATCCGTCCCGTCTACGAGGCGTGCGCGCTCGGCGGACCGGGCGGACCGGGCGGACCCGGAGGGCCGCCCGGCGGCTCCGAAGGACCCGACGGCGGACCGATGGGGCCGGCGTCCGGCACCTGCGCGATCGACGCGAACGCGTGTCTCCGCGCGCAGCGCCCGTGTCAGTGCACGGCCGCCGAGGAGTGCACGCGGAGCGCGGCGACGTGCTTCCCCGCGCCCGACTGTCCGGCGGCGGTGCGGCAGAAGGCTTCTTCCGCGCAGTGCCTCTCCCCCCGCGCGGTCGCGCGCACGACGACCGGATCGTCGTGCATCTGCGGCTGCGCGAGCTGCGCGGCGCAGTGCGACGGCAAAGGGCCGGTGCTCGGCGCCGGCGAGACGCTCCGCGTTCCGCTCGACGATCTGCCTGCGTCGGGGCGGCTCGGCCTCATGATCCGCGCGCGCGGCGCCGCGCAGATCAACGTCGTCGTCGTAGTCGACGGCCAGGCGCTGCCCTTCGGCGACATCGGCGCGAGCACGACGACGTTCGACGATCTCTTCCCCCGCGAAGGCGGCCCCATGGGTCGGGGCGGCGACTACTTCTGGCGCGACGCGATCGGGCGCCCGGCCGCGCTCGAGCTCGGCGCCGGCGAAAACGGCCAGCTGGAGATCGATTGCGTCGTTCCCTTCTTGGTCCCATGACGAGGTCGTCGGCTCTATGCTTCGAAGGGTGAGCGACGGTCGCGACGAGTCCACGACGCGCGCGGCGAGCCTCGACGATCTCCACCTCTTGGTCGTTCGCGGCGCCGAGATCGCGGTGCTCTCGGGGCCGGAGGCGGGCCGCGAGGTGCGCGTCCAGGGCGGCGTCACAGTCGTCGGCAGCGGGCAGGCGTGCGATCTCCGCATCTCCGACGACCTCGTGTCGCGCAAGCACCTCGAGATCCACTCCGAGGCGCGCGGCGTACGCGTCGTCGATCGCGGGAGCCGCAACGGCACGTTCTTCCACGGCGCGCGCGTCGGCGAGATGATCGTCACCGAGAGCGCCGAGCTCGTCGTCGGCGGCACGAAGCTCCGCATCCGCGTCGACGGCGAGGCCGTCAAGCTCCCGTTCTCCCGCCGAACGACGTTCGGCAGCGCGGTCGCTCACAGCGAGGCGATGCGCCACGTCTTCCGCGTGCTCGAGCTCGCCGCGGTCAAGGACGTGACCGTGCTCCTCGAAGGGGAGTCGGGCACGGGCAAGGAGGTCCTCGCCTCGGCGATCCACCAGGAGAGCGCGCGGCGCGACGGCCCCTTCGTCGTCGTCGACTGCGGATCGATCGCGCCGAACCTCGTGGAGAGCGAGCTCTTCGGCCACGAGCGCGGCGCCTTCACCGGCGCGGTGGCGACCCATCACGGCGCGTTCGAGCGCGCGCACGGCGGCACGATCTTCCTCGACGAGCTCGGCGAGCTCCCGCTCGACGCCCAGCCGAAGCTCCTCCGCGCGCTCGAGAGCCGATCGATCCGCCGCGTCGGCGGCAAAGACACGATCTCCTTCGACGCGCGCGTCGTCGCGGCGACGAACCGCCGCCTCAAGGAGGCGGTGCGCCTGAAGGAGTTTCGGCAGGATCTCTTCTATCGGCTCGCGGTCGTCCACGTCGTCGTGCCCCGCCTCGCGGATCGTCGCGAAGACGTTCCGCCGCTGGCCGAGCGCTTCTTGCGGCAGGCGACCAACGACGCCTCGGCGACGCTCCCCGAGGATCTCACGCGCCTGCTCACGGCGTACGCGTGGCCGGGCAACGTCCGCGAGCTCCGCAACGTCATCGAGCGCTTCGCGACGTTCCGCGATCACGATCCGGCGATGCTCTTCGGTCGGCTCAGCGATCCGGGCGCGGCGGCCGGCGCGATGCTCGACATCGAGAGCCTCGGCCACCTGCCGTATCCGGAGGCGAAGCAGCGCTTGCTCGACGCCTACCATCGCGCGGTGATCCCGCGGGTCGTCGCCGAAGCGGGCGGCTCGGTGCCGAAGGCCGCGGAGAAGCTCGGAATGTCGCGCACCAACCTCTATCGCGTCCTCCAAGAGCTCGGGACCGACGTCGATGACGACTAGATCTCGGCTCGCCGCGCTCCTCGCGCTCGCGTGCGCGCTCGGCGCGCCGGCGGAGGCGCGCGCCGATCCGGCGCCGGCGCCGGAGCACGACTCGGCGTTCAAGAGCGGCCTCGAGCAGTACGGGCGAGGCAACTACGTCGCCGCGATCGCGACGTGGGAGAGCCTGCTCGCGACGATGGGCGAAGATCGCGGCTACAAGGTCCTCTTCAACCTCGGCCTCGCGTATCAGCAGATCGGCGACGTGACGAAGGCGATCGAGCGCTACGCCGCGTTCGTCAAGCAAGTGGAGCAGCAGCCCTACGGCTCCACCGATCTGGCGGCGCGCGCCGACGAGGCCAAGGCGCGGCTCGCGCAGCTCCAGGAAGCGTACGGCGCGGTGAACGTGCACGCGCCGAAGCGAGGCGGCCCCATCCTCACGCGCGTCGGGATGGCCGAGCCGCGCGCCGCCGGATACGTCGTCTGGCTCGCGCCGGGCCCCCACTCCGTCGACATCTTCGTCGGGACGCAGCAGCAGAAGACGATCACCTTCGAGATCGTGCGCGGTCAGACGGTCGACATCGACACGTCGCCGCCCGAAGAGCCGCCTCCGCCGCCTCCTCCTCCGCAGGAGACGAGGCCGCTCGCTCCGGCGCCGGATGCGACGAAGCGGATCGTGATCCTCGGCGCGACGGCGACGGCCATCTCGCTCGCGGTGCCGCTCACGCTCTTCTTCGTCGCCGGCGGCAAGCGCGACGACGCCGAGCAGCTCGGGCGCGGGCACAGCGGCTACGCCGACGCGCAGTCGTCGTACGACACGTGGCGCACGGTGTACTACGTCTCGTACGCGCTGCCGGCCACGCTTGCGCTCGCGACCGCCGCCGTTTGGGCCTTCGGCAGCAAGAGCGACGCCACGCCCTCCGTCGCGATCGGCCCGACAGGCGCCGTCGTCCACGGCTCGTTCTGATCTCGAGAAGGAGAGCGCCTCAGAGAGAGTCGAAGGGCTGGCCGGGGGCGGGCGGCTTGGGCGGCGGCGCGACGCTCGCCGCGGGCGCAGCGGGCTCGGCGGGCGCGGCCGAAGGCTTCGGCGGGGGAGGCGGCTTGCGCGGCGCCGGGCGCGGCGGGCTCGCGATCGTCGCGATCGACGCGCTCGGCGGGGCCGACGCGATCGCGCTCGGCGCGGGCGACTCGACGGGCGCGACGCTCGCGCTCGGCGTCGCGGTGGCCGTCGAGGTCACGGCCTCGGCGACGGAGTCGCTCGCCGCCGTCGCCGGCTTCTTCTCTCCTTTGTCTGCGGACGGCTTCGCGAGCTGCCACCCGACGAGGCCGATCCCGAGCGCGCCGGCCGCGATCGCGAGCGAGAGCCGCGATCGCGGCCTCGTCGCCGGCGCCGCGCGCGCGCCCGAGCTCACCGACATGACCGCGCTCGGTTCGGGCTGAGGCGTCAGCGTGCGCGTCGTACCGTCGGTGTCGAGGTACTCGGTGCGGAGGCGATCCATGAACTTCGTGCGCTCGTCGCCGAAGTGCGTCTTCACGAGGCTCGCGAGATCGCCCTCGTCGACCGGCGCGCCGCGCGTGCGCAGCGCGCCGCGGAGCGCCTCGGCCACCGCCGCGGCGGAGGCGAAGCGCGCGTCGGCATCCTTGGCCATGCACCGCATCGTGATCGCCGAGAGCTCCTCGCCGACCTCGGGCCTCACGTCGAGCGGCTTCTTCGGCGTGTGCTCGAGCACGCGCATGATCGTGCGCGCCGGCGTCTCCGAGTGGAACGCCCTCGCGCCGGTGAGCGCCTCCCACAAGACGACGCCGAGCGCGAAGACGTCGGAGCGGCGATCGAGCTCCGCGCTCCCCGCCTGCTCCGGCGACATGTACGCGAACTTGCCCTTGACGACGCCGGTCGCCGTCGACTCTTCGCGTCCCGCGAACTTCGCGATCCCGAAGTCGGCGATCTTCACCTCGCCGTCGACGGAGATGAGGATGTTCTGCGGGGAGACGTCGCGATGCACGAGGTGGAGCGGCTTGCCGTCGGCGTCGGCGAGCTCGTGAGCGGCGTGGAGGCCGAGCGCGGCCTGCATCACGATCCACCCCGCGAGCTCCGGCGCGATGAGGTCGCGCCGCTTCTCGATCGCGGAGAGGAGCCGCGAGAGAGGGACGCCGTCGATGAGCTCCATCACGACGTACGGAACGTCGTCGACCTCGCCGAGATCGATCGTCGCGACGACGTTGCGATGATGCAGGCGCGCCGTCAGCTTCGCCTCGCGCAAGAGCGCGGCGCGATCGCTCTTCGAAGTGATCGGCCGCAGCGTCTTGATCGCGACGAGGCGCTCGACGCCGTGGTTGCCGACGAGGCGCGCGGCGAACACGAGGCCCATGCCGCCCTGCGCGAGCGGGAGAACGAGCTGATAGCGCCCTAGGCGCTCGGCGAGGCGCGCGGCGTCGACGGTCGGCGTCGCGTCGGCCGACTCGTCCTCGGCCTCCTGCGTCTGCGTGCCGTCGGCGGTCATCGTCGAGCGTCGATGCTAGCACGCGCGGATTCGCCACCTGCTGAGCTCTTGCCGAGCGGCCTCGCGCCCGCGCCGGACCGTTGCTAAAGATTCCATGGGTGAAGGCGCGCGCGAGCTCCGCCACGGCCTGGGACCTCGCCCGCGAGGTCGTCTGGGGTCAACGGAGGAAGCTCTCCCTCGGTCTCGCGCTCCTGTTCGTCGATCGCGCCGCGGGCTTCGTGATCCCGCTCGCGCCGAAGGTCTTGCTCGACGAGATCGTCGGCCGTCGTCGCGCCGACCTCTTGCCGTGGCTCGCCGCAGCCGTCGTGATCGCAGCGATCGTCCAGGCGTGCGCGGTCTTCGCGCTCTCGCGCGTGCTCGGTCTCTCGGCCGAGCGCGTCGTGCTCGGCTGGCGCCGGCGCATCATGGCTCACGTCACGCGCCTGCCCGCCAAGCACCTCGACGACACGCAGACGGGCGTGCTCGCGTCGCGCGTGATGGACGACGCGACGACGATGCAGAACCTCGTCGGCTGGGAGCTCGCGCGCTGGACGAGCGACGCGCTCACCTCGATCGCCGCGCTCGTCGCGCTGCTGTGGATCGACTGGCGCATCACGCTCGCCGCGCTCGCGTTCGCCGCGCTCCCGGGCTTCCTCCTCGACTTCGCCCATCGCAAGATGCGCCCGCTCTTCCGCGAGCGGAGCCGGATCCGCGCGGAGATCGGCGGCCGCCTGACGCAGACGATCGCCGGCCTCCGGATCGTCAAGGCATACGGCGCCGAGCGTCGCGAGCAGCTCGTCTTCACGCGCGGGCTGCACCGGCTCTTTCGCGTCCTCTCGCGGACGACGAACCGCACGTCGACGATGAACGGCCTGGCGGTCGTGATCTTCTCGAGCGTGATCGCAATCGTGGTCGTGCTGGGTGGGCGCGCGATGCTCGACGGACGGATGACGCTCGGCGACTTCGGGAGCTACGTCGCGTTCGCGCTGATGTTCGCCAAGCCGCTCGGAGACTTGCCGGCGATCGCCACGCGCCTGAGCGAGACGCTCGCCGATCTCGATCGGCTGCGCGACATCGAGGCCGTCACGCGCGAAGACGCCGGCGACGAGGGCCGCGCCGCGCTCACCGACGTGGAGGGCGAGATCGCGTTCGAGGGCGTCTCATTCGAGTACGCGCCCGGCGCGCCCGTGCTGAAGAACGTCTCGCTGCGCGCCGCGCCGGGGACGACGACGGCGATCGTCGGTCCGAGCGGCGCGGGCAAGAGCACGATGCTCGCGTTGCTCATGGCGTTCCATCGGCCGACGCGCGGCCGCATCACGATCGACGGCCGCGATCTCGCCGGCGTTCGCCTCGCCGACTACCGCAAGAAGCTCGGCGTCGTCCTTCAAGACGAGTTCCTCTTCGACGGCACCATCGCCGAGAACATCGCCTTCGCCCGGCCGCGCGCGACCCGCGACGAGATCGAGCGCGCCAGCCGCGTCGCGCACTGCGACGAGTTCGTGCGCCGCTTCGAGGGCGGCCTCGACACGGTCGTGGGCGAGCGCGGCGTCAAGCTCTCGGGCGGGCAAAGGCAGCGCGTCGCCATCGCGCGCGCCGTGCTCGCCGACGCGCCGATCCTGCTGCTCGACGAGGCGACCTCGAGCCTCGACAGCGAGAGCGAGGCGCTCATCCGCGACGCGCTGAGCACGCTGCGCGAGGGGCGCACCACGCTCGTCATCGCCCACCGGCTCTCGACCGTTCGGGCGGCCGATCAGATCCTCGTCCTCGATCGAGGCCTCATCGTGGAGCAGGGGACGCACGCGGAGCTGCTCGCGCGTTCCGGGCGCTACCGGGCGCTCCACGAAGCGCAGCACGAAGACGGCGTGCCCTCGCGTCCTGCCGCGGAGTAGTCTCTGGGCCGTGAAGCAGCTCACGGACATCCCGACGTTCGCGTCGTTCGGCCAGCAGCTCCGCATGAACGCCGACCGCCTCGGCGCCCTGCTCAGGTTCAACGACCAGTGCGGCGACATCGGGCGCCTGCCGTTCGTGATCGGCACCGTCATTCTGGTGAACACGCCGGAGCTCATCCACGACGTCCTCGTCGCCAAGGCGAAGGCGTTCGAGAAGTCGCCCGTGCTGCGCACCGCGCTCCGTCCGCTGGCGGGGCAGGGGCTCTTCACGAGCGAGGGCGATCTCTGGCGCCGCCAACGCAAGCTCATGTCGCCGCTCTTCCAGCCGGCGAACCTCACGCACTTCGCCGACGACATGACCTCGTCGGCGGTGCGCGCCGCGGCGACCTGGCGCGACGGCGACGTCGTCGACATCGCGCGCGAGACGACGCGCATCGCGATGGCCATCGCGGGTCGCACGCTCTTCGACGTCGACATGTTCGAAGAGTCGGACGAGCTCGGCGAGGCCTTGACCACCGCGCTCGACTGGGCGGGCGACGAGTCGAGCAGCCTGACGCTCATCGTGCAGTCGCGGGTGAAGCTCGCGCTCGAGATGATCTCCGACAAGGCGCCGGGCGCGCGGCTCGCCGGCGGCCTGCGCGCCCTCGCGGAGCGCGCCGAAGAGCCCATCTTGTGGCCCGGCGAGCGATCTCGCGCGCTCCAGAAGGCGCTCGACGTCCTCGAGCGTCGCGTCGCGCGGATGATCGCCGATCGTCACGACAGCCCGCGCGAGCGCCGCGATCTGTTGAGCCTCTTGCTCGCGGCGCGGAGCGAAGACGGCGAGCCGATGGACGAGCGTCAGGTGCGCGACGAGGTCCTCACGCTCTTCGTCGCCGGCCACGAGACGACGGCCAACGCGCTCGCGTGGTCGCTCATGCTCCTCGCGCAGCACCCCGACGTCCTCGCGCGCGTGCGGGCCGAGGTTTCTGCGATCGGGCGCGTGCCGCGCCACGACGATCTGCCGAAGCTGCCTCTGTCGCTCCGGGTCTTCAAGGAGGCGATGCGCCTCTATCCGTCGGTGTATCTGTTCGGTCGCGTCACCATCGCGCGCGTCGAGATCGGTCCGTACGAGCTTCCGCGCGGCACCGTCGTGCTCGTGAGCCCGTGGGCGCTCCATCGGCGCGCGTCGCTCTTCGCCGATCCGAGCCGCTTCGATCCCGAGCGATGGACGCCGGAGGAGGAGGCCAAGCGCCACCGCAACTCGTTCATCCCCTTCAGCGCGGGCCCGCGGACGTGCATCGGCAACCACTTCGCGCTCATGGAGGGCCCGCTCGTGCTCGCGACGCTGCTCCATCACGCCGATCTCGAGCTCGTCGATCCCGAGGGCGCCACGCCCGAGGCCTCGGCGACGCTCCGTCCGCGCGGCGGCATGCCGATGCGCGTGAGGTTGCGCGCGTGAGCCACTGGGACGACGTCTACGCGCGGAAGGCGCCGGCGGAGGTCAGCTGGTTCGAGGCATCGCCCGCGCTGTCGCTCGATCTCGTGACGCGCGCGGGGCTTCGTCTCGACGGGCCGATCGTCGACGTGGGCGCGGGCGCTTCCACGCTCGTCGACGCGCTGCTCGCGCGCGGCCACCTCGACGTCACGCTCCTCGACGTCGCCGAGAGCGCGTTCGCTGCGTCTCGCGCGCGCCTCGCGGCGCACGCGTCGCGCGTCCACTACGTCGTGAGCGACGTCACGCATTGGACGCCCTCGCGCACGTACGCGCTCTGGCACGATCGCGCCGCGTTCCACTTCCTCGTCTCCGAGGCGGATCGCGCCGCGTACAAACGCGCGCTCGCCGCCGCGCTCGGGCCTGGAGGCAAGGCGATCGTCGCGACCTTCGCGCTCGACGGCCCCGAGCGTTGCAGCGGCCTGCCGGTGCAGCGCTATTCGGCGATGACCCTCGCCAAAGAGCTCGGCGACGTGCTCCGCCTGACTGACGCGCGCGCGCACCTTCATCGCACGCCGTCGGGCGCGAGCCAGTCCTTCCTCTACGCGCTCTTCGAGCGGATCTGAGCCCCGCGACGCGAAAAAGCGCGGCGGGCAACCTTGACAGTTTGCACTGTCACAGTTATGAATGACTCACCGTTGACCGACCTGCGCCGTGGCGCGGGTCGCCGCGAGAGGAGCGTTCATGGACGTCGTTGCGAGCAACGATGAGCGGCTTCGTGCGTTCGGCGAAGAGCTCGATGATGTGAAGCGCCGTGTGCTCGCCCGCATGGGCGAGGAAGACGTGAGGTACGTCAAGCGGCTGAATCGTTTCTCGCGGGCGATGGAGATCGCCGGGCGAGTCTTGATCCACGTGAGCCCCGAGCCGATCACGTTCTTCCTCGGGGTCGGGGCGCTGTGGATCCACAAGCAGCTCCAGGCGACGGAGGTCGGTCACACGGCGCTCCACGGCGCCTACGATCGGCTCGAGGGCGCCGAAGGGTTCCGCTCGCGGACGTTCCGGTGGGACACGCCCATCGACGAAGAGTCGTGGCGCGAAGGGCACAACGTCCGGCACCACGGCAACACCAACGTCGCCGGCCGCGATCCCGACATCCACTTCGGCCCGGTGCGCCTCACCGAGCAGACGCCGCACGCGTGGCACCATCGCTTCCAGCTCCCGTTCACCCTCGGGATCCTCTTTCCGAACTTCGCGTTCTTGATGAACCTCCACTTCACGGGGCTCAACGACGTCTTCTCGGACAACGGCATCGCGACGAAGCTCGACGTACTGCCCGACCGGTCTCCCGAGAGCAAGCGGCTCGCCTGGAAGCGCACGCTCCGCAAGTACGTGCCGTACTACCTGAAGAACTACGTCTTCTTTCCGCTGCTCGCGGGGCCGTTCTGGTGGAAGGTGCTCCTCGGCAACTGGCTCGCGGAGACGATGCGCGACGTCTACTCCGCGGCGACCATCTACTGCGGTCACGTCGGTCACGACGTCGCGAGCTACGCGATCGCGACGAAGGCGCGCGGCCGCGGCCAGTGGTACGCGATGCAGGTGGCCGCGACGAACGACTACGAGGTGAGCCGCCCGATCTCGATCCTCTGCGGCGGCCTCGATCGCCAGATCGAGCACCACCTCTTCCCGACGCTGCCGCCCCATCGCCTCCGTGAGATCGCGCCCGAGGTCCGGGCGATCTGCGAGCGCCACGGCGTTCCCTACAAGACCGACACCTGGGGCCGCACACTGAAGAAGGCGCTCGCCCACGTCGCGGCGCTGTCGCGGCAGCCCGGCGGCGTGCGCCAGGTCATCCGCGAGATGGCGTAGTATCGCCGGCATGACGTCGGAGTCGACCACGCGCGGCGAGCTCACGATCGACGAGATCGCGGCCGAGTCGCGCGTGCCGAGCCGGACGATCCGCTTCTACCAGTCGCGCGGCGCGCTCATGGCGCCCACGATCCGCGGGCGCGTCGCGTACTACGGCCCGCAGCACCTCGAGCGCCTCGAGCTCATCGCGCAGCTCCAGGATCGCGGCCTCAGCATCGACGCGATCCGCGATCTCTTGACGAGCATCGACAAGGGCGAGACGGATCTCGCCGAGTGGCTCGGCATCGAGCAGCAGCTCCAGACGTCGTGGGCGAACGATCACCCGCGCACCGTCACGGAGGCCGAGCTCTACGAGCTCGCCGGCGTGAAGCGCCCCGGGCTCATCGCCGATCTGCTCCGCTTGCGACTCCTCGAGCGCCGCGGCGAGGTCCTCCTGCTGCTCAGCCCCGCGCTCCTCAACGTCGCGATGAAGCTCGAGGCCGCGGGGATCGATCTCGACACGGGCCTCAAGGGCGCCGAAGTCGTCAAGAAGCACATGGCGCGGACGGCGGCCGATCTCGTCGAGCTCTTCGTCAGGCGCGCGAGCGAAGGCGCGATCGAGGTCACCGACGTCGCGGCGATGTTCCAAGCGCTGCGCCCGACCGGCCTCGAGGCGGTGCGCGTCATCTTCGGCCGCGAGATGGAGCGCGCCCTCCGCAAGCTCCTCGAGTCGGGCAAGATGGCGAGCCTCCAGGCGCGCGCCAAGAAGAAGAAGCGCTAGCCTCTATTTCTCGCCCTTGTCGTCGTCGTCGTCGTCGTCGCGGTCGTGATCGATGGCTGCGCGGCGGCCGTGGGGCGACGGGCCCTTCTCCATCTTCGCCGCGAGCTTCTCGCGCTGCTCCGGCTTCAGGATCGGCAAGAGCGCGCTCAAGAGCTTCGCCTGCTCCTCGAGCGGCGCGCGCGCCTTCTTTCCGTCGAACGGCTCGAGCTTCTTCGCGTCGAACGTGTCTTTCTCGAACGCCGTGAGGAGCGCGTCGTTTTGCTTCTTCATGTCCGCGCGGCGCGCGGCGTGCGCGTCGTCCTTCGGCTGGAGCGCCTCGACCTTCTTCTGCTGCTCGGCGTCGAGCTCGAGATCGCCGACGAGGCGATCGACGTGGCTCTTGCCGCGGCGACGTTCTTTGCCTTCGCCTTCCTTCGCGGCCGGAGCCTCCTTGCCCTTGCGATCGGCGATGCGCTGATCGCGCGCGGCCTCCTTCGTGCGGATGGACGCGACCGCGGCCTTGCGCTGCGCCGGCTCGAGCGCCGCGTGGAGCGCGTTGAGCGCCTCGGCGTCTTTCTCGAGCTCCGCCTTCGCGCCCTTCTCGAGCGCCGCGTAGCGCGGCTCGAGCTTCGCCGCGTCGATCTTGCCCGCCTTGATGCCGGCGACGAGATCGTCGTGGAGGCCCTTCACCGCCTCCTTCGTCGCGTCCTTCACCGCCGCTTCCGCGCCGGTCTTCGCGGTCTTCTCCGCGGCCTCGACCTTCGCCTTCTGATCGTCTTTCAGCTCGGCGCCCTTCGCCGCACGAAAGAGGATCGCGCCGGGCCCGCCCCATCGCCCGCGATGCCGATCGCCGCGCTCGCCCTTTTCGCCCTTGTCGGCGCCTTCGCCCTTGCTGCCTTCGGCCGCGGAGTCCGCGGCTTTCGGCGTGGCGCTCGCCGTCGCGGACGGCGTCGTCGGTGCGGCGCTCGCGGTGGCGTCTGCCGGCTTGTCTTTGCACGCGAGGAGCGCGCTCGATCCGATGAGCGCTGCGAGGAGGAGGTGCCGCTTCGACATGGCGGTACGGTCGCACGATTCGTGCGCCGCCGCGTCGATATTTCGGTCGCGTGCGGCACGCGTCCGCGTCGCACGCGACACGACCGGCGCGCACACCGGTTGCAAGGTCGGCGGTCAGGAGGAAACGCCATGCACGCACGACTCCTCGAGGTGGTCATGCTCGCCGGGCTCGCCGGCTGCAGCACCGGCAACTCGGCGACGCTCACCAACGAGTCCGCGGCGAGCGTCGACGACGGAGGCTCGAGCCAGGAGCCGGTCGCTACGTTCAGCCCCGCCGAGGCCAACAACATCGCGATCGCGCTCCACCAGGCCGTCATCGACCAGTCGCAGCTCGCGATCGCTCAAGGCGGCTCGCCCGACGTGAAGGCGTTCGCGCGGCTCATGGTCGACGATCACGAGAAGGCGCTCGCGCGCGGCAAGTCGCTCGCCGAACGGCTCGGCGTCGTGCCGGGCACCGACGCCACCTCGCAGCTCCTCCAGCGCGAGGCCCAGCTCGTCACGCAGCACCTCGGCGCGATGAGCGGCGCCGATCTCGACATGGCCTACATGACCGCGCAGATCGCGTCTCACGCGAAGGTCCTCGGCCTCCTCGATCGCGCGCTCATCCCGAGCGTCGCGCAGGCGCGCGCGTACGAGACGCTGACGGCGAGCGCGGGCGGCACCGCGCCGCCGAAGGATCTCGAGACGGAGCTCACCGACATGCGCGCGCGCGTGCTGGAGCGGGATCGCCAGGCGCTCTTGCTCCAGCGGACGGTGCGCGGCGCGCCGCAGTAGTCACGCGCCTCCCTCGGCGATCTCGCGCTGCGCCTTCTCGAGCTGGCGCGCGAAGGCCGGCGTGCGCGAGAGCGACTCCGCCAGCTTCGCGCGCGCGCGCGCGGGCACGTCGTGACGCGCGAGCCAGAGATCCTCGAACATCGTCTCCGTCGCGGCGACCGCGAGCGAGGGGAACGCGCCGTCGTCGATCTCGCCGATGCCCACGATCAGGAGCCGCGACCAGAGCGCCTTGGTCGCGTGCGCGTAGAGGCTCTCGAACGGCCGACCTTGGAGGCCGACCTCCTTGCGGAGCTCCTTCGTCGATCGCGGCGACCGCTCGCGCAGCGCGTCGAGGATCTCGTGCGACTCGCGCGGCAAACCGCCGAACACGTCGCCGCTCTCGGCGAGCGCCCCCAGCAAGGCGTGGAACACGGGCAGCGAGAAGAACGTCGCGCGCCCGCGGAACCACTTCGCGTACGCCACCTCCGCCGATCGCGCGAGCACCTCGCGTAGGTGCCACACCTCGGCGACGCGGGGATCGGCGTCCTCGTCCCAGCGCCACTCCATCGTGCTGCGGGGGTAGAGCTCGCCCCAGAGCGAGGGGACCTCCGGCGCCTTCTTCCCCGCGGCCTTGAGCGGGTAAACCAGGGCGATTCCCACCCGGTCGACGATCGAGACGGCGCGAGAGAGCTTCACGGCCCACCGAAGGTAGAGGAGGGCCGCGGGGTCGCGCTACACTCGGGGCGTGACGCTCGACGGACTCGACGGCCAGCCCGGCGCGCGCGCGGAGGGCGAGCCTCCGCGGACGCGCATCGTCGTCTTGTGGGACGGCGGTGTGTGCACGTACTTCCTCGCGCCGAACGCGACGGCGATCATCGGTCGCGCGACCGACTGCGAGATGGTGGTCGGCATTCCGAGCGTCTCGCGCCATCACGCGAAGCTCACGGGCGGCGATCCCCCGCGCGTCGAGGATCTCGGATCGATGCACGGCGTGAAGGTCCGCGGCCAGCGCATCGCGCCGGGCACCGCGGTCCCCGTGACCGGCGGCGAGTCGATCGAGCTCGGCGAGGCGCTCGTGGTCATCGACGCGCCGCGATCCGCCCCGCAAGAGCTGGCGGGGCCTCCGTCGGCGCGCAGCCTCGCGCTGCGCGCGGCCGGTGAGACGCCGATGAAGGCGGTCGACCGGCTCGTCGACGTCGTCGGGCGAAACGACATCGCCGTGCTGATCCTCGGCGAGGCCGGCTCGGGCAAGTCGTACGCCGCGCAGGTCATCCACGATCGCTCGGCGCGCGCGCGGCGCCCTTTCGTGCGGATCGACTGCAGCGCGGTCGACGCGTTCTCGAGCGAGCGTCCCTTCGCCGCCGCCGCGGGCGGCACCGTGCTGCTCGACGAGATCGGTGAGATGACGCCCGAGGCGCAGGCCCGCCTCGCCGCGGCGCTCGCCGGGCCGGACGCGAAGGCGGTGCGCTTGCTCACGACGACGCAGCGCGATCTGCTCGCGCGCGTCAGTGAGGGCGCGTTCCGCGCCGACGTCTACGATCGCGTGAACGGCGTGAGCATCACCTTGCCGCCGCTCCGCGAGCGCGTCGACGAGATCCCCGCGCTCGCCGAGCGCTTCCTCGCCGAGGCCTGCGCGCGCGCGGGTCGTCCTCGTCTCGGGCTCACGATCGACGCGATGGGCGCGCTGCGCCGTCACTCGTTCTTCGGCAACCTGCGAGAGCTTCGCAACACGATGGAGCGCGCGAGCGTGCTCGCGCAGGCGCAGCGCGACGTGGGCGCCGAGCATCTCTTCTTCGAGGCGCCGCCGAAGGGGCAGTCGCACTGGATGGCCACCGAGCCGGTCGCGTTCGCGCCCCAGGCGATCTCGCCCGCGCCGATCCTGCGCCGGCCGCCGCCGGCCGCGCGCTTGTGGGACGAGAGCGACGACGTGCAGCGCGATCGGATCACGCGCGCGCTCGACGAGTGCCAGGGCAATCAGACGCGCGCGGCCGAGCTGCTCGGCATCTCGCGGCGCGCCCTCATCGCGCGCATCGAAGAGTACGGCCTGCCGCGCCCGCGCAAGCGCTGACGCCGTCTCTCAGTCGACGCTCCAGATCTCGGTGCCCGCCGGGATCTCCTCCGGCGTCACGCCGTGGAGCCGATACATCGCGTACGGCGGCAGCGGCCCGCGCATGTGGGCGACGTCCATCTCCGCCGTGACCTCGCGCTCCGCGCCGCCGGGGAAGCGGAGGCGCACCGAGAAGGGGCCCTTCTTCACCACGTCCGCGGAGAAGCGAGGCATCACGAGGACGCCGGGGCCCTTCGCGACGAAGGCGTCCTCCACGACGAGCAAGCGCGCGCTCATGTCACTTCTTCGGCGCGAGCTTCTTCAGCGGGACGTTCCACAAGTAGACGTAGTGCTCGCGATCTTTGTGCGGGGGCCGGTGGTCGGGCGCCATCACCGTCCACGTGTTCACGGGATCGACGCCTTCCATGTCGAAGTCGTGAGAGACGACGCGCGATCCGGCCTTGAGCTTCTCGAGCTGCGGGATGAGCCGCACGTTGAGCTCCGGGAGCAAATACAGCGTCACGACGCTCGCAGGGGACAGATCCACCGTGAAGATGTCCTTGTGCATGATCGTGACGAGGTGCTCGACCTTGTTCTTCTTCACGTTCGCGTTCGACTCTTCGACGCGCTTGGGATCGATGTCGAAGCCGATCGCCTTGACGCCGAACTTCTTCGCCGCGGTGACGACGATGCGTCCGTCGCCGCAGCCGAGATCGTAGAGCACGTCGTCTTTCTTGATCTTGGCGGCGTCGAGGAGCTTGTCGACGACGTTCTGCGGCGTCGGCACGTACTCGATGTCGGGCACGCGCGTCGGCGGTTCGTCGTCGGCGGCGGCGCTCGCGGGCGGCGGCGGATCCTGAGGCGCGGTCACGCTCGCGGTCGCGCTCGCGGACGCCGACGCAGCGGCGGGTGCCGGGCTCGACGGAGCTGCCGAGGTCGCCGGCGGATCGACGGGCGGCGTGCGCGAGCAGCCGCCCGCGACGACGAGGAGAACGACGGGGACGAGACGGATGCGGAGCTGAGTCATGGGCGCCTCCGGACGGAAGCACCTTACGCTGCCTCGCGCGTCACTTCACGCGGATGTTGATCAGAACGAGCCGTCGCCGCCGCCCCTGCACTTCGCGCACTCGGGCAGCGAAGGGGTGATCGCGCACTTCTCCGGGCAGTAGCTCAAACGCGCGAACACGTACGGGTTGCCCGCGCCGTCGTCGATGGCGTCGCAGCGCACCGAGAGACCCTTCACGCTCATCTCGGCGTAGCCGCCGACGGTGCGCCACCGCTGGACGCACGTCGTGTTGGTCGCGACCCACGAAGGCAGGTTCGCGAGCTTCTGCGTGACGTTCTCCTTGGTGTACTCGGCGTCGATGCAGACCTTCGTGAGCGAGCAGTCCGAGGCGCTCGGGTTCTGCACGTCGCCGGCCTTGAGCTCGAAGCAGAGCTCGTATTGCCCTGCGCAGTCGACCTCGAGCGACGACGTGGACCAGTCGGAGATCGGCTTCGACGGCGGCGGCGAGCTCCCGGCTGGAATGTCGGGGCACGCGGCCTTGCCGGTCGCGGGATCGACGACGGTGCTGACGAGATACGCGCTGCCGCTCGGGTAAGGGACGGTGCAGGGCACGACGTTGTCGATCTTCCATCGCCCCGCGGAGAAGCACTTGCACGCGGGCGCGCCCTCGGTCGATCCCTTGTTCGGCAGCGCCTGACCTTCGCACGGTCCCCAGCCTCGAACGTTCTCGCTGATCTGCGTGCACGTCGTCACGCCGTCCTTGCAGATGCCGAGGCCGCGATTGGCGCGGGGGCCCGTCCAGCACGCGGCCTTCTCGCCGAGGGTGTCGCACGCGCAGCCGGGCTTGTTCTTGTCGCTCGGGCACGCCTCGGTGCCTCCCGGCAGGGGCGGCGGCTTCTGGCCGTTCTTCGGGCCGCACCACTTGGGCGGCGGATCGTTGGCGAAGTGGTCGGCCTCGGGCGGCGGGGCCGTCTCGCCGAACTCGCCCGGACCCTCGGGCTCGAGGGCCGAGAAGCCCTCGCGGGTCGTGCTGCTGCACGCGATGACCGTGAAGCACGAGAACGAGAAGATGAAGAGGGAAGGCTTCAAAGGGGGTCTCCTGCACCCGAGAGCCCGGTCGCCGGCCGCGGTCGCGATCTTTTTTTGCTGCCGCGCCGTCGCCCTTCCCGCGCGATAATGCCTCCCGTGCGCTGCGCGGTGCTTCGTGTGGTGGGTTCCCTTCGCGCGGCGTGCTTGCTCGTCGCGGCGGCCGCGTGCGGCGGTCCTCGCGTCCCCGACACCTCGCCCGTGCCCCAGACGTGCGCGGCGAGCCTCGCGCCGCGGGCGTCGCGCGTACCCTGGATCTCGACCGTGAGACCGTTCGAGGCCGCGCGGTCGAGCGTCGTCGTGCACGTCGAGCTCCCGCTCGCGAACCTCCGCCAGACGCTCGAGGCGAAGGTCCCGCGCCGCCTCGCGGAGGAGCGCGATCACGACATCGGCGTCGCGGGGCGCCTCGAGTACACGGTCGATCGAGGCCCCATCGCGATGCGCGTCGAGGGCGAGGCGCTCGTCGTCGAGTCGCAGGTGAAGGTCGTCGCGCGCGCCTGCGCAAAAGGAGCCTGCTATGCGGGCTGCGAGCCCGAGGCTCTCGCGACGGCGCGCGTGCCCTTGCGATTGGGTGCAGATTACAAGTTTCGTCCGAGCGAGGTGCGCTTCGACGTGACGCGCGGCTGCGCGGTGCGCGCGATCGGGGGCTTCGTCACGGTCGACGTGACGCCCGTGCTCCGATCGCGCCTCGCGCTCGAGGCTCCACGGGTGCAGGCCGCGATCGATCGCGAGCTGCCCGACATGCGCCCTCAGGCGCTTCGCCTCTGGGCGGAGCTCGGCAAGCCGCGGCCGCTCGCCTTCGGCGCGTGCATGGTGCTCGCGCCCGAAGAGATCACGCAGGGGCCTGCGTCGGGAACGTCCGAGCTGGCGCGCCTTCGCTTCGGTCTCCTCGCGCGGCCCGAGCTCCAGCTTCGTTGCGCCGAGGCGGGGCCGTACCCTCGACGCGCCCGCGCGCTCCCGCCACTCCGCGACGATCCCGCGCTGCCGGAGGCGGGCGACGTTCACCTCGCGGTGATCTTTCCGCCGGAGGCTCCGGGCCGCGCGCTCGAGGGCGCGCCCGAGGCGCTCGATCTCGGTCGCGGGCGCGCGCGCGTGCAGCGCGCGTCGGGCGACACGACGTCGGGTCTCGACCTCGATCTGCGCGGCGAGGCGTGCGGGCCCGTCGCCGTGAGCGCGTCGGGCGCGGCGTGGTCCGAAGGCGGCGTCTCCGCGGTGCACCTCACCGGCGTGGCGACGCTTCCGGGCGAGACCGAGCGCCTCGCCGCCGCGGGGCTCGACGCCGCGTCGTTCGTGAAGGGCGTCGAGCGCGCGCCGCTGAACCTTCCGATCGCCGTCGATCAGCTCCCGACCCTCCTCCCCGAGCTCGCGCGGGGCCTATCCGACGACACGGTGACCGTGGCCGCGAACGTGATCGAATCGAAGCCCGAGAGCGCGGGCGTACGCGGCGCGGAGATCGTCGCCGCCGTCGCCCTTCGCGGCGCGGTGCTCCTCCGCGCGAAGTAGCTATGCTTGGGGCGTGTATCACCCCGAAGGTCCGACGTTCCTCGAGCTGATGCGTCAAGCGCTCGCGTCGACGGAGCGCGGCTACGACCTCATCGCCCCGAAGTTCGACTACACGCCCTTTCGCACGCCCGACGCCGTGCTCGAGGCGATGGTGACCGCGATCGGCGAGCCCTCGTCGATCGCGTCGGCGCTCGACGTCTGCTGCGGCACAGGCGCGGCGATGGGCCACCTGCGCTCGCTCTGTCGCGATCGCGTCGTCGGGCTCGACTTCAGCGAGGGCATGCTCGCCGAAGCGAAGCGCCGCCTCGAAGGATCGAAGGGCACCGCCGCGATCGACCTCGTTCGCGGCGACGCGCTGGCGCTCCCGTTTCGCGCCGAGTTCGACGTCGTCACGTCGGTCGGCGCCTTCGGCCACATCGAGCCGCGAGACGAAGACGCCTTCATCGCGGGCATCGCGCGCGCGCTCCGCCCGGGCGGCCGCTTCGTCTTCGCGACCGGCGAGATGCCTCCGGTCACGTCGCAGTGGTGGTGGGTCGCCCGGAGCTTCAACGCGGTGATGCGCGTTCGCAACGCGCTCCTGAAGCCCGAGTTCATCATGTACTACCTGACGTTCCTCTGGCCCGACGTCCGCTCGCTGCTCGAGCGCCACGGCTTCCGCGTCGAGGCCAAGCACGGTCTGTGCGCCGCCCCCTACGAGCGCGCCATCATCGTCGTCGCCACCCGCCCGTGAGATCGCATCAGAGCTCGGAGCAGCTCGCGACGCGCTTCTGTCCGCGTGGGCAGCCGATCTCGGCGAGCGTGCACGACGGAACCCTCGGCTGCGAGCTCTGGCACTGCTTCGTCCCGCAGTAGCAGCCGTCGCTCTCCGCGCAGCAGATCGCGCCGGCGCACGTCGCGCCGGGGCCCTCGTAGTCGATACGCGTGCAGAGGCAGCCGTCGTTCGAGGGGAGGCACCCGATCGGGAGGCAGGAGCACGCGAGGCCCGCGCCCGGCCATCCCTGCGGCGCGCAGCACACCGTCTCGGGGAACGCCTCCGTGTTGCACGCGAAGTCGGTGCCGGGCGCACCGAGCTCGCACGTGCAGCCGCGCCCCTTGATGAGCGATGGCTCGGCGCAGCGCGTCTCGCTCGCGCCGCTGCTCTTCGTGCAGACGCCGCCGCACCGTGAGGCGACGCACGTCGCGAGCGCGCCTGCGGCGCCTCCCGTGCCGCGCGCGTCGCGGACGGCACTGCATCGATCGTCGCGCGCCGACGCGCACCCCTCGAGTGACACCAGCGTGGACGTGCATGCGTCGTCGCGACAGCACGCGTCGACCTCGCCCTGGCATCGCGCGGCGACGCACTTGCCGCAGTCGGCCTCCTTGCCGGAGAAGCCGCAGTGCTCGCCCAACGGCTCGGGCGACACGAAGAGGATGCAGCCGAAAATGGGGCTGCCGAGGGCGAAGGCGACGATCAGCGCGACTCTCGAGAGGCCTCGCCGTGGCCACATCTCCTCGATATTACGGCAGGATTGACTGAGCCGAGGGCGATCCACGTCGATCGGGTGACATACGCTTTTTCCCGGCGCCCGTCGAACCCCGAGGACGCAGGGCGAGACGAGTGGCTTCGGACCTCCCGGCGATCCCAAGCACCCAGCGGAGGAATGGAATGAAGATCGTTTCCGGATTGGTCGCGACGGTGGTGGTCGGCTCTCTCGTTCTCGTGGGCTGCGGCTCGGACGACGAATTCGGACCGGCGCCGGACCTCTCGGCCGCGCACGAGCGCTTCGACCGTCCCGACGGCACCTTCAACGGCGCCAACGCGAAGGGAGTCATCGAGAGCGGCTCGAAGGGAACGTCGGGTCTCGACTTCACGGGCCGCTCGAGCGACTCGAGCGGCTCGGGCACCAAGCCGAAGAGCGGCGGACTCAAGCTCGCCGACGCCGACAGCGACGACTCGCCGTTCCAGTGCGACGCGCTCCTCTCGGGCCAGCAGACCGGATCGTGCGCGTGCCCGAGCGGCGGCTCGATGAACTACGCGATGAGCGGCGGCCAGGGCGACTCGCTCATCCGCATTCGCCTCGATCGCTGCGCGATGGATGACACCGTCATCGACGGCCACCAGTACATGAGCATGCGCACGAACAACGGCGCCTACACGATGCTGTTCGTCATCGACGCGACGGTGACGAGCGAGGGCCGCTCCGAGCGCGTCCAGCTCCAGTCGCGCTTCACCGACGGCGAGACCGAGCTCGCGGTTCACGTCGACGACGGCTGGGTCGTCGTGAGCATCAAGCGCGACGCGGCAGGCGGGGGCGTCACGTACAGCGTTCGCGATCGAAACGGCACGTCGACCTGCGTCTTCGAGGGCGGCGAGAACGGCCGCGGTCAGTGCACGAGCAGCAACGGCGAGACGTTCTCGTGGTGAGCTGACGCGCTCGAGCTCTCCTCGCTGACTGGTACGGTCGCTGCAGCGTGAAGGCGCATGAGCAATGCCGCTCTGCGCCTCGCCAAGCATCAGCCCGCCGTGGAGCCGTGCGCTCCCTTCGTCGAAGCGGTGGAGCTCAGCCTCCCTTCGCATCGGTACGACCAGCAGGAGCTCATCGGTGTCTTGCAGGCTCGCTGGCGCGACCGGCCTCAGGTGGTCGCGCGCATCGCGAGCCTGCACGAGGCCGTCGAGGTGCGGAGCCGCTGTCTCGCGCTGCCCATCGAGGCGTACGCGCACCTCGACTCGTTCGACGAGGCCAACGACGCGTTCATCCGCGTCGGCACCGAGCTCGGGGCGCGTGCGATCGATCGCGCGCTCGAACGCGCGAAACTCCATCCGGAAGACGTCGACGCGATCGTCTTCACCACCGTGACGGGTGTGGCCGCACCGACGATCGACGCGCGCATCATGAACCGGCTTCGCCTGCGGCGCGACGTGAGGCGCTTGCCGCTCTTCGGGCTCGGCTGCGTCGGCGGCGCCGCGGGTCTCGCGCGCGTGACCGACTACCTCCGCGGACACCCCGATCACGTCGCGCTGCTCCTCTCCGTGGAGCTCTGCTCGCTCACGCTCCAGGACGATCTCTCGATCCCGAACCTGATCGCCTCTGGCCTCTTCGGCGACGGCGCCGCGTGCGCCGTCCTCGTCGGGAGCGAGCGCCGCGCGGCGATCCGCGGGGTCCGGGGCGCGCCTCGGATCGTCGACTCCCGGAGCGCGTTCTTTCGCGACAGCGAGCGCGTCATGGGATGGGACATCGGCGCCCGCGGCTTCAAGATCGTGCTTTCGGCCGACGTGCCGCGCATCGTCCACGAGCAACTGCCGTCGGAGGTCGACGCCTTTCTCGCGGAGCACGATCTGGTCCGCGACGACGTGCGTCGATGGATCTGCCACCCCGGCGGCCCCAAGGTGATCGCCGCGATCGAGCAGGCGCTCGATCTCGATCGCGACGCGCTCGCGCTCACGCGGCGCTCGCTCGCCGAGGTGGGCAACCTCTCGAGCGCCTCGGTGCTCGACGTCCTGCACCGGACCTTGCCGTGCGCTCGCGAGGGGGAGGTCGGGGTGCTCCTCGCGATGGGCCCGGGCTTCTGCGCCGAGCTGGTGCTCATGTCATGGTGAGGGGCTACGCGATCCTGCTCGCGGCGGTGGCCATCGAGCGTGCATGCGAGCTCATCGTGTCTCGGCGCCACGCGCGCCGGATGCTCGCCCGCGGCGCGATCGAGCGCGGCGGCGGGCACTATCCCGTGATGGTGGCGCTTCACACCGCGCTCCTCGTCGGGTGCGCGATCGAGCCCAGCGTGCTCCGCCGCCCGTTCGTTCCCCGGCTCGGCCTCCCCATGCTCGCGCTCGTCGCGCTCGCGCAGGCGACGCGATGGTGGGCGATCGCGTCGCTCGGCGAGCGATGGACCACGCGCGTGATCGTGCCGCGCGGAGCGCCGCGCGTCGTGAAGGGGCCATATCGCTGGCTCTCGCACCCGAACTACGCCGCGGTGGTCGTCGAGGGCGCCGCGCTTCCGCTGGTGCACTCTGCGTGGCTCACCGCGCTCCTCTTCGCGATCGCCAACGCGCGATTGCTCTCCGTCCGGATCGCGACCGAAGAGGCCGCCCTCGACGCCGCCGAGCCCGGCACATGAGTCGCGTCGATCTCCTCGTCGTCGGAGGCGGTCCGACGGGGCTCGCGGCGGCGATCTACGCCGCCACGTCGGGCCGCTCCGTCGTGATCCTCGAGCCGAGGGCGGGCGTGATCGACAAGGCGTGCGGCGAAGGCATCATGCCGGGGGGCGTCGCGTCGCTCCAGACGCTCGGCGTCGCGGTGCGCGGTCGTCCGTTCGCCGGCGTCAGCTATGGCGACGCGGTCGATCCCGATCTCGTCGCGACGGGGACCTTTCGCGGCGCGCCCGGGCTCGGCGTGCGGCGGACCGTGCTCCACGAAGCGCTCCGGGCGCGCGCCGCCGCGCTCGGCGTCCGGTGGGAGCACGCGCGCGTCGACGGCGTGGAGCAGGACGGCGACGAAGTCCGCGCGTGCGGGCTGCGCGCCCGCGGGCTCGTCGCCGCCGACGGCCTCCACTCCGCCGTGCGCCGATCGACCGGGCTCGAGGTTCCCGTGTCTCCCATCTCTCGCGCGCGTCGTTACGGCGCGCGGCGTCACTACGCGATCGCGCCCTGGAGCGACCGCGTCGAGGTCTACTTCGGCGAGGGCGCCGAGGCTTACGTCACGCCGGTCGCGCACGATCTCGTCGGCGTCGCCTTCCTCTTCGAGAAGACCGCGCGCCGCCGGAGCTTCGAGGACTTCTTCGAGGGCTTCCCGCTCCTTCGCGAGCGCCTCGGCCGCGCCGAGGCCGCTACGCGCGTCGCCGGCGGCGGGCCTTTTCCCCGGTACGCGGCGCGCCCCTCGTGCGGTCGCGTGCTCCTCGCCGGCGACGCCGCCGGCTACGTCGATCCGCTCACGGGCGAGGGCGTCGCGCTCGGCATGATGACGGGCATCGCCGCCGCTCGCAGCCTCGTCGAAGAGCGGCCGCACGCGTACGCGGCGGAGTACGCGTCGATCACGCGCCGCTACTACCTCGCGACGTCCGTGCTCGTCTCGCTGGTGCGGCGCCGCGCCCTTCATCGCCCGCTCCTGCGACTGGCCCGCGAGATCCCCCGCGCGTTCGACGCGATGCTTCGCTTCGTGGCTCACGAACGAGCGCCGGCGACCTGAGGTACATTGGCTCGCATGTCTTCTCTCGAGACCGTGACGCTGCATGATCCGTCGGCGGGATCGCGCGTGCTCGTCGCACCTTCGCGCGGCGGGATGATCACGCGCTTCTCGGTGGGCGACCGTGAGGTGATGTTCCTCGACGAGGCGACGCTCCTCGACGCGACGAAGAACGTCCGCGGAGGCAACCCGGTGCTCTTTCCTTCGCCCGGGCCGCTCGCGGGCGATCGCTTCGCGTGGGGCGGCAAGTCCGGGAGCATGAAGCAGCACGGGTTCGCGCGGCAGCGCGCGTGGTCGGTCGTCGCGTCGGCGGAGCGCGCGGTGACGCTCGAGCTCCGCTCGGACGACGAGACGCGCGCCGCGTATCCCTGGGACTTCGTCGTGCGGATCCGCTACGCGCTCGCGGGCGCGCGCCTCGCCGTCGAGACGACGGTGGCGAATCGGAGCGCCGACGCGATGCCGTTCGCGCTCGGCTTTCATCCGTACTTCCACGTGCCCGACGTCGAGAAGGCGCGCTGCCGCGTCACGACCGACGCGACGCGCGCGTTCGACAACGTGACGAAGACGACGAGCGCGCTCGCCGGGATCGATCTGACGCAGAAGGAGGTCGATCTCCATCTGATCGATCACGGGCCGCACGAGTCGACGCTCGAGCTCGCCGACGGGTCGAAGGTCGTCGTCTCCGCCGATCCGTCGTTTCGTCGATGGGTCGTGTGGACGCTCGCGGGCAAAGACTTCGTCTGCCTCGAGCCGTGGACCGCGCCCGCGGACGCGCTCAACCGAGACGAGAGCCTGATCGTCCTCGCGCCGAACGAATCGCGCTCGCTCAGCGTCGCGATCACCGCACGATGATGTCCGCCCGCGCGACGCGTCCCATGACGGCGGCCTCCTTCGGCCGGACCTCGATCGTGTGCTCACCGCGCGCGATCGCCACGATGCCTTTGTAAGGAGGCCTGAGCGACGCGCGCGCGTCGCCGTCGACGAGGATCTCGAGCGTGCTCCCGTCGGGCAGGCCCTCGGTCGTCGCGACCACCTCGAGCACGTCGCTGTCGCTTCGCACGTCGTCGGCGTGGAAGATCGCGCCGGGCCGCGGCTTCACGAGGACGACGCGAGGCTCGCCGCTCGTCGTCTTCGCCTCGGCGCCCTCCGCTGCGCACGCCGTCATCCGCGAGGCGGCGAGCCACGGCAGCCCGTGCGGATCGAGGCCGGGGGCGCCCGGCGCGCGCTCGGCGAGGAAGCGATCGAAGGCAGCCGGCAGCACGACGGCCACGGGCGCGCGCTCTTCGCCGACGCATCGCCCGTCGCGCGCGTGCCTGTGTAGGTTGCATACATTTCCTGGGAGGCGCCCGCGCGCGAACTTTCGGCTCACCCGATCGGGGCACGCGTCGCCGGGGAGGTGACCCGAGAGCGCGCAGACCTCGGTCTCCTCCGTGAGCGCGACGTCGGCGAGCGCCGCGCGGGATCCGACGTCGCGCATCGCGCGCTTCATCACGTCGAAGAAGATCGGCCCCGCGCCGGCCGCGCCGGTGAGCTTGCTCGTCGGCGCGCCGCTCGGGTTGCCGACCCAGACGACGACGGTCCGCTCGCGCGTGAACCCCGCCATCCACGCGTCGCGATAGGCCGTGCTCGTGCCCGTCTTCATCGCGACGGGGAACGAGAGCTCGCCGGTGGCCCGCGTCCGCAGACCTCGGATGCGCGCGATCGGATCGGCGAGCGCGTCGGCGACGAGCGCCGCGGCGGAAGCTTCGAAGACGCGCTCGCCCGCGGTCCAACCCCCGTCGGAGGGCCGCTTGCGATCGGTCACGCCGACGCGATCGCCGCCGCGCGCGAGCGTCGCGTAGGCCTCGGCGAGCTCGATCGGGCTCACCTCGGCGCTTCCGAGCGCGATCGACGTGCCGTACGTCTCGACGCCTCCTCTCAGCTCGAGACCGGCGCGCCTCAACGTGGAGACGATCTCGCGCGGGCCGAGATCGACGGCGATGCGCACGGCGGGAACGTTCAAGCTCCCCGCCAGCGCCTCGCGCGCGGAGACGGGACCGGCGAAGACGCCGTCGAAGTTGTCGGGCGCGTAGACCGCGCCGGTCGTTCCGAGCTCGGTCGGAACGTCGGCGAGCGTCTGCATCGGCGACATGCCGCGCTCGAACGCGCGCGCGTACAAGAACGGCTTCAGCGTGGAGCCGGCCTGGCGCCGCGCGCGCACGAGATCGACCGCGCCGGCGTCGCGATCGAAGTAGTCGGCGCTGCCGATCTCGGCGAGCACGTCGCCGGTCGCGTTGTCGACGACGATCGCCGCCGCGCCGCTCGCGCCGCGCGCGCGCAGGAGAGGTACGTGCGTCGTGACGATCGCCTCGGCGTCGCGCTGGAGATCGAAGTCGATCGTCGTCTCGACGATCGGCGACGACCCGCGCGCCGCCGCGAGGACGAGGTGAGGCGCGACGAGCGGCGACCTCTTCAGCGGGCGCACCGCGACGATCTCCGCGAGCGCGCGAGAGAGATCGTCGCTCGAGACGTCGCCGCGCGCGTGCATCGCATGAAGGAGCGCGCGCTGTCGCGCGACCGCGCGATCGAGGTGCCGGTAAGGGTCGAGCGCGGAGGGCGCGCGCGGCAAGACGGCGAGGAGCGCCGCCTGCGCGAGGCTCACGTCGCGCGCCGACACGCCGAAGTAGCCTCGCGCCGCCGCCTCGGGCCCCGCGAGGCCGTGCCCGTAGTCGAGGTGGTTCAGGTACGCCTCGAGGATCGCGCGCTTGTCCATCGCGGCCTCGAGGTTCTGGGCGCGCGCCATTTCGACGAGCTTCGTCGCGATCGTCCGGCGGTGAGGCCTGCCCTGATGATCGAGGCGCTTGACGAGCTGCGCGGTGATCGTGCTCCCGCCGGAGACGATCTTGCCGCGCTTCACGTTCGACAGCGAAGCGCGCGCGAGCGCGAGCCGATCCACGCCGTCGTGCCGGTAGAACGCGCGATCCTCGCTCGCGACGGTCGCGAGCACGAGGCGAGGGGAGACGTCGTCGAGCGCGACCCTCCGGCCGCGGAGGCCGAGCGACGACGCGCGCTCGCCGAGCACGCGACCGTCGCGCGCGAGCACGCGGGTGCCCTCGGTCCATCGCGCGCCGTCGATCTCCGCCGCGGGGCTGCCCGCCATCGCGCGGAAGATCCGCCACGAGACGAAGAGCGCGACGATCACGACGAGCGGCGCGCGCACGGCGCGTCGCCGGAGGATCGCACGGAGCCGCGATGCGCTCATTGGATGCCGACGCGCCCGCCTTCGGAGTAGCCCTCGCTGCCCGGCTCGTACATGAGCTCGCCGCGCGCCGCGGGGAGCACGAACTCGCCCGGCGTCGTCGCGCGGAGCAGGTAGCTCGCGTACGCGCTCGAGCCGCCGTAGACGCGATCGAAGTACACGTTCACCCGATCGTCGCGCACGTCGACGTAGCTCGCGGAGCCTCCCCATCCGGTGAGCCCGTGGAAGAACGGGTGATCCTTCTCGATCTCGGGCACCTGAGCGACGCTCTCGAGATCGGGCTGCACCGGCTGGAAGCCGGCGGCGAAGCGATCGGTGATCGCGAGATGAGTCGCGCGCCAGTCGTCGAGCTTCGGCATCTCGATCCGCAGCGCGACGCGGACGACGTCGCCCGCCTTCACCTTCGCGAGATCGATCGGGGCGCCCTTCGGCGTCGTGAAGACGCGATAGACCGACGGGCCGAGCGCCGATCGTCGCGCGGCGCGCGTCGACGTCGCGTCGGGCCGCGTATAGCGCGCCTCCATCGAGAACGCGCTCGGCGCCTTGGGATCGCCCTCGAGCCGGAGCTGGACGCGCTTGCCGCGGAGCGCCTTCAGCGGGATGCGGACCTCCTTGTTGTCGCCGCCGAGCTTGCGCGTCGAGTCGAAGACGAGCCCTTCCATCTTCACCTTCACGTCGACGCCCCCGTTCGGCTTCTCTCCGCCGACGAACGACGAGAGCGAGATGAGCGACCACGCGGTCGACTGCGTCGTGTACTTGTCGAGCGATCGAATGAGGCGGTGGGCGAGCCTCTCCATGAGCTTCGACTGCGGCCTGTGCTTCTTGAGCGCGATGAGCGTCTGCGCGCGATCGCGATCGATCGAGCCCCAGTGGTGATGGTCGCGCTGCCCGTGCTCGCCCCTCGGCATGCCGGCCTCGTCGAAGCTGCCCTCGAGGGCGTCGAGCAGGCCCTTCACCCGCTCGGTCTCCTTGGGCAAGGTGCCGAGCGCGAGGGCGAGGCTCGCGAGGCCGAAGACGTCGAGCTTGTCGCGTAGATCGAAGAGCGCGTCGGCGGACTCCGGCGGGAGCTTGCCCGCTTGCCCCAAGACGTCCGCGATCGAAACGCGGACGACCGCGTCGCGCTCGTTCGGCATGCGATCGGCGAGGAACCTGAGCACGTCGGCGAGGAGGCCCTCCTCCTCGATGCCGATCTCCTTCGCGCGAAGGAGCGCGCGCGCCGCGTACACGGTTCCGTACACGTTCGGGTCGGCGTTGCCGGGCCAGAAGCCGAGGCCGCCGTGCGCGGTCTTCATCGTGGCGAGGTGCTTCACGCCCGCGGTGATGCGCTTGCGCAGCTCGGCGTCGTCGAGGCCGACGACGCCCGTCCACGGGATCAGGTTTCGCGCGGCGAGCAGCGGGAGGGTACCGCTCGTCGTCTGCTCGACGCAGCCGTGCGGGTAGTCTTGGAGGTAGGTGAGCCGCTGCCCGAGCTCGGGGTAGAGCGCCGCGCCGGTGCGGAGCGTCAGCGTCGCGTCGTCGTCGAAGACGGCGTCGCTCGGGACCGCGAGCGTGATCTCTTGGAGCTCGCGGAACACGCCGGAGATCTGCGGGTGCTCCTCGGTGCCGGGCAGGCCGACGCGCAGCGATCGCTCGACGCGATCGCGGACCTTGCCGTCGACCTCGAGCGAGAAGGTCGGCGAGAAGCTCTTGTCGGCGGTGATCGTCTTGCCGACGCGCTGGTGCGATCGCGCGCCGAGCTTCACGTCTCGCGTCTCGCCGTCGATCTTCACCTTCGCCGTGACCGGCGCGTCGGTGTTGTTGTGCGCCATCGCCGCGATCTCGAGCTTGTCGCCGCGGAGCGCGAACGACGGGAGGATGGGCTCGAGGAGGAACGGGCGCGTGACGATGAGGCTGTCTTCCTTCGCGCCCGCGGAGCCGTCGTCGGCGATCGCGACCGCCATCATGCGGAACTCGGTGAGGTTGTCGGGGAGCTTGACCTTCACCTTCACGCGGCCGGCGTCGTCGGTCACGAGGTTCGGGAGCCACGCCGCGGTCTCGAGGAACTCCTTGCGCGTGTCGACGGAGTCGCCTTCGTCGCCCTCGCCGCCGCCGGCGACGTGCGCCTTCTCCTTGCGGCGGAAGAGGAGCCCGCGGCTGTCGGCGGCGATGAAGTCGAGCGACCGCGGCGGATGGAGCGCCGCCGTGGGATCCTTCGCGTGGAAGTCGGTGAGGCGGAGCACGCCCTCGTCGACGAGCGCGAGGGTCACGTCGGCGTTCTTGATCGGCTCGGAGCCGCGCTTCACCTCGACGGTGATCTCGGCGGTCTCGCCCGCGTCGTACGTCTTCTTCGCCGACGCGACGCGCACGGCGAGCCTCGCCTGATCGAGCGACACGGGAACGCGCACCGCGGCGACGCGGTAGCTCGCGTCGAGCCCGGCGTTGATCGGGAGCAGCGTGATCACGGCGTGCGCGTAGGGCGCGTGCGCGAGCGCGATCGGCACGTCGAACACGACCGACGCGCCCTTCACCCGACGCACCTCGTGATGGAGGAGCCCGCCGCGCTCGATCGTGAGCACGGCGGTCGCCTCGGGGAACGGGCTCTGCGCGAGGATCTTCGCGGTCTCGCCCGGCTGGTAGCTCTTGCGATCGGTCGCGAGCGGGATCTTCTTTCCCGCCGAAGGCACCGCGGCGGAGTCGCTGGTGCCGCCCGGGCCCCAGGCATAGAACGACGTGCTCGCGTCTTCGCGCCCGTCGATCTTCACGGTCACGCGGTACTCGCCGGACTTCTTCACGAGGAGCTCGCAGCTCTTCGGATTGAGGTCGCTCGACACCGAGCACGATCCCGCGTCGGTCGCGACGCTGTTCCACGACTCGACGGTCGCGCCGCTCTCCGCGCGCTCGGTCGTCTTCTTCCACTCGAGGTGCTCGAGGCGCGCCTCCACCGTCACGCCGGCGACCGGCTTGCCGCTCGTGTCGACGGCGAGGAGATCGACCTTCGTCGCGCCGACCTCGCCGAAGCGGCGCGCGAGGCGCACGCCGGCGTAGCGCGGGAACGGGTGGCGCACGGCCGACTTCTTCGCCGCGACGTGGCGGAACGAGGCGTCGCTCACGTCGGCCTCGAACGTGACCTCGGTCGGACCGTCGAGCAGCGGGCCCACGGTGGCGTCGACGTCGAGGATGCCGGCGCCGGAGAGCCTCCCGCTGCCCGTGACGGGTCGATCGTCGCCCTTCGGCTTGCGCGATTCGAAGTCGCTCTCCTCTTTGCCGAAGCCGAAGCCGTCGGCCTCGAGCTTCGACGCGAAGCCTTTGAAGCGCTTCTTGCGGATCGTCCAGTCGACGCGGCCGCCGTCCATCGGCGCGCCGAAGAAGTACCGGCCGACGACGCGCGCGCGGTACTTGCCCTCGGGCATCTCGGCGGGGACCTCGAGATCGACCTTGAAGCGCGGCGTTTCGAACTCGGCGACGCGCACGATCTCGTCGGCGAGGACCGTGGTCTTCGTGTCGTCGAGCTCGAGGCGGATGTGGTGGCGGCCGGTGCGGCCGCCCTTGGGGATCGTGATCTCGCGCGTGACGAAGCCCATCGCGTTCGCGACCATCGCCTCGTCGAAGATGTCGGTGCCCATCGGATCGGTGACGCGGAGGCGCACCTTCGCTTGCGGCACCGCGGCGATCTTGTTCGCGGCGGGCTTGCGGACGACGGCCTTCACCTCGAGCTTCGAGCCCGGCCGATAGATCCCTTTGTCGGTGAGGATCACGCCGAGCAGCTCTCGCTCCTGGGCGTACTCCTCGCTCGTCGCGAGATCGGGGTAGAGCTCGTTCGCCGAGGTCGTGAAGCGATCGAGAGGGAGCACGGTCTCTTCGTTGCCCGCGCGCACCGTGATCGATTCGTCGCCGCGGCCGCTCTTCGGCGTGTCGACGATCGCGACGCCGCGCTCGTCGGTCGTCGATCGTGACGATCCGAGCGCGACCTGCGCCCCGGCCACGGCCTCGCCGCTCGCGAGGCGGTACACGTTGACGAGCGCCTGGCTGCCCACGATGTGCACGTGCGCGCCGACGCTGTCTTTGCCCGCGAGCAACACGAGCGGCACCGACGGATCGCTGGGCGCCGAGTAGGCGTTCGGGCTCGGCTGCGTCTGCGCGATCGCGGCGTTGTTCGCCGCCTCCTTCACCCTCGCCTGCAGGAGGTAAGCGCGGCCGGGCTCGAGCTTGCCCCAGAGATCGAGCGGCGACCTCAGGTAGACGTGCGGCGTCGTCAGCGCGTCGAACGGGATCACCGCGGCGGTGCTCCCGCCCGGCGCGTGGTTCTTCCGCGCGCGGCTGACGGCGTCGAGCAGCGACTCGCCGCCGGCGCCCACGTTCCACACGAGCAGCTCGCCCTTCTTGACGTTGCGCGTGGTGACGAAGAAGTCCTTCGCGCCCGCCTCGTCCATCAGCATGATCCCCTCGCGCAGGATCACGCTCGCGGTGCGCGGGTTGGTGATGAACGTGACCGACGCGTCGGGCACGGGGAAGCCGAAGCGATCGACGAGGCCCGTCGTGCGGATCTGGTACGTCGTCGCGGGCGTGTAGCTCGCGTCGACGTAGACGTTCTCACCCCAGCCGGAGACGCGGAGCTTCTCCGGCACCGGCGTGACGTGGACGTGGTTCTTGATGTCCTCGTTCTTGATGCGGTTCGAGAACTGAAAATCGATCGTCGAGTGCACCGAGCCGCGCACCGTGGCGCCCTTCACGTCGCACTCGCTGCACCCCGCGGACACGAGCTTGGGCAGCTCGGGGATGCGGAGCTTTCGCGTGACCGGCTCGATGCCGTCTTTGACGCTCTTGGCCGTGAGGT
Organism: Labilithrix sp.; assembly: GCA_019637175.1. Taxonomy (GTDB): domain Bacteria; phylum Myxococcota_A; class Polyangia; order Polyangiales; family Polyangiaceae; genus Labilithrix. The sequence goes on along the minus strand of JAHBWD010000012.1, from coordinate 15,389 downwards.
TCAGCGTCGTGCCCGGAGGCGGCGGCGGCGTCATCTTCGCGAACAAGACCGCGCGGGTGTCGATCTTCTCTCCCTCGAACGTGTTGCCCGCCGGAGGGTGCGTGAGCGACAGCGGGATCTTCCGGTCGCTCTCGTCGGTCATCGTCACGAGGCCGCTCGCCACGCCGAGGTCGATCGGCTGATCGTAGAAGACCAGGATCGCGTGGTTCGGACCGACGTCGCGCTCGTCGATGGGCCGCACGTAGACGACGCGCGGCTCGCCGGGCTTCGGGAAGTAGTGGATGATCTTCCCGCCGATGTTCAGCTCGGGGGTCGCCTTGAACGTGCCCTTGAACCCGCCGGCGAGCTTCTTTCCTCCGGGGCCTGTCATCTCGGGGAGCGAGGCGACGTAGTCGGTGTCGGGATCGAACGGCTTGTCGGCCTTGAACTCGACGCTGCGCCCCGACTCCCACACCGTGCGGCCGGGCACGGGCGGGGTGATCGTGACGAGGGGCGCCGTCTTGAGGTCGCGCTGGGCGAAGACCTCGTCGTCGAAGCTGATGGTGACCGTCTGGCCGGTGACCTCGAAGCGGCCGTCCTTGTCGAGCGAGGGCGCGTAGACCTTGATCGCGTCGCGGCTCGCCGCGACCGACATCGGGATGCGGTCGAGCCAGCCGTCGTCCGACGGAGGGAAGGTGAGGGGGCCGGCGTTCTCCGGGACCTCGAGGGCCACGGGCGGCGGCTTCGAGCAGCCCCTCAGAACGAAGAAGAGCAGGCCGATGCTGGCGAACAGACCGGCAAAAGCCCATTTTGCAGCGCGAGTCATGCGTCGCTCCTCTCCCCGTTCTCCCCGTCCGTATCGGGGCCGGGAGTGTCGCTCCGGCCCGGGGAGCGGCGCAACGGCGAACGCTCGCTAGCGAAGATCGATTCCGGGTTATGCTGCCCGGCATGTCGGACCTCAAAGTCGTCATCGAGACGGATCTCGGCGACATCGAGATCATCCTGGACGAAGAGCGCACGCCGAAGAGCGTGAAGAACTTCCTCGACTACGTGGAGGCGGGGCACTACGCGGGCACCCTCTTTCATCGCGTCATCCCGGGCTTCATGGCCCAGGGCGGTGGGTACGACGCGAGCTACGAGAAGAAGCCGGTGCGCGACCCGGTGGAGAACGAAGCCGACAAGAGCCAGCGCAACACGCGCGGCACGGTGGCGATGGCGCGGACGAACGAGCCGCACTCGGCCACGTCGCAGTTCTTCATCAACGTCGTCGACAACGCGTTCCTCGATCACACCGCGAAGACGGGGAGCGGGTGGGGCTACACCGTCTTCGGCGAGGTGATGCACGGCATGGACGTCGTCGACGCGATCGTCGCCGTCCCGACAGGCCCGCAGGGGCCTTTCGTCAAAGACGCGCCGGTCAAGCCGATCACGATCAAGGGCGTCCGTAAGCTCTGACGTGGGAAGATTTTAGGAAAGAGAGACGCGGAGGCGCGGAAGTTTGGTGGCGCCGCTGTCGGCTCGCTGGCGTGCGCTATCATCGATTTCGCGCGCGATGAGTCGAAGTCGAGGGTTCGGGTGGTGCGCGGCGGTGGCGATGCTCGTCGCGTGCCATGGGGGGGCACGGGTCGGGGCGCAGCGGCCGACGCCTGCGGCGCCGGCGCGGGCGCAGGCGGCTCGGGTGGAGGTGCGGGAGATCGTCGTGGCGGCGCCGCGGGAGGCGATCGATCCGCGGTTTTCCACGGTCGATGCGGCGATCGAGGAGGCGATCGGGACGGGGAAGATGCCCGGGTGCGTCGTCGTCGTCGGGCGTCATGACGAGGTGCTCCTGCGCCGCGCGTATGGATCGAAGGCGCTCGTGCCCGAGCAGGTGCCGATGACGCTCGACACGGTGTTCGATCTCGCGTCGCTCACGAAGCCCGTCGCGACGGCGACGAGCGTGATGATCCTCGTCGAGCGGGGCAGGATCGATCTCGACGCGCCGGCCGCGCGCTACGTCCCCGAGCTCGCGAGGCTGCCCGCCTTCACCGTGCGGCAGTTGCTGGTGCACACGAGCGGCTTGCCCGCGGCGACGCCCGTCTCCGACTACGCGCTCGATCGCGGCGCGCTCATGCAGCGCCTCGGCCAGCTCACGCTCAAGCACCAGCCCGGCGAGCGCTTCCTCTACACCGACGTCGGCTTCGTCGTGCTCGAGGAGATCGTCCGGCGCCGGAGCGGGAGGGATCTCGCGACCTTCACCCGCGAAGAGATCTTCGAGCCGCTCGGGATGAGCGAGACGGGCTTCCTCCCCGGGCCCGCGCTCCGCGCGCGCGCCGCGCCCACCGAGCAGCGTGAGGGCGCGTGGATGCAGGGCGACGTCCACGATCCGCGCGCGTTCGCGCTCCACGGCGTCGCAGGGCACGCCGGGGTGTTCTCCACCGCCGACGATCTGTCGCGCTACGCGCGCGCGATGCTCGCGAAGGGCGTCATCGACGGCGCGCGCGTGCTCTCGGAGAAGACCTTCGACGCGTTCGTCGCGCGGCGCGAGACCTCGAGCGGCGGCCGCGCCCTCGGGTGGGACAAAGACAGCCGCTTCGCGTCGCACCGCAGCGCGCTCCTCTCGCCGCGCGCGTTCGGCCACGGCGGCTTCACCGGGACGGCGATGTGGATCGATCCCGGCAAGGATCTCTTCGTCGTGTTCCTCTCGAATCGCGTCCACCCCGACGGCAAGGGCGCGGTCAACCCGCTCGTCGCCCAGGTGGCGACGCTCGCGATCGACGGCGTCGAGGTGAAGACCGGTATCGACGTGCTCCGCGCCGAGTCGTTCGAACGCCTGAGGGGATCGCGCGTCGGCCTCGTCACGAACGCGAGCGCGCGCGCCAAAGACGGCACGTCCACGATCGACGCCATGAAGAGCGCGCCGGGCGTCACGCTCGCGGCGATCTTCACGCCGGAGCACGGCCTCGAAGCCGCGCGCGAGGGCAAGATCGCCGACGGCACGCACGGGGGCGTGCCCGTGTACAGCTTGTACGGCGAGCGCATGTCTCCCACCGCGTCGACGCTCGACGGGATCGACACGATCGTCTTCGATCTCCAAGACGCCGGCGCGCGCTTCTACACGTACGCGTCGACGATGAAGCTCGCGATGAAGGTCGCGGCCGAGAGGCGGATCCGCTTCGTCGTCCTCGATCGACCGAACCCGATCGGCGGCGTCGACGTCGAGGGGCCGGTGCTCGAACCGACCGGCTTCGTCAACCACCACGCTCTGCCCGTGCGCCACGGGATGACGATGGGCGAGCTCGCGGGTCTCTTCGCCGCCGACGATCGCATCGACGTTCGGCTCGAGGTGGTGCGCATGCAAGGCTGGAGGCGCCGCGACTACTTCGATCGCACGGGCCTCACGTGGGTGAGCCCGTCGCCCAACCTGCGAACCGTCGAGGAGGTCGTGCTCTACCCCGCGATCGCGTTGCTCGAGGGCACGAACGTCTCGGTGGGCCGCGGAACGAGCACGCCGTTCGAGATCCTCGGCGCGCCGTTCATCGACGGCGAGGCCCTCGCCAAGAAGCTCGAGAGCCTCGCGCCGGAAGGCGTCGCTTTCGAGCCGGTGACGTTCACGCCCTCGAGCGCGGTGCACAAGGGAAAGAAATGCGGCGGCGTCCGCGTCCGCGTGACCGATCGCGCGAGGTTCGCGCCCGTGCGCACCGGCGTCGCGATTGCGATCGCGCTCCGCGAGCTCCATCCGAACGAGTGGGACGTCGACCACGTCGATCGCCTGCTCGCGAGCAAGGCGGCCACGGCCGCGATCCGCGAGGGCAAGAGCGTCGCCGCCGTCGAGGCGACCTGGGTGGCCGCGCTCCCGGCGTTCGAAGCGAAGCGCTCGCGCTTCCTGCTCTATCCCTGAGGGCGCTGGAGCTCGCGGCGGAGGCGCAGCCCGTCGCGCAAAGCCCAGGCGCCGCCGCCGAAGAAGAGGAGGAGCGCGAGGTAGAGCTGCGCGGGGATCGGCCCGCCGCGGACGGTGGCGAGGACGATCATCGCGATCCCTGCGGCGAACGCGAGGCCTCCGGTGACGAGGCGCTTGTACGCGATCATTCGGGCGAGGGATCGGTCGACTGTGCGTCCCATGGCGGCTGCGGAGTGTCTAGCACGTCCTCGGGCGGAGGCGAGCTGGGCGCTTCGGGCGCGCCCGCGTCGGCCGGGTCGGCGCCGCGCCGCTCGGCCGTGCGCGCGCGCGATCGCGTCGCGAGCGGCGGCGTGAGCGGCAAGCTCTCGGCGCGCGTGCGATCGAAGAACGTCAGCGCCGTCTCGACGTCCCACTCGGTGAGCGCGTGACCGCCCTCGCGCTCGACCGTCGCGTGAAGCCAGCCTTCGCGCGTGAGCTCGGCGTCGAGGCGCAGCATCTCCGGATTCGCAGAGTCGTCTTCGGCGGTGACGAGGAGCATCGGCGGCGGCGACGGAGAGCTCGGGCGCATCGGCATCACGGGCCCCGCGTGCGCGACGGCGACGGCGTCGAACGACATGAGCTCGCGCGACGCGATGAGCGCCGCGAAGTAGCCTCCGTTCGAAAAGCCGAGGAGCACGCGGCGCTCGCGCCCGATCTTGGCCTCGGCCGCGCGCAGCGCGTCGCTCCAGCGCGCGACGAACGCGGCCCCGTCGCTCGCGTTGCGCTCGTTGCTCGGCCAGCACCAGAACGCGGCATACGCCGGATCGCTGCACTGCCCCTGCGCGCCGCGGAGGGCGAGCACGGCGTAGCCGCGCGCCGTCGCCAAGCGCGCGACGCGCGTCTGACGCTCGAGCTCGTCGCCCACGTTGACCGGCGCATGGCGCCCGTGGAGGTAGACGACGAGCGGCGTCGCGTTCGGCTTGATCTCGGCGGGCGCGGCGAAGCATCCGCCGCCGGGGATCGGCGCGAGGCCGTCCGCGCACCAGCGCACGATCGCGCCCGGCGGAGGCTCGACGCCGCCGCTGCTCGGCCGGGGCTGGCGGAGGAGCACCGCGGCCGAGACGGCCGCGACCCCCAGCGCCACCGCGACGTAGAATCGCGCGGACCTCTGGGACATCGTCGTCGATTGTAGACGACGCGATCCGTCGCGCGCGAACGCTGGCGCTCGCGCGCGACACGATGTCGCGGCAAGCTGCTTCTACCGTGCCCGTTCGAACGAAGCGCTGGAACGATCCGCGCGAGGCCGAAGACGGCTATCGCCTGCTCATCTGTCGCTTTCGGCCGCGCGGCGTGTCGAAGGAAGACGAGACCTGGGACGCGTGGTGCCAGGCGCTCGCGCCGAGCGCGGAGCTGCACGCCGCGGCGTACGGCAAGGGCCAGGCGCCGATCGCGTTCGAAGAGTACGAGCGCCGCTTTCGCCAAGAGATGACGCGTCAGAAGTTCTGGCTCGAGGGGTTCGCCGCGCACGTTCGGCGCGGCGACACGATCACGCTGCTCTGCTCGTCGGCGTGCGTCGACGAGGCTCGCTGCCACCGCACGATCGTCAAGGAGCTGCTCGAGGAGATCAGCTCGGGCCCGCAGGCTGAGCCTGCCCGGCCTGCGGCGCGGGTGGTGCGGCGGTCTCGGCCGGCGTGAACACGGACGCAGAGGCGAGCTCGGTGCAGACGACATCCATGCGCGTCGCGAACATCTCCCACAAGAAAGGTGCAAGATACACGTTGAGGCCGGGCACCCAACCGACGATGACCGCGGCCATGCCGAGCTTCTTCGGCACCGGCGCCCTGAACGGGACGCGCGCGCGCACGTCTTCGAAGCCCTTCGCGATCCCGACGACGAGCCCGAGCTTCCAGAGCCACGCGACGCCCGGAACGAAGCTGAGACCGACGACCATCCCCGAGCTGACCTTCTCGACCGGGCCGACGGTGCGGAGGTGCTCGGGCAGGTTCGACCACGTGCGCTCGAGCCAGAGCAGCTCGCAGATCGCCGCGATCATCCGGAAGAGGAGCGCGAAGAGGAGGAAGACGAGCGCGAACATGATCGGCTTCATGTACGGCTCGGGATCGTCGGCGGCCGCGGCGATCGCGGCGTCGCCCTTGATCGCGGCCATGACGGCGATCGCGCGGCGCGCGTAGACGCCGAAGCCGATCGAGAAGACGACGGCGATCGCCGAGAGCACCAGGGCCGCGCGTCGCGCGCGGCTCGCGGGCGCCAAGACGACGTGCGCCGAGGGAGCTCGATCCATCCGGGGAGGATGATAGCGCGTCTCTTCAGGCTTGGACGGACGCGCGACGCGCCTCGGGCGCTTCGTCGAACGCGGCGGCCTCGACCTCGTCGGGCACGCTCGCGACGCGGATGCGCGGCTCGAGGGCCGCGAAGCTCGTCGCCACGCGGGCGCGCGCCTCGCCCTTGGCGCGATCGCGCTTCGCGAGCAGCACGGGGAGCGTGAGCATCAGGCCGGGGATCGCCGCGAGCGAGAGGACGAGCCCGGCGACGTCGTGCATCGCCGCCGACGCGATCAGCGTGACGAACGACGTGAGCGCTCCGAGCAGGATCCCCCACGCGCGCATCCGCACGACGCCCAGCGCGGACATGACGAGCGAGAGCGAGAGCGCCAAGAGCGCGATCGCCGGGGCGGTGTGCCCGCGCAGGCCGTCGAGGGCGAAGATCCCGGTGACGACGCCGGCCATGATCGACGAGGTCGAAGCGGCGAGCAGCCAGCGGCGGAACCACGAAGGCGCGAACGCAGCGCGCGCTTCCTTCGTGTGGAGCATAGGTCGAGCGAGGAGGAGCGCGGCGCCGCTGCCCGCGGTGAGACCCGCGGCGAGCATGTCGGGCGCGTGGCCACCGAGCGTGGTGACCAACGTCGCGATCGCGCTGGGAACGAGCACGACCCACGCCGTTCCCCGCGAGAGGACCTGGCTGACGATCGATCGCCGCGCGAGGCCGACGCCGGCCATCGCGACGAGGCCGGAGAACGCGAGCAAGCCCCACTCGGTCGAGCGGACGTGGTGGAAGTGGACGGCGGTGACGGCGAGCCCTCCCGCGGTCGCCACGAGGGCGCCGGCTCCAGCGAGCCTGCGCGCGCGAGACACCTCAGCAGCGACCTTCGACATCTCGGTTCTGACGCTCCAGATCGCGGTCTTGTTCCCGCGACCTTCGCGACATACGCCTCAGCCGTCGAGAGGATCTCGGCGCTCTTCGAACCACGCGAGCCACTCGGTGACGAGCGCCAATCGCTCGCGCTGGACCCGATAGATCCGCTCGCGGCCTCGCTTTTCGTGCTGCAAGAGACCGGCCGCCTCGAGCACGCGCAAGTGGCGGGTCGTGGTGGGCCACGCGTGCGCGAAACGTCGCGCGATGTCGCCTGCGGTCATCTCGCCCCCGCGAAAGTGCACCGTGAGGAGGATCTGCCGGCGCGCGGGGTGGGCGAGGGCCTCGAGGACCGCTTGCAGCGCGACGAGCCGCTGCTCCGCTTCGGTGGTCAACCGAGGTCGACCGACTCGATCTGCGTGATGTCCATGCCGTCCATGAGGTTGCCCATCGGCTCCCAGATGGCCATGACCTCGGGCGTCTGGTGGGCGATGTCGGACGACTTGGAGTCCTTCCACTGGAACATCTCGATGAACGACGTGACGCCCTTGCGGTCCGTCCCTCGCCAGACCTGCGCCGGCCGATCGGTCGCGAGGCCGAGGCGCTCGAGCTCCGGCCAGTGCTTCTTGACGAGGGCGAGCAGCTCGTCTTCGCGACCCTGCTTCGCGCGGTAGGTGACGAGCATGTCGACGGGACCAGGCTTGTTCGTGGGCTGCATGATGGTGCGATACTTAGCTTCGAGGCTCAGTATCGGCAAGCTGAAACTTAGCGAGTTGGATAACTATCCCCGAGGAGCTGGGCAAGCGCTCGGGATCGCTCCCTTTCCCAGCGCAAGCGCGCCTCCTGCGCGTCGCTCGCGGAGAACGCCTCGAGGGCGTCGACGACGAGGGCGCCGGTCTGCGGGATGACGACGACGACGTCGCCGCTTCGGTCGGGCGTCAACGCCTTCGCCTCGACGATCTCGAAGAAGAGCGTCGCGTCGACGCTCGCGTCGCCGACGTAGTCGAGCACGGCGAGCCCGACGAGCGGCGATGCGCCGGACGGCGGCGCCCCCCTTCGAACCCCGAACGCCGCCGCGTAGAGCGGCCGGCGATCGGCGAGCTGTCGCGCGTTCGAAGGCGCGGGCGACCACGCGTTGCCGAGCAGGATCGTCTTCGGCGCGGTCGCTTCGAGCTTCGTGCGCGCGAGCCAGTACGATCCGTCGGGCAGCGCGCCGAGCAGGCCTCCGCCGCTCTCGGCGAGCGAGCCCTCGGCCCACTCCATGTACTTCCACTCGACGTCGGCGAGGATCGACGCGGGCGGGGCGCCGCCTTCGGCGATCGTCGGATCGAACGTCTCGAGGATCATGCCGTCGTCGGGCGCCCACGGCTGCGAGAGTCGATGCCGCGTCGTCGCCGCGTACACGACGTCGTGGACGGGCGGCGCGGTCGCGCTCTGCTGCGTGACGCGCGCGATCGACGGCGACGCCGCGTCGCGCACGACGAAGCGCGCGATCGCGGCGTCGATCACCTCGAGATCGAACGTGGCCACGGGCTCGATCTTACTTCAGTCCCGACGCGGCGGCTCTTCATGGCGCGCCGTGCCGCGTAGGGCGAGCCGCGCGGCGCGGGTCAGTCGCCCGGCAGCCGGCTCGCGCGGAGGGGCTCGCCCGCGGACTCCGCGAGGATCGCGAGCACGGGCGGGTAGTGCGCCGCGAGCGCGGCGAACTTCATCGCGGGCAGGCGGAGCAAGACCGCTTCGGTCGTCGCCTTCACGGTCGCGTCGGCGGCCTCGGTGCCGAGGAGCGAGGCGTGCCCGAACGCGCTGCCGCGCGCGATCCGCGTCGCGGTGCCGTCGTCGCCGATCGCGGTGACGTTGCCCGCGAGCAGGACGTAGAGGCCGTCGCTTCGCCTCCCGCGCTCGGCGAGCACCGTTCCCGGCGCGGCGCGGCGCACCTCGAAGAGCTGCGCGAGCTCGAGGCGCGCCTTCGGATCGAACGAAGAGAAGATCGGCGACGAGTGCATCAGGTTCATGATGAGGCGCCGCGCGAGGAGCTCGAAGAGCGCTCCCTCGACCTCGGGGTGACGCGCGGTCACCTCGTCGAGCTTCTTCTTGTCGATGCGGAGCGCCATGATCGGCGTCTCCGCGCGCACGTCGGCCTGGCGCACGCCTTCGTCGAGGAGGCAGCCCTCGCCGATGATGTCGCCCTCGCGCAGGCGGATGTCGGGGCGGCCGCTCGGCATGCCGCGCACGATCACGCGCACGACGCCGTCGATGATCGCGTAGAGCGCGTACGCGGGCTCGTCGCGCATCATCACCATCGCGCCGGGCACGAGCTCGACGATCTCGGCGGCGCGCGAGAGCTCGAGGAGGCCGTCGCGCGAGACGCCGGCGAAGAGGCGGAAGGTCGCCATCGTGCCGAGGTGATCGATCGACGGCTCGCGCGCTTCGGGCATGATGAACGAAGGGTCTTTGTCGCTGACGACGTCGACGTCGACGACCTCGAGGACGTCGACGTCCTCGAGCAGGATGTCGATGCTCGATCGCGACGACGCGTCGACGACGGCGGCGTCGGCGAAGCGCACCTCGTCTCGACTCTCGTCTTTCGCGCGCTCGAGCGGCACCGGCCGGATCGGGAGCGGAGGCGGCGCCGGCGCAGCCTTGGGCGGCTCGATCTTCGCGAGCAGATCGACGCGCGCGGGGTTGAGCGAGATGACGAGCTTCGCCATCGCGATCGCGCGGGGAAGAAAGCCCTTCGCGATGTAGCGCTCGGTCGCGCGCACGAACGCCTCTTCGGCTTCCTTGTTCTTGCCGAGCCGTCGCAGCGCCTCGCCGAGGCGTTGCGACCACCGCGGCTCGCCGTGCTCGAGCCTCTCGAGCTCGATCAGCGCCTTCACGGCGTCGGCCGGGCGGTCCTTCTCCACGGCGCGGTCCCACTGCTCGCGGAGCTGGTCGATCCTGTCGCTCATCGATTCGACATGAACCGCGCAATCGCGTCGCGCGTCAAGTGCGCGATCCGTGGTTGGCGCCAGGGCGGTGCGCCGGCGATCCACCCTCATTCTGGCGGCGTAGCGGTCCGTTTTTCGCGGCAGCTTTGCGCGGGCGCGCGCGTACACCTCGTGACACGGTGATCTCGATCGTGTCGATCTCGTCTCCTGGAGGATACGTGTTCCGAGCCCGCGGTTTCCTCGCCAGCGCAGTGACCTTTCTCGCTGGCTGCGTCCTCGTGCCGGCGTGCTCCACGACGAACGCCGACGACGTCCCGAGCTGCACGAACGGCGTCCGTGACGGCGACGAGATCGGCACCGACTGCGGCGGCGCGTGCACGACGAGGTGCACCGGCGCGGGGTGCACCGCGAACGAGGAGTGCTCGAGCGGCAAGTGCGAGAGCGGCACGTGCGCCGCGCCCGCGGGCAAGCCTTGCGGCGTCGGCGTGTCGGTCGAGTGCAACGACGGCGAGCCGTGCGAGCTCGACAAGGACTGCGTCTCCGGCTTCTGCGACGCCGCGAAGTGCGCGCGGCCTCCTGAAGGCAGCCACTCCGACGGCAAGAAGAACGCGGGCGAGACCGGCGTCGACTGCGGCGGCAGTGTGAAGGCGACCCAGCCGTGCCCCGACGGCGAGGGCTGCGTCGACAGCAGCGACTGCGTCGGCACGTGCCTCGACGGCGTGTGCGGGCCTCCGGGGCCGACCGACGGCAAGAAGAACAACGGCGAGACCGACGTCGACTGCGGCGGGCCGAACGCCCCGAAGTGTCCGAACGGCAAGGCGTGCGAGGCGAACGACGACTGCGTCGATCTCTACTGCGCCGCGTCGACGAAGATCTGCACCGCGCCGCGCAACGACGACGGCGTGCAGAACGGCAGCGAGACCGACGTCGACTGCGGCGGCACGAGCGGGAAGAAATGCGCCGAGGGGTTGAACTGCCTCGTCGACGGCGACTGCAACGGTGCGTGCAACTACGCCAAGAAGTGCGTCGACATGCCGAGCTGCAAGCCGCGCTTCGGCGGCGACACTTGCGGCGGCGGCGATCTCGGCAACGGGTTCGCCGAGACGCACGAGACGGGCGCGGGGACGGTCGCCGGCCACGAGAGCTGCTGCCGTACGCTGCTCGTCCCCGGCTACGCGGATCCTGCGCGTCCGGGCCGACAGGTCTACCTCGACAAGTACGAGATCACGGCGGGCCGCGTGCGCGCGTGGATCGAGTGGCTCACGGCGACGTACGGCGGCCAGCCGAACATGCGCGCGTACGTGATGGCGAACACGCCGCCGATCTGGAACGCGTCGTGGAACATGTTCCTCGCGACCGGCTTCGCCACGGACTCGCAGTCGCTCCCGAACAACCCGAACCCCTATCCGCCTTACGGACCCACCATCGCCCCGCCGTGGATCGCGCCCGTCGGCGTGAACGGGCAGTTCGGCTCCGTGCTCTTCACGTACATCCACGGGCACAACACCTTCCACAGCACCGGCGCGTACGGGTTGACGACGTTCTGGTACCCCGCCGACGTGATGATGACCCCGAACGGCGGCCTCGCGCGCGCCAACGGCGTCGACAGCAACGGCAACGCGCTCGTCGCCAAGAACGAGCTCGACAAGAAGGCGATGTCGGCCATCACGCACGTCGCGCTCCAGGCGTTCTGCCACTGGGACGGTGGCCAGCTCGCGACCGACGAGGTGCTCGACTACGTCACCGACAGTGCGCCGACGCTGGGCAACGCCGCGGGTTGCGGCCGGGCGCCGACCAACCGCTGCGCGCCCTTCGGCGCCGTGAACCCCGCGGGAACGTTCGCCCCGAACATCAACGCCACGAGCGATTCGGGCGGCTCCGCGCCGCTCAACTACAACTACCCGTACTACGCCAACGGCGCGGGCGGTAACGAGACCCACGAAGGCGTCAACCGCATCGCGCCGCCGGGCCGCATGATCGGCGACAAGGTGCGCGTCAACGCCGCCGACGAGCCGTGGATGGACGTGCACGGCAACCTCCACGAGCAGGTGCTCGACATGACCGGCGCGACCTTCACCGGCAACTTCGGCCTCAAGTACCGCGGCATCGGCTACAGCAGCGCGCGCGCCCTCCAGAACGGAAGCGGCGAGAATCGGCTTCGCTTTGCCGAGTACAAGGCCGCCTACTCCGGCGGACGCTGCATGCGCTTCAAGTAGTGGTTGATCGCGCCGGGACGCGCGGCGCTTCGTCGACGCGCAGGAGGCCGCGCCGCTTCCATCCCGTCGTGGCCAGCCACGATCGCGCGGGCGACACGATCGACGGGCCGGCGCGCGTGAGCTGCGCGCCGTCGGGCGCCGCGCGCGGGCTCCAGCCGGTGAACCACGCGGCCGACGAGCAGCGATCGAGCTGGTAGACGCCGTCGACGCGCTTCATCGCGCCGTGCTTTCGCTCGTTGAAGAGAACGTAGACGTACGCGTTGCGCACTTGGCGCGGCGAGGCGAGATCCTCGCGGTGGTATCGGTCGCGCCATAGCTTGCCGCTTCGACCGGTGATCGCGTTGACCGCGTGCGCCGCGCGCGAGAGGAGACGCTGCATGCCGCGCGAGAGCGCCAGGTTGCCCTCGGCCTCGACGATGAGGTGGAGATGATCGCGCTGCACCGAGAAATGGAGCACCCGGAAGCCCTTCTCGCTCGAGCGCGCGAGCACCCTGCGGAGCTCCGCGTACACGCGCTGCTCTCGGAGGACCGGCCCCGCGGCCACGCGCCGAGCCGACGCGTGCACCGGCGTGCGCTCGACGTGCCGCGGCCGCGCGCCGTGGCCAACGAAGCCGCGCCGCGCCTCGCGCCGCTTTCGGCCCGCGTTCGCGCGCTTGCCTCCCCACGTCCGAAATGCGAGCTCGAGCTGAACGGGACGCCGTCGCATCTTGAATTAGCATAGCATATTTATAGGCCACTCACCGCATCAAGCCCCGAACTTCGACGCGCGAGCGACGCGGGCGAGGCCGTCCCGTTCGACGCGACGAGCCTGCCCGGCGGTCCGTCGACTCTCAATTGGATTCTGACGCCCTCCGCAGACTCCTCCGGGGTTGCGTCTTGCTCCGCAGCGAATAAACGACGGCGCGAGAACGGCGAAGGTGAGCCTCGCGTTCACGAGGCCGTGCGCAGCCCGGACGGAGCGCGCGCGGCCATGAGGGCGGCGATCGCGTCGCGCTCCGCTTCGGTCGGCAGACCCCAGCCGGCCTCGTACGCGAAGACCGTGGCGGCGCTCTTCATCGCGAGGCCGTCGAGGATCGTGAAGCGGTCGAGCGGGACGAGCGCGGGGTGGACCTCGCCGCACGCGTTCGCGAGCGCCAGGAGGTCCTTGCGGAGCGTGATGAGGTAGTTCGCGAGGCGCGCCGACTTCAGCGTCGGGTCGAGGCCGCGCACGAGCCAGGGGCGCTGGGTGGCGATGCCCGTCGGGCAGTTGCCCGTGTGGCACTCCTGCGCCTGGATGCAGCCGATCGCGAGCATGGCCTCGCGCGCGACGTTGATCATGTCGCAGCCGAGCGCGAGGGCGAGCGCCGACTGCTCGGGGAAGCCGAGTCGACCCGAGCCGATGAACACGACGTCTTCGTGGACGCCTTGCTCCGCGAACGCGCGGTACACGCTCGCGAAGCCGAGCTTGAACGGCAGCGCCACGTGATCGCTGAAGACGGGCGGCGCGGCGCCCGTTCCGCCCTCGCCGCCGTCGATCGTGACGAAGTCCGGCGCGCGACCCGTCGTCGCGATCGCGCGCGCGAGCTCGTGCCAGAAGCCCATCTCGCCGACGGCGGACTTGATGCCGACGGGGAGCCCCGTCGCGTCGGCGATGCGCTCGATGAAGTCGAGCATCGACGACACGTCCGAGAAGGCCGCGTGCGCCGAGGGGCTGATGCAGTCGCGCCCGCGCGGGATGAGCCGGATCTTCGCGATCTCCTCGGTGATCTTCGCCGCGGGCAGCACGCCGCCGAGCCCGGGCTTCGCCCCTTGGCTCAACTTGATCTCGATCGCGCGCACCGGCGCCGTCTCGATCGCCTCGAGCATGCGCTCGAGCGAGAAGCGCCCGTCGTCGTCGCGGCACCCGAAGTAGCCGGTGCCGATCTGCCAGACGAGATCGCCGCCGTGGCGATGCGGCGGGGCGATGCCGCCCTCACCCGTGTTCTGCATCCCGCCGGCGATCGCGACGCCGCGGTTGATGGCCTCGACGGCGGCGCTGCTGAGCGAGCCGTAGCTCATCGCCGAGGTGTTCACGATCGACGCCGGCCGAAACGCCTTCTTGCGCTTGCGCGCGCCGCCGAGGACCTTCGCCGCGGGGCAGCCGTACTTCGGATCGTAGTCGGCGTCGCCGGCGTGCGGCGTGCGCGCGGGGAACGCGCTGTGGCGCACGATCAGGTAGTCGCGCCCGCCCTCCAGATCGTTGTCCGTGCCGAAGCCGAAGTAGTTGTTCTCCTTCTTCGCCGACGCGTAGATCCAGCGGCGCTGATCGCGCGAGAACGGCCGCTCCTCGTCGTTGTGCGTGACGATGTATTGCCGGAGCGGGCCGCCGAATGTCTCGAGCCAGTAGCGAAAGCGCCCCACGATCGGAAAGTTCGCGACGATCGTGTGCTTCTTCTGCAACCGGTCGCGCACGGCGAGCGCGACGAGGAAGGTGAGAAAGGCGGCGGCGACCACGACCCACGACATCACGGCGCAGCATACCGCGTTCGCGACCTCGTCCGAGTGCTCTCGCCTGCGCCGAACCTCAGGTCGCCGCTTCGATCTCGAACGCTCACTGAGGCCGCTCGGAACGCATCTCCAACCCCGCCGGGTCCGTTTCGAGGACCGACTCGTGAAGGCCGTCGATCCGCGCTATGGGCATATCCGCCGCGTCAGTCTCGAAGAGCGCCCACGTGATGCCCAGCCCGCCGCACTCAATCTGGCTTTGGTCGTCCAAGAGCGCGCAGAATCCCGCGAGGAGCTGCCACTGCGTTGCGCGCACAATTTCCGTGAGGTCCCCCTCGTCCGCGCCGGTGCTCAGCAACCGCTCCAGCGCGGCGCCGCTGCCTGCTCCTGGAGCCCGGGGCGCCCTTGCAGCCTCCTCACGCTCGCGCTGGATCCAGCTTCGATCCGCATGGCTCACGATCAACTTCCACGCTTCGCGGAGGAAGAAGAATCTCGCGAGCTGGTTGATGCCCTCGGTGAGCTGAGAGCGTGCCCACCCCTCCGGGTCGTCCGCCCCGAACGAGGCGAAGATGGCAGTGAGCTCGCTCAGCGTGTAGGAGCGCTTGTCGTCAGTCACGGAACCTCCACTCGATCTGCTTGGCGCAGGGCATGTTCGGCGAATACCGCGAACGTAGCGCGAGACGCGCGCTGAGCGCCCGAGCTCCTCGAAGCGCTACTTCGTGCTGGCGCCGCTGTCGACTTCCGCCGTATTTCACGCGCGCTCGAGCGCGTCGATCAGCGCCGCGTGCGCGCGAGCGA